>JBCBCN010000002.1:328313-351963 GCA_038530555.1 Pseudomonadota bacterium | reverse complement strand
CGTGGCCCTCGGCCAAGCCGCCCTGCCGGCGATGAAGGGCATCAAATATATCCGCCTGCGCCGCGCCGTACCCGTTCCCTGCACACTCCTCCCAGTATTGCGACAGAGCGTAGTCGGTCTTGGACGGCGGTTTGTGGGGCGCATAGCGGATATATTTGATGCCCTTCATCGCCGGCAGGGCGGCTTGGCCGAGGGCCACGATCTCATGCGCACCAGATGCTGCGAGATTTTGGACGAGATGCTTGTACTGGCCAGGAAAGTTCTGATGAACGAGAAGAATATTGGTCATCACTGCCCTCTCGTTTGGCCCCGGATCGCCGAAGTGCCGCGCGGGTCCGCATAGCCCGCAACGTGACGGCTGGATCAATAGCACCACTGTTCATCGATGGCGCAACACCCTATATGCCCAGGTTTGGATAACAGCGCGCTAATCAAAAGCGCGACGAGGCGACGATGACCCTGACAAGCAAAATTGCCTGGGACGATACGGTGCTGCCGTTTCAGCTCGACAGATCGGACATTCGTGGCCGCGTTGGGCGTTTAGATGGCACGCTTGACCGTATCCTCTCCCAACACTGCTATCCCCCGCAGGTCGAGGCCGCGGTCGCCGAGATGGCACTTTTGACGGCGTTGATCGGGCAGACGGTCAAGCTGCGCTGGAAGCTGTCGCTGCAAGTCCGCGGAGATGGCCCGATCAGGCTGATTGCGACTGATTATTTTGCGCCGAAAGCCGAAGGTGAGCCTGCGGAAATCCGCGCTTTCGCCAGTTTCGACAAGGCCCGGCTGAGGGACGACCTGCCCGCATTTCAACAAGTCGGCAAAGGCTATTTCGCCGTCCTGATTGATCAAGGCCCGGACACCGCGCCCTACCAGGGGATCACGCCGATCGCGGGCAACGCACTCAAAGACTGCGCCGAGGCCTATTTCGCGCAATCCGAGCAATTGCCGACCCGCTTTTCATTGAGCTTTGGCCGCTCCACCGAGCCCGGTGGGCAGGAGCGTTGGCGCGCCGGGGGCGTTATGCTGCAACTGATGCCAGAGGCGCCTGCGCGCCTGAGTGGGGCTGGCGTGAGCGAGGGTGGCTCTGGCGAGGGTGGCTCTGGCGAGGGTGGCCTTTTGGCGGCGAATGACATCTTGGATGAGCATGAGGGCGAGAATTGGAACCGCGCCAACATCCTGCTCGATACGGTCGATGACATGGAGCTTATCGGCCCGACGCTCGCGCCGACCGATCTTTTGCTGCGGCTGTTTCACGAAGAAGGCCCGCGTGTCTTCGACGCGCAGCCGGTGGCCTTCGGTTGCACCTGCTCACCGGAGAAAGTGCGCCAGAGCCTGTCGATTTATTCGGCCAAAGACATCCGCCGCATGACCACCGTCGAGGGCATCGTCACAGCCGATTGTCAGTTCTGCGGCGCGCATTATGAGTTTGAGCCACAGACCCTCGGCTTTGAGGCCGATACTGATGCACGACCGTGAGATAAGCCGCGTAGATATCTGGGGCCGGACCGCTTTTGAGCGCGCGCTGCAGGCGCAGGGCAGGCCAACCTCGGACTATGATCTGAACGCGCCATTGGATCTGCCCGCAAACCGGCGGCTCAAGCCAGCGGCGGTTCTGGTCCTGCTCGATGATCTGGAGGCCGACGGCCCGCACTTGGTGCTGACGCAACGGGCCAGCCACCTCAAACATCATCCCGGCCAGATCGCCTTTGCGGGCGGAAAGCTTGACGCGGGGGATGCCGATGCAATAGCGGCCGCTCTGCGAGAAGCGCAGGAAGAAATCGGCCTGCCGCCCGACCATGTATCGGTCATTGGTCAGCTTGAAGCCCACGAAACGGTCACCGGCTATCAGATCACCCCGGTGCTCGCGCGGCTTGAGCGCCGCTTTGACGCGGTTCCTGAGGCAGGCGAAGTGGCCGAGGTCTTTCGAGTGCCACTCGCCTTTCTCTTGGACGCGCAAAACTACCGCGTGGAGGGCCGCCGTTGGCGCGGGGCCTGGCGGAAATTCTACGCCGTGCCTTGGGGTCCTTACTACATCTGGGGCGCCACAGCGCGCATCCTCAAAGCGCTCAGCGACCGGGTCGCGGAATGAAGATCGCACCGGCCTGGCTCAAACATATAAACGCGCAGCGGGTCCTGGATCTGTTGACGCAAGCCGGGCATGAGGCGTTTTTCGTCGGCGGCTGCGTGCGCGACGCGGTCCTGGGCCGCGAGGCGAGCGACATCGACATCGCAAGTTCCGCCCTGCCCGAATCGACACGCGATCTGGCCGAAGCGGCGGGCCTGCGCGTGGTCGCGACGGGCCTGTCCCATGGAACCGTGACCGTGATCAGCGACGGGCAGCCCTTTGAGGTCACGACCTTTCGCCGGGATATCGAGACCGACGGGCGCCACGCGACAGTGCAATTTACCGATCAATTGGCCGAGGATGCCGCAAGGCGCGATTTCACGATGAACGCGCTTTATGCCGATGGCGCCGGTACGCTCGTCGATCCGACGGGTCAGGGCCACGAGGATGCGCTGGCCGGTCGCGTCCGTTTCGTCGGAGAGCCCGCCCAACGCATCACGGAGGATTACCTACGGATCCTGCGCTTTTTCCGCTTCCACGCGCATTATGGCGATGCCAACCGCGACTTAGACCCGGAGGCGCTCCACGCCATTGCGTCCCATGTTGACGGCCTTGGCCAAGTTTCACGGGAGCGGGTCGGTGCAGAGATGCGCAAGCTGCTCGACGCGCCAGACCCTGCCGCGACGCTCACAGATATGGCATCGGTCGGCGCGCTGGAACAGGTTTTGCCGCAACCGGACCCGTCGAAGATCAAGCCTTTGATCGACTTGGAGATGACATTATCGGTGCCGCCCGAATGGATCCGGCGGCTGGCGGCGCTTTCGCCTTCACAAGACGCGTCCGAAGCGCTGCGATTGTCGAAAGCCGAAGGCCGCGCCCTGCGGGAGATCCAAAGCGCAGCCCTTGGCCCAGACGCGCCCCACGCATTGGGCTACCGGCTCGGACAGAAGGCCGCCACGGACGCGCTTTTGCTGCGCGCGGCCCTAGGCCGTGAGCCCTGGCCAGCAAGTGCGACCGAACAAATCGCCCAAGGCGCCGGGGCCCAATTCCCGATCCGACCGGCCGACCTTGCCGAGCACTTTAGCGGAGCCGCGCTTGGCGAGACATTGCGCCAGCGGGAGGATGCTTGGATCGCCAGCGGCTTCCGCCTCACGCGCGAAGAGCTGTTGCGCTGAGCATGGGCGCACTTTTGTGGTTTGTCTTTGTCGGCCTGTTTACGCCTGGGCCAAACGTGATCCTGCTGACCAATTCCGCGGCGCGCTTTGGCCTTGGCCGAACCTTGCCGCATCTGATCGGCGTCGTTCTTGGCGTCGGTGTTACCGCAGCGGCAACCGGGTTTGGGATTGGAACGGCTCTGGCGGCGCGTCCTGGACTAGAGCTTGGTCTAAAAATCGCCGCCGCTTTGTGGATCGTCTATCTTGCCTGGACCGTCTGGCGATCCACACCCATCGGACGGGCCGACTTGGCCGAAGGGCAGCGTCCCTTCACTGTGCTCGAGGCGGTGCTGTTTCAGTGGATCAACCCAAAGATCTGGGCCATCGCGGTGGCCGCCGCGGCGGGCTTCACCGCCGACCTTGCCCCCGTTCAGGCCGCAGGGCTTCTGGCCGCGTCATTCTCGGGCATCAACCTTTTCGTCTGCGCCTTTTGGTCCGGCGCCGGCAGCATCTTGGGCCGCCTTTTGAAGACCCCGCATGCTTGGCGCTGGTTCTCGCGGATCATGGCAGTAGGCCTGGCAGTTTCGGCAGTCATGGTCTTTCGCGCACCGTGACCCTATATCAAGGCCTCGGGCCGCTGAGTGGGCAGCGCTCGCCGCCCGTTACGCCCAAAGGACATCAGACCCGTGTTTCGATTCTTCGAAAATATTGTCGATCCCTATTGCGACTATCCTGAAACGGATAAGCCGCCCACGAAACTGCTGCCATTCCTTCTCGATTACAGCCGCCCTTTCCAAAAGCTCTTTACTCTAACTGCCGTGGTTTCCGTTGTCGTGGCAGCGGTTGAGCTTTGGCTAATTTATTACATGGGCCGGGTTGTGGACCTTTTGGCGACTGGTTCACCCGAAGAGGTGCTCGCCCAATACGGATGGGAACTGGCGGCGATGGCGCTTTTCGTGCTGCTCGCCCGGCCCGCGCTGCAAGGCATCGGCACGGCGCTGCTGAACAACGGCGTCCTCCCGAATTTCGGCGCCCTGGTGCGGTGGCGCGCTCATCGCCAAGTGCTGCGCCAATCGGTTGGCTGGTTCGAGGACGACTTCGCAGGCCGCATCGCCAACCGCATAATGCAGACCCCCACCTCGGCAGGTGACGCGATATTTCAGGTCTTCGACGCGCTGACCTTTGCGCTCGCTTATCTGGTCGGTGCTGCGATCTTGCTGGCCGATGCAGATCCACGCCTTGCCCTGCCATTGGCGGTTTGGTTCGGGCTTTATATCCTGCTGGTGCGCTGGACGATGCGCCGGATCGGACCGGCATCCCAAGCAAGCTCAGACGCGCGGTCCATGACCACGGGCCGCGTGGTCGACAGCTATACCAACATCCATTCGGTCAAGCTCTTCGCCCATCATGACCGAGAGATCGCCTACGCCAAGGAAGCGATCGAGCACACGCGGCGCACCTTCGGCCAAGAGATGCGGATCTTCACCACGATGGATGTCGTCCTAACGGCGCTGAACGGGTTGCTGATCGTCGCGGTCGTAGGCTGGGCGGTGCTGCTCTGGTCACAAGGCACGGCCTCAATCGGTGTGGTTGCCGCCGCGACAGCGCTGACCCTTCGCCTGAACGCGATGACCGGCTGGATCATGTGGGCCCTGTCCTCGTTCTTCCGCGCGCTCGGCGTTGTGGCCGAAGGGATGGAGACCATCGCGCAACCGATCACTCTTACCGATGCGCCGAACGCAAAGCCGCTCAAGCTCGATAATGCCCAGATCGACTTCACCGGCCTCAGCCACCATTACGGACGCGCCAGCGGCGGTCTTCAAGGGATCGACCTTAGGATCAAAGCCGGCGAAAAGGTCGGGCTGGTTGGGCGCTCCGGCGCGGGCAAGTCGACCCTCGTCAAGCTCTTGCTGCGCTTCTACGACCCAGAAAGCGGCCGAATCGACATCGACGGCCAAGACATCACCCGCGTCACCCAAGACAGTCTGCGCAGCGTGATTGGCATGGTGCAACAAGACAGCTCACTGCTGCACCGGTCCGTGCGCGACAACATCCTTTACGGGCGGCCAGACGCCTCGGAAGAAGACGTATCGCGCGCGGCACATCAGGCTCAGGCGGATGAGTTTATCCATGACCTTGAGGACTCGAACGGCAGACGCGGCCTCGACGCCCATGTGGGCGAACGCGGTGTGAAGCTTTCGGGCGGTCAGCGTCAGCGCATCGCCCTGGCCCGGGTGATCTTGAAAGACGCACCGATCCTCGTCCTCGATGAGGCGACAAGCGCGCTGGACAGCGAAGTGGAGGCAGCAATCCAAGACACGCTTTACGGCATGATGGAGGGCAAGACGGTTATCGCCATCGCCCACCGACTGAGCACCATCGCGCACATGGATCGCATCCTGGTGCTCGATGACGGGCGCATTGCCGAGGAAGGCAGCCATGAGGAGCTGCTGGAAAAAGGCGGGCTCTATGCGGGCTTTTGGCGGCGTCAATCCGGCGGCTTTCTCAATGTCGCGGAGGCGGCGGAATGACGGGCGGTTTCCTCACCACGCTGATCGCCCGGGTCCGGCCGTATCTTGTCTGGCTCGGCGGCCTCGTGCCGCCATTTGCGCGCTCGGACGGCCCGCCGCCACGGACGCTCTGGGCCTTCACCCGTTGGTGCCTATCGGGTGCCTGGCCGATGATTATTTTGGCCACGGCCCTGTCCGTCGCCTCAGGCATCATCGAAGTTCTCGGTGCCTGGCTTTTGGGGGTATTGATCGACCGAACGGCGGGCGCCTCAAGCTCATCGGGTGATCTGAGCTTTTTTGCGGAAAATGCCGGCCTAATCGCGATCTATGTCGCGTTTTACCTAGCGATACGGCCGCTGTTTTTCGTGGCCTCTGCCGCCTTCAACGGGATCGTTCTGCCGCCGAACCTTGCGCCGCTCATCCAAAGCCGCCTGCACCGCTATACGATGGGGCAGGCCGTTGGCTTCTTCGACAACGACTTTGCAGGCCGCATCGCGCAAAAACAGATGCAGACGGCGACGGCCCTGGTCACCGCCGTCAACGAGATCATCAACGCGGCCGCCTTCGCCATCGCCACCCTGATCGGCGCGCTTGCCATGCTGGCTGTGATCGACCTGCGGATCGCGCTGGCGCTGCTCGTTTGGCTGATCCTCTACGCGTTCATGATCCGCTGGTACCTACCGCGCATCCGCGTCCGCTCCAAAGCGCGGGCGGCGGCGCGGGCGAATGTGACCGGTCAAGTCGTAGACACGATCACCAACATCAAAACCGTCAAACTCTTTGGCCATACCGACCACGAAGACAAAGCCGCCCTGACGGCGATGGCGGACTTCCGCGAAACCGCGTTGGAGTTCGGCTACCTCACCACAGGATTTCGCCTGTCGCTGATGTTCTGTGCCGGGCTTTTGCCCGTGATCCTGGTCATTGGCGCCGTTTCGCTCTGGCAGCAGGGTCTGGTCAGCCCGGGTGAGATCGCGGCGACCGGCGCGGTGGCCATGCGCATCTCGCAAATGTCGGGCTGGGTCAGTTTCACGTTGATGGGCGTCTACGCTAATATCGGTGAGGTCGAGGATGGGATGCGGACGCTGACCCCGCCGCAAGACCTGACCGATATACCAATGGCCCGGCACCTCACCAACAGCGATGGCGGCATCAACTTTGAGAACGTCACCTTTGCCTATGGACAACGCGCGGGTGGTGTTCACGACCTCAACCTGACCATCCAGCCGGGCGAAAAGCTGGGCATTGTTGGCGCTTCGGGCGCGGGCAAATCCACCTTGGTCGCGCTACTCCTGCGGCTCTACGATACCGAAGCGGGACGGGTCTTGGTCTCGGGCCAGGACGTCCGCGAAGTCACGCAGGATAGCCTTCGCCAAAAGATCGGCATGGTCACGCAGGACACCGCGATGTTTAACCGCTCCGCGCGCGACAACATCCTCTATGGCCGTCCGGACGCCAGCGAGGCTGAGGTCACCCAAGCGGCCAAACAAGCCGAGGCGCACGCCTTCATCCAAGACTTGCGCGACTTCAAAGGCCGCGAAGGCTATGACGCCTTTCTAGGTGAGCGCGGTGTCAAGCTTTCGGGCGGACAACGCCAGAGGATCGCGCTCGCTCGGGCATTTCTTAAGAACGCCCCGGTGCTAGTTCTCGATGAGGCAACAGCCGCCCTCGACAGCGAGACCGAGGCTTCGATCCAAGACACCCTGAACGCGGTGATGCAAGGTAAGACCGTCGTGGCCATCGCGCACCGCTTGTCGACGATTGCCGCCATGGACCGGATCGTTGTGATGGACCAGGGCCGTATCGTCGAGCAGGGCAGCCATGACGATTTGCTTGCCCAAGGTGGGTTTTACGCGCGTTTCTGGGCCCGGCAATCGGGCGGCTTCATCGGCGTGGCGGAAGCGGCTGAGTAACGCCAGACCTTTCCCGGGCCTCCCGCTCCTGGGCTCGAAAAACCCTTGCATCCTAAAGTTGCGGGTCTTGCAGCAAGCCACGCGCTCACTCATATCGCAGCATGGCGTGAAGGAGGGCTCGGATGCGGCAAGCTTTGGAGACCTGGCTGGACAGTCAGGTGGTGCGTAACGCGATCATCGGCGTCATCTTGTTCAACGCGGTGATCCTGGGCCTGGAAACCTCGCGCCCGGTCATGGCCGAATACGGCCCGCTAGTCCGCCTGCTCGATCAAATCTGTCTGGCCATTTTCGTGGTCGAGATCGCCGCAAAGCTTGTCGCGAAAGGCGGGAGGTTTTTCCGCGAAGGCTGGAACCTATTTGATTTCGCGATCGTCGCCGTTGCCCTCGTGCCCGCCGGGCAGGGCCTTTCGGTGCTGCGGGCGCTGCGCATCCTGCGAGTCCTCCGCGTTGTCTCAGTCGCCCCAAGACTGCGCCGGGTGGTCGAAGGGTTCGTGACCGCACTTCCAGGCATGGGCTCGGTCTTTTTGCTGATGGCGATCATTTTCTACATCGGCGCGGTGATGGCGACGAAGCTTTTCGGGGCCGAGTGCCCAGCTTGCACGCCCGAACAGGCGGAGCAGTTTGACCTGTGGTTCGGCACGCTGGGCCGCTCGCTCTATTCGCTCTTTCAGATCATGACGCTGGAAAGCTGGTCGATGGGGATCGTCCGGCCCGTGCTCGAGGTCTATCCCTATGCCTGGATCTTCTTCGTTCCGTTCATCATGGTCACGACCTTCGCGGTGGTGAACCTTTTGGTCGGCCTGATCGTCAACTCGATGCAGGATGCCCATGCCGAGGAAAGTAACGCGGCGACGGATGCCTATCGCGATGAAGTGCTGGCGCGCCTCAAACAGATCGAGGACCGTTTGGAACGCAGGTAGGTACCGAGCGGCTCAGTGATCACGGCTGACAATATACTTAGCCAACTGGCGAAGTGTTTCAGAGCGCTCGCCAAACGTGCTGAGCGCGTCTTGCGCTTCCTCGACAAGATCCCGCGCCCGGCCACGCGCCGCCTCAAGGCCCAGCAAAGACACGAATGTTGCCTTGCCCGCTGAGCTGTCCTTTTGCAGGCGTTTGCCGGCTTTGTCCGTGTCGCCCTCCACATCCAGGATGTCATCGGCGATCTGGAAAGCCAGGCCAATCGCTCGGGCATACCGGCGGAGCGGGTCGGGATCGGCCTGGACCATAACCGCGCCTGCTAGGGCCGGCCATTCGATCAGTTTGCCGGTCTTGTTGGCTTGCAGCACTGTGACGTCTTCAAGGCTTAGAGGCATCTCGGCCGTCTCAGCCGCGATGTCCTGCGCCTGACCCAGAACCATGCCCCTTGCCCCCGCAGCCTCCGCCAAACTCCCGCTCAAGGCGATCCGCACCTCTGCACTGCCAAGCCTCTGATCAGCCAGCAGAGCAAAGCCGAAACTGTGCAGCGCGTCGCCGACCAAGATCGCCGTCGCCTCGTCCCATTTCACATGCACCGTTGGCAAACCACGGCGCAAATCGTCGTCGTCCATCGCGGGCAGATCGTCATGAACGAGGGAATACGCGTGGACGGCCTCGACCGCGCTTGCCGCGAAAATCGCTTGCTCCGGCGCCACGTCATAAAGCGCGGCACTTTCCAGGGCTAGAAAGCCGCGGACGCGTTTGCCGCCGGACACGGCGTAGCCCATGGCCTGAGCAACGGGCGTCGCGCCATACTCGGCGAGGGCCGCATCGAGGTGATCTTGTATAAGGGTTTGCGCGGCAGACAGCCGGTCAGACAGCACGCTCAGAGACCTTCAGTGTCCCTGCTCCCGGTCGGGCGCCCATCGGCATCAAGCGTGATCTGCGCAACCTTTTCCTCGGCCTCTTTCAGCTTGGCTTCGCAACGCGCCTTGAGCTTTGCGCCACGTTCATAGAGCGCGATCGAGGCATCCAGCGCGACATCCCCGCGGTCAAGCTGACCGACGACCTCCTCAAGCTCCTTGATGGCGTCCTCAAAACTCATTTGCTCAACCGGTTTTTCCGCGCTCATCCGCTCTGCTCCATCAATTCAATCACATGGGCTGCAACCGAGGCGCCCAAAGCGTCCAGATCATAGCCGCCTTCGAGTGTCGAGACCACGCGCCCGTCGCACAACTCCGCCGCCTGTCGGCAGATCGATTTTGTCAGCCAGGCGAAATCATCCGTGCTCCAATTCAGCTGTGCCAGGGGGTCGTCCTGATGGGCGTCGAACCCGGCCGATATGAGGATCAGTTCGGGGTTCCAAGCCGCCAGGCGCGGGAAGACCTCTTCCTCATAGAGCCGCCGCATCACCCGCCCATCACTATCGGGTGCAAGCGGGAGGTTGACCACATTATCATACGCCCCCCTTTCCGAGGGAACGCCCGTCCCGGGATAAAGCGGCATTTGATGGCTGGAGATGAACAGCGCGCGATCCTCGTCCCACAACAGATCCTGGGTGCCGTTGCCGTGATGCACGTCGAAATCGACCACGGCGACGCGGGAGAGGCCGAACGCGTCCAGCGCGATCTTGGCTGCGATGGCGATGTTGCCGAAAAGGCAAAAACCCATGGCGCGATCCGCCTCGGCATGGTGGCCCGGCGGACGGCTTGAGACGAAGACATTGCGCGCCCGGCCCTCCAGAACCGCCGCCACGGCCTGGCGCATGGCGCCGACGCCCTTCATCGCAGCCGCCAGAGAACCGGGCGACATATGGGTGTCTGGATCGAGCGCCACACTGCCCACAGGGGGAGAGGCGGACTTGATCTTGTCCAAATATGCCTCGGGGTGACAGCGCAGGATGTCCGCCTCAGGGCCCTCTTCGGCTTCTTCTCGGAGGAGCGCATCGAAGCCAGGCGCCAAAAGAGCCGCCGCGACGGCCGCCCCGCGCGCCACTTGTTCGGGGTGGCCGGGTGGCGTCCGATGTTGCGACGCCAAGGGGTTCTCAATGAACAGGGTCGGCATCAATCCGGGGCCAGCATATAACCGGCGCCACGGACGGTTTGCAGATAGCGCGGCTGTTTCGGATCGGCTTCGAGCTTGCGGCGCAGGCGTGTGATCTGGACGTCGACCGCCCGTTCCTGCGTGCCTTCGCCGTCGGCCTTGTCACGGCCGAGGTCTTCGACCAATTGAGCCCGGCTGACCGGGGTATTGGGGCAGGCCGCGAAGATCCGCATGAGGGCTGACTCCGTGGCCGTTAGGCGGATCTGAGTCTGTCCCTGCCACATTTCCCCGCGGTCGAGATCGTAGCGTACCGATCCGAGATGCAGCACCTTTTGCAGCGTCGAGGCATCGGCGGTCTGCGGCACGCGTCGCAGGATCGCGTTGATCCTCAAGAGCAACTCTTTCGGCTCGAAAGGTTTCGCGATGTAGTCATCCGCGCCGGCCTCCAGGCCCGTGATCCGGTCGGTGACATCGCCCTTGGCAGTCAGGAGCAGTATCGGCGTCGTCAAAGTCTCCCGCAGCCCGCGCGTCAGGCTCAGGCCATCTTCACCCGGCATCATCACGTCGAGCACAATCAGGTCGAACTCGAGCCCCGCCAAAAGGCGCCGCGCATGGGCGCCATCCCGCGCAACAGTGGTGATGAAGCCGTTACGAATGAGGAACTTTTGCAGCAAGCCGCGGATCCGCTCATCGTCATCAACGATCAGGAGATGTGCTTCATCCGTCATTTCCGCCCCTCGGCTACCTCGATAAAGCGGCGTCTGAGATCGGGGTCCATCATAGCCTCCAGGACGGTTTTGAAACCCGTCACTGCGTCCTCTCCGGCGATGGCAAAGGCCGCATTGAGGCGTTCACCCTGCACTTCGGACAAATCCCGATTTAGCGTTTCACCCGCAACGGTCAGATGCAGGTGCCGTTCCCGACGATCCCGATCGCCCACCCGTGCATCCACCAATCCATCCTCCACAAGTGTCCTCAGCACCCGGTTCAACGATTGCTTGGTGACCCCGAGAATGTCGAGAAGATTGTTCACCGTCGTCCCGGGGGCGCGATGGATGAAGTGCAGTGCCCGGTGATGCGCACGGCCATAGCCATGTTCCTGAAGCATGCGATCCGGATCGGCCGTAAAGCCGCGATAGGCGAAGAACATCGCCTCGGACACGCGGTGTAGGGCCTCCCTCTCAGCAAGCCCATCCCCATGCGCCGCCGACACGCCCGTGGTTTTCATGGGCTCCTCCAATTGTCTCTCCGCTCCCGGCTCGATTTTATGTCAGCCTTGTTGACATTCCAACACCTGACTGGTAGCGCATCGCAGGTTTTGCGCAATATAATGCCCGTTTCGGACCTAATTTGCGCAACTTTCGTAAATCTGTCTTTGGGAGAGAGACATGGCTGGTGCCTATGATGACCGCGACGGAAAGATCTGGTTGGACGGAGAGATGGTCGATTGGCGCGCCGCCAATGTCCACGTCTTGAGCCACGCCATGCACTACGCCTCGAGCGTCTTCGAGGGTGAGCGCGCCTATAACGGCAAGATTTTCGAAAGTCGGAAGCATTCCGAGCGTCTGCACTATTCGGCGGGCTGCATCGATTTCGACATTCCCTTCACGGTCGATGAAATCGAGGCCGCGAAGGTGCAGGTGATGCAGGCCAATGGCCTAACCGATGCCTATGTGCGCGCGGTCGCCTGGCGCGGTGCGGGTGAGGATATGGGTGTCGCGTCTGCCAGAAACCCCGTCCGCCTGGCCATCGCCGCCTGGGAATGGGGGAGCTATTACGGAGACGCCAAATCAAAAGGTGCCAAGCTCGACATCGCCAAGTGGAAGCGCCCGAGCCCGGAGACGATACCCGTCCACGCCAAGGCGGCAGGCCTTTACATGATCTGCACCACATCAAAGCACGCGGCCGAAGTGAAAGGTTGCTCGGACGCGCTATTCATGGATTACCGCGGCTATGTGGCCGAAGCGACCGGCGCCAACATCTTCTTTGTCAAAGATGGAGAAGTTCACACGCCCTTGGCGGATTGCTTCTTAAACGGCATCACCCGCCAGACAGTCATCGGCATGCTTAAAGAGCGTGGCGTGACAGTCCACGAGCGCCACATCATGCCCGACGAGCTGGAGGGCTTTGAGCAATGCTGGCTCACCGGGACCGCCGCGGAGGTGACGCCGGTGGGCCAGATCGGGGATTACAACTTCGAGGTCGGCGCCCTCACGCGAGGGATCGCCGAGGGCTACGAAGCCTTGGTGCGTCAGTAGCGGCTTACTCCGCGGCCACGCGCATCAGGTCGCTTTCGGACACGAAGTTGAGGACAGGCGTGGGATCGCTGGCACATGTTGCCTCGGCCACGCTGTCCAGAACGTCGCGCAAAAGCTGGGTGTCGGGGCCTGCATCCAGTCCGCGATAGATCACATCGACCCACAGTTCGGGGCGTTGTTCGGGGACATCCATACGCATGGTGGCCACATGGGCCAAATGCGCATCGCCAAGAGCCGCCCGAACGGCGGCTTTGATATGTTTATTCATGAAACCTGCTCCGGGTTTTGTGTTTTTATGGGGTAGGGATACCATCCCGGTAAGCTTCTGTGAATCCACATTTATTCCCGGGAATGCCGCGTGACAGAATTGCCACGAGCGGCCCCGGTCACGGTGCGAGCCTCAGGCCGCTTTCTTGCGATGCAGAATGCGGCCGATCACGTTGAGCAACAATTGCGCCGCCAAAATCGCCGTCGTGCCATCCCGGTCGTAATCCGGCGCAACCTCGACCAGATCAAGGCCGACGATCGGCTGTCGCGCGGCAAGTGCCGCCAAGAGCTCGAGCACTTCATAATAAAGAAACCCGCCATGGCTCGGCGTGCCTGTCCCAGGCGCGATCGAGGGATCGAACCCGTCGATGTCGATTGTGAGATAAAGCCGAGCATCCGCGGGTACCCGGTCCAAGCATGCCTCGAGACCCAGTTTGCGGATCTGCCGCACAGACAGGATGTCTGAGCCCATACGCTCGGCATCTTCATAACCTTCCTTGGCGGTCGACGACACGTTGCGTATGCCAAACTGGCTGAGGCCCGACACTTGGTCTTGTTCGGCGGCACGGCGCATCGGGTTGCCGTGGCCGTGCCGCACCCCGTGGCGCTCATCCACGAAATCGAGATGGGCGTCGATTTGCACGATATGGATCGGGTCCTGGTCGTCAAAGGCGCGAATGCAGGGGATGTTGACCGAATGATCGCCACCCAGCACCACCGGAAGCGCGCCTGCAGCCAGGATCTGCCGCACACCGTCTTCGATCTTAGCGTGGCTCGCCTCCGTATCGGTATGCACGATATCCGCGTCGCCCAGATCTAGGATCCGCGTGCCCGGGCCGAGATAGGTCACGCCGTCTTCGTGGTCATAGGCTCCGGCATGCCCGAAGGCGAAGAGCGTTGAGGCATCGCGGATCGCACGCGGGCCAAATCGCGCACCTGCCCGCCATTGCGTGCCGAAGTCGAAGGGGGCACCAAGAATGCACACATCCGCGTCGATCTCGGACCAGTCGGGTTGATAAGGGTACTTGCCGAAGGTCGCGATCCCGACGAAGGGCAGGTTCAATCGACCGCTGTCGTATCCATGTGCCATGGCGACGACGCTAGCCAATCCCGACACGAGCGAAAAGGGGGGGCGAAAAGGGGGTGCTCCCGCCAAACGGCGCGCGTAAGAAACACCCCCATGAGCAGCAAAACAAAAAAGAAGCGCAGTAAGACGAAAGGTCGAGGGCTGCGCGGTCGCCTGCTGGCCCCGATCCGTGTGGGCTGGCGCTATCTACGCCGTGGGCTCGCGGTGGCAGTCGCCATCATGCTCGTGTGGATTATTGCGCTCAGCGTTCTGCCGGTGCCCGTCACGCCTTATATGCTCGCCGAACGCTGGCGCCTGGGCACATCGCTTGAGCGGGAATGGACGCCCATCGAAGAGATAAGCCCGGCCTTGCAGCGCGCTGTCGTTGCGGCCGAAGACGCCAATTTCTGCCTGCACTGGGGCTTGGACATCGATGCGATCCGCGACGCCATCGCTTCAGGCGCGCAACGCGGCGGCTCCACCATCAGCCAACAAACCGTGAAAAACACGTTTCTTTGGCACGGGCGGTCTTGGTTTCGCAAAGCGCTCGAAGCGGCGTTGACCCCGGTGGTGGAACTATTCTGGAGCAAGCGGCGTATCCTGGAGGTTTATCTCAACATCGCCGAATTCGACACGGGCGTCTTCGGTGCTGAGGCGGCGGCACAGCACTATTTCGGCGTCGATGCCGATGCACTCAGCGCGCGCCAAGCCGCGCTTTTGGCTGCGATCTTGCCCAATCCGCAAAACCGAAGCGCGTCGCAGCCGTCAAACGCCGTGGCCCAGCGCGCGGCCTCGATCTCGGACGGGGCGGCAACGATCCGCGCTGATGGGCGCGATATGTGTTTTGCGAATTGAATTTCCTCGCCCGGGATGTGCAGTCTGGGACAAAAGCCAAAGCCAGAGCAGATGACCCGTCTCTACCATTTCGCCCTCTCGCCGTTTTGCCGCAAAGTCAGGCTCGTGCTCGCGGAAAAGCGCGTTGAGGTCGAACTGATAGAAGAACGCTATTGGGAGGCCTCGTCTGAGTTTTTGCGCCGGAATCCAGCGGCCAAAGTGCCGATCTTGCAGATCGACGGCCTGACGCTCAGTGACAGCCAGGCGATTTGCGAATACCTTGAAGAAACGCACCCAACGCCGGACCTTTTGCCAAGCTCAGTGGCGGCACGGGCCGAGGTGAGGCGCTTGGTGGGCTGGTTCGACGACAAGTTTCACCATGAGGTGACGGCCAATCTCGTCTATGAGCGGGTCAACAAGAAGATCATGCGCGGCGGGTATCCAGATGGCAAAGCCATCAAGACAGGTGCGCAGAACATCAAGTTCCACCTCGACTACCTGACCTGGCTGCTTGAGGATCGCCGCTGGCTTGCTGGGGACGCTATGAGCTTGGCCGATTTCGCAGCGGCTGCACATTTGAGTTGTCTGGACTATATCTCGGACGTTGATTGGAATCGCTCGGAGACTGTGAAGGATTGGTACGCCAAGATAAAATCCCGACCCGCGTTCCGTTCGATTCTGGCCGACACGGTGCCCGGGTTCATCCAGCCACCGCATTACGCGAACCTGGATTTCTAGCAGACCTACGCGACCGGCTCGAGGATGAGGCGCGCGAAGCGGGCTTTGCCAAGATGGGCATTTGCGCCCCCGATGCGATCCCCGAGGCGATGGAGCGGCTGCGCAAATTCATCGCCGAAGGCCGCCACGGCCAGATGGCTTGGCTTGAAGACCGCGCCCATTGGCGTGGCGATCCCACGGCGCTTTGGCCCGAAGCGAAATCGGTCATCATGCTGGCCGAGCCCTATGCGCCAGCGGGCGATCCGCTGGAGCAAACGCGCAAACGCGATCAGGGCGCGATCAGTGTCTATGCCCATGGCAAAGACTATCACGACCTGGTCAAAAAGCGGCTCAAGCGTGTCGGGCGGTGGCTGATCGAGCAGGCGGAGGGGACTGAGATCAAGGTCTTTGTCGACACGGCGCCGGTCATGGAAAAGCCGCTGGCCATGGCCGCAGGTCTAGGTTGGCAGGGCAAGCACACCAACCTTTTGTCACGCGATTTGGGCAATTGGTTTTTTCTGGGCGCGATCTTCACCACTTTGGATCTGCCAAAAGATGCCCCGGCAAAGGTGACATGCGGCTCTTGCACTGCGTGCTTGGATGCCTGCCCGACCAAGGCCTTTCCGGCGCCGTTTCAGCTCGATGCGCGGCGCTGCGTCTCTTACCTTACGATTGAGCATAAAGGCCCAGTGGACCCGGAATTGCGTCCTGGGATCGGCAATAGGATCTATGGTTGTGACGATTGCCTGGCCGTCTGCCCGTGGAACAAATTCGCCCAACAGGCCCGCGATATCCGCTATGCCCCACGCGAAGATCTGCAACGCCCCGATCTGGCCGACCTGGCCGCGCTCGACGATGCCGGCTTTCGGGCGATGTTTTCCGGCTCACCGATCAAGCGCATCGGCCGCGACCGCTTTGTCCGCAACGTCGCCTATGCCATCGGGAATAGCGGAAATCCGAGCCTCGTGGACGCCCTTGAACCGCTCCTCCAAGACGCTGATCCGGCCGTGGCAGATGCTGCGCGCTGGGCCCGGGAACAATTGTCGTGCGCCTGCTGATTTTCGGCACCGGCTATTCGGCCGGATACTTGATCGAGGAGATGCGCCCCTTCGCGCCAGGCAAAATCATCGGCACGACAAGAAGCGCAGAGAAAGCGCGCGACCTTGAGGCCCTTGGCGTCATCGCGCGGATTTTCACAGGCGCGGACCTTTCCATGGATCTTGCTGAGGTCAGCCACGTCTTGATCAGCGCCGGGCCTCAGGACGGGCGTGACCCCGTTCTGGCCGAGTTGCGCGAGGCGTTCGAGACCAATGCCAGCCGCCTAACTTGGGTGGGCTATCTGTCGACTACGGGTGTCTACGGCGATCACCAGGGCGCGTGGGTCGATGAAACCGCGCCACTAACCCCCGCGACCAAACGCGGTCAGGCCCGCGTCGCGACCGAAGGCGAATGGCGGGCCTTGGCTGAGATCGGCCTCCCCCTGCACATCTTTCGACTGCCCGGGATCTATGGCCCCGGGCGTGGCCCTTTCGCCAAGGTCTTGGCCGGAACTGCGCGTCGGATCATCAAAGAGGGCCAGGTCTTTAGCCGCATCCATGTAGAAGATATCGCCCAAGCACTCCTCGCCTCGATGCAGCGGCCCAATCCGGGCGCGATCTATAACATCTGCGATGACGACCCGGCGCCGCCCCAGGATGTGATCGGACATGCGGCCGAGCTGCTCGATCTGCCGCTTCCGCCCGCGATCCCCTTCGATGAAGCCGATCTTAGCCCCATGGCGCGGAGCTTCTATGCAGAGTCAAAACGCGTCTCGAACAAGCGCATGAAGGATGAGTTGGGGGTGATCCTGCGCTATCCGACGTACCGCGCAGGCCTTCAGGCGATCCTACACAACGAGCGCGCCAAATCGTGATGGTTTGCTAACGCCTGATGGCGTAGCATGCCAAAAATTCGAGAGCAGGCAGGCCGCAAAATGCGTCTTTTGATTATGTGCCTCATCCTAAGCCTTGGGCTGTCGGGATGTTCTAAGTTCATCAGCTATGATGGCCCGGAAGTGACCCGGATCGTGGTTCTGAAATCGGCACGACAGATGTATCTGCTGCACAACGATGAGATCCTGGAAACATATAATTTTGAGCTTGGCTTCGCCCCGGTGGGCGACAAGCAGGTTGAGGGCGATGGGCGCACGCCGGAAGGAAGCTACACCATCGACCGGCGCAACCCGAACTCAGCTTTCTATCTTTCGCTGGGGATCTCATATCCGAACGACCGAGATCGTGCTGAGGCGGCGGCCCTTGGAGAAAGCCCGGGCGGCGACATCTTCATCCATGGCACGAACCGTCCATTCCGGGGCCAAGACGATTGGACCTGGGGCTGTATCGCGGTGAGCAATGCAGAGATGCGCGAGATCTATGCGATGGTGCGCACAGGCACCCAGATCGACATTTTTCCCTAGAGTGTCGCGCCTTTAATATAAAATATCACGTGACCGAAATGTCCCGAGAGCGCGCAGCGCGGCAGGGTATTTCGTGTCGCAGGATTAAGGCGGGGCGCTTTTCGACGGCATTACCCGCGCAGTGTGTTCACCGGCCCGGCGCTGCCACCATCCCCGGTCAGCATCGTCCACCAGATCTTGCCCGTAGGCTCTTGGAACCAGGAAAAGCCAACATCCCTGGCGGCCGGGTCGACAATGACATCACGTGTTGCAGGATCAGCCATCCAAGCCGTCACCGTCTCGATCTCGGTCTCGAAGGTCTCGGAGATATTCTCTCCTAATACGTTTCCGGTATATCCCGCGCGCCGGGCCCTATCGATCGGCGAAGAACCATCTGAGCCGAAGTGCCACGGCCTGTTTTGTACTGACATATCGCGCGAATGAGTTGCCGCAGCCGCGTTCAACTGCGCATTGAAGCTGAGCGCAGGGGCTCCGGCGGCACTGCGCAAGGCGTTGACGCTGTCGAGCACGCGGAACTGAACCGCAGCGGGGTCGCCAATATTATAGACGGATGGCAGTGGGCGCCCGTCCGCCCCCAATTGTCGCGGTTGCCGCCGCACGCCGCACCCCGCCAGCAACGCCGCCGCGCCCACGCTCAAAATCCAACGCCGTGATTGCATCTGCATCCGCCTTTCGTCCTGCATGTTTGGTGTCTTGCTTGGCCCGTTGCAGGTTGATTTTGACGGCATCTCTAGCGCCGCTACCACCTCGTTTCAAACATGCATGGCAATTTTCCGCAAATCGTCACGCGGGCTTGAATTGCACCGGACGTCGGCGGCGACTATTTACACGGCAAATCACGCAAATCCCGTTAACGAAGGATACACGCGATGAAGAGGCAAAAGACACCGACCCTGTCCAGACGCTCTTTCTTGGGCACCAGCGCTGCGGCAGGTATCGCCGTGCCAAGCCTGGCGCTGGGCCAAGTGATGGATGGCTCGACCGAGGTGCGCCGGGATATCTCGCGCTCAGTGCGGCACAATATCTCAAGTTTCCGCACCTTGGACTGGCGCCCGTATTTCGAGAACACGAATAACGGCGCGATCCTGGTCGATATCACGTCACGCGCCCTGCATTTCTGGAGCGAGGATCAGTCGACCTATCGTCTGTATCCGACCTCGGTGCCTTTGTCGGAAGATCTGACGCGGCTCGGGCGAACAGAAGTTGTTCGCAAGGTAGAAGGCCCGGACTGGCGCCCTACGCCGGCCATGCGTGAGCGCAATCCGGAATGGCCCGAATACGTGCCGCCGGGTCCCGACAACCCGTTGGGCAGCCACGCGCTCTACCTGAGCTGGACCTACTATCGGATCCACGGGACGCACGACACACGGAAGATCGGGCGCCGGTCATCGAACGGGTGTGTCGGGCTCTACAATGAGCATATCGAGGAACTTTACGCCCTCACCGGCGTCGGCACGCAGGTCCTTTTGATCTAGAAACAAGGCGGCGACGCATTCTTGCGCCGTTTTGCACGACACATCGGAGTAATCGTGTGAACTTCGTTGAGGGCGGCCAAAGGCGCCATCGGCAAAAAACCACCGATAATCAGCTCTCTAGGCTGTGTAAAAACCCTTCGACGGGCGATTGGCGCCATAAACCCGCCGAAGTGTTGCTTATTTAACTACATAGCTCGTTTCGTACCGTAAAGGCGCTGGCCGCGGCATTGCAAAGCCCCGGCAGAGCTGCTTAAAGCGGGCTACGAGGTACAGTCTTGGGTGCTCCTGACAGGACAATAGTGTTCTGCTGGGGCGTATCTTGGAGGATACTATGAAGAAACTCGCACTCGCAGCGGCCATCTCGGTTGCAGCATCCGCCGCATTCGCAGGTGGCATGGTTGAGCCGATGGTTGAGCCAGTTGTCATCGTTGAGGACACCTCGTCCTCGGCAGGCGGCATCCTGGTTCCGGTCCTGGCTCTGATCCTGTTGGCAGCCGCTATCGCTTCCGACTAAATCAGACCGGATAAACGGTTAGGAAAAGATGGCCCCATCGTGGGCCATCTTTTTCGTTTTGGGCCCCGCCGGAAAGGCAGCGCTCATAAATCACTTCAGAGACAGACCAGCCTCGCGCTCGATCACCCGGCGAGGCTTACGTGCGCGCTCGGTTGCTGATTTTAGCTGACCGCAAGCCGCCATGATGTCTTCACCGCGCGGCGTCCGGATCGGACTGGCATATCCGGCCTTATAAATGATGTCAGCGAAACGTTCGATCCGCTCCCAATCCGATCTTTGATACGGCGATCCAGGCCATTCGTTGAATGGGATAAGGTTGATCTTCGCCGGGATACCCTGGATCAGCTTGATCAGCCGTCGCGCATCTTCATCGGTATCGTTGATATCCTTCAGCATCACATATTCAAACGTGATCCGCTCTGAGTTCGAGGCTTTGGGATAGGCCCGCAACGCCTCGATCAAGTCCGCGATCTTCCACTTGCGATTGATCGGCACAAGCACGTCGCGCACATCGTCTGTCGTTGCATGAAAGCTCACGGCAAGCATGCAGCCGATTTCGGTCGCTGTCCGCGCAATCTCCGGCACCACGCCAGACGTCGACAGGGTGATCCGGCGCCGCGACAGGCTGATGCCTTCGTGATCCATGGCGATCTTCATCGCATCGCGCACAGCTTCGAAGTTGTAAAGCGGCTCACCCATGCCCATCAGAACGATATTCGAGACAAGCCGGGTCTCATCCTTGGGCGCACGACCGGGTTCGGGCCATTCGCCAAGGTCATCGCGGGCAAGCATTACTTGACCAACGATTTCGCCAGCCGTCAGATTTCGGACAAGCTTCTGCGTGCCGGTATGGCAGAACGAGCATGTCAGCGTGCAGCCGACCTGGCTTGAAATACACAGCGTGCCGCGATCCGCTTCTGGGATATAGACGACCTCGACTTCGTGCCCGCCAGCGATTCGGACCAGGTATTTCCGCGTCCCGTCCGCTGAGATCTGACGCGAGACAAGCTCGGGCACTTCCACGACGAATTGCTCAGCGAGCTCAGCCCGAAACGCTTTGGACAGGTTCGTCATCGCCGAAAAGTCGCGCACACCCTTTTGGTAGATCCACTGCCAGATCTGGCCAACGCGCATCTTGGCCTGCTTTTCCGGTGTTCCAGCCGCGATCAACGCGTCTCTCAGTTGCGCACGCGTAAGCCCGACAAGGTTCGTCGGGCCACCCTCAGGCAGTTTTCGCGGGAATGTCAGGACATCCTGCGTAATGGGCGCATTCAAGCTCATCGCGTGGGGGCCTTTTTAGGTGCGTCTCGCGCAATATAGGATCAATCACCTGCTGGCAAATCTTGTCAGCCGCCGCAGCGAGCCTCGGCATCTTCAATCGCCGCAGTAAAGCCAAGCAGCGAGAAGGTGTCTTCGGTCTGCGTGCCACGTGTCGATCGCGCCGTCAAAACCGCCTCGGCCCCGCGCTTCATCGCCGTGATGACCTGATCGTCTTGCTGTTCCGTGGTCGCCCAGGCCAGCTCACCCTCGGTGAAAAACTGAAAATCGGAGTCACCGATGGACACGCTGACGGTCGAGCCAACCTCGAATGGGTATCCACCGGTATAGCTCACCTCACCCGAACGGCCTTGCTCGGGCCAAAAGCTGACGAAGAAAAGGATTTCGCCACGCGTCACTGCAACTTCGCGATCATCACGGGTGTTTCGGATCTCCCGCGGGGTGGAGACAACCCAGCACTGCAGCGGGTCCTCTTCGACAAAGACGCTCCAATCGGTTTCGGCGCCAACGCGATTGTCCGAGGTTTCATCCTGCGCCCAAAGCGGGCCGACGCTCGCCGCTGCCATGACCGATGCCAGAAAAACGCCTTTCATCAAGTCCGTCATCTCCGCCTCCAAAACTGCTCAACCTCTGGCCAATACCGGTTTTTTGGATAGTCTGCGTTCGGTACCGCCGTCGCGAAGGTTTTAGCCAAATGGCATTGCAACGAAAAGACCCCGGCGCAAAAATCCGCCTGTTTCGGATTCCGGCAAAGCCAGACTTGAGGAACCGGTGACACAGCCGCCTGTCTTGGTCACGCTCAGCCGCAACGGAACAGCTGAAAGCTGCCATCGCGGTCACGTCGCGGTCTGGCATCATGATGGGGGTTTGATCGGGGCCTGGGGTGATCCAGAGGTGACGATCTTCCCACGCTCATCCTGCAAGATGATGCAAGCGCTGCCGTTGGTGGAAAGTGGCGCGGCGGATCGCTTTGGATTGACCGAACGGCAGCTCGCGCTGGCCTGCGCTTCGCATAAGGGCGCGGCTATTCATAGCGACGCGGTGCAGGCCTGGCTAACCAACCTGGATATGACCGAGGCGGATTTACGCTGTGGCTCACAATTGCCCGACGACCCGGAGGCGCATCGCCGCCTGCTGCAGCCGGGACAGTGCCCAGATCAAACGCACAACAATTGCTCAGGCAAGCACAGCGGTTTTCTGACTTTGTGCAAACACCTCGATGCCGGGCCGGAATATGTCGAGCCGGATCACGCGGTGCAAAGGGCGGTCAAAGAGGCGTTCGAAGAGGTGACGCAAGAAGCCAGCCCGGGCTACGGCATCGACGGATGCTCCGCGCCGAACTTCTTATGTTCTCTGGCCGGTCTCGCCCGCGCTATGGCGCATTTTGCCAGTGCAACCGACGCGGGCTCAGGCCACGGCGTCCGTTCGGCAGCTATGCAGCGGCTAACCCTCGCCATGATGGCGCATCCAGAGATGGTCTCGGGCGAAGGTGGCGCCTGTACTGAACTGATGCGCGCCATGGCCGGTAAAGCCGCGGTCAAAACGGGGGCTGAGGGCGTTTATGTCGCTATCATTCCAAGCCGGAGGATCGGCATTGCCCTAAAGATCGAGGATGGCGCATCCCGAGGCGCCCAGGCTGTGATCGCAGCTCTGCTCGGACAACTCGACGTACTTTCGAAGGATGCGCCAATTTATCAGAGTGTAACCCAGGGCCCCCTGCGCAATCGGCGTAATCTGGTCGTTGGCGGGATCGAGATTGCCGAAACGCTTCGCACCTGGCGGGCATGATCAGTCGAGCGACACATCCTCGGGCGCGACCTTGCGGATCATCTCCAGCAGCAGGGTCTTCTTAAGCGGCTTCGACAGATAGTGATCAATCCCGGCTTCCTTAATGCGGTCTTGTTCTTCTTCCGAGGCATGGGCCGTCATCGCAACCATAGGAATTGGCTCAAGACCGGCCTCTTGCTCCAATTGACGGATCGCTTGCGCAGCCTGTAGCCCATCGACACCCGGCATCGAAATATCGGTGAAAATCACATCCGGACGCTCAGCCTGATAGGCCTCGATCGCCTCCGCCCCGTCCCAGACCAGCCTTAGGTCTAGATCGAGCGTTTTGATCATCTTGCGAAAGACCAACTGATTGGTTTTGTTGTCCTCGGCGGCGAGCACGGACAACCGTCGAGGCT
>JBCBCN010000002.1:325868-328214 GCA_038530555.1 Pseudomonadota bacterium | reverse complement strand
TCAGGCTCAGGCTCAGGCTCAGGCTCAGGCTCAGGCTCAGGCTCAGGCTCAGGCTCAGGCTCAGGCTCAGGCTCAGGCTCAGGCGACTTTATAAGATCGTCTTCGTCAACAAGACTTTCATCGGCGACGTCAATATCGATGGGATCGCTTTCAACTGCCTCACCGGGCGCCCCATCCTTGGTTGGCGCGGCCTCCGCCAGGTTTGCCGCAACCTCCTCAGCCGCGGCCAACTTGTTGCGCAAATCATGCAAACGCATGGGCATCGACAAAAGCGTCACGTACGGAAGACCCTGGAGTTCGGCGGGGAGCTTTTGTCCCACTTCATCCGTAGCCACAAAAATTGGGCCACAGTAATTGCACCTTTCAATACACGCGATCTGAGACAGCAGATCCGTGGGTAGGCGATCAGCACAAATGATCACCATCTGCGGATCCAGGTCGTCGGGCACACCGCGCTTGTACCCGGGAAGCATGGTTGTCCGCCCTGAGATTTTGCGCAGAACTCGGTCCATGCGTGCACCCGTGCCATGGCTGTCGCCAATCAACGCGATCCGGCGCAAGCTGGCGGGCAGGGGGTCGACAGGGGCCAATGCTTCACCGGGCGGGATTTGAAAGCCGATGCGAATGCCGAAATTCGATCCTTCGCCCAGGATTGAATCCACCCAAATTTCACCGCCCATAAGCTCAACAAGGCGCTTGGTGATCGCGAGACCGAGGCCTGTGCCTTCGAAGTTCCGGTTCTTTTGTTCCTCGACCTGCGTGAAGTCCCCGAAGATCTCGGCGCACATGTCTTCTGGGATACCGATTCCCGTATCCTCAATGATCAAACGAAGCTCGACATGATCATCTGATATCGCCTCATGGGCGACCATGACATTTACTTCACCGCTTTCGGTAAATTTGACGGCATTACCGATGAGATTGGTGAGAACTTGACGCAATCGGCCCGGATCACCGATCAAACGCTCCGGCAGGAAGATATCATAGTCAACCTCGTGCTCGAGCCCTTTCGCGCGCATCGTTGGGCTGAGGAGACGGAAAATATCGATAATGATCTGTTCGAGGTTGAAGGTCTCTTCGCGCAGCTCAAGCTTGTCTGCTTCAATCTTCGAATAATCGAGGACGTCATTGATGATGACCAGTAGCGCGTCGCCCGAATTGCGTATCGTGTCGACATATTCGACCTGCTCATCGTCAAGATCGGTGTCGCGCAGCAGATCGGCCATCCCAACGACACCGTTCATCGGTGTTCGGATCTCATGGCTCATATTCGCAAGGAAGGCAGACTTGGCCCGGTTTGCAGACTCTGCTTGATCGCGCGCGTCCCTAAGATCGCGCTCCCTCTGGATGGTTTCGGTGATGTCGAAGATCATACACACCAAGTCGCCCTGCTCGGTGACGGTATCGATCAGACGTAGATGCCTCTGGTCAAAGGTCTCAATAATCGTGCTAGGGATCGGGTCCATTTCCCAGCGTCGCAGCATGGTATCGATCCAAAGGTCCGGCGTAACACCTTCGGTATTCACGACACCTTCCTCCAGCATCACGCGCAGCACGGTTTCATAACTTGCGCCCGGCGCGACATCGGCAACGCCATCGAAGAGGTCAATATAGGCCGGGTTGGCAAGCACCATCCGATGGTCCGCATCGTAGACCGCGTATCCATCTGGGATGGCCCTTAGCGATTCCCACAGTCGCTTTTCCGCATTCAGCGCCTTTTGGTTGGCGGCCTCTATGGCCACGCGCGCCCGGGATGTCTCGCCCTCTAATTCGGCGTTGACCTCTCGCGCCGCGATCACCTGGTGGGAAAGCTGCTGAGCATGTGCCGCGATCTTTCGGTGCGCGGCGTAAAGTTCTTCCGAACGCTGCGCGAGCAAGCGCTCCGCGGCAAGCCGCGTGCGCCGTTCTTGCGCAAGACGTTCCTCAGGTTTTGGGGCGGACATTGATGTAAGCGCTCTGCCTCAGTTACCGGCAACTTCCGCGATGAGCCTCAAATTCCGGTTAACGCCGCAAAACGTGCGGTTGCCGGAGCCATCCCCGCCATTTCTCACGGCAGCGTTCCCAATTCTCGCGATTGCGTGAGCAATTTTTCTTTTATTCACGGCAGCTTGAGCTGACGGGAGCGGTTGCACAGCTGGGCACAGAAGTATGTGCATATTCGCACCATAAAAGGGTAATTTTCACGGTTTTGTGGGCTTCAAGAGAGCGAACAGGCGCATAGATGTTCCTCATCGCAGCGAGCAACACGAAACGCTCGCAAGAAACCAAACACGAAGACACACACTGAAAGGAACCAAGTTATGAAAAAGATCGCACTCGCCACCGTTATCGCATCCGTCCTGGCCG
>JBCBCN010000002.1:0-325772 GCA_038530555.1 Pseudomonadota bacterium | reverse complement strand
AGCTTCTTGGCAGGCTTCCTCAGCAACTAAGACCGACGATCACACACCCCGGGGACCCCTCCCGCCCCGGGGTGGATGAAACCTCCCCTCAACAAACACGAAGACACACACTGAAAGGAACCAAGTTATGAAAAAGATCGCACTCGCCACCGTTATCGCATCCGTCCTGGCCGCACCGGCTCTGGCAAACCCGATTGCAGACCGTTTCGGCATCGACGCAGGCGACTACACCGCCGCTGAGCTCGTCCGCCTGGCCGCTGCTGCTGAAGCCAACGACCAGAAAACCGTCGACTTCATCCTGTCGGGCGACATCAACACGCAGGCCCCCTCCGATCGTGGCCTCGACGTTCTCGCCCAGCACGCTGCTGAAAACGATGAGCAGTTCCGCTCGGACTTCTACAGCATGGGCGGCTCGATGACCGTCTCTTCGATGGGCCTTCCCGGTGAAGCCGCTCGCGAAGTCGCTGCAGAGCACGCCGCTCAGGACGACAACAGCTTCTTGGCAGGCTTCCTCAGCAACTAAGACCGACGATCACACACCCCGGGGACCCCTCCCGCCCCGGGGTGGATCGACGACCAAGAACCGGCCCAATGGGCCGGTTCTTGTCTTTCAAGGGCGCTCAAAGGCAATCGCGATGCCTTGTCCGCCACCGATGCACATCGTGACCAGTGCACGCGTCCCGCCTATCCGCTCCAACTCGTAGAGCGCTTTAACAACCAGAATTGCGCCGGTTGCGCCGACCGGGTGGCCAAGGGCGATCGCGCCGCCATTCGGGTTTACCTTTTCGTTGGGCAAACCCAGCCGCTTGCTGACGGCCAAAGCTTGCGCAGCAAAGGCTTCGTTTGATTCAACGACATCGAAATCGTCGACGGACATCTGCAATCGGTCGCACAGTTTTTCGACGGCGGGGATTGGGCCAATCCCCATGATATCCGGACGGACGCCCGCATGGGTATATCCCACCACTCGGAGTTTGGGCGTCAAACCGTGCCGCTCAGCCGCTTCGGCACGGGCCAGGACAATCGCCGCAGCGCCATCGTTGATGCCGCTTGCATTGCCTGCCGTCACAGTGCCGTCCTTTTTGAAGACCGCTCGCAGCCCGGCCAGGGCTTCGGAAGTGGTTGCTTTCGGGTGCTCATCGCGTACGAAATCGACGGTTTCACGTTTAACGCGCACAGGAACGGGGACGATTTGCGACTCAAATCTACCATCAGAGATCGCCTGAGCCGCGCGGGTTTGCGACTGCAGGGCGAAAGCGTCCTGATCCTCGCGGCTAATTCCGTGTTCTTCGGCGACGTTCTCCGCCGTGACGCCCATATGCCCCGTTCCAAAAGGGCAATTCAAAGCCCCCAGCATCATATCGAGTGAGCGCACATCCCCCATTTTCTGACCGAACCGCGCTTGGGTATGGATGTGCGGACCACGGCTCATCGCCTCTGCCCCACCGGCCAGGCCGAAATCGGCATCGCCAAGGGCGAGCGACTGGATGATCGAGACGACCGCCTGCGCGCCAGAGCCGCACAGACGGTTCACGTTCATCGCAGGTGTCGTGTCGGGGATACCGGCATCCATGGCGCTGATCCGGCTAAGATACATATCCCTCGGTTCGGTATTGATCACATGGCCAAAGGTGACATGACCGATTTGCGCGCCATCTACACCCGCTCTGTCTAGCGCGGCCTTTGCGGCGATCGCGCCAAGCGCAGAGGGTGGTGTGTTCGCCAATGCCCCACCAAAAGTCCCAATTGCGGTGCGCGCGCCGGATAGAACGACGATATCATCCATGAGAGATCCTCCTCTGGCGGACTATAGCGGTCCGCTTCTCACACTGCTTTGATAAAATCTCGACAGTCTCGGCCTGCATCGACAGACGAGAGGCAGACGCACCAACTGTACTGGCGCGCCTGTCCAGGTGGAGGCGCTCATGCAGCGTCGAACTTCAACGGCAAGATCTGCTGGAAAAGTCCCGTGGCCCGGAGCTTATCCAGAACCGGCTCGGGCGGCGGCGCATCCAGGTAGAGAAGCGCGATGGCATCGCCTTCCGGCCCGCTTCGGCCCAGAGTAAAGTTGGCGATATTCACCCCGTTTTGGCCCATCGTCTGACCCAGCGCACCGATGATGCCTGGCTCATCGTGATTGGTGGTGTAGAGCATGTGCTCCCCCACCTCGGCGTCGATATTGATGCCTTTGATCTGGATAAAGCGCGGCTTGCCATCCGAGAATACCGTGCCAGCGATCGAACGCTCACGCTCAGCGGTTTTCACATAGACGCGGATATAGCCGTCAAACACGCCGGTCTTGTCTTGGCTCGTCGTCGAGATTTCAATCCCGCGCTCCCTCGCAAGAACCGGCGCAGAGACCATGTTCACATCGGGGTTCGTCACCTTAAGAATGCCCGCAATGGCCGCACAGTTGAGCGCCTGGAGGTTCATGCCCGCAACCGATCCGTTGTAGGTGATCGAGATTTCCTCGATCGCGTCAGTCGTCGCTTGCCCCGCAAACGCGCCAAGATGCCCGGCCAACTTCACCCATGGCCCCATGACGCGCGCCTCTTCTGCGGTCACCGACGGCATATTGAGCGCATTGGAGACCGCACCCGACAACAGAAAGTCCGACATCTGCTCGGCAACTTGGATGGCCACGTTTTCCTGCGCCTCGGTGGTCGCTGCGCCCAAATGCGGGGTAACGACGACATTTGACAGGTTGAACAGCGGGCTTTCGGTTGCGGGCTCTACCGCGAAAACGTCGAAGGCGGCGCCTGCGACGTGGCCCGATTTCAATGCTTCCGCCAAAGCCGCCTCATCCACCAGGCCGCCACGCGCGCAATTGACGATGCGAACGCCCGGCTTGAGTTTTGCAATGGCCTCAGCCGACAAAATGTTGCGCGTTTTATCTGTCAGCGGAACGTGCATCGTGATGAAGTCCGAACGCGTCAGCAAGTCGTCCAATTCGACCTTCTCGGCCCCGATCTCAGCAGCGCGCTCATCGCTGAGAAACGGGTCAAAGGCGACGACCTTCATCTTGAGGCCGAGGGCGCGCGCGATCACGATCGAGCCAATATTGCCTGCCCCGACAACGCCGAGCGTTTTGCCGGTCAGCTCAACGCCCATAAAGCGGCTCTTTTCCCATTTCCCTGCATGGGTCGACGCGTTTGCCTCAGGGATCTGCCGGGCAACGGCAAACATCATTGCGATGGCATGCTCGGCCGTCGTGATCGAGTTTCCAAACGGCGTGTTCATGACGATTATGCCTTTTCGGCTCGCTTCGGGGATGTCGACATTGTCGACCCCGATGCCCGCCCGGCCGACGACTTTGAGGTTTTCGGCGCTTCGCAGAATTTTCTCGGTCACTTTGGTCGCAGAGCGGATCGCGAGACCGTCATACTGGCCGATCACCTCTTGGAGCTTGGCTTTGTCCTTGCCGACCTCCGGGTCGAACGTGACATCTATTCCGCGATCGCGAAAGACCTGGACGGCGGTTTCACTAAGTTTGTCTGAGACAAGTACTTTGGGAGCCATAACGGCGCTCCTTTCATGGTGCGGATCGCCCTAGGCGCCCGCTGAATTTTCAAGGGATCAAGCGGCCTGAGCCAGTTCTGCGATTTCGGTCTGAAACGCCCAATCGAGCCAAGGCAGCATCGCTTCGATGTCGCTCAACTCAACGGTCGCGCCGCACCAGATCCGCAAGCCTGGCGGTGCGTCGCGATAAGCGCCGACATCAAGCGCAACACCTTCAGCTTCCAAGCGTTTCGCGATGGCCTTTGCGAAGGCGGCGCCATCCTCGATCCGCGGATCAGTGAATTTCAGGCAGACCGAGGTGTTGGACCGCGTAGCCGGATCGGCCGCGAGGTTCTCGATCCAGTCGTGGCTGTCGCAGAACCGAAAGATCGCCTCAGCATTGGCGTCAGCGCGCGCCATCAAAGCTGGTAAGCCGCCAATACTGTCCGCCCAAGCCAAAGCGCTGAGGTAATCCTCGACCGCCAGCATCGAGGGCGTGTTGATCGTGGCGCCTTCGAAAATACCTTCGATTAGCTTACCGCCTTTGGTCAGGCGGAAGATCTTCGGCAAAGGCCAGGGCGGCGTGTAGCTTTCAAGACGCTCGACCGCGTGTGGGCTAAGGATCAGCATGCCATGGGCCGCTTCTCCACCCATCACCTTCTGCCAAGAAAACGTGACGACATCGAGTTTGGACCAAGGCAGATCCTGCGCGAAGGCGGCACTCGTGGCGTCGCAGATCGTCAAACCGGCGCGTGTGCCGGGGATGCCGGAACCATCGGGCAGACGGACACCGGACGTGGTGCCATTCCAGGTGAACACGACATCCGTGTCGAAATCGATCTGCGCGAAATCGACGATCTCTCCGTACTCGGCGGTCATAACCTCGGCGTCGAGCTTGAGCTGCTTGATCGCATCAGTCACCCAACCCGCGCCAAAGCTTTCCCAAGCGACCATCGTCGTCCGGCGTTGCCCGAGCAACGACCACATCGCCATCTCGACCGCACCCGTGTCTGAGGCAGGCACAATACCGATGCGATAGTCGTCAGGAACGCCAAGAATCGCTCGCGTTTGCTCGATCGCCGCCTTGAGTTTGGCTTTACCCTCAGCCGCACGATGTGACCGGCCGAGCGACGCATCAGCCAGGGAATTCAGAGACCATGTGGGGGGTTTGGCGCAGGGGCCAGAAGAAAAACGCGGATTGTCCGGCCGCGCTGCCGGAGGTGTTAGACCCATTGGTGGTATCCTTACAGATATGCGCCCCTCGTTGGGGAGGGGTGTCCCACCGCTGGAGATACGGGGCATTCTAAGCAAAGACAAGTCTTTTGACTTTGCACAATTATCTGAGGCAATTTGTCTTGATCAACCGGCCTTTGGCGTAGTTTTGCTCTGTAAAATCGTGGTTTTTATCGCAATTTTGCAGGCGCAACGATGGCAACTGTCAAGTAAAACTGACAATTTGATTGCTTACTTACACAACTCCCAGTAGAAAGAGACTGTCTTTTCTCCCGTTCGCGATAAGGAGTCGCACCATGAAGGACTCCACCCACCACGTGCCACTTGATTTAACGGCGTTTTTGCCGTTCCAGATGGCCATTGTCTCCTCCAGGCTGTTTCAGCGCATGATGTCGGAGGCGGGCCTACAGCTGCCCGAATGGCGTATTATGATGGCTTTGCCGCGTCATGCGCCGTGCTCATCGAACGATCTTTGCGTGTTGACCGCGATGGACGCCGCGCGTGTGAGTCGGGCGCAGCGCCGCCTCGATGAGCTTGGCATGATCGAGGTGATCCAGGATCAGGAAGATCGCCGACGCCTCGTTGTGACGCTTACGGACCGCGGTCAGGAAGAAAGCGACCGCTTGAATGACCTCGCGCGGGATGCCGAAGATCAGATGTTCGGTAATATGAGCGAGTATGATCAGGACACCCTCCGCTCAGCTCTGACGACTCTCTACGCACGCTCCTAAGTCGGGCCCTTTAATCAAGCGCCTTGCGCCAGGCCGCCTGACGGCCTGGTCGCGCGTTGAGAATTCTCCGTGAAAATTCGCTGTGTTCAATAATGCCGGACCTTTAATAGACCGGGCGGCGCTTTAGGTTGCAGCGCATGACGCAAACGCCGCTGCTCGAATTTCGAAACGTCCGAAAATCCTACCAAAGCGGCGGGGATCCGGTGGACGTTTTACGCGATGTCTCCTTCGTTCTGGCGCCTGGCGAAACGCTCGCAATGACCGGTGAAAGTGGGTCAGGTAAAAGCACGCTTTTGCACTTGGCCGGCTGCCTAGATGTCGCTGATCAAGGCGAAATTCTTCTGTCAGGGCAAGCCTATGGGCCGCTAGACGACACCGCGCGCGCGCGCCTTCGGCGGACCCGCATTGGCCTGATATTCCAGCAGTTCAATCTGATCCCCTCGCTGTCTGTCCGCCAAAACCTCGCATTTCAAGCCCGTCTTGCCGAAAACGAAGATAACGAATGGACGGCGAAACTGGCCGAGCGGCTCGGTCTGGCCGCGCATTTAGACCGATTCCCGGAAAACCTTTCTGGCGGACAGCAGCAACGTGTCGCGATCGGCCGCGCTTTGGCGCTCCGGCCTGAAGTGATTTTGGCGGATGAGCCCACCGGCAATCTCGATGAGGAGAACGCTGCCATTGTCCTGGATCTTTTGCTGGAGCTTGTGCGCGATACGCGCTCGGGGCTGCTTTTCGTGACGCATTCCACAGCGCTGGCAAGCCGCCTGGACCGCCGTTTGCATCTACGTCGCGGATCGTTGCTCGCCGAGGCAGCCTAGCATGACAAAGACTGCTTTCCTTACCCTGCTATCTTATTGGCGGCGAAGTCCCGGTCAGTTCGTCACGCTGGTTCTAGGCCTCATGCTGGCGACGGCCCTTTGGTCCGGAGTGCAGGCCTTAAATGCTCAGGCGCGCCAATCCTACGCCCAAGCGTCCGAGATCATGGCGCAAACTATTCTAACACGCCTTGTCGAGCCTTCTGGACGGGACATCTCGATCGCAGATTTCGCAGCTCTGCGCCGCGCAGGGTTCCTTGTCAGTCCGGTCATCGACCGTGAGGAAGATGGCCTGCGCATACTGGGTGTCGATCCACTGACTGCCCCGCCTGGCGCCATTCCCGCCGGTATCGTCAGCGGCGGAAGTGACTTCACCTTAATGACCGGTGAGCAGCCAATCGTCTTTCTACGCGCCGGAACGCAGCCGCCCGACTGGGCCGATGAGGCGCAGGTCCTGACCAGCGACGCACTGCCGCCCGATACAATTTTGGCCGATATTGCCACCATCGTTCGTCTGACCGGGATAAACACGCTCGACTACTTTCTGTTGCATCCCGAGCAACCCGCGGGCCTGCCCGCAATTGAAACGGCCACCGAACTTCTGACGCAAAGCCCCGATGAGCAGACCGATCTTGGCGATCTCACCGGCAGCTTTCATTTGAATCTGACGGCGTTCGGATTGCTGTCTTTCGGGGTTGGTTTGTTTATCACGTATGGCGCGGTGGGTTTGGCGTTTGAGAATCGCAGGCCCGTGTTCCGAACGCTTCGCGCCGTCGGGCTGCCGCTGCGCCGGTTGATTGCACTTCTCGCGCTGGAGCTTGGAAGCTTGGCCTTAGTCGCGGGTCTCCTTGGGGTGGCGCTGGGCTATGTGATCGCGGCCAGCCTCCTACCGGGTGTATCAGCGACTCTGCGCGGGCTTTACGGTGCCCCTGTACCAGGTGAGCTGGCCTTCGATCCGCTTTGGGCCCTCGCCGCCCTGGCCGTGTCTTTTCTCGGCGCAGGGCTCGCCGGGGCGCAATCCCTCCTTCGGGTCGCCCAAATGCCGCTTCTCGCTCCTGCGCAACCCAGGGCTTGGGCCGTGATCGACGCGCGCGCGCAGCGGAGGCGACTAGGGCTCGCCTTGGCCGCCATTGGCTTCGGCGCCCTAGCAACCTGGCTGGGAGAGGGGCTAATCTGGGGCTTTGCCGGTCTCGCTGGTCTGCTGGGCGGCGCGGCTTTGGGCTTGCCGAGCTTTCTTGCCGCAGCGCTAAACGCCGTAAGCGGCCGGGCCAAGGTCCCGTTCACAGAATGGATGATCGCCGATGCGCGCCAGCAAGTCCCTGGTCTTTCCTTCGCTCTCATGGCTCTGATGCTGGCGCTATCGGCCAATATCGGCGTCTCGACTATGGTCGGCTCATTCCGTGCAACCTTCATCGAGTGGATCGACCAACGCCTATTCGCGGAGATTTACGTGCGTGCTGACGACCAAGCCGAGGCTGATCGGATCGAGGCAATTATCGCACCACAGGTAGACGCGGTTTTGCGCAGTGCTTGGGTCGAACGTGCGGTATTGGGTCAACCAGCCGAGTTCCAGGGCATCAGCGATCATCCAACACAGCCGGTCGAATGGCCACTCCTTTCCGGAGAGCCTGAGGCTTGGGCACATGTCGGCGCGGGGGAAGCCCTGGTCATCAGCGAACAGTTAGCGCACCGCACCGGCCTGGGCATCGGCGATACGGTGCCATTCGCGCCGAACCAAGCCCTTCCTGTCGCTGGGATCTACGCCGATTACGGCAATCCTAAGGGCCAGATCACGCTTAATTACGCGCTTCTGATCAACGCCTATCCCGAGACACCGCAGAGCCGACTATCCCTCAGGGTGGCCTCGGAAGATGTCGAGGCAACGATCCAAACGCTACGAGATCAGGGTCTGCGGCAGGATCAAATCATTGACCAAACCTCTCTCCAAGCGGTGTCGCTTCGCATCTTCGAGCAGACCTTCCTTGTGACCGGCGCGTTGAACATTCTCACTCTTTCGGTCGCAGCGCTTGCACTTTTGACCAGTTTTCTGACCCTAGGCGGCATGCGCCTGCCCCAAATCGCACCGGTCTGGGCCCTAGGGCAAACACGGCGCCGATTGGCCCTGACCGAGCTTTGGCGGGCCGTGGGCCTGGCCGTCCTGACGTTCATTTATGCCCTTCCAGTGGGCCTCGCCCTGGCGTGGATCCTGCTTGCGGTGATCAATGTGGAAGCCTTCGGTTGGCGCCTGCCGATGGTGCTTTTTCCCTTCGATTGGGCCCGCTTGTTGGTCCTGTCCCTAATCGCAGCGGCTTTGGCGGCCCTTTGGCCCACGCTCAAACTTGCCCGGATAGCCCCCGCGCGACTGCTTCAGGTGTTCGCCTATGAACGTTAAAGCCTTTTCCTTTGGCCTGATGCTGGCGGCGGATGTCGCGACCGGTCAAAGCTTTGCGGGCCTGGGCGCCGAGGCAGATGGTTTTGCCATCCCGCAACCCAACCCGACCTTCGAATTTCCCGAAGATCACGGCGCGCATAACGCGTATCGCATCGAGTGGTGGTATTTAACCGCCACCCTCACCGGAGAGGATGGGCAAGACTACGGCGTGCAGTGGACGCTATTCCGAAGCGCCCAGCGCCCCGAAGCAGCCGAGGGGTGGCAAACCGCGCAGATCCATATGGGTCATGCGGGTCTGACGACGGCGGATCAGCATTTCTCAGCCGAACGATTTGCGCGGGCCGGCACTGGTCAAGCGGGTGTGGCGACCGCGCCCTTTGAGGCCTGGATCGACGATTGGATCATGCAAAGCACGGCGCCGGAAACAGAAGACGCGCTTTCGGCCTTGCAGTTGACGGCCCGCGGCGCGGACTTTTCCTACGACCTCGATCTCCAAGCGACCGGCCCATTGGTCTTTCAAGGTGAGGACGGCTATTCGGTCAAATCCGAAAGCGGACAGGCAAGCTATTATTACTCCCAGCCGTTTTACACCGTGTCGGGCGCGCTTTCTCTGCCCTCGGGCGATGTCGGGGTCGCGGGGCAGGCATGGCTCGACCGGGAGTGGTCGTCTCAACCCCTGGCGGAAAATCAAATCGGATGGGACTGGTTCTCGCTCAGCTTCGAGGACGGCGCCCGGATGATGGGCTTCGGGCTGCGCGACAGCGATGGCGGGCATTTCACCTCAGCGACCTGGATCGAGGCCGATGGGACCAGCACGCCTTATCCGAACGGCGCGCTGCGATTGACGCCGCTGTCTCAGGCGGATGTCGCGGGTCGGACTGTTCCTGTGGGATGGCGGGTCGAGCTGCCCGAACGCGGCTTGGATGTCGAGACGACGGCGCTCAATCCTCAAAGCTGGATGTCGACAAGCTTTCCCTATTGGGAGGGTCCGATCCGCTTCGACGGCAGCCATCAAGGGCGCGGGTATCTGGAGATGACCGGCTATTGAGCTAAGGGCTAGATCGTCCCGTCGAACATAGGAAAACTGACTGCAAGCGCCCAGGCCAGGATGATCCCGAGACCAAGACCCATGCCAAACGATGACCCGGTGCGCCGCCCAACAAAGCCGCCAATTGTGCCGTAGACCAAGTAGAACAGCACCAGCACCGGCATAACGAGGATCAAGAAGAACAATCGCTCGAAATCGAGGGCAACAGCGATCCCGAGAGACATCAAAAACGCAGTGCGCGCCGCAAACCGGCGCAGGAATGGCGCACCGCCGGCTTGCAGCAAAGTGGCATCACCAACCATTGCCAGGACTGCCCCGGGCAGGATCGCAACAAAGATAGTCCAACGTGGCTCAGTCGGCACGAAACTCGCGACATACCGGTCCAGCACACCGCCAACCACGAGTATCCCGTAAAGCGCTACGGCCAGCCCGGCGGTCCAGCCACGCAGCCGTGGCATGTCGCCCTCAATCGCCAGCCCAACCAAGACCAAAAGCCCGTAGACGGCGAGATGCACAGCGAGGTAGTCCGCAACAAGCACCGGCAGGAAATCAGTGGGCACGAGCACAAGGACGAAAGGCGTCAAAATTGCGGGCGCCAGGGTCAGCGTCCAAAACGCGCCCGGCGGCACCTCATCGAGGCGGCGGCGCCCCTTCATGGTTTGCGCTATCGGGTAAGCCAGTAGGACGAGACCTAAAAGCGTCACGAGAATCGGCACGCCGATTGCGCCCACGCCGTTCTCAAGCTGTCGTCCAAAACTGGCATTGAGCCAGTCCAACGCCTCTTGCAACGCGGCCGGGGCATAGAGGATCGAGACATGCTCGACCCGAGGAATAGCGACGGCCCGGCGGGCAAAATCCTCGCCCGGCGCGCCCACCGTCTCGTCCTCCTCTGCTTGCAGCTCGGCCATGATGCGGCGCGCCTCATCGCGCAGCCGCCCCTCCCACGCGCCGTTGATGATTAGGAGATTGCTCGGGTCCTGCGCGGATATCGCCTCAGAGAACGACGAGATTGCCACGGTCGCGGCGACACGATCATCCTCTACTGCCCCGCGCGCCACCAGATCGGAGGCCATCGAATGGCCAAGTAGCGCCAGACGCCCATCCGCGCCGGGGAGCGCGAGCCCTGTGTCGATCACACGGCCCAACTCATCGAGCAAAAACCGCGTCGTGCCTTCGATGTCGTTCACGTCGCCGCGCAATGGCTGCAGATTGCGACCGTGGCCTTCGAGGTCGTAACTCAGAGTGATGTAGCCCGCCCGCGCCAGGGTCATCTGATAGGGATGCATCAACTGCCGCGATCCCGCGAAGCCATGGGCGATCACCACCACCGGCCCCGTCACGCCGGGCACCTGCATCAAAGTTGCCGGTGTGCCATCCGCATCAATGGACCGGACCTGCAGGCCGGTCCGTGGCTGTTCCATCATCAACAGACCCAGTCCGACGCAGAGCAACGCAATGAGCCCTACGAGTAATTCGCGAAATCCCACCCTGCCTCCTTTGGCGGACGCTGCTCTTTGGGGCGACCATAGGCCGGGGCGTGCGGCTTGCAAAATCTAATCGATGGATAAGATGTGCTGCGGCCCTGGCCTTAGCCGCCTGAACTTGGCAATAACCGCGCCGGACGACGCCTGAAAGAGGACGCGACACAAGTGTTTATTGCCACGATGATCGCCAGCCGCGAGGGCGGTTTGGACAGCGGCCTGATCGAGGAGATCGCTTTCGTCCTCGCAAGTACGGATCGCAATTGGCTGAGTGAAGGGCGTGTGATCGAGCTGCGCTTCCCCAGCGCGGTAGACATACCCGAAAATCTGCGGGCCGCGCTCGCCGAAGCAAAGGTCGATTTCGCCCTGCAACCCGATGGAGACCGGCGCAAGAAACTGCTTATCGCAGACATGGACTCGACCCTAATCGAGCAGGAATGCATCGATGAGCTTGCCCGCGCCGCCGGTGTCGGCGCGCAAGTGGTCGAGATCACGGAGCGCGCGATGCGCGGTGAGATCGATTTCTCCGGTGCGTTGACGGCTCGCGTCGCCCTGCTGCGCGATCAACCCGCAAGCCTCATAGACGAGGTTCTGGCAAACCAAATCACCCGCGTACCCGGTGGCGCGGCTTTGGTGGCTACCATGCGCGCCGCGGGCGCCTATACCGCGCTGGTTTCCGGCGGATTTACGCAATTCGCCGAACGCGTCGCGGCGACCCTCGGTTTTCACGAATATCGTGCAAACAGCCTTCAGATCGCGAACGACCAAATCACCGGTGAGGTCAACGAGCCGATCTTGGGCCGCGATGCGAAAGTGGTGGCTTTGAACGAGCTCTGCGCGAAACTCGGGATCAGAGCCAAGGAAGCCTTAACCGTCGGCGACGGCGCCAATGATATCGGTATGTTGCATGGGGCGGGTCTCGGCGTTGCGATGCATGCAAAGCCCGCGGTCCGAAAAGCCGCAGATGTCGTTGTCAATCACGCGGACCTCACCGCCCTGCTCTATCTGCAAGGCTACCGCGAGGCCGAGATTATCCGGCCAACGATCTCCGATTGGGCCGGGTCGAACCGCACCAGTTGAGAGCCTAAGGGCAGTGACAGTCCGGACATCGTGTCCCCGCAATCATAGAGTGGGAGAGTTCCCAAAAAGCCCGGCTCACCCGGATCTATGAACTCTCGGGGCGAGTAATCGGCCTCAATCGGGGGATTATCATCAATCTGCACGGTCTCGATCCCGCCGAAGAACAGGCGCTGCTCCGGGTCAACGAATTGATTGCCATTTACCATAAGGGTGCCGGCCTCGGTTTCGAAAGAATAGGTGAACTCCGTCAGGAGAAGGCGCCGCCCATCGATCTCAATCTCAGCGCCTGTGAGGTTGTCGGAGCCGTCATAGTCCCGCTGAAACGTCACGCCCGCCTCGGTCCGCTGCATCGAAAAGACCATCCGGTCCGAGCCGGTCTCAAGCAATTCGGTCATGCTTGCCGGGTCTTCTTCGGGCTCGATCAGCACGGCTTCGGCGCCGCTTGTTAGTTCGTAATTCTGCAACCAGCGGTATTCCGCATCCGAGTGGCTGAGGTAATAGGGGCCCTCCTCATCGATGGCGACGCGCCAAAACGTGCCCTCGGGATCGGCGCTGCAATTCCAGTAATGCGCCACGGTGCAGCCGCGCGACTGCACCGTAAGAAATGCTGTACATCCGGCAGGCACGGTGAACTGCGTGGTGGATTGCGCGAGGCTTGGGAGCAAGGATCCGGCCAGCATAGCGGACGCCAAAACCCCAACCGATGATACCAACTTGAGACCGTGCCACATTTCGTTTCTCCCGCATCGCTCTGCGACAATATATTCGAGCGGACCCACAGGACCACAAGGCCGGAGGTGAATCAGTGGATAATTTCCCGTGTTTGATTTCTCGTGATCCGAATGCCTGCGAAGAAAATCCCTAGCTCCCAAGCCCCGAAATGATAAACGCCGATCAGTCAAAATCGGATCTTTGAGGCGTCAAAGCGTGAGCCTTCTACACATTTTCATTGTCGCAATGATCCAGGGGATCACGGAATTTCTGCCGGTATCCTCATCGGGCCATCTCATCTTGTTGCCGAACCTCACGGGTCTTGAGGACCAGGGGCAGGTGATCGATGTCGCCGTGCATGTTGGAACGCTTGGTGCGGTGGTCCTCTACTTTTGGGCCGATGTGAAAATCGCGCTCGCCGGCACGCTGCGTTTGCTTCGCGGGCGGGTCGACACTCAAGGCGCCTTTCTCGCCCTGTGTTTGGCGATCGCGACAGTGCCAGTGATGCTCTTTGGTCTCGTTCTCGCGCTCAGCGGCATGGACGACACGCTGCGATCGACGGCTGTGATCGGCTGGACCATGCTGGTCTTCGGCGTTGTCCTTTACTGGGCCGACCAAATAGGTGGCACCGATCGCGCCGCGAAAGACTGGAGCCTGCGGCACGCGCTGATCATGGGGCTTTGGCAGGCCATCGCCCTTATTCCCGGTACGTCTCGCTCGGGTATCACGATCACGGCGGGCCGCATGCTCGGCTATGACCGAGAAAGCGCGGCGCGTCTCGCTATGTTGATGTCGATCCCCACCATAATCGCCTCAGGCGCGTTTTTGAGCGTCGAGGTTGCGGTCACCGCAGATCTGCAAGCGGCGCGAGACGGCGCGATTGCCGCAGCTTTCGCCTTTGTCGCCGCGCTGGCTGCGCTTGGCCTGATGATGCGGCTTCTCAAAAGCGTAAGCTTCACGCCTTACGTGATTTACCGCGTCGCGCTCGGCCTCATCCTTTTGGGCATCGCCTATACCTAGTGGAACTGAACACGATCGGTGGGCGTTCCCCTAGCCACTGCCTGCGCCGCGCGCTAGGTCTCAGTGGCTGCCATTGGAATCGTATGCCTGCCGTTTTTCGCCATCTGTTGGTTTTCCTTCTGTGCTGTGTCGTGACAAGTGCATCGGCGCAGCCGCGTTTGGATGTCGTCGGAGCAGACGAGGACCTGCGTGACGCCATCGAAGCGGCCTCGCTTTTGTTTCGCGAGACCGATGAGCCGCGCAGCCGACAAGACACCGTAGCCGCGGCCCGGGCCGATTATGCCCGGATCATCGGCGCACTCTACGACCGAGGTTACTTCGCGGCCGAGGTGTCCATTCGCGTGAACGGACGTGAGGCGGGGGGCCTTTCGCCCTTTGCCGCGCCCGCCGATGTGAGTGACCTTGCCATTCGCGTTGATCCAGGGCCGGTGTTTCAATTCGGTCGAGCGGAGATCGGACCGCTTGCTGCAGGCGACACACCCATCAAGGATTTTCAAACCGGGGCGCCCGCAACCGTCCCCGTTTTGCGCGACTCAGCTCAGCGCGCAATCGATGCGTGGCGCGACGCTGGTCATGCAACAGCCGGGATCGAACGACAAAGCTTGCAGGCATTGAATCGCGAAGCACGCCTGAACGCCACGATCCGCATCGCTCCCGGGCCGCAACTCGACTTTGGTGCATTGAGGCCAACCGGCTTGGATCGCCTCTCTGCAAGCCGGTTTCAAGAAATCGCCGGATTGCCGCGCGGTGAGGTCTTCAGCCCGGACGAGCTCAACCGCGCGGCCAACCGTCTTCGGCGCAGCGGTGTGTTTTCTTCGGTAGCACTGACCGAGGCCGAACCGAACCCGGACGGTACCATCGACATCGACGCCGCTGTCGTCGAGGCGCCCTTGCGCCGGATCGGTTTTGGCGCCGAGGTGTCGACAACCGATGGGGGCCGTCTTACGGCGTTTTGGCTGCATCGCAATCTGAGCGGCAATGGAGACCGGTTGCGCTTTGACGCCGAGATCAGCGGCATCGGACAGCAAGACAGCGCGCCGGACTATGAGCTGTCGGCGAATTTCTCGCGGCCCGCATCTGCGACACCTGACACGACCTTCCGTGCAACGGCGACCCTCGCTTACCAGGACGAGGAGACCTTCGAAGAAAGCGTCTTTGAGATCAGCGCTGGGGTCGAACAACAGATCACCGACCGCTTGAGCGCAGAAGCCCGCCTGGGCCTGCGTTATTCCCAGGTCAGCGACGGTTTCGGCGACCGCGATGTGACGCTTTTGACCCTACCCCTCGGCGTGACTTGGGACGGGCGCGACGATCCTCTGGACGCCACCGGCGGGCTTTTCGCAGACCTTGATCTGACGCCGTTTTACGCGACCAGTTCCGCCGAGACCGGCGTCCGGCTCGAGTTCGATGGCCGCGCCTATACTAGCTTTGGCGCCGATGACGGAACGCGCCTTGCCGCGCGGCTCCAGCTTGGCTCGGTCTTTGGCGGCGACGTGCGGGATCTCCCTCCCGACTTCCTGTTTTTCTCGGGCGGAGGCGGCACCGTACGGGGCCAGGATTTCCGCTCACTTGGCGCCACGCAACTGGGAACGGATGCAGGCGGGCGCGGTTTCATCGGCCTTTCAGCTGAGCTTAGGCAGGCCGTCACGGAGACAATCGGCGCTGTCGCCTTCTATGATGCAGGCTACATCTCTCAAGAAGCCCTTTTCGATGACAGCGGCACCTGGCATTCCGGCGCGGGGTTGGGCTTGCGCTACAACACACCGTTCGGGGCGATCCGACTAGATGTAGCCACGCCCGTGGACGGCCCAGGTGCTAGCGAAGACGTCTACCTCTATATCGGGATTGGTCAATCGTTTTGAGATATCTCACGCTTATGACCGCACTCGTCCTGCCGTTATGCGCGACGCCCGTTCTTTCACAAGAGGCGGACGACGACGAAGGGCGCCTGGTTCGATTCCTCGAAGATACCCTTTCCAGCGATGGGGGCCTGCAGTTTGACTTGCAGGGTTTTCGCGGGGCGTTGAGTTCTAGCGCCGAACTCGATGCATTGACCATCTCAGATCAGGAAGGCGTTTGGCTAACTATTGAGACGGTCGTCTTGGACTGGAACCGCTCTGCCATTTTGCGGGGCGCGGTGGATGTCACCGCGCTGACCGCTGAGCGGGTAATTTTAGACCGTCTGCCAATTCTCGAGCCGGCCGCAGAGAGCCCTGAGACCGAGCCTTTTTCGCTCCCCGATCTTCCCGTCTCGATTGAGATCGACCTGGCGGAGATCTCCCAGATCGACATCGCTGAAAGCGTCCTTGGCGAGGTTATTACGGCCGAGTTTTCAGCGGCGATTTCCTTGATCAGCGGCTCAGCCGATATCGACCTGAGCCTGGTGCGGCGCGACGCAACCGAGGGCGAAGTGCAGCTCCAAGCGGCATTTGACGCCTCGACCCGCGAGGCCGATGTAAATCTGCGCGTCTTCGAAGGACCGGGTGGATTGGTCAGCCAAGCCTTGGGCGTACCGGGCGATCCGAGCATGGGCGTAGGACTGACCGGTGCAGGGCCGCTATCCGAATATACCGCTGAGTTTTCACTGGAAACCGACGGTGCGCAGCGCCTCACCGGCCAGGTCATGACGACAACCACTGAGGATACCACGCAGAGCTTTGATCTGGCTCTCAGCGGCGATCTCACACCGCTCCTCACCGGCGATGCCGTCAGCTTCATCGGCGACAATACCGATCTCCGCGCGCAAGCCACGCGCGCGCCGGATGGGGCGCTCAGCCTGACCGAGTTATCGCTGCGCTCCGGCGCACTTTCGCTTGACGGCGATCTTAATCTGGACCCCACAAATCAGCCTGTCGCCTTTTCGCTGATCGGCGAATTGAACGCGCAAACGGGCGGTGCCCTGGCATTGCCCGGCGGCGACGCCACGATAAACAGCGCGCGGTTTTCCCTCGATTATGACCGGGCACAAAGCGATGCTGTTCGTGGGCGGGGTGAGCTTTTCGATCTGGCCTCTGGTGGCGTGTCCGCACGTTCGGTCCTGCTTGGCATAGATGGGCGTTTGAACAGCGACAGCGGCCAAATCCAGGGCTACCGTGGCCCGATCGTGGTACAGGCCAACGGGCTCAATCATGAGGATCCCGATATCGCCCAGGCCCTGGGTGAGCGTCTGACCATCGCAAGTGTGCTTGATTGGAGGGCTGGCGACCGGGTGCAAGTGGAGAACCTCCAGCTCCGCTCGGAAACTGCTGCGCTGACGGGCGATGTGACGGTGACTCCGGGCGATAACCGGCTTGACTTGACGGGCACGGCGATGCTTGAGGCCGAAGAGCTCTCGATCTTCAGTGATCTTGCCGGAACCGCGCTTGGAGGAGGTCTCGAAGCGGATCTTGACTTCGATGCCGAGCTTTTGTCCCAAGCTTTCGACCTCACACTGGCCGTGACTGGAAGCGACCTGTCGGCGCCGCAAATTCCAGCGGGTCTATTGGCGGGTCAGACACGCCTCACCGGTGGCCTATCTCGCGACACTGGCGGCTTTACCCTGCGGGACCTGGTCCTGGAAGGTGATGAGATCCAAGCTCAAGCCAATGGGCTTTTCTCTACAAGCCAAGCGGATCTGAATGTACGCGCCGAACTGCGCGATCTTAGCTTGCTCGATCCACGAGCCGATGGCCCGATATCCATTGCCGGTCAGGTCACACGGGATGGCGAGGATGCAGCTTACGTCTTGCCGGATCTGCGCGTTGAAACAGCCTATGGCACGCTGGCAGGCGCCGTTTCTGCGCGTCCGCTGTCTGAGGGTGCGGTCGCCTTGGATGGACAAGTCGACCTGGACCTTCCCGACCTCTCCCGCGCCTCTGATCTCGCGGATATGCAATTGGGCGGCAGCGCTGCGATCCAATTGCAGGCGACCGGGTCTTATCCCGCTGATCTGGGCCTGACCCTCGATGGCACGCTTCAGGATGTCCGCGCAGTGCCAGCAATCCCCAATGCACTTTTGGCCGGCACTACGGACATTACGACTGAAATTCGCCTCAACGACACGCGGATCACCGTCACGGAGCTGGAAGTTGACGGTCAAGCCCTCGACCTTTCGGCAAGCGGGGTCTACGGCCAGGAGGCGAGTGAGCTGTCCGCCGATCTGCGGCTGAGCAACGCGGCGATCTTTACGTCCGCGCTGAGCGGGCCGGTTTCTGCCAGTGCCGATGTCATGCGGAGCGGCGCTGAGCCATGGCAGATCGAAGCAACTGCCGACGGTCCAGGCGGATTGAACGCGCGCGTGGCGGGCGCCTATGGCGAGCCGGCCAACACAAACCTCGACATTGATGTGCAAGCGCCGCTCGCGCTTGCGAACCAGTTTATCGCGCCGCGAAGCTTGAACGGAGCGCTCAATGCCGATCTCACTCTGCGGGGCGCGCCCGGGCTGGATGCGCTCTCAGGGCGTATCACGACCGCGGGCGCGCGACTTGCTGCGCCGTCTTTCAATGCTGCGCTGGAAAGTTTGTCGCTCACGGCAGATCTGTCCGCTGGCCGCGTTGGTCTGAACGCCAATGCCAATTTGAGCACCGGCGGTCAGCTGGGCGTTACAGGGCAGATCGGCCTGGCACAGGCTGGGCTGCCTGCGAATATCTCGGTCACCCTGGGCAATGCCCGACTGGTGGATCCGACGCTCTACGAAGCGGTGATTGCCCGTGCGACCCTCGATCTTGTGGGATCGCTTGCAGGGCAATCCCAACTGTCGGGGGACGTGTTGCTGGGCGATGTGGAAGTGCGCGTCCCGGAAAGCGGCTTGGGAAGCTCTGGCGCAATCCCGGAAATCACCCATGTCGGTGAGAGCGTGGGGGCCCGGCAGACACGGCGCTTCGCAGGGCTTATAAGCGATGCGAGTGGCTCGGGAGGTAATTCATCACTCGGTCTCAATATTGGCGTCACTGCGCCGGGTCGTATCTTTATTCGCGGTCGCGGATTAGACGCGGAGCTTGGCGGGCAGTTGCGGGTGACAGGCACCACGGCAAATCCAATCCCGGCCGGTCAATTTGATCTGATCCGAGGCCGCCTCTCGATCCTAGGGCAGCGGCTCGAACTTGTGCGCGGCCGGACAACCCTGGTTGGCAACGATCCCTTTATCGACTTTTTGGCGCAAACGCAGACCACGGACTACCAGATTTTCATTGGAATTCTCGGCCTCGCCAGTGCGCCCGAAATCAGCTTTATCTCCAATCCCGAGCTCCCCGAGGACGAGGTCCTCGCCCAATTGTTCTTCGGCCGCTCGGTTCAAAGCCTATCGCCGGTCCAGGCCCTGCAGTTAGCCGATGCGGTGGCAGGCCTCGCGGGGGGTGGATCAGGCGTTTTCACGCGGCTGAGGGAAGGTCTTGGCCTCGACAACCTCGACATCCAAAGCGACGAGGAAGGCAATGCCGCGCTGCGCGCCGGGCGGTACCTTTCCGACAACGTCTACACAGATATCATCATCGACAACGAAGATACCGGCGTAACACTCAACATCGATCTAACGCCGTCATTCACCGCGCGTGGCGGTGTCTCGGCCGGCGGGGAAAGCTCGCTGGGGATTTACTTCGAGCAGGACTACTAAGGCCGAGCGAGATACCCGCTCGTATTCTGCGTTGACACTGCTCTAGGCCCAAGCTACCAGCCCAGCGCACGGCACCGGCCCAGGTGGCGGAATTGGTAGACGCGCTGGCTTCAGGTGCCAGTGTCCTTACGGACGTGGAGGTTCGAGTCCTCTCCTGGGCACCAGACTTTCCAACAATGATACGAGGCGGGCAACTGCAGCTTTACCAAGCAAGGCGCCGACCCATCTGGCATTGCGCTGAGCAAGACTCTATACCGCCCTAGCGATAAGGCGCGGAGAACTGCATGAGCCAAACTACCCTGCACAAGACCGATCTTCCTGATGGCCTGAAGCTTGGGCCGGTGGTTGCCATCGATTGCGAAACTATGGGTCTCATCCCACACCGCGATCGTCTTTGCTTGGTGCAGATGTCGGACGGCAGCGGTGACACGCACCTGGTGCAGATCGAGAAAGGCCAACGCGCAGCGCCCAACCTCGCGCGTCTTCTCGAGGACCCCGACACTTTGAAGCTTTTCCATTATGGGCGCTTTGACATAGCTGTGATGTACCACGCCTTCGAGGCGCTGGCGGCGCCGGTCTATTGCACCAAGATCGCCTCGAAGCTTGTGCGCACCTATACTGACCGGCACGGCCTGAAAAATCTTGTGCAAGAATTGCTCGAGATCGACATTTCAAAGCAACAGCAAAGCTCCGATTGGGGTGCTGAAACGCTGAGCGAAGCTCAAATGAACTATGCCGCCTCCGATGTGCTCTACCTCCATCGCCTTCGCGAAGAATTAGACACGCGGCTGGCGCGAGAAGACCGGCTCGAGATAGCTCAGGCTTGTTTCGAATTTTTGCCGATGCGCGCCAAACTCGACCTGGCAGGTTGGCCAGACACGGATATTTTCAGCCACTAGATCCGCCCGAGGAGCAACGATTTGGCCGCCACGACAACATATTCAACGATGGTGTCATGGGCTAAGATCATCTTGCCGGTTCTGGCACTTGGCTTGTTGTCGATGCTGTTTCTGTTTGCAGAACGCCCAGACCCCGAAGATGCGATTTTTTTTGCCGAGGCCGATGTCACAGAACTGGCACGCCAGCAGCGCCTGAGCGGGGCACGTTTCGCAGGCACATTGTCAGATGGTCGCGAGGTGCTTTTCAGCGCGGCCTCGGCTGCGCCCCAAGCCACGCAACCTAACCTCATCGAAGCCGAAGATGTCTCGCTACGCGTTGAACTCGCTCCAGCGGATTTCGCGGTACTAAGCGCCCAAAGAGCCGAGCTTGATCTGAACGAACAGATGGCGCGCATCCGCGGCGGTATCGATCTGTGGCGGAGCAACGGTATGCAACTTACCGCGCAGTCTTTGGATGTTGCTTTGGATGAGCTCTATGCGCAGAGCCCGGCACCTGTGATCGCGCGCGGCCGCGGGATGGTTATCAATGCCGGTGCGATGGAAGTCTTGGAACGCGACGGAGCGCAGCTTATCCGTTTCACGCAAGGCGTTCAGATGCTATACCAACCGAATTGAGGAAAGGGCGTTATGCGATTTTTTTGGATCATCGTTGTCATTTGCCTAACCACCTCGGCCTCAGCGCAAGTCAATATCGGCTTCGGCGGCGAAGCGCATGACGCCAATCAACCCGTCGAGATCAGCGCTGACAGTCTTGAGCTTGACCGAGCAAGCGGTCGGGCGACTTTTTCTGGCAATGTCTTGATCGTGCAAGGCAATCTACGGATGACGGCCGGGGCGGTCGAAGTCATCTACAGCGCACAAGAAGACAGCCAGTCCGTTAGCACGGTCATCGCCACAGGCGGGGTGCTTGTGACCCGGGGCGAGGACGCAGCAGAGGGTGAGCGCGCCGAATACACCGTCGCCTCGGCCGAGCTTTTGATCCAGGGCAACGTGATGATCACGCAAGGGCCAACGTCTATCGCAGGCGACGGCCTAACGGTTGATCTTGAGACCGGATCGGGCACCATAACCGGTCGCGTTCGCACGGTGCTGGAGTCGTCCGATCCATGACCGGTCCAACGCTCACCGTGGCGGCGAACGCAAGCGGGTTGGAAGTTAACAATCTTCGCAAATCCTATCGCCGCCGCCCGATCATCCGCGATGTGTCGATGACCTTGAGCCGCGGAGAAGTGGTGGCTTTGCTCGGTCCGAACGGCTCAGGCAAAACCACGTGCTTTTACTCCATCGCCGGGTTGGTCGCGCCGGATGGCGGCACAGTCAAACTCGACGGCCAAGACCTTACGACCTTGCCGATGTACCGCAGGGCCAAGGCCGGGATCGGCTATCTCCCGCAAGAGATGTCGATTTTTCGTGGCCTGTCGGTCGAAGACAACATCATGGCGATCCTCGAGGTTTCCGAGGCGACATCGCGGGCGCGCAACGAACGACTGGAAGAATTACTCTCGGAATTCACGATAGGCCATCTGAGGCAAGCCTCAGCCCTGTCGCTGTCGGGCGGGGAGCGGCGTCGGGTTGAGATCGCCCGCTGCTTGGCAGCCAAGCCGCGATATATCCTGCTCGATGAGCCCTTTGCCGGGGTGGACCCAATCGCTGTGGGCGAAATCCGTACACTCGTCGCGGACCTCAAAACACGCGGGATCGGCGTTCTGATCACCGATCACAACGTGCGCGAAACCCTCCAAATCGTCGACCGCGCCTATATCCTGCATGACGGCGCGATTTTGATGAGCGGCACGACCAGTGAGGTGGTGCAGGACGAGAACGTGCGCCGCGTCTATCTCGGCCAAGGTTTCAAGATCAGTTGAACCGCGTCACAGCAGAGCATTGACTCAGGTGCCGGGTCTGGCGCCAAATGAAGTCATGACGAAAAGGTCTTCGACCCCGAGCGACCTGGACGCGCCCCGCGCCTTCAAAGATGCATCGCCGCACCGCTCACGCAGCTTTCCTGCGCCGTCTGTCCCCTCACACACAACGCAGCGGAGGAGCCATGCGTTACAAGATCAGTGGCCGACAAATCGAAATCGGAACCGCGCTTCAGCAACACGTTGAAGACAATTTGAATGCGGTGGTCGAGAAATACGCCGAGCGGCCCACCGATGTGAAAGTGATCTTTTCCAAAAGCGGGCATGAGTTTGTGTGCGAGACCGCAATCCACCTGTCGACCGGTTTGAATGCCTCAGCCAAAGCCTCGGCGACCGAGATTTACGCGGCCTTCGACCGGTGTGCAGAGAAGATGGAAAAGCAGCTTCGCCGATACAAACGCCGGCTGAAAGATCATCACCGTGAGCGCTCACAACCCGTTGAAGTTTCGGAAGGCTCAGCGTATATCCTCGCCGCGTCAGAAGATGAGCCGGCCGAGGAGCCCGATCTCGCCGATCCGATCATCGTCGCAGAGATGGAGACGAAGATCCCATCCCTGTCGGTTGGTGAAGCGGTGATGCAGATGGAGCTGAGCGGCGCCCCGGTCCTCGTTTTCCGGCACGAAAGCGCCAAACGGGTCAACGTCGTTTACCGTCGCGAAGATGGGAATGTCGGATGGATTGACCCTCGGTCAGGGTAATATCGGCGCCGCGCGCGCACTGCATTGGGTAAGTCATGATGGACCTGCAGACGTTGCTGCCAAGTCAAGCTGTGCGAGTGCTCTCCGATGTCACGAGTAAAAAGCGACTGATCCAGCGTACAGCCGAAATCGCTTCCGAATTGCTTCCGCTGTCGAGCAACTCGATCCTCGATGCGCTGGTTGACCGAGAGAATCTGGGCGCAACGGGCGTTGGGAACGGCGTAGCCCTGCCCCATGCGCGTCTCGCTGGCGTAGAGGGCGTGACCGGTGTTTTTGTACGCCTCGAACGCCCGATTGACTTCGAAGCGGTGGATCGTCAGCCTGTCGACCTGGTTTTCGCGCTGTTGGCTCCGGAGGATGCCGGTGTTGAGCATCTCAAAGCCCTGGCGCTCGTGTCTCGGACCCTGCGCGACGAGAGCCTATGTGCGAAATTACGCGCCAACTCGAACCCCGCGACGCTGCATCTGCTACTGACCGGGGGTGAGGCGCCGCAGGCCGCCTAGCCCGTCCAATCGTCGAAACCGAACACAAGGTAATCTCGGCGATAGGCCTTTCGGGCCAGCTCTTCGAGCTTTGGTGAGTACACCTCAGTCAGAGAAAACGGCGCGTCATTGGACAACGACAGAGTGGCCGGGGTCAGCTTGGCCGGGTTTGGCAACCTGGCAAGGCGAGCAAGATCGTCCAAGCCGAAACTGGCACCTCCTTCCCTCAGCACGAAATCGGGCCCCGCAACGCCCGCCAAGGCCTGAACCGCATCCGCTTGCAGTGACCAGCTTCGATGGGCCTCCAAGGCAGTTTGCCCGGCCAAACATCCTTTGAGAAATGCAAGCCATGCCGAGAAAGCCGCTCCATGGGCCGCCAAGTCATAGGACGGCCAGTCCTCGGCCCGCGGGAGGGGGACACCATAGCGCCGTCTCAGAACACGGCGCATCTGCGCAAAACGCGGCCGTCCGGTTGGCAGAACGTCGCTACAGAAAACACTATGCGCCCGCGCCAGGGGATGCCGCACGAACGTGAAGCGACGATGCCGCGGATGCTCTTTGTACCATGCCCGCAGTGTTCGCTGATCGAAGCCGCCCACCAAGTCATCGACTTCAACCCCAGCGCTTTGAGCCAGAAAAGCGCGCAATTCAGACCCTGCACCGCCTGGCAGAGGCATAAACAGCAATTCACCGCCGGGCGTTGCGAGAAACTGGGGCACGCGGGCCGAGGCTTTTACATCGCGGTGCAAAACCTGATCCAAACCGAAACTGTCGATCGCAGCGACGGCCGCCAGCATTTCCTCTGGGTTGTCGACCTTAGACAAGGCGGGCGCTGGGTTCTGCGGCTTGAGCTTGGACATGGATGGATCGATGTCCGCGTTCACGCCCAGGAAACGGAGTATCCCATTGACCGCCGCCGGATCGTCCAGGTCGGCGTAGTCCAATTGAAACGCAGCCTGACCCGTTCGCTGCAACTGGCCACGCAATCGCCCGTAAAAGACCTGCCACGCCTCCAGCATCGCTTGAAATTCAGCGGCCACAAAATGGATCTTGGCGGATCGCCGGTGTTTGACATCGGTCAGCTTCCACTGCCCGGTCTCGGACGCGATCTTGCGCGAGATATAGCTGTCGAGCGGATTGCGACGCAGGATGATCTTGGCGACACGGGGATCCGGGATCACCCGATCCAAAACGCGCGGATCGTGGTCATGAAAGAACCGAAAACCCATGAGCCCGGGCGTTGCCTCTTTGAGGGCGTTCAAACACCCGATCGGGTCCTTCTCACGAGTAGCGAGGTCAAAACCCGCCAGCACCTCCTCATTTGGGTGACCAATGAAGGTCGGATTGAAAACCTCTCCAAGACAAGACACTTCGGGAGCGGAATTTATCAATTGTTCTAGATGGTTGGAGCCTGTTCGCATCTCGGCGAAAAGGATAAACGCATCAAACCGCTCAGACATCTACTTCACCAAATAAGGCTTCGTTCCGGTTGGCCGCAGGCTCTGTGCGGGCACGGTTTCATCGGGCAATTCCCCGACCATCACCGGGTTCATGCCTTGGTTTTTGAGGTTTTGAACAAATTGCTGCAACCCGCTGAGATCGCGCATTTTCGGCGCTTCGGTCAGGCGTTGCGCCTGCGGCCCCGCGAGCGTGTCGAGCATGAATTGCAAATGCTCCATCGGCTTTTGGATAAATTCGGCAAGGGACAGGATCTGGACCTTCGCCCTCGTTTTTACGCTTTTAACCTGCTCGAGAAGCTCGGTCTCAATCCGTTGCAGATGGGCGGCTTCCTTGCGAAGATCCATGAAGTCCGCGTTGCGTTGATGCAGGGGAGCGGCCCAAGCGCCGGTCACAATCCATAAGCGTGCATTGGCGTCAGACAGAAGATCCGGGACGATTTCCTGGCGATCGCGGGGACCAAAGGCAAAGACCTGGCGGTCGCCGCGCGTGTTCCAAATCAGATTTCGTAAAAACTGTCCGGGATTATAGTCTCGCAGCCGGGCCGCATCCGAAAGACCACCCGCGAAAACCTTTTGGCTATCGGCAAAATGGGCGCGGTCCTTGGCAAATAGATGCCCATGAACGCGGGTCGCAAGACAGCGAGAGAGCCAGGCATCGAAATCCTCAAAAAGATCGTCATGTCCGTGCAAAACGGTGAATTCTGCCGCTGTTTTGCCGTTCTCCCAGTTTTCGTTGGGAAACCGGGCCTGCATCGTCAGACCTGCACGACCACGCGTGCGCCGTTCCGTGGCGAGTGCGAAGACCCGATCGATCTTGGCCGGAGACGCCGTGGTCTCAACTCGACGATGCGCGCTCAAAAACGTCCGGTAAAGCTCATTGGCTTGCGGCCAGATCTTGCGCGCCATGAAACAGTCTGATCGCTGCAACAGATCCAGGTGATCGTCGTAGAAAACATGCGGTTTGCCCTGAAAGTCGAACTTCGCCAGGGTCAGCGACCGGCTTTCAATCGCGGTGGCATAGCGCCGAGCCAGCGTTTGGTAATAGCTCTCATCAGGGATCCACACCTGCTTGAAATAGCTGTCGAATTCCGGCCGCCTCGGATCTTGTAGAATTGCCGAGAGCGTCTGACGCGTCAGACACCACCATTGTGAGCCCAAATGCGGGTCAATCCCCTCGGGCAGTTTGCGCCGATAGCCAAGCCTGCGCTGAAGCTCAACCGCGCGATCAAAGAAGAACCGCTGCCGCTTCCACGAAAAAGGAAAGTGGAGATCAAAACGCTCCGCCGCCAGGCCACCCACAGTCCAATCGACATCTTCAGTCGTCACGCTTTCGATGAAATCCGTCCGCGGCCGCGCATCCAAAAACTCGCGCAGATCCTCAACTGGACGCAGGGGCAGGCAGGCGCCCGAAGACAAATAGATGTGCCGCACCGAGGCGAATTCTCGCAGAAGAATTTCTGAGGCCGCTTGGCTTGCCGCCACCAGGGACCACTGCCCCCACTCACAGGCGTACTGCGAGATAAGCCGGACATTCCAGAGATCGGAAAGCGACGCCCGAAACGCCTCGAAATCCTGGCGCCCAATGCGTCGGTCCACATGGATCACCACGGGGCAATCCCGCTCCGCGTAGTGACGCGCGACTTCAGCTGCGCGGTGGATCGCGGTGTGGCACAGCATGACGAAGCCAAGCGTGCTCATGCCCAGTTCCCTTTGGACATCAGGCCAAGCGTCTCAAGCTGCCGCCAATTCACGTACCGCTCAGACCACCGCGTCCAGAAATCAGGCATCGCACTACTGCCACTGGCATAGGCTTCGTATTCCCGGGATCGGGCGTAATGTTCACGCCGTTTGAGCTCCTCTTCGGCCTTTCCGGCAAAGCTTGGCAGGAATTTCGCGTGCAGCAGGACGCCGGAGGCTTTCTCTCCACCCCACTCGTCGTAGACCAAGTTCAATCCGCGCGGCAGAAGCATATGGGTTGAGCTGACATAAGCATAGCGGCGATGCCATTTGACCAGGGGAATCTTGTTTAAAGCAGGCGCCAACTCGGGCGTTTCCGCAAAGAACATGCGCGCGCGTGGGCCGCCCTGGATCCACAGATTTCCATATTCCCAGTTGCGCTGAATCACATAATTGCCGCTATCGAACCAGCAGGCCTCTTCAAACGGGTCATCCCCCGCGCGATATTCTCCCTCGGCGATGGTCCCTCTGGGGTACATATCCAGGAGCAATGATCCGAAGGTGCGCACCGATGAGGCATCGAGCCAATCTGTGAGCGCCCGTAACGGGCGCGCATCGCAAAACGGATAAACCAGGAACTCATCGGCATCGAGCGTGAGACACCAATGCCCGTGGCCATAACGGCTAAGCAAGTAGTTCGTCCAATCAACACCGAACCGAGACCGCTTATAACTCGCCTGGGTCGTCCAAACCGAACAATCGGTCTGTTCGCAGAGATATTCCCTTGAGCCATCTCGGCTGTCATTATCGACAAAGAGAAAGTGCGAAACGCCCCGCGCACGGTAATAGTCAAGGAAATAGGGCAGTCGCAGCCGCTCATTGCGCAGGGTTACGAACGCGAGAATATGATCGGGCCGGATCGCATCGGTGCGATCGACAGCAGGCAGCAATTCGCGAGATTTCCGCACCGATCTGATGCGAAACCGTTTGCGTTGCAGCCGCAACCCATAGCGCTCAATGACCTTCATAGCCATGCCCTGCTCGACCCCGGGTCAGAAGCGCAAAGCTTGCTCAACGGCCTCGAAATGCTCCCGCCAAGTCGGGATTTTCGGAGTAGCAGGCAGCGTTTGCGTCCCTTCTGTCAGGCGCCGAATTATTGTTGACCAAGCATACGCATCGTCTGCGTCTACGTAAATGCCGCAAGCCCCTAAGGTTTCCCTAAAGACCGGCAAATCCGAGACCACCGCCGGCGTACCAAGCGCCCAGGCTTCCAGCGGAGGCAGCCCAAAGCCTTCGGCATAGCTGGGCATCAAAAGGGCGGTCGCCCCGGCGAGATAGCCATGCGCCTCGCCATCATCCATCTGATTATGCTCAAAAATCTTTGAGCCCTGCAAAGGATGCTGGTCCAACAATGCGAACAGCTCGGTATTGCGCCAGCCGCGCCGCCCGATGATGTGCAACTCGGGCGGATCTTGCAGTAGCGACCAAGCCTCCAGCAGCATGCGGTGGTTTTTCCTCGGCTCAATCGTGCCGATCACTACGAAATACGGCTTGCTCGACGCATTGATCGGCAGCGGTTCCGCCGCAAGCGGTGTAATCCCGAGCGGCGCCACGAGGAGCTTGTCAGGATCGATGTGCTGCGACAGGCGCGCTTGAACGGCGATGCTTGGCACTATGACCCTATCCGCCGCCTGCGCTGCGCGTATCAGCATCGCGCGCATCTGATCAGACCGGCCGGGTACCACAAAACCCGGATGATCCAGCGGTATCGTATCATGCACCATCAGTGCGTTGGTGACGTCTTGCGGTAGGGCCCGCAAAACCCGGTCGCTATAGTTGCTGTGACCGACATTCAGATAGACGCACGACTTCGGCAGCCAGGCACGCAACATCTTTGGCAAGAGGCTGGGAAGCGCACGCGCAAGGCAAACCGATCGAAGGTCTGCTTCCACGCGGTGGCGCATCCGCTGTCCGTTGCCCGTAAGCCGCGAGACCATATCCGCACGACCAGGTTCTCTGCGGCCATGGGCAAGGTCTGAGAGCATTTCGGCGCCAGCGGGGTCCAGTAGGATGTATCCGCGACTTGAGCGCAGCAGAAACAGAGCCTTGGATGAGGGTCTTAGATGGTCGAGCCATGCCAGCTCGACCCGATCAATTCCTGTTAAGGGAGCGCGGCCCACCCGCCGGACCAAACGCGACACATCCAGCAGAACAGACCGTGCAGATGCGTCTCCCAGGCGATCCTCCTGACCGTTATTGCGCGGCTTCCGCCGTTGCGGTCATATCCGTCAAGAATTGCGAGAACTCCTCGCGCAGTTCCTCTCGGGCAAGCCCAAACGCCACCGTTGCCTGCAAGAACCCCGCCTTCGAGCCACAGTCAAAGCGCTGACCCCGGAAGCGGAAGCCGAAAACATCGTCCGTCTCTGCGATCTCTTGTGCAATGGCGTCAGTCAGTTGGATCTCGCCACCCGCGCCGGTCTTTTTCTTATGCAGGTTCTGCATGATCTTCGGCGTCAAGATATAACGACCGATAACGGCCAAGTTCGATGGCGCCTCTGCCGCGGGCGGTTTCTCGACCATCCCCTTAACCGAAACGACAGAGCCCATATCTTCTTTGATGTCGAGAACACCGTATGACGACACTTTCTCGGTCGGCACTTCCATCGCGGCAACCATATTGCCACCAGTTTCGGCATGCGCGTCGACCATTTGCTTGAGACAAGGCGTCTCGGCGGCGATCACATCGTCGGGCAAGATCACGGCAAAAGACTCATTTGAACCAAGTAAGCGGCGCGCGCACCACACTGCGTGCCCAAGACCAAGTGCCTTGTGCTGACGCACATAGGCGATCGCGCCGGAGTCCATATTCGTGCTCTTGAGCTCTTTCAGAGGGCCTTTCTTGCCCTTCTTGCGCAAGGCCGTTTCAAGCTCGGGGTTGTTGTCGAAATAGTCTTCCAAAGCGCCTTTGCCGCGCGAGGTGACAAAGATGAACTCTTTGATACCGGCAGCGCGTGCCTCGTCGATGGCGTATTGGATCAGCGGACGATCAACCAAGGTCATGATTTCTTTGGGGATTGATTTGGTCGCTGGCAAAAAGCGCGTTCCCAAACCCGCCACTGGAAATATCGCTTTTGTTACGCGTTTTTTCATCTTCGCTCCTTCAGTACCGCTCAAATCCATCTTTGGAGCAAGCCCCGCAAGGGGAAACTCGCCTAAAATCTCAGCACGGTCATAGCATGTGAAGCCACCCAAGCCCGAACAGTTCCCTGATTTGCGTTAAGCAGTGTCGGGAGAAAGACCAAATGTGGCCGTTTCCGCGGCAATTCGATCTTGAAATCTCCAAGTCTGAATCCCGGCCTGCGATCTATCCGAGGCGCCATAAAGCCCACCGACCTGTATCCAAAACCCCTGGTCGTCGAAGAACCGCCGATGCCGGTGGGGCGTTGGTTTCAGGCAAAAGGCCAAAACCCTGGCGCCTTGCAGGGCAAGAACCGCCGCTTGTTCGCGCAAATCCGCTGGTGACCAGCCGCTCGACGAAATGACATTCAGGGGCGTCGGGCCGAGCGCTGCACCGCTCAGAAAACCTGGCGGTCGGTCAAAGCCCGTGCGAAGTTCCCCCGTCGGACGCTCAAGCCCTTCGTTCAAGCCGGCCTCCAGGCTTTCAAGGACCGACCGTTGAGCCCGGGCAGTCATTTGACGACGGCGCCTGAGACGCGAAAGACGAAGGGTCTGATGCTCACGGAACCGGCTGATATGGGTGTCGAGTTCGGCTCTATTGCTATGCTTTGATAAGAAAACGGCTTGGCTCGCGGCGATCTCATACAGGTCTGTCGGCACGCGATCGGCGCGCCTCCGCGCACTGGCCGCAAAGGCATGGTGAACGCGGGCGCCGGGCACGAAATGGGCCTCCCGGCCCGCTGCCGCGACTCGCAAGGACAGGTCGGCATCGTCGAGAAAGAAGCGCAGCGTTTCATCAAACCCGCTCAGCGCAATCAAATGATCGCGCCGGCCCATAAAGTTGCAGCCATGCAGTTTCAGAACGGATCCCGGTGGCAGGTCTTCATTCGGTTGCAGATGCCAATCCTGGCTGGTCCGAGACACGGCCATCCGCCCCCATTGCACCGAAAAGCCATTGCGTCCGATCACCGTGCCCGTCACGAAATCATGGCCAGCCGCCACAAGATGATCGAGCCAAAACGGCTCTGCCACCGCGTCATCGTCCAAAAACGCGCAAAACTCCCCTGCTGCGAGCGCGATGCCATCGTTTCGGGCCTTGGATATATTGGCCTCGGGCTGCGTCGCCGTCTTTATCGCGGCGGCAAAAGTTAGGGTCGCGACAGCGTCCAAGCCTGTCTCATCAGCAACCACGATTATCTCGAACCGGCTATACTGAAGCTGACGAAGCGAGGTGAGGCACCGCTTGAGATGGGTCGGACGACCATGGCTAACGACGATAACGCTGACCGTCGGATCATGGGTCATGGCATTTGCATATCCGCCATCATTCTCTCAATGCGGGGGACATCTTCAGGATTGTTCAACTCCCAAAACTGGCGTCCCTTCGCCTCGACCTCGACGCAGAGAATACGGCTCCCATGCTCGAGAAAGCGCAGTTGCTCCAAGCCTTCGTTTCGCTCAAGCGGGCCGATACCGAGAGCGGGATAGGCCGCAAGCGCAGCGGGTCGATATGCATAGACACCGACATGATGAAAAACCGGGGTATCGCTCTCCCCGGACGGCTTATCGGCGGTGAACGGCACCACTTCTTTCGAGAAATATAGCGCGCGGCTTTCCTGATCGAAGACCGCAGTTGTGCCGCCCACGCGCCCGTTGCGCCGATCCTCTTTGAACGCGTTGAGCGTGGCCGCGTCACAGCGCAGCACAGGGGTCGCGACGTCAAAATCGGGTCGCGAAAGAAGGCCTTCGACCAGGGCGCTGAGAAACCACGGCGGCGTCAGAGGTGCATCGCCTTGGAGGTTCACGATCAACTCAAGGGCATCGCCCACCCATGTCTGTATGACCTCCGCGCACCGCTCAGTGCCGTTTCCGCATTCCGACGACGTCATCGCCACGTCGGCACCAAATCGACGCGCTTCCTCGGCGATCCGGTCATCATCGGTGGCGACTATGATCCGGTCGAACACATCGACATCGCGTGCGGCGCGCCAAGAGCGTTCGATCAACGAGACGGACTGACCAGTTACCCCCGTCAGTGGCGCAAGGGGCTTGCCCGGAAAACGGCTGGACGCGTAGCGCGCAGGGATCACGCAAAGGATACTCACGCGGTTTGCAGCTCGACCCCGGGAGCATAGGCGATGAAGAACCCGTTGCGAAAGTCGGGCTTGCCGTAGCGGAAGGTCGCGTGATCCTCGAAATGCACCATCGAACCGCCGGATCCGCGCAAGACTGCATCCCCAGCGGCTGTGTCCCATTCCATGGTTGGCCCGAGGCGGGGGTAAAGATCCGCCTCACCAGCCGCCACCAGGCAGAACTTAAGCGAAGAGCCCGCGCTTTTCATGTCCGCCGTCTGGTATTTGGCGATGTAGTCGTCTGTTGAGGCATCTCGGTGCGACTTCGACGCAACAACAAAGAGCGCAGAATTGTCCGGCTGACGCACGCGAATAGGCGCGCTTGGGCCTGCGGTATCCGCAGCTATATCCCCGGTTTCCTCGTGGCTGACCCCGGCCTCATCGGTGTAGAACAAGCGGCCCTTGGCAGGTGCATACACAATGCCTCGGGTCGGGATCCCCTCCTCGACTAGGGCGATATTCACGGTGAAGTCGCCGCGACGCTTGATGAACTCCTTCGTGCCATCGAGAGGATCCACAATCAAAAAGGTCTTAGCCGAAAGCGAATGCGTCGCCGCCTGTTCTTCGGTGACCAGGGGCAGGCCAGGAAAGGCCTCAGCCAAGATCTCCGAGATTACCTGATCGGCAGCCCGATCGGCTTCGGTGACCGGGCTGTCATCGGCTTTGACATCCACTGCGACCTCTCCTCGATTGTACACTTCCATGATGCGCTCCCCGCCAAGAATGGCGGCTCGGCGGAACACAGATTGGATGTCGGCATAATTCATCAGGCGGCTCTTTGCTGGGTCTCGGCAGTGTTGATTGATCGTTAAGCGTCGAGACAGTATCGTGCAAGCCTCGCAGCGCCGGACGCCTTTGGGCCGCGCGCACCAAATTTGGGACCTGACGATGTTTACCGCAGCCAGACGCAAATCAGGCCTTCAGGTCATGATCTCGCTGCTTGAGCTGACGTTCATTACGACCGTCCGAAAGGTGCGTCAGAGCCACGGGAATGCTCTGATCGGCCTGATCTTGAACATTCTGCAGTCGGTCCTTTTCGTCGCCGCCTTCTATTTCATGTTCGACATCCTGGGCACACGCTCGATGGCGATCCGGGGGAATTTTATCGTCTACCTCCTTTCAGGGATCTTCCTTTACCTGACCCATATCAAAACGCTCGGCGCTGTGATGACGGCAGAGGGTCCCGCCTCGCCGATGATGCAGCACGCCCCGATGAACACGCTGATCGCGCTGCTCTCATCGGCACTGTCCGTACTCTACCAACAAACGCTTGCGCTGTTTGTGATCCTGTTCGTGGTGCACACCCTGATTGAGCCCGTCTCGATCCAAAACTGGCCCGGCGCTTTCAATATGTACCTGCTAGCCTGGTTCTCAGGCTTTGCCGTCGGCTTAATCTTACTGGCGCTGAAGCCCTGGATCCCCGATCTGGTGACGATCATTCAAACGGTCTGGTCACGCGCCAATATGATCGCCTCGGGCAAGATGTTCGTGGCCAATATGATGACAGCACAGATGCTTGCCATGTTCTCCTGGAATCCGCTGTTTCACATTATCGACCAAGCGCGCGGCTTCACGTTCAACAACTATTTTCCGCGCTATACGAACTGGGAATACCCGCTCTATGTCTGCCTCGGACTGGCGGCACTTGGATTGATCGGTGAGTTTTACACACGCAAACACGCCTCGGCGAGTTGGACGGCTCGGCGCTAGGTCACAACGCGCATGGTAAGGTTGAGCCGACCCCCATCCTTCAAAAGGGACGACTGCGCGGGTCTGATCCGATCAACGCCGTGATACCGAAGCCGCGCGTCACCTTCCATAACCACGACATCTCCGGAGCTGAGCCAAAGCGACTCGGTCTTGCCGCCGCGCTCGTGATTGCCGATCCGAAACAGCGCGTCATCACCCAGTGAGATCGACACGACCGGTTGCGTGAAATCGGCCTCATCGCGGTCCTGATGCACGCCCATTTTTGCATCTGGGCTATAGAAATTGATCAAACAGCATTCCGGATCGCGAGCCTCAGGGCACAGCTCTGCCCAAAGTGCCGTCAGCTCATCCGGGATGTCAGGCCATGGCTGCGAGGTCAGGGGATGACGCTCCTCATAGCGATACCCGCGACGGTCACTGAGCCAACCAAACCGCCCCGCACTCGTCATCCGAACGGACATTTTCTGCCCGCGGGAGGTAACCGGCCGCACCAGCGGCGCCGCGCGCACGATCTCGCGCACAAGCGCTACGATCCGGCTCTGTCGGTCCGGCACCAGAAAGCCCGGATAGATGCGAGCACCGCGCATGGAAAGTGGCGTCATGCGCGCATTCCGGCATGGCCGCCAGGCGCAACAGCAGGATTGTAACGTTTACGTGTTTTTCTCACCGACGGCATGCTTGCAGCGTCCAAACCCGGTTCCTATATACCGCCAAGCGCAGCCGGGGTCACTCCCGCCTGCTATGGAACCTGTGGTGCAGCGAGGCCGTAACGGATCGACCAGCGCCAAGATCGCCTAACGAAGGGACTGAACTGACATGGCAAAAGTCATTGGCATTGACCTTGGAACGACCAATTCCTGCGTCGCAATTATGGACGGTAGCCAACCGCGCGTTATTGAAAACGCCGAAGGCGCGCGCACCACACCGTCGATCGTTGGCTATACCGATGATGAAAGGCTTGTCGGTCAACCCGCCAAGCGCCAGGCCGTCACCAACCCTGACAACACCGTCTTTGCCGTGAAGCGTTTGATCGGCCGTCGCGTCGATGATGCCGCGGTTGAGAAAGACAAAAAGCTTGTCCCCTACTCGATCGTCGACGGCGGCAACGGCGATGCCTGGGTGGAAGTGCGCGGCGAGAAATACTCCCCCGCACAGGTCTCTGCCCTGATCCTGACCAAAATGAAGGAAACGGCCGAAAGCTATCTAGGCGAAGAAGTCACCCAAGCGGTCATCACCGTTCCCGCCTACTTCAACGACGCGCAGCGCCAAGCAACGAAAGATGCGGGCACGATCGCGGGCCTCGAAGTTCTGCGCATCATCAATGAGCCGACAGCCGCCGCACTCGCCTATGGCCTGGATAAGAAAGAGTCGAAGACCATCGCCGTCTATGACCTCGGCGGCGGCACGTTCGACATCACCATTCTTGAGATCGACGACGGCCTGTTCGAAGTGAAGTCCACCAACGGCGACACATTCCTTGGCGGTGAAGATTTCGACATGCGGATCGTCACCTACCTCGCCGACGAGTTCAAAAAGGAAAACGGCGTCGATCTGACGAAGGACAAAATGGCGCTTCAGCGTCTCAAAGAAGCTGCCGAGAAAGCCAAGATTGAGCTGTCGAGCGCGACCACGACGGAAATCAATCAGCCGTTTATCTCCATGGGCTCAGACGGTGCGCCGCTTCATATGGTCATGAAGCTTACCCGCGCCAAGCTCGAAAGCCTGGTCGGCGACCTCATTCAGCAATCCCTCAAGCCGTGCAAAGCCGCGTTGAAGGATGCAGGCCTGTCGACGGGCGACATCGATGAGGTGGTCCTGGTCGGCGGCATGACCCGCATGCCCCGCGTTGGCGAGGAAGTGACGAAATTCTTCGGCAAAGAGCCGCATAAGGGCGTGAACCCTGACGAAGTCGTGGCCATGGGCGCGGCCATTCAGGCCGGCGTTCTGCAAGGGGACGTGAAGGACGTTGTTCTTCTCGATGTGACGCCCCTGTCGCTCGGGATTGAGACCTTGGGAGGCGTCTTCACCCGCCTGATCGACCGCAACACCACGATCCCCACCAAGAAGAGCCAGATCTTCTCGACCGCTGAGGACAATCAATCGGCCGTGACGATCCGCGTCTTCCAGGGTGAGCGTGAGATGGCCGCGGACAACAAGATGCTGGGTCAGTTCAACCTGGAGAACATTCCCCCCGCGCCGCGCGGTTTGCCGCAAATCGAAGTGACGTTCGACATCGACGCAAACGGCATCGTCTCGGTGGGCGCCAAGGATAAGGGCACCGGCAAGGAACAGCAGATCACGATCCAAGCGTCGGGCGGTCTGAGCGACGACGATATCGATCGCATGGTCAAAGAGGCCGAGGACAACGCCGAGTCCGACAAGCAGAAGAAAGAGCTTGTCGAGGCGAAGAACCAGGCCGAAAGCCTGGTGCACTCGACCAAAAAGTCCCTCGAGGAGCACGGCGACAAAGTCGATCCCGCGACCGTCGAGGCAATCGAGCTTGCCGTTACCGCTCTCGAAGAGACGATGGATGGCAACGACGCTGGCAAGATCAAATCTGGCATCCAGAACGTGACCGATGCGGCCATGAAGCTGGGCGAGGCGATCTATAAAGCGACGATGGAAGAGGCGGGCGAAGACGCTCCTGAAGGTACCGATGAGCCGCAAGGCGTCGATGACGACATCGTGGACGCGGATTTCGAAGACCTTGGCGACGACCGGACCGGCACCGACCGGTCGTAACGCGGATCACCTGACCAGCCGCGTCCTGACCCATTCGGTCGGGACGCGGCTTGGCCAGTGAAAGGATGCAGCCCATGTCAAAACGTGACTATTACGAGGTTTTGGGCGTAGAACGCGGCGCGGCAGCCGATGACATCAAACGGGCCTATCGACGCAAAGCCAAAGAACTGCACCCCGATCGCAACGCGGATAAGCCGGAGGCCGAGGCGCAATTCAAAGAGGTCAACGAAGCCTATGACGTCCTAAAAGACGCCGACAAAAAGGCGGCCTATGACCGGTTTGGCCACGCAGCCTTCGATGGCGGTATGGCCGGAGGCGCACGTGGCGGTTATGGCGGGCAAGGCCAAGGCGATTTCGCCAGCGCTTTCTCCGACGTTTTCGAAGATCTGTTCGGCGATTTCATGGGCGGGCGCGGCGGTGGCGGAGGTCGGAACCGCGCCAGCCGCGGCTCAGACCTGCGTTACAACCTTCGGATCTCGCTCGAAGACGCCTATGGCGGCCTATCGAAATCTATCCGCGTACCTACTTCTGTCACGTGTGAGGAATGCTCGGGCAGCGGGGCAGAAGGCGGCGCGGAACCCGTCACCTGCCCGACCTGTTCGGGCATGGGCAAAGTGCGGGCTCAGCAGGGCTTTTTCACGGTCGAACGAACCTGCCCGACCTGCTCCGGCATGGGACAAATCATCAAAAACCCGTGCAAGACCTGCGGCGGCGCAGGGCGCCAGGAATCCGAGAAATCCCTATCGGTCAATATTCCCGCCGGTGTGGAAACAGGCACGCGGATCCGGCTCTCCGGCGAAGGAGAAGCGGGTCTGCGGGGCGGGCCGACCGGCGACCTCTACATTTTCATCGAAGTGGCTGAGCACGAGCTATTCCAACGCGAAGGCATGGATCTGTTCTGCAAGGTCCCGGTGTCGATGGTCACCGCTTCTCTCGGCGGAGAAATAGAGGTGCCGACGATCGATGGCGGACGCAGCCGCGTGCGCGTTCCCGAAGGCTCACAATCCGGCCGTCAGATGCGCCTGCGTGGAAAGGGTATGCCCGCCATCCGCAGCGCAGCCAGCGGTGACATGTATATCGAGATGTCGGTTGAAACGCCGGTCAAGCTGAATGCGGAGCAAAAAGAGCTGCTGCGCCAATTCGAGGAAAGTTGCGCGCAATCGAACACCCCCAACGAAAGCGGCTTTTTTGACCGCGTGAAATCGTTCTGGGACGGGATGAAGCACTAAGCTTCTAGCGCGCGTTGCGTCTCCTCCCGACGAGGCATCGCGGGCGCCGCGCCTTCACGGCTGATCTGAACACTTGCGGCGGCCTGCGCCCAGCGCATTGCTTGAGCTGGGTCCGCACCTCGAGCTAGGGCCGCCACGAGATTTCCAGCAAAACAATCCCCCGCACCCGTCGTATCCACGACTTGAGCGACCGGAAGCGCAGGGCTTGAAAACCTCACATCTGCGCTGCGCCATTCGGCTCCATTCGGCCCTTTTGTGACGATTTGTGCGACATTTTCCGGGACAGTGAGGCCTGCGTCGCGGAACGCACGATCCTCACCTTCGTTCATCAACAGGTGGGTTATATGTGGTAGCACAGCCTCGACAGCGGCAACTTCGAAAGGCGCAGCCGAATAGACCACCGAGGCACCCTTTTCGCGCGAGAGGCGCGCCGCTTGATCGACAAGATTGACCTCGTTCTGCAACATAACCCAGTCCCCCGGGCCTAGCTCAGCACAAACTGACGCCAGCGCATCCATCGTGATCATCGCATTCGTGCCCGCGTGAATAGCAATTACGTTCTCGCCGCTGCGCTCACTGACCCAAACGCTGGCATGACCATTCGCCTGATCCTCGAGCACAGGACCCGCATGGCGCACCCCCGCCGCGGCCATCTGGGCCAACAGGTCCGCCGCATCGGCGCCGACTGGGCAAAAATGCGTGACCTCGGCACCTGCACGGGCGGCAGCCACCGATTGGTTCGCCCCTTTTCCACCGAGACCGCGCGAAAAAGAGCGCGCGGCCAAGGTCTCACCGGGCCCTGGCAGGTCAGCGAGCCGATAGACCAGATCGACATTGATTGAACCCACGCAAAGGATCACGCGTTACCGTCCGATATCACAGGCGGCCATGACCGCCATGTTGAGGATGTCGTTCGCAGTCGACACCGTACCTGCAATCTGCACGGGTCGCCCAAGTCCGGTCAGGATCGGGCCGATCACGGTCGCGCCCGCCATTTCTTGCATGAGCTTTACCGAGATCGAGGCGGAATGACGGGCCGGCACCACCAGGACATTGGCCGGACCGGACAAACGACAGAATGGATATTGCTCCATCACGTCCGCGTTCAGGGCAACATCCACCGTCATCTCACCCTCAAACTCAAAATCGACCCCGGCCCGTTCAAGTATCTTTGGCGCGTGGTTCATCTTTTCGGCACGTTCCGACACCGGATAGCCAAAGGTCGAAAAGCTGACGAAGGCGACACGCGGCTCCAAGCCCAGTGCACGGGCCACATCCGCACCGCGCTGCGCGATCAGAGCTAAATCCTCGTCCGAGGGCCATTCATGCACCAAGGTGTCACTGATCAGGACAATCCGCCCACGGTGCAACAAGGCCGTCACCCCCACTGCACCATCCACGGCGGTGGCGTCGAACACATGCCCAATCAAGCCCAAGACATGCGCTGATTTTCGCGTGGCACCAGTAACCAAGCCGTCAGCGTGGCCATGCGCAAGCATCAGGGCCGAGAACACATGTCGATCCCGAGACGCCAGTCTGTGGATGTCCCGCTGATCGAAACCTTTGCGCTGCAACCGATCGTAGAGAAAACGCTTGTAGGTGTCCAAATGGCTGGTTTTGGCGGCGTTCACGACCTCAAGCTCGCGCACCGCATCTCCCAAACCTGCGGTTTCGAGCTGTTCTTTCACTTCCGCTTCGCGACCGACCACCAACGCCTTGCCAAGGCCATTGCGCTGATAGGCGACCGCTGCCCGCAGCACCCTGAGATCGTCCCCTTCCGCGAAAATCATACGTGCCTGAGCCGAGCGGGCGCGTGCGTAGATGCCCTGGAGGATCGAGGAGGTCGGATCCATCCGGCTGCGCAACTCGTTGGCATAGCTGTCCAAATCGACAATCGGCCGACGGGCCACGCCAGTATCCATGCCTGCCCGCGCCACCGCCGTCGGCACAGTGTAGATCAGACGTGGATCGAAGGGCGTCGGGATGATGTAATCCCGTCCAAAGGACAGCTTCCGCCCGTAGGCCATCGCGACCTCATCGGGAACATCCTCGCGCGCCAGCTCGGCCAGCGCTTGAGCACAGGCGATCTTCATCTCGTCATTGATCGCGCGCGCATGAATGTCCAAGGCACCGCGAAATAGGTACGGAAAGCCCAGCACGTTATTGACCTGGTTGGGATAATCCGACCGACCCGTCGCAACGATGGCATCGGCGCGAACCGCTTGCGCCTCTTCAGGCGTGATTTCAGGATCTGGGTTGGCCATCGCGAAAATCACTGGGTTTTCGGCCATCGCCAAAAGCATCTCTGGCGTCACCGCACCTTTGACGCTGACGCCGAGGAAAACGTCAGCTCCCTCCATCGCGTCTTCTAGACTGCGCAGGTCCGTTTTGATCGCGTGGGCCGACTTCCACTGATTCATACCTTCGCTGCGACCCTGATAGATCACCCCCTTGGTGTCACAGACGATGCAATTGTCATGCCCGGCACCCATCGATTTGAGCAGTTCGATACAGGCGATACCGGCCGCCCCGGCACCATTGAGCACGATCTTCACGTCCTCAATCTTCTTGCCCGTCAGCTGAAGCGCATTGATCAGACCAGCCGCACAAATCACCGCCGTCCCGTGCTGATCGTCATGGAATACTGGGATATCCATCAGCTCTTTCAGGCGGCTCTCGATCATGAAGCACTCGGGAGCCTTAATGTCTTCCAGGTTGATGCCGCCAAAAGAGGGGCCCAACAGCTTCACGGCATTGACGAACTCATCCACGTCCTCGGTATCGACCTCGAGATCGATCGAATTCACGTCCGCGAAGCGTTTAAAAAGGACAGACTTGCCCTCCATCACCGGTTTGGAGGCGAGCGCGCCCAGGTTGCCTAGACCCAAAACTGCCGTCCCGTTCGAGATCACCGCGACCATGTTGCCCTTGGTGGTGTAGTCATAGGCGGTCTCGGGATTGGCGGCGATTTCCTCACATGGGACCGCGACACCAGGCGAATAGGCCAGGCTCAGGTCCCGCTGGGTCGTCATCGGCGTCGAGGCTTGGATATCGAGTTTTCCCGGGCGCGGCTCGATATGATAGGCCAGCGCCTCTTCCCGCGTGTATTTTGTTTTCGATGGCATCCCGCTCTCCCTTTGGAGCTTCAGCTTTAGCGACAGGGGCGAGCGCTCAACAAGGCCTTTTGTGACATCGCGCGCCCGGCTAGTCTGAGCCGGACAGGGGGAGCGGCGATGACAGCCCATCTAACGCCGATGATGGCGCAATATCTCGAGATCAAGGCGCAGGCCCAGGACGCGTTGCTTTTCTATCGGATGGGCGACTTTTATGAGCTGTTCTTTGACGATGCCGTTGCTGCCGCAGGTGCGCTCGATATCGCGCTGACCAAACGCGGCAAACATGCCGGCGAAGACATTCCGATGTGTGGTGTGCCCCATCACGCCGCTGAGGGGTATCTGCTGACCCTGATCCGCAAGGGCTTTCGGGTGGCAATCTGCGAACAGATGGAAGACCCAGCCGAAGCGAAAAAGCGCGGCTCAAAATCCGTGGTTCGTCGCGAGATCGTTCGGCTGGTCACGCCGGGAACATTGACCGAAGACACCCTTCTTCAGGCGAGACAGCACAACTTCCTCGCCGCGTTTTCTCAGATCCGCGATGAAGCGGCGCTTGCTTGGGCGGATATCTCAACTGGCGCCTTTCGTGTGACGCCTTGCCCACTCGTGCGGCTATCGCCGGAGTTGGCGGCGCTCGCACCCGCCGAGGTTTTGGTGAACGAGACCGTTCCGATCCCAGATGCCCTAAGCGAAAACGGGGCGGCGATTACCACGCTTCATGCGCAGATCTTTGACAGCCGTCGGGCCGAACGCCGGCTTTGCGAAACCTTTGAGGTGCAGTCGACAGAGCCCTTTGGTCAATTCAGCCGCGCTGAGCTTTCGGCGATGGGGGCGATCGTTGACTACCTTGACCTGACGCAACGCGGGCGGATGCCGAGGCTGCGGTCACCGCAACAGATCCAAAGCGGCCAATTGATGCAAATCGATGCTGCGACACGGCGCAATCTGGAGCTTACACGGTCAATGGCGGGGGCGCGGGCGGGCTCTCTTCTAGCTGCGATCGATCGAACGATCACGGCTGGAGGCGGTCGCACACTAGAACGACGTGTTTCGGGCCCGCTATGCACGTTAGAGCCGATCACGGCGCGACACGACAGCGTCGCGTTCTGGCACTCTGCGCCGGAAATAGGCTCGGCAATCGGTGAATATCTTCGCCAGGTCCCGGATCTAAACCGCGCCCTGTCACGCCTTGCGGTAGACCGCGGCGGGCCGAGGGATCTGGGCGCTATTCGTGACGGTATCGCGGCGGCTGACCGCATTCATAGAAGACTGCAAAACCAAGACTTCCCCGCGCTTTTGGATGCGGCTCAAGCCACCTTGATCGGGCATTCCGAGCTTTACGCCTTGCTCGAGAAATCCCTGATCGCTGAGCCCCCGATCCTCAGTCGGGACGGCGGCTTTATTGCGCCCGGGTTTCATGAGGAGCTCGATGAAGCGCGCGCCTTGCGGGATGAGGGGCGGTCAGTCATCGCCGACATGCAGCGCGAATTTATCGAGGCGACGGGTGTCACCGCGCTCAAGGTCAAGCACAACAACGTGCTGGGCTATTTCATCGAGACGCCAGCGACCCACGCCAAGAAAATGCTCGCGCCACCGCTGTCCGAGCGGTTCATACATCGCCAGACCACAGCGAATGCCGTCCGCTTCACGACGGTTGAGCTGTCTGAGATCGAGCGAAAGATCCTTAGCTCTGGCAGCCGAGCGCTTGAGATTGAAAAGCGGATCTTCGAGCAGCTCAGACACGCTGTCTTGGATCGACAGGGTGAGATCGGGATCACTGCAGACGCAATCGCAGAGATCGACGTAAGCTTGGCCCTGGCCAATCTGGCCACCTCCGAACGCTGGGTCCGACCAGTGATGAAAACGGACCGCACGTTCCGCGTAATCGCCGGACGACACCCCATCGTGGAGGCGGCCCTGAAGACATCCGGCACGCCTTTTGTTGCGAACGATTGCGACCTCAGCGCCGATCAAAGCGATGCCGCAATCACCCTTTTGACCGGGCCGAATATGGCGGGCAAGTCAACCTGGCTCAGGCAGAATGCGCTGATTGCGATTTTGACTCAAATCGGCGCGTTCGTGCCTGCTGATCATGCTGAAATTGGGCTCGTCAGTCAGGTGTTCAGTCGCGTGGGGGCCTCGGATGATCTAGCGCGCGGACGCTCTACCTTCATGGTCGAGATGGTCGAGACAGCGGCCATTCTGAACCAGGCCGATGACCGCGCGCTGGTGATCCTCGATGAGATCGGACGCGGCACGGCCACCTATGACGGTCTCTCCATCGCTTGGGCCGTTCTCGAGCACCTGCACGAGGCCAATACATGCCGAGCGCTTTTTGCGACGCACTATCATGAGATGACCCAACTGGCCGACCGTCTGACCGGCGTGCGCAACGCGACGGTCGCGGTCAAGGAATGGCAAGGTGACGTGATCTTTCTACACGAGGTTCAACATGGCGCGGCCGATCGCTCTTACGGGGTGCAGGTCGCTAAGCTGGCGGGTCTTCCAGAAAGCGTCGTCAAGCGCGCGCAGTCGGTGCTGGAAGCGCTGGAAAAAGGGGAGCGCGAGGGGAGCGTCGACCGAAAGGCCCTGATCGATGACCTGCCCCTGTTCAGCGCTCAGGTTCAAACTGCCGCAAAAGCACCCGCCAAAGATATGCTGCGGGACAAGATATCCGAGATCCACCCCGACATGCTAAGCCCGCGAGAGGCGCTGGCCTTGCTCTATGAGTTAAAGGACCTGACCGACGGCCAGACGTGATCAGCCGGGATTGGACGAGACCCCAACCTGAGCCGGCCGCAACAAACGGTCATGCAGCATGAAACCTTCCGCCATGACCTGAATGATATCTCCAGCCTTTGTCTCAGGTACGGGCGCCTCAAACATCGCTTGGTGGAAATCTGGATCGAAGGCGTCGCCAACCTCGGGCGCTACGCGCTCAATGCCGTGCTTACCGAAGACATTGAGCAATTCACGCAGCGTTAGCTCGATCCCTTCGAGCACTGCGCCGGCGACATCCTTTTGCTCATCCCCCGCAGCATCCAAGGCCCGCTGTAGGTTGTCATAAACCGGCAGCATGTCCCGCGCCAGTTTGGAGCCCCCGTAATTCTCCGCCTCGCGGCGATCACGGTCTGCGCGCTTGCGGATGTTCTCGGCCTCAGCCAAGCTGCGCAGAAGGCGGTCCTTTAGATCGTTGACTTCTTCTTGAAGCGCGGCGACCTCGTCCACAACATCATCTTCTTCGTCATCAAGCGCTTCTTCGGCAGCCGCTTCATCAGCGAGCAGCTGCTCCGCTTCAGCTTCCAAAGCCTCGATGTCATCCAGGATGCTTGGCTCCTGCTTCGGGTCTGCCATGATACCTCTCAGCTCCGATCCGAAATGAGTTTTCCAACCATTTGCGCGGTGTAGTCCACGATGGGCACGATGCGTCCGTAGTTCAGGCGCGTCGGTCCGATAACGCCGATCGCGCCCAAAATCTTTCGATCAGCGTTCATATATGGAGACACGACCAGAGAGGAACCCGATAATGAAAATAACTTGTTCTCTGAACCGATAAATATCCTCACACCGTCGCCTTCCTCGGTCAGGGTGAGGAATTGCTCGATGTCCCGTTTACGCTCTAAATCGTCGAACAATGTCTTAACCCGCGCAAGGTCTTCCTCACTGGGCGCATCATCGAGCAGCATCGAACGCCCGCGCACGATCAAGCGGCCGCTCTCATCGCTCGGGTTCTCCCACACTGCGACACCGCTTTCGATCAACTCGGAGGCAAGCTTGTCCACCTCCTGACGTCGCTCGACAATCTCATTGGCAATCGTGCGGCGTAGCTGCGCGATCGTTTTACCCTCCGCGAAGGCATTGAGAAAATTCGCGGCCTCGCGCAGAGAGCTTGGCGTTTGACCAAGTGGTGGTCGAAACAATCGATTTTCGACCTGACCATCGGCAAAGACCAGCACCACTAAGGCTTGCTCAGCGCTGAGAGACACGAACTCCACGTGCTTGATCGGCGCCTCCTGTTTGGGTGCAAGGACCAGACTCGCCCCTTGCGTCACGCCCGCCAAGGCCGAGCCCATCCGGTCCAGGATCGCAGCGACATCCCCACTGTTGTCGCCGAGGGTGGCATCGATTTTAGCGCGGTCTTCCGAGCTTGGGTCGCGCATCTCCAGCAAGCCGTCGACAAACATCCGAAGACCAAGTTGCGTAGGAACACGTCCGGCTGAAATATGCGGGCTGCCCAAAAGACCTAGATATTCCAGGTCCTGCATCACGTTGCGGACGGTCGCTGCCGACACGCCCTCACTCAAGCTGCGGGTCAGGGTACGAGATCCAACAGGCGATCCGGTTTCAAGATACCCCTCGACCACGCGGCGAAACACCTCACGCGAGCGTTCGTTCATTTGATCAAGGATTCGGCTTTGCTCAGTCATTTTCCAAGTTGGTCGAATGGATCTAGGGTCTGGATCGAACCCAAGAGGTGCAGCGCCTCGGCGGGTGCACACGACATTTAGGTAAGCGGACGGACCGCCGTCAATCACACTTGCGAGCTTTGTGACCACGGGCTAGGTCAGCAGCGCTGCTGAAAAGGAGAAATTCATGCGTCCCTCTGGTCGCGCCCTCGATGCGCTGCGCACAATCGAAATCGAAACAGGTTTCACCGCCCATGCCGAAGGGTCATGTCTGATCAAATGCGGCGACACCCATGTTCTCTGCACGGCATCGCTCGAAGAGCGTGTGCCGCCTTTCCTGAAGAACTCGGGGCTTGGCTGGGTGACGGCGGAATACGGAATGGTGCCCCGCGCAACCCATAGCCGAATGCGGCGCGAAGCAGCGGCAGGCAAACAATCCGGCCGCACCCAAGAGATTCAGCGCCTGATCGGGCGGTCCCTTCGCGCAGGAATTGATCGCGTGGCCTTGGGGGAACGTCAGATCACCATCGACTGCGACGTTATTCAAGCGGACGGCGGAACGCGATGCGCGTCGATCACGGGCGGCTGGGTGGCACTGCGTCTTGCGGTCAACAAGCTGATGGCAGCGGGTGACATCAAATCAGACCCGATCACCGACCATGTCGCCGCGGTGTCCTGTGGCATCTATGCGGGTCAGCCCGTGCTGGACCTTGATTATGCCGAAGATAGCGAAGCTGGAACGGACGGGAATTTCGTGATGACAGGGGGCGGTCAGATCATCGAGCTTCAGGCGAGCGCAGAGGGCGCGACATTCTCCCCAGCGGAGTTCGACACCCTTATGGGCCTGGCCAACAAAGGCATCGAGGAGCTTGTCGCGGCACAGGCAAAGGCCGTGGCCTGATGCGAAAGCTGCAAGGCGGCAAATTGCTGGTCGCAACTCACAACCAAGGCAAGCTTGAGGAAGTGGTCGACCTACTCAAACCCTATGGAATAGAGGCGACCTCAGCGGCTGAACACGGATTGCCGGAGCCGGAGGAAACCGGCACGACCTTTGTCGAAAATGCACGCATCAAAGCCCATGCCGCTGCATCTGCCACAGGCCTGATCGCCCTGGCCGACGATAGCGGGATCGAGATCGACGCTCTGGGCGGCGCGCCGGGTGTCTACACAGCCGATTGGGCAGAAACGAGCGGTGGTCGAGACTTCGTGATGGCCATGACCCGCGCCCATCAAGAGCTTATGGACAGTGATGCGCGCCCACCCTTCACGGCGCGGTTTTACTGTACCTTGGTTTTGGCCTGGCCGGACGGACATGACGAAGTTTTTGCCGGGACCATGCCGGGCCAGATCGTTTGGCCGATGCGCGGAGACCAAGGTCACGGCTATGATCCGATCTTTCAGCCCGACGGGTACAGCCTGACATTTGGAGAAATGGACCGCTGGGAGAAAAATAAGATCAGCCACCGCGCTGATGCCTTCCGCAAACTGGAGGCGGCTCTTGGTTCCTGATTGGCAGAATGCGGGCTTTGGCATCTATATCCATTGGCCGTTTTGCCAGGCCAAATGCCCCTATTGTGATTTCAATTCCTATGTGGGTGGGCAGGTCGACTTCCAGCGCTGGCAAGATGCCTACCTTGCCGAAATCGCGCGGTATCGGGAAGAAACCGGGCCGAGGGTGCTCAACACGATCTTCTTTGGAGGCGGTACACCCTCTTTGATGTCGCCGGACCTGGTCGCGGGTTTAATTTCGCGGATCCGTGAGACCTGGCAGAGCGTCAATAATCTCGAGGTTACTTTGGAGGCCAACCCGACCTCGGTGGAAGCCGCTAAATTCCGCGCCTTTCACGAGGCGGGTGTCAATCGAATTTCGATCGGGGTGCAGTCCCTGCGTGACAGACATCTGCGCGCGCTTGGGCGGATGCACACAGCGAATGAAGGCAGAATTGCGCTTGAGACGGCACAGAAGATTTTTGACCGCGTGAGCTGCGATTTGATCTATGCGCGGCAAAACCAGACGGAGCAGGAGTGGCGCGAAGAGTTGCAGGACGCTCTGGCACTCGGCACGCGGCACCTGTCGCTGTACCAACTGACGATCGAAGACGGCACGGTGTTTGCCGATCGGTTCAAACGCGGGCGTCTAAAGGGCCTGCCAGACGATGATATCGCGGCCGATCAGTGGGACGTCACCCAAGAGCTTTGCGACGCCGCTGGCCTGCCGGCCTATGAAGTTTCCAACCACGCGGCGCCGGGCGAAGAGAGTGCGCATAACCTGATCTATTGGCGCTATGGCGATTACCTGGGGTTGGGGCCGGGTGCGCATGGGCGCTTGACCGCCAACGGCAAACGCTGGGCGACGGTGGCTGTGCGTCGGCCAGATGCGTGGCTGGAGGCTGTCGAGAGCGGTGAGACGGGTGAAGAGGATCGGGTCGACCTTCCGAAAAACGAGCAGGCCGAAGAGTACCTTATGATGAGCCTACGACTGTCGGATGGTTGCGACCTCAAGCGCCTCGCGAACCTGCATGACAAGACCATAAACCCGGGTGCGCTTGCCGAAATGCAGGACGCGGGCATGCTGTGGCGTCAGGCGGATCGGATCGGATGTACTTCCGACGGTCGGCCGGTCTTGAACGCGGTTACGCGCGCCCTTCTGGCCTAGCCACCGAGCGCCCTGACAAGATCATCCAACTGCGCTAAATCTTTGTATTTTATAGATAAACGACCGCCACCAGTGCCCGCATCATAGTCAATCCGAACCGGCATTCTCAGCGCGGCGCCCAGACTATCCTCCAAGGCGGCTGTATCAGCATCATGGGTCGGCGTCTTACGCTTGCCCTTTGAGGATTTAGGGGCTTTCACCAGTGCCTCGGTCTCACGAACAGACAGACCTTTGGCGACAATCTGCGCGGCCAAGCCCGACGCGTCCGAAGACGTAACAAGGGCGCGCGCGTGTCCAGCCGACAATGACCCTTCTTGCACCAGGGCCTGAACATCGTGGGGAAGGGATAACAGCCGCATCATATTGGCGATATGTGACCGGCTTTTGCCCATCGCATCGGCCAACTTTTCTTGTGTATGGCCAAAACGATCCAATAATTGACGATAGCCAAGCGCTTCTTCGATTGCATTGAGGTCAGCGCGCTGAATGTTCTCGATAATCGCGACTTCAAGTACCTCGGTATCATCGAAATCTCTAATGATTACAGGGACTTCATGAAGCTTGGCTTGTTGGGCCGCGCGCCAACGACGCTCTCCCGCAACGATCTCGTAGGCGTCCGATTCACCAGGTTTTGGGCGAACGATCAGGGGTTGAATGATGCCTTTCTGCGATATCGACGACGTCAGTTCAGCCAAAGCGTCCGGAGCAAAAACGCGGCGCGGCTGATCCGGGTTTGGAGAGATCAGCTCAATGGGCACAGTTTGAGCACCGCTCGCACCGCCAATGTCGGGCTGCGTCTGCCCCTCCACTGGCTCAATATCAGCCATGAGTGCCGAAAGGCCGCGTCCTAGACCACGTTTTGCCTGTTTCGCCATCTTGAACCTCTATGCCGGTGTCAGTTCTCTGGAAAGCAATTCCTGCGCCAGCGAACGGTAGGACACTGCACCAGAGGATTGCCGGTCGTATTGAAAAATGGACAAGGCGAAAGATGGCGCCTCGCTCAAGCGTACGTTGCGCGGGATCAGCGTTTTATACACAAGGCTGCCAAGTGTTTCCCGCGCGTCTTCTTCCACCAAGTGACACAGATTGTTTCGGCGGTCATACATCGTCAACACCACACCTTCGATCCTGAGAGAGGGGTTGGCACTGTCGCGAACATTGCGAAGTGTCTTCATCAATTGGCTCAGACCCTCCAGAGCAAAGAACTCCGCCTGTAGCGGGACGAGCACCGAATGCGCCGCGACCATAGCATTCACGGTCAATAGGTTCAGCGACGGCGGACAATCGATCAAAACGATGTCGTAATCGTCGAGACCATCCTCCGCGAAAGCATCCTTGAGCAAAAAGACCCTGTTCTCTTGCTTGCCCAGTTCGATGTCGGCGGAACTGAGATCTGTTGTGGCTGGAGCAATAATGAGGTGTTCAACGCTTGTCGGCTGCGTGATTTCAGAAAGCGGCGCGCCATCGAGGACGAGATCATAGGTTGAAAGACTGCGCAGGGCTGGATCAACGCCGAGGCCCGTTGATGCGTTTCCTTGGGGGTCGAGATCGATCACGAGAACCCGCTTGCCCAACTCACAGAGAGCCGCTCCGAGGTTTATAGTCGTCGTCGTTTTACCGACCCCGCCCTTTTGGTTCGCGACCGCTATTATTCTTGCGCTAGGTTCTAACACGCTCAAGGCCCTTAACCCTCAAAATAACGCCGTCGGGATCTGACTGACTTGCAATCAATTCCCGCTGCATCTTCCAAGTCTTATCAGCCTCGCCGGCTTCTTTTTGAAGCGATTTTCCTTTAAGGAAAAGGCATATCCCGCCCGGTGCCAGATGCGTTTCGGCATATTCACACAATAGGTCCAATGGGGCTAGGGCGCGAGCGGAAACGACATCGCCACCCAAACTGTCCACATCTTCTATTCGTCGACGAACAATGTTCACTCTAACTCCGAGCAGTCTACTTGCCTCAGAAAGAAAAACGCACTTTCTTTGATCTGCCTCGATCAGAGTGAAAGCAGTTTCGGGCTGTCTTTCCAACCATGCCGCAGCGGAGATCAGTCCGGGAAATCCGGCGCCGCTGCCCAAATCGACCCAATGCGCGACCCGTTCGGGCGCGTTACTCACCAATTGCAGGGAATCCAAAATGTGACGGCTCCATAAATGCGGCACTGTTTTGCGACCCACAAGATTTATGGAGCTTTGCCACTTCTGTAATAGATCGGCATATCGCTCAAACTTTTGCTGTGTTTCACGTGAAACACGCTCTGCTACAGCTGCTTTCGCTGCGGCAACGCTAGGCGGCGGACTTGTCATGCTTGCGGAGATGAACCAGCAAAAGGGCTAGAGCCGCAGGTGTCATGCCCTCAATGCGTCCAGCCTGTGCTAACGTGGTCGGGCACACTTGTTTCAATTTGTATCTAAGCTCATTTGAAAGACCGCCGATGGCATCATAGTCAAAGCTCGCCGGTATGACCCGTGCTTCATCGCGCTGAAGCGCCTGCGCGTCCTTATTTTGCCGCTCAATGTAAGTTGCATAAATCGCATCCCGCCTCAATTGTTCAGCGATGTAAGGATCAAGCGTCATCAGCTCGCCCCAAAGTGCCGATAGATCTGTCACTGTGACCTCCGGAAATGCAAGCAGCTGCATAGCCGTGCGCCTTTGGCCATCCAGGTTGATCTGGATTCCGCATGCCCGAGCCTGTTGCGGTGTAGCGACCAGCGCCTTTAAGAGTGCCCGCCCCTTGTCGAGTTTCTGCTGTTTCCTCTGATAGGCAATACGCCGTTGCTCGCTTACGAGACCGAAATCCACGCCAACATCTGTAAGTCTTTGATCAGCATTATCTGCGCGCAAGCTGAGCCGGTATTCAGCTCGCGACGTAAACATCCGATAGGGTTCGGTTACCCCGCGCGTCACCAAATCATCGATCATTACGCCGATATAAGCCTGGTCGCGTCTCAGAACGAAGGCCTGCTGGCCAACCAAAGCTGCATTTGTACCAGCCACCAAGCCTTGCGCGGCCGCTTCTTCATACCCTGTGGTACCGTTGATCTGACCTGCCAAGTACAAGCCAGGCAACGATTTGACTTGAAGATCCGATGACAGGGCCCGGGGATCAATAAAATCATACTCAACCGCATAGCCTGGCTGAGCGATCACCGACTGCTCCAAGCCCGCTATAGAAGCAATAAATTGCTCTTGAATATCAAGGGGTAAAGACGTCGAAATGCCGTTGGGATAAACTAATTCGCTATCTAAACCTTCTGGCTCTAAGAAAATCTGATGACTTGGTTTGTCGGCAAAGCGCAGGACTTTATCTTCGATGGACGGGCAGTATCTGGGGCCTATTCCGTCGATATGCCCGCCGTACATCGCAGACTTTTGCAGGTTTTCTTCAATTAATGCGTGAGTTCGATCATTAGTATGCGTGATACCGCATGCGATCTGCGGAAGCGTAGGGCCGTGCGATAAATAGCTAAAGACCGTGGGCTCATCGTCAGCTTTTTGGAGCTCAAGAACATCCCAATTGATCGATGATTTGACAAGGCGGGGAGGTGTTCCGGTTTTTAGTCTACCCGTCGGAAGATGGAGAGACCTCAGTCGTTGCGCTAGAGGAATAGAGGGCGCCTCGCCCATACGTCCCGACGCTGTGACCTGATCACCTACAAAAATTTTCCCGCCCAAGAACGTTCCCGTCGTCAGAACGACCGCCCGGCTTTGAATGGTTGTATCGTCCGAAAGCACAACGCCTGTCACACGGCCATCGTTGACGATAACGTCGGTCACTTCCCCTTCAATAATCGAAAGGTTGCTTTGATCGTGAAGGATCCGTTGTACGGTTGCTTTATAGTGCGTGCGGTCCGACTGCGTCCGAGGTCCTTGTACCGCTGGACCTTTACGACGATTGAGGAGACGAAACTGAATGCCGGACCTATCCGCAGCTAGCCCCATCAAGCCACCGAGCGCGTCTATCTCCCGAACAAGATGACCCTTTCCGAGGCCGCCAATGGCTGGGTTGCACGACATAGTCCCGATTGTGCTGGCCTTTAACGTAATTAATAGCGTCTCAACACCCATACGCGCCGACGCGTATGCCGCTTCGCAACCGGCGTGGCCACCACCCACTACAATAACCTTCGGGCTTGCTTGTTTCACGTGAAACACCTCTATTTGCCGAGGCAAAACGATGAGAAGATTTCGTCAAGGACGTCCTCCACATCGACGCGTCCAATAAGAGAGTCAAGGCTTGCCGCTGCCGCCCGCACATGTGCAGCAGCCATCTCCTCGCGACTTTCAATCATCAGAGCTCCGCTTGCGTTTGACAGAGACGTCTGCGCCGAATGGATCGCAACCATATGTCGTGTATGCGTTGCGGACCCAATACTGTTCACGCGGTCGAGCAGCTGCAACTTGATGAGATTCAGCAAAGCTGGGACGCCATAACCAGTCGCTCCGGAAACCCCATGATCAAAGTCACCGGCATCATCTTTTGCTTTCCTGACAATATCCCCGTCTTGAAGATCCAACGGTGGTGCTTCGTCATCATCAATCTGCAGGAAGACGCGCAAATCGGCATCGCCAGCGCGTTCAAACGTTCGCTCGATCCCGAGTCGCTCCAATGTGTCGCCGCCTTCATGGACACCGGCCGTATCGAGAAACGTGACAGGCATACCGTCCAGATCCACCTTCAACTCAATGACATCTCTTGTTGTACCAGAAATCTCTGACGTCAAAGCGACCGAACGTCGTGCTATTGCGTTCATGAGGGTACTCTTGCCCGCATTGGGACGACCGACAATCGCCACTTCAAAACCATCGCGGAGTTCTTGCGCATAAGCTGCTCCACGTTGTTCAGAAGCCAAATCCTGAGCGATTTCTTCAATGAGACGCTCAACTTCCCTTGAAACATCTTCGGGCACGTCATCATCCGCAAAGTCGACACGCGCATCCAACAGGGCAAGGGCATTGATCAGTTTTGACCGCCACTGTTCCGCAGCGTCACGTAAATTACCATCCAGGGTTCTTTGTGCGACCTTACGTTGCGCCTCCGTTTCCGCATCTATCAGCGCTGCGAGACCTTCAACTTCCGTCAACGATAGTCGCTCATTTTCGAGCGCACGCTGCGCAAATTCCCCAGGTTTCGCAAGGCGTGCATCGCCTGTATCTATCAGCGATGACAGCAGAAGCTTTATGACTGCGGGACTGCCATGCACCTGAAATTCAACAATATCTTCGCCCGTGAAGCTATTGGGTGCAGCAAACGTAAGAACCAAAGCTTGGTCAATCACGTCACCCGAGCTTGTGCGAAGCGTTCGAAGTCCAAATCGGCCAACAGGTGGCAAGTTCCCTGCCAAAGCTTCAGCAGCTTGATGCGCCTCCGGACCTGAAATCCGTATGACCGACACACCTGCACGCCCGGCCGCGGTGGCCGGTGCAAAAATAGTATCCGACTGCGCCGCCAAGCTAGCGCTTAAACGTTCATTGAATCGAAGAATTCAGAATTTGTCTTTGTTTGTTTGAGTTTAGACAGTAAAAACTCAATCGCGTCGGTCGTGCCCATAGGATTGAGAATGCGTCGTAGAACATAGGTCTTCTGCAGATCCACCTTCTCGACCAAAAGGTCCTCTTTCCGTGTGCCCGACTTAAGAATGTCCATCGCCGGATAAACGCGCTTATCCGCAACCTTACGATCGAGAACAATTTCAGAATTACCGGTACCCTTAAACTCTTCGAAGATCACCTCGTCCATCCGACTACCGGTATCAATCAGGGCGGTTGCGATAATGGTTAAAGATCCGCCTTCCTCAATGTTGCGCGCTGCACCAAAGAACCGCTTGGGACGCTGGAGCGCATTCGCGTCCACACCGCCGGTCAGAACCTTTCCCGAGGACGGCACAACCGTATTGAACGCACGACCCAGCCTCGTGATCGAGTCAAGCAAGATCACAACGTCGCGCTTATGCTCGACAAGCCGCTTGGCTTTTTCAATCACCATATCGGAAACAGCCACGTGACGCGTAGCAGGTTCATCAAAAGTTGAGGAGATCACCTCTCCTTTGACGCTCCGCTGCATATCCGTCACCTCTTCCGGGCGTTCATCGATCAGCAACACGATCAGATAACATTCCGGATGGTTTGCTTCGATCGAGTGGGCGATGTTCTGTAGCAGGACTGTCTTGCCCGTCCGTGGCGGTGCAACGATCAAGCTCCGCTGACCTTTGCCGATCGGTGCCACAAGGTCGATGATCCGCGCTGAGCGGTCTTTGATTGTCGGATCTTCAATCTCCATCCGCAGACGCTCATCAGGATAAAGCGGAGTCAGGTTGTCAAACGCCACCTTATGCTTGGCACGCTGCGGATCTTCGAAGTTGATCTGTGTCGCCTTCACCAGCGCAAAGTACCGTTCGTTCTCATTTGGCGCAGTGATGACACCTTCTACTGTGTCGCCGGTCCGCAAAGAATGCTGTCGGATCATGTCCGGCGAAACATAGATATCATCGGGACCTGGGAGATAGTTCGCCTCTGGCGATCTCATGAACCCAAAACCATCTTGCAGAACCTCAAGCACCCCATCACCTGAGATCTCCCAACCGTCCTCTGCACGCTCCTTGAGAATGGCGAACATCATATCGCCTTTGCGCATCGTCGATGCGTTTTCGATCTCAAGCTCTTCTGCCATTGCCAAAAGGTCTTTGGGCGATTTTGCTTTCAAATCAGCAAGGTTCAGGCGCGACTCGCTCATCGAGGTCCCTCTCAAATGCACAACGTGCAGGTCTGTCATGTGTGTAGTGCCCTATGATGACAGGACGCCATCGGCTCATCTGTCATGTCGCAGCTTAACCATCGAGTCAATCGGCTCGAACCAAGCCATAAAATTATAAGAAAGAAAGAAGGTTGATTGGTTTGTTGGTCCTGTGAGGAATGTGGATCCTTCATACCAGGTCAGATGTTCACAAGGTTTGACGGCCTGGATATCTCAATATCTGAGATCTGTGTATTGTGTTGATATCAAATAAAATAACCTAAAAACAATGCGTTGCATCTTTTCTTACTTGCATAAATCGGGACAAGACTAACGTGTCATTCTTACCCGCATACTATCCCCAAGCATCAGAAATGATCGTCCACATGAGCATAAATATGGTTTAGTTTAGCTGAAAAGCTGGACCCCTTTCCTGACACGCGATTGAGACTCAATATCCAGAGCCACCGCGGTCAGTTCGCCCTCCTCTATGCACAAAGATATCCATGACTTTAATTTTGGCTTCGGCCTCAAAAGCACGCCAACAGCTCCTCAAGCAGGTCGGTTTGCAGTTTCAGACGCGGCCGGCGGACATCGATGAGACTGTTTTTCAGCGTCGACGGGAATCACCCGAAACGATTGCAAAACAGCTGGCTGTGATGAAAGCGCTAGAAGTGTCAGCTGAGGAGACGGATAAGCTCGTCATCGGCGCCGATCAAACGCTAGAATTTGAGGGAGGATGCATAACAAAGTCTGCAAACCCGTCAGAATGCATTTCGTTACTCATGCGATTATCTGGACGTTCACACCAACTTCATTCCGCGGTGGCGATCGCTAAGAACAAGGAAGTGATTTGGTCCCACTGTGAGCGCGTCACGCTGAACATGCGGTCCCATACGATACCTCGTCTTGAGCGATACGTGGCCGAGCATTGGCATCAAATTAAGGGTTGCGTCGGCGGATATCGGATCGAAGCGGAAGGCGCACGCTTGTTTACGTCTGTTGAAGGGGACTACTTTTCCGTCCTAGGCCTGCCACTTTTACCACTATGCGCGCAGCTAGAAGAGCTTGGAGCTTGGGAAGATGGATAACGACATCCCACTTGCTGGCGTGATTGGAGATCCGATCTCTCACTCCAAATCACCGCTGCTTCACGGGCATTGGCTGAAGCGTTACGAGATTTCCGGGCACTATATCCCGATGAGGGTAAAGCGCGAGAATCTAAGTAAAGTTCTGAAAAGACTGCCTGAAATGGGCTTTAAGGGCGTCAATATCACCATTCCCCATAAAGAGCTGGCGCTTGAGCTTGCCGACACTGTGACAGATCGCGCAGCTTTGATTGGAGCGGCGAACACCCTCACATTCTCCCGGTCGAAATCCATCCAAGCCGATAATACGGACGGCGTCGGGTTCATCGCCAATATCCGACAGAAAATTCCAGATTGGCGCCCGCAAGATGGTGCTGCCCTGATCCTTGGTGCCGGGGGCGCAAGCCGGGCCGTCGTCTCGGCGTTGTTGGTGGAGGGGACACCGCGCATCATGCTCGCCAATCGCACCCGCGCCCGGGCAGAAACTTTGCGTGAAAGTATGGGCGCACGCATCGAGCTTCTGGATTGGACAAAACTGCCCATTGCCCTTTCGGAGGCAAGCCTCGTCGTGAACACAACATCGCTCGGCATGAAGGGAAGTGCGCCATTTAACCTTGATATGACCCGCATGCGGCCCGGCACGATCGCGGTCGATTTGATTTACAACCCTTTGCATACGGATTTTCTAAGGCAGGCTGAGCGGCACGATGCGATCATCGTGGATGGGTTGGGTATGCTCCTTCATCAAGCTGCGCCGGGCTTTGAACGGTGGTTCGGCGTCACACCGGAAGTCGATGACACGCTCAGAAAGGCCGTTTTGACAGGATGACCTTCGTTCTTGGGCTCACCGGATCGATCGGAATGGGAAAGTCGACGGTTGCCGGATACTTTCGTGAGGCGGGCATTCCCGTCTGGGATGCCGATGCGACCGTTGCCAAATTGTATGGACCACATGGCGGGGCTTTGGCCGTGATAGCCAAGCTCTGCCCAGCGGCAGTTCAAACGGGGGCGGTTGATCGGAAAGTACTTAAAACCTGGCTGTCGCAAACCGACGATGGCTTTTCTCAGCTGGAAGCAGCGGTCCATCCTCTCGTCGCAAAAGACAAGTCGGCTTTCATCGAGACGCATAGCGAGGCAGACCTCATCGTGTTGGACATCCCGCTTCTGTTTGAAACCGGGGATCCTAGCCAGATGGACGCAATTTTAGTGGTATCGACGGACCCAACAGAGCAAAAACGGCGCGTTCTGGCTCGCCCGGATATGGACGAGCACCAATTCAACACGCTCCTCTCACGCCAAATGCCTGATGCTGAGAAGCGCAAGCGCGCGGACTTTGTTATCGAGACTGAGACGTTTGAGCAGACGAAACAGGCTGTGTTAGACCTAATCGACAAGCTGAGACGCGAACCGGAAAGCAACACTAAACATGCGTGAGATCGTTCTCGATACCGAGACCACAGGCCTCGACCCGCAAGAAGGTCACCGGATCGTCGAGATTGGCGGCGTTGAGCTTCTCAATCACATGCCAACCGGCCGCACGTATCATCAATACATTAATCCGCAGCGCGACATGCCGGCGGAGGCTTTTGCAGTGCACGGCATCGCAGAGGAATTTCTCGCGGATAAGCCGGTATTTGCAGACATCGCGACTGATTTCATCAGCTTCGTGGGAGATGCTAAGCTGGTCATTCACAACGCATCGTTTGACATGAAATTTCTGAATGCTGAGCTCAACTGGTGTGCGCAGGCGACGCTTCCAAACGATCAAGCAATCGACACGCTTATTATCGCGCGGCGCAAGTTTCCAGGAAGCCCTGCTTCATTGGATGCGCTCTGCCGCCGCTTCGGTATCGACAATTCCGCACGCGAAAAGCACGGCGCACTCCTCGACAGTGAAATCTTGGCCGAAGTGTATCTAGAGCTTGTCGGTGGTCGTCAGCCGGACCTGGTCTTGGCCGAGCAAGCGGTCGCGACCGGCACGCAAACCACGTTGCCGCAAGACTGGCGTCCAGAACGTCGCCCTGTAGCGCTGAAATCGCGAATGACAGATGCTGAAGAGGCCGCCCATGCGGCCTTTGTCAAAGATCTGGGACCCAATGCCCTATGGGCTAAACTGGACTAAGCGTCTGCGGTCTTTTGTTGCGCGGCACGTCTCGCAAGCTCGTTACGGTAGATCGACACAAAGTCGATCGTCTCGAGATTGAGCGGTGGAAAGCCGCCGTCGCGCGTCACGTCCGAAACGATTCGCCGAATGAATGGAAACAGCATCCGAGGGCACTCGATCATCAAAAACGGATGCATCTGAGCCTCCGGCACATTTTCGATATGGAAGACACCGGCATAGTCGAGCTCGAGGATGAAGATCGTCTTCGCTTCGTCCTCTTTGGTTTTGCTCTCAACGTTGAGCTTCACCATCACTTCGTACTGAGTGTCGGAGCGCTTGCGCGCATCCATGCCAACTTTGACCTGAATGTCGGGCTGTCCCTGGGCCGTCACTTGCTTTTGGACGGCGATATTCTCAAATGACATATCCCGCACATACTGCGCCAAGACCTTGAAAGAGGGTGGATTTGCCGTTGCGCCTTCCGCAGCTGCGACTGGCGGCGCAGCGCCATTCTCTTCAGCCATAATATTCTCCCGTCTCGCGACTTTATGCGTGGTTCCGGCCGCACTTAGCAGTATGTCCCGGGCGCCTCAATGCTCAACACCGCAATGGTATCAGGGTCGGATCAATCCCGCCGCCAGCCCGAGGGCCCGGCTTGCGGCGGATTTTCCACTTCGTATTCCGCCTCGATTATTGTGGTGCTGGCGTCGTTCGGTCCTGCACGATGTCCTGGCGCTTGTCCCGCTGGCCCCGCATGCGCACGCTGTACTCGGATCCTCTTAGAAACCTCAACAAAAACGACATTCCGAACCGCTGGAACGAGCAACAAAAATCCTATGACATCGGTGAAAAAACCGGGCGTCAGTAGCAGGGCCCCCGAGAATAAAATCATCGCTCCGTGGGCAAGCGGTTGGGTCGGATCCCGGAGATCGTCAAAACTGTTGCGAAGGTCGTCTAGGACGCTGCGGCCTTGGGTTCGCACCAGGTAAGTTCCGGCGATCGCAGTCAAAAGGACGATCAGTAAAGTCGGCCAAAGGCCAAGCCACGATCCGACCTCAATGAACAGAGCGATCTCAATCAGGGGAACGGCAATAAATGCGAGCAGCAACCACATTTCATGACCTCCTAGGTATACGACGTTGGCAAACATGGACTTGTTTGCCCTCCTCACCTACATAAGCATTGAACTGCCCGCCGTGAACGCCCCCATGACTGCCTTCGTGACCGCTATCGTGCTCAAGGACCTGCAATGAACTCCTCGATTATCTCTCTGCTGGTGCTGGCAGGGATCGCCATCTTCCTCATTCTGCGTTTGCGCAGCGTTTTGGGTACGCGCGAGGGATATGAGAACCCTTCCGCCACGATCCATGACCGCAGCACGTCGAACCGGCGCGAGTTTGAAGTGATCGAGGGGGGGCCCGATCGCGACATTACAGATCACGTCGAGGACGGATCGGAATCGGCGAAGGCACTTGCCGCGATGAAGATGGCAGAGCCAGGCTTCTCGGTAAGTGAGTTTCTCGGCGGAGCACGCGCGGCTTATGAGATGATCCTGATGGCGTTTGAGCGTGGCGATGCTGCTGAGCTGGAGCCGTTCCTCGCCGAAGACGTCTTAGAGACATTTGTCTCCGTTATCGATCAACGCGCGGACCAAGGCCTTAGCATCGAGGCCAACTTCGTCGGTGTGAGGGAACTGACCTTGCACGAAGCGACCTTCGACCGTGATAGCGGTGAGGCTGAGATCACAGTGAAGTTCGTCGGTGAGCTGACCTCCGTCGTTCGCGATAGCGACAATGAAATCGTCGAAGGCGATCCCAACGAGATCAAACGCCAACGCGATGTCTGGACCTTCGCGCGTGTCATGGGCAGTGACAACCCGAACTGGCGACTGGTTGCGACCGGCGGGTAGGCATGGGCTTTTGGGCTCGCGTCGTCTTTTCCGCCGCTCTCGCCATCGGGCCGCAGGCATCGCTGGCCCAAAGCGGTATGTATGACATTCCTGCCGAGCTTCTGACATTCTCGGACCTAGACGGATGGGCCGAAGATGATCACGGTGCGGCACTTGAGGCATTCTTGGTCTCTTGCGCCGATATCGAGGGGGGCGATTGGCCGGGTCTTTGCGCCCTAGCGCATCAGCAACGTGACACGCCGCGCAGCTTTTTTGAACTGTTCTTCCGGCCGGTGCGGGTCGGTGACCAAGCCGCCTTCTTCACCGGGTATTTCGAGCCGCTTCTGCGCGGCGCGCGGGTGCGCAGCGGGAATTACCGCCACCCGATCTACCGTATCCCATCTGAGATCATCGACCAACAGCGGACCCGGGCTGAGATTGAAGAGGGCCGACTTTTTGAGGGTCAAGGGTTGGAGATCGCTTGGATCGACGATCCGGTCGAGGCGTATTTTCTGCATATTCAAGGCTCAGGCCGGGTGCAGATGCCCGATGGCAGTGTCATCCGGGTGGGCTATGCCGGTCGCAACGGCCATGCCTATCGCTCCGTCGGCCAAGAGCTTGTCCGCCGGGGCATTTATGAGCCGCATCAGGTGTCGGCGCAGGTCATTCAATCCTGGGTGCGGCGCAACCCGATCGCCGGGCAACAGCTTCTGCGGGTCAATCCCTCCTACATCTTCTTCCGTGAGGTCGATATTCCCGATCCGGAATTGGGGCCCCTAGGTGCCATGAACCGCTCGATCACGCCCCTGAGGACGGTTGCGGTCGATCCACGTTACACGCCGCTTGGCGCACCGGTCTGGGTTGAGAAGGATGGGGCAGATCCGATCCGGCGGCTCATGATCGCACAAGATACCGGTGGGGCGATCCAAGGCCCCCAGCGCGCCGACATTTTCTTTGGTCTTGGGGATGAGGCCGGTCGCGCGGCAGGCCGCATTCGCGACAGCGGGTCCATGATCGTGCTCCTGCCGATCGAGGACGCACACGCCCTCGCGCCGGATGTGTGATGGCGCGGAATCGCAAGGGATTGAGCGCGGAGGATAAAGCGCTTTGGAAGCAGGTGGCAGCATCGGCAACTCCGATGCACGCGTCCAAATCCTCTCCGACGCTGACCGAAAACGCCCCGGCCAAACCGCAACCACGTCCCAAACCTGCGCAAAAGCGGCCACTCTCATCGTTTCAGATTGGCCAGAATGCCACCCCACATGATCCCGGACACCATCTTACGCCGTCTGTCGCCGAGAGGATCAACGAGGCTCCGGTGCGTATGCACCGCGGAACCTATCAAAAGATGCAGCGCGGCAAGCTCAAGCCAGAGGCGAAGATCGATTTGCACGGCATGACCCTCTCCCGTGCCCATCCCGAACTCATCGATTTCATGATGCGTGCCCACGCCAAAGGCGCGCGATTGGTCCTCGTGATCACTGGGAAAGGCCGGGATCGTGACGAAGACGGGCCGATCCCGATCCGCCGCGGAATCCTTCGCCATCAAGTGCCTGCTTGGCTTGCTGCCCCGCCCTTGGGCCAGATCGTTTTGGACATCCGCACGGCCCATCTCCGCCACGGTGGTGAGGGCGCCTATTACGTTTATCTGAAGCGGATGCGCTAGAGGACGTAACGGCTGAGATCGGCGGTTTTCATCAACTCGCCCAAGTTCTGATCAACAAAGCCCGCATCCACGGTCACGCCTTGCCCAGCCTTGTCTGGGGCCGAGAAGGACAGATCTTCGAAAACTCGCTCCAATACAGTGTAAAGCCGACGCGCTCCGATATTTTCAACAGTTGTGTTCACTTCCGCCGCGATGCGGGCCAGCGCTTCGATACCATCATCGGTGAAGGTCACGGTCACCTCTTCTGTGGCCATCAACGCGGTATATTGCCGGGTCAATGCGTTGTCAGTCTCGGTTAGGATGCGGACGAAATCCGCTTCGGTCAGTGCGCGCAGCTCCACTCGGATCGGCAAGCGGCCCTGCAACTCCGGCAGGAGGTCCGAGGGCTTCGCGATGTGGAAGGCGCCCGATGCGATAAACAGGATATGGTCGGTCTTTACCGCGCCATGTTTGGTGCTGACAGTGGTGCCTTCGATGAGGGGAAGGAGGTCACGCTGAACCCCTTCGCGGCTCACATCCGCGCCCCGTGTCTCTGACCGCGCCGCAACTTTGTCGATCTCATCAATAAAGACGATGCCATTCTGCTCCACGGCGCGGATCGCTTCTTTGGTGACGCTTTCCTGATCCAAAAGCTTGTCGGCCTCCTCACTCACCAAGATCTCATAGCTCGCGGCTACACTCATCCGCTTCCGCGTCTTGCGCCCGCCCATCGCTTTGCCGAGGAGATCGCCGAGGTTCATGCCGCCCGGCATTCCCCCCATACCACCCGGTTGACCCGGAATTTCAAACATTGGGAATGGGTTGGAGGTATCGGCGACATCAAGCTCGATCATCGTGTCATCAAGCTCTCCCGCACGCAGCTTCTTGCGGAACATATCACGGGTTTGATCTCGGGCATTCTCGCCTGCAAGGGCCTCGATCACGCGCTCTTCCGCGGCCTCATGGGCCCGGCTTTTGACGTCCTCGCGCATCTGATCGCGCACCATGATCTGCGCGGCATCGACCAAATCTCGGATGATTTGCTCGACATCGCGGCCAACATAGCCGACCTCAGTGAATTTTGTCGCTTCAACCTTTAGAAACGGAGCGCGCGCCAGCTTTGCCAAGCGGCGCGAGATCTCGGTCTTGCCCACACCGGTCGGCCCGATCATCAGGATGTTCTTTGGGTAGACCTCATCACGCAAATCATCGCCCAGTTGCTTGCGCCGCCAACGATTGCGCAGGGCCACGGCGACGGCGCGTTTTGCGTCTTTCTGGCCAATAATGAAACGGTCAAGCTCCGAGACGATCTCGCGCGGGGTCAGGTCGGTCATGCCGCCTCCAGTGTTTGCGCCGCGCTGGGCGGCAGTCGTGTCTTGCCAGGGAAATCAGGTGTGGCCTGCATTAGGCTCGCGCGAATGACGTCCCATTTCGCGCCCAGCAGGACGAGGACTGCGCCCAGACCGAAGATTACCAAGAACCCGCCGCCTTCGACCACGGCAAAGGCTACAGCAACCAAATACCCAACGCCCGCCACCAGGAAGGAGCGACGGTCGATCAAGATGGCGACGATGGCCAAGGCGAGGATAAAGACAACAAGGCCCAGCTGCGCCGTGAGGCTACCCGTCTCGAGAAGGGTCAAGGCAACCGTGTTTACGATGGCGGGCGCCGAGATCACATGCAGCCAAAAGCCCGAACTTGCCCGTCGGCTGACCCGGTGTGGGTCGGACATGTCGAAGGCCATGGCGATGAAAAACCCGATGAGGCCCAGGCCAAGCGTGAGAAGCGCGAAGGCGCCACTACCCGACAAAAGGAAGATATCCGCCGGTGTGTCTGGCAGGCCGCCCTCGAAAGTCAAAAGTGCAAAGCATGTAGCGAAAACCCCTAAAGCGATCAGGAGCATCGCAAAGGGCACTCGGAACATGAGATAGTAGACGCTTAGGCCGAGTGTCGCTGTTCCAGCGCCAATCGCGAAAACGGCCGGTGTGTCAACGCGTGCAGCCCATGCAAGCCCGAAGCCCGTTTGCACAGTAGCCAACCCGAAAACGATGCTGAGCAGAATGGAGGGTGCCACCATGCGACGGCGGAGGGTGAAGTAGGACGCGATCACGCAGACCGCCACGGCCGTGATCACGCCATAGGCGATGGTGGCGACATATCCGTTATTGCTTGCTCCGAGGGTGAAAAGGCTCAGGCCCGTAATGCCCCACCAACCTGCGAAAAGGATCGACAGGCCGACGACGATAAAAATCTCGTTGAAGCCACGGAAGAGCTCGAAGGGTTCGTCCAAACCTCTGATGTGTTGCCGCGCGCCTTGTCGCGCGTCGCTCAGCATGACGATCCCAGCGGCTTGTTTTTCGGTGATGACACCGCTCGCAACCGCCGCGCGGATATCGTCTCTGTTTAGGCTATTCATAACGAAATCTCACCGTTCAGTCCGAGATCCGCTCAACGGTGAGATGCCCATTGGTATAGACGCAGATATCCGCTGCGATCCCCATCGCCTTTCGCGCGATGGCCTCGGCGCTGTCTGGGCCGTCGATCAACGCGCGCGCCGCCGCCAGGGCATAATTCCCGCCCGATCCAATCGCCGCGATCCCATGTTCGGGTTCGAGTACGTCACCCGCGCCCGTGATCACCAAGAGGTCGCTCCCATCGGTCACAATCAGCATCGCTTCGAGCTTTTGCAGGTACTTGTCCGTGCGCCAGTCTTTGGCCAACTCCACCGCCGCGCGCTGCAACTGCTTTGGGAAGGCCTCAAGCTTGGCCTCCAACCGCTCCAATAAGGTGAAGGCGTCAGCCGTCGACCCGGCAAAGCCGCAGAGCACATTGTGACCACCGGCATTGAGCCGGCGCACCTTCCGAGCGGAGCCTTTGATCACGGTTTGGCCCAGACTAACCTGCCCGTCTCCGGCAATGACCACCTCTGCGTCCTTTCGAACGCCGATAATGGTTGTGCCATGCCACCCGGGGAACTCGCCCTTCGACATCGTCGCCTCCTGCTCGTGCCGTTGGTATATGGCGTGGCGCGCCGCGCGGAACAAGCGTCAGCCGGGCCAATGCCTGCGGCGTGGTACGCGGACGGCCAGCATTGGCATGAGCCAGGGGCCGCGGAACCGGTCGAGATCGAGGGCTTCAAATACGCCCTGGCTCCGCTCACCGTTGATCCGCGTTTCAACAGCGGCGCGATTGTAGAATGGCGCGTCGAGCATGTTGAGGACTTGCCGAGGGCGGAAGTCTGCATCCGAGCGTGTAACGCGCCGCACCGCCCAAAGGGACCGTGGCAACTTTGTCAAAGGCGGCGGATCGATTGCGAAGACGGCGCCTGTGTCGTCAAAAGCCATCGCCGTGTTCAGCGTGGTGCCATCTCGGCGTACAGCGTCGTAGAAACATGCCGCCCCACGGCTGAGCGGAAAGCGTCCCCAGGTCCAATAGCTAAAGTCGGCCTCAAGGGCGCGAGTTCCGAAATTCGCGTCGAAGTATCCCTCACCGCGCCATGTCCAGCCAGAGCGGTTGAGCCGTACGTCAATCTCAGCCCGAGGGGCGAATGGCCGCCAGATATGCGCGCCGTCATCGGTTAATGGCATTTCGACGCCTGTGATGGCGCTGGGCGTAACGATGACCTGACCGGTGATCCGCTGCGCATGGGGCGTGCTGATTTCGTTGATGTCTATGATCAAACGCGCCCCATCCCATCGCATGGATGACGGGCCGATGGTCATTTGGTCCTGGCTGAGCGTCAGGGCCGAGGCGCCACGATCCGTCATTGTCCAACGTCCGCCTGGTCCGTAAGTGACCACGTTCAAGCAGCAATGGTTTTCGGGTCGACGGCGCCCGGACCATCGGTACCAGGGCGAAAAGACCGATCCTATGAACCCAATGATTGAGATGGCGCGGCCACCGCCGATCTCGAGCCCGTCGACGTACCACCACGCATATCCATCTGAGGGGACGTCGAGGTCAAAGCAAGGTCCTGCATGATCGCCTCGGCCGCGTGCTGGCCGGAGAGGCAGACCATCGGCACCCCCGCCCCCGGATGTGCCCCACCCCCCGCCAGGTAGAGACCGCCCAGCCGCGCTCGCGCCGTCGGCCTGTGAAAGGTCGCCATCATCCCCGAGGGGCTGCGCCCGTAAAGGGATCCGTCCGACCCTGGAAACAGGGCGTTGAAATCGCTCGGTGTTGTCAGGGCGCTTTGCGCGGGCTCTGTCTCGAAAACCAATCCCTGACAAGCCAGACGGCGCAGTGTCCGATCGCGACATGTTTGAAATTCCTCTTCCGGTCTCTCCTGGCCCGCTGGCCCATTCATGATGATCTCAAAGCGCTCTGACGACGCGCAGTCGTGCTCGGCATCGCGCGAGCCCCGGTCTTGCGCGCAGACATAGAGCGTTGGATTACTGGGCATGCGCCCGTGATCGAGATCATCGAACTCTGATTTTGCATCGCCGCCGAAAAACACGTTGTGATGGGCAAGATCGATGCCTGAGACCCGTGCTGCGAAGCTCCAAACATAGGCGGAATAACTGCGCGGTGAGACGGCCCTTCGCGGCACAACCTGCGCCGCTGGCCCAAGATAGCCGAGGCTCAGGGCTTGCGGATCTCCGTTGAAAACCACCTTGTCAAAGGCATGACGCGTACCGTCTTCGGTCGTGAGACCGGTCAAATGACCATTCTGCCCTTCGATGCGCGCGATGCCGGTGCCAAGGCGAATATCGACGCCAACCTCATCCGCGCGTTGGGCCAGTGCAGCGGCAAGAGCATGCATGCCACCCTCGACACGCCACACGCCCGCTTGCTCCGATGACCAGATCAGGCCGAGAAGCGCGGGAACGCGGTAGGGGGAGCCGCCAACATAGGTTGCATACCGGCCAAACAACTGGCGCAATCTCGGATCGCGAAACTCTGCCGCGAGGTCTCTGGCCAGGCTCCGGGTTGGGCGCAGATCTGCCAACACCTTAGGGTTTCGAAGCACGGTCGCGGTCAAAGTGGCGAGGCTCGGCTGGCCGCTCCGCATGACAGGCGCCTCGAACTGACGAAACAGCCGCTGACACCGCGCGGTGAAACGTTTAAAGGCAGCCGCCTCCTGCGCTCCGGCGAAATCGCGGATCGCAGCGCAACTTTCGTCGGTATCGCCAAACAGATCGAGTTGGCTCCCATCGACCCAATAGTGTCGCGCCAGCAGCGGCTCGGGCACTAAGGTCACATAATCGTCCAAGCTGGCGCCGGTGGCCTCGAACAACTCATCGAAGACGTGCCGTTGTGTCAGAACCGTCGGCCCGGCATCCACCGCACCGGCCTCACTCGGCACGGCGCGCAGCTTTCCACCGCACCAATCGGCCCGCTCGAATACCGTGACCGATGCGCCCGCCGCGGCAAGCCTCATTGCGGCTGACAACCCTCCGATCCCAGCGCCCACGACCGCAATTTTATGCTTTGAGTGCCGCATAGATGCTCCCACTTATGTCACATATAGTTGACAGTCACCGGCATACTGTCCAGTGTAATTTACACTATTTCCGCCACTGCAATGAGTCCAGGGGATCGACGATGGCGCGCACAAATCGCATCGAAGCCGCATTGAACGAGGCCATCCGACACGCCCAAATCGGCGCGGCGCCGCCGAGGCTTTCGGCATGCCTGGACTATGCGGTCAAACCTGGAGGGGCGCGCATTCGCCCCACGATTTGCTTGGCTGTGGCCCGTGCGTGCAGTGACGATGCGCCCGACGTTTCAGACGCCGCAGCTGCTGCCATAGAGCTGATGCATTGCGCGAGCCTTGTGCACGACGATCTGCCCTGCTTTGACAATGCCGATTTGCGCCGTGGAAAACCGGCGCTGCATCGCGCTCAGAGTGAGCCACTCGCGGTCCTAACCGGCGATTCGCTGATTGTGATGGCGTTTGAAGTTCTGACCCGCGCTGCCATGCTCGATGCGGAGCGTGGTATTCGACTGTTGCGTATCCTCGGGGAATCAACGGGTATGCCCGGCGGAATATGTGCGGGCCAGGCCTGGGAAAGCGAAACGAATATCGATCTGTCCGCCTATCATAGGGCTAAGACCGGCGCTCTGTTCACGGCGGCCACGCGCATGGGTGCTGCGGCCGCTGGTGAGGATCCTGAGGCTTGGACCGAACTTGGCGCAAGGATTGGTGAGGCGTTTCAAGTCGCCGATGATCTGCGGGACGCGCTCTACGACACCAAGGCCCTGGGTAAACCCGCGGGCCAAGACGCCGTCCATGGACGACCAAATGCCGTGGCCGAGCTGGGCGTCAGAGGCGCGATAACCCGGTTGGAGGATATTCTGTCCGGGGCCATTGCTTCGATCCCGTCTTGCCCGGGCGAGGCCGCTCTGTGCGAGATGGTCCGCGCCCAAGCCGAACGCTTGACGCCCGTAGTACCGGTTCAGCCGGTCTTGTGACGTGACACTGATCGACGGGCAACGCCGCACGCGCAATAGCCTCGCGGACAAAATATCGACCTATCTTAACAATCGTCTCGCGAGTCCTGGCTTTCAAAGTTGGGCAGCCCGCTTTCCACTGACGCGACGCCAGGCGCGGCGCGACGGTGAGCGGCTGATGGACCTGACGGCGGGTTTTGTGCATTCGCAGATCCTGCAGGCTGTCGTCGCCCTCGATCTTCTGGAACATCTTGCCGATGGGCCCCGTAGCGTGGGCCAGTTGGCGGTGATGTCCGGCTTGTCCGAGGCGCGTATGCGGCGCCTGTGTCGCGCGGCCGTTGCCCTAGACCTTCTGAAATTCAGATCCAAAGATCGCGTGGCCCTTGCACGTCTCGGCGCGGCGCTTCGAGGAGTCCCAGGGCTGCCTGAGATGATCCTGCACCACAACATCCTTTATCGCGATCTGGCCGATCCCGTTGGGTTTTTCCGCGGTGAGACAAGTCCCGAATTGGCCGATTTTTGGCCTTATGTGTTCGGGCAGGGCGCTGAGATCGATGGCGCTCAGGCGGAGCGTTACTCCGCTCTTATGGCCCAATCTCAGTCCCTGGTCGCGGAGGAAACGCTTCAGGTCGTCAGTCTTTCGGGAGCAGAGCACTTACTCGATATTGGCGGCGGGACCGGAGCGTTTTTGGCCGCGGTAGGACAGAAATACCCCGCTTTGAGCGTCACGCTTTTCGATCTTCCCGAAGTTTCCTCCGCCGCCGCCGCGCGTTTCGTAAAGTCCGGCATGCGTGAGCGGAGCACGGTTGTGGCGGGTAACTTTCAGGTCGATCCTCTGCCCGCAGGCGCCGATGCGATCAGCTTGATCCGGGTCCTTTACGACCACGAAACCGCGACAGTTCGAAGGCTGTTGAGCCAGATTTTCGAGGCATTGCCGCCAAATGGCCGTCTCCTGATATCCGAGCCGATGTCAGGAGGGGACGCACCGCATCGGGCCGGCGACGCTTATTTTGCGATCTATTGCATGGCTATGGGTACTGGGACTGTGCGCTCACCGGCCGAAATTACACGGCTTTTGACAGATGCCGGATTCACGTCGATCGACGTTCCGCGCATGCGGCGTCGTTTCATCACGCAAACGATTGTCGCCCGTAAACCCCTATGAAGCTTTGAAAACACGGGCGCAGACTGTCTAACTTGGTTGACAACGTATAGTGTCAGACTAAAGTGACAGTGCTGGAGGTACGAGAGTGAGTCTCGGCCTTCTCGTTTTGCCGGTAGGAGCCGTCGGGGACATGCAAGCGCAAGCGGTAATTATGGAGGGCCCGAAGCGATTGTCGCTGGCCACTCTGCCTTTGCGCGATCCCGGAGAAGGCGATGTCGTTGTCGCGGTCTCTCATTCGGGCATCTCGACCGGAACGGAAAAGCTTCTTTGGACGGGCGATATGCCGGACTTTCCAGGCATGGGTTATCCGCTAGTGCCAGGCTATGAAGCCGTCGGCCATGTCGTGGAAGCCAGTGCCGGGGCGCTTGTTTCTGAGGGCGATCAGGTTTTCGTCCCAGGCGGTAATTGCTTTTCCGGTGTCCGCGGTCTGTTCGGCGCGGCAAGTGACCTGATCGTTTCGCCGTCAAGCCGGGTCGTGAGGGTGAACACATTTGACCCTGCCCAAGGCGCGCTTCTTGCGCTTGCGGCAACAGCCTATCACGCGCTGAACCAAAACCGCGATCACCTCCCGGAACTGATTGTTGGGCACGGGGTGCTTGGCCGATTGCTCGCGCGTCTGACCCTCGCCCTTGGCGGGCCGCCGCCGATGGTTTGGGAAGTGGATCAAGACCGGCTGAGCGGTGCAGAAGGCTATCCGCTCTACCGCCCGGAAGATGACCCGCGCCGTGATTATCAGGTTATTTTTGACGCAACCGGTGATGTGGGTGTCATCGATCAGCTCGTTAAACGCCTCGCTCTCTGCGGAGAATTGGTTCTCGCGGGCTTTTACGCGGACCGGGTGAGCTTCGACTTTCCGACGGCGTTTATGAAACAGGCGCGCTTTAGGGTCGCTGCGGAATGGTCTCAGCTGGATCTGTTCGAAACGCAGCGCCTGCTGGAGCGGGGCGCCTTCAACCTCGACGGCTTGATCACGCACCACTACCCGGCCGAACGCGCGGCAGAAGCTTATGAGCTCGCCTTCACCGACCGTTCCTGCCTGAAAATGATCCTCGACTGGGAGAGTGCTGCATGAGCCTCGACACCCCTCCGAACCTGCGCGACTATGATACCAAACTGCGTGACGAGGCAGCCGTGGCCGAGCCAACGCTCGAAGTGCCGCACGCAGCACCGACCAAGAAAACCCAGATCATTGCGATCTATGGCAAAGGCGGTATCGGCAAAAGCTTCACACTCGCGAATCTGAGCCACATGATGGCTGAACAGGGTAAGCGCGTGCTTCTGATCGGCTGTGATCCGAAATCTGACACGACCTCGCTGCTGTTTGGCGGCAAGGCCTGCCCGACCATCATCGAGACCTCGACCCACAAAAAGCTTGCCGGGGAAGAGGTCAAAATCGGGGACGTCTGCTTTAAGCGCAACGGCGTCTTCGCGATGGAGCTTGGTGGCCCAGAAGTGGGCCGGGGCTGTGGCGGTCGCGGCATCATCCATGGCTTTGAACTGCTCGAGAAGCTCGGTTTCCACGACTGGGATTTCGATTACGTTCTGCTCGACTTCTTGGGCGACGTGGTCTGCGGCGGCTTCGGCCTGCCGATTGCCCGGGACATGGCCCAAAAGGTGATCGTCGTTGCCTCGAACGATATGCAGTCGCTTTATGTGGCCAATAACGTTTGCTCGGCGGTCCAATACTTCCGCAAGCTCGGCGGCAATGTCGGTGTGGCGGGTATGGTGGTCAACAAGGATGACAATACCGGCCAGGCGCAAGAATTCGCGAAAAAAGTCGAGATCCCGATTCTGGCGTCGATCCCGGCCAATGACGACCTGCGCCGGAAATCCGCGGCCTACGAGATCGTAGGGACCGATGAGACGGAGTGGGGCGCCCTGTTCGGGGAGCTGGCCGAAAACGTCGCCGAAGCCCCGCCGCAACACCCTGAGCCACTGAACCAGGACGGCCTCCTTGCACTGTTCGATGGCAAAGAGACCGGCGCAGATTTTGTGCTGGAGCCTGCAACCGATGAGGACATGCGCGGCAAGAATGCCAAGCCGAACGTCTCGCTCGAGGTGATCTATGACGACGCCTGAGCCGCAAAAACCCATCGAGACGTCTTCGGTTGAGCAAATGCTCATGAAAGCGACGCCTGAGCAAATACGGCGCCTGCTGAACGATATCTATCGGCGTGGCTCGGACGAGGAGGGCGCGGCGGCGTGAGCGAAGAGCTCAAATATGACGCCACCGCTGAGGTTGAAGTGATTTCCGGTCAGGACCGCATGCCTGAGCCTGAAGGAGCCGCGTCTGGTGGCTGCCATGCACCAACGGTTGAGATGGACGCGGCTGCGCGCGCTGCGGGCAAATCCGAGATCCTTGACCAATACGCCAAGGACTACCCGCAAGGTCCGCATGACAAACCGCAATCCATGTGCCCGGCCTTCGGCTCTCTGCGCGTGGGGTTACGGATGCGCCGTGTGGCGACGATTCTGTCTGGCTCGGCCTGTTGCGTCTATGGCCTGACCTTCGTCAGCCATTTCTACGGCGCGCGCCGCTCCGTCGGTTATGTGCCCTTCAATTCAGAAACTTTGGTTACCGGAAAACTCTTCGAGGATATCCGCGAGGCGGTCCACGATATGGCCGATCCAGAGCGCTATGACGCAATTGTTGTCACGAACTTATGTGTTCCAACAGCCTCTGGTGTGCCACTTAGGCTCTTACCAGACGAAATAAACGGGGTTCGAATCGTGGGCATCGATGTGCCCGGTTTCGGAATTCCCACTCATGCCGAGGCGAAAGACGTCTTGGCCGGAGCAATGCTCCAGTATGCCCGCTCGGAGGCGGAGGCCGGTCCGGTACAAGCTCCGAAAACGGGTGTTTCAGACCGTCCAACAGTCACGCTGTTGGGCGAAATGTTCCCTGCTGATCCGATAGGAATAGGAGGGATGCTCGCGCCACTCGGTCTGGCGGCAGGTCCGGTCGTTCCCTGCCGTGAGTGGCGCGAGCTCTATTCAGCGCTGAATTGCGGCGCTGTTGCTGCGATACATCCGTTCTACACCGCCGCCATTCGTGAGTTCGAAGCGGCGGGCAAGCCCATCGTCGGTTCGGCGCCCGTGGGCTATGACGGCACTGCAGCCTGGTTGGCCGCAATCGGAGACGCGTTTGGCGTGGCCGCCGAAAAGGTCGCCGCCGCGCAAAACGCCTTTCTGCCCGCGATCAAAGGGGCCCTGGCGGGCGCGCCGATCAAAGGCACGATCACGATTTCGGGCTATGAAGGCTCGGAGCCCATCGTCGCTCGCCTGCTGATCGAAAGCGGTGCGCATGTGCCCTATGTCGGCTCCGCCTGCCCCAAGACCAAATGGGCCCAGGCCGATGTCGACTGGCTCGAAGCGCATGGCACGACCGTCAATTTCCGCGCCAGCCTAGAAGATGATTGTGCCGCGATGGCTGCAATCCGCCCGGACCTGTCGATTGGCACCACACCGGTTGTGCAAAAGGGCAAGGAGCTTGGCATCCCCTCGCTCTACTTTACCAACCTGATTTCCGCCCGCCCTCTGATGGGCCCGGCGGGCGCTGGCTCCCTCGCGCAGGTCGTGAACGCCGCCATCGGTAACAAAGACCGTATGGCCGCGATGAAGGAGTTCTTCGAAGACGTGGGCGAGGGCGACACCGCTGGCGTTTGGGAAGGCACACCCAACCTCAAGCCCGCCTTCCGGGCGATGCATGTCAAAAAGCTCGAGAAACAGGCCAAGGCCAAGCAGGCGGAGGAGATGATTTGATGTCACTCGCTTCGACACAGGTGGCGGCATGTTGATCCAAGATCATGATCGCGCGGGCGGCTATTGGGGCGCCGTTTATGCATTCTGCGCCGTCAAAGGCCTGCAAGTCGTTATCGACGGGCCGGTCGGCTGTGAAAACCTGCCCGTGACCAGCGTACTGCACTACACCGACGCCTTGCCGCCGCACGAGTTGCCGATTGTCACGACGGGCCTGGGTGAGGAAGAGCTTGGCCGAGACGGGACCGAAGGCGCGATGAAGCGGGCCTGGGGCACGCTCGATCCGGCTCTACCCAGCGTTGTCGTCACGGGGTCTATCGCCGAGATGATCGGCGGCGGCGTGACGCCTCAGGGCACCAATATCCAACGCTTTCTGCCGCGCACCATCGATGAGGATCAGTGGGAATGCGCGGATCGCGCAATGACCTGGATCTTCACTGAGTTCGGTATGACGAAGGGCCGGATGCCGCGGGAGGCGCGTCGCAAGGAGGGTGCCAAGCCGCGCGTGAACATCCTCGGGCCGATGTACGGCACCTTTAACATGCCCTCGGACCTGCATGAGATCCGCCGCCTCATCGAAGGGATTGGGGCTGAGATCAACATGGTCATGCCGATGGGCGCGCACTTGGCCGAGATGCGCCAGCTTGTGAACGCGGACGTCAACATCGTGATGTACCGAGAGTTCGGCCGAAACCTCGCCGAGCTTCTGGGTAAGCCCTATCTGCAGGCCCCGATTGGCATTGAATCAACAACGAAATTCCTGCGCATGTTGGGCCAGATGCTCGATCTCGATCCTGAGCCCTTCATCGCGCAGGAAAAGCACTCGACGCTCAAACCGCTCTGGGATCTTTGGCGGTCTGTGACGCAGGATTTCTTTGCGACGGCGAGCTTTGGCATTGTGGCGAATGAGACCTATGCCCGCGGTATTCGCAAATTCCTCGAAGACGAGCTGGGCCTGCCCTGCGGCTTTGCCGTGGCCCGGACCGCCGGCAAGAAGACGAACAATGACGAAGTGCGTGACCTGATGGCGCAGCACCGCCCCCTCATCGTCATGGGTTCGATCAACGAGAAAATGTACATGGCCGAGCTCAAAGGCGGCCATGGCCCCAGCCCCGCTTTCATCCCAGCCAGCTTCCCCGGCGCCGCCATCAGGCGCGCCATCGGCACGCCATTCATGGGCTATTCCGGCGCCAGCTACCTTTTGCAGGAGATCTGTAACGGTCTTTTCGATGCGCTTTTCCACATCCTCCCGCTCGGATCAGAGCTCGACGATGTGGCAGCGACGCCCAGCAATCTCAAAAAAGACTTTCCTTGGGATCCCGAAGCGCAGGCTTTGCTGGACAAGATCGTGGCCGAACACCCGGTGCTGACCCGGATCTCAGCGGCCAAGAACCTGCGGGATGCGGCCGAAAAGGCCGCCCTGGAAGCCGGTGAGGACCGGGTCCAGGCCGATCAAGTGGCCGCGCTTGCCCCCGCATCGCGAGGACAGGCGGCCCAATCGAACACCCAGAATGACCACACTGGAAAGGAGGGTGAAGCCAATGGCTGACATGACCTCAAACCCACCCGTTGCGCGCCCGGCCAAACCGCCGCGCACCGAGTTTTGGATCTATTTCGCTTTGATCTTCATCGCGTCGCTCCCGCTTGGGTTCGTCGCGTCGATCGCCGGCTGTTTTCAGCGCGGCGTCAAGAACAAGGGACCCGTGGCACGCGCTTGGAGCCAAGCCTGCGTGATCACACCACGCATCTTCTCGGCCTAACAGCCGGGCAAGAGACCCCGCTGCCTTAGACCGGTGGCGGACATGAAAACCTCGGCGTGACGACCGGAGCCGAGACTGAGCTTACCTCGAAAGGCAGCGCCTCTCGGGGTGAAACCGGCGGGGCATGAGGCCTCGTCCGGGCCCGGCCGCGGGGTGCGCGGCATCAGTCTGGCGTTCCGGAGGAAAGTTAATGGCTGATAATACCGACCTGTCTTTTACAGGTCTTACCGACGAGCAGGCGCAGGAACTGCATTCGGTGTACCTGAGCGGCATGTGGCTGTTCGTCGGCGTAGCCGGCGTGGCGCATTTGCTCACGTATATCTGGCGTCCGTGGTTCTTCTAAGGAGGTCGAAGCATGCTAGCACAGTTTTACAAGATCTGGCTGATCTTCGACCCTCGCCGTGTGTTCGTCGCACAAGGCGTGTTCCTGTTCCTTCTGGCCGCGATGATCCACCTGGTGGTCCTGTCTAACGGGATCAACTGGTTTGAAATCGCCGCTGGTACGGGGATGGACGGCTGATTGGCCGGGCACCCTCACCGGTGCCTCACGACATCATGACATAGCTGCGGGCGGCCTCGCTCGCCCGCAGCAAACCTAAACCTTGAAACACGCGGCACTCGCTTCCACCACGAACGGCCGACAAACGCGGAGACAGACGCAATGGCATTGCTAAGTTTCGAGAGAAAATACCGCGTCCCGGGGGGGACGCTGATTGGCGGCGATCTGTTCGATTTCTGGCTGGGCCCCTTCTATGTGGGCTTTTTCGGGGTCACGACGATCTTCTTCGCCGCTTTGGGCACCGTGTTGATCTTTTTCGACGCCAGTATGGGGGACACTTGGAACCCCTGGCTGATCTCGGTCGAGCCGCCACCGCTTGAGGTTGGCCTTGGCTTGGCACCCCTGAACGATGGCGGGATCTGGCAACTTGTGACGATCTGCGCCCATGGCGCCTTCATATCTTGGATGTTTAGAGAGGTTGAGATCTGCCGAAAACTCGGCATGGGCTATCACGTGCCTTTCGCCTTCGGTGTGGCGATCTTTGCTTATACCACGCTTGTGGTGATCCGCCCGGTTCTCATGGGCGCCTGGGGGCACGGTTTCCCCTATGGCATCTGGAGCCATCTCGATTGGGTCAACAACGTGGGCTATGCCTACGGTAACTTCCACTACAACCCGGCCCATATGGTGGCGATCACGTTCTTCTTCACGAACGCGCTTGCCCTGGCTCTGCACGGATCCTTGATCTTGTCGGCCGCCAATCCCGAAAAGGGTGAGGAAATGCGCTCACCCGATCATGAGGATACCTATTTCCGGGACTTCATCGGTTATTCTATCGGCCCCCTCGGCATTCACCGCCTGGGCCTGTTCTTGGCGCTCAATGCCGGGTTCTGGTCGGCGGTCTGTATCGTGATATCGGGCACCGTTTGGTTCAGCGCATGGGCCGATTGGTGGTTCTGGTATGTCGATCTGCCGTTCTGGGTCGATATTGAGGGAGGCTTCAATGGCTGAATATCAGAACATTTTCACCCAAGTTCAGGTCCAAGGCCCCGCCGAAATGGGTGTGGTCGAAGAGGTCGATCTCGACGATCGCACCAAGGGCACGAACTTTTCGTTGCTCGCCGGTTGGATCGGTAACGCCCAGCTTGGCCCGATCTATCTGGGTGGCTGGGGTATCGTCAGCCTTATGTCGGGCCTCACCTGGTTCGTCATGGTCGGCCTCAGCTACTGGGGCCAGGCCGGCTACAACCCGGCCGTGTTCGCGCGGGATCTGTTCTACTTCTCGCTCGAGCCGCCCGCGCCGGAATACGGCCTCAGCATCCCACCGATGGCGGAAGGCGGATACTTCCTAATCGCCAGCTTCTTCCTATTGGTGGCGGTGATGTCCTGGTGGGGCCGGTCTTGGGTCCTGGCTAAGCAACTTAAGATGGGCAAGCACGTCTTCTGGGCCTTCGGCTCGGCGATTTGGTTGTTCCTCGTTCTGGGTCTGATCCGGCCGGTTCTGATTGGGTCTTGGTCTGAGGCAGTACCCTACGGCATCTTCAGCCACCTGGATTGGACGCTGACCTTCTCGGTTGTGCACGGGAACCTGTTCTACAACCCGTTCCACGCGCTCTCGATCGTGTTCCTCTATGGCTCGGCCCTGCTCTTTGCGATGCACGGCGCGACCATTCTCGCCGTCAGCCGGTATTCCGGTGACCGTGAGTTGGAGCAGATCGCGGATCGCGGCACGGCGTCTGAACGCGCGGCCCTGTTCTGGCGCTGGACCATGGGTTTTAACGCCACAATGGAAGGCATTCACCGCTGGGCATGGTGGTTTGCGGTTCTGACCACGCTAACTGGTGGCATCGGCATTCTGTTGTCGGGCACGGTCGTCGACGATTGGTTCCTCTGGGCCCAACAGCACGGCTATGCACGGCCATAAGGAGACAGGGACATGAGCGATAGTAACACCCCCTTTGAGGGCGACTTTTCCAAAGCCAATCTAAGCCGGGAAGTTCGCAATCAATTTCTAAAAGGGGCGGCCCTCGCGGCGGCAGTGGTGATCATCCCGGGCGCGTTCATTTACGGGCTCTACCTCGTGAGCCTGTTTCTGCCACCGGAATCCAAGGAAGCCTTCGACCCGTCCTATGGCGCGGTGATCGAGGCGCCGATGCCGGGAGCGGTCGAAACCCTCCAAGGGTAAGCTTGCTTGACCATGGCCTCTGGCCGGAAAATAGTTCAACGCCGCTGAGGACACCCTCGGTGGCGTTGTTTTTTGCTCGGTGCTTGCACGATGACTGATCTCGCCACCCCGCTTCTGGATCGGATCGAAGGCCCTCCTGACCTACGCGCGCTGTCGCTGCATCAGCTTGAGACGCTGGCGCGAGAGTTGCGCGCGGATATCGTGCATAGCGTGTCGCGCACCGGGGGCCATCTCGGCGCGTCTCTGGGTGTGGTCGAGCTGACGGTGGCGCTGCATTCCGTTTTCGAGACACCTGAGGACGTGGTTATCTGGGATGTGGGCCACCAGGCCTATCCCCATAAAATCCTCACCGGACGGCGCGTGGGCATGGCGCGCCTGCGCCAGAAAGACGGCCTATCGGGCTTCACCAAACGCGCGGAAAGCGAGCACGATCCCTTTGGCGCGGGTCATGCTGGCACCTCGATCTCGGCCGCTCTGGGCTTTGGCGTGGCTCGTGATCACCAAGGTTTGTCTCACAAAGTTGTCGCGGTGATTGGCGACGGGTCAATGAGTGCGGGCATGGCCTATGAAGCGCTCAACCATGCGGGCGAACTGGCGCAAGACCTGATCGTGGTTCTCAATGACAACACGATGTCGATTGACCCCGCCGTCGGCGCGCTCACCCGACATCTCGACGAGCTAAAAGCAGGCACGACCGATCGTTCCCTCTTCGAAGCTTTGGGATTCCGGTATATCGGCCCGCTGGACGGTCATGACTTGGCCGCGTTGCGGGCATTGTTTTTGGAGTTGAAGGCCGCGCCGACCGGACCGGTCTTCGTCCATTGCGTGACGCAGAAAGGCAAAGGCTATGCGCCTGCCGAAGCGGCTGAGGACCGGTATCACGGCGTCGGGAAATACGATCCCGAGAGCGGCGCACAGCCTACCCCAAAGAACACCCCGCCCACCTATTCTCAAGTGTTTGGAAAGACCCTGCTCAGCCTGGCCGAAGACGATCCAAGCATCATTGCCATTTCCGCGGCGATGATCAGCGGGACGGGCTTGTCTGAAATGCTCTCTAAACTGCCCAATCGTGTCTATGATACCGGGATCGCGGAACAGCACGCCGTCACCTTCGCCGCCGGTGCTGCTGCGGGCGGCCTTAGGCCTTTCTGCGCGCTCTATTCCTGCTTTTTACAACGTGGTTACGACCAAGTAATCCACGATGTGGCGATCCAGAACCTGCCGGTCCGGTTTTGCATAGACCGCGCCGGTTTGGTCGGTGCCGACGGGGCGACCCATGCCGGTGCCTATGACATTGGTATGCTGGCCGCGCTGCCAAACATGACGGTGATGGCCGCGGCGGATGAAGCTGAGCTGGCGCGCATGATCGTCACCATGGCCGGTCTGGATGACGGCCCGAGCGCCGTTCGTTATCCCAGGGGTCCCGGCACCGGCGCGGCGATCGATCCTTCACCTCAAGCTATCGAAATTGGCAAAGGCCGGGTGCTGCGTAAGGGAAAAGACGCGGCAATCCTGTCCTTTGGTGCGCATCTGGCGGAAGCAGAACGCGCCTGCGCGCTTCTGCAGGCAGACGGCATTGACGTCACCTTGGCCGACGCGCGATTTGCCAAACCGCTCGATACCGCGCTGGTCGATGATTTGGTGCAGAACCACCACGCGCTGTTTGCCCTTGAGCAAGGCGCCCGGCTGGGCTTTGGGGCGATCGTATTGGAGCATTTGGCCGCGACCGGAGCGCCGCAAACAGGCCTGAAGGTCCAAACCCTCTGCCTACCAGATCGCTTTCTCGATCAGGCAACACCCACAGAGATGTATGAAGAGGCGGGCCTGTCCGCCGAGCAGATCGCGGCGAGGATCAAAACGGCAATCGCGCGCTAAACGCTCTCGCCGAAGATCTCGGCCGCGTGATCACGCAGGTAGATCTGCAACCAAGGTGTGAAGGCGGACGGGTTGCGCGCGATCTGCTCGGAGAGACCGCTCAACGGTGACCAGATCGTGTCCATCACCTCGTCCGGATTTGGGTTTGGCTCAAACCCCTCGGGCATCTCGCTAACATAAATGTCGACCACCTCGTGCTCGATTAAACCGCCGCCCACATCGGCCCGATACTCCACCGTTCCGCGATAGCTCAACTCGCCTGCCTCCATCCCAAGCTCCTCTGGGACGCGCCGCTGCGCACAGGTCAGGCTCGCCTCGCCCCAATGAGGATGGGTGCAGCAGGTATTCGCCCACAGGCCCGGCGTGTGGTACTTTGCAAGCGCTCGGCGCTGAAGCAACACCTTTCCCTCACGCATCATAAAGACCGAGACGGCCTTGTGCCTGAGGCCTCGGACATGGACTTCCAACTTTTCAACCGGGATCAATTCGCCGTCGACCCAGGCGGGAATGAGATTTGTCATGCGCGCGTCGCAGAAATTAGCCCGGTGAGATGGGCGATGTTTTTCAGTCCGATCCGCAGATGTGCCAAGGGTCTCGCCTTGACCAAACGCTTATTCATATAGGCCTCAAATGTAAGGCGCTGCACGTCGACATCGTGACAAAGGCTGACAAAACGCTCACGCCGATCATCCGAGCGGTAATAGGCGCCCTGCATCGCGCCCAGGATCTTGAACACGTTCTTATGCTCCCGCATGAAAAGCTTGCGCGCGAGTTGCAGGTCTTTGACCCGGCCCGAGGCGAGATACGCCTGAGCCGCGGTCGCCGCGACCCGTCCCCCCATCATCGCATAATAGATCCCCTCGCCCGAAGACGGCGCGACAACGCCCGCCGCATCTCCGGCCACAACCAGATCGCGGCCGTTGTCCCAGCGGTCCATAGGGCGCAGCGGGATTGGCGCGCCCTCTTTGCGGATGGTGGTGCAAGCCTCGAGCCCCGAGGCCGCGCGCAAATCAGCCGTTGCTTGTTTGAGATTAACCTCTTTGACCATCGAACCCATGCCGACACTGGCCGATGCACCATGCGGAAAGACCCAGCCGTAAAAGTCCGGGCTGATCTTGCCGTCATAGATCACATCGCAGCGTTCGGGATCGTAAACTTCCGTTTTCTCCGGTGCTTCGATGATCTCGTGATAGGCGAAAACCAGGGGCACCTTGTCGGCGCCGGGGATCTCGGCGCGCGCGACTTTCGACTTCGCGCCATCGGCCCCGATGATCAGCTTGGTGTCGAGCCCGCGCTCCTCGCCGCTGGCCTTATCGCGGTAGATCACCCGCCGGTCATTGCCGTCACGCTCAACGCGGACGAATGTTCCGACGAAATACTCCGCGCCCGCGTTTACGGCTCTATCACGCAGAAATGGATCGAAATCCTTACGATCCACCATACCGACAAAGCCGTTCTCGATGGGGATATCAACCATGCGACCGGTCGGGGAAATCATCCGTGCCGTGTTAACCTTGGCCAGGAGCTGCTCTTCACCGATGTCGAAGTCTTGCATCAGGCGTGGCGGGATCGCGCCGCCGCATGGTTTGATCCTGCCCTCGCGATCAATCAGCGCCACCCGTTTGCCGGCCAGCGCCAAGTCATGCGCCGCAGTTGCACCACTCGGACCTCCGCCCACGACGACCACATCAAACTGCATCATCATTCTCCCGGTTGAAGCTGGGGTTGAGGGGCCTGCGCCGACAAAAGCCGCATCGCTAAAAAGGCCGCCGCCACAAAGAGGCCGGCTTCGATGAAAAATACGGAGGCGTAGGCCGCCTCAATCGGCAGGGCGACCCGCCCGACATCGACTGTCGCCGTTGAGATCAAACTGGCCAGCCCGGCGGCCACCGCCTGAGCTGCGCCAAAGACGCCCATACGCGTGCCCGTCGACCGCTTTTCTGCCGCCGCAAGGCGCATCATCGAGCCGACGGCGCCCACGACGAACAGGCCGTTGCCAAGCCCCATGATCACGGTGAAGGCCACAAGCGGGCCCTGCAGAGCAAGCCCGACCAAGCCAACGGCCGAAATCGCGCAGCCCGCAACTGCCCAGCTTCGCAGACTTCCAAAGCCAAGCGTGCTCAGCCCGCCCGCCAAAAGCATGCCAAGCAGCGCAGCGCCGTCTTTGCCGCCGGAAAGCTTCGTCGAATCTTCTGGAGGAAGGCCGTGGACATGGCCCGCGAAAGGCTCAAGCACCATTTCGCTTAGGAAAAAGGCGAGGATTGAGAGGAATACAAAGCCGGTAAAGCCGCGTGCCGCCGGATCCGCCATCGTTGTGCGCAGGGCTTCGCGAAGGCTTTCGGTGTTGGTTGTCTCAGCGGTGGCTGTGAGGTTCCGTTCAATGCCCCAGGTCGCGACGAATGCCAGGATCAAGCCAATCAGCGAAACCGCCGAGACGACAGGGATCAGCTTGTCCGGCGCGTAAGGGTCCAGAGCAATTCCAGTCCCGACCGAGGCGACGATGGCCCCGAAAATCAGCGCGAGCCAGGCCGCCGTCGCCCATGCCCCCTTTTGTCCTTCGGGCGAGGCCGTCGCCAACAGCGCGAGGAACGATGTGCCGGCCGCGCCGACGCCCAGGCCAATGGCGATATAGGCCAGCACCCAGACGGCCAGGGCCAAAGGGCCGCTTTGCACAACGGCAATCGCCCAGGCCGTGCCGATCAGGCCAAGGCCGATAAGGGCAATCCCTCCGAGGATGAAGGGCGTGCGACCGCCTTTCGCATCTGAACGGTGCCCCCAAACGGGACGGGTCAGCTGCACGCCGTAATGTAAGGCGACAAGGAGGCCTGGAAGTGTCGCCAAAAGGCCGAGCTCCACCGCCATAAGCCGGTTGAACAGATTGATCGGGAGCGCTGTCAGACCGCCGATTGCCATGTTCGTCAGGCAAAGCCGCGCGAGATGCCCCGAAGACAGCCTCATAACATCCCCCTAAGCGCGAAGGCGGCAACAAGCATACCGGCGACGTATAGCATCACTCCGGTTGCATTGTACCAAGGCGCGCGGGCCTTCGGATCCTGCAGCATGACCCGCATCGCCCAGAATTGCAGGGCCAGGCCAAGCGCGATCACTGCTGCGAAACCGGCTTGCTGCCACAGGAGCAAGAGGCCGATCACCGCGACCTGCGGCAGGGCCATCACCCAGCAGGCCACACGCGCTGCGCGCTCCGGCCCAAGCGTCACGGGCAGCGATCTGACACCCATTTGCCGGTCGCCTTGCAGCGCCTTGAAATCGTTCAGCGTCATGATGCCATGCGCGCCAATGCCATAGAGCAGGGCGATCAGGATGATGTTCCAGCTTGGCTGTGTTGCGGCGAGGACGGCCGCGCCGGTGATCCAGGGCAAGGTCTCATAGGACAACCCGACAAGGCCCGGCCCCCAAAGGCCCGATCTCTTCAGCCGGACGGGTTCGGCGGAATAGGCCCAGGCGGCAGCTACCGCGCAAACGGTCGCGATAAAGCCCCACAGGCCCAAAGCGGCCCCGAGCGCCAAACCAATCGTGGACATCGCCAAAGCAATCCAGAGGCCCCAAAGACCAGGGATGCGTCCAGAAGGGATCGGCCGGTCAGGTTCATTGATCGCGTCGACGTGGCGGTCGCACCAATCGTTTGCGGCTTGGCTCATGCCGCAGACGACCGGCCCGGCCAGGATCAAGCCAAGGGTCAGGCGCCCCGGTGTATCGCTGAGGGAAACGCCCGAAGACACAGCCCCACACATGAACGCCCAGATTGGCGGAAACCATGTGATGGGCTTCAGCAGGCGTAAGACGGCGCCGAGCTCTGGCATACTACGTGCCACAGGGGCCGGTCTCACATCGTGCGAAGACAGGTTTGGTGCGGTCGTCATGGTGTCAATTTAGGCTGACACCTTGCGACTCGGCAAGTGTAAACTACGGTTAACCGCCTTGATGAGGAACCGCCGATCTTAGTCGGTATTCTTGCTCAAAAGCCCGTATTTCCGCAATTTTACATAAAGCGATTGGCGTGAAAGCCCCAGCATTTCTGCCGCAGCGACGCGATTGTTGTCTGTCAGCTCCACCGCAGTTTCGATGCACATTTTCTCCACGACATCGGTGGTCGCAGCCACGATTTCCTTGAGCGGCGATGAGCCGACCAGATCCATCACATTGCGCATACTTTCATTGGTCACGGGAACGCCTGAATTGGCCGAGACTTCACCCGCCGGCTCCCGCACAACCTCCATACGGCTGGTGTCGCGGATGACAAAAGCGAAGCCGCCGAGACCCGTTCCGCCTAGGCGCGTCGTGGAAATCTCGACTGAGATTTGGGCACCATAGGCACCCTCGAGGCGCGTTGAGTAGACGCGCATGCGCCCGGTGCGCGCGGCATTGTCTATTAGAACCTTAAGGTCAACGCTGCCGCGAGACAGGTAGTCGCCCAGTGAACGACCTTTGACCTCGCTCAACTGACCCGCATCACACAGGCCGAGGAACGCCTCATTCGCGCTGCGGATGATGCCCTGAGTGTCGCTAACGACCATTGCGTCCGGGCCGTCCTGATAAAGCATCGCCAGGGTACCAGCGATCTCCGCGCTCAGCTTTTCTTCGGTGCCGTCCGGCTCGATCCGGCACAGCAACACTCGGTCACCGGCGGCTCGAAATAGGGTTGGGTAAATCGAGGCGGCTTGGTTGCCGCGGCGCGTCTCGACCTTCACTGCACCGCCGGTTTGATTGCCGGACATGGCGACGAGGTTTTCGATGAACTCGCCCCGCCGACGTCCTTCAAATTCCTGCGTGAAGGCGGCGCCGACCAATTGATCCGCTTCCGCGCCCAGGATTTGCGCAGCCGCCTCATTCAGATCGGTAATGCGCCCGGACGACACGTGGATCAGGGCCAAGGGATCGCGCGCGGCTTCCATCACGACCCGGTAACGCGTCTCATAGTCTCGGTGGGATTCGTAGTCTTTCTCGAGGGCAAGCTGCGCCTTCACGAGGCGGTGCTGCAGCTCAGCGATCGGGCGCAGGTCGCGCCCCAGCATCAAGATGATGTCATCTTGCCCGGTCTTGTGCAGCGTGTAGCGAATGGGGAACTCCCAATTCGCATTGTCGAAATGGTTAATTTCAATCGCATCCGGCTTGTCGGATTGGCCGTCGCGGTAGGCTTCCAACTGGCTCTCGATTTTTGAGAGGCTGTCCTCGGCGGTAAACTCCCTGATGTCGCGATCTTTCCAATGATCGAGACGGCCAAGCGTCGGGTTGAGCGGGTTGACGATCACGGATCGCACCCTGCCGGAGGTTTCCAAAACGATGGCCAAATCTGCGGCCGTCGTCACGATGTCGTTAATATGCTCGGGAGAGATCGGAGGAGCGGACGCCTCATCCCAAAAGTCAGTGCCACGCGTGTTCATATCGTCTTCGCCCCGTCTCTCTCTTTGGATGACGGTCGTTCATCGTCTCGTAGGTCTGTGGTGCTGAGGCCGCAGATCCTCGCCGCCTCTTCGGTTGTGTTTATGACATGATCGACCTTGGTCAGGGCCTTCACGTCCAACGTACTTTCGGTGATCGGTCCGCCAATCACCAGCGGCGTATGAACGAGGGTATTACCTCGGATCGCATCGACAAGCTCTTTGACAGATGCAAGTGTTCTTCGGCCTGATACCGTAAGGCCGATCATCGAGAAGCGGGTCTCGCGGACAAGTTCGGCCACTTGCCGGGGATGCGGAGCGATCGAGAAATGGACGTCGGCCCCAATCCTACGCATTTGATCAGCCGCAACGAAAACACCCAGCGTGTGTTGCTCCGGGCGCGGCACGATAAAGAGAACCTTAACCTTGGCTTCAACGTTGCCGCCGAAGCCATCTTGGATCCGGAGCGTGCGAACCGCTTCCTGCATCCGCGCTGAACCGATTGAGACCTCGGCAAAGCTGATCTCGCTGTCCATCCAGCGCTGCCCCAACAGGCGCGCCGCTTCCGGCAGAATATGGTCGATGACTTCCGACGTCGTGATGCCCTTGGCCATGACCTTGCGCAGAGCAGTGTGCCATTGCTCGGGGTCTTCGGCGATGAAATGATCGCTGATGCGTCGGACACGCGTGTCGGTCGGGCGCGACGGCCCGGTCTTATGCGACGCTAAAATACCAAGCGCCCGCGCTGCGAGAAGTTCAACTTCCGCCGCGATGCTTGGTCCGGTCGCTGTCAATTTGGGGTCCGCAGCGTCGGCCACATTGACCACCCGCCTCACCGGGACGCTTCGTTCAGCACCGTGCTGACGCCGAACACCAACCCGTCTTTCGGAGGCCCTTTCGCGCAATAGTGTGGCGGATTGCCCCTCCAGTGTCAAAGCAAATTGACAAATTCGCAATAATGCAAAAGCCCAGAGCCTTATTGCGCGATTGAGCGTGCCACCGGCCACGTTTCCCTTTATTTCCAAAGTGTTTTGCGCGCAAAACCCGCCAAAAGTGTCATGTCTAAGACTGTAAGTTTGAATTGACACTTTCTCCCAACCAAGCGTAGCTTTGCCCTGAGCGCTTCTTGGAATCGGGGACCGATGCACTCGGATACCTTGCACATCAGTGCGTCAAGGCAGGTTTACACTGCCGATGAACGCCGCCGCCGCGATGAAACGGTTTGGACTTTGGTCCAAGGCATCTTGGCGCCTGTGCAATTCGTCGTGTTCCTGATCTCGCTTTTTCTGGTCATCCTCTACCTGCTCACGGGCGACGGCTATGCCGCTGCCACCCTGTCCATCGTGATAAAAACCCTGATTCTGCTCTCGATCATGGTGACAGGTTCGATCTGGGAGAAGGTGGTGTTCGGCAAATGGCTGTTCGCGCCTTCCTTCTTTTGGGAGGATGTTGTCAGCTTCGGAGTGATCGCGCTCCACCTGGCCTATGTGGCGGCACTCGCATTTGGGGCGAGCCCGTTGGTGCAGATGGTCATCGCCCTGGCCGCCTATGCCGCCTATGTCGTCAACGCGGTACAGTTTCTCGCCAAATTGCGCCTTGCCCGACGCCAAGCGCCGCGCGTTCCAGCGGGGGTCGCGGCATGAATGACCACACCCCGATCCAAGGCGCCGGCTGCCGCGACGCCCCAATCCTGCGGGAGCGGGGGCAGCGTGAGGTCTTCTGTGGCCTCACCGGCATCATCTGGCTGCACCGCAAGATGCAGGACGCCTTCTTTCTCGTGGTGGGCTCACGCACCTGCGCGCATCTTCTGCAATCCGCAGCGGGCGTGATGATCTTTGCCGAGCCCCGCTTTGGTACTGCGGTGCTGGAGGAGGGCGATTTGGCCGGTTTGGCCGACGCCAATGATGAGTTGGACCGAGAGGTCGGCCGCCTGCTGGCGCGCCGTCCGGATATTCGACAACTGTTCCTTGTGGGCTCATGCCCGTCCGAGGTGATCAAGCTCGACCTCTCGAAAGCCGCCGAGCGCTTGAATGTGCAGCACGCCCCTCACGTGCGTGTTCTAAACTACTCCGGCAGCGGGATCGAAACGACCTTCACCCAAGGTGAAGACACCTGCCTTGCTGCGATGGTGCCGGTCCTGCCGGAAACCGATGCGCGGGAGCTTTTGTTGGTCGGCGCCTTACCCGATGTTGTCGAGGACCAAGCGCTCAGCCTACTTGAGCGGATGGGCGTAGGACCGGTGCGGGTGCTTCCGGCACGGCGCGCTGATGCGATGCCAGCGGTCGGCCCGAACACAAAGTACGCGCTGTTGCAGCCCTTCCTTGGTGAAACATCCGCCGCTCTTGAGAGGGCGGGCGCGACGCGGATCGAGGCGCCTTTCCCCTTCGGCGAGGAGGGGACGACGGCATGGCTCGCCGCCATCGCGGAAGAGTTCGGCGTCGATGAAGAGACGTTTGATCGCGTGACTGCCGCGCCCCGGGCCCGTGCGCGCAAAGCCGTGGCCGCCGCCGCTGACACGCTCAAAGGCAAGAGCGTATTCTTTTTCCCCGACAGTCAGCTCGAGATTCCGCTGGCGCGTTTTTTGATCCGAGAATGCGGAATGGAGGCGATCGAGATCGGCGCGCCCTTCATCCACTCCAGCCTTGCCGCGGCCGATCTTTCGATGATCCCAGCCGGTCCGGTTTTGTCCGAGGGCCAGGATGTTGACCGGCAGCTTGACCGCGCCCGTGCCGCGCGCCCCGATCTCAGCGTTTGCGGTCTTGGCCTTGCCAATCCGCTTGAGGCCGAGGGCTTAAGTACCAAATGGGCCATCGAGCTCGTCTTCACACCGGTGCATTTCTACGAACAGGCCGGCGATCTTGCCGCGCTGTTTGCCCGTCCGCTCCGTCGTCGCGGCCTACTTCGGTTCGAGGCGCAGGCATGAAGTTGACGGTCTGGACATATGAGGGCCCGCCCCATGTGGGCGCGATGCGTGTCGCGACCGGGATGGAGGGGTTGCACTACGTCCTACACGCGCCCCAGGGCGACACCTATGCCGATCTGCTCTTCACGATGATCGAGCGCCGCGGCGCGCGGCCACCGGTGACCTACACAACCTTCCAGGATCGTGACCTGGGCGCGGATACGGCGGGTCTGTTCAAGGATGCGGCCCGTGACGCCTATACGCGGTTTGAGCCTGAGGCCATGATCGTCGGCGCGTCCTGCACGGCTGAGCTCATTCAGGATGACCCCGGCGGCCTTGCCGAAGCGCTGGAGCTGCCAATCCCGGTGATCCCGCTGGAACTGCCCAGCTATCAGCGCAAGGAAAACTTCGGCACCGACGAGACCTTCTTCCAACTGGTAAATTACATCGCCCGCCCACTCGAGCGCACCGAACAGATAAGCTGCAACATCCTTGGGCCGACAGGCCTTGGCTTTCGCCATCGCGACGACGTGGTCGAGGTGACGCGGCTGATGGAGGATATGGGAATTGCGGTGAATGTCGTCGCTCCAATGGGCGCCAAACCCACCGATTTGATCTATCTGGGCCAAGCGCATTTCAACGTGTTGCTCTACCCCGAGCACGCCGAAACCGCGGCGCGCCACCTGCAAAAGATTTGCGATCAACCCTATACAAAGATCGTGCCGATCGGCGTCGGAGCCACACAAGATTTCATCCAAGAAGTGGCTCAAATCTGCGATATAGAGCCGAAAATGGACACTTCGCGGCTGCGCATGCCTTGGTGGTCGCGCTCGGTCGACAGCAACTACCTCACCGGCAAGCGCGTCTTCATCTTCGGCGATGCGACCCATGCCATCGCCGCGGCGCGGATCGCCCGGGATGAGATGGGTTTCGAAGTGGTCGGCATGGGTTGCTACAACCGCGAATATGCCCGCCCGATGCGCCAAGCCGCTCAGGAATACGGTCTCGAGGCGCTGATCACTGACGACTACCTGGCGGTGGAGCAAGCCATCCAAGAGGCCGCCCCAGAGATGATCCTGGGCACCCAGATGGAGCGTCATATCGGCAAGCGTTTGGGCATTCCTTGCGCGGTGATCTCGGCGCCTGTCCACGTTCAGGACTTCCCCGCGCGCTACTCCCCCCAAGCGGGTTGGGAGGGGGCGAATGTCATCTTCGACACCTGGATCCACCCCCTTGTGATGGGCCTGGAAGAGCATCTGCTGACAATGTTCCGTGAGGATTTCGAGTTCCATGACGGCGCCGGTCCGAGCCATCACCGCTCAGAACATGCGCGCGCGGAAGGCGAAATTTCCGAGTCTGCGCAAGAGCCCTTGGAACCGGCAGCGCCCCCCGAACAAGTTGAGGCCGAAGATGAGCTGATCACGTTCGCTTGGACAAGCGAGGCTGAGCGCGAACTGAAAAAGATCCCGTTCTTCGTGCGCGGCAAGGCCAAGCGCAATACCGAGACCTTTGCGACCGAGCAAGGCCTCGAGGAGATCACCCTAGACACCCTTTACGAGGCGAAGGCCCATTATGCGCGATAGTGGCGATTATATCGGCTACCGCGTCGTGATCCTGACGCTTGATGCCCACGCGGCAGGCCCCGCCGCACGTGTCTCGGCGCGTTTGGCGGATGTCTTTCCGGGTCTGTCGATTTCGATCCATGCCGCAGCGGAATGGGCCGAAAGCCCTGACACGCTTGAGCTTGCCAAAGAGGCCGTGCGGCATGGCGATATCGTTATCGTCAACCTGCTGTTCCTGGAAGAACACCTGCAAGCGATCTTGCCGACACTGCGCGCCCGCCGCGTGGATTGCGACGCAATGGTCGGCATGATTTCCGCGCCCGAGATCGTATCGCTGACGCGCATGGGCGATCTGGACATGTCCAAGCCCAGCTCCGGCGCGATGAAGCTTCTGAAAAAGCTGCGCGGGTCGAAATCGCCCTCTGCATCGTCGGGCGAGAAGCAGATGCGGATGCTGCGCCGTCTGCCCAAGATCCTGCGTTTCGTGCCGGGCAAAGCTCAGGACCTTCGCGCCTGGTTCATGACGATGCTTTATTGGCTGGGCGGCTCGGACGATAACGTCGAACAGATGGTGCGCTTTCTGGTGGGCCGGTATGCGGCTGACAGTACGCTGCGCGGCGCCGAGGCGGCGCCGCCAATCGATTACCCGGATGTCGGCCTCTACCATCCCGATTTGCCGGGCCATCACATCACGACAGACCTCGGTGCTTTGCCGCAGCCCAAGAACCCGGTCGCGACCGTCGGGCTTTTGATGATGCGGTCGTACATCCTGGCCAGTGACACGGCGCATTACGATGCGGTGATCCGAAAGTTGCAGGCGGCGGGTCTCGCCGTGCGCCCGGCCTTTGCCGGTGGCCTCGATGGTCGCCCCGCGATTGACATGTATATGTCTGAGGATGGGATTGACGCCCTGGTCTCTCTGACCGGGTTCAGCCTTATCGGCGGCCCGGCCTATAACGACAGCGATGCCGCGGTTGAGATCCTCAGCCGCCTGGACGTGCCCTATATCGCAGCCCACCCCATCGAGTTTCAGACGATCGAGCAATGGGAAGGTTCGGGTCAGGGCCTTGGGCCTGTTGAAACGACCATGCTGGTGGCACTGCCCGAGATCGACGGCGCCACTGGGCCGACAGTCTTTGGCGGGCGGCACATGTCAGGTGACCGGACCATGGCGCCCTGTGACGAAAGGGTCGATGCCCTGGTCGCGCGGACCCAAAAGCGCGCCTTTCTCCGCCGTCAGGCCAATGCCGACAAAAAACTCGCCATTGTCTTGTTTGGCTTCCCCCCAAATGCCGGCGCCGTTGGAACCGCCGCGCATCTTTCGGTTTTTGAAAGCCTCTGGAACACGCTGAGCCGTTTGAAGTCCGAAGGCTACCAAGTTGACCTGCCCGAGGATGTGGACGCCTTGCGCGCCGCGTTGCTCGACGGCAATGCCAAGAAGTACGGACAGCCTGCCAATGTCGCGGACCGGATAGAGGCGGATTGGGTCGTCGGCAATTGCCCATGGCTCGATGAGGTTGAGGCCGCCTGGGGCCCGGCGCCGGGCCGAGTTCAGGCTGATGGATCCGGCGTGTTCGTGTTGGGCGCACATTTCGGTCAGGTCTTCGTCGGGGTGCAGCCCACCTTCGGCTATGAAGGCGACCCGATGCGCCTGTTGTTCGAGACGGGATTTGCGCCGACCCATGCCTTCACCGCATTTTATCTGTGGCTGTCCAAAACCTATGGTGCCGATGCGGTTCTGCATTTTGGCATGCACGGTGCCTTGGAATTCATGCCGGGTAAGCAGTCCGGCATGAGCGGCCAGGACTGGCCGGACCGCCTGATCGGCGATCTGCCCAATGTCTATCTCTATGCCGCCAACAACCCGTCTGAGGCGACCCTGGCCAAGCGCCGCTCCAACGCCGTGACGGTCACGCATCTGACGCCGCCGCTTTGCGCGGCAGGTCTCTATAACGGGCTTTTGGAACTAAAAGAGAGCCTCACACGCTGGCGCGGATTGTCGCCAGATGCCCCGGACCGCCCGGAGCTTGAGGCGCTAATCGCAGCGCAGGCCGAAGCGGTGGATCTGGGCGATGAGGCCCCGGACACGCTTTGGCTCAAACTGCTCGAGACCGAAGAGGCGCTGATCACAGAAGGCCTCCATGTCGTGGGCCGCGTGCCCGATCGCGGCCAACTCGAAGGCTACCTCAATCATCTCCCGACCAGCGATCCCGAAACCCTGGGCCGCATCGTCGATGGGTTGAAAGGCAGCCATGAACTTGACGGTCTCATGCGCGCCTTGGACGGCCGGTTTATCGCGCCGGTGCCGGGCGGCGATCTGATCCGCAGCCCCGAGATTGTACCGGCCGGGCGCAACATTCATGCCTTCGACCCCTTCCGGATGCCCACCGCCTATGCGCTGCAAGATGGCGCGCGGCAGGCAGCCAAAGTGATCGAAGCTGCCGGTGGCGCGCCCCGGACCGTTGCCCTCGTTCTCTGGGGCTCGGACAACATCAAGTCCGATGGCGGCCCGATCGGTCAGGCGCTCGCGCTGCTCGGCGCGAAACCGCGTTTCGACAGCTATGGCCGCCTTTCGGGCGCTGATCTGATCCCGCTCGAAGAGCTTGGCCGTCCGCGCATCGACGTCGTGATGACCTTGTCTGGCATCTTCCGCGACCTGCTGCCGCTTCAGACCAAACTCTTGGCTGAGGCGGCGTGGCTCGCGGCCAGTGCGGATGAGCCTCTGGAGCAGAATTTCGTACGCGCCCACGCCCTGGCCTATGCGCAAAAGATGGGCTGCGATTTGGAGACGGCGGCGTTGCGCGTCTTCTCGAATGCCGAAGGCGCCTATGGCGCAAATGTCAACGTGATGATCGACAGCGCCGCGTGGAGCCAGGAAGACGACCTGGCCGACGCCTATGAGGCCCGCAAGAGCTTTGCCTATGGCCGCGATGGCAAGGCGCAGAAAAACCTTAGCCTGCTGCAAGCCGCCCTGTCGGATGTCGATGTCGCCTATCAGAACCTGGAAAGTGTCGAGCTGGGTGTCACAACGGTTGACCACTACTTCGACACGCTGGGCGGCATCTCCCGCGCGGTGAAACGCGCCAAGGGCACCGAGCCGCCGGTTTTGATTGGCGATCAAACGCGCGGCGAAGGCAAGGTCCGCAGCCTGCAAGATCAGGTCGCGCTGGAAACCCGATCCCGCGCGCTCAATCCCAAATGGTTCGAAGGATTGCTCAAGCACGGCCACGAAGGCGTGCGCCAGATCGAGGCGCAAGTCACCAACACGCTGGGCTGGTCGGCGACGACCGGCCAGGTTGAGCCTTGGATTTATCAGCGCCTGAGCGAGACCTTTGTGCTCGATGAAGAGATGCGCCGCCGTCTCGCCGAATTGAACCCCCAGGCCTCGGTGCGCATGGCGAACCGCCTGATCGAAGCCGCCGACCGTGCTTATTGGCATCCGGACCCCGAAACACTGGCCGCGCTGCAAGCGGGCGCCGATGAGCTGGAAGACCGGCTCGAAGGCGTCACCGTTGCCGCGGAATAGAGAGGAATACGCATGTTAGATACGAAAAATCCTTCTCTGCTCAGGCCAGATGCGGATGAAAATGAAAAACCATCCTTGAAGGCCCCGAGCCTCAAAGCCCCAAGCCTAAAGGCACCAGATACGGCGAAACCGAGCTTGAAGGCGCCCTCGCTCAAAGCGCCGAGCTTGAAAGCTGCTTTGGATGATAACGGAGATCTCGCCAAACAACCCCCGGCCATGCGCGCCAATACGCGTGAGGCGGAGGGCCTAAAAAAGCGCGGCCTCGGCGCCCCGCCTGTCCTCAAGAAAGGTCAAGACGGCGAAGGCTCGGTCCAGGTTCACCAAGACGACAGCATGAAGATCGAGGGGGCGAAGGTCTTTTCGGTCTACGGCAAAGGCGGCATCGGCAAATCGACCACCTCTTCGAACCTTTCGGTCGCTTTCTCCACTCTGGGCAAGCGCGTGCTGCAGATCGGCTGCGATCCCAAGCATGACTCGACTTTCACCCTGACAGGCCACCTACAACCGACCGTGATCGACATCCTCAAAGAGGTCGACTTCCACGCCGAGGAACTCCGGCCCGAGGATTTCGTCTCCGAAGGCTTCAACGGCGTGAAATGTGTTGAAGCCGGTGGCCCGCCGGCGGGCACGGGCTGCGGCGGCTACGTCGTGGGCCAAACGGTCAAGCTGCTCAAACAGCACCACATGCTCGAAGAAACCGACGTCGTGATCTTTGACGTTTTGGGCGATGTGGTCTGCGGTGGCTTTGCCGCGCCCCTCCAACATGCCGACCGCGCGGTGATCGTAACCGCGAATGATTTCGACTCCATCTATGCAATGAACCGGATCATCGCGGCGGTTCAGGCGAAATCCAAGAACTACAATGTGCGTTTGGCTGGCTGTGTGGCCAATCGTAGCCACGCCACCGACGAGGTGGACCGCTACTGCGACACGGTTGGCTTCAAACGCCTGGTGCACATGCCCGACTTCGACGCGATCCGGCGCTCACGGCTCAAGAAGAAAACGCTCTTTGAGATGCCGGATGAGGACGACATCGTCCTGGCCCGGAAAGGCTATGTCGAATTGGCGCAAACGCTTTGGAACGGGACCGAACCCCTGGCGCCCGATCCGCTGCCTGACCGGGATATCTTTGAATTGTTAGGCTTCGATTGATGCAGCAATCGGCGACATACGGCGCAACCCGCGACCGGGTCGAAGCGTATTTTGACCGCACCGCTACGGCGGCTTGGGCGCGGCTGACCTCCGACGCCCCGGTGTCCGGTATCCGCCAAACCGTGCGCGAAGGCCGCGACGCGATGCGCGCCGTGATGCTCAGCCGATTGCCCGAAGATCTCACCGGGTTGCGCATCCTCGACGCGGGCTGCGGTACAGGTGCGATGACTGAGGTGTTGGCCCTACGCGGGGCAAAGGTCGTGGCTGCCGATATTTCACCACATCTGATCGAGATTGCCCGCCGCCGCGTACCGGGCGACCTGCATCCCCAGATCACCTTTGCCGCGGGCGATATGCTCGACCCGGTGCATGGCCGTTTTGACCATGTGATCGCCATGGATTCGATGATCTACTATGCGCGCCCTGATCTGATCGCGGCGCTGAGCGCGCTCGCGCCGCGCGTCGATGGCTCGATCGTCTTCACCCTGCCACCGCGCACGCCGCTGCTATCCATAATGTTTGGTCTCGGGAAGCTCTTCCCCCGAGCGGATCGGTCGCCCCGAATGGTGCCGCATGCTATCGGCAGTTTGGCCCAAGATCAGAGCCTATTAAGCCAGTTTGGCTCTGTTAAGGCAGTGGAGCGCGTCAGCCGCGGCTTCTATATCTCGACATGTCTGGAGGCGCGCCCATGACGACAGCCTCCCGAATCGCAAGCAAGTATCTTCCGTTCTCTGACGCGGCCAGTGAGGCACTGCCCCTTGGGCAATTGCTTCGGCTGTCGCTGTTTCAGATTTCTGTTGGGATGGCCGGCGTCCTACTGCTTGGCACGCTCAACCGTGTCATGATCGTAGAGCTTTCGGTGCCTGCTGTTCTAGTGGCGCTAATGGTGGCCTTGCCTGTTCTGATCGCACCGTTCCGTGCACTTCTGGGCTTCCGCTCCGACACCCATCGCAGCGCGATCGGCTGGAAGCGGATCCCCTACCTCTGGTTCGGCTCGCTTTGGCAAATGGGTGGATTGGCCATAATGCCCGTCGCGCTTTTGGTCCTCGGCGGTAGCCCCACGCATCAAGTTCCCTTCCTGGGCGAAGTGGCAGCGGCGCTTGCCTTTGTAATGACCGGCCTCGGTATGCACATGACCCAAACCGCCGGTCTCGCGCTCGCGGCGGATCGCGCCACTGAAGAGACCCGGCCCCGCGTCGTGGCGCTGCTCTACGTGATGTTCCTGCTCGGCATGGGGATTTCCGCGCTGATCATCGGCTGGCTGTTGCGCGACTTCACGCCTCTGAAACTGATCCAAGTCGTCCAAGGCGCTGCACTTGCGACGTTGCTATTCAACGTGGTCGCGCTCTGGAAGCAGGAGATTGTTCAGCCGATGACGGCCGAACAACGGTCCGAGCCACGCCCGAGCTTCGCGCAGGCCTGGACGGACTACACCGCTGGCGGGACGGCAGGGCAATTGCTTGTCGTGGTTTTCCTCGGGACGATGGCGTTCAATATGCAGGACGTCCTTCTCGAGCCTTATGGCGGTGAGATCTTGGGCCTGTCGGTATCGGCGACCACGCTTTTGACGGCGACCTGGGCGGGTGGCGCCTTGCTTGGCTTTGCCCTTGCTGCGCGCCTATTGCGCAAGGGACTTGCGCCGGTTCGCATGGCCAGCCGGGGCCTTCTGGCGGGATTGGCGGCGTTTTCGGCCATCATTCTTTCGAGCCCGATGCAATCTGACCTGCTGTTCTTCCTTGGTGCCTGCGGCATCGGCTTCGGCGGCGGGCTTTTCGCCATCGCGACCCTGACCGCGGCGATGACCATGCCGGTCGAGGGGCTGGCGGGCCGTGGCCTGGCGCTGGGCGCATGGGGGGCCGCACAAGCCACCGCGGCGGGTGTGTCGATCGCGCTGGGCGGCGGTCTTCGCGACGCGGTCAGCGCGCTGGTTGGGACAGGCGCCTTCGGGTCAGCCGTGAACACGCCAGCGATCGGATACACGTTCGTCTATCACCTCGAAATCCTGTTGCTCTTTGCAACGCTCATTGCTTTGGGGCCGCTTCTGCGGCGCCAGGCGTCTCAACCAGGCGGACAGGTCGGCAAATTCGGCCTTGCCGACCTGCCGACCTAGTCTCACGGAGGATACAAAATGGACAATATGTTCTTCGGTAACTTCGACCTAGCAAGCCTGTCGATTTGGCTGTTTTGGGTCTTTTTTGCCTTGTTGATCTACTACCTGCAGACCGAGAATATGCGCGAGGGCTACCCGCTCGAAAGCGATGATGGCTCGCCTGCGCCCAACCAGGGTCCCTTTCCGGTCCCGAAGCCCAAGACATTCATCCTGCCCCATGGTCGCGGTGAAGTGACGGTGCCCGGTCCCGACGTGCAAAAGCGCGAAAACCTCGCCCTTCGGCAGACAAGCCCATCGGGCGGTTACCCGTTTGAGCCAACCGGTGATCCGATGCTCGACGGTGTCGGCCCGGCCTCCTGGGCGGCGCGACGCGACCTGCCGGAGCTCGACGCACACGGCCACAACAAGATTGTGCCGATGGCGCGGACCGACAACTTCTTTGTCTCCGCCGGCCTCGATCCGCGTGGCTTGCCGGTTCAGGCCGGGGATAAGGCAGTTGTCGGTGAGGTCGTCGATATGTGGATCGACCTGCCCGAGCAACTGGTCCGCTACGTCGAGGTTGAGCTGAAGGATGGTGGCGGAAAGCGCCTGATCCCGATCCACTTTGCGATCATCAAAACAGACCGCGTCCGCGTGCGCTCGATCTACGGCAAGCACTTCCCGAATGTGCCGGTGATCAAGTCCCCCACGCAGATCACGATGCTCGAGGAAGAGAAGATCCAGGCGTATTACGGCGGCGGCACGCTCTATGCCGACGAGAAGCGCTACAACCCGATCGTCTAAGGAGCGCGCACCATGCGTGAGAATGACCACGACCTAAATCCGTTGCCGCCGGGCCTGCCGGCCCGGCTGCCTAAAGGCGAAGAGATCCTGTGGCAGGGAAAACCTGATTGGTGGCGCCTATCCCTTGAGGCCTTCGGTGTGAAGTGGATCGCCGTTTGGGTCCTATTGGCCTTCCTCTGGCGGATGGTGCTTTTGACCGAAAGCCAGAGCTGGGGCCTTGCGGCCTTTGGCGCCAGCCCGATCCTGGTGCTTGGTATCTTTGGCATGGGGCTCTTTGCGCTGATGGGTTACGCCCAGGCGCGCGGGGCGCACTACACGATCACCAACAAACGCGTGGTGATGAAGGTCGGCGCGGCCCTGTCGATCACGCTGAACATCCCGTTCCAGCATATCGAAAGCGCGGGCCTGTCAGCCAAGCGCAATGGCACTGGCACGATTGCGCTGCAGACCAAGCGCGATCAGCTGCGCCTGTCGTATCTCATGCTCTGGCCGCATGTCCGGCCCTGGCATCTACGTGTCGCAGAGCCTTGCCTGCGCTGCATTCCTGACGCGGCTCGCGTCGCGGCGATCCTGGCCGAAGCCGCAGAAACCGATCTCGCTCGCCCCCGGGTGAGCTCCGACGTCCACGTCCAGCCCGTGGCCGCCGAATAGAGGAGAGTGAAAGATGGCGAACGACCCCCAACTCGGCACAACCCAGCAAAAGCGTGACCGCGAGCTGATCCCTCGCGTTTTGGTGCGGGCGATGGTGACCCTGTGTCTCTCGGTCCTTGCAATCGCCAGCTATGCGCGCCTGACCGACAGGCCCCTCGCGGCGAGCCCGCCAAGCCTGGAAGAGGCGCCGATCGTCGCCGAACAGCATATCCAGATCTATAGCGAAACCAGCGGCGCGGTCATTGTGACCGACGCCGATGGCATTCAATTGCTTGACCTTGCCGCCGGTGATGCCGGTGCTTTGCCAAGCATCTACCGGGTTCTTGAACGTCGGCGCGGCGCACGCGGCATCGACGCCTCGGACCCGATTCAACTGGTGCGGTATTCAGACCACCGCATCGGACTACGCGACGAACTGACCGGAGACACGTTGGAGCTGATGGGTTTCGGCACCAACAATCTGCGTCATTTGTCGGCTCTTTTGGAGGAATGACCCATGGGACTGCTCACGCGTGAGTACGAAAATGCGCCCTGCGAGGTAGAGGTGAGCCACACCTTCGACAGCCTGCACGCGCATGTGAAATTTCTGAACGGCGCAATCATCCATCCTGGCGATGAGGTTCAGGTAAAAGGCCCGCCGGTTCTCGCCCCCTTCGGCGAAGTGATCACCGAACAGCGCGAAGCCCGCATCACGCGGGCCAGCGCTCTGGAACGGCTTTGGACCCGGATGACGGGCGATTTCGAATTCATGGAGCTCTGCGAATTCTCCTTTTCCGAGGAGGCCAAGCTATGAACGCGCCGACCAAATCCCTGGCCAGCCATACCGCCGATGCGACCACGGTCGAGGAAGGTCTGGCCATCGCTCAGGCCCAAGACGCGGAATTCACCGATGAGATGGCCACCGCGAAAGCGATGGAAAACACCCTCCTCACCCCGCGTTTCTACACGACCGATTTCGATAAGCTCGACGCCGTCGATGTCAGCGCCATCCGCGAGGAATGGGATGCCCTGATCGCACGTATGAAAAGCGATCCCAATCGCGGGCATTTCAAGAAGAACGAAGACTGGGACACCGTCGATTGGGACGGGATGGAGCCGGGGCTGAAGAAAGAGTTCATCGACTTCCTGATCTCGTCTTGCACGGCGGAATTCTCGGGCTGCGTCCTCTACAAGGAGATGAAACGACGCGGCAATAACGAGGATATCACCACGCTCTTTCAGCTGATGGCCCGTGATGAGGCGCGCCATGCGGGCTTTATCAACGATGCGCTGCGCGAGGCGGGACTTCGGGTCAATTTAGGCTTTTTGACCCAAAAGAAGAAGTACACCTACTTCCAGCCAAAGTTCATCTATTACGCGACCTATCTCAGCGAAAAGATCGGCTATGCGCGCTACATCACGATCTATCGCCATCTCGAGGCGAACCCGGAGCTGCGCTTTCACCCGATCTTCAAGTGGTTCCGGGAATGGTGCAACGATGAGTTCAGCCACGGAGAAGCCTTCGCGCTTTTGATGAAGACCGATCCCAAGCTGACGCGTGGGGCCAATGTCTACTGGATCAAGTTCTTCCTGACGGCCGTCTACTCAACGATGTATGTCCGCGACCATCAGCGCCCGGCGTTCCACGACGCGCTGGGCGTGGATGTGGATTGGTACGGGCAAGAGGTCTTCCGCAAAACCTCCGAGATCTCCAAACAGATCTTCCCGATCACTTTGGATATCAATCATCCACGTTGGTTGCCGGGCTTGAAGGCCCTGCAAAAAGCAAATGCAGATCTTGCTGATGCGACAGCCAACAAGCGCTTCTTTGCCAAGCTGGGCGCCCAGGCCCGGGCCGGCGTCGCATTCGTCCGGCTGATGATGATCCCGGCCAAACGTCACGACGTGCCCGAGGTTACGCGATTGGAGCCGTCCTACTGATGTTCGCCTCGCCCTGGATCGCCGCGCTGGTCGCATTGTTGCTTTGGTGGGCGTCCACCGGAGTGATCCTGCGCGCCGTGCGGCGGGCCGATTATGAGGGCGGGCGCGCGCGGTTTTGGGTCGTTGTCATGAACCTGCCGCTGTTGATCCTCGGCGCCGCGGCGTTCCTCGACACCCTTGCCAATCCTTCGGTGCCCAGCGTCTATGTGGCGTTCTTCGCCGCGCTTGCGCTTTGGGGCTGGGTGGAGCTGACCTTCCTGACCGGCATCATCACAGGGCCGAACCGAGCCGAAAGGCGCGATGGGTCTAGCGAATGGCAGCGTTTTCGGCAGGCCTGGGGCACGGTTGCCTATCATGAGCTTTTGCTTACAGCCGCTTTCGTCACCATGATCTATCTGGCCCATGACGCGGCCAATCCGTTCGGGCTTTATACCTTCGCGCTGCTATTTTGCGCGCGGATCAGCGCGAAGCTGAACATCTATCTGGGCGTGCGCAAGATCAACGTGGAGTTCTTGCCCGAGCCGCTGGGTCACCTGCCGAGCCATTTCCGCGTTGCACGGATGAACTGGCTGTTTCCCATTTCGATCACCGGGTTGAGTTTTGCGGCGGCCTTTTGGTTCAGCGCCCTTCTCGCCGCCCAGACCTCCGGGGCGGCGGTTGGCTTTGCGTTGCTGACTGCGCTGACGATGCTGGCGCTCATTGAACACTGGTTCATGGTTTTGCCACTGCCTGACGAACGGCTGTGGCGCTGGATGCTGCCCGAGCGTCCCAAACACTCCCAAGCAAGACTGCAAAGCGAGGATTCAAAATGAAGTTCGATGGCCTGTTTCAGGAACAACTCGACGCCCTTAAGCAAGAGGGGAACTACCGGATCTTCGCTGAGCTTCAGCGCAGCTGCGGAGATTTCCCGAGGGTGAGAAACCACGGTCCGACCGGCCAAGACAATGTGACCGTCTGGTGCTCGAATGACTATCTTGGGATGGGTCAAAACCCCAAAGTCACCGAGGCCATGATGGATACGATCGCGACCTGCGGCGCGGGCGCGGGCGGGACGCGTAACATTTCGGGCAACGCCTACCACCACAAGATCCTGGAGGGTGAGCTTGCCGATTTGCACGGCAAGGAAGCGGCCCTGCTTTTCACTTCGGGCTATGTCTCGAACTGGGCCTCGCTCAGCACGCTGGGCTCACGTCTTCCCAACGCAGTCATCCTATCGGACGCGCTGAACCATGCCTCGATGATCGAAGGCATCCGCCATGCCAAATGCGAGCGGCGGATTTGGAAGCACAATGATGTGGAAGACCTTGAGCGTCATCTGGCGGCTTGTCCGGCGAACGCGACCAAGATCGTCGCATTCGAAAGCGTATATTCCATGGATGGCGATATCGCGCCGATCAAAGAGATCTGCGACGTGGCCGATAAATACGGTGCGATGACCTATATCGACGAGGTTCATGCGGTCGGTATGTACGGCCCGCGCGGCGGCGGCGTGGCCGAGCGTGAGGGGCTGATGGACCGCATCACCCTGATTGAGGGCACATTGGGCAAGGCGTTCGGCGTCGTCGGCGGCTATATCACAGGCTCCACAGCACTCATCGACTTCATCCGCAGCTTTGCCTCTGGCTTCATCTTCACCACCGCACTGCCCCCGGCCGTCGCGGCGGCGGCCACCGCGTCGATCCGCCATCTCAAGACCAGTGAAGATGAACGCGTGATGCAGCGCCGTCAGGTCAAACGCCTGCGCGACCGCCTGACGCGGGAGGGAATCCCCCATGTGGACAATCCCAGCCACATCATCCCGGTGATGGTCAAAGACCCGGTCAAATGCCGCATGATCTCCGACATTCTGATGGATCAGTTCGGGATCTACGTGCAGCCGATCAATTACCCCACAGTGCCGAAAGGCACGGAGCGCTTGCGCTTCACGCCCGGCCCGCTCCACAGCGATGACGACATCGAATTTTTGGTGCAGGCGCTTAGAGCATTGTGGAAGCAATGCGCCCTTGCCCATGAGGTCGCCTGAGCCGGCCTAGACCGTTTCTTTCGCCAGAGCGTCCGCGAACTCTTGGATGGCGCTCAGGATCAGATCGGGGCGTTCTTCGTGGACGAGGTGTCCGCCACCCGGCAGGACCACAAGTTTCGCATTCGGCAGGGCCTGCGCGGTGCGCTTGGCGACATCCACGCTGACCGCGCCGTCCCGATCGCCGTGTAGGATAAGCACAGGACAGGCGATCCTCGGTAAAAGCGGTTCAATCGAGCTAAGCGACCAAGACGCCATCATGCCGACGGTCCCCTCGATATGGCGCGGGTCAGCGACAAGATGCTCATAATGCGACAGCCCCGTCTGATCCAGCTCGCTTCCCGTTATACGCAGCATCTTCCGCACGGCATCGGGGCGCTTTGCTTCATGCGATAGAAATGGCCCTGCAAATGGGTTTAGTGCCAAAAAACGCGCCATGAGCGGCATCATCAGAGCCGCTGGCCCACGGAAGTTTTCGACGGCGCCGTTGATCAGCACGACAAAGTCGGGCGGCACGGATTGACGCGCCGCCAGGCTGAGCGCCACGGCCGCCCCCGCAGAATGCCCCACAATCAGGCGTGGAGAGGTATCGAGCTGATCCAGAAGATGACCAAGGTCATGGCTGATCTGAGGCAGGCTGAGCCGCGCGCGGGTAAAGCTGCGCGTGAGGTGATGGCCGGGAAGATCGGGCGCAGTCACGCGGTAACGCTTTGACAGCGGATCAATCAGGTCGCGCCACGAATGGCTTGATGCGCCCGCACCGTGCAACAGTAAAGCATCGGGGCCATCGCCCGTGCGCACCAAGTGCCACCGATAAGGCGCGACCCGCGCGGTGTAGCTATGCGCGCGCAGCGGCCAGTTTTCCGGAAGCGACCCCGGCGCGCCACGGCTCAGATACGGGCTCAAGCGCTGCATAGGGTGCTTTCGACCGCGTTCGATAGCGCCTTGGCATCCGCACGGGGCAGCGGAAGGTAGCCCGCGCCCATATCCCGCGCGAGGCCACCCAAGGCTTCGGAGGGGCGTTGGCCCGTATCGATCACCATAGCGGGCACATGCCGGGCGCGGATGAGGCGCGCGAAGTCCCGGGCATCGCTCGCCGCTTGCGCCCGATTGGCCGTGCCGTCCAGGGCTATGTTCGCCCGCCCATCGGTCAGCACTGCGATTGCGGGCGTCATGCCGCGTGACCGAACGCTGTCGCTCAGCGACAGCGCATCCTGTAGACCCGCTGCCAAAGGTGTGCCGCCGCCACCAGGCAGCGCCGCCAATCTGCGCTTGGTCTGAACAAGGGAGCGCGTCGGCGGCAGCAGAAGATCCGACTGCTGACCGCGGAACGCCAAAAGCGCCACATAGTCACGCCGCGCATAGGCCTGGGCGAGGAGAAGCTCTACCGCGCCCTTCGCCTCGGCTAGCCGCGCCAAAGCCGCCGACCCGGACGCATCGACACAAAAAATCACCGCGCGGTCTGACCTTTCCTCGAAGGCTTTCAAATGAATGTCAGAAGCTCGAATTTTGAGCCTATTATGCATACTCGAGCCTTGTCTGACCTTTTGCCAGGGCGCCGCTGCCCGCAGCGTCGCGATCAGATCCACCCGGTGGCCGCTTCTGGGCTTTCCGGGTCGCGCGGGCAGCGGTCGTCCCCGCCGATTGCCACGCCGCTTGGCGCCATCCCCAGCACCGCTTTCGGCCGCTCGCACCGCTGAGCGCGCGGCGAGCCGGTCCAACAAATCGTTCGGCAAAAGTGCTCGCACGGCTTCGAGCAATAGCTCCTCAGGTAGGGCATCGGATAGTTCGGGCTGCCTGCCGTTGTCGCCCTGGCCTTCCTGGTTCTCGGGCGGAGTTTGCTCGGGTTCCGGCTCGGCACTGTCGTCCGCTGGCGCGGGCATCTGCGTCGCACGCGGCAGCAAAACGAGCGCGGCCGCATTCGCCAAGTCTTCCTCGGTGACACTCGGCGATCCATTCAGTGCGGCCGAGATGCGCGCGACGTGCAGGGCTTGGATCGGCGCGCGCAGGCTTTCGATGCCCAAGGACGCGGCCAATTCGACGAGAAGCTTCCCGCAAGCTGCATCGGCGACCACATGGCTGAGCCGCGCTCTCGCCGCCGGGATGTCAGACATCTCAGACCCGGTCTGTGCCAAACTCAGCCCGACCTCCGTGAGGTCTACGCGAAGCGCAAGCCGATCGCTTAGGGTGGGGCTTAGCGCCTCGGCCTCCTCCGTACCTTCATCGAGCGCGAGAAGCTTGAGGTCAGGCCTCTGATCTAAAGCGGCCCCGAGCCGCGCCACCAGCCCTGCTGGAGCGCGTTCGGCCATGCTCAAAAGAAGCGTCGTCGTTTGCTGCAGAATGCCCGCGCTGCGCACCAAGCCGCCGGTTGTAAGCGATGTGGTCAGGTCGATCCCGCCGTACAGCGTTTGATCATCGATGGCGGGGTGGATGCGCCGGAGATCGGTCGTGTAAGCCAACAGGATCGGCGCAAGAAAGCGGTCTCGCACGGGACCAGACCGGGCGCGCAGCCATAAGCCGCCAAGCCGATCCGGTGCGATCAGAAAGCACGCCCGCGCGAAAACCGCCCTGTCCCAGGCGGTCTCGAGAGTCATGCCAGGACCTCCTCCAAGATCCGGGCCACGCGCACGCCCGAGCCCGCTTCGTCGAGCGGATCGCGGCGCAGCCGGTGGTTGAGCGCCATTTGCGCGACGTTTTTGAGCGACGCCCGCGACATTTCCGTTTTGCCTTCGAAGGCTGTCAGAGCCCGGGCCGCGCGCAACAGGGTCAGCTCCCCGCGTAAGCCGTCCGATCCGAGCGCCACGCACAATTCGGCGCAATCACGCAAGATGGACTGGGTCGTTGCGATCTCGGGCAAGATATCACGTGCTGCAAGGATCTTGCGTCGTAGGGCCAGGTCCTTGCGCCGCCAAGCCTTGGCGAACGCGGTAGGATCCCGGTCAAAGGCATCGCGGCGCTGCACCACTTCAACCCTGGTCTCGATATCGCGTGGCGAGGTCACCTCGACCGAAAGACCGAACCGGTCAAGCAATTGCGGCCGCAATTCCCCTTCCTCCGGGTTGCCCGATCCCACGAGAACAAACCGAGCGGCATGGTCGATCGACAGGCCTTCCCGCTCGATCACATTTCGACCCGATTGTGCGACGTCGAGCAATAAATCGACCAGATGATCGTCGAGCAGATTGACCTCATCGATATAGAGGTACCCGCGGTTGGCCTCGGCCAGCAGGCCGGGTTCAAACGCCTTTTCGCCTCGGCTGAGCGCGCGCTCGATGTCCAGCGCGCCAACCACGCGGTCTTCGGTGGCGCCGAGCGGCAGATCGACCACCGGTGTCGGACGGTCCACGAGGCGGCGGTCCGAAACCTCGGCCCAGTCCGGTACATCCTCCACTCTGGCCGAGTTCACGGGGCAGCCGGCGACCTGTTTGATCGGCGGCAATAGGGCGGCCAGCGCGCGGACGGCGGTGGATTTCCCGGTTCCGCGGTCGCCGAACACGAGGACGCCGCCGATGCTGGGATCGACGGCGGTCAGGATCATGGCGCGTTTCATGGCCTCTTGGCCGACAATCGCCGAGAAGGGGAACGCGTGTGTCATGCGGCATGCTCCAATTTCTGTTGCAGCGGCTGCCCGTCCCAGCTGCCATCGACGGCCTGGATCGCAAATCGGGCATAAAGCTCTTCCGAAAACCACTTTCCGTCCCGAACGGCGCGGATCGCTTGGCCATGGGGACCGGATGTGCGCGCGAAGTTGTCCATGGCACGGGTGTTTGGCCAAACGGAAAAGGTCACTTGATGAAACCAAGGCACTTCACCCACGCCGATCTTGAAGATCACGTTCGGATCCGAGCCGATCACATCAGAAATTGCCGGGACACGACCCCAGAACTTCATCATGATCGACGGCTTGATCGTCGCTCGAGTGAGGGCAGCAATAGGCCCTTTGGGCAGTGTGCCACCGATGGTGAAGGGCTCTTGCCCGGACCAAAACCCCCGGCTCGACCGCGCATTGAGAAACCACGTGCAATGCTCCACGGAACGCCGGCGATAGCGCTGTATGATCGGCGCTGTCTCCAGCGCGACACGGGCAACCTCAAGAGACTCCCACGTGGCCAAAAGACCGTAAACGGCGGTGTTGGGAATCGGTGTGAAGCCTTCACCAGAGCCGGAGCCGCAAAGCTTGTGGAAGCCGATCCCCGGGATCCGCGCGACGGCGAATCGTGCGAGTCCCATTTGTGCGAACGCCCAAAGACGGTCGCCCATCGTTCCAAAACGAAAAAGGCTAAGGGTCACGGATTGCATGTTGGCTCTGTCGGTCTGTCAACTTACTCTGACAAAAAAGCCGCAAACATGGAAGGATAAATGCGATTTTCTTTCCAATTCCGCTTCGCTATACCAGGGCAGTTGTAAATTACACTAGACAGTCTATCGTTTGAGCATGGCTGATCCAAACGACATCCAGAACGCCTTAGGTCCCGAGCCAGACATGGATTTGGGCCCGACCGAAAGCCACGCCGTGGTGATCGGTGCCGGGCTTGGTGGCCTGTCGGCGGCCATGCGGCTGGGAGCCAAGGGTTACCGTGTGACAGTCATCGATAAGCTTGACCGCGCGGGTGGCCGCGGCTCCTCGCTCGAGCAGGGCGGACACCGGTTTGACCTTGGCCCGACGATCATCACGGTGCCGCAGGTCTTTGAGCAGCTTTGGTCAGAATGCGGTCGCGATTTTCGCCGCGACGTCGATCTGCGCCCCATCGACCCCTATTACGAAATCCGTTGGCGCGATGGCTCCAAGCTGCAGATGCGCCCCGACCATGACGAGATGCTGCGCCAGATTGCGGCTCTTTCTCCGGACGACGTGGCGGGGTTCGAACGCTTCCAAGCCGATAGCGAAGCGCGATACCTGTTTGGCTTCGAAGGGCTCGGCCGCCGCCCGATGAACAAGCTGATGGACTTGATCCGAGAGCTTCCTGGTTTCGTGAAGTTGCGCGCCGACCGCTCGGTCTATGCCCATGCCGCCAGCCGGGTGCGGGATCCGCGGCTGCGCATGGCGCTCAGCTTTCATCCGCTGTTCATCGGCGGCGACCCCACGCGGGTGACGTCGATGTACATCCTGGTAAGCCACCTTGAGAAAGCCTTCGGCGTACATGGCGTGATGGGCGGCGTGCAGGCACTGGCTGACGCGATGGTGGGCGTCATTCGCGATCAGGGCGGCCGCTTTGTACCCAACACCCAGGTCGATGAGATTTTGGTCGAAAATGGCCGAGCGGCCGGTGTGATCCTGGAAGACGGCAGGCGGCTTAAATCGGCGATCACCGTTTCGAATGCCGATCCGGGCTTCACTTATGGTCAGCTTTTGCGCCGTCACGCCAAAAAGCGCTGGACCCCCAAGCGGCTTGATCGGGCGCGTTGGTCGATGGGCCTGTTCGTTTGGTATTTCGGCACCAAGGGCACGCGCGATAAGTGGACAGATGTGGGCCACCACACGATTTTGAACGGCCCCCGCTATCGCGGTCTGCTGGATGAGATCTTCATGAAGCGGAACCTGGCCGATGACATGTCGATCTATCTTCATCGCCCGACTGCCTTCGACCCGAGTGCCGCGCCCGAGGGGGACGACACCTTCTACGCGCTCAGCCCGGTTCCGAATTTGCACGGTCGCGACCCGGTCGATTGGGGCGCGATGAAAGACACCTATCAAGAGCGTTTGGCCGATGTGCTCGATACGCATTTGATCCCGGGCTTCAGAGAGCATCTGAGCGCAAGCGAGGCTTTCACGCCGGAAACCTTCGCCAGCCGGTATCTCAGCCCCCATGGCGCGGGATTCTCTCTAGAGCCACGGATTTTCCAATCCGCCTGGTTCCGGCCGCACAATATCTCAGAAAATTTTCGCGATCTCTTCTTGGTCGGGGCAGGGACACATCCCGGCGCGGGCGTGCCATCGGTCGTGACATCCTCCGAGGTGCTCATGCATTTGGTGCCTGATGCGCCCCACGCCGGTCGCGCCACTACGGCCGGGTCCGCCGAAAGGCTTGCTGCAGAATGATTGCTGAGGCCGATCTGGCGGTGTGTCGTGCCGCGATCCAGGAGGGCAGCTATTCCTTCCACGCGGCCTCACGGCTTTTGCCTCAGCGTGTCAGAGACCCGGCACTTGCGCTTTATGCTTTCTGCCGGTTGGCCGATGACGCCGTGGACTTCTCCGATCGCAAGGCCTCTGCTGTATTGAAGCTGAGCCAGCGTCTCGATGAGATCTACGCCGGACATCCGCGAAACTTCGCCGCCGACCGCGCGTTTTGCGCCGTGGTCGAAGAGTTCGAGATGCCCCGCGCCCTGCCAGAAGCGCTGTTGGAGGGCCTTGCCTGGGACGGGATGGAGCGGCGCTATGCGGATCTGAGCGGGCTGCGGTCTTACTCCGCGCGTGTTGCCTCGGCGGTTGGCGCGATGATGTGCGTTTTGATGGGTGTGCGCGATGAACATGCGCTCGCACGGGCCTGTGATCTGGGCGTTGCGATGCAACTGACCAATATCGCCCGCGATGTGGGCGAAGACGCGCGCGCTGGGCGGCTTTACTTGCCGACGGAATGGCTGACCGAGCAGGGCATCGACCCGGAACGCTTCCTCGCTGAGCCGACCATGTCGCCCGAGCTTAGTCGCTTGATCCGGCGGCTCCTGTCTGAGGCGCGCAGGCTCTACACACGTGCCGAATCTGGAGTTTCGGGTCTTCCTCTCGCCGCGCGGCCCGGCATTTTCGCGGCGCGGTTCATCTATGCGGGAATCGGGGACGAACTGGCGCGGCTTGGCTATGACGCCGTAGCGCATCGCGCGCGGACGAGTGCGGCGCAAAAGGTCGGGTGGCTGGGCACCTCGGTCCTGCGTGCGGCCTGGACCTGTGCGGCGCCGAAGAACCCAGTGATCTTCGCACGACCGCTCGAAGAAACGGCATTTCTGGTGGAGGCTGCATCCCGTCCTCCGGCGCCCAGCAATGCCTGGAGCGCGCGTGTGACCAAAGTCTTGGGAGAGTTGGAGGCCTTGGAGCGTAGGCAAGGCCCAAAGGCCCAAGTCGGGGCGCTTTAGAGCAAGGATAGCCGCCATGGACTGGACGCTTTTTGTGATCTTCTTTCTGGCCTCGGCGGGCGCGGCGACAACGGGCGCGGTGTTCCCGCCCGGCGCCTGGTATCAAAGCATGGACAAGCCGCCCTGGACGCCGCCCAATTGGGCGTTTCCCCTCGTCTGGACCGCGCTCTATATCGGCTCATCCTACGCTGCGTCACGCGTCGCTGTTTTGGAAGGCAGCGCCTATGCGATGGCGTTTTGGGCAATGCAGATCGCCTTCAATACGCTTTGGTCACCGGTCTTTTTCGGGTTGAGACGCTTTCGCGAGTCTCTTTTCGTCATGGCGCTTTTGTGGATCGCCGTTGTTGGAACGGCAGTGACGTTCTTTCAACTCGATCTCATCGCTGGTTTCATCTTCGTGCCTTATGTGATCTGGGTTAGCGTCGCGGCCGCGCTGAACTTAAGCGTTTGGCGGCGCAATCCGGATCTGCGTCCTTTGGACTTAGCGCAGCTCAGCTAGGAAAAAGGCGCCCGTAAGGACGCCTTTCTCGAAACACTTATACGACCTGATCAGGCCCCAGAATCAGGCAAGCGTGCGTTCGACTTCCTCACGCTCGAAGATCTCGATGACATCGCCCTTGCGGATATCGTCATAGTTCTCGAACGCCATGCCGCATTCCTGGCCCGACTGCACCTCGGCCACTTCATCCTTGAAGCGCTTAAGCGTTTTCAGCGTGCCTTCGTGGATCACCACATCGTCGCGTAGCAGGCGGACACCAGCCGAACGGCGGGCGACGCCTTCGGTGACCAGACAGCCTGCGACGGTGCCCACGCCAGTGACGCGGAACGTCTCTTTGATCTCGGCATAGCCGATGAACTTCTCGCGAACCTCCGCGCTCAGCAAACCAGAGGCCGCCGCTTTCACATCGTCGACCAAATCGTAGATCACCGAGTAGTAGCGGATCTCCACGCCCTTTTGGTTAGCCGAGTTTCGGGCTGGGGCGTTGGCCCGGACATTAAAGCCGATGACCGGCGCGCTGGAAGCCTCGGCAAGACCGATATCGCTTTCGGTGATCGCACCGACGCCCGAATGCAGAACCCGCACCCGCACTTCGTCGTTGCCGATCTTCTCCATCGCTTGGACGATCGCCTCGGCGGAGCCTTGCACGTCGGCTTTCACCAGGATCGGAAGCTCGGCCACATTGGCGTCTTCCTTGGCCTTCGCCAAAAGCTGATCGAGCGTGGTCGCCGCACCGGCCGCGGCGCGTTTGTCCTTGGCCGCTTGCTGACGGTATTCGGCGATCTCGCGCGCTTGTGCTTCGGTTTCCACAACGTTGAGCACGTCGCCGGCCTCAGGCGTGCCATTGAGGCCGAGAACCTCAACCGGCACCGATGGCCCGGCTTCGTTTACGCGCTCGCCCTTGTCGTTCTCCATCGCGCGGACACGTCCCCATTGCTCACCGACAACGAAGATATCGCCTTGGCGCAGGGTGCCGTTTTGCACGAGAACCGTCGCGACCGGGCCGCGACCGACATCGAGCTGTGCCTCGATCACGGCGCCAGAGGCGGCACGACCGGGATTTGCTTTGAGCTCCAGAATTTCGGCCTGCAACGCAACCGCTTCGATCAAGGCATCGAGCCCCTGGCCGGAAATCGCAGACACCTCAACGTCCTGCACTTCGCCCGACATCTGTTCCACGATCACTTCGTGCTGAAGCAGGTCCGTGCGGACCCGTTGCGGATCGCTGTCGGGTTTGTCGACCTTGTTGATCGCCACGATCATCGGCACTTCGGCCGCTTTGGCGTGATTGATCGCCTCAACCGTCTGAGGCATGACCGCGTCGTCGGCGGCCACAACCAGGATGACGATATCCGTCACCTGTGCACCCCGCGCGCGCATGGAGGTAAAGGCCGCATGGCCCGGCGTGTCGAGGAAGGTCAGCTTATCGCCGCCATCGGCCTGAACCTGGTAGGCGCCGATATGCTGCGTGATGCCGCCCGCTTCGCCCGACACAACCTTGGCATTGCGGATCGCGTCCAGAAGCGAGGTTTTGCCGTGATCGACATGCCCCATCACAGTGATGACCGGCGGACGCGCCACAAGATCGGCTTCGGCGTCTTCAACGCTGTGGATCACGTCCTCAACATCAGCATCCGAAACGCGCTGCACACGGTGGCCGAACTCTTCAATGATCAGCTCTGCAGTGTCCGCGTCGATCGGCTGGTTCTGGGTGACCATCATGCCGTTCTGCATCAGCGATTTGACCACATCGGCCACACGCTCGGCCATTCGGTTGGCCAGCTCACTGACAACGATGGTTTCCGGCAGTTGCACGTCACGCACGATCTTTTCGCGCGGCTCAGAGCCGCCCATCGCCTTTTGCCGCGCGCGCTCTTGCTTGCGCTTCATAGCGGCGAGGGAGCGTTGCCGCCCGCCTTCGCCACCCGAAAGCGCCTGATTGACGGTCAGCTTGCCGGACCGGCGCCCGTCGCGTTCGCCGCGCGAGGGGCGCTGCTCACGGCCGCGATCTTTGCTGCGGTCGTCTTCGCGGCGCGCTGGCGTTGCGGCACGTGCGCCTGCCTTGGCGGCAGCGGCCTCAGCGGCGGCGGGATCGACCGGCGCGGCCGCATCGGCGCCCTTCGCGCCCTTGGCCGGAGCGGCGCGGCGGCCCGCGTCCTCTTGGCGGCGGCGCTCGTCCTCCTCGGCCTTGGCCTTCAGCGCCTCTTCGCGCTCTTTCTCTTCGCGTTCCTTGGCCTCGGCTTCGGCGCGCCTGCGCTCCCGCTCGACCTCACGCTCTTTCTCGGCGGCCTCACGCTTGGCCGCGTCCTCGGCCTCTTGCGCCTTCGCAGCTTGCAGAGCCTTGAGGCGGCGATCCATCTCCGCATCGGTGACCGACTTCCCTGCGCCACCCTCGGCATTGCGTGCAGCGGCGGAATTGGCGCCCGGCTTGGGCACCATCACGCGCTTGCGCTTGGTTTCCACCACCACGCTTTTCGTTCTTCCACGCGAAAAACTCTGGTTCACGCGGCCTGCGCGTGCCCCACCTGAAAGGCCCAATGGTTTCTTTCCGTCTTGATCGCTCATACGTCTTTTGTGTCCCCTAAGACGGGCCGGGAGGCGCCATCATTTTGGTGTGCAACGCGCAGACCCCGCAGCTTTGCGGCATCCTCTACAACAAGGGCGCTGAGTCCACCAGCGGCAAGCGCGCCATGTATCACACTTTGCCTGCCGAATGCCAAACCCAATTCAGACGCGGATAAACAGTCGAAGTACCGCGCCCCTGTCGGCGTCCATAATTTGGTCTTGCCGCGCACCGAGCCGTCGCGTGCTTGTAGCAGAACCTTCACGCGGCTGTCTTGCGACAACCAGTCCTTCACTTTCTCAAAGCCCGCGACCGCTTGTCCGGCCTTACGGGCCAGCGCGATGAGGTCGGTCACGCGACGCGCCATCAGCGCCTCGACTTGAGCCGACAGATCCTCGGGCACCTGCACGCTTTGCTTGGCCGCGCGCGAAAAGTGTCCCTTGCGCGCAGCCGTGTCGATCGCCTCACGGTCGGCACTGACCCACATACCACGCCCGGGCAAACGCCCGAGGATGTCGGCCGCGACGGTCCCGTCCGGCCCAACCACGAAGCGGATCAACTGATCCTTTGGTCCGGATGTGCCAGTGACGATGCAGCGTCGTTCAGACGCTTCGTCTAGATTGCCGGTCTGTTTGCCGGTGCGACTGCGCGCCATGCCCGGATCTCCGGGGCATCAGGCCCCGGCCTCCTCGGCTGCGGCTTCGGCTGCTGCCGCCGCGGCGGCCTCGGCTTCGGCGGCGGCTTGTGCCTCAAGCTCTTCGATGGTCACCCAGCCCAGTTGCAGGCGCGCGGTCATCACCATATTTTGCGCCTCCTCCAGGCTGACATCGAAAGGTTCAAGCAGGCCGTCATCTTTGACTCGGGCGCCATCGACGGTTGTCCAACCACCGGCAAGCTCCCAGTCGGCGCAGGTGGCGAAATCCTCAAGCGTTTTCACGCCATCTTCGCCCAAGGCCACCAGCATCTGGGGTGTCAGTCCCTCGAAATCAACCAGGCTTTGCTCCACGCCGATCTCTTTGGCCTGCTCCAGCGCCTTTTTGTTCTGCTCATCGATGAAATCGCGGGCGCGGGCCTGCAGTTCCTGCGCCGTGCTCTCATCGACGCCGTCGATCACCAGCAGTTCATCAAGTTCGACGAATGCGACTTCTTCCAGCGAAGTGAAGCCTTCGGAGACAAGCAACTGTGCAAAGAACTCATCCAGATCGAGCGCTTGCACGAACATGTCGGTCTTTTCGGCGAACTCGGCCTGACGACGCTGGCTCTCCTCCTCCTCGGTGAGGATGTCGATGTCGAGCCCGGTCAACTGACTGGCCAGGCGCACATTTTGGCCGCGACGGCCGATGGCGAGGCTCAGCTGTTCCTCTGGCACAACGACCTCGATCCGCTCCGCGTCCTCATCAAGAACCACTTTCGACACTTCGGCGGGCTGAAGCGCATTCACCAGGAAGGTCGGCGCGTCCTCGTTCCACGGGATGATGTCGATCTTTTCGCCCTGAAGCTCATTGACGACGGCCTGAACACGACTGCCGCGCATACCGACACAGGCGCCCACCGGGTCGATCGAGTTGTCATAGCTGATCACAGCGATCTTGGCGCGGCTGCCGGGGTCGCGGGCGACGGCCTTGATCTCGATGATGCCGTCATAGATCTCGGGCACTTCCATCTTGAAAAGCTCAGCCATGAACTCGGTTGCGGTGCGGCTGAGGAAGATCTGCGGGCCGCGCGTCTCACGCCGAACGTCCTTGATGTAGCAGCGGATGCGATCATTCGGGCGATAGCTTTCGCGGCCGATCTTTTCGTTGCGGCGCAACACGCCTTCGCCACGGCCGATATCCACGACGACGTTGCCGTATTCCTCGCGCTTAACGACCCCGTTGATGATGGTGCCGGCGCGGTCCTTGAATTCCTCGAATTGCCGATCACGCTCGGCCTCGCGGACCTTTTGCAAGATCACCTGCTTGGCCGATTGCGCCGCGATCCGGCCCATATCGACCGGTGGCACTTCGTCGATTAGGGTATCGCCCACAACCGCGTCCGCCTTATAGGGTTTGGCTTGCTCGACGGTCAGCTCGGCCTTTTCGTTTTCGATTTCAGCGTCTTCGACAACGGTCCGCACGCGGGTGAAGGTCGCCTTGCCGGTCTTGCGGTCGATGGCCACACGAATGTCCAGCTCAGACCCGTAGCGCGACTTTGCAGCCCGGGCGAGGCTCTCTTCCATCGCCTCAATGACCAGCTCAGGGTCGATCATTTTCTCGCGCGCCACCGCTTCGGCGGTCTGCAACAATTCCAGCTGGTTGGCTGATGTGATGGCCATGGTTTAATCCTCCGCCCCGTTTGTCTCTGTCTGGTGTAGCTCTGTGTCGGATGTCTTCAGGGTGCCAGCGGCTTTGCGCTGGCGCAGCATTTCGGCGATCAGTTCATCAGTCAGTGTCAGCTTGGCATCGCTGAGCCACTCGAAACTCAAACCAATCGTGCCCTCCTCGACGTTGAGAAGGACCTCTTGGCCCTCCACCCCGGCCAACACGCCCTTGAAGCGGCGGCGGCCATCGATCATCTCGGCCGTCTCAAGCTTGACCTCATAGCCTTCGAACGTGTCGAAGTCCTTGAGCCGGGTCAGCGGGCGGTCGATACCCGGGCTCGAGACCTCGAGCGTGTAGGCGTCCTCGAGCGGGTCCTCGACGTCCAAAAGCGCGCTGACGGCAGTCGAGATCTCGGCGCATTCATCGACATCGATGCCCCCTTCGGGCCGCTCCGCCATGATCTGCAGCGTCTTGGTCTTGCCGCCCATGACCCGCACGCGCACCAATTCGAACCCCATTGCCTCAATCGAGGGCGTAATGATCTCCGCCAGGCGACGGTCAATCGAGGTTTTGGCGATTAAATCGGACATGAGCGCTGTGCCGAACCTTCCAATAAAAAACGGGCCCGCGGCCCGCTAGAAAATCCGGTGGTGCAGTTCGGTTTGGACCCGAGCGCGCCGCTGTTGAATGCTACATAGGCGCATAGCCCGCGACGCGCAAGCCAAGAAGCGACCCAAGAAGCGACGGCGTTCGGTCTGAGGTTGGCCCAAACCGATTAGAGGCTATTTTGACAGGGCAGGAGTTCAGACAACGGAAAATGCCGAGATGAAGATGCCGCGCCCGCAGCAAACCCGTCCCACGCCGCAAACCTCGGCACGGATGTAAGCAGCTATGGGATGTCCTGAACAAGCCATGCCGATCCCAGCCGCGATGTTCGTGATCGGGGTGATTTTGCTGACGCTCTTTGTCGCCTGGCGCGAACGCCTGCCGGTGAAAGACGCGCTGTTGGTGCTGATCGGTCTCAAGCGTTACGAGACGAGTCCCGCAGTGACGGCCTTTTTGATCGTGGTGTTCACGGTGCCCTTCGGAACCTGGTTCGCTCTTTACCGAGTTTGCTCTGGGTCATTCTTGCCGCCTTGAGTCCCAATCTTAATTCTGTCGCAGGCCATTGACCTCGGCGAAAAAGACCTGACCTATCCCAGCAGCGGTCCTGCGCCTGACCCCGCGCATGACCCAGCGCCTAACAATGAGGTATTCCATGCAGTCCGAATTTCTCCCCACGATGCTTGATGATCAGAAAGATGAGAAGGGCGAGAAAGAGCCCGGCGGCCAGGTTGGTCAGCTTTTCTTCAAGTCACGCTCGGTGCTGATTACGGGCGGGATCGACGATAAATCTGCGCGCCAAGCGGTCACCCATCTGCTTGCCCTGGCCGAAGAAAATGACGACCCGATCAACGTCTACATCTCTTCGCCGGGCGGGCATGTCGAATCCGGTGACATGGTCCATGACGTGATCAAATTCATCCGCCCGCGTGTTCGCTGCATCGGGTCGGGTTGGGTCGCGTCTGCGGGGGCTTTGATCTTCGTCGCGGCGGACAAGGAAGACCGCTATTGCCTGCCAAACACGCGCTTTTTGCTGCATCAGCCTTCCGGTGGTGTCGGTGGTCAAGTCACCGATATCCAAATTCAGGCCGAGCAAATCCGCATCATGCGCGAGCGCTTCGAAAAGCTCTTTGCCGAGGCGACTGGCCAGACGCCCGAGAAGATTGCTGAAGACACGGCCCGGGATTTCTGGCTGACGACCGATGAAGCGCTGGACTATGGCCTGCTGGGCAAAGTGATCGCGTCAGTCGACGATTTGAAATGAGCCTTGAGATCCGCCGCGCCACAGCGGCGGATGCTCCGGCAATCTGGTCGGTGCTTGAGCCGGTGTTTCGCGCGGGCGACACCTATACCGTCCCTTCGGATATCTCTCGCGAGGCGGCTCTTTCCTATTGGGCGGCGCCCGAGCGTCAGGTTTTCGTGGCCGTTGACGGGGATGATATCTTGGGAACCTACTACATCACGCCCAATCAACAGGGCGGCGGGGCGCATGTTTGCAATTGCGGCTATGTTACCGCGCAGCAGGCCCAAGGGCGCGGTGTGGCGCGGGCCATGCTCGCCCATTCCCTTGAACTCGCGCCTCAGCTCGGCTTTCGGGCGATGCAGTACAATTTCGTCGTCGAGAGCAACAGCCGGGCCATCGATACATGGCAAAAGGCGGGGTTCTCCACGATCGGCCGCCTGCCCGGCGCCTTTCGGCATCCAAGCCTTGGCTATGTGGACGCGCTGATCATGTGGCGCGATCTGCAACCTGCCGAATGAAAAGGGAGACGACAGATGGCAAGCGATAACCCTCTTCTGGCGGTCCTGATCGACGCCGACAATGCCAGCTATCAGGACGCGGAGCACATCTTTAAAGAGATCGCGCGTTTCGGCGAGGCGAGTGTGCGCCGGATCTATGGCGATTTCTCCTCCAACCACATGAAGGGCTGGTCCAAGATCCAAGCCGAATTTGGGATTGTTCCGCACCATCAGCCCGCCAATACCGTGGGTAAGAATGCGTCGGATATCGCTCTGGTGATAGACGCGATGGACCTGCTGCACTCGGGGCGGTTCGACGGCTTTGTCCTGGTTAGCTCGGACAGTGATTTCACGCGCCTGGCCAGCCGGATCCGAGAGCACGGCCTGGACGTCTACGGGATCGGACAGCAGAAAACGCCGGACGCGTTTCGCAAGGCCTGCAAGCGGTTCATCTTTGTTGAAAATATTCGGGAAGATGCGCCGCAGGAGCAGCCGGACCAAAAGGCGCCCAAGGCCAAAGCCCTCACGGAGGCGCGCAAGCTGGTTCTGAAGTCATTCGAGTCCATCGAGACCGAAGACGACTGGGTCAATCTCGGGCAGTTGGGTCAAGTTATCATAGCGGCAAATCCTGACTTCGACACGCGCAGCTACGGCCAGAAAAAGCTCTCTGATCTGATCCAGGCGCTTAAGGTTTTCGAGGTGAAGCGCGGTCAGAGCAACCAAACCCTGGTGAAGCGACGCGATTGATCGTCTTGATTAACCGGGCGCCCCCGCCGCCACCTGGACAGTATCCAGGCCATTGGCTACCCATCTCAGATGCTCGAGATATTTCTGAAAACGCTGCCCTTTTTTGGCTTGATCGGCCTGGGCTACGGCGCAGGCCGAAGCGGCTTTTTCAATGAAGAAGCGACGGCCTATCTCACCAAATTCGTTTTCTACTTCGCCCTGTCCGCGATGCTATTCGGCTTCGCCGCCAACCTGTCTTTGGCCGACGTGTTTTACTGGGATTTCGTCTGGGCCTATCTCGCGGGCTGTTTCGCGATCTATATCCTAGCGCTCGCGGTTGCAGGGTTGCGCCGCCGTCCGTTGGATGAATGCGCGGTCGAGGCGCAATGTGCAGTGATCGGCAATACCGGCTTTCTGGGCGTGCCCATGCTCGTGGTACTTCTGGGTGAGGCCGCGGCGGGCCCCGTGCTTTTGGTCCTAGCGCTGGATCTGATCGTCTTTTCGTCCCTGATCGTCGCGATGATCACCGGCGGTCGTGGGACGGGCGGCATCGGGGCGATCTTGGCGCAGATCTTTGTGGGTCTGCTAAAAAACCCGATGATCATGGCGATGGCCGCAGGCCTTGCCGTTTCGGCCCTATCAGTTCCCGTGCCTCAGCCGGTAAATGAATTCCTCAGCATCCTAGGCGCGGCAGCGACACCGGGAGCTTTGTTCGCGATCGGTGCGTCGCTTGCGGGCAAAACGGCGGAGCGCCTCTCAGTTGCGGGCTGGTTGACCCTATGCAAGCTCATTCTGCACCCGGCGGCGGTCGCGGCGGCAGCGCTTTTGATTTTTGAGGTTCGGCCCTTCGACGCGGCCGTGATGATCGCCGCGGCATCGCTTCCTGTGGCGGGTAATGTCTATATGCTCGCCCAACATTATGGCACAGCGCCGCAACGCGTCTCGGCGGCCATACTAGTCTCGACAGCCTTCTCAATCGTGACGGTTTCGGCCGTGATTGCCTGGGTCCTGCCTCTGACCGTTTGAGACGCTGCATGCCTTGCGGCATTCGGCGCACCCGGCTACCGATACCGAAACAGTCAAGGGGTGCCCCGATGGAGACGCTTTCGGAGAATCGTTGTTTTGGCGGTGTACAAGGCGTCTATCGCCATGCCTCAGAGGCCACCTCCACCCCGATGACTTTTGGCCTGTTTCTGCCCGAAGAAGCGGCGAGCGGCTCGGTGCCGGTGCTTTGGTTTCTCTCTGGTCTGACTTGCACCCATGAGAATGCGATGACCAAAGCCGGTGCTCAGCGCTGGGCGGCGGAGCATGGTCTCGCGCTGGTCTTCCCCGACACCTCCCCCAGGGGGGAAAGTGTGCCAGACGACGCGGCCTTCGACCTCGGGCAAGGGGCGGGTTTCTACGTCAACGCCACTGAGGCGCCCTGGTCCGAGCATTTCCAGATGTGGGACTATATCAGCGCCGATTTGACCGATCTTTTGACGGCTGAGTTCCCCATCGACAGCGCGAGGCAAGCCATCACCGGGCATTCCATGGGCGGCCACGGGGCCCTCACGCTGGCCATGCATCTGCCTGACCGGTTCGCCTCGGTCTCGGCCTTTGCACCGATTTGCCATCCAACGCAAAGCGATTGGGGCCGCAAGCAGTTCAGCGCGTATCTGGGCGAGGACACGGCGCTTTGGGAAGCCCATGACGGGACGCTGTTGATGCAGGATCGCGGCTTTGACGGGCCGCTTTTGATCGACACCGGCACGGCGGATCAGTTCAGCGACTTGCTGGGCACCGAGCATTTGGCTCAAGCGATGGCCGCGCGCCGTCAGCAAGGTGCCCTGCGGCTGCAGCCCGGCTATGACCACTCGTATTTCTTCATCTCCAGCTTCATCGAAGAGCATGTCGCCTTTCACGCTGATGCGCTTTACGGGGCACGCTGATGGCAATTGAGGCGGTCATCTTCGACATCGGCAATGTCCTGATCGAATGGCAGCCGGAGGTCTTCTACGACCGCGAGATCGGTGAGGTGCGTCGGCGGGCACTGTTCTCCGAGGTCGATCTCCATCACATGAATGAGCTGATCGACCGAGGCGAAGACTTTCGTGAGACGGTCTATCAAACGGCTGAAGACTATCCGGCGTGGCAGACCGAGATCGAGGCCTGGCATGACCGCTGGCTGGAGCTGGCCGGGCCGTCCATCGACCGCTCAGTCCGGCTGCTGAGGGCGCTTCGGAGCAAAGGCGTGCCGGTCCACGCCTTGTCGAATATTGGAGAGGCGACGCTAGCCCTGGCCACCACCCGCCACCCGTTTCTTGCCGAGTTCGACCAGTCCTTTGTCTCGGGACAGCTTCGCGTCACCAAGCCGGATCCTGCGATCTACGAGATTGTCGAAGAACGTCTCGAAACCGCAGCTTCGAGCCTTTTATTCGCTGACGATCGTGCGGAAAATATCGAGACCGCGCGCAACCGAGGCTGGCAGACGCACCTGTTCACGGGCCCGGACGGATTTGCGGAGCGTCTGGTCGAAGAGGGTTTGCTGAGCGCGGCCGAGGCGGCTTAGGTCGCCAAGGCCCGTTGCCCGAGGGGAACCTCTCGCACGGGCAGGTGGACAATCGCGCTGAGCGCACCGACGCCAACGCCGATCCACCAGACGGCGGTGTAGGTGCCGTAGAGATCGAACATCCATCCACCCAGCCAGGCCCCCATGAACCCGCCAAGCTGATGGCTGAAGAACACGATCCCATAAAGCGTGCCCATATACCGATAGCCGTAAATGTGGCCGACAAGGCCGGAGGTGAGCGGCACAGTGGCCAGCCAAAGCGCGCCCATCACGACGGAGAAGACGATCACCGAAAGCGGTGTGATCGGCAGAGTGATAAACAATGCCGCCGCTATGGTTCGCCCCAGATAGATCAGCGCCAGAAGGTTCTTTTTCGAATACCTCTGACCCAGCCAACCAGCGGTGAGCGTGCCGGCAATATTGGCCGCTCCAATGACCGAAATGGCGATCCCGCCCAGGGCGGACGTCGTCGTGATGCCAAGCGAATGGATGAGGGAGCCCGGGGCAATGGGCCCGCAGAACTCCGTGATGAGCGCGGGGAAATGCGCCCCGATAAAGGCCAACTGATAGCCGCAGGAGAAAAAGCCGATGAAGATCAGCGTGAAGGAGGGATCGCGGATGGCCTTGCCCAAGATCGCGGTCAGGGTTTCATCGACCTCCTGAGAACTCGCCATGGCCGGGGCGCGCATGAACGGCAAGGCAAGCGCGCCGCAAAGGATCAAGGCGGCCATCGCGGTGAAAACGCCGGGCCAGGCCATTTGCGCCAAAAGCGCCTCGACAAGAGGTGGACCGAAGACCTGACCCGCAGAGGCGGCGGCCGTCGCCAAGGCCAGTGCCATCGAGCGGTGCTTTTCCGGGGTGGCGCGCCCGACCATCGCAAGGATCAGCCCAAACCCTGTGCCCGCGATCCCGAGACCAATCACAAACTCTAGAAACTGATGGCCGAGCGGACTTGTCGCTTGCGCCGACAGCACAAGACCAGCTGCGTAGAGGAAAACTCCAAACAGAACGGTTTTGCGGTCGCCAAACCGCTCCGCAATCGCGCCAAAGATCGGCTGTCCGATCCCCCAGGCCAAGGCCTGGATGGCGAGCGCCAAGCTGAAGTCAGACCGGGGCCAGCCGAAATCCTCGGCGATGGGGATCTGGAACAGGCCAAAGCTTGAGCGGATCATATTGGCCAAAAGCAAGATCACCGCGCCGCCGATCAAAACGGGCGTGACAAGCTGCATTCTCGAGGGTGGCGCCGTCTGCATGGAACTTTGGTGCATCAGCGCACCTGCGCCGTCAAATCAGAAGATCTGCACTCGGCGATCACGGTTGCTGAAAGATCGCCAAGGGTGCCGGGTATTTCCTCAGGCCGGGCGCCGCGCTATCCCAGCGGGATGGGTCAGGAGCTCACAGCCATCTACGATACCCGCGTCGCGGAAGGTGTCCTTCGTGCCGATCCCGTTCAGCGAGGGATCCTGGCCGAGATGGAGCGTTATCGCGCGCGCTTGTCGGCCGAAAAGCCCAAAGGCTTTTTCGCACGCTTTCGCACCGAGGTGCTGCCTGAGCATCAGGGGCTCTACCTCTGGGGCGGTGTCGGGCGCGGCAAGTCCATGGTCATGGATCTGTTCTTTGCTCATTGCCCCATCACGCGAAAGCGGCGCGTGCATTTCCACGCCTTCATGCAAGAGGTGCAGGCGGCGCTGCACGAGGTGCGCAAAACCGGTGTGTCGGACGCGATCAAACCCGTTGCTGACAGGGTCACCCGCGATCTGAAATTGCTGTGTTTCGATGAGATGCAGATCACCGATATCGCCGATGCGATGATCGTCGGGCGGCTTTTCGAACAGCTTTTCGCCGCCGGGGTGCAGATCGTCACGACGTCGAACCGTCACCCGAGCGAGCTTTACAAAGACGGCCTCAACCGACAGCTTTTCCTGCCCTTCATCGACTTGCTGAGTTCCAAGCTCGAGATCGTCGAGATGGTCTCAGCCAAGGATTATCGGCAAGATCGCTTATCTGGCGAAGCGGTGTACTTCACGCCCGATGACGCCCAGGCGCTCGCGGCGATTGACATGATCTGGCGCGACTTGACCGGCGGTCAGGAAGAAGCGCTGACGCTCAAGGTCAAAGGGCGCGAGGTGCGCCTGCCGCGCTATTGGGCCGGGCAAGCGCGGGCGGCGTTCGACGATCTGTGCGGACAGCCCCTTGGCCCGGCGGATTATTTGGCCCTAGTGGCGGAGGTCAAGGTTCTGATCCTTGAACATGTGCCGCAACTTGGGCCCACCCGCGCGAATGAAGCCAAGCGCTTCGTCACGCTGATCGACGCGCTTTATGAGGCGAAAACGCGCGTGATCATGTCGGCGGCCACGATCCCGGAAGAGCTTTATGTCAGCGGAACTGGCGCCTTCGAGTTCGAGCGCTCAGCCAGTCGTTTGCGCGAGATGCAGGCGGCAGATTGGGGCACGTGACTGTGTCTGGGGAACCCGAGGCGCTGCCAGAGCTCGCCCTTTCGGTGCGCCAACCCTGGGCCTGGGCCATTTTGCACGCAGGCAAAGATGTCGAGAACCGCTCGCTCGGCTCGATCCGCGCGGGGCGCATGGTCTGCCGCCGCATCGCGCTCCACGCCGCGTCGGGCATGCGCCGGGTGGAATACGATTGGGCGCTTTGGCGCACGGAACAGGATGGTGTGTCTGTCCCTCACCCGGATGATCTGCCGCGGCGCGCGATCATCGGCAGCGTCGAGGTGGTGGAAATCATCACCGAAAGCACATCGCCCTGGTTTGGCGGGCAAGCGGGCCTCAGGCTGAAGGATCCGCGCCCTTGCGACCCGATCCCAGCCTCGGGCGCGCTGGGCTACTTTGCTTGGGCGCCGGGCGGTGAGATGGCCAAACCTCTGGCTTGGATGCAGCGCTATAGCGCGACAGATGCCGAGCAGGGTTTGTTCGACGCGCTTCCGGTGCAGTTCGAAACGCCGCCGGAAAAACCCTTTGGCACGGGCAAATCGCGCAAGCGTTAGGCGTTTTGGCGCAGAACCTCGCCCGCGAAATAGAGCGAGCCGCAAATTACAATCCGCGCGGAGGGAGCCAGTGCCAAGATCGCGTCCATAGCCCTCTCTATCGACGAGGCGCTTTGCGCGGAATGTCCGGCCTGCGCGGCCATCCGGGCCGTTTCTTCCGCCGCAAGCGTCGCCTCTTGCCCCGGGATCGACACGGCGATCAGGCCCTCCGACATTGGCGCCAAGGCCTCGAAATAGCCCTGCGCGTCCTTGGTTTTAAGCATGCCGCAGACAAAATAGGTCGGCCTTGCGGGCAGTCCCTCCAATGTCGCGGCCAGCGCCTTGCCCGCATGGGGGTTGTGGCCGCCATCCAGCCAGATCTCCGCCTCCGGTGCCATCTCGGCCCAGCGCCCCTGGCGCAGCCTTTGCATCCGGGCGGGCCATTCGGCGTTGGTCATGGCAGCCTCAAACGCGGTCTCGCCAAGTTCAAGTCGGCGCAACCCGGCCAGCGCCGTGCCCGCATTCTCGACCTGGTGCGGCCCTGCCAAAGCCGGAAGCGGTAGGTCCAAAAGCCCGTTTTCGTCCTGAAAAATCAGGCGCCCACGCTCTTCCCAGGCGTGCCAATGCTGACCATGGATCATGAGCGGCGCCCCGACACGCGCCGCGCGCGCTTCGATCACGTCGAGAGCGGCATCCTGCTGGCGGGCGACGATGCACGGCACGTCGCGTTTTAGAATACCGGCTTTCTCGGCGGCGATGCTTTCGATGTCGTCGCCCAGAAACTGCTGGTGATCCAGATCGATCGGCGTGATCACGCAGAGCGCTGGATTTTCGATCACATTCGTCGCATCCAAGCGCCCGCCCAGGCCGACCTCGAGAAGGGTCCAATCAGCAGGCGTTTCGGCAAAAGCGGTCAGCGCCGCGGCGGTGGTGATCTCGAAATAGGTGATCGGATCAGGGCCGTTCGCTCGCAAACATCGGTCCAGTAGATCGCTTAGCGCGTCTTCCTCGATCAACCGTCCAGCCAGGCGGATGCGTTCGTGAAAGCGCACGAGATGCGGAGACGTATAAACATGGGCCGTGTCTCCGCGTCCTTCGAGCCCGGCACGCAGCATGGCAATCGTTGAGCCTTTGCCATTGGTGCCCGCGACATGGATGACCGGCGGCAGGCGCTCTTGCGGATTGCCCAGCGCCTCCAGCACCCGCCACATGCGATCCAGGGTCAGATCGATGATCTTGGGATGAAGCGTTATCATCCGCTCAAGCAGAGCGTCTGAGCGCATGTCAGCAGGCCTCGGCCGATCCACCGGCGACTTCACCAGACCTCAGCCCTGCGCCTTCTCGGCATCGATTGCGGCCTCGTCTGGCTCTGAAACCGGCTCTGCCACGAGGTCGGGCACGGGGTCGGGCGCTGGAAGGTCACCGCGCACGGCTGGCGGTTGCCTCAGAAGCATCCGGGTGATCGTGATGAGCTCATCGCGCATATCCTTGCGGTGGGTCACGCGATCGAGCATGCCGTGGTCGAGGAGGTATTCCGCCCGCTGAAAGCCTTCGGGCAGGCTTTCGCGGATCGTTTGTTCGATTACCCTGGGTCCCGCAAAACAGATCAGCGCATTGGGTTCGGCGATTTGCACGTCACCCAGCATCGCATAGCTCGCCGTGACCCCGCCGGTGGTCGGATGCGTCAGCACCACGATATAAGGAAGGCCCGCTTCGCGCAGCATCTGCACCGCCACAGTCGTGCGCGGCATCTGCATCAGGCTGAGGATCCCCTCCTGCATCCGCGCGCCGCCCGCCGCCGAGAATAGGATCAGCGGGCGTTTGAGCTCAACGGCGCGCTGAGCCGCCGCGATGATCGCATTGCCAACATACATGCCCATCGAGCCGCCCATGAAGGAAAAATCCTGCGCGGCGGCAACGATCCCCGTCCGGCCGATCTCGCCCTCAACCACCAGCATTGCCTCGGCCTCGCCCGTGCTGCGCTGGGCGGTCTTCATGCGGTCGGGATAGCGCTTTTGATCGCGAAACTGCAGCGGGTCGGCGATGGGTTGCGGCACCGCGACCTCGCTATACATACCGCCATCGAACAGCGCGTCAAAACGTGCGCGCGGGCTGATCGCCATGTGGTGACCGCAATTGGTGCAGACCTGCAAGTTTTCCGCCAATTCCCGGTGAAACAGCATGATCGCGCACTCAGGACACTTGGTCCAAAGATTTTCCGGCACGTCGCGGCGCGAGAAAATCGAGTTGATCGTGGGCCGCACGTAGTTCGTGATCCAGTTCATAGCCGTCTCGCAAGCATTCAGTCTGGGCTGGAGATAACGACCGGCAGCAGCCTTTGCAATTCAGCGCTTGATCGCGATGCGGATGCAAAGCCAGATGATCAGCGTCACCATCATGTCCCGAAGCAGCGCCACGCGCAGCAGATCGGGCGTGAGCACCTCCTCACTGATCGTGTAGAGCGCCACGCCGCCCAACGGGCCTTCAAGCGACACCAGAACAATGGCGATGGCGTTGTTGGCAAAGTGCAGCCCCCATGCTGCCCCGATCGAGCCTGTGCGGGCGGTTAGATCCGCCGCGAAAATCCCAAAGAGCCCTGCTGCGGCAGCCACAAGGACGGCGTTCTCGCCATATTGCGCCGGGCTGTAATGCCCGGTGGCGAAGATTAGGGAAGGCAGGACCATCCAAACCCAGGGTGACGCGAAGCGCGCGGCCAATTGTTGCTGGATATACCCGCGAAAGACGATCTCTTCGGCGCCGGTTTGAATGAGGATCAAAAGCAGGGCAACTGGCAAAACGGTCAGCCAGGTGGCCATCCCAAGGTTTGCCTCAGGCGTCAGGCTGGGCGGCAAAAACCCCGAAAGCAGCAATGCCACCGCCGCAATCAGCGCGCCGAGCCGACCGTGCCGCCACAAAAGCTCCGCTGGGCCCATCATCGAGGCCAGCCCACGACCGTGCAGGACCAAACCGGCGACAACGACCCCGCCGATCATGCCGAGAAATGTCGCAAGGATAACCAGGGTCGAGAGTGGGCTGCGCCCGGCGCCGATCTCGGCCAAGGCGCGGTCAATCGGGCTGGGCCCAATGCTGCCCGCTTCGTTCCAGACCGCCAGTTGCGCGACGATATCCGGTCCAGCCGAAAACACGATCCCAACGGCCATGATCACGATCCTCAAGGCGATATACGTGATCGTCGCCACAAATAGTCCGAGGATCAGGCGCCATAATTCTGCTTTGGGCCGCGCGGGTGCGATGAAAGCGCTGTGGGCCTCGTAGTCTTGCATTCCGATCTCGCCTTGCCCATCGTTTGCCAAGCCATAGGCTGCTGCGGCGCCGCCGATAGTTTGCCCCGAATGTCCGATGCGGGCAATCAATGAAGCTTGTACCGACCAAGGGGCGGCGCTAAGTCAACGCCCGTCCAGGGCATTGAAGGGAAGGGACGCGCGCCATGCTGAAAGGCAAAGCCGATAAGTCGAAACTGCCAAGCCGCCATGTCACGGTGGGGCCCGCACGGGCGCCTCACCGGTCGTATTTCTACGCCATGGGCCTCACTGAGGAAGAAATCGCGCAGCCCTTCGTCGGTGTCGCCACGTGTTGGAATGAGGCGGCGCCCTGCAACATCGCCCTGTCACGCCAAGCGCAATCGGTGAAAATGGGCGTTAAGCACGCCAACGGAACGCCGCGAGAGTTCACTACCATCACGGTGACGGACGGTATCGCCATGGGGCATGAGGGGATGCGCTCATCGCTGGCCTCACGCGATGCGATTGCCGACACGGTCGAGCTGACGATGCGCGGGCATTGCTATGATGCGATCGTGGGCCTTGCCGGATGCGATAAATCGCTGCCGGGGATGATGATGGCGATGGTGCGGCTTAACGTGCCTTCGGTCTTTATCTATGGCGGTTCAATCGTGCCGGGCCGCTTCAACGGCAAGGATGTTACCGTTCAGGACGTTTTCGAAGCCGTTGGACGCTATCAGGCCGGGCAGAACTCGGATGAAGAATTGGCCGCTTTGGAAAAGGTGGCCTGCCCCTCGGCCGGGGCCTGTGGCGGACAGTTTACCGCCAATACGATGGCCTGCGTGTCGGAGGCGGTTGGCCTTGCTCTGCTCAATTCCTCCGGTGCGCCTGCCCCTTACGAAAGCCGCGATGCCTATGGCACGGCCTCGGGCGAAGCGGTGATGCGCCTGCTTGAGGCCGGGATCCGCGCCCGCGATGTCGTTACGCGGAAATCCCTGGAGAATGCCGCTCGTGTCGTGGCCTGCACAGGTGGGTCGACGAATGCCGGCCTGCATTTGCCCGCTATCGCCCACGAGGCGGGGATCGAGTTCAACCTCGAAGACGTCACGGACATATTCAAAGACACGCCCTATTTCGTCGATCTAAAGCCCGGCGGTCAGTACGTTGCCAAGGACCTTTATGAGGTCGGTGGCGTTCCGGTTGTGATGAAGGAGCTTCGCAAGGCGGGCATGATCCACGAGGATTGCATGACGGCAAGTGGCCGGACGATGGGCGAAGAGCTGGACGAGATCACCGCCGAGGCCGATGGCCGCGTGATCTATCCTATCGAGACCCCGATCACGTCAACGGGCGGTGTGGTGGGCCTTGTCGGCAACCTCGCCCCCGATGGCGCGATTGTCAAAGTGGCGGGTATGGAGGCCAAAGATCAGGTCTTCACCGGCCCGGCGCGTGTCTTTGAATGCGAAGAAGATGCATTCGAGGCAGTCAAAGCCCGCGCTTACAAAGAGGGTGAGGTGCTTGTGATCCGCAACGAAGGCCCGGCGGGCGGCCCCGGCATGCGCGAGATGCTGGCCACCACCGCCGCTTTGTCCGGTCAAGGTATGGGCAAGAAGGTGGCGTTGATCACCGATGGCCGGTTCTCCGGCGCCACGCGGGGCTTCTGCGTTGGCCATGTTGGGCCAGAAAGCGCCCATGCGGGGCCAATTGGCTTGCTCATCGACGGCGATATGATCACCATCGACGCGATCAATGGTGAGATTTCGGTGGATCTGACCGAGGCCGAGTTGGCCGAGCGAAAAAGCGCTTGGCAAGGCCCCCGCAAGACCATCTACAGTTCAGGTGCATTGTGGAAATATGCGCAATTGGTGGGCAAAGCGCGCTTTGGCGCAGTGACCCATCCGGGCGCTCAGGGGGAAAGCCATATTTATGCAGATCTTTAACCGCCGTGCCGCCGCCCTGACCTTATGCCTGAGTTTGCCATTCTTGGCCGGGTGTCTGGGAGCGATCGGCGGCAGCGGCGGTGGTCTGCGTGAAATGGTCGTGACGACCGATGCCCTGGTGATCGCCGGGCCAGAAGGCTACTGCATCGACAGTGAGGCCAGCGCGGATCGTGGGGAGACCGCCTTCATCCTGCTCGGCAATTGCGCGGCCCTGACTGAGGCGCGTTTGGCCCGCCAACCGGCCGAGCCCGCGATCCTTACGGCGGCCATTTCCGAAGCCGGTGAAGAGGGCGGCGTCGCGTCGTCCTTGTCGAGCCTGCCAGAGTTTTTCGCCTCAGAAGACGGCCGCCGCGTTTTGAGCCGATCCGGCGATGCAGAGACTGTCGAGGTCCTCCAAAGCTTCGTCGACGGCAGCGTTTTCTATCTCAACGCCTCCGACAATAGCGCCAACGCCGTACCCGGTGTGCGCGACGATTACTGGCGCGCCTATTTCGACCTGGGGCCGAGGATCGCAACCCTCAGCGTTTTGGCCCTGGACGGATCGGGCCTGACCGAAGAGCAGAGCATCGATCTGTTGCGCCGCTTCGCAACGTTGACCCAATCGCGCAACGCGGCGGTGACCGGTGTTGCGGTCAGCGAACCGGAGCCGAGCGGCGGATTGCTTGGCGGCGGCGGCTTCATGGGCCGGTTGTTCGGCGGTCGCGGCTAGTGCGGGCAGGTCACCGCTGAGGAGAGGTCGATGGCGTTTCAAGGTGGCGGCTTTCTGGAAAAACAAAAGCTGCGCCGCGCGATGCGGCGCGCCAGCGACCTGGCCTCGGGCGCGCATCGCCTGAACGCCGATGAGCTGGAACGCGCCCGCCAAGACCTGCAGCGCACCCGCCAAAATCTCGACAAGGCCGATCATGCCGTGGAATGGGCGATGGCAGAGCGTCAAGCCGAGCAGCCCATCGACGGCCCGGAGCAATGCGATTGGGCCTGGCGGCCCCGACCCTGGACGCATCCTGTCGTGCCGCATGGGCGGGTTGCATTTGCGTCTCCCGCCGCGATTGAGCAAAGCCTGACGCTGTACCATGATTGCCCAAGGCCCGAGCTTGGCTACCGGCAAGTCACCAATACTCGGCCAGCCAGCGCTGCGCGTTATGCGATGGGCCTCGATGTCTACCGTTTCTCCGGCGCGTTCATATCGCTGGTGATCGATCTACCGGAGGAGGCTTTCGCCGGTCTGACTTTGTCGCATTTCTTTGAGGTGCGCGTGGATATCGACCTGGAGCAGGAGCTTGAGATCTATGCTCGGCTCAACCTGCAGCACGGCCCAAATACTGAGCAATTGGTGCGCGAGATGGCGGTGCAGAACGGGTTTGCCCTGGCCGAGTTCGATCTCGCCTACACGCAGATCAATGAGAAGCGGATGGAGAAGATCTGGCTCGACCTGATCTTTGAGGCGCCGAGAATGAACCGCATGACCATCTGGGATCTGGTGCTGACCCGAGCACCCCGGGCTGATGTGTAGGAAGGACGATTGATGGCGGAGATCAGTCTAGAGCGCACGGGCCTCAAGGCAGGCCGATACGAAGCGACGCTCAAGGCGCCCGGTCAGGTGCCGGTGCTGGAATTCGTGCATCTGGAAAAGGTCGTGGCCGTCGCGCAAGTCACCGCGGCCGACGAGGCCGGTCACTATGATGTGGGCGCTGACCTGCCGCCCGTTGTCCTGAGCGATGGCGTTCAGGTCGTTGCGCTGAGATCCGCAGCCGACGGTCGGGTCTTGGACCGGCTAACGTTTTTGATGGGCGACGCACTCCAAGGCGATTTTCGCGCCGAGATCAGCCTGTTGCGCGAAGAGCTAGAGCTTTTGAAGTCCGCCTTCCGTCGACACTGTACCGAGACGGAAAGCGACTAGCTTCAGCCCCCGGCCTTCCGGTTGCGCGCCGCCAAAAGCTTAAGCCGCAACGCGTTGAGCTGAATGAAGCCTTCGGCATCGCTTTGATCATAAGCGCCCAGATCCTCTTCAAACGTCACATGCGCCTCGGAATAAAGGCTGTTGTCGGACCAGCGCGCCACGGTCCGGGCAGAGCCTTTGTAGAGCTGAAGTCGCACGGTCCCGCTGACATACTCTTGGCTCCGGTCGATCAGAGCTTGCAGCATCTCGCGCTCAGGGCTGAACCAAAAGCCATTGTAGATCAGCTCGGCATAGCGCGGCATGATGCTGTCTTTGAGATGCCCCGCGCCGCTGTCTAGAGTGATCTGCTCGATGCCGCGATGCGCTTCCAGCAGGATCGTGCCGCCCGGCGTTTCGTAGATCCCGCGCGACTTCATGCCGACAAAGCGGTTTTCCACGAGATCGAGGCGACCGATCCCATGCTTGCGGCCGAAGTCGTTGAGCCTTGTAAGCAGCGTGGCGGGGCTCATCGCCTCACTGTTGATGGCGACCGCGTCGCCCTTCTCAAAGCTGACCTCGATCATCTCGGGCTCGGACGGGGCGTCCTTTGGGTCGACCGTCCGCTGATAGACGTAATCCGGGGCCTCTTGGCCCGGGTCTTCGAGCACCTTTCCCTCGGACGAGGTGTGCAAGAGGTTCGCGTCGACTGAGAACGGCGCCTCACCCCGCTTGTCCTTGGCGATCTGGATTTGGTGCGCTTCGGCGAACTCCAAAAGCTTGGTGCGGCTGCTCAGGTCCCAGGTCCGCCAGGGGGCGATCACCTTGATCTCGGGATTGAGCGCATAGGCAGACAGCTCGAACCGCACCTGGTCATTTCCCTTGCCGGTCGCACCGTGGGAGACAGCATCCGCCCCCGTCTCCGCCGCAATCTCCACCAGGCGTTTGGAAATCAGCGGCCGCGCGATCGAGGTGCCAAGCAAATACAGCCCCTCATAAAGCGCATTGGCACGCATCATTGGGAAGACGTAATCGCGTGTGAATTCCTCCCGCAGGTCTTCGATATAGATGTCCTTCACACCCATTTGCTCTGCCTTGCGGCGGGCCGGTTCAAGCTCCTCACCTTGGCCAAGATCGGCGGTAAAAGTCACGACTTCACAGCCATATTCGACCTGCAGCCATTTCAAGATGATCGACGTGTCCAAACCGCCGGAATAGGCCAGAACAACTTTTTTTGGCGCAGACATCGAAGCTCTCCCGGATTTCGCATAGAACCATGCGGACGCAGCGGCGATAACGACTTTTGCACCGAGGAACAAGTTTGGGAGACGGGCAATGAATTATGGTGTGAGGCTGACCCGCCACGTGCTTTTGCAGGTGTTCGGCAATCTGGGCCAAGCCGCCCGGATCACGCTGCTGCCGCTGGTCGTATTTTTCGTTTTATTGACGGCTGTCGCCGCGCCCCTCGTGGGCGAATATCTCAGCGCGCTGGAGGGGATCGAGGGCCTTGAGCCAGGCGGCCCGCCTCCCGAACTACCGCCGATGTCATCGGGCAATGTCGCCTTTTTGCTGTTCATGATTCCGCTGGGTTTGATCGTCTTTTCCTGGGTGGCGGTCGGCTGGCATCGCTACGTGCTGCTCGAAGAGTATCCGCTTGTCGCGGTGCCGCGTTGGTCGTTCGACAGGATCCTGAGTTATATCGGGCGCACTTTGATCCTGTCGGGTATCCTTTTGGCGGTTGCTTTTATCGCCTCCTTCGTGTCGATCGCTTTGGTGCAGATCTTGGGAGCCTTCGCCGGGGCGGGTTTGCTCATTGCGATGACGGTCGCCCTGTCTTGGGCCTTCACGCGGATGGGCCTTATCCTCCCGGCAACAGCGGTCGATACGCCGCTGAGCATATCGGAGAGCTGGGCGGTTACGGCGCGCGCGTCGGGTGAGATTTTCGTGCCGATCCTGGCCTTTGCGATTGCGTTTACCCTGATCGGTCAGATCCTGGGGCTGATCTTTGGTGCCACAATTTTGGGGACGATCGTCTCAGCCGCGCTGTCTTGGGTGCAGATGCTGTGCAACCTGGCCCTGCTGACCACGCTCTACGGTAGTCTCGTGGAACGGCGCGATCTCAACTAAGCGGTTTTCAACCGCTAACCGGTTTCAAACCGCTAAGCGGTTTCGAACATCCCGTCGAGTTCGGCCAAGGCCTCCTCAAACAACGCAACCAAGGCTGCGGTGTCGGCGGTGGCGCCCGATTTGCAGCTCAACTCGGCCTCTTTGCAGGCCTGCGCAAAGTCCGTCAGGCCCAGATTGGCCGCCGAGCCGCGAAGAAAGTGGAAATCGGCGGGGTTCTGATCGGGCGCGCTTGTGATCTCTGCGAGCTTTTCTTGGATCTCTTCGACAAAAACCTGGCCAATCTCGGCGAAATCCTCTTCGCCGATCTCCTCTTGCAATTCCGCGACCCGTTCCCAATCGATCATGAAGCCATGCTCCCGCACTGATGGCGGTTCACTAAGCCAAAGCGTTTAAGATCCGCTTTCCAGAACAAGCGCAATCTGCGGCAAGTTTTAGGTTTCACCGATCCTTAATCGCGTGGCGAAATAGGGTGTATCTGAGCAGTTGAGGAGTGGGCTTTGACCAAACTTCAAGCACCCCTGGTGCCGAGCGATGCCGGATTTGACGGGCCGTCAATTGGCGGGCGTGTCATGGTTGTCGACGACAGCGCCGGTCAGCGGAAGCTAATTTCCTCGATGTTGCGTCGGGCGGGCTATGACGTCGTGTGCGCCGCCGATGGTGCGGAGGGGCTTGCGCTGCTTGAGCGGCATCCCATCTCACTTGTAGTGTGTGACTGGGTGATGCCGGGCCTGTCCGGCCCTGAGTTTTGCGCCAAAATCCGCTCGATGGATCGCGAAGGCTATCTCTACATCGTGATGTTGACCTCCAACACCGAACGTGGGGCCACGGCCCACGCTCTGGACGCTGGCGCAGATGATTTTCTCCATAAACCCGTCGACAGCCACGATCTCCGGGCGCGGGTTCGCGCGGGCGCGCGGATCGTCGAAATGCAGCAACAGCTTTTGGCGCAAAACCAACGTGTCAGCGTGGCTTTGGAGGAGCTCTCGGCACTCTATGACGCGTTGGATCGCGACTTGCTGGAGGCGCAAAGGCTGCAACATGCGCTCTTGCCCGAGCGATTATGTGAGTTTGACGGCGCGAGCGCTGGGTTTTTGCTCCGCTCATCGGGGAAGGTCGGGGGCGATCTTGTCGGCCATTTCCCAGCTGGGCCGGGCAAGCTGGGCGCCTATTCCATCGACGTCTCTGGCCATGGCGTGGCCTCGGCCCTTTTGACCGCGCGCCTGGCGGGGATGTTCGCCAACGGATCGCCTGAGGAAAACGTCGCTATGACGCGCGACGCGTCGGGTCAGGTCGTGGCGCGGGATCCGGCTCAGGTGGCCGCCGAGATCAACCGGCGCCTGATGGATGACGTCGAAACCGAGCTCTATTTGACACTGGTTGTCGTCATTCTTGATCTGGCGACCGGGTTGGGGGAGTTGGTGCAGGCTGGGCATCCGCATCCCATTTTGCTCACAGCCCGGGGACAGGCGCGGCAACTTGGAGGCGGTGGCCTGCCAATCGGGCTTGTTCCTGGCGCGGAGTATGATGTGGTTCGCTTCACGATGGCGCCGGGAGACCGGCTGTTTCTGCATTCTGACGGGTTTTCAGAATGCCCTGATCCAACGGGAATGATGCTTGGGATGCGGCGCTTGGCCAATCTGCTCAAAGGTGTCGGAGATCTTGGCCCAGATCAGGCGCTCGATAGGCTGGCCGAAGGTTTGCAGTCTTTCGCCCAAAGCGACGCTTTTCCGGACGATCTATCCGGTGTCATCATCGACTATTTCGGCCAAACACCCAAAAGCTGAGCGATGCGCGTTGCAAGCACGCGGTCCCCTTCGACGGCAAGTCTTTGGACGGCCTCGGCCCAAGGGAGGATGATGGCGACATGCCCGGCCTCAGAGGGTGGCCCAATCCGGCGGCCGGCCTGAGCCAGATAAACACTGCACTGCTTGTGCGCGTGCCGATCATAGTCGGGCATATAGACATATCTGTGAAACATGCCGATGCGTCTTGGGGCAGAGATGGTAAAGCCGGTCTCTTCCAGAACTTCGCGATGCAATGCCGGGATCGGGTGTTCGTTTGCCTCAACGCCGCCCCCGGGCAGTTGGTATTCGGGCTTGGGATCGTTCTGCACAGTCAGAAGCAGTCCGCCGCGCGCCAAAATGACGGCGTAGATCCCGGGACGCTTGGCGTGATAGCGGCCAGGATCGCTGCGCTCGTCATAGGTTCGGTTCATGGCTTGGGTCTCGCATGGCCGGGTCCGCCAAGCAACGCCGCCTCTAGCCAAGCCACGACGGAGAGCGTACATGGCAGCAATGAGCACATCGCCTTTGCCGACACCCCAAAGCTCCGCCGATCCAATTGGAACCGCACGTCGTGTTCTCGATATCGAGGCCGAGGCTCTGCGCGACATGTCGGCCAACTTGCCGGAAGATTTTGAGCGCGCTGTCTCAGAGATCTTGCGGACTGGCGGCCGTGTAATTCTATCTGGGATCGGAAAGTCAGGCCTGATTGCGCGCAAAATCGCTTCGACCTTCGCCTCAACGGGCACCCCTTCAGCCTTCGTGCACGCAGCCGAGGCCAGCCACGGTGATTTGGGCATGGTGTCGCCCGGTGACCTTGTCATTCTGATCTCAAATTCCGGCGAGACAAGCGAGCTGCGCGATATCGTGGCCCATGCCAAGCGCTTTGCGATCCCGATCATCGGCATCTCGGGCAAGGCCAATTCGACGCTGATCAAAGCGTCTGATTTCACGCTGCTCCTCCCACCGCTGCAAGAGGCTTGCATCAACGGCCTTGCGCCAACCACATCGACCACAGTGACCCTGGCGCTGGGCGATGCCCTGGCGGTCGCGGTGATGGAGCAACGTGGTTTTCTGCCCGAGAATTACCGCACTATTCATCCGGGCGGAAAGCTTGGGGCGCGTTTGGCGACGGTGGCGCAACTGATGCACCCTACCGATGAGATTGCCCTTGTCGCGCCCGAGACCAGCATGCCGGAAACGCTGGTTTTGATGAGCGAAAAAGGCTTTGGCATCGTCGGTGTTCTACGCGACGGCGCCCTTGGCGGTGTGATTTCCGACGGTGACTTGCGGCGCAACATGTCCAAGCTTGCGACGGCGACTGCCGGTGAAGTGGCCACATCGACACCCTTGACCACGCACGCCGACGACCTCGCCGCCAAAGCGCTGGCTGTGATGTCGGAACACAAAGTCACAGCGCTGTTCGTGACGGACGCAGAGGCTCGCCCCGTTGGCTTGATCCATCTGCATGACTGCCTGCGCGCCGGCCTGACCTGAGGCTTGCGGCGGCGAAACCCGCTACACCTGATAATAGCCGCGATACCACTCCACGAACTTGGCCACACCGTCTGTCACGGGCGTTGACGGTCGGTAGCCGGTCAAGGCCTGCAATAGGTCTGTTGTGGCCCAAGTTGCCGCGACATCACCGGGCTGCATCTCCATCATGTTCTTGTGGGCTTCGCGCCCCGTCGCGCTTTCGATCGCTTCGATAAATTCAAGCAGGCGAACGGGCTGCGCATTGCCGATATTGAGGATCCGAAAAGGCGCCACTTCGGACAGACTGTCGCCCGTTTGCCGCGCTTCAGGCGAGGGTGCACAGGGCACCAAACGCACGATGCTCTCCACCAGATCGTCGATATAGGTAAAGTCACGCTGCATATCGCCGTGATTGTAGACGTCGATCGCCTGTCCCTCGAGGATTGCTTTGGTGAACTTGAAAAGCGCCATATCCGGCCGACCCCAGGGCCCGTAAACGGTGAAAAACCGGAACATCGTGATCGGGACACCGAAGAGATGCGCGTAGGAGTGCGCCATAGCTTCATTGGCCTTCTTGGTGGCCGCGTAAAACGACATCTGGCTGTCGGCCTTGTCATCCTCGGCATAGGGCATCTTGGCATTCGCGCCATAGACACTAGAGGTCGAGGCGAGAAAGGCGTGGCGCGGAGGATGAGCCCGCATCGCCTCCAAAAGACGGAAAGTGCCGATCAAATTGGCTTCGACATAGGTCTCGGGCGCTTCTATCGAATACCGGACCCCGGCCTGCGCGGCGAGGTGCACGACAAGCGACGGCGCGGTCTCTTCGAATAACCGATCCAACAGGCCAGGCGTTTCCACGGCACCATGTTCAAATCGAAAACCGGCATTCTGCAAAAGCATACCACGACGCCGCTCTTTCAAAGAGACGTCGTAATAGTCAGACATCGAATCCAGGCCGATGACCTGCCAGCCCTCGGACAAAAGCCGCGCACAGAGGTGATAGCCGATAAAGCCAGCGGCACCGGTAACAAGCGCCGTCTGTCCACGGCCACCGGGGGGTTGAGTTTCCATCTGAGTGTCTTCCACGCAATGTTTGCCGGTCCTTAGCAGTGCCTCCGGCTCAGACCAATCCCCAGCTATCCACAAGTTAGCCGGAATTCAGCGTCTTGGTTTACGGCTCTTTTACGATAATGGGGGCAAAGCATACGGATCCAGAATGGTGGCTTGGCTCGGTATGTTGCATATCTTAACCCGACTTTCTGACGGCCAGCGATGCGCGATCTCCTTGGTTTTGAGCGTCGCACTCTTGGCCCCGATTCTACTCGGCGCTGCATTGCTAAGCGGGTTGAGCGGCCCGCGATCATCGCATCTTGCCCTTCTGCCATTCGTGCAGCTGGCCGGAATTCTGCTGCTCTCAAGTACAGGCCTGACATTACAGCGTGGCTCAGACATTAAGCTCGCTGACTTTGGGCGCGTTGTTATGGTCGGGCTGGGCCTCGGGACGTCACTGCACGGGGCGCAATGGGCTTATTTCGACGCCGCTGACCTGCGGTTTTCGGCCCTCTTCGGTCTTGGCGGCGGTCTTGGGATTTTGTCGGTGCGGCTGACGGGTATCGCCATCGCAAATCGCGTTACCCGTCGCCCGCAACCGTGCCGTGTTCTGTTGGGTGTCAAACTGTCTCGGGCGCATCTCGCGATTGGCAAACTCAATGCGGAGCGTGGGCTAAAGGTCGTCGGTGTGCTTCACCCTGAACCCATCGATGCCGCGGACCGTCAAGCGAAGTCCGCTCTGGGCGCGTTGCCGACCTATGCCCTTCGAGATATCGCGCAAGCGCTTGAGGCTGACACTTTGACGCGTTTGATCATTGATCGAACCCTGATGTCTGCCATCGATCTTGAAATCTTGCGGCGCCGCGCGCGTTCTCTCGGTGTCAAAGTCGAAGACCTGCAGCAGGCGGAGGGCTTCGCGCAATCTTGGCCCGAAACGGAGAGCTTTCTTAGCCGTCCTGAGACACGATTTCTAGATCTGCCGCTTGAGACCTGCTATCGCGGCGAGGTGGTGCTCGTGACCGGTGCGGGCGGCACCATTGGCTCTGAGCTGTGCCGTCAGCTCCTCCGCTTGCGCCCGGGGAAACTCGTGTTGCTGGATCACAGTGAACACGCGTTGTACCAGGTTGACCGGTCCTTGCGTCAATTGCCTGAGGCGAACGCGGTGCAGATCGTCCCAGCTTTGGCCACCGTCCTGGATGAAGTGCAACTGCAAGACATTATGCTCAGCCATGGGGTGACGGTCGTTTTCCACGCCGCGGCCTATAAGCACGTGCCTTTGGTGGAACAAAACGGCAAGCAGGCTCTCGCGAACAACGTGTTGGGCACCGAGAATGTGGTGCGCTGCTGCAAAAGCCTCTCCATTGGTCGGATGATCCTGATCTCATCTGACAAAGCCGTCAGGCCGCAAAGCACAATGGGTCTCAGCAAATGGATGGCTGAACAAGTCGTCCATGCGGCAGGGGCAACGAATGACCATTTCGCAACGGGGATCGTTCGGTTCGGGAACGTTTTGGGATCATCGGGATCTGTGCTGCCCCTTTTTTTGGAGCAAGTCCGCCGAGGTGGTCCCGTGACAGTGACCCACCCAGAGGTCGAGCGCTTCTTCATGACCGTCGATGAAGCCGTGCAACTGGTTCTTCAGGCCGGTGCGCTGGTGCGGGATGGCGAGATTTTCACCTTGGATATGGGGGCGCCGGTGCGGATCGCAGATCTGGCACGACAAGTGATCGAGAACACCTCCAGCAACGAACGCACGCAAACGGCGCCTGTGATGATCAAGTATACTGGACTTAAGCGTGGCGAAAAACTGCGCGAAGAACTAAGCTTTGGCCGGACCGAAGTCAGTTCAGCCCATCCCAAGATCTTGACGGCGCCGGATGAGCCACAGCTCTCCGAAATCGAGTGTGCGCAACTCACTCGCGAGATAAGACAGATGGTCGCCACGCCAGGACCGCTAAGCGAGGCGTTTTTATCACGGACGTTCAGTGCGGCGAAGCGCGCATCCAGCGCGCCATCAACACAGTCGGGGAAAACGGGGCTCGACAGTCGGACATCTATCCTCAAGCGACCCCTCTCGGCCTAAAGTGCGAAAAGGCCGCGTTTCCACTCTTCACATGACCGGGTTTTTACGCCTGGCAGATCGTGCGAGCGACCATGGCTCCCACGAAAACAGCGTATAACGACACTGAGCCTCAGTGGGCTGTCTTACCAGTGAAGGGGTAGCTTGTTGTGTCTGCGCATCGATGAATGCATCAGCTTGTGCGGTCCCGTCGGTGTTCGACCAAAACGCCTGGACTGATGAACCTGCGGATCCGTTGGCTCGATCTGAGAAACACTCAATCGGCCCGTGTAATTCGATCGACGTTGGATCAGCTCACTTGATCTGACAGGCGGTCGATCAGCCCGGGCGGCCTCTCACGTCTAAGCAATGTCGGATCGTTTGCCACAACAAGTAGATGTCGAGGCGCGCTGATTGCGTTCGCTGGTAGAGCAAATCCAAACGCGCCTTGGCGGGCACGCAATGGCGCGAATAAAGCCTGTCCGTTTCGACTGGGGAGCGGCAATGCGCAAGGATCAAGCGCTCGCGCTGGCCAAACTTCAAAGTTGCCATGCCCGTCAGGCCCGGTCTGCTCAGCAGCACCTTGTCGTAGATCTCCGGATGACGCTCCACATACCGCCTCAAAGGCGGTCTCGGGCCGACGAAGGTCATGTCGCCGCGCAAGATGTTCCAAAGCTGGGGCAGCTCGTCTAGGCGACTTTTTCGTAAGTAGTGCCCGATTGGCGTGACCCGCTCCGCCTTATCGCCGCCGGTGGCACATCCAGCATCCGCCGCAGGTGCCATCGTCCTAAACTTGATCAGGCGGAACGCTCGTTCAGGCGATGCCATTCGTTCGGACACATAGAAAATCGGTCCGCCCTGACACAGACGCAAGCCAATTGCGATGCCGAACATGGCTGCGGATGCGGGCACCAGCAATGCCAGCGCGAGGCCAATGTCGAAGAACCTTTTGCCGAAGCGCGCATAGACGCCCAAGGACTGAGGTCGCGCACTATGCACAAACCGGCCAGCAAGTTGGGCGTTTCGATGATGCATGATCGACCACTCTCCGGAGCCGATGGCGCAGTGCAAAACGCGATAAAGCCTGTGAAACCTCATACAAACGACCTAATCGCGAAGTCTAAAAGGCCGGTAAAGCGCGCCCAAAGCAAAGCGGGAAAGCGGTCGAATTACGTCTCTGGCTGTTCACGCGCCACCAACGATCCCCGGTAAATCCCCGCTTTGGCCCGCCGCTCTCCGCAATGGTGCCTCATTTGGAAACGACTGTTGACCCTGCCAAATAGAAAGGTGTGCAGGTGTACTTATGGACCGTTTGACGGAAATGGAGGCATTCGCGACCGTGGTGGATCAGGGGGGATTCACCGACGCTGCCAAAAAAATGGGTATCTCGAAATCCGCGGTATCCAAACATGTGAGTTCGCTGGAAAGCCGTCTCGGCGCCCGGCTGTTAAATCGTACAACCCGTCGGGTCAGCCCCACCGAGATCGGCTTGGCGTATTACGACCGCGCGAGACGTGTCTTGAACGACGCGGGCGAAGCGGACGCTTTGGTGACTGCTATGCAATCTGCGCCATCGGGCATGTTGCGCGTCTCGGTCGCCACAGATTTCGGCGTGAACCACCTCTCTCCGGTTTTGGGGGAATTTCTGCATTCTTACCCAGATATCACGGTGAATATGGTCCTCAACAACCGTTATGTTGAGCTGATCTCGGAAGGGTTCGATCTCGCGATCCGGGTCGGTGAGCTTGAAGATAGCTCTCTGCGCGCGCGTAAGCTTTGCGAGACAAACAAACGGATGATCGCCGCGCCCGCCTATTTCGATCAATACGGTCAGCCACAGAAGATCGACGACCTAAATGAGCACAAGTTGCTGCATTACTCAAACCAAGCCAGCGGCAACGTCTGGAAGGTCACGGCCCCCTCCGGCGAAAAGCGCCAAGTGCGCACGGCCGGATCGCTGACGGTTAATGACGGCCAGTCGCTGCTCAACGCCGCGATCGGCGGCCTCGGCATCGCCTATCTGCCGAGCTTTCTCTATGCCGAGCCGATGCGCCAAGGCCAGTTGGTCGACGCGATCCCAGAGCTTCCGATGGAGGTCCAGGGGATCTATGCAATCTACCCGCCTGGCCGCTACACGCAGCCCAAGGTTCGCGCGTTCATAGACTTTCTCGTCGATCAGTTCCGCGACAAAGGCTCTGACGATTGGTAAAACGTTTTGGGTAATCAGTGCTGGGGATTTCAAAGATCGGGCCCGTCATCTGGCGGGCCTATTTTTGTGCCTGCCGCGTGTCACTCGATGTTGAGCACCACGACTTCAACGCGCCGGTTCAGCTCGCGCCCCAGTTGGCTCGAATTGGGCGCAAGCGGCATGAGATAACCCACGCCTTGGGCGTCCACTCTGCCGGGCGCAATGCCATATGTCTCAAGTAAAATGCTGCGGATCGTCTGAGCCCTGGCGCGACTGACCGCAATATTGCTGTTGAGACCGCCATCCGCATCAGTATGGCCGACCAGCACGATCTCAATGGCTGGGTTGTCGCGCAAAAAGGCCGCCAAATCCTGCAGCGCGGGGAGATCGACCTCGGCGAATTGAGTTGAGCCGAAGTCGAAATTCACGCCGGGCATCGGTGCCCGACTGGCCGAGCGTAATCGGCCAATGAAATCCGCACCGCCCTCAGCCTCGAGGCCCACCAAGCTGCCCCGCGTTGAGATCGTGACATCTTCGAACGCGCTAGAGGAGGGGCCAACCTCGATCATTTGAATATAAGCCGCGCCGCCCCCCTCACTGACCAGGATGGACACCCTTTCATCGGGCTCACGGGCGAAGGCGGCATAGCCATAGTCAAGGATATTGACATGCATCGCCGGCTCAGGCGCCACTTCGATGGCAAAGCGGAAATCAAAGCCGCCGCAGGCTGCCGCCATACAGACGAACTCTTCTGAAAACCCTGCATCGGCGATCTGCTGGCTCAAGACAGCGAGAAGGACACCGGGCCCGGCCTGAGCCTCATCAATGCGCCAAACCTGACGCCGCACGGCGCCGGTCAACCGCTCGAATTCAACGCTGTTCTGGGCAAAGGGACCGATCGGCAGCTCGTAGGAAGACCGCTCAGTGCTCTCGCTGAGGGTTACCTCCGCACCCAGCGGCAGCTCCAGCAAGGTTTGCGCCGAAAGTGGTAGCGCAGAAGCCAGCAGGGCGAGATATGGCGCCGCCCGGATCACCTAGCCTGGCTGTGGTAATCGGCGTTTGGTTGCATCGCCACCGCCGACGCCATCCGATTGGTCATATTGAAGAATGCCGCGACCGAGGCGATGTCCCAGATATCACGGTCACTGAAGCCATGATCGCGCAGGCATGCCCGGTCTGCTTCTCCAATTGTTGCGCTGCGTTCGGTCATATGCACCGCGAAGTCCAGCATGGCGCGCTGTCGATCCGTAACAGGCGCAACGCGGTAATTCATCACCAAGGCCTCGCCCAGTGCCGGATCCCCCGAAAGGGCGCGGACCGCTGCACCATGGGCGACCAGGCAATAGAAACAGCGATTGCAGCTTGAAACGACCACTGCGATCATTTCCCGCTCAAGCTTATCCAGCGCGCTGGGCCCCAACATCAGATCGTTATACATCGCCGTAAAGGCGTTGAGCTTATCGGTGTCGAACGCATAGGCCGCCAGAACATTCGGGACCATGCCCAGCTTTTCCACGCAGATATCGAAGTATCTTTGCGTGTCTTCCGGCAGAGGGTCGCAGGGCGGCAGATCGAGTGCCGTCGCTTGGCGGTTCAGATGGTCCATGTCAGTCGTCCCTAAGCCTGTAGTGATAGTCTCCCACAGGTTGAAAGCCCAGGGAAGTGTAGAGGCCGTTGGCGGGCACATTCACGCGTGTGACCAGAAGCGCAAAATGTGCTGCACCCTGCCGAAGAGCCCAAGACGCTGCGCTTTGCATCATGATCCGCGCCAGGCCGCGCCGCCGATGCTCGGGCAGAACCTCAAGGGCATGGAGCATCGCGATGTCGTCGTGCATGGCGACAAAGGCCGTGCCCGCCGGTTGATCCTGGATGCGCCCGAGTAGACTGATCTTTGTGCCGGTCACCCTTGCCATCACGGCCAAGCGGTCGGCCCCGATCCCGCCGGTCCGCCAGATGTCCTCTTGGATCGCCAAGGGTGGCCAGGTTTCGAAAACCGTGATCGGGGGCGCCTGCGCCGCCAGAGCTGCCGGATCGATCGCGTAGATGATAACCGGGTCTTTAACGCGATAGCCACGCTGTGCGAGCATTTCATCGAACTCGACTTGTTCCTGACGCACGGAGAAGAGCGCAGGCTGCCCGGCGGCACGCTGCATCTGCTCGACCCGCTCGATCAGCGCTTCATCTGGGGGCTGGGTCCCCAATTGGCTTGCTGCCCGCACACGGGAGCCGCCGCCTGGACTGAACCGAACGCGCATATCGGCCTCAGTCTCGATCCGTGCCGCAGGCCAAGTCGCATCGACCGCTTCGTGCCAATGGGACGCGGTCAAGTTGCGTCCGGAAAGGTCGTGCGAAGACGTGTGAGCACCGTCTCAACCAGGGTGGCGTCTATATGGCGCACGACGATATTGGCGCCGAAGCGGCCGTCTCTTTGGAAGGGATATGAGCCGATCTGTACCTCCGGATGGGCCTCGGCAATCTCGGTCAAATGCGCGGCGATATCTCCCTCACCCCGATCAACCCGGACGCTGCCCGAAATCAGGACGGGGCCGCCGTTCAAGCTCGCCAAGACAGACTTCACCATCGTCTCGAAGATCACGGGTACACCGGCCATCACATGTACATTGCCCAGCGTAAAGCCCGGCGCGGCAGAGATCGGGTTGTCGATCAATTGGGCGCCGTCGGGAATCCGCGCCATGCGCAAGCGCGCTTCATTCAGAGTCTGGTTCTGACGATCGTAGTGCGCCTGGAGGATGGCACGTGCATCATCGCGGATCGTGATCGGCGTATCGAAGGCGGCGGCAACGGCTTCGGCGGTGATATCGTCATGGGTTGGCCCGATGCCTCCGGAAGTGAAGACGTGATCAGCCCTGACTGAGAGCGCACGAACCGCCTGGACTATCGCGGCATGGTCATCATTCACGATCCGGACCTCTTTGAGAGCGATCCCATGCGCCGTCAGAGCTTGGGCCAGATGGTGCATATTGGCATCGCGTGTGCGCCCGGACAGAATCTCATCACCTATCACAAGCATCGCTGCGCTTGGCAGTTCCATCTGTTGCTCTCTCCTCATCGTTGGGCATCCAACGCCTTGCCCTGGTATCCCCGCGAGGTATAGGCCCGACCCATGCGCTTTCCCAGTCCCCTGATCCGCGCGACACTCCTGCGACGGTACAAACGCTTCTTGGCCGATATCCGACTTCCCAATGGGCAGGAGGTCGTGGCTCATTGTCCGAACCCTGGATCAATGATGAGCGTTTCAGAGCCAAACGCGCAGATTTGGGTCGAATTCAACGAAGATCCGAAAAAGAAGCTCCGCTATGGCTGGCGACTGTTGGAGCTGCCAGGCGGGGAATGGGCGGGGATCGATACGTCGGTGCCAAACCGCGTGGTTGGCGAGGCGTTGCGCAGCCGACAGATCGCCGAAATTGCCGCGTACGGCACCATCCGGCCCGAAGTGCGCTATGGCAAAAACAGCCGCATCGACTTTCTGGCAAGCCAGGACGGCCTCCCCAACGCCTATATCGAGGTCAAGAATGTGCACTTGCGGCGGGATAGTGATTGGGCCGAATTTCCCGACAGTGTGACTGCGCGCGGCGCCAAACATTTGGCCGAGCTCAGCGATGTGGTGCGAGCCGGGCACCGGGCGGTGATGCTCTACCTCATTCAACGTACCGATTGCGCGCGCTTCAAGATCGCCCCTGACCTGGACCCGGCTTATGCCCGAGCCTTTGGTGCGGCGCATAAAGCGGGGGTTGAGATGCTGGCCTACGATACCGATATATCGCCTGAAGGCATTTCCATCCGCCATGCGTTGCCGGTTCAGACATCGCTTAGCCCTTCTGGAAATTCCTAAGAAAATGCCCTAATTGTCTCGCATCCCCGTTGGAGGTCCCTGGTGGACGAATACAAAGGCAGATTGACGAAAGACGGTATACGGGTGCACCAGCCCGAGGACTTCGCCGGTATGCACCGCGCGGGTGCTTTGGCTGCAAAGATCCTCGACGATATCGCGCCCTTCGTGCAAGTCGGGACGACAACGGCGGCTTTAGACAAGGCGATCACCGATATGGTCGATGCCGCGGGCGCCACGTCGGCGACCATCGGCTATCGCGGTTATCGGCATGCAAGCTGTATCAGCGTGAACCACGTCGTTTGCCACGGCATTCCGGGCACGAAGACGCTCAAGGATGGCGATATCCTGAACATTGATGTCACGGTCATCGTCGATGGCTGGTTTGGCGACACCAGCCGGATGTTCGTGGCGGGCAAAGTTGGTCGTAAGGCCGAGCGCCTGATCCAAGTGACCCACGACGCGTTGATGACCGGCATAGACGCCGTTCGACCCGGTGCGACCTTTGGAGATATCGGGCACGCCATCCAAACCTACGTCGAAAGCGAACGCATGAGCGTCGTGCGTGATTTCTGCGGTCATGGGCTGGGACAGGTGTTTCACGCGCCGCCGAATGTGCTGCACTACGGGCGCCCGGGGACCGGTCCGCAGCTCGAAGAAGGCATGTTCTTCACGATCGAGCCTATGGTGAACCTGGGTCGGCCAGAAACCAAAGTGCTTGGCGATGACTGGACGGCGGTGACGCGGGATAAATCACTGTCGGCGCAGTTTGAACATTCCATCGGCGTCACGGCTGAGGGCGCTGAGATCTTCACCCTCTCGCCCGCCGGCCGCTTTCACCCAACTTGGTCGTAGCCCGCTCTCTGGTAAGGCCTCGTTAACCACTTTCGCGTCACCTTACAGGCATGACGAGAGAGCCCGACCGCGCCCTGCAAGAAGCCCCGCTTCCCGGTTTTGAACTTGCGACCCGAGCTTCAAGCCCGGTGACCACTGGCGGCGCACCGCCCGCGAAACCAGCGCAATTCGATCACCGTAAAGCGCACCGAAACCGCCTCAGGGATCGGTTTCGTGATGGCGGCGCAGATGCCGTCCCGGACTATGAGCTGCTTGAGATGATCCTCTATCGCGCTTTGCCGCGCGGGGATACCAAACCTCTTGCCCGGCTGCTCATCACGACTTTTGGCGATCTCAATCATGTGCTTGCCGCCCCGGAGGCGCGTTTGCGCGAAGTTCAGGGTGTCGGCGACCGGGTGGTCTTTGAGTTGAAACTCTCTGAGGCGGTCGGGCACCGGATGGCCCGGGCGAAGATCCTCAAGAAGCCAGTTCTAAGCTCATGGGACGCCCTACTCGCCTATTGCCAAGCGGCGATGGCCCACCGCGATGTCGAACAGTTCCGCATCCTCTTTCTGGACCGCAAGAACGTGCTGATCGCCGACGAAGTCCAAGCGGCGGGTACGGTCGATCATGTGCCGGTCTATCCAAGGGAGGTCGTAAAACGCGCGCTTGAACTGAATGCCAGCGCTCTAATCTTGGTGCACAATCATCCGTCCGGCGATCCCACACCCAGCGGCGCCGATATTGAAATGACCGAGGCGATCCGGGCGGCGGCCGAGATCTTGGGCATTGTGCTCCATGACCACCTGGTCATCGGCAAAGCGCAGGAATTGAGCTTTCGTGCCGAAGGGCTGTTGTGACGACTGCTACTGGAGCCAAACCTCGACACGCCGATTGACCGCCCGGCCCCAAGCCGTGTCATCGCATGCCATCGGCAGCGCTTCGCCAAAGCCTTGCGTGGAAAATTCGACCTGGCTCAAATCGGCGGAAAATGCGGCATCTCGGACGGCCTGCGCAACCGCCTCAGCTCGGTTGACGCTGAGCCTGAGATTGGCCGAAGCCGCTCCCGCGCCGTCTGAAAACCCCACAAAGACCAGGCGACGCCCGTCAAACTCCCCGCGTTCCAATGCACGGGCCAGGCGGCTGATTGAGGCGCGCGATTGCGTGTCGAACTCGCTCGATCCATCAGCGAAGCGGATTGTGCTCGACAGGCGCGCCGATTGCGCCATCGCCTGCGCCAAATCTTGAAGGCCCAGCAGATTCGTCTCGGGACCGGCCGCCAAAATCGCCTGTGCCAAGCGGCGGCCTTGGTCCTCTAGGGGCGACGCAGTGATGGTCTGGCTGACAAAGCCCGCCTGCCGGACCAGTCGCTCGGACGCCGCACTTTCAAAATAGGCGACAAATTCCCGAACCAGCCGCGGCAAGCGGCGCGGGGGCGTGTAGAGGTACAGTGGCGCGGTGAACGGGTAATCCTCGGTCTTCAGGCCGGTGTCATCGGGCAAGAGGGCGTATCCGCAAGACCCAGATAGCGCGAGGGGGCGCGTGATCCCCGAGGCCGCGAGCGCGGTGATACCGATCGCCGTTGGATCGGCCGCGACCGCAGCCGCGAGGTCGCCTAGATCGTCGTGGCGAATGACCTCGGGCGCCAGCGCGCGGCCAGATGGCGCGATCACGTCTCGGACAAACATCTGAGACAGGCCGCTTTCCACCTCGGGGAGATGAAGGCGGATCGGCTGATCCTGCTGGCCCAACTCGGCCCAGCTTTGGATGCGACCAGTGAAAACAGAAGCCAGATCCTCGGGCGAAATCGCCCGCAGCGCCACGTCGGGCGCGGTCACGGCGACCATGGCATCGAGGGCCACGATCCGGCCACGACGATAGAGCGGTGGCTGGCCACCCGGTTCGCTGGCTTGCGCGGCCAGATCCTCAACGGCCAACGGTTCCCGTGCCGCCAAAGCAATGTCGGCATCGCCATTCAAAAGAGCGAGAAACCCGTCTTCGGTCGTCCCCGAGGTGACAAGGAAACGCGCGGCCTCGCTGTCATCGGCGGTTCGGCTCAGCACGTATTCACTCTGGCGCGGATCCAGGATCCGGCGCGTAAGGCGCATCCCCCGATCGCGCGCGAACGAGTCCAAAAGTTCCGGCAAAAGGGTTCGGGTCAGTTGTGAAGTGCCGGTGAGCCGGGCTTCTATGACCAGCGTTTCAAGATTGGGACAATTCGTACCCGCGCAGCTTACGCCATCGGCGCGAATGGTCAGCGGTCCAAAGCGGGAATCGAGCCGGTAATACTCACCATCGAAACTCAGAAGGCTGCCGGAGACCTCAATCCCGAGGTCTCGACTTTGCAAGGTGATGTCCTGGGCCGCGAGCGGGGCACTATGGCCCAGAAGCGCCAGGGCCGCGCAAATACGCGTCGCGACCAGGATAAACCGCAAGGAGGTCGACATAGCAGCGCGTCTTCTTCGATCAGAGTGCCTCACCCACTGCCAAGTGTCAGGTCACGAAGCAAGTTTGGCAAGCGCAACACGCTATTTTGCCCGTCGCATGCGGGCAGTGGTACCTCTAATTCCATCTGCGAGAGGCCGCCAGTGAGGCCGGTCTGCGCGATCCCCCCTCTGGCTACATGGCCGCAGGATTGCGCATCAATTGGGATTTCCAAACTGAAGCGGACATTGCGAGGAGGGCCGATAACATCGCGTGGCGCGGTGTAGACATGCGCCAGAATTGGCGATGCGGTATCGGCGCTGCCAAATGTCATAAGGTGACCGCCGTCCCCGCGCAGAACGTCATCGGCCTGACCTGGTTGAGCCTGTGTTCGTTCGATCCCTCGCGCCTCGCTTGAGTGGCTCTCAGCCCGCAATTCCATCGGCGCATCCGCCGTCCAATAAAGCGCGACACGGTGATACGCCGCGAGTTCCGGAACACTTATCCAAACGGTCTGAGTGGCGCCTGAGCTTTGTGCCAGGACAATATTTGCAGGGCTTTGCAGCGCCGGCACGCTGACCTCCGCGCTCCCGGTGAAATCCGTCTCGACCGTGAACCGCAATCCGCCATGCTCGATCATCATTTGCGTATCGGGTCGGCAGGGATCAGCGATGTGCAATGTGATCATAGCAAGGCCGCCCGCCTCACCGGCAAGCGACAAACCACAGGGAAGTCCTAACCGGTCACTCGCTTCGGCCTGCGTGCGCCCGCTCGCGGAAACAGGAGTGCTTTCTGCGAAACGCTGGCCGATGCTTTGGTCCGGTGAAAGGAGCTGCGCGTTCAAGTTCGGCTGCGACGGTGGCTGCGGCGTTAGATCAACCGCGATGCGTGGAGCCTCCCGCACGGTCCCGATCCAAATCACGGCAACCAAACCAAACAGCAGCAAAACGCCCAAAAGGCGCCAATGCGTTAGAAATCGCTTCAAACGTATCCTCGTCGGTGCTGTGAGCAGCCGTGCCGAGCTTAGTCCATCCGCCCGTGGCAGTGTTTGAATTTCTTACCCGAGCCGCAGGGACAGGCATCATTCCGCCCTGGATTGCTCCAGGTCGCGCGGTCATTCTCGTCAAAGCCCTCTGCGGCGACGCCTCTTGCGGCCGATCTCGCTGTCGCTCGCCCGGTTGCGGGCGCGCTGGTCGCCCCAGCATTCGCGCCCGCCGCGGCGGCGGCCTGCTGTTGTTGCTGAAGCTGCTTGATCAGCTCTTGCTGTTGCTCCTGCGACAACGGCTGGAGGCGCGACAGGCGCTGGGTCACGTCACTGCGCAGACCATCGAGCAAGCCTTCGAACAGTTGGAATGCCTCGGTCTTGTACTCATTAAGCGGGTCGCGCTGGGCATACCCGCGAAACCCTACGACCGAGCGCAGATGCTCAAGCGTCAAAAGGTGCTCGCGCCACTTGGCGTCGATCGTCTGCAGCAACACCTGCTTTTCGATCTGCCGCATCTGTTCGGTGCCGAATTGCACCGCCTTGCTGGCCATAAACTCGTCGGCGCTCTGCTCAAGTCGCTCGAGGATTTCCTCGTTTTCCACGCCCTCTTCGTCTGCCCAGTCCTCGACCGGAACCTCGAGCGCCAAGGTTTCTTGGACTGCGGCCTTCAGCCCCTCGATATCCCACTGATCGGCGTAGGATTTCGGCGGCATGTAAGTGTCAACGAGGTCTTCGATAACCTGGTGGCGCATGTCGCGCGTCACCTCGGCAATGTCCTCGGCGCCCATGATCTCGAGGCGCTGATCAAAGATCGCGCGCCGTTGATCGTTCATGACATCGTCGAACTTGAGCAACTGCTTGCGGATGTCGAAGTTGCGGCCCTCGACCTTAGCTTGGGCGCGCTCGAGAGACTTGTTCACCCAAGGGTGGATGATCGCCTCACCCTCTTTCATGCCGAGCCGCTGCAGCATCGCGTCCAGCTTTTCGGAGCCGAATATCCGCATCAGATCGTCTTCGAGGCTCAGAAAAAAGCTCGACCGGCCTGGATCGCCCTGACGGCCCGAGCGACCGCGCAACTGATTGTCGATGCGTCGGCTCTCATGGCGCTCGGTCGCGAGGACAAAGAGCCCGCCCGCGTCTTTGACCGCGCGTTCGTCGGCCTGATGCTCTGCTTCGATCCGCGCCCGGATCTCTTCAGTGTCGCCTTCGGGATCAGCGGCGATCGCCTCCATGATCTTGAACTCGACATTGCCGCCCAATTTGATGTCGGTGCCCCGACCGGCCATGTTGGTGGCGATCGTCACAGCGCCGAGCTTCCCGGCATCGGCCACGATCTGGGCCTCTTGCTCATGCTGGCGCGCGTTCAGGATCGAATGCGGTAGCTTGGCCTTCTCCAAAAGCTTGCCGAGCATCTCCGACTTTTCGATCGAGGTCGTGCCGACAAGAACCGGCTGCCCTTTTTCATGCGCCTCTTTGATCTCTTCGACGATTGCGTCGTACTTTTCGCGTCCAGTGCGGAACACCTGATCATCATCGTCAATGCGCGCAATCTCGAGATTTGTCGGGATCTCGACCACGCCCAAATCATAGATCGACGCGAATTCCTCCGCCTCCGTCGCTGCGGTCCCGGTCATACCGGACAGCGTATTATAAAGGCGGAAGTAATTTTGGAAGGTGACCGATGCCAAGGTGACGTTCTCAGGCTGGATCTTGCAGCCCTCTTTGGCCTCAATCGCCTGGTGCAGTCCGTTCGACAGACGCCGTCCTGCCATCATGCGGCCGGTGAATTCATCAACGAGGACCACCTCGCCGGAGCGCACGATATAGTCTTTGTCCTTGTGATAGACCTTATGCGCCCTAAGCCCGTTCGTCAGGTGATGGACCAGCGTGGTCGATTCCGGGTCATAGAGGTTCTGACCCTCGGGCAGCAGGCCCACCTCGAGCAAGCGCACCTCGAGAAAATCGTTGCCTTCATCTGTGAAGGTCACACCGCGTGTTTTCTCGTCGAGCGTATAATGCTCTTCGGTGATCTCCGGGATCAGCTTGTCGACGGTGACGTAAAGCTCTGACCGGTCCTCGGTCGGGCCCGAGATGATCAGAGGCGTCCGCGCCTCATCGATCAGGATCGAGTCGACCTCATCGACCACCGCGAAATTATGCCCGCGCTGCATCATGTCTTTGAGAGAGCCGCGCATGTTGTCGCGTAGATAATCAAAGCCCAGCTCGTTGTTGGTCGCATAGGTGATGTCAGCCTGATACGCGCTGCGCTTTTCCTCGTCAGGCTGCTGCGGATAGACGACGCCGGTGGACAGGCCAAGGGCGGCGTAGACCTTGCCCATCCATTCGCTGTCGCGGCGCGCCAGATAATCGTTCACCGTCACGATATGCACGCCCTTGCCGCTCAGCGCGTTCAAATACGCGGGGAATGTCGCCACAAGGGTTTTGCCCTCACCGGTCTTCATCTCGGCGATGTTGCCCTGATGCAGGAAAATCCCGCCCATCAGCTGCACATCGAAGGCGCGCAGGCCCAAGGCACGCTTGGCCGCTTCCCGGCAATTGGCAAAGGCTTCTGGTAAAAGATCGTCGAGGCTTTCGCCGTTCAGCGCGCGATTGCGCAGCTCCGCGGTCTTGGCCACGATCTCGGTATCGCTGAGCTCGGAAAACTGGCTTTCGAGCCCATTGATCTGATCGACCAGCGGGCGCACCGACTTGACCTTCCGACCGTTCGGCGTGCCAAAAACCTTCTTGGCGAGCGATCCGATCCCGAGCATTCAGCTTCCTTTACTTCTCCGCGAGGCTGGCGCGTACCAAGCCTAAAGATATCGTGTTCGGCATCCGGGTTGTTTGGGCCATCTCGGCGGTTTAGAACGGCACGAACGATGCCCTAGTCCCAGTGCTGAGCCCTGCAGGACATAAGGGCGGCTCAGTAAGGTGTCAACGCGGCCGACCGCCCAAGGTTAGCCCAAGCAAACAAGGATTTCCCCCATGCATCGATTGCTTGCCGCTACGGCGGTCATGGCAGCGTTTTGCGCCCCGCTTGCCGCGCAACAAGCCAGTGAAGACAGCTCGGAGGCGATGGCCGATGAGATGATGAGCGATGTCGACGCCAGCACAGTCCTGGCAAGCGTGGACGGTGTCGACATTACTCTGGGTCATGTGATCGCGGCGGTCTCGCTTTTGCCCGCGCAATACCAAGGCCTGCCCGACGACACGTTGTTCAACGGCATTCTCGATCAGATGATCCAACAGCAGGTCCTAGCGGCTTCTGCAGAGGGTGACATTGATCGTCAGTCCGAGCTGGTTTTGGAGAATGAACGCCGCGCGGTCCTGGCCGGCACCCTGATGGCGCGCGTGGCCGATGAGCCCATCACCGACGAAGACGTGCAGGCCGAATACGATATGGTCTTTGCCGATTTCGAGGCGTCTGAGGAATACAATGCCGCCCATATCCTTTTGGAAACCGAGGAAGAGGCGACCGCGCTTGTCGAAGAGCTGAATGGCGGCGCTGACTTTGCGGAGCTTGCAGCCGAGCGCTCCATTGGGCCGTCGGGCCCGAATGGGGGCGATCTCGGCTGGTTCGGCCAGGGCATGATGGTGCCGGAATTCGAAGGCGCAGTGCTTGAGCTTGAGGTCGGCGAAGTGTCCGCGCCCGTACAGACACAATTCGGCTGGCACGTGATCATTCTCAACGAAACCCGCTCACAGCAGCCGCCCAGCGTCGATGAGGTTCGGGCCGAGATCGAAGAGCAGATCCGCAACGCGCGTGTCGAGGGGCGTTTGCTCGAACTGACCGAGGCCGCGAATGTGACCCGGCCGGAGCTTGAGATCGATCCTGCGGTCATCCGGCAAAACGATTTGCTGCAATAAACGTGGGGTCTTACGGGCATGGCAGAGAGGTTGGGCTGACGTTAGCCCGCCCTCCGCAGCCCTTCATCAAGGATTTGAATTCATCGGCGGCAGGGTGAGGACGGCGTGAGTAAAACCTATAGCGCGCCCAAGGTATCTCCGCTTGCCCCGGATCGGTTTCCCTCGCTTCCAGCGGTCCGCGGGGCGCGATTTTCCACGGCATCGGCGGGCGTGAAGTATGCCGGACGCCTAGATGTTATGCTGGTCCATATCGAAAGCGGCGCCTCGATTGCAGGAGTGTTCACGCGCTCTGCCACACGGGCCGCACCGGTTCTGGATTGTGAAGCTAAGCTCGCGGCCCTGACAACTGACGCCGAGGGCGGCTTTGCCATTCTCGTCAATTCCGGAAATGCCAACGCCTTCACTGGAGCGGCCGGTGATCAGGCGGTCGACCGCCTGTGCCAAGACGTGGCACAGAGTTTGGCAATTCCGGCAGAGCACATCTTTACCGCGTCGACCGGTGTGATCGGGGAGCCTCTGCCGCAAGGCCGGATCGCGGCTGTGATCAGTCAACTCGCCGATGATCTCTCCGAGAGCGGTGCCGAGGCCGCCGCCCAGGCCATTCTAACCACGGATACCTTCCCAAAAGGCGCGGTTCAGAAGTTCGAGATCGACGGTGAGACGGCGACGATGGTCGGCTTCGCCAAAGGATCTGGCATGATCGCGCCCGATATGGCGACGATGTTGGGCTATGTCTTCACCGATGCCGCTGTCGCGCCTGACGTGCTGCAAGAAGCGCTGACCAAGGCAACACGCCAGAGCTTCAACGCGATCACGGTCGATAGCGACACCTCGACGTCTGACACGGTGATGCTCACGGCGACAGGGCGGGCCAGGCATGGCCGGATCGACGATCTGCAATCTGAGGCCGGCGCGTCATTCCAAGCGGCGCTCAACGCGCTGACCCGAGATCTCGCTTTGCAGATCGTGCGCGACGGCGAAGGGGCAAGCAAACTGGTGGAGGTGGAGGTTTCAGGCGCTGAGACCGATGGCGATGCCGACAAAGTCGCGCGATCCATCGCCAATTCACCCCTGGTCAAGACCGCCATTGCGGGAGAGGACCCGAACTGGGGGCGGATCGTGATGGCCGTCGGCAAATCCGGCGCCCGAGCCGACCGCGACCGCCTCGCCATTTGGTTCGGCGATCATCTTGTGGCCGAAAAGGGCTGGGTCGCGGAAAGCTATCGCGAGGAAGACGGCGCCGCTTATATGCGCGCCTCGGAGCTCAAGATTAAGGTGGATCTTGGTCTCGGCGCAGGTCACGCCACCGTTTGGACCTGCGATTTGACCAAAGACTATATCAGCATCAACGCTGATTACCGTTCATGAAGGTCGTGCTTGTGGCGGCGGTCGCCTTGATCGACCCGGACGGGCGCATTCTTTTGGCGCAACGGCCCGAGGGCAAATCAATGGCGGGCCTCTGGGAGTTTCCCGGCGGCAAGGTGGAGCCGGGAGAAACGCCGGAGGTTGCCCTGATCCGCGAGCTTGACGAAGAGCTTGGTATCTCAACCTGGGAGAGCTGTCTGGCGCCCCTGACCTTCGCCAGCCACAGCTATGAGAACTTCCACCTTCTGATGCCTTTGTTTGCGTGCCGCAAATGGACGGGTCAGCCCCAGGCAAAGGAAGGACAGAATCTCCGTTGGGTGTTCCCAAATAGGCTGACAGATTATCCGATGCCGCCCGCCGATCTGCCCCTCATCCCGATGTTGCGAGACTGGGTTTAGCGCCTCCTGAGTGCGCATGACGGGAATAATCGGCAAAAATCCGCCTATCGACGACAGTTAAGGCAATATTAACGCTTAGTGATGAAAATTATTGCTGATTTTGAATCAAATACGACTAATTGTTTCAAAGCCAGTAAGGGGGACATGACTGTGCTTAAAACCATCACTGTTGGAACATGCGTTTCCGTGCAAGGTATCTTCGTTCGTGCACTTGCGGACGGCCGGATTGTCGTAAAAGTCGATGAGCAGACCTTCGCAGGTCGGCCGGTATTGCACGCAGCGGCGTAACACGCCGCAACGCTTAATCGGTCAAAGCCAACCCTTCAGGTTGTCTTGGATCACTTGACCCAGCGCTTTGATGTGGGCTTGGTCATCATTAAGGCAGGGGATGTAGGTAAACTCTTCCCCGCCAGCCTCTTCAAAGCTCTCTCTGATCTCTTCGTTGATCTCTTCAAGCGTCTCAATGCAGTCCGCTGAAAAGGCCGGAGCGCAAACAGCGATGCGTTTTTTCCCCGCCTCTGCCAACCGCGCCACTTCCTCAACGGTGTAGGGCTGGATCCACTCTTCCGGGCCAAACCGAGACTGGAATGTCGGGACAACCTCCACGTCATCCCAACCGAGCCGCGCGCGCAGCAGATCCGTGGTGGTCAGGCATTCGCAATGGTAGGGGTCGCCTTCATAGACATAGCGGTTCGGAATGCCGTGATAGGAACACACCAGGACGTCCGGCCGGTGCTCAAGCTTGACGAAATTACGTTCGATGGATTGCGCCAAAGCCTCGATATAAAGCGGATGCTCGTAATAGGGCTTCACTGTGCGCACAATCGGCTGCCACTTGATCTCCATGAGCGAGCGGAAAAATTCGTCGCAGGCGGTGCCCGACGTGGCACCGGCATATTGAGGATAAAGCGGCAGGAAGAGGATTTTTTGACAGCCCTGCGCCCGCATCGCCTCAACCTTCGACTTGGTTGAAGGATTGCCGTAGCGCATGCAGAAATCGACGACCACGTCGTCGCCAAAACGTTCGGCCATCATCGCCTTCAGTTTGGCGGTCTGGGCTTTGGTGATCGTCATCAGGGGGCTCTCGCCCTCGTCATGGTTCCAGATCGACTTATAGGCCGCGCCGGACGAAAACGGACGCTTCGACAGGATCACCAGTTGCAAGAGCGGCTGCCAAATCCACGGGCTGTAATCGATCACGCGACGGTCGGACAGAAACTCCGACAGGTATCGGCGCATAGGCCAGTAGGTGTAATCATCCGGCGTTCCGAGATTGGCGACAAGGATACCGACACGATCCACACGCGCCTGCATGCAGTTTTCAGGCGGCGCGGCCTGCGCAACATCCATGTCCTCGGAAGACATCATATTCATCAGGTGCGGCCTCGCTGGCTGTCCGGGCGGGTCTGGCTTGCACGCCAACTGGTAAGACTTCGTTAACGATCATCGGATCAGATCATCAATTGGAACGATAGCTAGGCTTTATAGATGCGATTGCAAACCGCCCTGCGTGCAATCTACCCCGCTGAGTGCCTTCTTTGCGCATCGGCCGCCACAGATGAGTTTGGCATCTGTCCAAGTTGCTGGCCGGATGTGCCGTTTATTTTCGGGACCCAGTGCGGCCAATGCGGCGTGCCGCTGCCTGGCCAGGAATTGCCCGACGAAAGACTGACCTGCGATGACTGCCTCGCGGTGCCGCGCCCTTGGAAGTCGGGTACAGCCGCGATGCTCTACTCCGATCTCGGGCGCAAGCTGGTTCTAGGGATGAAGCATGGGGACAGGGCAGACATCGCCCGCGCGGCGGGACCTTGGCTTTGGCGGGCCTGCTCCAAGATGCTGGCCGATGTCGAGCCTACGACCATTACAATCGTTCCAATTCCGCTCCATCCATGGCGCCTCATTCAACGTCGTTTCAATCAGTCAGGCCTGCTCGCTCAGGCGCTGGGCAAGGCCTCGGGACTACCGGTTTTGGTCGATGCGCTGCGGCGTCCCAAGCCCACACCGTCCTTGGGCGGTCTGGATCTTGAGGAGAGGATGCGCATTCTCAACGCAGCGATAGCCCCCAACCCGAAGCGTTTGCCCTGGCTGAAAGGGCGGTCGGTTTTGCTCGTCGACGATGTGATGACCTCGGGCGCGACATTTGCGGCTGCCACTCATGCGCTCAAAGACGCCGAAGTTGAAAACGTCTATGTGATCGGCCTAGCTCGCGCGGCGCGCGACACCTAAATACCTCTCCAGACAAGGAGTCGTTTCATGGCGCAAATTGAGATTTATACTTCCCCGTTCTGCGGCTTTTGCCGAGCCGCCAAGGCCCTGCTTGACCAAAAGGGCGCCCCCTATGCTGAAATTGACGTATCCGCGGATCCCAAAAGCCGGGAAGATATGCTGCAACGCGCCAATGGGCGCCACACGGTGCCGCAGATTTTCATCGGTGGTGAGCATGTCGGCGGGTACGACGATATGGCGGCCCTAGACCGGGCGGGCAAGCTCGACCCTATGTTGGCGCAGTAGACCCCTCCGCGGGATCGCGCGCGCGACCACGCGTCACCTCGCGCACCACTCCGTCTGCGTGTCACAGAGCCGCCATGGCACGCAGTGAAGATCCTTTGGTTGTCACTTTGTTCGGCGAAATGCTGGCAGCAGATCAATTGCTCCGAAATCAGCTTTCGCGCGTGCTACCCAAAGGCATGGAACTCAGTCATTTCTCGGTCCTCAACCACCTCGCTCAGATCGGCGATGAGCGAAGCCCGGCAGAGCTTGCGCAGCGCTTTAACCTGTCGCGCGGTGCGATGACGAACACGCTTGGGCGTCTGGAATGGGCGGGCCACATCCATATCCGCCCCGATTGGGAGGATGCGCGGCGCAAATTCGTCTCCATCAGCCCGGCGGGAAGGTCCGCTTGTGAAGCGGCGATTGCCTCAATGCAGCCGGTCCTATCCCGCGCCGCAGCCGATCTTAGCGATGACCGTTTGCGGTCGGCTATAGGCGTTTTGCGGGAAATGCGCGGGCGGATCACGCCGAGCTAGCTGACCGGGTTCGCACGCTAAGCGGCGGAGACACTCGTGATGACATAGTTCACCGACAGATCCCGCACGCTGATCGACCAGGACCACCCGATCGGGTCGAACACAAAGCCCGACCGATCCAACGGGGTAAGGTCTGCGCGCGCGAGCATCGCGGCCAGGTCACCGGGCGTAATGAACTTGGACCAGTCATGCGTTCCGGGTGGCAGCCACCGCATTACGCGCTCGGCGCCGAAAACGGCCAGGAAATAGCTTTTTGGTGTCCGGTTCAGCGTTGAGCACACAAGCATCCCGCCGGGCCGCAAGAGCTTGCGGCAAGCCTGCAAAAACGCCTCGGGATCGGCCACATGCTCGATGATTTCCATCGCGAGGATAACATCAAAGGTTTGCCCTTCCTCAGCCAACGCCTCTGCCGTGATGTTGCGGTAGTTGATCTCCAGCCTCGAAGCCTCGGCATGGAGCTGTGCCACCGGAATGTTGCCTGCAGCCGCGTCCGCCCCGGTCACGTCTGCGCCCAAACGCGCCATCGGCTCCGACAGCAAGCCACCACCGCAGCCGATATCGAGCAGTTGCAAGCCGGAAAGTGGCACTGGCTGGGAAAGGTCCCGGGCAAACTCGGCCGCGACCTGGCTCAGAATGTAATCCAGACGGGTAGGGTTGAGCATATGGAGCGGTTTGAACTTGCCGTCCGGGTCCCACCAATCGGCCGCCATCGCCTCGAATTTGGCGACTTCCTCTGGCTCGACCGTGCTTTTCCCGGCATCCATGCCCGTTCCTTCAGGTTTTCTTTCGCTATCGCCGGTTTCCAGCGCACGTCGCGAGTTATATAGGAGAGCGATGGACAAGTTCCCGGTGCAAAAGCGCGCAGCAGCGCACCTGTTCCCGCCGATCGACCCGTTCGATCAGCGTATGCTCGATGTGGGCGATGGCCATCACATCTATGTCGAGCAGTGCGGGAACCCTGACGGTGTGCCGGTTGTCGTCTTGCATGGCGGGCCTGGCGGCGGCTGTAGTCCCGCGATGCGGCGGTATTTCAACCCCGAGGACTGGCGCGTCATCCTCTTCGATCAACGTGGCTGTGGCCGCTCTCGCCCACATGCGTCGATCGAGGCGAATACAACTTGGCACCTCGTGGCCGATATCGAGCGGATCCGGGACGTCCTTGGGATCGAGCGCTGGGCGGTGTTCGGCGGCTCCTGGGGGGCGACGCTGGCGCTGATCTATGCCCAAACGCATCCTGACGCGGTCGCCCATCTGACGCTGCGCGGCGTGTTTTTGGCCACCAAGCGAGAGCTTGCCTGGTTCTATGGCGGGGGTGCGGCGCAGTTCTGGCCCGAACAGTGGAAGCGGTTTACTGGCCCGATCCCCGAGGAAGAGCGCAGCGATATGATTGCGGCATACCACGCGCGGCTGTTCTCGGGCGATCTCATGCAAGAAACCCGCCACGCGCGCAGTTGGGCGGCCTGGGAAAATGCGCTTGCCTCGGTCGACAGTGACGGGGCCAGCGGCGAAAGCCCTGCAGACTATGCGCGGGCCTTTTCGCGTCTTGAGAACCACTACTTCTATAATGCGGCCTTTCTCGAGGAAGACGGCCAGATCCTGCGCGATATGGACAAGATCGCCGACATCCCCGGCGCGATCGTGCAGGGCCGTTTTGATATGATCTGTCCGCCGCTTTCGGCCCATCTTTTGGCGGAACGTTGGCCTGCGGGTCGGCTTCAAATGATCAAAGCGGCCGGGCATGCACTGAGTGAGCCGGGCATTAGCCGAGAGCTTGTCCGCTTGATGAAATCTGTGATGCAAACCCGCAGTCGCTACGGCTTTTGAGGCGAGCGGCCTTTCCGTTTCAAACGGCTGTCATATCGCAGGCGGCGGGAGGTTGAGCCCTGGGGTCAGTTTGTGCCGGATTAGCGCCACAGGATGGCGGCGCAGGGTCATGCGCATTGCCACATAATCCTCGACCACCTCCTCGCCCTCGCTCATTTGCGGTAGGAAGACCGCCGGTTCAACGATCCCCTCGCCATCCATATCGCCCGAAAACAGCGGCAGGGGCTCGCTCGGGCCCAGGGCGCGGGCCGCCCACAATGCCTCACGACGGCTCAGACCCAGCGCCGCGAAGGCATCCGCCTCGGCCAGCACCGTCAAAAGCGCGGGGGCCACACCGGCCCGGCGCCAGACATCTTCGACCGCACGGTAGCCATTGCCGCGTGCGGCCACGAGCCACCCGGCCTCCTCCTCGCGCATGGATTTGATCTGGCGAAAGCCCAGGCGGAGCGCCAGGCCGCCGGTTTCCGTCCGCTCCATGATGTTGTCCCAATGGCTGCGATTGACGCAGACCGGGCGCACCTCTACCCCGTGCTCCCGCGCGTCGCGCACGATCTGCGCAGGCGCATAGAACCCCATCGGCTGTGCGTTCAGCAGCGAACAGGCGAAGATGCCCGGGTGATGGCATTTGAGCCAGGCCGAGGCGTAGACCAACAGCGCGAAAGAGGCGGCGTGACTTTCGGGAAAGCCGTAGGAGCCGAAACCCTCGATCTGGCTAAAGCACCGCTCGGCGAAATCGTCGTCATAGCCGTTGGCCGCCATGCCTTTGAGGAAGCGATTGCGGAACTCGGTGATATTGCCCTTCTTTTTGAAGGTCGCCAGCGCCCGGCGCAGGCGGTCGGCCTCTTCGGGGGTGAAATTGGCGCCAACAATAGCGATCTGCATGGCCTGTTCTTGGAACAGCGGCACCCCCAGCGTCTTGCCCAGCACACGGCCCAGCTCATCTGAGGGGAAGCTGATCTCCTCCTCGCCATTCCTGCGCCGGATGAAGGGATGGACCATATCGCCCTGGATCGGACCGGGCCGGATGATCGCGACCTGGATCACCAGATCGTAGAAACAGCGCGGCCGCATCCGGGGCAGAAAGTTCATCTGTGCCCGGCTTTCGACCTGGAAGACGCCCAGACTGTCGGACTTGCACAGCATATCGTAGACCGCCGGGTCCTCGGGCGGCAGCGTGGCGAGACTATAGTCGACCTGGTGATGCGTTTGCAGCAGATCGAAGGCCTTGCGCACACAACTCAGCATACCCAGCGCCAGCACATCGACCTTGAGGATGCCTAGCGCGTCGATGTCGTCCTTGTCCCAGCAGATCACCGTGCGGTCTTCCATCGAGGCGTTCTCGATCGGGACCAACTCATCAAGGCGTCCCTCGGTCATGACGAAACCGCCGACATGCTGGCTCAGGTGGCGGGGAAAGCCGATGATCTCTCGGATCAGGGCGATGGTCTGGCGCAGGCGCGGGCTCGTTGGGTCGAGCCCGATCTCGGCCATCCGTTCCTCCTCCAGGCCGTTGGCCGACCAATGCCCCCAGATCTGAGAACTGAGCGCGGAGAGGACATCCTCGGACAGGCCCATCGCCTTGCCCACTTCACGCACCGCCCGCTTGCCGCGGTAATGGATGACGGTGGCGCACAGGCCCGCGCGGTGGCGGCCATAGCGCTCATAGATCCACTGGATCACCTCCTCGCGGCGCTCATGCTCGAAATCCACGTCGATATCGGGCGGCTCATCGCGGGCCTCGGAGACGAAACGCTCAAAGACCATGGTGCCGATCTCCGGGCTGACGGAGGTGACGCCCAGCGCGTAGCAGGTGATCGAATTGGCCGCCGAACCGCGCCCTTGGCAGAGGATCCCGCGAGACCGGGCGAAGGCCACGACATCGTTGACCGTCAGGAAATAGGGCTCATAGCCGAGCTTACCGATCAGGCTCAGCTCATGTTCCAGCATCTTGGCCGCGCGCTCTGGCACACCCTGGGGATAGCGCCACTCAAGCCCCGCCCGAGCCAGACGACCAAGCCGGTCGCTGGCCGATTCCCCCTCGCTCACTTCGGAGGGGTATTCATAGCGCAGCGAGCTGATTTCAAAACTTAGCCGTTCGGCTATCTTTAGGCTATTCTCCACAGCGACTTCATGGCCCGCGAAAATACGCCGGATCTCAGCCTCGGATCGCAGGCGCTGTTCGGAATTGGCCTGGGCAGCCTGACCCAGATCCTCGACGCGTAGGCCCTCGCGGATGCAGGTGAGAATATCTGTAAGTCGCCGCCGCCCGCCGTGATGCATAAGCGGCCGGGCCGAGGCGACCAGCGGCAGATCCAGGGCGAGGCCAAGCCGCGCCAACCGGCCGAAACGGCGCGTGTCTTGCCCGTCATAGCGGGGCGCCATCAGCAGGTGCATATGCGGCCTGAAGCGCCGGGTCACTTGGCGCGCGGCCCCGTTCCAAGCCGCATCGGGGTCTTCCGGCCCGTGCAGCAACAGCTCAAGTCCCTCGCCAAAGCGCAAAAGATCCTCAAGCCTCAGGTCACAGTCGCCCTTCTGCGCCCTGAGACGCCCCGCCGACAGCATCCGGCACAGATTGCCCCACCCGCCGCGATCGCGCGGCAATGCCGTCAGGCGCAAGCCCTCGGACAGTTCGAGACAGCAGGCGGGCAGAAACCGTGGCAGGTGCAGGATGTTGGCGCCCGGTGGGTCGGGCAGGTGATCGGGCTTGGGCGGTCCGATCAACTCCCCCTCCTGACGCAGCGCGATCAGGCGCGCGATCTCCTTACGCTCGGCCCAGGCACGCACGATCCCGGCGACCGAGTTCACATCGGCGATCGCCACAGCGTCCAGCCCCAGCAAAGCGGCCCGGCGCATGTATTCCTCTGGATGCGACCCCCCGGTGAGGAAGCTGAAATTGGAGGTGATCGAAAGCTCGGCGAATCCCATGGGTCGCCGAGTATATTCACCTTTTGTTCTCATTTGGAGTCGCGGATTTTGGAAAATGTTCCCGCGTCGCGCGGCCTAGAGCAGACCAAACTCCGACAGCACCGCCTCGTAGATCGCGCGCTTGAACGGCACGATGCGCTGCACAAGCTCGGCGCCGTCCATCCAGCGCCAATCCGAAAACTCGATGTCGTCATGGCTCAGGTCGATGGCGCCGTCATCCACCTCTAACCGGACATGCAGCCATTTCTGCGTCTGACCGCGATACTTCCCGCGATAGGGCAACAGCTCGGGCGGAAGCTCATACGGGTGCCAGTCCCGCGTCTCGGCCAGCACGCTCACATCACCGGGCGCGACGCCGGTTTCCTCCTGCAACTCCCGCAGGCCTGCCTCCCGCACATTCTCGCCCTTATCGATGCCGCCCTGAGGCATCTGCCAAGACGGCTCAGCCAGATCGGAGCGCGTGCCCGCAAAGACAAGGCCCTGCGCATTCACCATGACGATGCCTACGCAGGGCCGAAAGGGTAGGGCTGCGATCTTGTCTGGATGCACCGGCGCTTAGTTCCCCGCGACGGCGGGCGGCGCCAAAGCGTTCAGACCGGTCAGGATGTCGATGGCATAGGCCAGCTGATAATCCTCATTGCGGAGCTCTTCGAGCGCTTCGGCACGGGCCTGCTCTTCCTCGAGAACGCGCAACTGATCTTCGCTGAGCGAGGAATTCTCAATCGAGCCGCGAAGCGAGGCTTCGGTCCGGCGCTGCGGGCCGTCTTCCTCGCCCTCGGCCACTTCGATCGGGTCACGCTGCTCCACAAGGATGTCCGGGGCCACGCCCAAAGCCTGGATCGAGCGCCCGGACGGCGTGTAATAGAGCGATGTGGTCAGGCGGATCGCACTGTCGCCTGCCATCGGCATGATCGACTGCACCGAGCCTTTGCCAAAGCTGTTGGTTCCCACGACCACCGCGCGACGATGATCTTGCAGCGCGCCGGCCACGATCTCGGACGCAGAGGCCGAGCCGCCATTGATCAGCACGACAACCGGCCGACCGTCGATCAAATCGCCCGGTGTGGCGTTGTAGCGCTCACTGTCTTCCGGGCGGCGACCCCGGGTCGAGACGATTTCACCTTGGTCGAGGAACGCGTCCGAGACCCGCACGGCCTGGCTCAGCAGACCGCCGGGATTGTTGCGCAGATCGAGCACGACACCGTCGAGATTGTCGATCCCGCCAACCTCCTCGACCATCTCCTGCAAGCCGTCGCGAAGATTGGGATAGGTCTGATCGTTGAAGGTCGACACCCGCAGAACAGCGGTGTTGCCCTCCAGCCGGTGACGCACGGCGGTCAAGCGGATGCGATCCCGAACGATGGTGATGTCGAAGGGCTCTTCCTCATCCTCTCGCACCACGGTGATCAGGATCTCAGAGCCGACCGGACCACGCATGAGATCCACCGCTTCCTCAAGGGTCAGGCCAAGCAGCGCCTCACCATCGACATGGGTGATGAAATCGCCGGCCTCAACGCCCGCTTCCATCGCCGGGGTGCCATCCATCGGCGTGATCACACGCACGAACCCGTCCTCTTGCGTCACCTCAATACCGAGGCCGCCAAACTCACCGCGCGTCTGCACCTGCATCGTGTCGAAGTCGCGCGGCGGCAGATAACCCGAATGCGGATCGAGCGAGGTCAGCATCCCGTTGATCGCCGCTTCGATCAGATCCGCCTCGTCGACCTGATCGACGTAATTGTCGCGGATCCGGTCGAACACATCTCCAAACAGATCGAGTTGCTGATAAACAGAGGTTTCTCGGTCCGGGTCTTGCGCGAGCAATGGCGCGGCCACGAAGCTTGTGAAAGCGATCCCCGCAGCGGTCCCGCCCAGCGCGGCCAGCACGAATTTCTTCATTGTATCATTCCTCGATTTACTCGGCGCGGGTCCAGCCTCCGGGCGATCCAACGCTGCGTTTCCTCTCTCTTGGCATTATATAGAGCGTGTCCTGTGCCGAACTTCCAGGATCTTGCGCATTTGTGATCATCAAATTTGCGCAGGGCCCAGGGTTTTTCCCGAAAATCGCCGCTCGATGGCCAAGCAGGGCTGCGCCTAGGGCATCGCGATCAAGCTCTTTCCCGTCATCTCGGCTGGTTGATCAAGGCCCATAAGTCCCAAAAGTGTAGGCGCCAGGTCTGCTAGAACCCCGTCGCGCAACGCTGCGCTTTCCGGTCCGCCCACTAAGATCACAGGCACCGGATTGAGCGTATGCGCGGTATGCGGCCCGCCGCTTTCGGGGTCGATCATGACATCGCAATTGCCGTGATCGGCCGTCACGATCATCGCGCCGCCGACCGCTTTGACCGCGTCACGTGCCGCCTGCAATCCGGCATCGACCGCTGCGCAGGCCTTGATCGCGGCTTGCAGATCGCCGGTATGACCCACCATGTCCGGATTGGCATAGTTGACAACGATCAAGTCGTAGTCGGCCTTGATCGCCTCAACCAATTTTGCGGTCACTTCCGGTGCGCTCATCTCGGGTTGCAGATCATAAGTCGCCACTTTCGGAGACGGCGCCATATACCGGTCCTCACCCACTTCCGGCACTTCGACACCGCCGTTCAAAAAGAATGTTACATGCGGGTATTTCTCGGTCTCGGCCAAGCGGAACTGTTTGAGACCGTGGTGGGCGACCCAGGCGCCAAGCGTGTTTTGGATCCGTTCCTTGGGGTAAATCGCGCTCATATAGGCCGTATGCGCTTCGGAATAATCGACCATACCCAAAAGCGCTGTCAGCTTCGGGCGGCCCGTGACGTCGAACGCGGCGAAGGTCGGATCACCTATGGCGGCCAGGATTTCACGCGCCCGGTCAGCCCGGAAGTTCAGGCAAATCAGCCCGTCCTCGGGCCGCAGACCGGGATACCCGGCCAGGATCGCAGGCTCGATGAACTCATCCGTTTTGCCGTCGGCATGTGCCGCGCGGGCCACTTCGGCGGCTTGGCCTTCCGAGAAATGGTGGTCCGCCTTGCCTTCGACGATGGCGTGATAGGCGCGCTCCACCCGCTCCCAGCGGTTGTCGCGGTCCATGGCGAAATAGCGCCCGATGACCGATGCGATGCGGGCGCCTACGGGCAATGATCTCTGCAAATCGTCTAGGAAATCCGGCGAAGAGGTCGGCGAGACATCCCGCCCATCGGTCAGCGCATGCACATCGACGCGCAACCCGGCCTTGGTCAGGGCGCTGAGCATCGCGTTCATATGGCTGAGCATGGAATGAACGCCGCCATCCGAGACAAGTCCCATAACATGAGCCGTTCCGTCCGCGTCCGTGACCTGACGGATAAAGTCTTCCAGCGCCGGCTCTTTGGCGAATTGTCCCGATGCGATGGCCGCGTCGATCTTGACAAGGTCCATCTGAACCACGCGACCTGCGCCGATATTGGTGTGACCCACTTCTGAATTGCCGACCTGTCCGTCGGGCAATCCGGCATAGGCGCCATGGGTCAAAAGCGTCGCGTTCGGGCACTCGGTCATCAGGGCGTCAAAGCAGGGCGTCTGCGCCAGATAGGGCGCATTGCCGGTTTCCCGCGGATCTATGCCCCAGCCGTCGAGGATGCACAAAACAACCGGTTTTCTTGTCATGATACTCTCCCAGGCCCGATACTCTCCCAAGCCCGTCGGTCTTTTGACGCCCCCACGCTTGCTATGCAACCGACCTCACGCTTTGTGGTACGGTCCGCCTGTCAGGATTGTGGCGCTGCGATAGAGCTGTTCATAGAGCATCACGCGGACCAGTTGATGCGGCCAGACCATTCGTCCGAAGCACACGCGCAGGTCTGCCTCAGCCAACAGCGCGGGATCGAGCCCTTCGGCGCCACCGATGAGGAACGAGAAATCTGCGGCGCTGGCGTCGCGGGCCCGGGAGATCTCGGTCGCGAAGTCTTCGGAGCTCATGGCCGTCCCGCGCTCATCCAAGGTGATGATCCGGCTTCCCACAGGGACACGTTTTCTCAGCGCCTCCGCCTGGGCGGCTTTGCTACTGAGCTTGCGCGGATCGACCTCATGCTCGCGCAAGCTACGCACACCGATCTGGCGGGCATGGGCCAAAAAGCGTTTGCTATAATCGTCGATCAAAAGGCGCTCAGGCGCACGGGCCGCTATGCGGCCGACCGCGATGACATGGATGTTCAAGGTGATCTACGCAGCCGCCTATTGGGCGGCGCCGCTCTCCGCCGGAAGCCACATCTTCTCGAGCTGGTAGAACTCCCGAACTTCCGGCCGGAAGACATGCACGATCACATCGCCCGCGTCGATCAGCACCCAATCGCCCGCGTCCTTGCCTTCCAGCTTGGCGCGCTTGCCCGTCAGGGCTTTGAGCCGGTCCGTGAGTTTCTCGGCAATCGACGCGACCTGCCGTGTCGAGCGACCGGATGCAATCACCATATAATCGGCGAAGGCCGACCGACCGCGGAGGTCTATGGTCACCATGTCTTCGGCTTTGTCATCGGAAAGGGATGCCTCGATTGCGGCAAGCAATGCGTCGCTTGTGACAGTCGATGCGCGGGGCGTTTGGCTCGCCCGGTTTGCGGCTGTCTGGTCAGCCGCCATTGTTTGTCCAGTCAGGACGCCGTCCTCCAATCATCGCGCCTGAACCCCGGCGCCGGTGGCTAAAAGGTAGCATCGGCTGGGTGCGATCTCAACACTTTGCCTTTATTTGCAAAGGTCAGCTCGATAAACGCGGGTTACGGAGCGGCTGCACTCAGATCGATAGATATCTTGTGGATAGTGGCGGTTAGGCGCCCACATCTAGTGTATAGGCGTTGACTCAGACGCCATGAGCCAAGACAGTGCGCCGCGCAGCCCCGACCATTGCATAAGGCTCATTCGTGCAATTCACCCGCCTAAAACTCAATGGTTTCAAGTCCTTCGTGGATCAAACCGACCTGGTGATCGCCAATGGCCTGACCGGTGTCGTGGGCCCGAATGGGTGCGGCAAGTCCAACCTGCTGGAAGCCTTGCGCTGGGTGATGGGCGAGAACCGGCCAAGCGCGATGCGCGGTGGCGGCATGGAAGATGTGATCTTTTCCGGCACGGCCACACGCCCAGCCCGCAGCTTTGCCGAGGTCATCCTTCAGGTCGACAACACCGACCGCCTTGCACCCGCGGCCTTCAATGACGCCGATCAGCTTGAGGTTGTCCGCCGGATCACGCGGGATGCGGGCTCGGCCTATAAAACCAACGGCAAGGACGCGCGGGCGCGCGATGTGCAGATGCTCTTTGCCGATGCGTCTTCCGGCGCGCATTCACCCGCTCTGGTGCGTCAGGGTCAGATTGCTGAGCTTATCAACGCCAAGCCGAAGAACCGCCGCCGCATCCTGGAGGAGGCCGCCGGTATCTCGGGGCTTTATCAGCGCCGGCATGAGGCAGAACTGAAGCTAAATGGCGCCGAAAGCAATCTAGCGCGCGTCGACGACGTGCTGGAGGCCTTGGCGCAACAGCTATCCACGCTGGAGCGTCAGGCGCGTCAGGCCAAGCGCTATCGCGAGATCGGCGCGGATCTTCGGCGTGCTGAGGGTGTGCTGCTCTATCTCAAATGGCGCGATGCAGATCGGATCATGGTCGAGCTTGCTCAATCGCTAACCGAGCAGATGCTTCAGGCCACCGCAGCTGAGCGTCAGGCCCAAGAGGCTCAAGCCGCGCGCGAGGCTGCAGATGCCGCCCTGCCGCCGAAGCGGGAAGAAGCGGCGATCGCGGCGGCGGTGCTCCAACGCATCGACGTTGAACACAGTGGCATGGCCGATGAGGCGCGCCGCGTTACGGCGGCAATTTCCGCCTTGGAAGGCCGCTTGTCGCAGCTTGATCTGGACATCTCGCGCGAGGGTAATCTGACGCAAGATGCGCAAGATAGCATGGCGCGATTGGCGCAAGAGAAGGCAGAGCTCGACGAAAAAGATACGGGCGCCGAAGCGGCCTTGAGCGAGGCGCTAGAGCGCGCCGAGACCGCCGCGGCCACATTGCAGGAGCGTGAGACGGCTTTGTCGGCCCTGACCGAGGATGCCGCCAATCTAGCTGCGCGCCACCAATCGGCCGAACGTCGCCTGGACGATGCTGAGCGCGCGGTCGCCCGGCATCGCAAAGAGGTCGATCAAACAAGCCAGTCGGCGCGCGGCGCGGAGGGTGAGCTTGCACAGGCGCGCCAGAGCCATGAACGCGCACAAGCCGATTTGGCGGCCGCCGTCGATCTTGTCGGTCGCGCCGATGAGACCTTGTCGGAGACGGAGCTTGCCCGGTCGGAGGTGCAGGCGCAGGAAGGCGAGGCCCGTGCGGCTTTGTCGGAAAGCGCCGGTCATGCCAAAACGCTCTCTGCGCAAGTTCAGGCGCTGACGAAGCTTATCGAGCGCGAACGCGGCGACACGCGCCAAGCGCTTGAAGATATCCGGGTCGCCCCCGGCTATGAGGTGGCCATGGGTGCTGCATTGGCGGATGATCTCAAGCTCCCTCTCTCGCCTGGGGGCGCGGAAAGTGGTTGGATCGGCTTGCCACCGCTTGAGGCTCAGAGACCTCTACCTGGCGGTATTCCTGCCTTGGCAGACTATGTCGATATGCCTGATATCCTTCAGCGTCGTTTGAGCCAAATCGGCGTTGTAGAGCCTGAACAGGGCGCAAAGTTGCAGGCCCAATTGCATCAGGGCCAGCGTCTTGTCAGTCGGGCGGGCGATCTGTGGCGTTGGGACGGGTTCGTTCAGATCGCAGCTGACCTTTCATCGACCGCCGGACGGCGGCTGGAGCAGGCCAATGAACTGGCGGCTTTGCAAGATGAGCTGGCCCACGCCGAAACAGCCGCCGAACGTGCGCAAGACGCGCATACACGGCTTTCGACACGTCTGACGGCGTTGACGGAGGCCGACAGTGCCGCACGCAAAGCGCGCCGGGAGGCCGAGGCGCGCATGACCGAGGCCAGCCGCGCCTCCAGCCGGGCTGAGGCCGAATGCAACATCCTCAGCGGCCGCGTCGAGACCTTGCACAGCACCGCCGCGCGCCACGCAGATGAGGCGACAAGAGCTGAGGCGGAGCTGCAAGCCGCTGCTGCGGCAGCCGCAAGCCTCGACAGCCTCGACGCGTTGCGTGCGCAAGTTACTGAGGCGCGAGAAGGTGTCGAAGCGGCACGTTTGGCTATGATCGCGCGGCGCACGGCGCATCAGGACCTTAAACGCGATATCGAGGATCGGATCGCACGTTTGGCCAAGATCGAGGCCGAGGTTGCGGATTGGAAGTCCCGCAGCGAGACCGCTGAGGCGCGGATGGCGGACGTCACGCAGCGCCGCGCCAATACCGCTGAGGAGCTTGAGCGGTCCCGCACCAAACCGGCCGAGATCGAAGCGCGACAAGCAACGCTTCAGGACACGCGCGAAAAGGCGCAAACCCGCAAAACCGCGGCGGAGGAGGATCTTTCCACGGCCGAGATCGCCTTACGCCAAGCGGTCCAAGTAGAGCGCGACGCCCAGAATGAGGCCTCGCAAAAACGCGAAGCGCGCGCCCGCATCGAGGCACAGCATGATGCAGCGAAAACCGCCGTTGCAGAGGCGGTGGAGCGGATCGAGCAAGACTTGCAAATGGCGCCCGGCGACATGCTCGAGGCGCTTGAGATCGATCCCGAGAGCCTAGGCGCTCTTGACCGTGTCGAGAACGATATCGCCCGGCTGCGGCGCCAACGTGATGCGCTGGGCGCGGTCAACCTGCGCGCGGAAGAGGACGCGGAGGCGGTGCAGATCGAGCATGACGCACTGCTCGCCGAAAAGTCTGACCTGGAAGAAGCGATCGCCAAATTGCGCAAGGCCATCGCCGCCCTCAACAAAGAGGGTCGCCAACGTCTTTTGGATGCCTTCGACCAGGTCAATGAGAGCTTTGGGACGCTCTTCAAGCACCTGTTCGACGGCGGCGAAGCGAAGCTGGTGCTGGTGGAAAGCGATGATCCGCTAGAGGCAGGTCTTGAGATCCTGTGTCAACCGCCGGGTAAGAAGCTTGCGACGCTGTCACTGCTGTCGGGTGGTGAGCAGACGCTGACGGCGCTGGCCCTGATCTTCGCGGTCTTTCTGGCCAACCCCGCACCGATTTGTGTCTTGGATGAGGTCGACGCCCCGCTCGACGATGCCAATGTGACCCGCTTCTGCGACCTGCTGGATGAGATGTGCCGCCGCACCAACACGCGCTTTTTGATCATCACGCACCACGCCGTCACGATGGCGCGCATGGACCGCCTGTTCGGCGTGACCATGGCCGAGCAAGGCGTCAGCCAACTGGTCAGTGTCGATCTCAACAAAGCCGAGCAGATGGTCGCGTGAGCCCGTGCACCGCGCCTTAAGACATTCTCGCTATGCCCGCTGCCAGAGGCGCAGTGAGCGAAAGGCAACGCATGCGTGAAATTTTCTGGATTTGCATGGTCATGGTGATCCTATCTGCCGCGGGAACTTCATCTGAGCCTCAGGCACAGATGCTCGAAGCGGAACTGGCGCTGCCGGACTTTTTGCGGTCTGCAGAGGCTCAGGTCATAGCGCGTTGAGAAGCTGCGGCGTCGGCCAGGCATCCGCCGGCAGGCCAAGCCTTTGCTGCTCCGCCTGCACGGCTGCCCGCGTATTGCGCCCCAAGATCCCGTCAATCCCACCGACATCATAGCCGCGATCGACCAGGCGTTGCTGTAACACGCGCATTTGATCCCGGCTGAGCCCCGCATCCGGGTTCCCGGCGTCGAAAACCTGCGCTCCCTCAAGTCGCGTGGCGAAATAGGCCGCCGTGGTCACGTAGACAAAGCTCTGGTTCCACTCGAAAAAGACCGAATAGTTCGGATAGGCCATGAAGGCCGGTCCATTCCGGCCTTGGGGGAGCAGGATCGAGGCGCTTTGGCCTGTATTGGTCAGGGCGCCGTTGCGACCGCGAACCCCCATCTGTTGCCATTCTGAGACGCGCCGGGTCACATCGAGGCCGGTTTGCGACCAGTCGAACCCGTCCGGGATCGTGATCTCGACCAGCCAGGGCTCCCCCGCGCGCCAACCCAGAGAGTTGAGCATATTGGCCCCGGACATGAGCGCATCGGCCTGTGAGGTTTGCAAATCGACTCGGCCGTCCCCGTCGCCATCGACGCCGCGCTCAAGAATGTCCTCGGGCAGCATCTGCACCATCCCAATTTCCCCGGCCCAGGCGCCCGTGGTGCGCGCGGGGTCGAAGTCGCCCTGTTCAAAGAGCTCCAGCGCGGCAAAGACCTGCGGCCGGAAGAGCTCAGGCCGGCGGCAATCATGGGAGAGGGTGACGAGGGAGTTGAGCGTGTTGAAGTCACCCTGGAAAGAGCCGAAATCGGTCTCTAGAGCCCAAAACGCGAGCAGCACGCCGCGCGACACACCATAGCGCTGCTCAGCGGCGTCGAAGATGCTACGGTACCGATCCGCGTTCAGCCGCCCATTGTCGAGACGGTTTTGTGAGATCAACCGGCGCGAAAACTCAACGAAGGGCACGGTGAAAATACCCTGGGCGCGGTCGGCATTCAGTGTCGCCTGGTCCTGCCGGACGTTGGCGAAAAAGGCGTTCACTGTGCCCGCAGCATGGCCATTGGCAACCGCTTCTTGACGAAGGCCATCGACAAAGGCGCCGAAATTGCCGCCGCATTGCTGCGCCCATGCGCCAGTGCTGAGGGCCGCGCCAAGACAAAGGCCGCGTGCCAAATGAGCCAGGCTTTTCATCGAAGTCTCTCCACAAGTGGTCTGGATTTTCGCGCAGCCTAGCGATCCTGGCCTAGCTGACAAGCCAGCCGATCGAGAGCGCGAGCCCAATGAACGCCCACCAACAGCGCCAGATCACCGCGCAGGCCGCGTCGATCTCCTCAGGTCCGATATCGCGCGCTCCCGAAGGATGCACGAATGGATGGTCCTCACGCCGACCATGGTAGTGGCGCGGGCCGGACAGCGCGATATTCAGCACCCGCGCCATCGCCGCCTCGGGCCAGCCCGCATTGGGCGAGCGGTGTTTCGGCCCATCCATAACCGCAGCCCGCCAAGCGGCGCCCGAGCCATGGCAGATCGCGATAAGCGCCGCGCTGAGGCGTGCCGGGATCCAATTCAACAGATCGTCGAGGCGCGCCGCTGCCCAGCCGAACTCCAAATATTGCTCGGTGCGGTACCCGATCATGCTGTCTGCTGTATTGATGGCTTTGTAGATCAAGATGCCCGGCAATCCCGCCACCAGGTACCAAAATGCTGGCGCGATCACGCCGTCTGAGAAGTTCTCGGCAACGCTTTCGATGGCGGCGCGGGTAACTTCAGGCTCGCTCATCTCGCGCGTGTCGCGCCCGACGATCATCGCCACACTGCGGCGGCCCTCGCTCAGGGACATACGAAGCGCATTGGCAACGGTGCGTGCATGGTCGGACAGACTGCGCTGAGCGATCAGAATGGCGGCTGCGATTACGCCGACGATCTCACCCAGGGGCAGCCTTTCGACACCCCATCCCAGTATCCCGAGCCCCATGACGCCCAACGCCACCAAAGCCGTCCCTTTGAGACGCCGCCCGGCGCCCGAATTGAGCCGCCCCTCGAGCCAAGTGATCGCCCGCCCCACTAGGACCACCGGATGCGGAAAGCGGTCCCAGAGCCAGCGCGGCTCCCCCAAAAGCGCATCGAGAACGAGCGCTGCGGCAAGGGCTAGGCCGCTCACTTCACGCCACGGCCGGGCGCGGCAACGCCCGCATCTCGCAAGGACCCTGGAAGTTGTCGCGGCATCGGTACATCGCTAGACATGACCGCGTTCTTACGCGCTCTGCAAGCCCTCGCGTCCGTGCGGCTCCAGCCAGTCGATCACCGGATTGATGGGAATGATGCGCGCCGGATTTATCGTCTCGTGGCTATAGTGGTAGTGCTGTACGATATGGTCGAAATTCACCACATCGCGGATGCCCGGCCATTGGTAGAGCTCCCGTGTGTAGGCCCAGAGGTTGGGATAATCGATGATCCGCTTCCGATTGCATTTGAAATGCAGGTGGTAGACCAGGTCGAACCGTACCAGCGTCGGAAACAGCCGCCAATCCGCCTCGGTCACTTGATCGCCGGTAAGATAGCGCTTCTCGGCCAAGATCCCTTCCAGCCAATCGAGCGTTTCGAAAACCGCGCCCACAGCGTCGTCATAGGCCTCCTGGCTCCGCGCAAAGCCGGAACGGTAAACGCCGTTGTTGAAGCTGTCATAAATCCGGTCATTGAGCGCGTCGATCTCGGCGCGGAGGGGTCCGGGGTAGAAGTCGAGCGTGTTGCCAGTGACCTCGTTAAAGGCCGTGTTGAACATACGGATGATCTCGGAGCTTTCGTTCGAGACGATGGTGCCCGTCTTTTTGTCCCATAGGATGGGCACAGTCGCGCGGGTGGTCACCTTTGGATCGGCCCGGACATAGATGTCGCGCAGATGTGTTGCCTCGCCCAAGCCATCGCCCGTCGCGCCGGGAAAATCCGTGTCGAAGCTCCAGCCGTCGGCCAGCATGTCAGGGTGGACGACCGAGATATCGATATGCGGCGCGAGGTCTTTGACCGCCCGAAAAATCAGGCTCCGGTTGGCCCAGGGGCAGGCATGGCTGACATAGAGGTAGTAGCGGCCGCTTTCGGCCTTGTACCCACCTGTACCCGTTGGTCCGGGCGCGCCGTCAGCGGTCACCCAGTTGCGAAATGTTGATGCTTTTCGACGGAAAGCGCCGTCTTTGCTTTTGGTAAATTGCGGGTCCTGGTGCCAAATCCCGTCGATCAATTCGCCCATGAAATCCTCCGATGCTGACGATGATTGTAGCAGTCCGCGCTGACCGACCCACTCCCACAAAAGCGCAACACCTGCGCGCTGATGCAGACCATCCAAACAACAGCGACGATCTCAGAAATAAATTGTTCTCATAAATTCAGTATCTTTGCAGGTGAAATCAGAGATCATTGACGTCGTTGCGTATTGTGTTGAGTAGTTATTGCGGGGGTTTGATGATGTCTGGACATTTGCCGAAAGCGGTCCTTGAGGGCTTGCAAGATGCCCAAAGCCGACCGGAAAACACTGCGCGATTGACACTTCGGGCCGGCGATGTCGTCGTTCCAGTGATCGAAATGACTGATCGCGGTCTCACGGTGGCCCGCGACAAACAACTGCCCCTTCGCGGCCATGTCGACATTTACAAAGGCACCGAGCTGGTCCGGCGTGCGCTGATCATCGCGGCGGCGTTGGAACCAGGTCGCGCCGTATTTGAATTCAAGCAGCAATCGGCATGCGGAGCCACGGCGCCCTTGGATTTCGTCCATGGGCAGGACATCGAAGGTTACCTCCCTGCGCTGGACTAAACGGGAAAATCTCCCCTCTCTGGTCGAAACGCGCAAATTTCTTCGAACAATTCATAAGAACGCGCACGAGTAAGCGAAGCGTTCCCTGCTGCAACGCGTTAACCTCTCTTCGGCCATCACACCAGGGACGGAGCGCAGCATGATCAAAACACCTTATCTTTTGTTTTTGGGTGATGCGCCCGACGGTTTGGCGGCGAAAGTGGCGCAGGGGATCCGGGACTGGCGGCCAGACAATTGCGTGGGTCAGCTCCGGCTCGAAGGCTGCAACGCTGATGTGGGGCTGCCCGATATGACTGTCGCGGAGGCGAAAGCGGCGGGTGCTCAGACCATGGTCATCGGCGTGGCCAATCGTGGCGGCGTGATCTCCTCGACCTGGAAGCGCGTTTTGATCGATGCGCTGGAGCAAGGTATGGATTTGGCCTCCGGCTTGCACAATCTGCTGCGCAATGAGGCCGATCTGGTGGCGAGCGCGGAAGCCGTGGGGCAGCGCCTGCACGATGTCCGCATCCCAAGCGTCGATTATCCGATCGCCAATGGCAAAAAGCGCGCGGGCAAGCGGTGCCTGGCGGTCGGCACCGATTGCTCCGTCGGTAAGATGTACACAGCCCTGGCGATGGACGCCGAGATGCGCCGGCGCGGTATGAAGTCGAGCTTCCGCGCAACGGGCCAAACCGGCATCCTTGTGACGGGCGACGGTGTCCCACTGGATGCGGTGATCGCGGATTTCATGGCCGGTGCGGTCGAGTGGCTGACGCCGGACAATGACGACGATCACTGGGACATGATCGAGGGGCAGGGCAGCTTGTTCCACGTCTCCTATTCCGGCGTGACGATGGCCCTGATCCATGGCGGCCAGCCCGATGCCCTGATCCTCAGTCATGAGCCGACCCGGCCGCATATGCGCGGGCTGCCGGACTACTCGCTTCCCACGCTGGAGGCGCTGCGCGACACGGCTCTGCCTCTGGCTAAGGTGGCGAACCCGGCGGCGCAGGTGGTGGGGATTTCGATCAACACCGCCGCCATGGGAGAGGATGAAGCGCTTAGCTATCTCGAAAGCGTCGAGGCGCGCATGGGCCTGCCGACGGTCGATCCGTTTCGCCAGAATGCCGGTCGGCTCTGCGACGCGCTCGGGGCAATCTGATGCACCGCGTCACGCGCGACAGCTTTCGGCTTGCGGAGGTCTTCACCATCTCCCGCGGGTCGCGGACCGAGGCGCAGGTGCTCACCTTCCATATTGATCAAGGCGAGAGCGGGGGGCGCGGCGAATGCGTCCCCTATGCGCGTTACGGCGAAACGCTCGACAGTGTTGAGGCGCAGATCCAAGCCTATATCGACAGCGGTGACAGTGAAGCGATGCCAGCAGGTGCCGCGCGAAACGCGGTGGACTGTGCGATTTGGGACGCTGAAGCCAAGGCCAAAGGCAAACGTGTTTGGGAGCTATTGGAGCATCCCGCCCCCGCACCAGTCACGTCGGCCTTCACGCTTTCGCTCGATACCCCCGAGAATATGCGCGCCTCTGCGGCCAAACACGCCGCGCGCCCGCTTCTGAAAATCAAACTTGGCACGCCCGACGATATGGCGCGGCTCGAGGCTGTCCGCGCTGGAGCACCTGATGCGGCGATTATCGTGGATGCGAATGAGGGCTGGAGCGCGGAAATCTACTCTGAGCTTGCCCCACATCTCGTGCGCCTTGGCGTGCAGATGGTCGAACAGCCCCTCCCTGCAGGCCAGGACGATATGCTGGCTGAGATCGCGCGCCCGCTTCCGGTTTGTGCCGATGAAAGCTGCCATGACCGGGCAAGCCTGAGCGCGCTCAAGGGCAAGTATGACATGGTCAATATCAAGCTCGACAAGACCGGCGGCCTGACCGAGGCCTTGGCGCTCCGGGATGCGGCGCGGGCCGAGGGGTATCGCCTGATGGTCGGCTGCATGGTCGGATCGAGCCTGGCTATGGCGCCCGCGCTGTTGGTTGCACAGGGTGCTGAGATTGTCGATCTCGACGGGCCGCTCCTGCTCGCCGAGGATCGTGAGCCGCCGATGCGGTTCGAAGGCTCAATCCTACACCCCCCGGCGCCGGAGCTTTGGGGTTGAAGAAACTGGACAGGCTAGGGTCCGCCGCCTAGCTAACCGGGACCAGACCAGAAGGGATCTCGAAATGACGCGCACGGTTTATGTCAACGGAGAGTTTGTCGCCGAGCATGAGGCGACCGTGTCGATTTTCGACCGCGGGTTCCTCTTTGCCGATGGTGTTTATGAAGTCACAAGCGTGCTGGGTGGCAAGCTGATCGACTTCGCGGGCCATGCCAAGCGCCTTCAGCGCTCCCTCGATGAGCTTGAGATGGACAATCCGGTCAGTGAGCAAGACCTGCTTGAGATCCACCGCAAGCTGGTCGAAGAGAACGACATCGACGAGGGTCTGGTTTATCTGCAGATCACCCGTGGCGCGGCGGATCGCGATTTCGCCTATCCCAAGGATACCAAGCCAACCATCGTGCTGTTTACACAGGCCAAGCCGGGTCTCGCCAATGCGCCGGCCGCAAAGACGGGGATCAAAGTGATCTCGATCGAGGATCAGCGCTGGGGCCGCCGCGACATCAAAACCGTGCAGCTTCTCTATCCGTCCATGGGTAAGATGATGGCCAAGGCCGCAGGCGCGGACGACGCCTGGATGGTGCAGGACGGCGCGGTGACCGAGGGCACCTCGAACAACGCCTATATCGTGAAGGGCGACAAGATCATCACGCGGCACCTGTCCAATGAGATTTTGCACGGGATCACCCGGTCTGCAGTGCTGCGGTTCGCGCAAGAGGCGCAGATGCAGGTCGAAGAGCGTGCATTCTCCATCGAAGAAGCCAAGGAGGCCGATGAGGCATTCGTGACCTCAGCCTCAACCTTCGTGATGCCGGTGGTCGAGATCGACGGTCAGCCGGTTGGCACCGGGGCGCCCGGCGCAATCGCCAGCCGCCTGCGCGAGATTTATCTCGAGGAAAGCCTGAAAACCGCCGTGTAGTGCTAGACCGCTCCGCCGCTGCGTCCTAAACCGAAGGGCGCAGAGAGGAAGGAGCGGTGGCCATGGCGAGCTACACGCCAGCCGATATTGAGCCGAAATGGCAAAAGGCCTGGGATGAGGCCGGTCTTTTCGCGGCCAAGCGCGATCTTTCCAAGCCGAAATACTACGTGCTCGAGATGTTTCCGTATCCCTCGGGCGCGCTGCATATCGGCCATGTGCGCAACTACACGATGGGCGACGTGGTGGCGCGTTATAAGATGGCGCAGGGCTTTTCCGTGCTGCACCCGATGGGCTGGGATGCTTTCGGCTTGCCGGCGGAGAACGCAGCGATTGAGCGCAAGATCCACCCTGGCACCTGGACGCGTGAGAACATCGCCAACATGAAAGCGCAGTTCCGGCCCTTGGGCCTAACGCTTGATTGGAGCCGGGAATTCGCCACCTGCGATCCAGAATATTACGGCCAGCAACAAGCGATGTTCCTAGATTTCCTGGATGCGGGCCTGGTCTATCGCAAGGCGGCGGTCGTCAATTGGGACCCGGTCGATATGACCGTCCTAGCTAATGAACAGGTCGAGGATGGGCGTGGCTGGCGTTCCGGCGCGGTGGTGGAGCGCCGTGAACTGACACAGTGGTTTTTTAAGATCTCGGATTATTCCGAAGATCTGTTGGATGCGCTCGACGGTCTCGATGATTGGCCCGCCAAGGTGAAAACCATGCAGGCCAATTGGATCGGCAAGTCCCGCGGGATTGAGATTGATTTCCACCTGACCGCGCCGGTCGAAGGTGTCGACGCGATCCCGTGCTATTCGACCCGGCCCGACACGCTGCATGGCGCAAGCTTTATCGCGATCTCCCCCGATCACCCGCTGTCCAAGGCGCTTGAGGCCGAGGACCCGGCGGTCGCGGCCTTCTGTGTGGAGGCCCGAAAGGGCGCCACCACCGAAGAGGCGATGGAGAAGGCCGAAAAGCTGGGCCATGACACAGGGCTGAGGGTCAAACACCCGGCCGACGATCGTGAGTTGCCGGTCTGGATCGGCAATTTCGTGTTGATGGAATACGGCACCGGCGCAGTCTTTGGCTGTCCGGCCCATGATCAGCGCGACCTGGATTTCGCGCGGAAATACGGCTTAGACGTGCGCAACGCCTTCTATCTGCCGGGCTCGAGCAAGGACGTGGCGGATGAGGCCCTGGTGCCTCCGAAGACCGAAAAGGTCCGCTATGTCTCCCATTTCGCCGGTATCCAGGAGGCCAGCAGCCTGGAAGCTATCGAAACGACCATTGACTGGTTCGAAGAGCATCGCCTGGGTCGCGGCATGACGCGCTATCGCCTGCGCGACTGGGGTCTAAGCCGTCAGCGCTATTGGGGCTGTCCAATCCCGGTGGTGCATTGCGACAGCTGCGGCGTGGTGCCGGAGAAAAAGGAAAACCTGCCCATCGAGCTGCCCGAGGATGTGACCTTTGACCGGCCGGGCAACCCGCTCGATTGGCATCCAAGCTGGCGCCAGGTGCCCTGCCCGAAATGCGGTGACGCCGCTCGCCGGGAGACGGACACGATGGACACATTCGTCGACTCGTCCTGGTACTACGCCCGCTTCACCGCGCCCCGCGCCCTGACGCCGACCCAGGCAAAGGACGCGGAGTATTGGATGAATGTCGACCAGTACATCGGCGGGATCGAGCACGCGATCTTGCACCTGCTCTATTCGCGCTTTTTCGCTCGGGCGATGCAGATCTGCGGCCACCTGCCCGAAAGCGCGGTGGAGCCGTTCGATGCGCTTTTCACACAAGGCATGGTGACCCACGCGATCTACCAGGGAACCAATCAGGCGGGCCGCAAGGAATACTATTTCCCCGAAGAGGTGGACCTAAAAGACGGTGGCGCGTTCCTCAAAGAGGATGGCCGCGAGATCGAGATCGTGCCCTCGGCCAAGATGTCGAAATCCAAGCGCAACGTCGTCAATCCGATGGATATCATCGCCAAATATGGCGCGGACACCGCGCGCTGGTTCGTCTTGTCGGACTCGCCTCCGGAACGCGATGTGGAATGGACCGATGCGGGCGCCGAAGCGGCCAGTAAGCACTTGGCCCGGGTCCACCGTTTGGCGATGGAAATCGCTGGTGCTGAAGAGGGCGACAGCAGCCAGGACGAGGCGCTGTTGCGGGAAATGCACAAGACCATCCAGGATGTGACCAACGGCGTGGAGAGCTTTGGCTTCAACGCCGCCATCGCCAAGCTTTACGCCTTTGCCAACACGCTTGGCCGCTCCAAGGCCAGTTCCAAGGCGCGACGCGAAGCGGTCGCAACGCTCGCGCAGCTGATGTCACCGATGACGCCGCATCTGTCCGAGGAGATCTGGCAGGCTTTGGGCAAAACTGGCATGGTTACAGCCGCGCCCTGGCCCGTGGCCGATGAGGCGATGCTGGTCGAGGATACGGTGACGCTGCCCATCCAAATCAACGGCAAACGCAAGTCTGAGATCGTCGTGGCCAAGGATCTGGCGCGCGCGGAGATCGAAGCGATGGCCCTGGCCGATGACCAGGTGCAGAAGGCCTTGGCGGGCAACGCGCCGAAAAAGCTGATCGTGGTGCCTGGACGGATCGTCAATGTCGTCATTTAGCAGACGGCACGTGACCCTAGGCCTGCTGGCCGCACCGTTGGCGGCCTGCGGTTTCACCCCGGTTTATGCGCCGGGCGGACCGGGTACCTTGCTGCGCCAATCCGTGCGGGTCGAGCCACCCGAAACGCGGCAGGAGTTTGAGCTTGTCGCCCGGCTCGAGGAGCGTCTGGGCGTGCCGAGCGCGCCGAGTTTCGCCCTCACCCATGAGCTATCCGTAAGCCAGCAGAGCGTTGCGATCACCGGCACCGATGACGTGCTGCGTGTACGGATCAATGGCTCGGTTGGCTACGCGCTTGTCGAAGCGGCAAGCGATGCGCAGGTGCTCGCCGGCCGGGTAGCGACCTTCACGGAATACTCCACCTTTGGCACGACGCTGGCGACGGATGCCGCAGAACGCGACGCCACTGATCGCTTGATGGTCGCCTTGGCCGATCAGATCGTCGCCGAATTGCTGGCCGGGGCCACGCGCCTGCTATGAAGCTGACCGGACGCGATAGCGCCGCTTATTTCGCCCGTCCCGACAAGGCCGCAGCCGGTGCACTCCTCTTTGGCCAAGACGCGATGCGTGTGTCGCTGCGGCGGACGGATGTGTTGCAGCAACTCTTGGGCGAGGCGGCGTCTGAGGAGATGCGCCTCACGCGCCTGACCGGGGCGGAATTGCGCAGCGATCCGGCCAAGCTTTTGGATGCGGTCAAAGCGTCGGGGTTTTTCCCCGGTCCCCGCGCTGTGTTGGTCGAAGATGCCACGGACGGCCTTTCGGCGGTTTTTGAGAATGCGCTGGCGGAATGGCAAGACGGCGACGCGCAGATCATCGCCACGGCCAAAAGCCTGACGGCCCGCTCCAAGCTGCGCAAGCTCTTCGAAGGGTCCAAGCGCGCCTATGCGATCGGCATTTACGACGATCCGCCCTCGCGCGGTGAGATCGAAGACACCCTGCGCCAAGCGGGTCTCGACCTGCCCGACCGCGCTGTGATGAGCGATATCGACGCCCTCGCGCGCCTGCTCGACCCGGGTGAGTTTCGCCAAGTGATCGAAAAGCTCGCCCTTTTGAAGGTCGGCTCTGAGACACCGATTGAACACACGGATATCGTTGCCGTCGCGCCCGTGACTGTGGACGCCGAGATCGACGAAATCCTCAGCGCGGTGGCCGGCGCAGACGCTGCACAGATCGGCCCGCTTCTGGCGCGGTTGAAAGGTCAGGGCGTCGCACCAGTGACTTTGTGCCTGGCCGCTCAACGCCACTTTCGGGCGTTGTTTTCGGCCTCGATCCATCCGGGTGGCCCGGCGCAGGGGATGGGCAGTTTGCGACCGCCGGTCTTCGGCCCCCGGCGCGATCAAATGATCCGGCAAGCGCAAAACTGGGGAACCGCGCGGCTTGAGGATGCACTGGCACTGTTGCTCGAATGCGACCTAACCCTGCGCTCGGGCGGATATGTGCCGCAGATGGCCGTCGTAGAGCGTGCGTTGATCCGCTTGGCTATGCTGCCGCGCGCCAATCGAAGATAGGGAGAAGATAGGGAGACGTGGCCATGTACGAATTGATCGGAACGACAAAAAGCCGGGCCTTTCGGGCGCTTTGGTTGCTTGAGGAATTGGGGCTGGACTATACGCATTTCCCCGCCAATCCGCGCTCGGATGAGGTGCTTGCGAAGGCTCCGTCAGGCAAGATCCCGGTTTTGATCTCCGATGGCGCAGCGATATCAGATTCCGTTGCGATCATGACCTTTCTCGCCGATCACCATGGCGCCTTAACCCATCCCGCCGGTAGCCTTGAGCGGGCTCGGCAAGATGCCATGACCAATCGCCTCAACGATGAGCTCGACGCGGTGCTTTGGATGGCGGCCAAGCACTCCTTCGCCTTGCCTGAAGCGCAACGTGTGCCAGAGGTAAAACCCGCCCTTCGATGGGAATTTGCCCGCAACGTTGCAAATCTCGAAGCCGAGATCGACGAGGCGCCGTATCTGGCCGGGGACACGCCGACGATCCCGGATTTCCTGCTGACACATTGCTTGGGCTGGGCGAGCAACGCGAAATTCGACTATGACGCGCCAAAGCTGGAAGCGCTGGCGCAGCGAATGCGCGCGCGCGAGGCCTATAAGCGCACACGTGCGCTCTAGCCCGGCTCTTCGAGCGGGAGGCCTTGACGAAGCTCGAGAACCCGGTGGGGATAGGGGATCTCGATCTCGGCTTCGCGCAGAGCGGTCCAAACCAGGAACAGGACGTCCGAGGTGTATTTGTTGGGCCCGTCATCGATGCCGTTGACCCAAAACTCCACGGCGAAATCGATCCCGGAATCGCCAAATCCCCGTAGCTCACAATCCGGTGGGTAGGGAAGATCCAAAACCTCCGGATGCTTGGCGACCGCCGCTTCGATCAGCGGTGGCACTTTGGTGATATCGGTCTTGTAGCTGACCGAGAACGGCGCCTCATACCGGTTGGCTGAGCCGCTGTCGGAGTAGTTGACGACGCGCGTGGTGATGAAGTCTTCGTTGGGCACCACGATCCAGCGCCCGTCATACGTCTCGAGGATTGCCGCGCGCGCGGTCATCTTCACAATCGTCCCCGCCTCACCGCCATCGAGCTCGACGTAATCGCCCACCGTGGCCTGACCCTCGAGCAGCAAGATCACGCCCGAGATAAAGTTCGACGCGATCTTCTGAAGACCAAAGCCGAGGCCCACACCAATCGCACCACCCAGCACAGCCAGCGTGGTCAGGTCGATCCCCATGATGTTCATCAAAAGTAGGAACGCCGTCCCGAAGATGACCATCTCTGCCGCTTTCGTGGCCAGCTCGCGCGTGGCTGGGCGCATCTCGTCTTGTTGGCCGATGAGGCTGGCGCTTTGCGAGTTTGACCAACTTCCCAACCAGAAAAGGATCGTGCCCGCGACCAGTCCGCGGATCAATGCAAGCGCCGAGAACGAGATATTGCCGATGGCGATCTGAAACCCGGCAAGACCGGCGATGACATCGTCCAGCAGTCCCACGGTGTAGAGCGCTGCCACCGGCACCAGGACGTATTTGCCCAAAAGCTTTAGAAGCGGATCGGTCAGGATCTGTTTGACGAACACGCGCGCCGCTAAGAATAAGAACAACCGTTTGCCGAATGCGATCACGGCGCCGCTTTCGAACAGCGATGTCACGATGCTCTCGCCGATCGCTGTGAACATATAAGCCAGGATCGGTAGGAGAAGCGGCAGGAAGCGGGCCAGCTGACGGCGTGCCTGTGCAAGCAAGGAGGTGTTCGCAGCCTCAGGTGTCACAAGCCGCGTGAGGGTCGGGGTCAGCTTGCGCGCGGTGAAAAGCGCGGCCACAAACGCAGCAAGCAGGAGTGCAAATTGGCTCCAAGCCGCAGGCGAGGTCAGCCACTCCAGCGCGAGATCCCGGACCTCAAGCAGCATCTCCAGCGCGTCCGTCACGATCGGCGGCAAATTTTCCATGCGTGTTTCCCCTCGGTGTCCCGCCGGTAAGACTAGTTCAGCGCAGATGTCTTTTCAGGCGCGGGCCGCCGCCTCGTCAACCATGGCTTTTATCTTCCCGAGAGTGTTTGCATTGCCTTCTATCGCTGCGGCGCAAAGCATTCGCGCCGCCGACATCAAATCAGATCGCGCAACCACACGGTCCACAAGGCCCCAGGCCAAAGCTTCGTCGGTCGAAATCGTCTCGGCTGCCAGCAGGAGGATCTTTGCGCGGCCCGGCCCAACAAGCCGGGCCAGCCGCCCTGGATCGGGCGGTTGCGGTAAAAAGCCAAGCTTGGCCACGGGGTAGAAGAACTTCGCCCCTGGCACTGCCAGCCGGATGTCGCAGGCCAGGGCCATGCCAAACGCGCCACCGGCCAGGGTTCCGTTGAGCGCCGCGATGCTCGGACCGTCCAAGGCTGCGATCCGCGATGAGAGCGCCTCCCAAACGGGATCAGTGGCAAGCCCCGCCTTCGCCTCCTCTAGGTCAGCGCCAGCGCTGAAGACTTTATCGCCTGAGCCGGTAAGGATCACCGCTCTCGCAGCGCTGGATTTCGCCTCGTCGACGGCCTGACACAAGTCTTGCAACATGCCCTTAGTGAGCGAGTTTGCCCGATTGGGTCGATTGATTGTGATGGTGTAGACGCCGCCTTCGGTCCGTCCCGCCTCGATCACGGGATCAACCCGATCTCGCGGCGCAAGCTCTCGTCCCTGAGGCTCAGTTCCTCACCCAAATACGGGTCCGCTGCAGGCCCCGTCATCCAGAGCAGGGCTTTGGCGGGCCAATCGGCGGGAATATGATCGGACCAGTCCAGCTGGCTCACGCGGTTGATGCCTGAGGCCTTGATCTCCCGCTGCATCTGAGTGGCGACTGTTCCGGGCGACAGGCCCATGGCCCGGACCCCCTTCGGCCCAGCCTCCAGATGGATCGAGCGCGTGATCATCGCGGCCCCGGCTTTGGAGGCGCAGTAATGGCTCCAGGCCTCAACCGGGCCATGCGCCGCCCCAGACGATACCGTAAGGATCGTGCCTTCGCCCCGCTCGATCATCGTAGGCAGGACTGCGCGCACCGCATAAAAGACACCTTTGAGATTGATGTCGATCACGTGGCTCCAGGCATCGGGATCGGCCCTATGCATGTGTGAGATCGGTTCGATCACTCCGGCATTGTTGATCAGGACATCGACTGCGCCGAAGGCCGATTGCGTGGCATCGACGGCGGCCGCCACCTCCCAATAGCGCGATACATCGCATGGGATCGCCAATGCGGCGGGGCCAAGCTCCGCCGCGAGGTCCGCAATCGCCGCTTCGCTGCGCGCGAGCAGGGCCACCTTAGCCCCCGCATCCACGAAGACGCGGGCTGTCTCCGCTCCGATGCCCCGACTTGCCCCGCTGATAATGGCGGTTTTTCCAGACAATCTCTGCATGCTGATCGCTCCTGGCTTGTTTGACGCAACTATGCGGGCGTTCCCGCCTTGACGCAGTCCGGCGCTGCACCCAACATCGCAATAAATTTGACCCGTTTGCCAGGAGTTTTCCGCATGAAATTTGTTTACTTGAGCGCCTGTAGCGCCGCGTTGCTGGCCGGTGCCAGCCCGGCCTTGGCAGATGTCTCTGCGGCTGAGCTTTGGGCGCAGTGGCAGGAAAACTATGCGACGACTGGACAAACGCTAACGGCCGATGTGGAAGAAACCTCAGACGGGTTGATCCTGCGCAATTTCACGGCTGTTCTTGGCCAAGCAACTGGGGACACAACCACCCAGCTTTCCGAGATCGCGTTGGTTGAAACCGGTGATGGCGGCGTGCGGATCGAGCCCGCCAACCCCGTGCGCCTGACAAGCGTGATCACCGATGGCGATGACGAACTTGGAACGATGGAGTTCCTCATCACCTTCACCGACCTCAATGCCGTGGCCAGCGGTGAGATCGGCAACATCGCCTATGATGTGTCCGCCGCCGAAATCCGGATGGTCGATGGCGAAGCGGTGTCGTTCGGCGATGAGGCGCCGGATCTCAACCTGGACATCCGCCTGCTCGACACCGCGATGACCTACACGCTTGAGGGTTCGACGGCCGAGGACAGCGTCTTCAATATCGCGGCAAGCATTTCGGGATTGACCGCAGCACTGGATGGTACTGCACCCGATACAGAAGACGGCAGCTTTCGGATGCGCGCGGCAGCGGGTGATCTAGACCTGACCTATGACGGCACATTGAACGCGTTTCGCGCCATGCAGATCGCAGATGGCGGTTCGGCTCCTGAGACGTTCTTTATGAACAGTGTGCTCAGCTACAGCCGGTTCGGCTATGACATCGAGGGCACCGACCCGATCACGCGGTTTTCGATCGCCATGGCCAATAACGGCGGACGGATCTCTACTGAGATCTCCAACGAACGGCTGACTTATGCTCTGATGGGAAGCGGTTTGGACTTCGATCTGTCCTCCAGCGACATACCCGTGCCCGTTTCGGTGAATGCCGAAAGCACTCGCATGGGTATTTCCATACCCACCGCGCCCAGCGACGCCCCCGCCGATATGGCCCTGAATTTGGACTTCAACGGCGTGACCATGAGCGAAGACATCTGGGGTCTGTTCGATCCTGGTGCCGCGCTTCCGCGCGATCCGGCGGTGCTCCGCCTGGTGGCGACCGGCACAGCGCAGCTTTTCACCTCGCTGATTGGATTTGACCCGATGCAGCTTTCGGGGCCGCCGGGTGAGTTGCGGAGCGTGGATCTTGAGGATTTGGAAATCTCGGCTGCCGGCGCGTCGCTGACGGGGACAGGTTCGGTGACCTTCACGCCGGGTCGGATGATCCCCGAGCCCGTGGGCAGTGTCGAACTGGCACTTCAGGGTCTAAACGGCCTGCTCGACCGGTTGACGCAAGCCGGTCTTTTACCGCCCGAGCAGGCGGGAATGGCGCGCGGAATGGCCGGGATGTTCGCCCGGCCCGGCGCAGCGGCCGACACGCTTGAGAGCACGATCGAGTTTAGCGAAGGCGGATCGATCACGGCCAACGGCTTCCCCCTGCGCTGAGGCGAGGCGCAAAGACTGGCGCGGCGGGCGACCGGCTTGCCGCGCTCCTCTTCCCGGATTAGGTCAGACGCATGACTGAACCCGTCGATCTCCCCGCCCTTGCCGAAAACCTCTTGGACGTCGCCAAGCGCGCAGGGGCTGACGCGGCCGATGTCATTGTTGTGGATGCCGCTTCAACATCTGTCGGAGTACGGGCGGGGCAATTGGAAGAGGCCGAACGCGCCGAAAGCCTCGAATATGGGCTGAGGGTTCTTGTCGGACCGCGTCAGGCCATCGTCTCAGCCTCTGATCAGCGGGTGGCCACCCTCGCTGAAGTTGCAGAACGCGCGGTCGCGATGGCGCGCCTTGCCCCCGAAGATGCGTCTTTGGGCCTTGCCGATACCGCGTCGCTCAGCGCGGTGCGCGACGCCTCGGCCTTGGACCTCGTCGATCCTGACCCGGACCCGACGGCAGCAGAGCTTGAGGAAATCGCGCGGATAGCCGAAAGCCACGCCCTCGCTGTCGAGGGTGTGAGTCAGGTTCAATCCGCGTCGGTCGGTGTGATGCGCAAACATGTTTTTCTGGCGGCGAGCAACGGCTTTGTCGGCAGCTACTCCCGCAGCAGTCACGGCCTTTCGGCGGTTGCGATCGCGGGCGAAGGCCTGGGTATGGAACGCGACTATTTTGGCGAAAGCCGCATCCACCGTCACGATCTACCCAGCGCTGAAGAGGTGGGTCGCATGGCGGGTGAGCGGGCGGTCGAACGCCTCGGCTCACGGAAACCTCCCACTGGCGCCTTTCCAGTCTTGTATGACGAACGCGTCGCCTCGAGCCTGGTAGGGCATCTGCTTGCAGCTGTGAATGGCACTGCGATCAGTCGCGGAGCGAGTTGGTTGCGCGGCAGCATGGGCGCCGAGGTCCTGCCAAGCGGTATGAGTGTTCTCGAAGAGCCTGCGCGCCCCCGCATCGCCGGGTCCCGACCATTCGACGGTGAAGGCTTGCCCTGCATCGGTGGCCCGATTGTCGATGACGGTGTGCTCACGCGGTGGCTGCTTGACCTGGGAACGGCCCGAAAGCTGGGCCTGGCTTCGACCGGCAATGCGGCGCGCGGCGTCGGTGGCCCGCCCAGCCCTTCGCCAAGCAACATTGCCCTGACGCCAGGACGCTTCTCACGCGAGGACCTGATCGCGCAGATGGGCACCGGGCTGTTTGTGACCTCCATGATCGGTGCCTCGATCAATCCCAATACCGGTGATTATTCCCGCGGCGCTTCTGGCTTTTGGGTCGAGAATGGCGAGATCACCCATCCGGTGAGCGAGTGCACGATCGCGGGCAATCTGAACGGAATGCTCAAGAGTCTGATCGCCGCCAATGATGGACGCGCACATCTCAGCCGGGTAGTGCCATCGCTTCTTGTCGAGGGGCTTACGATTGCAGGGGCTTGATCGGGATCTCGACATATTGATCGAGGCGGCGCGCCGGGCGGGTGAGATCGCGACGAGGCACCGAGAGAAGGGCATCCGTTCCTGGGAAAAGCCGGATGACGCGGGCCCGCTCACCGATGCCGATCTGGAAATCGACGCGATGCTGAAGGAAACGCTGACAAAGGCACGTCCCAACTACGGCTGGTTGAGCGAGGAAACGCCTGACACGCCCGCCCGATTGGAACGCGAAAGCGTCTTCGTGATAGACCCTATTGACGGGACTCGAGCCTATAGTGAGGGCAGATCATCATTCTCTCACTCGCTTGGATTGGTGCGCCATGGGGTGCCCGTCGCGGGGGTGGTCTATCTGCCGGTGTTGGACCGGCTCTATGCGGCTGCGGAGGGGCACGGTGCCTATCTGAACGGCGAGCGTTTGCAGATGCCGCCGCGCGATGAGCTGACGGCGGGCACGGTGCTGGGCTCCCGCAAACATATGCGCGAGGAATACTGGCCTGGAGGTCCGCCGCCGCTTGAGCCGGCCTACCGCTCCTCCTTTGCAAATCGTCTGGCGCTCGTCGCCCAAGACCGTTTTGACGCGGTGGTCAGTTTCCGCGACGCTTGGGAATGGGATATCGCGGCGGGCGTGGTCATCCTACAAGAAGCAGGCGGGCGCGTGACCGACCGCGATGGCCGCCCGATGCGCTTTAACAGCCCGGGCGCCAAGCAAGCCGGGGTCCTTGCGGCCAATCCCACCCTGCATCGGCAGCTTTTGGATCGGGCGCGAGGCGCGGCGGCTTGACCGGCAAGGCGCAATAGGTAACGTCGCGCGCAGAAAACAGCGGGGATAGGGCATGTCGAAGAAGCTGCATCTGGTCTATGGCGGCGAGTTGGTCGATCCCGCAGGGCACGATTTCCGAGACCTCAGCGCGGTCCATTTGGTCGGTGTTTTTGACGACTACGAAAGCGCCTATGACGCCTGGAAATCCGAGGCACAGCGCACCGTCGACAACGCAAATATGCGCTACTTTATCGCCGATTTAGAGCAGAACGCCGACGCATCGCCGAATGAGCCATCTTCAGACAAGAACGCTTGATCGGTTGAGTATCCCACATGCCGCGCTCAATCGTCCTTTCGAGCTATCTCGCGTTTTCCAAGGCCTTACCGCGGTTCTTTGAGCGTGTCCTACGCCGCCGGTTGGCCAGCGGAAAGGAAGACGCCGAACGCATCGATGAGCGGCGCGGTTTAGCGTCCCGCGCCCGGCCCGCGGGACAGCTGATCTGGTTCCATGCCGCGAGTGTCGGAGAGAGCGTCTCCCTCTTGGAATTGATCCGCCGCTTGAGCGTTGACCTCCCCGAGGCGCATTTCCTGGTGACGACCGGCACAGTTACCTCGGCGCGGCTGATGGAGAGCCGCCTGCCCGATCGCGCCTTTCATCAGTTCGTGCCGCTTGATGCAGTGGCCTGGGTGTCGCGGTTCCTCGACCATTGGCGGCCTGACATCGCCATCTGGACGGAGAGTGAGCTTTGGCCAGCGCTCCTGGTCGAAACGGACCGACGCGGCATTGCCATGCTTTTGCTCAACGCCCGCATGTCCAAGAAAAGCGCCGACCGGTGGCGTTTCATGATGTCGGGCGCGGTGCGCGATCTTTTGCGTCTTTTCCGTGCCGCCCATGTACAAGACGGGATCTCTGCGGGCCATCTGCGACGCCTCGGCCTGCCAGAAGATCGCATGGAGATCACAGGCACCCTCAAGGAAGGCGCCGCGGCGCTTCCCCATGATGAGGCCGACCGGGCTGAGCTTGCCGCTCAGATCAAAGGGCGTCCGGTCTGGCTTGCAGCGTCCACCCATGAGGGCGAGGAAGAGATTGCGCTGACCGCGCATGAAAAGGTTTTGCGAAGCAATCCCAGGCTTTTGCTGATCCTCGCTCCGCGCCATCCGCGAAGGTCTGCAGACCTGATGCAGCTTCTCGAGGAGAAGGAATGGAACACCGCGCGCCGGTCTGCCGGAGAGAAGATCGACAGCGACACGCAGGTCTATCTGGCCGACACCTTGGGCGAGATGGGTCTGTGGTACCGCTTGGCTCCGGTCAGTTTCGTCGGCGGCTCCCTCGTGACGATAGGCGGGCACAACCCGTTTGAGCCTGCGGCGTTAGGCTCTGCAATCCTGCATGGGCCCTATGTCAGCAATTTTGTGGACATCTATCAAAGGCTGAGTGAGGCGAGTGCCGCGCGCCTCGTCAGCTCGGCAGATGCGCTGGCTGTTGCGGTCGATCAGCTCCTTAATCCCGACCGTGCGGCGGCCATGGCCAATGCAGCCTGGGAGGTATCTTCGGCCGGGGCTGACGTAACGGAGCAGGCGGTTGATCTCATTCTGACGCATATCGAGACCGGGTCGCAGCCGGGACGCGTGTAATGCGCACACCGGCATTCTGGTACGCGGCGCCGGGTCTGCGATCCTTTCTTCTCGCACCGCTGGGGGCCCTCTACGCGGCGGGCACTGCTAGGAGGTTAGCGGCCGGTCCGCGGGTCGAAGCGGGTGTTCCGGTGATTTGCGTGGGCAATTTAACGGCGGGCGGTACCGGCAAAACACCTGTCGTAATGCATCTGGCACAGCTTTTGCGCGATGCGGGCCGCACGCCGCATATCGTCAGCCGCGGCTATGGCGGAACGCTCAAGGGCCCTGTCGCGGTCGATCCGAAACGGCACAAAGCTGCGGATGTGGGAGATGAGCCCCTGCTCCTGACAGGGTTCGCGCCGGTTTGGGTTGCGGAAAACCGTGCGCTGGGCGCTAAGGCTGCCGTTGCGGCGGGGGCCGATATCCTGATCTTCGACGACGGCTTTCAGAACCCAGGCGTGCGCTATGACCTATCGATCCTTGTTGTGGATGCCGCGCGGGGCTTCGGCAATGGCCGGATCATTCCCGCCGGTCCGCTGCGGGAGCCCTTGGGCAAGGGCTTTGGCCGGGCTGATTTGGCGATTCTCATGGGGCAGGGCGAAGTGGATATTCCCGGCGAACTGCCCGTTTTGCGCGGAGAGCTTCGACCGCTGCCGACGGGCATGCCGCTGCAAAACGCGCCGGTTTTGGCCTTTGCGGGCATCGGCCATCCAGAGCGCTTCTTTGCAACGCTCGAGGCGGCTGGGGCGCAAATCCTGAGACGGATCGCGCTTGGAGATCATCAGCCACTGACCCGCCCTCTCATGAGGCGGATCGAGACCGAGGCCCTGGCGCGCAATGCCTTGATGGTCACGACCGAGAAAGATGCCGTGCGTCTGCCTCAAGACTTTCGCCAGAAGGTCGTCAGCGTGCCCGTGCGCCTTCATCTCGAAAATGACACAGCGCTGTTGACTGCGATAGGGGCCCTGACCTGAGACTTCGATCAGTCGCCGCCGCCCAGCTTTGGCGCAGGACGTGCCTCCACCCCACCCGCCTCTGAAAAGCGAAACGGGTGCCGCACGCTAGGCACACCGTCCAGATCGAGACGCAAACCGCGCGCTTTGACCTGGGGATCGGCAAAAACGTCCTCCATGTCATTGATCGGCCCCACTGGCACGCCGTGCTTTTCGCACTCCGTCAGAAGCGCGTCCCGTGTCCAACGGCGGGTCGCCTCACCCAACGCAGCAGACAACGCATCGCGATGCGCCACCCGGTCGGCGTTGGTTAGGAAATCGGGCTGGAAAGCAAGGTCCGCGCAGCCGAGCAGGGCGCAGAGCCGCTGAAATTGCGCATCGTTGCCAGTCGCGATGATGATCCATCCGTCCGAGCAGTCGAACACTTGATAGGGGACGAGATTTTGATGCGCGTTGCCGATCCGCTCGGGTGCGGTGCCGGTCGCCAAGTAGTTCATCGCTTGATTGGCGGTAAAGGCCACGGCCACGTCGAGTAAAGCCATATCGATATGCTGGCCTCTGCCCGTTGCCCCTCGCTGGTGCAGCGCGGCCAGGATCGCGTTGACGCTGTAAAGACCGGTCAGAATGTCCGTGACGGCGATCCCCACCTTCTGCGGTTGTCCACCCGGGTCACCCGTGACCGACATAACGCCTGACATTCCTTGGATAATGTAGTCATAGCCGGGGCGGTGCGCATAAGGCCCGGTCTGCCCGAAGCCGGTGATCGAGCAATAGATAAGCCTCGGGTTGAACTTGGACAGACTTGGATAATCCAAGCCGTATTTCGCGAGGCCGCCGACTTTGAAATTCTCGATCAAGATGTCGGCGTCGCGGACAATACCGCGGATTTCGTCTTGGCCCTCAGGGGTTCTCAGATCGACGACGCGCGAGGATTTCCCGCGATTGCAGGCGTGGAAATAGGCCGCAGAACGCTCGCCCTCATGGTCAATGAATGGCGGGCCCCAACGCCGCGTATCATCACCTTCGGGCGCCTCGATCTTGATGACTTCGGCCCCGAGATCGGCAAGCGTCTGGCCCGCCCAAGGACCGGCCAGAATACGCGCCAATTCGATGACTTTCAGACCCGCGAGGGGCGCGTCGCCCATCTCGGCCGGCTCCGTCAGCCGGCCGCTTCGATGGCCGCGTCCAAAACGCCCGCCAATTCGGAATAGCCCATATTCGAATGCTGTTCGTCATTGATGTAGAAGGTTGGTGTGCCCGGGATGTCATGTACCTCGGCGAACCCTTCATAGCGGTCGACCAGCGCCTGGGCGAACGCACCATCGGTCAGGCAAGTCTGCAACTCATCGTCGCTCATTCCAACGGTGCGGCCAATGCGGCGCAGGTTCTCCGCCACGGTTGCCGGGTCGCCGGTGGCCCATTCACGCTGGGTCTCATAAAGGATATCGGTCACGCCGAAAAAGCGCACGGGACCCGCACAGCGCGCGACCATCGAGGCCCAGAGGCCGAAGCGGTCGAGATAGACCTCACGCACGACGTACCGGACCAGACCGGTATCGATGTAGTTTTCTTTGAGCTGTGGATAGACCTCCACGTGGAAGCGCGCGCAGAACCCGCAAGTCAGGCTGGCATATTCAATCAGCTCGACCGGCGCGTCGTCGCTGCCTTGCGCCATTTCCACCAACTCGACGCTGCTTTCGGCCTCTTGTGCATGCGCCGCACCCCAGGGCGCTCCGGCCCGACCGCGCAAAAGCGGTGCTCCAAGGCCACCCAAGGCGGTGGCGCCCATCGCTGTCAGGAGAAGACGTCGTTTCATGAGGTTTTTCCTTTTTCTGCGGCCTGGCGGGCCAACACGTTTCTGCTGAGCCGCGTAAGCGCATCGCGCAGCTCGGGGTTTTCGATTCTTGAAACGGTTGCCTCGGCTTCGGCCAAGGCGGCGCGGTCAGGCTCTGCCGGTTTTGCCTTGGCGCGAGGCCCGGCGAAGGTGGCTTGGCCTTCGGCAAAGCCGCTGGGCGCCGTTTGCGTGATCTGGATCTTGCTGACTGCCCGATAGCCGTAGCAGGCGTTGACCCGGGCGAGCATGTCTTCTTGGCGCATCGCCACCAGGGGCGCATTCGATCCGGTGCTGAGCACAACAAGCGTATTACCAAGCGTCGTGCCGCGCGTATGCTTGACCCGCACCGGCACACAAAGCGTCGCAAGGTCTGCCCCAACGATCTCAGTCCAGCGACTCAAAAGCTTGGCCTCCGCAAAGCCGCGACGCTCCGCCGGGCCGCGCAGATGTTGAGCCACCAGGCGGGATGCGGCGACAAATCCACGGCCATTGCGCCGTTTGGCGGCGTAAAGCTGTGGATCACGGTCGGGCATGGCTTGATGTCCTTTCATTACGTGCAATCTATTAGACCGCGAAGCGCCATCCAATAACAACGTCGCTGAGGGAGCAATAAAGCTTGCGTGAGGGAGTCATAGCCCCCGATCTACTGGATTGGTACGACCGCCATGCCCGCGATCTGCCCTGGCGCGTTGGCCCGCAGGATCGCGCCGGTGGCACGCGCCCGGATCCTTACCGCGTATGGCTCTCGGAGGTGATGCTGCAACAAACGACTGTGGCGGCGGTCAAAGACTATTTCCACAAATTCACATCGTGCTGGCCGACAGTCTCGGATTTGGCGGCGGCCGCGGATGCGGATGTCATGGCCGCCTGGGCAGGGCTAGGGTACTATGCTCGCGCGCGCAACCTGCTGAAATGCGCCCGCGTCGTGGCCGAGGATCATGGTGGCCTTTTCCCCGATACCGAGGACGGCCTTCGCGCGCTGCCTGGAATTGGGCCCTATACCGCCGCCGCAATCGCTGCGATCGCCTTTGATCGTCCGGCAGGCGTTATGGACGGCAATGTGGAGCGGGTCGTCTCTCGCGTCTTTGCGGTCACTGAGCCCTTGCCCCACGCCAAACCCAAGCTCAAAGCCCTTGTCGACGAGCTGACGCCCCAGGCGCGACCGGGAGATTATGCGCAGGCGGTGATGGATCTGGGTGCCACGATCTGCACCCCGCGCAGACCAGCCTGTGGCATTTGCCCGGTCAGGCCGTCCTGTGTGGGACAGGGCCAAGGGATCGCAGCCGAGTTACCGGCCAAGGCGCCAAAAAAAGCCAAGCCGACACGGGTTGGCATCGCGTATCTCGCGCAACGCAGCGATGGCGCCTGGCTTTTGGAGCGGCGGCCGGACAAGGGCCTTTTGGGCGGTATGCTGGGCTGGCCTGGATCGGTTTGGGCCGAAGAGCTGCAAGACACAACTCCACCCATTTCCGTCGACTGGAGCGATCCGGGCCTGGAGGTGCGCCACACCTTCACGCATTTCCACTTACGTCTCGCGCTGCGCTTTGCTCGCGTCGGCATAGATGGCGCGCCCTCGACCGGCGAGTTTGTCCCGCGTCAGGCGTTTCGTCCTGCGGATCTGCCCACCGTTATGCGCAAGGCGTTTGACCTGATCCGCCCGATTGCAGAGCGGGATTGACGCATACGGCTCGTGCGCCGACACTCAGCGCATGACCGAGACAAGCTTTATCCCCCGTGAGCGCCTGGCGCGCTTTTCAACGGCGATGCCCTATTGGGTATCTTTGCTCCTGCTGCCGCTGTTCGTCGCGGTGGCATTCCAAGGCGGTTGGTGGCTCGTGCTTTTGCCGCTGTCGACCTGGTGGCTCTTTGCGCTGCTCGACGCCGTGATCGGCCAGAACACTGAGAACGCGGACCCGACCACGGCTGAGGACGAGCTCAAGTGGTTTCAGCTTCTGACTTTGATCTGGCCGCCGCTTCAGATCGCGGTCGTGTTCGCGATGATCTGGTACGCCCCCAATGCGGCGCATCTGAGCACGGGGGAGCTTTTCGGCCTGTTCGCCTGTCTCGGGATCCTCAGCGGCACAATCGGGATAACCTATGCCCATGAGTTGATGCATCAACGCACAAAGCTTGAGAAATGGATGGGCGATATCCTGATGGCATCTGTCCTTTATTCGCATTTCCGGTCCGAGCATATCTTGGTCCACCATCGCTATGTCGCTACGCGCCGAGATCCGGTGACTGCTCGGTATAACGAGGGTTTTTGGCGCTATTTCCCGAGGGTTTTGCTGGCCTGCCCGGGATCAGCCTGGCGGGCAGAGGCAAACGCGCTCGCCCGGCAAAAGCGACCTTGGTCCCATCGGCGCAATCCGTTCTGGCGCTACTTCGCCCTGCAATTGGCTTTCCTGGCGCTGGCTGCAGCCATCGGTGGGCCGCTTGGTGTCGCGCTTTTCGCCACGCAAGCCTTTGCCGCGATCTGGCAGCTCGAGCTCGTCAATTACATCGAGCATTACGGCCTAACTCGGCGGCATCTGGGCGAGGGCCGCTACGAACCCGTTGGCCCGCATCATAGCTGGAACGCAACCGAGAAAGCCTCCAACTGGTTGTTGATCAATCTGCAGCGCCATTCCGACCACCACTTCAAACCGAACCGTCGTTACCCGGTGCTGCAATCGCGCGCGGACGAAGATGTGCCCGAGCTGCCCTACGGCTATCCGGTGATGACACTGCTGGCGACATGCCCTCCGGCCTGGCGGCGCGTGATGAACCCTAAGGTGCGTGCGTGGCGGTTGGCGCATTATCCCGACATCTCGGACTGGCAGCCCTATCGAGACGGCTCCCTCCCGCAGCCAATTTAAAAAAAGGCCCCCGCACGAGGTACACTCATGAGCGGGGGCCAAGGTCGCGCCATAGGCCATCAGGCCACAGGCACGGGCGGTATGCTTGGGTCAGTCGGCCAGATCGGCCCTGATCTTTTGTCTGAGCAAGTCGATGGGCATGCGCGCGCCATCCTGCTCAAAATGCCAATAGGTCCAGCCGTTGCAGGAAGGCGCGCCTTCCAGCGCCGCGCCCACCTGATGGATGGAGCCTTTCACCTCATGGGCGATAAGAGTGCCATCGGCGCGAACCTTCGCGCTGTGACGGCCGTTGATGCTGTGAAGAACCGCGCCGGGCGCGAGCAGGCCACGCTCAACCACCTGACCAAACGGCACGCGGGGCTCGGCACGCTTGCTGGCCGTGACGCGGAGAGCTTCCGGATCGAACTTGGTGATCTTGGCGATACGGGCCTCGGCGATCTCACGGTAGCCCGCTTCACGCTCAATCCCGATGAAATCGCGTCCCAGCGCCTTCGCCACGGCACCAGTTGTTCCGGTTCCGAAGAACGGATCTAGCACGACATCGCCCGGCTGAGTCGTCGCGACCAGAACGCGGTGCAGCAGCGCCTCCGGCTTTTGGGTCGGATGCGCCTTTTCGCCATCGTCATTCTTCAGGCGTTCACCGCCCGAACAGATCGGCAAAACCCAATCTGAGCGCATCTGAACGCCTTCGTTCAACGCCTTGAGCGCCTCATAGTTGAAGCGGTATTTCGCGCCCTCATTCCGGCTCGCCCAGATCAGCGTCTCATGGGCATTGGTCAGGCGTTTGCCGCGAAAATTCGGCATCGGGTTGGTCTTGCGCCACACCACATCGTTGAGGATCCAAAAACCCAGATCCTGCAAGCTAGCGCCGACGCGAAAGATGTTGTGATAGCTGCCAATCACCCAGATGGCCCCGTTGGGCTTGAGGATACGGCGCGCCTGGCTGAGCCAAGCGGTGGTGAACTCATCATAGGCGCGGAAACTGTCGAATTGATCCCAGGCGTCATCAACCGCATCAACTTTTGTGTTGTTGGGCCGGTGCAGCGTACCTTTGAGCTGAAGGTTGTAGGGCGGATCGGCGAAGATCAGATCGACCGACGCCTCAGGGAGGCCGGCCATCACCTCGATACAATCACCCGACATCACCCGGTTGAGCGGCAAAGCCGCTTTCATATCAGTCTTCGCGTTCATCACTGCCTCATCGCGCCTTTGGGCGCTGTCCCACTACCTCCGTCTGCCTCTATTGGGCTTTTGCCGGAAGCAAGGGCAAGATGAGTCATGGGCGATTCGCGGTCAATTTCTTTTTTGAATCAGCTATTTATAGATTTTTCTTGCCACAACATATTGTGGAGCTTGCATTCCGGCGCCCAATGACTGCGCGTTCCGCGTTGCGCGCTTGCCCCGAAAGCCTGTGCCTTGACGGATATTCATGCCGAACCGCGCCCAGCCCAGCATCAATGTGGCTTTGGCGCAGCAGTCCGGGCGCAGGCCCCTGCGAAAAAATGGCGGCGGTGCCCCAGACACCGCCGCCGCCTGCCTCACTGCTCGCTCTTGGAACGGGGCTGAGGCCGGGTCTTCGCCCGAACGCGCTTATGAGGCAGGATCAGGGCCGGAAGCCCGCCTCACGGCGCCAGCCGTTCTGCGCCAGGCAGCGCCCGCCGTAGACGAACCGCCCACCGCGATTGGTCTGCACGTTGCGGATGCATTCCGGCGGAAGGATACCCGGGCGCGCCACACGGTTCTGCATGCAGCGGGCGCCATAGCCCCGGACGACGCGGCCGTTATTGGCCTGGAACTCCCGGAAACAGGCCGCAGGTGCGACGCGCAAGTTTTGCGGCGGCGGGTTGCGCGTGACCTGTGGGCGGTGGGTTTGGCGATCATTGCGATCCTCAATCGCGCGGCCGATCGCGTAAAGCGCGGCGAGCCCGGCAAGAATGCCAACGATATCCTCAGCGTCACCGGCACGGGCGGGCGCAGCAGGCACAGTGACAGCGGACAGAGCCATCCCGCAGCAAAGCGCGATCGCGGTCAGAGACTTTTTGGCAGAGCGGTGCATGTTTATCCTCCAGGTAACCGTTTGGGTCTGGGACACGGGCGGCGATGGCCGGGATCGCGTCGATGGATAGAACTTGGAGCTGGTTGGTCCGGTCGCTCAATAACTCGGCCGAGTTATCCGATAGCGTGAGCCTCGGGGGCGTTGCGTTATTGAATGTCGCGCCGCGCTTGGCCATGGTTTGTCCATGACGCACGCTTTCTTCTCTTTCCGGGCCATGCGGCCCTTGGCCATCGCAGCAGCAATCATGGCTTCGCTTGTTGCCGCGCCCGCGATGGCGGCGTGTTTCGCCGATTATAAGGCCAAGATGGATAACCCGCTGAGGCTCCATTACGGCGTGGCCGAGATAGATGAGGCTGCCTGTTCAGCCGACGCGGCCTTTGCAGCCCTCGCGCCGCGCGTGGCTCAAGAGGGATGGGAACTGCTCGAGATCATGTCGGTCTTCGACGAAAGCGGTCTAGACGCCAGGAGGCCGGATGCCGGACAATTCTTCCTCCGCTACTGAACCGTCCATGGTGGATCAAAAGGCGACAGGCACCCGCGTGGTGCAATTGGGCATCGTCGCGATCGTAGTGATCCTGACCGCGGCGGCGATTATGCTGTTCGTGAACCTGCCTGACGCCAACGCCTTCAACGACCGGGTCGAGCAGATCTTTGTCGAGAACGACGCGCTGACCTCCGGCGAAGCGATCCGCTTGCTTGAAGTGCTGGCGCAATCGGGCACGTCATTCTCTGAGGTTCTGGCCAGCTATCGCGCGATCATCTTCGTGCTTCTGGTTTTCGCGACCGCTCTGCTGGTGGCGTGCCTGATCTTTGTTGTCACGATCGTCGCGCAGAACCGCCGTATGGAAGAGATTGAGAAAAAGGGCCTGCAGGTCTCCTCGCTTGTGCTGAGCCGTGAGCAGCGCATGGTCTTGCTCAACAATATGGAGTTCAAGCTGACCGACGCGGCGATGGAGACGCTGTCGGTCCTAGCCGAGGCGCGGATGGATGACGACGTCCTGACCGGTGCGGAGATCGAGGCGATGGTGTCCGGTCGCAATGCCGCCGATTGCGACGAAGCGGCGGGGGCGACGCGGATCAAACGCCTGCGCGACGCGCTGGGCAATCAGATGGTCTCGGAGCTTTTGATCCGCAACATCGCCCGCCGCGGCTACATGCTGTCGATCGACAAAGACGTCATCTCGATGACTTGAATGGGCCGCGATGGGCGGTCGGTAAGCGGACAAGAGGCGGTGGTGACCCCGGCAGGATTCGAACCTGCAACCTATCCCTTAGGAGGGGATTGCTCTATCCAGTTGAGCCACGGGGCCACACCTTTCGCGCATGGCCCGTTTTGCCGGGTCTTGCAAGTCCAGCGGACCCCTTGGCCTTCCCGCGCGGCTTCAGTATCACGGGAACAAGAAGCAGTGAGGAACGGCGCTTGCGCGGACGAAATCCATTTGATGGCAAGCCACAGCTGACCTTGCGCGATGTCGCCGAGGCCGCGGGTGTTTCCGAGATGACCGTCAGCCGTGTGTTGCGCAACCGTGACGACGTCTCGGCGCCGACACGCAAACGGGTCTTCGAAGCCGCGCGAGAGCTTGGCTATGTGCCCAACAAAATCGCAGGCGCCCTTGCCTCGAACCGGGTCAATCTGGTCGGTGTGGTGATCCCGTCGCTCTCGAATATGGTCTTTCCGGACGTGCTCGCCGGGATCGGTGCGGTCTTGGATGAGACACCTCTGCAACCGGTCGTCGGCACTTCGAAATATCATCTCGAGACCGAAGAAGCCGTGATTTACGAAATGCTCTCTTGGCGGCCTTCGGGGCTGATCGTTGCGGGGCTTGAGCATACGGCGGCCGCGCAGGCGATGATGCGCAATGCAGGTGTGCCTGTCGTCGAAGTGATGGATCTGGACGGAGACCCCGTCGCCGCCTCGGTCGGCATTTCGCATACCGAAGCGGGCCGTCAGATGGCGCGCGAGATTGCTGCCCGGGGCTATCGGCGCATCGCCTATCTCGGCTCAAGCAGTCAGGCTGATCACCGGGCGCAAAAGCGCCTTCAAGGTTTCGTGCAGGGGCTCGAGGGCTTGGGTTTAAGCCTCGCCGATCAGATACTTTACGAAGGAAACTCCGGCTTTGGGACAGGGCGTGAGATGACCCAAGCGGTGCTGGACCGCACACCCGATGTCGATTTCCTCTACTTCAACACGGATATCAACGCGGCCGGCGGGTTGCTTTACTGTTTGGAGAAGCAGCTCTCGATCCCGGACGATATCGGACTGGCAGGCTTCAATAGCTTTGACGTGTTGGAAGGTCTGCCGATGCGGATCGCGACGATGGATTCGCGGCGTAAGGAGATCGGCGCGCGCGCGGCCGAGATAATCGCCTCTAACGAGTTGAGCTCCGAAACCGTATCCTTCGATCCGAAATTCCTGCCCGGCGACACCGTGCGCCAAAATCCGGCTTAGCCCTCAACACTCCGGAAGATTAACGGCTAGCCCGCCCTGGCTGGTTTCCTTGTATCGGTTCGACATATCGATCCCGGTCTGCCGCATGGCCTCGATGCAATTGTCCAGCGGCATGAAATGACTGCCGTCGCCGCGCAGGGCTAGAGACGCCGCCGAGACGGCTTTGATCGCGCCCAGGCCATTGCGTTCAATACAAGGAACCTGCACCAAGCCGCCGGCCGGATCGCAGGTCATGCCAAGGTGATGTTCCAACGCGATCTCAGCTGCGTTCTCGATCTGCGCATTGCTGCCACCGAGTGCGGCGCAAAGGCCCGCCGCGGCCATGGCCGCGGCTGAGCCGACCTCGCCCTGGCAGCCCATTTCCGCGCCCGAGATCGAAGCGTTGTGCTTTATGATGCCTCCGACGGCTGCGGCCACCATCAAGAAGTCGAGCGCGCCCTGTTCGGTCGCGCCGATGCACTTAGTCTCATAATATCGCAGAACGGCAGGAACGACGCCCGCCGCACCGTTTGTGGGGGCCGTCACGACCTGTCCACCTGCCGCGTTCTCCTCATTCACAGCCATGGCATAGACGCTGAGCCAGTCGTTGATGGTGTGAGGCTGCACGATGTTTTGGCCCGCCTCGTTCAGCAATTGCTCATGGATCCTTTTGGCTCGGCGCTTGACCTGCAGACCGCCCGGCAGAATGCCTTCCTCGGAAAGGCCGCGCTCGATGCATTGGCGCATAACGCGGGCCACGTCGCCCAGCCGCGCTCGGACCGATGCCGCATCCCCGTTGCTCGCCTCATTGTCCCATTTCATTTGGGCGATGGATTTGCCGCTTTGCTTGGCCATCGTGAGCATCTCGGCGGCTGATGCGAATGGATGCGGTACGCTCGGGTCGTCATCCCTATGCGCGGCGCCTGGGGCTTGCTCACTCGACAGCTCTGCCTCAGTCACGACAAAGCCGCCGCCGATCGAATAATACGTCTCTTGCAAGGCCAAGTGCCCCGCCGCATCGAAGGCCTGGAGCACCATCCCGTTGGCATGACCTGGCAGAGACGGTCCATAATCGAAGATTAGATCGGTGTCCGGCGCAAAGCGCAGGCTCGGAAGGCCGGGCGGCGTGACCTGACCGGTCTCCAGCACCATAGCCTCGAGCCGCGCGGTTTGGCTGGGATCCAGCGTCGCCGGTGTAAGGCCGCAAAAGCCAAGTATGATGGCGCGGTCCGTCGCATGGCCTTTGCCGGTGAAGGCCAAGGAGCCATAGAGCGTCGCTTTCAGCGAGGCGGGCGCGCAGGCCCCCGGCTCAAAATTCTGCCCATCCTTCAGAGCTTCGAGAAAGCGCGCGCAGGCGCTCATCGGTCCCATCGTATGCGAGGACGACGGCCCCACCCCGATCTTGAAAATATCGAAAACGCTCAGAAACATAAAAGGTATTTAGGTCAGCGCCGCCAATGCTCACGACTAAATGCGACGCCTGGACGGAAGTGACCGACCCACGCGGTAGGCAGCGCGGTGTGCCCAAAGATCAAACAATTGGTGTCGCCAAGCCCTTTCGACGCAGGATTTCGCCAACAAACACGTGGGAAAAATGGTGAGCCCGGAAGGATTCGAACCTTCGACCAATTGATTAAAAGTCAACTGCTCTACCACTGAGCTACGGGCCCACTCCAAGCCGTGTCACTATAAACCGACCCCTTGAGCGTCAAGCTAAAATCCATGGCCAAAATCCTTGGCTTTGATATTTCCTTGCCGGGCGCGTCGCCTTATATCGCGCGATATGACACAGAAGTCCTCGGGCGGCGGGCAGCCATTCCATAAAATGCACGGTTTGGGCAACGACTTCGTTGTCATAGACGCCCGTGGCGGCGCGATCGGCGTCACCGCGCGTTTGGCCCGTGCCCTGTCGGACCGGCGTTTGGGTGTGGGCTTTGATCAGCTGGCTTTGATCGAGGGGGATGATGAGGCCGATCTGCGCCTGACATTCTTTAATGCCGATGGCTCGGTTTCGTCGGCGTGCGGGAACGCGACGCGCTGTATCGCGCGGGTCGAGATGGAGCTGACGGGCCGCACGGAGCTGAACGTTAAGACCGCGCGGGGCGTTTTGGCCGCGCGGGATTTGGGCGACGGGGTGACCTCGGTGAATATGGGTGCGCCAATGATGGGCTGGGCCGCGATCCCTTTGAAAGGTGCGACCGACACTCTGCACCTGCCGATTGATGGCGATCCGGTCGCGACAGGCATGGGCAATCCCCATTGCACCTTCTTCGTCGAGGACGCCGAAGCCGTCGATCTCGGGACCCTCGGCCCGAAATTCGAGCATCACCCGCTGTTTCCGCAGCGCACCAATGTGCAGTTCGCCCATATGGTCGGCCCCAATCACCTGCGCGTCCGGGTGTGGGAGCGGGGCACCGGTGTTACGCTTGCCTCTGGCTCGTCCTCCTGCGCCGTGGCTGTGTCGGCGGCGCGCCGCGGCCTGACAGGGCGAGAGGTCAAGATCAGCCTCGACGGCGGCGATCTCATGATTGATTGGCGCGACGACGGCGTCTGGATGACTGGGCCGTCTGCGCATGTCTTTAGGGGAACGTTGACCCAGAGCTTTCTGGATAGCCTCTGATGGATCGCCGCGTGCCGATCTTTCACACGATGGGGTGTCGGCTCAACGCCTATGAGACCGAGGCGATGAAAGCGCTCACCGATAGCGCCGGGGTCGAAAACACGGTCGTGGTCAACACCTGCGCCGTGACCGCCGAAGCCGTGCGCAAAGCGCGCCAGGATATCCGCCGCCTGCGCCGCGAGAACCCCAAGGCCCGAGTGATCGTGACGGGATGCGCCGCGCAGACTGAGCCCGAAACCTTTGCGGGAATGCCCGAAGTCGATGTCGTTCTGGGCAACAACGAAAAGATGTCGCCAGCGACTTGGCGCAACCTGGGCTGCGACTTCATTGGTGAGACGGAGCCCGTCCAAGTCGACGACATTATGTCGGTGACCGAGACAGCCTCGCATCTGATCGACGGTTTCGGTTCGAGGTCACGCGCCTATGTGCAGGTTCAAAACGGCTGTGATCACCGATGCACCTTTTGCATCATCCCCTATGGTCGCGGGAATTCCAGGTCTGTGCCTGCAGGGATCGTGGTCAATCAGATCAAACGCCTGCGCGATCGCGGCTATCGGGAGGTCGTGCTGACCGGTGTCGATTTGACCTCATGGGGTGCGGATTTGCCCGCCACGCCCAAGCTTGGCGATCTCGTGCTTCGCATTCTCAAGCTGGTGCCGGATTTGCCGCGCCTGCGGATCAGCTCGATCGACTCAATCGAGGTTGATGACGCGTTGCTGCAAGCCATCGCGACTGAGCCTCGCCTGATGCCGCATCTGCACCTGAGCCTGCAGCATGGCGACGATTTGATCCTCAAGCGGATGAAGCGTCGCCATCTCCGCGCGGATGCCGAGGCATTCTGCGCCGAGGCGCGGCGTTTGCGGCCCGACATGACCTTTGGCGCAGATCTCATCGCGGGCTTTCCGACCGAGACGGAGGCGCATTTCGGTAATCTTCTGGGGTTGGTCGAGGCCTGCGACCTCACGTGGCTTCATGTTTTTCCCTATTCGGCGCGCGCCGGCACACCGGCTGCGCGTATGCCGCAGGTCCCGGGCCAGGTCATCAAAGCCCGTGCCGCAAAGTTGCGCGAGGTCGGTCGGGTGGCAGTGCGACGCCATTTGGCGGCGCAGGTTGCTAAGCGGCACAGCGTGCTGATGGAAAGCCCGCGGATTGGTCGCACCGAGCAGTTTACCGAAGTGCGCTTTGACACCGATCAGCCCGAAGGCGACCTTATCGATGCCACCATCAGCGGGCATACCGGGACCTACCTTACCGTTTAGATTTGTGTGGCGGTCCGCATGGAACCAAGGTCTGTTTTCCGGTCTGAGCCGGATTTTCTCAGCATAAACCTTATGCTCGTGCGGGGGTTCGGAACGCTTTTGGTCAATGGCAAAGCCGGGCCGATTGCACAGCCTTCCCCACTGGTTTTTGCCGATGATCTCAAATTAGTTGAAACCCATATCGCTAGGGCATCCGGGCTCTATACGGCGCTGTCAGATGGGATCGAATGCACCATCCTGATCCACGGACCGGATGGCTATATCTCGCCTGATTGGTACGGCAAAGCGGGCGAAGTCCCGACGTGGAATTACGCTATGATCGAGGTACGCGGAACGGCAGAGATCCTGCCGGAGGCGGACGTCCCGGACTACCTAGATCGACTGGTCGCGTCGGTTGAGCCGCGCCTCGCGCCGAAAGAGCCTTGGTCTACCGAGCAACTGACCGCCAAACGCATGCGGGACTTTGCCGCTCAAGTCTGTGCGTTGCGCATAAATGTTCGCTCTATCGAGGGCACGTGGAAGCTTTGCCAAGACAAACCGACGGCCAGCCGAGAAGCAGCCGCCAAGCACCTGCAGCACTCGCCTTTGGGTCAGCATACCGATGTGCTTGCAGCTCTCATGGTTGGCGGCGGTGTGACGGGTTTGAACTTCTAGCCACCCTGACAGCAAAGGCTGCTTTTGCTTGCAAGCCAGGCCCAGCGGCCACATCTTTCTAAGGTGGTCAATGATCTTGGGCCAGCAGCAGAAGGGACGCGCCATGCCAACAGTTTTCTACCCAATCGGAATGGCCCTTCTGCGGTATGGCGGGGCGGCGGCCGCCGGTTACGCGTTGGCCAAGGGCGCGAGTATCTCCCAAGGCGACATGGATCTCCGTCGTCAAAATAACGCTGAAGATCGTCTTCACGCGGCGTTTGACGCGGCGCCGGAGGGAGTGGGCCTTGCACCGACGAAAAACGGCGCGCTGGCGCAAGGTCGTTGGCGGCGAAGGGTGCGGATCGGCGGCCGGAACGCAGCGCTCGATGCCGGTCTATTTGCCCGTATCGCGGTGCGCTGGTCTTGAGCCTGCAACTTATCGCATCGGAGGCATCGCCCTTTGCCCGGATCGTGCGGGTGGTGCTTTTGGAAACCGAGCAGAGTGACATCGACGTTCAGATGATTGCAACTACGCCGGTAAGCTCGGATGAGGGACTTTTGGCGTCCAACCCGCTGGGCAAGATCCCTGCTTTGCGCCGCACAAACGGGCCCACGATTTTTGACAGTCGGGTGATCGCGCGGTTTTTGAACGATCGCGCTGGTGCCACGCTTTACCCGGAAAAGGGGCTTTTCGAGGCTTTGACGCTTGAGGCCTTGGGGCACGGTATCGCGGAGGGCCTTCTCGCTTGCACTTACGAACAGAGGTTTCGGGAAAGGCCGCTGCAATCGCAAGATTGGATCGAGGCCCAATGGGGCAAGGCAATCCGTGGAATTCATGCGGTTGAGGCCCAATGGATGAGCCATCTTTACGGACCGCTCAGCCTCGCGCAGATCACCGTCGCCTGCGCGCTGGCTTATGCCGATTTGCGCCATAACGCTCGGCCATGGCGCCCGGGTCTTGAGGCTTTGACAGCCTGGGAGGCGGAATTTGCCAGGCGTCCCGCGATGCAGGCGACCCGGCCGCCGGAGGGATAAAGTTCGCGTGCAGCTAAACCCGGCTAAAGATCAGGCAGAACGTCAGGCATGTTTCGACATCCGCCGTGCCGTTTTTATCGAAGAGCAGAACATTCCTGAGGCCGAGGAATGGGACACCCATGACGAGAGCGCAGTCCATGTCCTTGCCAGAGTAGGTGATGCCGCGGCCGGAACAGCCCGTGTGATTGTCGATGGCGCGACCGCTAAGATCGGTCGGGTCGCGGTCCTGGTGACCTATCGCTCAACGGGTTTGGGATTTGCCCTTTTGAAAGCCAGCGAGGAGATCGCCCGCGAAGCCGGCTGTGCGATGGCCGTTCTGGATGCGCAGGTCTACGCGGTCGGTTTTTATGAGCGTTTGGGTTTTGTTGCTGAGGGGGACGCGTTTGACGATGGGAGCGGCATTTTGCACCTCCGGATGCGCAAAGCCTTAACCGAAGACGCTTAACGGGCTGCGGGCCCATTGCGCGTTGCCCCCCAACGGCGGATGAAAAACCTGGGAAAAAAAGTTGGATCAATTTTTCTCAAGACATTGCCTGTAAAGTTCGAATTGGGTATTTCTCTCCCTCACCGCGCGGTTTGTTTCGTTGTTATTAAACGACTCACTCTTAAAAGTGCGACAATTTGGCAAAATGGTGGACTTGGCGGTTTGGTGACTTACCATTCGTCAAAATATCATCTTGCCTGCTGTGCGTGTTACAGCAACGTATGATGCAGCTAGCGCCTGTTATCGCAGGCCCGCCACATAAGGGAGACGCGGTAAGTGTCACACGCAGAAGACCAAGAAACGGGCAACCGCCGCGATTTCTTGTATTATGCAACTGCTGCCACTGGTGTGGTTGTCGGGGGGGCTGCCGTTTGGCCCCTCGTAAACACGATGAACCCCTCCGCCGACACGCGGGCGGCGTCAACGATGCGTGTCGATGTCTCGGGCATCGCGGAAGGCACTCAGATCACCGTGCTGTTCCTAGGCAAGCCGATCTTCATTCGTCGTCGGACAGCCCCTGAGATTGAAGAGGCACGCGCGGTGGATGTGGCCGAATTGGTCGATCCGGACGCGCGCAATCCAAACCTCGACGGAGAGGTTGACGCGTCAGACGCCAATCGCACGCTGACACCCGAGGGCATCGAAGACACCGGTGAGTGGCTCGTGATGCAGGGCGTCTGCACCCATTTGGGTTGCGTGCCGCTGGGCGATGGCGCTGGCGACTTCAACGGGTGGTTCTGCCCGTGCCACGGCTCCCACTATGACACCTGCGGCCGCATCAGACGCGGGCCCGCGCCTGAAAATCTGCCAATCCCAGTCGCGTCCTTCGTGGACGAGGCGACCATTTTGCTGGGTTAAGGGAGGAACGACCCATGTCCGGAATTCCACACGATCATTACGAGCCGAAAACCAAAGGCGAAAAGTGGCTTCACCGCCGCTTGCCGGTTGTTGGCTTGCTCTATGACACATTGATGATCCCCACGCCCAAGAACCTCAATTGGATGTGGATCTGGGGTATCGTGCTCGTCTTCTGCCTGATGTTGCAGATCATCACCGGCGTTATCCTGGTGATGCACTACACGCCGCATGTGGATATGGCGTTCGCGTCGGTCGAACACATCATGCGCAACGTGAATGGCGGCTGGGCGATCCGGTACTTGCACCAAAACGGCGCCTCACTGTTCTTCATCGCGGTCTATCTGCATATATTCCGGGGCCTCTACTACGGATCCTATAAAGCGCCGCGTGAGGTCACGTGGATCATCGGGATGCTCATTTACCTTTTGATGATGGGCACCGCGTTTATGGGCTATGTTCTGCCCTGGGGTCAGATGTCCTTCTGGGGCGCGACCGTGATCACCGGCCTGTTTGGCGCGATCCCGTTTATTGGCGAAGGCATCCAAACCTGGCTTCTGGGTGGACCGGCCGTTGATAACGCCACTCTGAACCGCTTCCTGTCGCTGCACTATCTTCTCCCCTTCATCATTCTGGGTCTCGTGATCGTGCATGTCTGGGCTTTCCATACCACCGGCAACAACAACCCGACCGGTGTCGAAGTGCGTCGTACGTCACGTAAAGAAGCGGACGCCGACACTCTGCCCTTTTGGCCCTACTTCGTGATCAAGGACCTGTTTGCGCTCGGCGTGATCCTGATCGGCTTTTTCGCGATCGTGGGCTTCATGCCGAACTATCTCGGCCACCCAGATAACTACATTGAGGCCAACCCGCTCGCGACGCCCGCGCACATCGTGCCCGAATGGTACTTTCTGCCGTTCTACGCGATCTTGCGTGCCTTCGACGGTGAGGTCTGGGTCGTGATCGCGGCAAGCTGGATCACCGGCGGCATTATCGATGCGAAGTTCTTCGGCGTTTTGGCCATGTTCGGCGCAATCATCGTGATGGCCCTCGTGCCCTGGCTCGACACGTCGAGCGTTCGCTCGGGCCGGTTCCGACCGATGTTCAAGGTCGCGTTTTGGATCTTCATCGTGAACTTCTTCGTCCTGATGTGGGTGGGCGCGATGCCAGCGGAAGGGATTTATCCCTACATCGCCCTCGTCGGATCCACTTATTGGTTCGCCTACTTCCTGGTGATTTTGCCGATCCTTGGCATCATCGAGACGCCGCTTCCACAACCAGCCACGATCGAAGACGACTTCAACGATCATTACGGTGGCGGGCACAAGGGCGGCGTTGAAACGGGCGGCGCAGCGGCGCCCAGCCCGGCGGAGTGAGGCTCACAATGATGCGTTCCATACGTAGCCTAGTCGTTGCAGCCTCCACGGCCCTGGCCCTTGTGCCAGGAGCTTCCTTCGCTGCTGGCGGCGCGGGCGTGGTCACGAACTACGAATTCTCGTGGCAGGGCCTCTTTGGCACCTATGACCAAGATCAATTGCAGCGCGGTCTGCAGGTCTATACCGAGGTTTGCTCGGCCTGCCACGGCTTGCAATATGTGCCCATTCGGACGCTGTCTGATCCGGGTGGTCCGCATCTGCCGGAAGAGCAAGTGCGGGCTTATATCGAGGAGAACTTCATCGAGCTGTACGATGAATCGATCCAGGATTGGCGCATGGCGACGCCAAACGACAATTTCCCGGGCTCCAACCTCGAGAATGCGCCTGACCTCTCACTTATGGCAAAGGCCCGTACCGGCTTCAGCGGCCCCTATGGCCTGGGTATCAGCCCGTTCTTCAATGGCCTGGGTGGTCCGGAATACATTGCGTCGCTGCTCACTCATTATACGGGTAATGACATCGAGCAGGCGGGCGTGTTCCTTTACGAAAACGAGACCTATGCCGGCGGCTATCTCGCGATGGCGCAACCGCTCTATGATGAGCAGGTGATCTATCAGGATGGCTCGCCCAACGATCTCGACAGCATGGCTCAGGATGTCGCCGCCTTTCTGATGTGGACGGCAGAGCCCCAGATGATGGCACGCAAACGCATGGGCTTTATTGCAATCACCATGCTCGGGTTGATGACCGTGCTTCTCTACTTGACGAACAAACGTCTCTGGGCGCCGATCAAAGCTGCGGCAAAGCGCAAAGCGAACACGCCAGCCGAATGACAGTCATACTTTCGTAACAGGCCCGCCGATTGAGCGGGCCTTTTTCGATTAAAGCCATGGCATCAGTGCGTCAGGCGGTTTTGCAAGCAAAGTCGGCGTGTCCCCCATCAGCACAAGTTTGCCTTCGTCGAGCACGGCCAAGTGGCTGGCCAAGTCGCGGACATCCCTCAGATCATGTGTCACCAGGATCAGCGTCGTTCCACGCTCTTGCGTCAGTTCACCGACCAGCTCCGCCATGCTGCGACGCAACGAAGGGTCAAGCGCGGCAAAGGGCTCATCCATCAGCACGGCCGGACGCTCCATGACCAGCATCCGCGCAAGGGCGACCCGGCTCTGCTGCCCTCCCGACAGTGTTCCGGGCAAGCGGTCCTGCATCTTGCCAAGGCCCACGCGGTCCAGGGCCTGCAAAACCTCGCCCTTTTGCGTTTCAGACAGTCTCAAACTTGGCTCTAGCCCAAGGGCCACATTCTGAAACACCGTCAGATGTGGAAACAAATTGCTGTCTTGAAAAATGACACTCACCGGACGCTCGGCGACCGGGCTGCGCGTATGGTCCTGACCGGCTAGCAATATCTGCCCCGTATCGAGCCAGGAAAACCCTGCAATGACATTCAACAGCGTCGATTTGCCGGATCCTGACGCCCCGAGGAGGGCCAGCCGTGCCCCTGCCGGCAACTCCATCGATAGCTGAAGGGCAAAGTCGCCCTGGCGGCACAGCGCGTTCTCAAGCCGAAGCATATCGCCGTCCAATCTGATCGCAGATCGCGAAAATCCCCAACGCGAGGATCAGCAATAAAAGCGCCGCCGCCTCCGCATCAGCCGTCCGGTAGGAGCCCATGAGCCGGAACATCTCCAACGGCAAAGTGGCTGTGTCGGATATCGAAAAGAGCGCGATCACACCCAGATCTCCCATCGAGAATGCCGCTGCAAGCCCCGCTCCAAAGCCCAGGGGCCGCGCAATTCCAGGCAGATAAACGTGCCGCCAAAGCGTAAGGCCCGACAATCGCAAGTTTTCGGCCAGGGGGCCACGCGCGGCATGGACGCTTTTGAGCGATGGCCCCAAGGCCCTGAGGACAAAGGGCAAGGCGACGATAGCGTTCACCAATGCGGTCAGCGGCAGGGCCAGCGCATTTGGAGACGCGAGTGGGCGCAACAGGATGAACAGCCCCGTGCCGATGACTAAGGGCGACACGGCAACACCGAGAAACGAGATGGTCTGACTGAGCACCGCCCGGTCAGATTTCAGCGAGGCGGTTGCGATAGCCAGGGCCAAACTCGTTGCCAAAACAGCAGACACCACAGCGATGATGATCGAGCGCAGGGCGGCGTGCCAAACACTCACGGGCAAGTCGGGGAAGGCGGGAAGGCCGCGCAGCCCGACCATCAAGATCGGCAGCGCAAGAAACGACGTCGCGAGCACCAGGGCAAGCACGTCTATGCCAAGGGACCGGCGACCCAAACCTGGCCAGTGCGAGTTCTTCCGCCCCAACCCGCTGCCCAGTTCACGTGGAAGGGCAAATCGGAGCACGAAAAGCCCTGTAGCAGCGCAGATCGCCACCTGGATCAGACCAAGCCACGCCGCGCGCGCAAGATCAAAATCAAACCGGAAAGCCTGATAGATTGCCAACTCCACTGTGGTGGCCCGAGGCCCGCCGCCCAGGATCAGAGCGACCGCGAAACTGGTCGTGCAGATCAGGAAGATCGCCAAAAGGGCGCCCGGCACGACCTCGCGCAGGATCGGCCAGTGGAAATGCCGCTCCAACGCAGCCTGGGTAAACCCCAGCGACGTGGCCAGCCTGAAGCGTTCGGTCGGGATCCGTTCCCACCCGCCTAGAAGAAGCCGCGTGGCCAAGGGCAGGTTCAAGAAGACATGCGCAAGGATTACGCCCTGGATCCCAAAGATATCGATCGGCGGGAGGCCGAAAAACTCAGCCATCGTGTTCACCAGACCGGCGCGCCCGAACAGCGCGAGAATTCCTAGAACAGCGATGATGACCGGCAGGATGAATGGGGCGCCAAGCAACATAATCAGCGCTTGACGGCCCCAGAATTGACGACGCGCCAGCGCCCGCGCCAGTGGTATCGCCAAGGCCACGCTCAAGACGGCCGACACGGCCGCTTGCACCACCGTAAAGCGGATGACCGCCCAATCGGAGGCCCGGAGCCCTGATGCCCCTTCGGCGCGGAATGCAACTGCGCCGAGGGGGAGAAGCGTCAAACACAGGACGAGGCCGATTGCACCGACCCCGACCCAGTGGAATGCGCCTACTGGCTGAGCGCGCTCTGCCATTCGCTCAACGCTTCCTCGCGCAGATCGGCCGCTTGCGTGGCATCAAGCAGGAGCGCGCTGTCCGGCGTCGTCAGCGTTTCAAAGCCTGCCGGAAGCTGTTCGGCGGGAAGGGCGGCAGGATACATCCAATTGGTCGTCGGGATGACAGTCTGAAACTCCGGCGTCAGCATGAAGGCCAGAAAACCCTGCGCGAGGTCTTGCGCGTCGGAATTCGCCAGGATGCCTGCCACTTCGACCTGCATGTAATGGCCCTCAGAAAAGGCGGCACTGTCAAAGCTGTCATCTTCTTCGGCGATCAAGTGATAGGCCGGAGATGTCGTGTAGCTCAGCACCATATCGGCCTCGCCCTCGACAAAGAGGCCGTAGGCTTCGGACCAGCCGGGTGTGACGGTTACGATATTGTCTGCCAGCCCTTCCCAAATCGTCGGAGCTTCTTGTCCATAGGCGGCCTTCACCCACATCAAAAGGCCAAGGCCCGGGGTGGAGGAGCGCGGATCTTGGATCAGGACGCGCGCATCGCTGTCGGCAAGGCTGCGGAAGTCTGTGGGCACGTTCTCCATATCGGCGCGGTGCACGAAGGCAAAGTACCCCCAGTCGAAGGGCAGGAAGGTTTCATCCTCCCAGGCGATTGGAAGCGACAGCCCATCGGTCGTTACGCCATGCTCGGTGAAAAGACCGGTCTCCAAGGCGGCAGCTGTCAAGTTGGTATCAAGGCCCAGGACGATGTCGGCCTCCGTGCTGGAGCCTTCCAGTCTGATCCGCGACAGCACCGCCGCCCCGTCCCCCGCAGCGACAAAGGCCATGTCACAGCCGCAGCGCTCTTCGAATGCCGCCTCAATCGCGGGGCCGGGCCCCCAATCTGCGGTAAAACTATCATAGGTGTAGATCGTCAGATCTTGCGCCATGGCTGGGCTGCCCAGCATAACAAGACCCGCTGCAATTCTGGTGATGTTCATCTCACGTCTCCTTGCGACGGGCGAAAGAAAGACGTCTGAGACGCAACCTTCCCTCCGCCGGTCTTAACCGGTTCAGGTTCAACGGGTCCGCAGAAGCTCTGCATCTCAGGCCGTCAGGCCACCCCGAGGTGGCACAAGCATATGTGCCACAGGATCCAAGGGCAACCGGGGTTGGCAAGCGAAAGGTGGAGGGGTACCCCTTCGCGAGGATCACACGAGGCCGCCATGTCATTGAACAGTTTTGGGCATTTGTTTCGGTTCACCACCTGGGGTGAAAGCCATGGCCCAGCTCTTGGCGCGACAGTGGACGGCTGTCCGCCGGGCGTGCCCTTGGTGGCCGAGGATTTGCAAGGCTTGCTCGACAAGCGCAAACCTGGTCAGAGCAAGTACACCACGCAGCGGCGTGAGCCCGACGCGGTCGAAATCCTGTCGGGCGTGTTTGAGGGTGTGACGACGGGCACGCCCATTCAGTTGATGATCCGCAACACCGATCAACGCTCAAAAGACTACGGCGATATCGTCGATAAGTTCCGGCCCGGTCATGCCGACATAACCTATTGGCAGAAATACGGGATCCGCGACTATCGCGGGGGCGGCAGGTCAAGCGCCCGGGAAACCGCCGCTCGCGTCGCCGCCGGTGGTGTGGCCCGTGCGGCCCTGGCCAGTCTCGCTCCGGACCTGCGCATAACCGGCTATCTGGTGCAGATGGGCCCCAATCATATTGACCGCGCCAATTTCGATATGGGTCAGATCGAGCAAAACCCGTTTTGGACGCCCGATGCCAAAGCGGCAGAGCTTTGGGCGGACTATCTCGATGGTCTTCGCAAGTCTGGCAACAGTTGCGGCGCAATGATCGAACTGCGCATCCAAGGCGCTCCGCCGGGCCTGGGCGCACCGATCTATGGCAAGCTCGACACCGATCTGGCCGCGGCAATGATGTCGATTAACGCCGTCAAAGGCGTTGAGATCGGCGAAGGCCTCGCCGCCGCCACCCTGACGGGGAGCGCGAATGCCGACGAGATCTCGATGGGCGAGGACGGCCCGGTCTACAACTCGAACCATGCCGGTGGCATTCTGGGTGGAATTTCGACCGGGCAGGACATTGTGCTGCGCTTCGCGGTCAAACCAACCTCATCCATTTTGACACCGCGACGGACGATCACCAAGGCCGGGGAAGAGGCCGAGATCATCACGAAGGGCCGGCATGATCCTTGCGTCGGCATTCGCGCCGTTCCGGTGGCGGAAGCGATGGCCGCCTGTGTTATCCTCGACCATCTCCTTCTTGATCGCGGCCAAACTGGCGGATTTCGGGGAAAAATCGGCTAAGGCGCAAAAGTTCGAACGGTTTTACTCAAATTCGAGGGATTGTCGCCAAACCACGCGTTTTGCGGAATTTTCCCCAAAGCTCGTCGCAAAATGACCGTGCTTTCCCAACGGCATGCCGGGAATTCTGCGCAGTTTCGCCCCAATTCAACGTTAGCCATAAGGGCAATTCGGCTTTTCTAAGTGGATGACGTTATGTTGTTAGAGTTTATACGCTCAGAAGATGGTGCCGTAACGACTGATTGGGTATTCATGGCCACTGCGGCCATTACGACAAGTTTCGCCGCAATGACCAACACGTCAAACGGCGTGAATACGATTGCAAATGAACTGGCAGATGATGTGGCTGAGGTCGAGGCAATCACCTTTACCCGCGCGGTTGTTCAGCAAGACGTGTTCGAGACGGGTGCCGGCAACTGGGTTGGCGGCGCTTTGGCGAGCGATGAGAACTTTGGCGGGTTGCTCCGCGGTGGCGGCAGCGGCGGCGAGCAAGCGGCGCAGTCGACCTACCAACTCGACGGCGACATGGAATACGCCGTGCTCGAGTTCGACATGACCGCCATCGACAGCTGGGACGGCGAGGAATTTCAGATCTACGTGAATGACGCCGTTGTGGCGACCGCAAGGTTTGAAAACGCCCATGGCAACGGTCTCTCCGACACTTGGACGGTTAGCAATCCTGACATCCAAATCTCGATGACCGCCGGTGAATTTGGGAACCAGGGTTTTGACAGCGGCTGGCGCGATCAGTCGATGAGCGTGGAAATCCAGATGCGCAATGCTGGTGAGGACGTCACTTTGGGATTTGGTTCTACGCTCAATCAGAGCGTCCAAGACGAAAGCTGGGGCGTGGATAATGTCCGCGTGACAAGCACGAACTCGGTCTAATCTGCACGTATTCTGCACAAGCCGTTTCCGGAATCTGCATTTTCTCAGGGTGTGAAGACTGTTAGTCTAACACCCTGGGGAAGTAGGATTGGTAAATGGTGTTGGCGCGTTTTGCCCGAGGGGATGGGGCAGCCATAGTAATTGACGGTGTTGTCGCACTTATCGCTGTAACGGCGTTGGTGTTGACGGCCTTTATTGGCATTCGCGCGGCCATCGACACGTTTCGCGGGCAAAATCTATCGACCCTTGTGGGCGTCAGACTGCTTGCCCCCGACGATGTACTCGTCACGTTCGAAGATTTCGAGTTGGGCGCGCCCGGGTGGAGCCAAGGGCGCCATGAGGCTGAAAGCCCAGGCCTCGGTGGCTTGCTGGGCCGGTTCGGTGGCACCGGTGGCCGTGAGGCAGTGTCGCGGGTCTATGTCAGCCCAGAACAACGCCAATACGCTTTGGTAAGCTTTGATCTGCACGCCATCGATGACTGGGACCTGCAGGATGTCATCGTTTTTGTGAACGGCGTCGAGGTGCTCCGCCAAAACTTCACCACAAGGTCCGAAGCCACCGACCGGCAACGCAGCCTGATCGCCGATCTTCCATGGGTGCGCACCACCATCCGCCTGACAGAACGCTCAGGCGTGGAGCGCGGCTATGGTGCAGGATCGCCTGATTTGGCCGATCAGACCCTGCGCGTCCGCATGGTGCTTTTCCAACCAACGGATGAGCTCCACATCGGGTTTGGCTCGACCCTAGAGGACGAGACGACCGATGGACGCTCCTGGGCGGTCGATAATCTACAGATCGTTATGACCGATCATTTGCCAGGCTCTTAGGGCGTCCCTGGGAAGTTATGTCGCGCAACAAAGGTTGGACGCTTTAGGCGAGACCCGCATTCAGAAGCGCTTCGATGTCCGATCGGCTGGTGCCCGCGACGATGCGGCCAAGCTCCTGATCGCCGCGCAGGACGATGAGGGTGGAACGGCGTGGCACGGCAAGACGTTGGCTCAGATCACCGCTGCCATGTTGATCCCAGTCAACCCGGACAAACGTGATCGCCGAATTGTAGGCCGGGTTTGCCGCGCGCAATTCATCGATCACACGCTCCTGCCGACGGCAGGTTGAGCACCAATCAGCCGCAAAATCTAAAAATACTGTCTCGCCCGCGGCCAAACGCTGATCAACCAAGCCCGGGGTGTAGTCCAGAGTTTGGGCCTCAGCGGAGGCTGGCGCGACGAGGGCCGTGGCAGCGGTTGCGAGGATGAAGGATCTTCTGTCAAGCATGCGTGGTCTCCTTTGGATGTGGAATGCGCTAGAGGGCGACCGAAAGGTCTTGCAGCCAGTAAGGCATGATATCGAGCAGCCAGCTTTCGACGCGGTGATGCCACTGCAAAAGCAAAGCGGTGCCGACGAGGATGAACACCGCGCCAAGCGCGGGCTTGGCGGCAGCGGCGAATTTGATCATGCGTGTTTGGTTGCGGCGCAGAATGGCACTCGCCCCATAGCCTAGGGCGATGACAACCGTGCCGATGCCGAATGCGAAAGCGACCATGATGCCACCGGCGCGCAGCAGGTTTTCGCCCTGGCTGGCCATGGAGATCGCGCCGCCGAGTGTGGGGCCGACACACGGGCTCCAAACAGCGCCGAGCAGCAGCCCGGCCGTAAATTGCCCGCGCCATCCGCCGCTGTCGAGGCTAGTAATTGAGGCATCCGCGCTGGATGAGACACCGGCCGTGGCAAAGGCAAAGCGCTCCGAGAGCTGCGGGACAAGCATGATCGCCCCAAATCCGATCATCATAACGGCCCCCGCTTGGGCGACCATCTCAGCGCTGAGCCCGATTGCCCGCCCCGCGACAAGCACGACCATTCCCAAGGCGACGAACGACACGCCGAGCCCGGCGGCCATCGCGACAGGTCCAATCCGGCTGGCCTGGAGGGCCCCGGCTAGAACGATCGGCAGGATCGGCAGGACGCATGGATTGATCAGCGTCAGCAATCCCGCGCCATAGGCGAATATTAGCTCCATCTATCCCGTCTTTAGGATTTCGGCCCGTCTGTCACTTGAGATTTGCGTGAGGTGCCGCGCGTGCCACCTGCACCGCAAGGATCCCTAGCGCAATGATCGCAACCCCGATCAGGTCGCTTTGGCGCAGCGCTTCGCCCAGGATGATCCAGGCAAGCAGCACGCCGAAGACCGGGTTGAGGAAGTGAAATGTGGCCGCGCGTGTCGGGCCGATCTTGTCGACAAGAATGAACCATATGAACGTGGCCAGCAGCCCCGGAATAAAGGTCGTGTAGAGAAACGCGGCAAGGAGCGGCCAAGACGGGCTGAGCATGACAGGTTCGACCAAGGCCGCGACGGGCAACAGGGCCGCTCCGCCCACAAGCATCTGTAAGCCGACGATCAAAAGCAGGTTCTCGCCATTTTGGCTGGCACCGCGCATAGCAAGGGTCGCCACCGTCAAGGCGCCCGCGCCGATCACGCAAAAAAGGATGCCCAGCCCGTCGCTGCCTAGGCTTAGGCGCTGCCCCATGATCAGCGCGACGCCGAGAAATCCGGTGGCAAGGCCCAGAACACCCAGGGCCGGGAGCTTTTCGCGAAACAGGCTCCAATTCGCTAGAGCGACAAGCAGCGGCATGGTGGAGGCGATAATTGCCGCAAGCGAGGCCTCAACCCATTGCATTGCAACGAAATTTAGACCGAGGTAGAGGGCGTTTTGGCAAATCCCAAAGATCACGACACTTCGCCATTGCGATGGGCTCAAACGCCAGGATTGGCCAAGCCAGAGAGCCAGGCCTACACCGCAGGCCCCAGCAATTGCATAGCGCAGGACGAGCGCCCAAAGTGGCGGCGCAGCTTCAACGATGATCCGAGCAGAGCTGAAGGCGGAGGACCAAATCAGCGCGAAGAGCAGCCCAAGCGAAATCGCGCGCCAATCCAATGTAGGGTCCCCCTATCCCTGTGACCTGGCCTTAAATGGCAAAAGGGCCGCTCGAAAGCGACCCTCTCACCTTGGGTGCACTCGCTAATTCAGCCGTTAACGCTGTCTTTGAGCGCCTTTGCGATCGTGACTTTGACCACTTTGTCGGCTTCTTTCGGGATCTGCTCACCGGTAGCGGGGTTGCGCACCATGCGCGCGGGACGCTCGCGGCAATACACTTTGCCGACCCCTGGGATCGTGCAAGCGCCGCCCGCGGCGACTTCCTTGGTGATGACGTTGGCAATCGCATCCAGCGCGGCACCGGCTGTCTTTTTGTCTGCGCCCATGTCTTCCGCCAAAGCGGCAACAAGCTGGGTCTTGGTCATAGGTTTCTGCGCCATCGCGTATCTCCAGTTCTGCTCGAGCAATAGAGCCCATTGATGATTAAATTACCGAATATAGTAGGGTCACACAACGCTTAGTGTAACTTTAATCAAAAAAACATGGGGATTTCACGCATTCCCGCCGCTAGAGGAACGCCGTTTCCTCGAAGGAGCGCAGTTTTCGGGAGTGCAGGCGGCTTTGGCTCATCTCGCGAAGCTTCTCCATGGCGCGGATGCCTATATGCAGATGGCGCGAGACTTGCGTGGTGTAGAAGGCCGAGGCCATGCCGGGGAGCTTGAGCTCTCCATGCAGGGGCTTGTCTGAAACGCAGAGCAGCGTGCCGTAGGGGACGCGGAAGCGGAAGCCGTTGGCGGCGATTGTTGCGCTTTCCATATCGAGCGCCACAGCTCTGGATTGGCTCAGACGCTGCACCGGCCCGGATTGGTCGCGTAGCTCCCAATTGCGGTTATCCACCGTCGCCACCGTGCCGGTCCGCATGATCCGCTTAAGCTCGAACCCTTCGAGTTGCGAGATATCGGCCACGGCCTCCTCCAGGGCGATCTGCACCTCGGCTAGGGCCGGGATCGGGACCCAGACGGGCAGATCGTCGTCTAGCACCTTGTCCTCACGCAGGTAGGCATGCGCCAACACGTAATCGCCCAGGCTTTGCGTGGTGCGCAGGCCCGCGCAATGGCCGACCATCAGCCAGACATGGGGCCTGAGCACCGCGATATGGTCAGTCGCCGTCTTCGCATTCGACGGCCCGACACCGATATTCACGAGCGTGATCCCCGCCCCACCCGGGCGCGTGAGGTGATAGCTCGGCATCTGCGGTAGCTTTTTCGGAGCAGCCAGGGTTTCATCGCCGGGCGAAAGGCGCATGTTGCCCGGGCCGATCAGCGCCTCATAACCACTGCTTTCATCGGCAAGGGCATCGCGGGCATAAGCGATAAATTCATCGATATAGAATTGATAGTTTGTGAAGAGGACGTGGTTTTGAAAATGCTCTGGCTTGGTTGCGGTGTAATGCTCAAGCCGGGCCAGCGAATAATCGACCCGTTGCGCCGTGAACGGGGCCAGAGGTCCCGTCCCGTCCTCGTTCTTAAACCCAAAGCCGTTGACGATCTCATCATGGGTGGTGCCCAGATCGGGCACGTCGAACACGTCGCGCAGCGCAAAATTGAGGTGGCTCTCCTGTGGGACTTCGACATCCGCATCCCCGAGCACTGCAAAATGGATGGGGATCGGCGTCTCTGAGGGCCCGATGCTGACCGGGACATTGTGGTTCTCGATCAGCAGGGTGAGTTGTTGCGTGAGGTAGTTGCGGAACAGATCGGGCCGCGTGACCGTGGTGCCATAGGTGCCCGGGGTGGCGACATGGCCAAAGCTCAGACGGCTGTCGATGCTGTCGAAGCTTGTCGTCGTGAGGCGGATTTCCGGATAGGTCGCGCGATAGCGCTGGGCGGGCGGCGGACCCGAAAGCACTTCGGCGAAATGATCGCGCAGAAACGTCAGGGCCTCATCGTAAAGCTCTTCAAGATAGGCGACCGCAGCGCCGGCATCGTTGAACTCCCGCACCCCGCGTTCGGGTGGCATTCGGATGGGCAAGTGCAACCTCGGTGAATTCATGCATTGTCCTTTATCACAACATCCGTCAGCGAAAACTGTGTGACATCCACAAGGCCAAGATCCGAGATCCGCAGTTCAGGGATGACCACCAGGGCCAGCAAAGAATGCTGCATGATCGCGTTGTTGAGGCTGCAGCCGCTGGCGCGCATTTCCGCACCCAGTCGGTCGGCTTTCTGCGCCACCTCTCTCGCGGGACGGTCGGACATCAATCCGGCGATCGGCAGCTCGACCAGGGCCACTTCACGCCCATCGCGGATCAGCGTGATCCCACCGCCCACCTCCGCAAGGCGGTTTGCTGCGATAGCCATTGACGCGCGATCCGTGCCCACCATGATCATGTGGTGGCTGTCATGGGCCACGGTCGAGGCAATGGCCATCGATCCGGTATAGCCAAAGCCCTGGACAAAACCGTTGGTGACCCCGCCCGTGCCCCGGTGACGCTCGACAAGCGCGATATGACACACCTCACCCGAGGCCTCGATCAAGCCGTTCCGCACCGTCAGATCGGCCTCCAGCGCACGCGTCGGCGCTTGGTTCTCGACCACACCGATGACGCGAACGCGGGCTGTGTTTTGCCCTGGCTCAGCGTGGATCTCGAAATCGGACGCGGCCAGATCACGGCCTAACCTAACTGAGCTTCGTGCGGAGGCTGGCCATGCGATATGCGGGCAATTTACCAACAGATGGCCCCCGCGCGCGACCTCTTGGCCCCGGGCGAACACACGCTCGATGGGCAGGTCTTCGAACCCGGTGGTCAGGATCATATCGGCCCGACGGCCCGGTGCGATACTGCCAAGCTCCCGCTCCAGGCCAAAATGCGTGGCCGTGTTTATCGTGCACATTTGCAGCGCGATCATCGGGTCGCAGCCGCAGGCAATCGCGTGGCGCAGCACCCGGTTCATGTGGCCGTCCCTGACCAGCGTGCCGGAATGGCAATCATCTGTGCAGAGGATCACGCCGCGCGGGTCTAGGCCGCGCTGGGTCACCGCGGTGATCTGCGCCTCCACATCGTACCAGGCCGAGCCGAGCCGCAGCATCGCGCGCATCCCCTGGCGCAGGCGCGCGATGGCGTCTGCCTCCGCCACGCCCTCGTGATCATCGGCCGGACCGCCCGCCACATAGGCATGGAATGGCGCGCCTAAATCGGGCGAAGCGTAGTGACCTCCGATCACCTTGCCCGCCGCCTCGGTCGCCGCCATCTCGGCAAGCATCTTGGCGTCGCCCGCGGCCACACCGGGAAAGTTCATCATCTCGCCCAGTCCGATGATCCCGGGCCAGGTCATCCCGGTTTTGACGTCCTCCGGCGTGATCTCATGGCCTGTGGTTTCCAGTCCGGGCGCCGACGGGGCGCAGGACGGCATTTGGGTAAAAATGTTGACTGGCTGGGCCAGGGCCTCGTCATGCATCAAACGCACGCCGTCTAAACCCATCACATTCGCGATCTCATGGGGATCCGTGAACATCGTCGTGGTGCCATGCGGAATGACGGCGCTGGCAAATTCCGCGGGCGTCAGCATGCCGCTTTCGATATGCATATGCCCGTCGCAAAGCCCCGGGATCAAAAGCTGACCTTCGGCATCGATATGCATGGTGTCGGTACCGATATATCCCTCGGGCGCTGGGCCGACATAAGCGAAGCGTCCGCGCGTGACCGCAATGCCCCAGCCCTCCAGGATCTCCCGGCTATGCACATTGGCCAGCCGCGCTTTCGTGATCACAAGGTCCGCCGGTCTGCGGCCCGCGGCGGTGTCGATCAGGTCGGGCGCGCATTCAGCCCAGCTCGGAAAATTCGGCATTGGTTAGGGTCGCATCCAAGCTCCAGGCCATCAAGCGGCAATTCGCGGCGGGCGAGCTAGGGACGGATCTCCGCCGCGCGGAGGGTTTCGTAGGCGGGCATCGCTGCATCCAAAAGGCGTTGGTATTTCGGATCGATCTTCGGAAGCGGCCCCTCGGGTCCGGCAAACCCGGTCGAGGCATGCACCGCCGCGTACCAATGCGCGGCCCAAACACCGTCTTCAGGCCGTCCACCCGCGGGCCAATGCAGCATAGAAGCCTGAAACGGGATACCCAGCGCCACGCACAAGGCGCGCAGCGCTCGGGCCGGGTCCGCCCGGATCGTCTCGGAACTGATCACGGGCCCGCCAAACATGCGCCAGATCTCAAGCTGCCGGTCATAGCTGATATCGGCGGCGGTGATCTCGGTTTGCTTGGCCGCATAGCTCGCGATGACCCGCGCGGGGTGCCGGATGAGATGGGCGTTCTCGCAGGTTTCCGCCCAGGCGAGCGGGAAGCCCGGCACCATGTGGTGTGGCATGTGCTTCATATAGGTGAACGATTGACCGGCCGGTGGTGCCGCTAAACACATCTCGGCCACCCGCAAGGGATCCGTCTCATGCGCGGCGATGACGTCTGCGGCCATCGGATGCCCGGCCCCGGTCTGGCGTAAGAACGCTGCATAGAACGGCTCATCGACAATCGCGCAATCGCCCCGCGCGCCAAACGCATACATCAGCGCCGTCGACAGGTTTCGCGGCCCCGACCACATCGCGATACGCATCTCTCACCCCTTCCCCGTACGCCTGTTTCAAAGCTTCACCGCTGTGTGATGTCACGCCCATGTGCGTTGTATTTCAACCCACCATCGGGACAGTTGGCGCCATCAACGGAGGATATTCCAATGGCACAGCGCCACGCATTCACCGGTCTAAAGACGCTCGTTCTGTTCGCGGCCATCGGCGCCGCCCTGGTACTACAGCACGGCAAAGCCCATGCCCGTGACATCCAAACCGCAGTAGTAGCGGGCGGGTGTTTCTGGTGCGTGGAGTCGGACTTCGAGCGGGTGCGCGGTGTGGTTGAGGTCGTGTCGGGCTATGCCGGCGGCTCGGTCGCCAACCCGAGCTATCGCCAGGTGACGGGCGGCGGCACGGGCCATCTTGAAGTGGTCGAGATCACCTATGACGCGGATCGGCTGAGCTATTCGCAGCTGATCAACATGTTCCTGCGCTCGATCGACCCCACGGATGGCGGCGGACAATTCTGCGACCGTGGGCAGAGCTACACGACAGCAATTTTCGTGCGTAACAACGAAGAGCGGGCGATTGCCGAGGCCGAGATCGCCCAGGCACGTGCCACCCTCGGTCAGCCCATCGCCACGGCCATTCGCAACGCCGCGCCCTTCTATGAGGCCGAGGATTACCACCAGGATTACTATCGCGGCACCAGCTTGATCGTGACCCGTCGCGGCCCGATGCGCCAGTCCGCCGCCTATGAGTTCTATCGCGAAAGCTGCGGCCGGGATGCTCGCGTGCGTCAGCTCTGGGGTGCCGAGGCGCCGTTTGTCGGCGGACACGGCGGTTAACTAATCGCCGTTGCGAAATCCGAAAGAATGATACGCATTATGTAAATGCCGAGGATGACCACCAACGGCGCGAGATCAAGGCCGCCGGTATTTGGAAGAACCCGCCTCAATCGACCGTATAGCGGCTCAAGCAGGCGGTTTACACCGTCCCAAAGCTGCGCGACGATGGGTTGGCGCGTGTTAAGTACGCCAAATATGATCAGCCAAGACATGATGATGTGCGCGATTACAAAGAAAAGCGCGACGTCCAACAAGAGATCGAGAATATCTACAATCGTCATCATGGCGGGGCATTCTCCTTCTTAATTGCGTAGACCTAAGGAGCATCTGGCGCCCCTGCAAGGCAACGCCAACGCCACGTCCGCCTTGTCAGTCCGGCGAGGTTGCGCCAAACCGCGCCCATGAAAGCGACAATCCGGCTTATCACAACGCAAATCGCCGCCGCGCGTCAGCCAACGCTTGGGCTTTTTGACACTTCGGTGATCAAGATGCGCTGCTGGCCCACGGATATCGACATATTCCTTGAGATGAATAACGGCCGGATCCTAACGCTTTATGATCTTGGCCGATTTGCTCTGAGCCGCCGGATCGGCCTTGTAAAAGTGCTCAGCGACAATGGCTGGGGTGTGGCGGTCGCGGGCGCGTCCACCCGCTATCGCAAGCGCATTTTGCCGTTCCAAACCTTTGAGCTTCGCACGCGCCTTTTGGCCTGGGACGCCCGCTTTTTCTACCTTGAACAGGCGATGTGGCGCGGTGATACGGCCTGCAACCACGGCCTTCTGCGTACAGCGGTCGTCGAGAAAGGCCGCGCGGTGCCCACGGACCGCGTGGCCGAGGCGATGGGCATGGCGGATGCCGCGTCACCCCCGCTGCCCGATTGGTGCCAGGCCTGGGCCGAAGCCGATCAGGCCCGCCCTTGGCCGCCCGAAATCTGAGCTTTTGATTGCCAAAGCGCTTGCAAGCCGCAATGGTTTGCGTCGGGGGCGGTGAGGGCAATCCATGGATAAAGCGGTGCGCAGACGGATCTGGGGCTTTTGGGCCTTCGATTGGGCCAGCCAGCCCTATTTCACGGTTCTGCTGACCTTCGTCTTCGGTCCTTATTTTGCGCTGGTGCTGTCCGATAGCTACATGGCCGAGGGTCTGGATGAGGAAGCCGCGGATGCCGCCGCCACCAGCGTTTGGTCTTTCACGCTCACCATTGTTGGCCTGATCATCGCTGTGACGGCCCCGGTTTTGGGCGCATTCGCCGACACGACCGGGCGGCGCCTGCCATGGATCGCGCTCTTTTCGGTGTTCTACGTGGCGGGCGCGTTCGGCCTTTGGTGGCTCCTGCCCGACGCGTCCAATGTCGTGCTTGCGCTATGTCTGTTTGGCATCGGCATGATCGGCGCGGAATTCGCGACCGTTTTCACGAATTCGCTGTTGCCCGATCTGGCACCGCCCGATGAGCTCGGCGCCATTTCCGGCACCGGCTTTGCACTTGGCTATGCGGGCGGTGTTCTCGCCCTCGCCATCGCGCTGTGCTTGTTTGTGGCGCAGGACAATGGCCTGACCCTGATCGGCATCGCCCCGGTGTTAGGCTTGGATCCGGCGCTAAAGGAGGGCACGCGCGCGATCGGCCCGCTGGTGGCCTTTTGGTACGTCGTTTTCATGATCCCGTTTTTCGTCTGGATGCGTGAGCCGAAGGGAACGGCGAGCCAGGGAACGGTTGGACAGGCCCTTAGCAACCTGAAGGCAAGCCTGAAGCGTCTGCCGCAGCGCGTCAGCATGTTCGCCTATCTCGGCTCCTCCATGTTCTATCGAGACGCGCTCAATGCGCTCTACGGCTTTGGCGGCACTTACGCGACCTTGGTGCTCAATTGGAGCGTGCCAGAGGTCGGCGCCTTTGGGGTCATCGCCGCGCTCAGTTCTGCCTTTGCCACCTGGATCGGCGGCAAGATCGACCGCCGCCTGGGGCCCAAGCCGGTCATTATCGCGATGATCTGGATCCTGATCGGCGTTTGCACCTTTGTACTTGGCATGACGCGAGAGATGATCTGGGGCATCCCGCTGCCCGCAGGCTCATCGCTCCCGGATACGGCCTTTTTCGTCTGTGGCGCGATCATCGGCTCGGCTGGCGGCGTTTTGCAGTCGGCCTCTCGAACCATGATGTGCCGCCACGCCGATGAAGGCCGCGCCACCGAAGCCTTTGGCCTTTACGCCTTGGCCGGGAAGGCGACAACCTTTCTGGGCACACTGCTGATCGGCGTGGTCACGGCGATCTTTGGCAGCACCCGCTATGGCATGGCGCCGTTGATCGTGCTTTTCTTGATTGGACTGGTTTTATTGACCTGGGTCCGCGCTGAGGGCGAGCCCGATTTTTCCGCCGCGGAGCCCGCCGAATGATGCGCAAGATTTTGTCCCTGGTTGCCTGTCTCGCCTTGCCCGCCTGTGTCGATGCCCCGCGCGAGGTCCTGCCGCCGCTTTCGCCGACGATGTCCGGGCAAGAGGCGCGGGAGCTTTTCGGTGCCGAGCAAAACGGATCTGAGGGCAGCGCCGAAGTCATCGGCGGCTATGCCAATGGTTGTGTGGCGGGGGCCGTGCAATTGGCCGAGAACGGGCCCACTTGGCAATCCATGCGCCTGAGCCGCAACCGCCATTGGGGCCACCCCGAGTTGATCGATTATATCCAAGACCTCAGCCGAACGGTGGCCGAGACGACGACTTGGGACGGGATATATGTCGGCGATATGAGCCAGCCGCGCGGTGGGCCGATGCTGACCGGGCATCGCAGTCATCAATCCGGCCTCGATGTCGATTTTTGGATGCTGCCTGCGCGTCGCTTGGATCTGAGTGTGACGGATCGAGAGAACCTGTCGTCGATCTCCACCCGCCGCGCCAGCGGGGCCTATACGGGCGAAAACTGGACGGATGAGCATTGGCAAGTGATCCGTGCTGCCGCCTCGGACCCTCGCGTCGCACGCATTTTCGTCTTTCCGGGCGCCAAAGTTTACATGTGCGAAAACGAAACCGGCAATCGCGACTACCTCAGGCGGATCCGGCCGTGGTGGGGGCATCATTACCATTTCCACGTGCGGCTAAACTGCCCGTCAGGCTCACCCGATTGCGTAGAGCAGGCGGCCGTGCCGCCTGGGGATGGCTGTGACGAGGCGCGCGAATGGGTGGATCGGATCCTGGGCCGGGTGCCCGCTCCGCCGCCCGATCCAAACGCAGTGCCCGCACCGCCGCGTCGGGAGCTGACCCTTGGTGATCTTCCCCGGCAATGCGCGTCAATCCTGTCGTTTGAAACCGCCGGTTAGCGCCCTGGAATCCCGCCGCGACGGCCCGAGTAATCCCAGGCGTCGATCACGTCCAATGCGGCATCGGCGGTCTCGACAAAGCGGAACAACTCGAGGTCTTCGGCCGCAATCGTCCCGGCTTCGACAAGCGCATCGAAATTGACGATTTTCCGCCAGAAGGCCTCGCCAAACAAAAGCACCGGCACCTGCTCCATGCGGCCCGTTTGGATCAGGGTCAGCGTCTCGAACAGCTCATCGAGTGTCCCGAAACCGCCCGGGAACACCGCGATAACTTTGGCGCGGATGAGAAAATGCATCTTGCGCACGCCGAAATAATGAAAGTTGAAACACAGCTCCGGCGTAATGTAGCGGTTGGGCTCCTGCTCATGGGGCAAAACGATATTGAGCCCGATCGAGCAGCCACCGGCATCCGCGGCGCCGCGGTTCCCGGCCTCCATCACACCCGGTCCGCCCCCTGTGACGACGACCATCTCGGTGCAATCGGTTTCAAGGCTCCGCTCGGTGATCTTGCGGGCAAATTCGCGCGCCTCTTCGTAATAGGCGCTCATCTGTCGCAAGGTTTCTGTTTTGGCTGGGCTGCCGGGCTCCGCGATCCGCGCTCCACCGAACAAAACGACGGTCGAGGCGATCTGACGCTCATCCATCTCAAGCTGTGGCTTCAGAAGTTCGAGTTGGAGCCTCACGGGCCGCAACTCCTCACGGCACAGAAAGTCCGGATCGGCGAAGGCCAGGCGATAGGCGGGCGATTGCGCCTGTTCGCTGTCGGGCAGGCTTTGGGTCGCCTCGATATCTTGGCGCGCCTTGCGCATCGGCCGGTGCGAGTGGTCGTCTTTCATAGCGTTTTCCTGCGCTTGTGGCACGGGCTTGCCGCGAGCTTTCTTGCATATAGGCTAGCGTTTGGCTTGGCCAGTCACGGCTGGGCCGAGGTCGCCGTGGGGCGGTACGAAGGGAGCCCAAGATGAAACAGGTCCGCCGTATTCTGGACGCCACTTTGGGCAAATGGCTGCGCCACTTGGCGTTCCTGCTGGTGCGAGGGTATTTCGCGCTCTTCTACAATATTGGATGCTCCAACAAGCATCTGCTTCAGGACTTGCCCGGCGGCCTGATCCTCGCCAGTCATGTAAGCCGGTTGGACGGACCTATGGTGGCTTCGATCCTTTATTCCACCCGGCGGGTGCGCCCAGCGGTGCATTACGATGAATACCACCATCCGGCGCAGCTTTTGCCAATGCTGATTGCCAATGCGGTACCGCTCAGCTCTCCCAAAGCCTGGCCCCCGGAGCGCCGCGCTGAACGCAAGGCCTGGGCGCTCGACACGATGCGGCGGATCGTGCGCAAGGGGGGCTTCGTCCTTTTGTTTCCGGGCGGACAGGTCAAACGTCAGCCCCGCGAGATCATTCAGCCACATTTCGCGGGCGCCTACGAAATTCTGCGCGCGGTGCCCGATACGCCCGTTCTTTTGCTGCGGATCCAAGGGCTCAGCCGCTTTGACCGCCCGTCCCACGATCTGTTCTGGTCATTTCTCTTTATCAGGCAGGGTAGGCGCCACGTTTCGATCAGCATCGAGCATTTGGAGGACGGTCTGAACACCGATGGCGACCTCGCGTCCTTCAACGCTGATTTGGAGGAACGCTTAAATGCGCCGCCGCTTTGGCCAGCCGCCGCACCTGAGCCCGCCTCTGCGCACGATAGCTAGAGGATCGCCGAAACTGCGGAACCTGATCGGAACAAGCCAGATCGAACGGGTGTCCTTAAGCTTCGACGTGCAACGCGCCAAGCTGCGGCGATCCCCAGCCCCGTCTTGTCGCCTGCGCCCGGGGGCGATATGGCACGCCCCGTAAGTCACCGGAGGTCGACATGTCCCATGCCCAGCTAGAAGCCGCGATCGAAGCCGCCTGGGAGGCGCGCGATGGCATAACGCCCGCAACGACAGGCGAGACGCGCGACGCGATTGAGACAACACTCAATGCCCTGGATGGCGGCACGCTGCGTGTGGCTGAGCGCGGCGAGGACGGCAAATGGCACGTCAACCAATGGGCGAAGAAAGCGGTGCTGTTGGGTTTCCGGCTGAAGGATATGGAGCGGCAATCTGGTTCGGCCCAAGGCGGTTCCTGGTGGGACAAGGTCGATAGCAAATGGGCCAGTTGGGATGACGCAGCATGGGGAGAGGCGGGCTTTCGCGCCGTGCCGAACTGCGTGGTGCGCAAAAGCGCCTATATCGCGCCCGGCGTTGTTTTGATGCCGTCCTTTGTCAATCTCGGCGCCTATGTCGATAGTGGCACGATGGTCGACACCTGGGCCACGGTCGGCTCCTGCGCGCAGATTGGCAAAAACGTGCACTTGTCTGGCGGTGTGGGCATTGGCGGTGTGCTCGAACCGATGCAGGCGGGCCCCACGATCATCGAAGACGATTGCTTCATCGGCGCCCGGTCGGAAGTGGTCGAGGGGGTCATCGTGCGCGAAGGCTCCGTGCTCGGCATGGGTGTGTTTATCGGTCAATCCACCAAAATCTTCGACCGGGACAGCGGTGAGGTGATGTATGGCGAAGTGCCAGCCGGATCGGTCGTGGTTGCGGGATCGCTTCCGTCGAAGAACGGTGTACATCTCTACTGTGCGGTGATCGTAAAGAGGGTCGATGCCAAGACGCGGTCCAAGACCTCCATCAATGAGCTTTTGCGCGATTAGACTTGCTTGATCCTGCCTATAGCCGGGCCCTACGATTGGACGTTGGGTGAAACGCAGCACTAAGGGGGACGCATGCAAGGACTAGGATGGATTGCCGCCGTCATCGTGGGCGGCCTAGCCGGTTGGGCGGCCAGTACGATCATGAAGGCCGATACCGGCATTTTCACCAACATTCTATTGGGCATCGTCGGCGCGATCGTGGCGAATTTCATCGCGGGTGCGCTGGGCATTTCCTTTGCGCCTCGCGCGATGTCTCAGGGCTTGGCCGGTCTAATCGGTGCCTGTCTATTGATCGCAGGGGTTCGCGCGCTTCGGCGGTAGGGTGAGATCGGATCGTGCGAAAATCGAAATCGGGAAAGTCCGTCGAGGTCTACATCCTCACCGTGCATGTCGGCCGTAAGGAGGGAGATGGACTTCCCAAGGCTGCCACGGGTGCGGCTTTGCTCTGTTATGCGTCCGGGGTCAGCGAGGATGAGGCCGTCCGGGAGACCGTTGCCGTCCTGAAGCAAGCCGACATGGCGCCTTTGGAAGTAGAAAGCCTCGGCGCCCGCAGCGAGGTTTTTGGTGATAAGGCGCAAGCCGATGACGCGGAGGCCGCGCTAATGCAGCGTGCGCTGGATGAGAATGCGGTGATCGTCGCGCAGGTCGAAGTGTTGAGCGAGCGCTAGACCTTGGGCCCAAGGCGGAGCGATCTGTGCACAAGGACCATTTGCGCCACGTGTCGGCGCCGGTCGCATAGCTTAGCCGAGCAAATCCCGACCGCTATCCTGCATGGCACGTAAGGCATGGGCGTTGATCCGGTCGATCCGCGGGCAGTCTCCCATATCGCTCGATCCTGCCTCCACCTGCGCCCGGCCCAATCCGAGATAGCCGGAGCGGTCCAAATGCAATCGGTGAAGGATGCGGGTCTGCTTGGTAAAATCTTGTTGCACCGAGACATGATCAACCAAGTCACAGGCCATCGCATGCACAGTCGGGCAGCCGAACATATACTCGACCTCTGGGCCGGACAGGGCCACGTGGTGGTAGGGCGAAAGCAGCACATCGTGCTTCAAACCGAAATAAGGCGCCCGCATCCGGATAGCTGCCATAGCGCCCATGCTGAGCGCCTCGCGCCTATCGGTGTTGATCAGGCGCGCTGGCGCCCCTTGGGCAGTGACCACAATGTCGCCGATAGCCAGACTTTCGATCGGGCGCGGTCCAAAAGGCGTGTCAATCAGGGTGCCGGTTTCGAAGCCTGCAAACTCTCCGATCGGCGCGTCCTGATTGGCGAAGGCTGCGAATTCTGTGCCCTCGGCAAGCCGGGTTGTGGGCGGCGCGACATCCTCAAGCTGTAGCGGCGCGACACCGTCTAGGGAGACGGCGAAGCTCTGCCCACTGGCAAGGTTTTTCAGATGGAGAAGCGCAAAGCGACGATCCGGCGCCGCGCTTACGGTTAAGTGAAACGGATCACCCGGGCCCACCCGACGGCTATCGATGCGTTTGCTTTGACTACCCTGCCGCACCAACAATTGGCCATGGCTGTCCTGGGAAATTGAAAACGGATCATTGGCGATATCACTGCCAGTCCAAAGATCTTGGTCATGTCCACCTTGCGCAAGCCGCCCCTCAAAGACGAAGGTCGACTGCCCCTGCTGTGGCAGGGGGGAATGCGGCGCGTGATGCGCGCCAGAACGATCCCAAATGGCAGTCCAAGTCATAGGTCCATCTCGTGCCAGACGGGCACTGACAGATGGTTAAGCCGCAAATTTGTGTCGAATCGCGCACAATTGCGGTCTTTTCGGGAAATTATCCGAGCAACGCCCGGGCTTCGAAGGCCTTCAGTCCGCGGCGGGCCGCGCCGCCATAGCCAGCGGCGGCATCTTCTCGCAGTTCTGGAAATAGCTCATAGATCTCGGCTTGGACACCGTCATCGAAGCCCGGCATCGTGTTGGGACCTGGCAGGAAACTCTCGGTCAGCAGCCCGTCCGACCAGATCATCTGATGGCGATCGAACAAGAGGTGGTGGTACTCGACAAAACCGCCTTGCATCGACCAGATCGACACCCCGTTCACGAGGTCTTTGGCGGCAACGAGGACCTCGTCCTCGCCGAACATCAACTCAGCCATGTGATGCTGCACCATCACGCGGTGCTGTGGCGACAGGATCAGGCGGCGGTGGCGGCCGAAGGTCCCGGCCTCTATCACGACCGGGGCCAGCGCGCCGTCTGCGGCCACCAGTTTCCGGCCTGCCCAGCGGACCGGCTGAAGGCCATCGTCGCGCGTATGGACCATGTCCCCGACCTTGAGATCCTGCACCCTCCGCTCGCCTGTCTCGGTGCGAATGAGCGTGCCGCGCGCAAAGCAGGGGATCGCGGTGACCGTGACAAAGGCTGTGTCGCTGATCCCTGAGCCATCATCGGCGGTGTAGCTGAAATTGATGCTTTCTGGATCAGTCAGGTTGACTTGGCTTGCCGGTGGTTGGATATCCAACGTCCCATCGAGCAAAAGCGTGACGACATGCCCTGAATTCAGCGTGACGGAGCCGTTGGGAAGGATTTCCTGACCGTTCACATGGGTGACGAAGGCGACGCCGACATTGTCGTCATTCGCCAGGACATCGACATTAGCCGTCTGCCCTTCAAAGACGGTTTCGGCGTCGTCGCGTGCAAGAAATACACCTTGGATCGAGTCAGCCGCAATCATCAGGGTCGAGTCGTAAAAGCTGTCACCGACATCGGCGATGCCCAGCTTGATCGTGTTGGTGCCGGTCGTGCTGACCGGGATGATCAGGCTGAGAGTAACGGTGAAGCCATCCATTTCCGTGTTGAAGGCGTCTCCGGTATTGTCGTTATAAAGAGTCTCATTTTGATTTTCATTCAGCGTGCTGATCTGCGTCGTCTGAAAGACAGGTGAGGCGACTTCCGTGCCGTTGATCCATACCCCAACCACGTCGTTGTAGATCGAGTTGACGAATTCCGGATACTCCTCCGAGCCAAAGGTGAACTGGATCGACAGGAACGGGGAATTGGTGGTGAACGTGGCCTCGAGGAAGGACGCATCCGCGGTCGCGGCCCCGGCCAAAGCGTTGAAATCGGGATCATTGTTGTCACCCGACGTGTTGGTGGAGGTGTTCCCGCGTACGTTCGGGTCACCGGCGCTGTTGGTAACGTCCTCGACCTCACCGGTCGAGAAGATCGCGCCGACATCCGAAGGTGTGATACCGGGTGCCGTGGCGTCGCCGCCGCTATAGATGCCAACGGAATCCAGATCGCCGTCATAACTTGCCGAAATAACGTTAACGTCACTGCCGAAAATCGTCTGCGCCAATTGCTGCGCAGCCGTCGTCCGGTTGGTGAATGTTTGGATCGTCAGCTCACTTGCCGTCGCCATATCTCTCTGCCCGCTCTCCGGCCAAGGTAGGGCGGCAGCACAACACGGGGCGAAGCGCGATGCGTCTCGTTTAGAGACGCCCAGACGCGCGGTCATAAAACTCAATCGCCGTGTAAGCTGCTCAACTGCCTCGGCTATTTTTATTTTGTGCGGAAGAGTTAACTCAATTTTGCCGTATTTGGAAGTGATTTACCCGTCGACCTGCTGACTTGTGCTTGCGCTGACACGTGTTAGGCGTCTGAGCCATGGCCGTTGATCCCGTTGAACTCACCCGCAGTCTCGTTGCTTGTCCCTCAGTTACACCAGCCGAAGGCGGCGCGTTGGTCGCGCTAGAAAAGGTGTTGAGCGCTGCGGGTTTCGCGTGCACGCGTGTGGATCGCGGGGGCATCTGCAACCTCTTCGCACGTTTTGGCTCGCAGAATGCCGCGCGTACTTTTGGTTTTAACGGACACACGGATGTGGTGCCGATCGGCGATGAAGCCGCCTGGACCCGGCCCCCTTTTGGCGCTGTTGCCGAAGGCGATTGGATCTACGGACGCGGCGCGACTGACATGAAGTCGGGTGTTGCTAGCTTTGTCGCCGCCGCCTGCGCCATGGTGCACAACCTGCCAGAAGACGGCGCCATCATCCTCACCATCACTGGCGATGAAGAGGGCCTGGCCACTGACGGCACTCAAGCGCTTCTCGATTGGATGGTCGCGCAGAACGAAACGATGGATGTCTGCATCGTTGGTGAGCCAACAAGTGCCGAGGCTTTGGGCGATATGGTCAAGATCGGGCGCCGCGGCTCGCTCACCGCGCAGGTTGTGTGCCGCGGAAAGCAGGGCCATTCGGCCTATCCGCACAAGGCGAACAATCCTCTTCACGCCATGGCACAGCTCGCGAGTGTTTTGGCCGAACATGAGCTTGACCAAGGCACCGACCATTTCGACGCTTCGACTCTCGCGATCACGACCATCGACACGGGCAACACGGCCACGAATGTGATCCCGGCTGAGGCACGGATGGGGCTGAACATCCGGTTCAACGATCTGCACAGCGGTGCATCCCTAACCCGGTGGCTGGAAGACACCGTCGCAGAAGTCGCGCAAGAGCGTGGCCTGTCTATTGAGGTCGCCGTGCGCATCTCAGGCGAGGCGTTTCTCACGCCACCTGGCGATCTGTCCGAGCTTGTCTCGCGCGCTGTGCAGTCTGAGACCGGGCGGCAGCCCGTCTTGTCGACCACCGGCGGCACCTCGGACGCGCGCTTTGTCAAATCCCATTGCCCGGTTGTTGAGCTTGGCGTCGTCGGCCACCGCATGCACCAGGTTGATGAACGCGTCTCGATTGCCGATATCCAGGGTCTAACCAAGATCTACCAACGCATCCTGCAAGACTTTTTCGCCTGATCAGCAGCACAAGCCGCGCAACCCGGCTACCATGAGGGCTCATGCCACCCCTTCCCAGCAAATCCGAGGTCCTCGATTGGATCAACGCCCATCCCGGTAAGGTCTCCAAGCGCGACATTGCCAAGGCCTTTGGCATCAAAGGCGCGGCGCGGATCGACCTAAAGCGCATGCTCAAGGCCCTCGAAGAAGACGGCCATATCGAGCGACAGCGCAAAACCTACCGCGATCCTGACAAGCTTCCCCCTGTCTCGGTCTTGACTGTTTTGGCACCGGACGCGTCGGGCGATGTGTTCTGCAAAGCGATGGAATGGCAGGGTGAGGGGCCCGAGCCGCGAATCCTGTTTGTGGCCCGCGCCGCCGATCCCGCTTTGGCGGAGGGTGACCGCATCCTCGCCCGGCTTCAAGAGGTCGCCGAGGAGGAGTACCAGTATGAGGCGCGTCTGATCCGCCGCATTGGGCGCAATCCCCGCCAGATCCTGGGCATTTTCCGAAAAGGCTCTGAAGGCGGGCGCATTGTCTCGATCGCCAAGGGCAGCGATAAAGAATGGCGCGTCGCCCCCGGTGACACGCAAGCGGCGCAGGACGGCGAGTTGGTGCAGGCCGAACTGGCCGGGCCAGGTGGACGCATGGGCCTCCCGAAGGCGCGGATTGTCGAGCGGCTTGGCGACCCCTCGGCCCCGAAATCGACCTCACTCGTCGCGATCCACGAATATGGGATCCCCGATCATTTCCCCGATGAGGTGCTTGCCCAAGCCGCTGCAGCCGAACCGGTCGCGCCGGAGGGCCGGCTCGATCTGCGTGAGATGCCGCTGATCACCATCGATCCGGCCGATGCGCGCGACCACGATGACGCTGTTTATGCTGTTGCCGATGACGACCCAAAAAATCCTGGCGGCTTCAAGCTTTGGGTGGCCATCGCCGATGTCGCCCATTACGTGCTCCCTGGCTCAACGCTTGACCGTGAGGCGCGCAAGCGGGGCAACTCGACCTATTTCCCAGACCGCGTGGTACCGATGTTGCCTGAGGCGCTGTCGGGGGATCTCTGCTCCCTGCACGAAGGTGTCGATCGCGCCTGTCTCGCGGCCTGTCTGACAATCGACCGCGACGGCGCCTTGCTGAAAGCTAAATTCCACCGCGCGATCATGCGCTCGCACGCATCGCTCACCTACGAACAGGCCCAAGCTGCGATCGATGGCACCCCTGATAAGGCGACAGCACCGCTGCTGGAGACCGTCCTAGAGCCGCTCTATGCCGCCTTTGCAGCGCTCCTCCGAGCGCGCGCCAAACGTCAGCCGCTGGAGCTAGACCTGCCGGAGCGGCAGATCGTGCTGAGCGATACTGGCCAGGTCCAATCCGTCGCGTTCAAAGAGCGGCTCGATGCGCACCGGCTTATCGAGGAATGCATGGTCCTCGCCAATGTGGCCACGGCGCAAACCTTGAAATCCAAGCGTCAGGCCCTGCTTTACCGTGTCCATGAGGAGCCCGAGCCAGACCGGCTGGAGGCTCTGCGCGAGGTGGCGCAAACCGCCGGGCTTAATCTTGCGAAGGGCCAAGTCCTGCAAACCGCACATCTCAACCGGCTGCTCAGTCAAGCGGCAGGGCATGAGGCGGCCGAACTGATCAACCTGTCTACTTTGCGCGCCATGAGCCAGGCGTACTACAATGCCGAAAACTTCGGTCATTTCGGCCTTGCGGTGAAATCCTACGCGCATTTCACCTCTCCGATCCGGCGCTATGCCGACCTCGTGGTGCACAGGGCGCTGATCGCTGCCCATGGCTGGGGCGATGATGGTCTGAGCCCGGAGGAGGCCGAAACGCTTGAGAAAACCGCCGAGCATATCTCTAAGACTGAGCGCCGCTCGATGGCGGCGGAGCGTGATACAACAGATCGCTACCTGGCTATGTTTCTGGCCGACCGAGTTGGCGCGGTGTTTGAGGGCCGGATCAGTGGCATCCAGCGCTTCGGGGCCTTCGTGAAACTCGACGAGACGGGCGCGGATGGTTTGTTACCGATGCGCGCAATCGGTCAGGAGTATTTTCACTACGATGCTGAGGCGCAGACGCTCCTGGGCTCTGACAGCGGGGTGGTGATCGGCCTGGGTGACCGGGTTCTTGTGCGTCTGACGGCGGCGGTTCCCGTAACCGGCGGCCTGGAACTGGAGCTTCTCGAGTTGAACGGGGCGGAGATCGACAGCGGTCCGGCGGGCCCGCGCGGGCGTCGTGGGCGAAGGGGCAACGCGTCCCCCAAGCGTAAGGTCGCCAAGTCCGCCGCCAAAAAGCGCAAGGTTCAGCGAAAGGAGCGGCGAAAGCGGTCCTGATCGGCAACCCGCTGCCCATCCCGGCCGTGGCCGCTTTCGCGCGCGTAGCAAAACGGGCATAGTCTTACGCAAACACGCGTGAGAAAATTTGCGACAGGCAAGCCTCATAACCAAGACCGCGCGGCGTCTGGCATTCGCAGCTTCGTGCACGCTGCTCGCGGCACCCGGCCATGCGAACGCCCCTGACTTGTCGCTGGTCCCCAGCCCGCGCCCCTCGGTCGCGCAAAGCGAAGAGGCTGCGCGTCCTGCCCTGCGCCCGGCAACCACCGCATTAACCGCTGCTGAGGAATTAGCGTGGCCTTCAGGCCGCTTTAGCGACTGGATCGACGGGTTCCGAACGCGTGCTTTGCGCGCTGGGATCACGGCGGAGACCTTTGACGCGGCCTTTGCGGGGATCACGCTGAACTCCACAGTGCTTGAGCGAGATCGAAACCAGTCCGAGTTTAGCCGTGCTCTGTGGGACTATCTCGACAGCGCCGTCTCCAGCACGCGCATTGGCAATGGCCGCAGCGCGCTGCAGGAAAACCGGGCGGCCCTGGCCGAGATTGAGCGAACCTACCGCGTTGAGGCGGAGGTGGTCGCGGCGATCTGGGGCCTCGAAAGCGCCTATGGCGCGGTGCGCGGCGACACCAATATCATCGAGGCGATGGCCACGCTCGCCTATGATGGGCGGCGCAACGCGTTCTTTGAGACGCAACTTCTCGCCGCTTTGCGCATCCTTCAAGACGGCGACATCAGCCGCTCGCAAATGACAGGCTCCTGGGCCGGGGCGATGGGGCACACGCAGTTCATGCCGACGAGCTTTTTGGACTACGCCGTCGATCAAACAGGCGATGGGCGACGCGATATCTGGTCGGACAATCCAATCGATGCCCTGGCTTCCACGGCGAATTACCTGCGAGAGTTCGGCTGGACCTATGGCCAGCCCTGGGGCCTTGAGGTCGCGCTGCCAGATGGCTTCGACTATGCTCAAACTGGAGAGCGGTTCAAACGGCCCGCGCGCTACTGGAATGCCCGCAATGTCCGCCTTGTCTCGGGCGAGCGTGTCCCCGACCACGGGCCCGCCTCGATCCTGCTTCCCGCCGGTGCCGAAGGAGTCGCCTTGGTGATCTTCGACAATTTTCATGTGATCGAGCGGTATAACCCTGCCGATGCCTATGTGATCGCGGTGGGGCATTTGTCCGATCGCATTCTGGGTGGGCCCGCGTTTGACGGGACCTGGCCGCGCCAGGATCGCGCGCTCAGTTTTGATGAGCGTCAGGAATTGCAGCGGCGGCTCACGCGCGTCGGCTTTTCGCCGGGCCGCGTCGATGGGATCATAGGGCCGAATACGATCGACGCGGTGCGCCGCTATCAGCAGAGCGAGGGCCTGTTGCCGGACGGGTATGCTTCGCTCGCGATCCTGGACCGCTTGCGTTGAGCTTTAGGGCAGCGCGCGCACCTCATCGCCTAGGCTGATCGTGCCCGGTTGGGTCACCTCCGCGCACCAACCGCCATGGCCGCGCACGGCGTTGTAGCCGCCGCGTCCAAAGGTCTCCTCCATCCGCGAGCACGGGGCGCAAACACTGGTGATGCGCAGGATCGCGGTGGCACCGATGCGCAAATGCCGCCCCCTCAGGGCGGCCAGGTTGAGGTGCGCGACAACGAGGTTCCGGCGCAAAAGCTCAGGCGGTGCGTCTTGGCCTGTCAGGGCGGCGATGACCGGCAGATGTTCGGCCTGGATTAGGGTGACGGCCCGCTTCCCAGCGCGGGCGCGGTCCCCTTGCAGGCCGTTCTCTGTCATCTCAGCATTGGTGACCGCCTCCAGTGGCGCGCGGCGGGCGGGGCGCAACCCGATCCAGTCTAGGCGACCGGTCAGGGCGTGTTGTGCGGTCAACTCGGCGATACTTTTCATGAGCCGCATCCTACGCTGCGCCGCACGGTGACTCGACTCCCGATTTACGGCGCTCTAGGTTGGAACATAATAGGAACATCGCGTGACTTGCTGCCCTCCATGTCTGCCGATTTGCTTGACGATACCCAGATGCCCCAAACCGGCCGCCAGCGCCGGATCCTATCGCTGTGGTTTCCGCGGCTGGCGGCGGAGCGTGTCCTGAGACAGGACCGTATTCTTAGCGATCAGCCCCTCGCCGTGGTCCGCCAAGAGGGCAATATGCGCCTGATCCTCGCGGTCAGTGAGGCCGCCCAAGCCCAAGGCGCGTTTCCAGGGCAGGCCTTGCAGGAAGCGCTGTCAATCGTGCCGGGCCTGATCACCCGCGCCGCCCAGCCCGAGCGGGAGCGGGAGTTCCTGACCGCCCTGCGGCGCTGGGCGGGTAAGTTCTCTCCCTGGGTTGCCGAAGAGGACACGGCCGGTCTGCTCATTGACCTGACCGGTTGCGCGCATCTTTTCGGGGGAGAGGCCGCGCTGCTTCAGCTTGTGTCAGAGGATTGTGCCGCCCTAGGCCTGACGGTGCGCGCGGCGATTGCCGACACGGCCGGCGCAGCCTGGGCCTTGGCGCGCTATGGCAGCGGGCAGGTTCGGGAAGGCGCCCCATCCGGCCGCAGCGGCGACGCCATCGACCAAGAAGCCCGCGCCACCCGCTCCCGCGCAGTGCGGCGCAAGCATTGGGAGCGGGGCGGACCGGCCCCGGAGATCGCTGTGCGCAACGGCGCGGCCCCCCTGGGTGTGATCGCGCCGCCGGGACAGATGCGCCGTGTCCTGTCGGACCTGCCGGTCGCGGCCCTGCGCATAGATGAGGCTACGGTGACCGGTTTGGGCCGTTTGGGGTTGCGCCGGATCGGCGATCTGACGGGCATGGCGCGCGCCGCCCTGGCCCGCCGGTTCGGCCACGCCCTGGTCCGGCGTCTGGATCAGGCGCTTGGGCTTGAGCCCGAGCCGATTTCCCCGGCTGAGGCCCCGCTCCATTTCGCTGCGCGCCTGTCCCTGCCTGAGCCGATCGGGCTGGAGGCCGATATCACAGCCGCGCTCGAGCGCCTCTTGCCGGTTTTGTGCGCGGGTCTGCGCAAGAAGGGCCGGGGCGCGCGCCGCGTGGCGCTTGAGATCTCGCGCGTGGATGGCGGCGGGCAGCGGATCGAGATCGGCTTGGCGCGGCCCTCGGACCTGCCCGATCGCATTCGTCCGCTCTTCGATCTCAAAATCGGTGACATCGATCCCGGCTTTGGCATCGACCGGGTTCGGGTCGTCGCCGATCAGACCGAGCCCTTGCACCGCCGTCAAATGACCGGGGGCTGGGCCGCTGCCGAGGCCGCCGCCGCCCGCCAGCAAGCCGGAGGCAGCGCGCCGCTCGACGATCTCATCGGCCGCCTAGGCGCGCGGATCGGGCTTGAAGCCATCACCCGCCTGCACCCGGCCGAGAGCCATATCCCTGAGAAGACTGAAAAGGTGCTGGCGGCGGCCTGGTCGGACCCCGCACAGGCTTGGCCCAAGCCGGACCGGCCCCGGCCGCTGACGCTTTATCGACCTGAGCCCATCCCGCTCCCCGATGATCCGCATATCCCCGATAAAATCCGCTGGCGTGGGCAGGATTTGGCCGTGCTGGCCGCCTCTGGTCCAGAGCGGATCGCGCCGGAATGGTGGCTCGATGATCCGGAATGGCGCAGCGGTGTGCGCGATTACTGGCGCGTCGATACCGAACAGGGCGTGCGGCTTTGGCTGTTTTATGCCCATGGCTCAGGCCTGACCGGCGGTTGGTTCGCCCAGGGCGATTTCGGCTAAGCCCCTGGCATCCGCGCCGAGCTCCGGCCATGCTGCGCCCAATGACAGACCGGGGTTTCAAAATCCGCGCGCTGGGCGAGATCGCCATTCGCTGCGATGACATCGGCGCCATGCTCGCCTTCTATGAGGGCGTGCTGGGCCTCGAACGCCTCTCAGGGAACGCGACGACCGGCCAGATCGTGTTTCTCAAGATCGCGGAAGGCTATGGCGGCCATACCAGTGTGCTCGCGCTGTTTGATAAGGGCTATGACGCGCGCCCCGATCTGCACCCCAGCAGCGCTGCGCCGCCGTTTACCGGCGCGCAATCCTCGCTCCACCACATCGCGCTTAGCCTCGGTGCCGAGGAGCAAGACGCGGCCATCGAGTGGTACCGCATGAAAGGCGTCGACTTTCGGATAGAGCATTTCGACTGGATCGGCTGGCGCGGCGTTTTCACCAAAGACCCCGAGGGCAACACCGTTGAATTGGTTGCCTATTCCGATCAGTGGAGCACCGATGATTAAAGCGCCTCGTTAAAGAGCCCCGTCGCGAATGCGCAATTGCCGCGCGCGGGTCAGGATGGCGTCCTCGATGGCGCGGGCGGTTTCACGGTCCACAGCGCCCCGGCGGTTTTGCAAAGCGACCCGCAGAGATCGCGCGTCGAGCGCCGGATCCTGGACAAAGACCGTGGCGCGATAAGCCTGAGAGCCGCCCGGCGGTGTGCCGTAGTCAAACACGATCACACCGGAAAACGGATCAGCCGCCTCAATCGGCATGAAGTCCAAGATTTCAAGCGATGCGTTCCAGAGATACCGGTTTACTTCGACGGTCGTGTTTGGATTGTCCGTGTTCACGAAAAGATCGAGCAGCGTCTCACGCTCTGGATCAATGATCAGGCCCTGGTCGATCAGGTCTTGGCGTCTCTGGGCGTCACGCTCAGGATCGGGGTCGCGGCTACAGCCGCTTATCAACGCCAATGCGATGGCCCCCGCGATCATACCGTTTAACGGATGCAAAGCCATGTCTTGCCCTCACCTAGCCTTTGGTTGCGTTCCTACCCGAGATCGGCGCGAGGTCACAAGGGGCGTCGCCGGGCAATCGGCGATGGCGGGCCCTCTGCTATCCCTTCGCCGCGCTCGACGTTAAGGCCTGAGTCGCTTGATGCGGGGCTGCCATGCCCGCCCACGCCATGCGGAGAGAATCGCGATGGCTCTTTTTAACGAGGAAAGTGCCGCGATCTGGCCGCAACGCCAAAAGACCGATAAACTGCCGAACGATCCGCACCTGCGCCGACGTGCTGGTTTTCGCTTTTTTCCTTAGTTTCCTTGGGAAACGGGCCCTTAGAGGCACTGTGGCATGTCTGCACCATGATCGGCCAACATCGCTGGCTCCCCGCCCGCTTTGTTGCATTCACCAGGTCAAAGTTGGAGAGAGAAGCATACTCAATTCGGATGACCCGTCTTGAGGTGCACCTTCAAAATGTTCACGAGGGAATGAAACATGAAAAAGGTTCTCTTCGCTACGACGGCACTGGTTGCCTCGGCGGGCGTTGCAGCAGCTGATGACAACCTGAACATCAGCATCGGCGGTTCCGCCGAAATGGGTATCGTTGGTGGCAGCGATCAAGAAACTCAGTTCCACAACGACGTCGACATCAGCTTCGGCCTCGCAGCCGAAACTGGCACCGGCCTGTCGTTTGGTGCAGTTGTCGACCTCGACGAGGCCGGCAACCTGGGCCGCGCTCTGGACAACCAGGGCACGAGCGTCTTCATCTCCGGCGACTTCGGCACGCTGACGCTGGGTGACACCGACGGCGCCGTCGATTTCGTCATGCCCGACGCATCAACCGCTGGTAACCCGGGTTCGATCGACGACTCTGAGACCGCTCACGGCGGTTACCTGGGCGCGTATCTCGACGGGTTGACCGTTGACTTGAACGCGGACGGCGACTCGCTCGACGCGGGCGAGTACAACGGTGACAACCAAGTTCTGCGCTATAACATCTCGTTCGGTGATTTCACCGTCGCGGTGTCGCACGAGCAAGAAGCTGACGACGCCACGGGTGTTGTTGCTGCAACCTCCGGCGACGGTTCGACCGCCATTGGTGTTCAGTACTCCGGGTCGTTCGGCGCAGCAGACGTGACCGCTGGTCTGGGTTACATGGTCATCGACACCGATGGCACAACACCTGGTAGCCAGGTCGAGCACCTCGGCGTCAGCGTCTTGGTTGAGCTCGCATCCGGCTTCTCGGCTGTTGTCGGCTACTCAGACATCCAGGATCTGAACCTTGCCACCGGCGTTGCCGTTGGCGCTGAGGACGATCACACCTTCGTCGGCGTTGGTTACTCGACTGGCGCTATCTCGGTGCATGCCAACTACGGTGAGTTCGACAGCGGTGGAGAGGGCTACGGCCTCGCAGCCAGCTACGATCTCGGCGGCGGCGCATCGGTACATGCCGCCTATGGCGACACGGACGGTGGCGCAAGCACCTGGTCGCTCGGCGTGGCAATGGGCTTCTAAGCTCAAACGCTTATCATTTCGGAGAGAGCGGGCCTTGTGTCCGCTCTTTTCATTTGTGATGAGGGCGCATGGCCCTTTCTGACGTCACCGCTCGCATTGAAAAAACCTGCACCGCCGCTGGGCGCGCGCCCGCGGACATTACCCTGATCGCCGTTTCCAAGGTCCAGCCCGAAGAGCGTGTGACACCGGTCCTTGATCAAGGCCACCGCATATTCGGCGAAAACCGCGTGCAAGAAGCCCAAGGCCGCTGGCCGCCGCTGCAAGAGCGGTACACGGAAATATCGCTGCATCTGATCGGCCCGCTGCAAACCAACAAAGCGCGCCAAGCGGTCGAGATGTTCGACACGATCCACTCCGTCGACCGGCCCAAACTCGCGCGCCGTCTCGCCGATCTTGCACAAGAGCGCGGAGCGTCGCCCGACCTGTTCATCCAGGTCAATACCGGCGAAGAGCCTCAGAAAGCTGGGATCCTCCCAGATGATCTCGATGCCTTCGTCGCGGAATGCCGGTCGCTCGACCTGCCGCTGCAAGGCTTGATGTCGATCCCCCCGGTCGAGGAGGAGCCATCGCTCCATTTCGCATTGCTGGCCAAAATGGCCGCGCGCAACGGTCTAACCGGTCTCAGCATGGGCATGAGCGGCGATTTCGAAAGCGCCATCGCGCTAGGCGCCACGCATATCCGCGTCGGATCGGCTGTCTTCGGCGCCAGGCAAGCGCCGGCCTAAAGCCGTTCCGACACAATCAGCCGTGTGTGATACCGGATGCGCCGCACGATCCAGCGCAGATCGTGGGGGGCACAGGCCACGCAGCCCTCGGTCGGGCGCGCTGGGCCGCGCCAGGCATGCATGAAGATAGCCGAACCTTTGCCGCGCTCGGCCTGGGGCCAATTCCAATCGGTCAAAAGCACCAGATCATAAAGCGGATCGGCCCGCGCCAAGCGTTCGGCACTGCCCGCGAATGGGGCTGTCACCATCAGGTTGTAATCCTCATGGCCCGCATCATCGCACCAAAGGTCGCGCGGCCGGATCGGGACCGCCCAGTCGCAGGGCTGCGCCATCCTGTCAGGCCGATAAAGGCAGCCGACAAAGCGGTGGCTTCCCGCAGGTGTCGCGCCATCACCCTCCTGTTTTTCTGTGGTGACCCCTGAGCGCCCGATCGTGCATGCAAAACGGCGGCCGCGAAACCGGAGCCCTTGTCGGCTGAGTACCAAGTCGTCGGGGCTCAAAAAAGATGCCCGGATTTGCTGCGCTTGGTGTCTAGATACGCCCTGTTGAGGGGGTTTTCGCCGACCACCAGCGGCACCCGCTCGGTGACCTCAAGCCCTTCGCGTTCCAGCATCTCGACCTTACGCGGATTGTTGGTCATCAGGCGCACCGCGCCCACCCCGAGCTTCTCAAGGATTTCCGCCCCGATGCGAAAGTCACGCTCATCATCTTCGAACCCCAGCCGGTGATTGGCCTCCACCGTGTCAAAGCCTTGGTCCTGCAAGGCATAGGCCCGCATCTTATTGGCCAGGCCAATGCCGCGACCCTCTTGGTTAAGATAAAGCAGCATTCCAGACCCGGCCTGATGCATCGCGGCCAGGGCTGCGTGCAGCTGCGGCCCGCAATCGCATTTCAGCGAGCCTAGCACATCACCGGTGAAACAGGCCGAGTGCAGACGCGTGAGCACGGGCTTGTCGCGATCGGGCCGTCCAACTTCAAATACGTAGTGTTCAATCCCGCCATTGTCGGGGCGAACAACATGCAGTCGGCCGGTCCCAGCCAAAGCGATCGGCAATTGCGCGGCGGCCACGGGATAAAAGCTATCGGCACGCGCGAGATCTTCCTCGATCATCGAAGGTGTGAGCTCGGTCAGCTCCTCCGTACGGGCCATCGGGGCCGACCGTGCCACCTCGACACCGACCACGCAGGGCAGCAATTGCGCGGATTTCGTGAGAAACAGCGCCATACGAAAGAGCGAGGCGTCCCCGTCACGCATACTTTGCAACGGGCCCTTCATGGGATGGCGTAGATCGAGGGCGGGATCGGCGACGCTTCCAACCCATTGCGAAAGCTCCGCCTCGCCCAGATCGCGGGGCACAAGGATGCGCGCAACATCCCCGTCGTAAACGCGCGCTTTCAATGTCTGCGCGCGCCAAGCCGAAATCGCCATGCTCAAAGGCGCTTGAGTGCCTGCGCGCAACGCGGTCAGACGGCTCGGCACCGCCCCTTCCGCCGCAACAAAGATCAGCGTCGCAGCCTCTGAGGACACCAAAACCGGCAGGCCAAGGCGCAGGTCGGCACGCGCACGCGCCACCTTTTCCCGGCTGGTCGGTGTCAATTGCATTCCGGAAACCTTTCACCCCACGGTGCGGTATAGCTAGTCATCGCGCACCCAGTTTGAAACATTTCGACCCCAGGCGACACGCCTGCGTGAGGATTTTTTCGGTCATCTTGTCGGAAAGGGCTTGCAAGCGCATCTCGGGCTCAACGCGGAAACACCGGAGGGCCTAATGGCGACGCTTAGAAAGATCTTGCTGGTTGATGACGAAGACGATCTGCGCGAGGCGCTGTCCGAGCAACTGATCATGACCGAAGACTTTGATGTCTTCGAGGCCGGCAATGGCGCGGATGCCATGGAGAAGGCGCGTGAGGCGCTTTACGATCTGATCATCCTGGATGTTGGCCTGCCAGATACCGACGGGCGTGAGCTCTGCCGCTTGATGCGCAAACAGGGTGTGAAATGCCCCGTTCTGATGCTGACCGGCCATGACAGCGATGCCGACACGATCCTGGGCCTCGACGCAGGCGCCAATGATTACGTTACGAAACCCTTTAAATTTCCGGTGCTTTTGGCGCGGATCCGCGCCCAGTTACGCCAGCATGAACAGTCCGAGGACGCGATCTTTCAGCTTGGCCCTTACATGTTCAAACCGGCCATGAAGATCCTGGAAACCGAGGAGGCACGCAAAATTCGCCTCACGGAGAAGGAAACCAATATCCTGAAATTCCTGCTCCGCGCCAAGGACGGCGTGGTCGCCCGCGATGTCCTGCTGCACGAGGTGTGGGGCTACAACGCCGGTGTTACAACCCACACTCTTGAGACCCATATCTACCGGCTGCGCCAAAAGATCGAGCCCGATCCATCCAACGCGCGCCTGCTTGTCACGGAGTCCGGTGGCTACCGCCTCGTCGCGTGAACTCGCACTTGTCCTCCCTGTCGACTGGCCCGGCTTCGCCCGGGCCTTTTTTTGCCCGCCCGCACGGCTTGAGCTTGCGACGGCCCCACAGTAGCGTCGCGCCAACAGTCAATCGGGGGGTCGTATGGCGTTCACTATCGCCACTTGGAACATCAATTCGGTGCGTCTGCGCGTCGGTCTCGTGGCCCGCCTTTTGCAGGAAGAACAGCCGGACATCCTGTGTTTGCAGGAATGCAAAAGCCCCGTGGACAAGATCCCGCACGAGGTATTCGCCGATCTGGGCTATACCTCGATGGTTGCGCGCGGGCAGAAGGGCTATAACGGCGTGGCGATCCTATCGAAACTTCCCCTAGAGGATGCCGGGCATCGGGACTTTGTCGGGCGCGGCGATGCCCGCCATGTCGCGGCACGTCTGCCGAGCGGGGTTGTCGTCCACAACTTCTATGTGCCTGCGGGCGGTGATGAGCCTGACCGCAAAAAGAATGAAAAGTTCGGCCATAAGCTCGATTTTCTCACTGAGATGCACGATTGGTTTCAGGCCGAGCCTCCTGAGCGCGCAATCCTGGTCGGGGATCTGAACATCGCGCCGCGCGAAGATGACGTTTGGAGCCACAAGCAGCTGTTGAAGGTTGTCAGCCACACGCCGATCGAGGTCGATCATCTGGCCGCCGTTCAGGCCGCGGGGCGCTGGGTCGATGTCACCCGCGCCGATATTCCCGAAGGCCAGCTCTATTCCTGGTGGTCCTATCGCTCGCCCGATTGGAGCACTTCGGATAAAGGCCGTCGCCTCGATCACATCTGGGCCACGCCGGATATCGCCGGGGGCAGACACAACAGCCGCATTCTCCGAAACGTCCGTGGTTGGGAGAAACCCTCGGACCACGCGCCGGTCCTTGCCTCGTTCGATGCCTAGCCGGTTCTGGCCATCTGCCTAACCGCCGCGACAAAGAGCTTGGAAAACGCGGCATGACCGGCTTCAGTCCAATGGATGCCTTCGTCTGGATCGACCGGATCGGCTTCGCCTGCGTCCAAGAACGCCGCGGCGTGTCGCGCGGACAATTCGCGGTAAGCTTCTGACAGAGCAAGCGATTTCGCCCGAGATCCATGCCATTCCGCCGCCCGCGCACCGGTCACATTCACCGGTGCAGGCGCTATGACCAAAAGCTGCGGTGACCCTAGCCAGGCAGACGTGCTTTGAGCGCGAAGGATTGCGATGAGGCCCTCAATCCCGGCAGCGATCCGCTCTGCGTCGGCGCCAAACCGTGCCTTTAGGTCATTCGTGCCCAGCATAATCGCCACAATGTCCAGCGGCGCGTGGCTGGCCAAGGCCGTCATCCAGGTCCTCTGCCCATTCATATGTGCGCCCATCACCGGATCGTCGAACTGCGTCGTGCGCCCAGGCAGGCCCTCATCGATCAAGCGCCAGTCGGCACCAAGATCGCGCGCCGCCGACTCGCACCACCGCGTCTCAGGTCCATAGCGCCGCAAGGCCGAACCAGGCTCAGTGCCGTGAGTGTTGCTGTCACCGAATATCAGCAATCTCTGCATCGTTTCGCACATCCCCTTGGCCTTTGCCTGCGCCGCGATCATATAGGTTGAGCGCGAACAAGGAATAGAACGCCATGCTTGAACTCGGAACCGGTCAGCCGGCTGAAGACACAGCCGATCTTGTGAAAGACAGCGACGAGGCCAATTTCATGGCTGACGTCGTCGAGATGAGCCAGCAAGTCCCGGTGGTCGTCGATTTCTGGGCTGAGTGGTGTGGGCCGTGCAAGACCCTGGGCCCGCAGCTTGAGGAAGCCGTGAAGGCCGCCAAGGGCAAGGTTCGGATGGTCAAAGTCGATGTCGACGCCAACCAGGCCATTGCGGCGCAGTTGCGCATTCAATCGATCCCGACCGTTTATGCCTTTTGGCAGGGCCAGCCCGTCGACGGCTTTCAGGGCGCGATTTCACCGGCGCAGATCACCGAATTCGTGCAAAAGCTGAGCGCCTTAGCCGGGGATGGTGGGCTGGGCGAGGCTATTGAAGCCGCTGAAGACATGCTGAGCCAAGGTGCGGCTGTGGACGCGGCGCAGACATTTGCCGCCATCCTGGGCGAAGACCCTGAAAGTGCCGCGGCCCTTGGTGGTCTGGCGCGGGCACATGTCGCGATGGGAGAACTTGACCAGGCAGAGGCCCTCTTGAACAACGCGCCGGAGGCGATTGCACAAAGTGCTGAGGTTGAAGCCGCGCGCGCGCAACTGGCCCTTGCGCGACAGGCGAGCGAGGCGGGCCCGCTTGCCGAATTGTCCGGCGCCGTCGAGGCAAACCCGGACGACCACCAAGCGCGCTTTGACTATGCCCAAGCGCTCCATGCTGCGGGCCAGGTTGAGGAGGCTGTGGCCGAATTGCTGGAACTTTTTCGCCGTGATCGCGAATGGAATGACGGCGCGGCCAAAGCGCAGCTCTTCACCATCTTTGATGCGCTTAAGCCGCAAGATCCCATCGTGCTAAGCGGTCGTCGCAAGTTAAGCTCAATGATATTTGCCTGACACCAACGTCGGGCTACCTGCTGATGATGATATCCAAGGCTGATTTGCCCGGCTCGATCCCGGTGTTTCCGCTCCCCGGCGCGCTGCTTTTGCCCCGCGCCAGGTTGCCGTTGCACTTATTTGAGCCGCGGTATCTTCAGATGCTCGACGACACCTTGAAGACGTCGCACCGCCTGATCGGAATGGTGCAACCGATGGAGGGGCCAGGTGGCACTAAGCGGCTGCACACAATTGGGTGTGCCGGTCGTGTGACGCAGATGTCCGAGACCGAAGACGGCCGTTACCTGATCACGCTTGCTGGTGTGTCCCGCTACCGGATTAAGCGAGAGATCGAAGGCTTCACGCCCTACCTCAAAGCCGAGGTCAGCTGGGACGGCTTTGACCAGGATGTCGGAAAGACCGAGACCGACGCCGCCTTCGACCGTGAGAGTTTTATGGATCTGCTCACGCGCTACTTCGAGGCGATGGCCCTGTCTACGGATTGGGACAATCTCAAAGAGGCGGAAAACGAGCTGTTGATAAACTCGCTGTCCATGCTCTGCCCCTTCGATCCGGAAGAAAAGCAAGCGCTGCTTGAGGCGCCTTCACTGACCACGCGTCGCGAGACGCTCGTGACCCTGATCGAGTTCGCCATGCGCGGCGGCAGCGCAGAAGAAATGATTCAGTGAGTGACGCAGCGCCGGAGATCAATCGCCAAATGCTCGAGGCCTTGATCTGTCCTCTGACGCAAACGGTGCTGAGCTATGATCCAGAGCGCCAGGAGCTGATCTCCAAAACAGCGCAGCTCGCCTATCCGATCCGCAACGCGATCCCGATCATGCTCGAAAGCGAAGCGCGACCTCTCGAGGATTAAAGTGGCTCGCCGCGCAGCAAACGCGGAAGCGGGCCATTAAGGCCTGCGGCTTGGCGCATAAAGGCGCGTTTGACCGGCGGGATCGCATTCACCAGACCCATACCAGCATCGCGCGCGAAGCGTAATATAGAATTATCATTAGAAAACAGCCTGTTGAAGCTGTCCGTGGCGACGGCAAGGGCGGCGGTGTCGAACCGGCGCCAACTTTGGTAACGCCGCAGCACCGCACTGGTGCCGATGTCCTCGCCGCGCCGCTGCGCTTCCCCTAGTGTCTGAGCCAAGGCCGCGACATCGCGAAAACCCAGGTTCAGGCCCTGGCCCGCGATCGGATGAACACCATGGGCGGCATCACCTACAAGGGCCAGACGCTCCGCCACAAAGCGATCGGTCAACGACAGGCCCAGCGGATAGCAATAGCGGCGTCCAGCCGCGCTGATCTCGCCCAGAAAACTGCCAAAACGTGGCTTCAGATGGTCGATGAACTCCGACTCGGGAAGGTTGAGGATGCGCTCAGCCTCTTCTGAGCGCTCGCTCCACACGATGCTGCACCGATTGCCGGTCAAAGGTAAAATCGCCAGCGGTCCAGCCGGCATAAAAAACTGATGCGCGATGCCGTTATGGGGCTTTTCATGGGCCAAAGCCGCAACGAGGGCGGTTTGCCCATAGCCCCAGGCCATGCGTTTGATCCCCGCGCGCCGGGCTGTCTGACTACCGCGGCCATCGGCCCCGACAATCAAGGCGCCCTCGAGCGTCGTGCCCGTGCTCAGCTCCACGCGACCGGGCGCCTGGCCGGTTACAATCGTGCCCGGCAGATAGGTAATCTCAGGCCGCTCGGCCACGTCGCGCCACAGACGCGCCCGCAAATGGCGATCTTCTACAATAAAGCCCATCGGGCCTTCCTCGAGATCGGCGTGGTCGAAATGTAGAAATAAAGGGGAGGGGCCTTCGCCCGCACGCCCATCGGAGGCTTTGATGCCCAGGATCGGCTGCGCCATATCCTCAAGACTGGCCCACAGCCCGAGCGCTTTGAGCATCCGCATCGTAGAGTGCGCTAGGGCATAGCACCGCCCGTCAAATCCAGGATCCTGATGCGTGTCAGACGTTTGCGCGTCGATCAAAGTGCTGTGCAAGCCAGCCTGGGCCAGCGCGATGGCAAGGCACGGCCCATTCAGCCCGCCGCCGACGATCAGAACACGTTGCTCCATACGCTAGATATGCGCCGTGGGGCAGGATTGTCCAAGGCTGTGACGCAGGCTAGCGTGGCTCCGCGACAAGATGACAAGATGATCCGGCAGGTTGATCGGACTGGGGCGGGAAAACATGGCGAACTGGCTGAAAATGAGCGCGTCCGAGTTGGGGCGCAGGATCGGAGCGAGTGAAATTGATCCCGTCGCTCTGACCGAAAGCTATCTCGAGGCCATCGCCGCCCATCCTGCCCGCGATCAGATTTATAGCGCGATCACGAGCGACCGCGCCCGCGCCGAGGCCGAGGCGGCAGCGGCGCGTGCGAAATCCGGTACGCGGCGGGGGCTTTTGGACGGGGTGCCGGCCTCGTGGAAGGACCTTTTCGACAGTGCGGGCACCGCGACCGAGGCGGGCTCGGCCCTTCTAGCGGGTCGCGTTCCAACAGACGATGCCGATGTCTTGGCCGCCTCCACTCGCGCCGGAACGGTCTGCTTGGGCAAGACACATATGTCAGAGCTCGCTTTCTCCGGCCTGGGTCTGAACCCGGTGACGGCCACTCCGCTCAACATCCACGACGCCGATGCGGTGCCTGGCGGCTCCTCCTCCGGTGCCGCGGCTTCGGTCGCCTTTGATCTCGCACCGCTCGCCATCGGCTCCGATACCGGCGGATCGGTGCGCGTGCCCGCCGCCTGGAACGATCTGGTGGGTCTCAAGACCAGTCATGGGCGGCTGAGCAATGAGGGCGTCGTCCCGCTTTGCGCCCGCTTCGACACGGTCGGTCCGCTCTGCCGCGGCGTGGAAGATGCGGCCGAAAGCTTCGCGATTATGTCGGGAGAAGCCGCGCCTGATCTGACGGATGCGAGCCTGTCCAGCGCCAGATTTCTGATCCTCGACCCCTATGCCAGCGACGTCCGAGACGCGCCCGGCGCAGCCTTCGAAGCGGCCCTGTCGAGCTTGTCAAAGGCTGGCGCGCGGTTTGAGCGCAGCGCAAGCGCGGATGTCGACGCTGCGATGGAACTTGCCCCAATCCTGTTCTCGGCTGAGGCCTACGGAACCTGGAAAGAGGTCATCGAGGCCGCGCCGGACAAGATGTTCGCGCGTATCCTCGACCGGTTCCGCTCCGGCGCTGACTTCTCGGCCTCGGACTATGTCGCCGCATGGCAGAGGCTGGATCAGGCGCGGGCGGCATTTTCCGAACAGACCGCAGCCTTCGACGCGGTGGTCTTGCCGACAACGCCCAACCTGCCGCCGAACCGTGATCGCCTGCTCAGTGATGACGCCTATTACGTAACCGAGAACCTGATGACCTTGCGCAATACCCGGGTTGGCAATCTCATGGGCTCTTGCGGGGTAAGCCTGCCCACACCGTCGCCGTCCTGCGGCTTTATGATGCTCTGCCCGCCCGCCGCCGAACGGCGCCTACTGCGCCTTGCCAAAGCGGCCGAGGCGGTGCTGACCTAAAGGCCACAAAGCCGGTACCGGCCGATGGTTTTCCTGGACCCACACACGCTAAGTCACTAATCTGCCTGCAAATCAGGGCGCAACGACCCTGAGCAGAGGCAGATATGGTTTCACCTGAGCGGTTTTCGAACCTGCCAGAATACGCGTTTCCGCGCTTGCGGGCGCTTCTCGACGCCCATCCGTCGGGAGGTGAGCCGATCAATATGACCATTGGTGAGCCGCGCCACCCTTTTCCCGGTTGGGTTGAGGACGTGCTGACGCGCCATATCGCTGAATTCGCAAAGTACCCGCCCAATCCCGGCACGCCGGCCCTTTTGGAGACGATTGGCGGCTGGTTGCACCACCGCTACGGCGTCAATTTCGGGCCCGAGCGGATCATCGCGCTCAACGGCACGCGTGAGGGGCTTTACAACGCGGCGATGGCGCTTTGCCCAGAGACGAAGGCGGGTGGCAAGCCGGTCATTTTGATCCCGAACCCGTTCTATCAGGTCTATATGGTTGCCGCGATCAGTGTGCAGGCCGAGATGGTCTTTGTGCCCGCGACCGCTGAAACCGGCTTCCTGCCGGACTTCACGGCGCTTCCGCAGGACATGCTGGACCGGGTGGCCATTGCCTATCTCTGCACGCCGTCAAACCCGCAGGGCGCGATCGCTGATGAGAGCTATTGGACGCAGCTGATCAACCTGGCGGAGCGGCATGATTTTCAGATCCTGGCCGACGAATGCTATGCCGAGATCTACCGCGAAACGCCGCCGCCGGGCGGCCTGCAGATGGCGCATCACTTGGGCGCCGACCCCGAACGTGTGGTCGCGTTTCACTCGTTGTCTAAACGCTCCAATCTGCCGGGCCTAAGATCGGGCTTTGCAGCGGGTGGGCCGAGCAGCATCGCGGCGATGGCGCAGTTGCGGGCCTATGCCGGTGCGCCCCTCTCCCTGCCGTTGCAACGTGTGGCCGAGCGGATTTGGGCCGATGAGGCCCATGTTGAGGCCAACCGCGCGCTCTACCGCGAGAAATACCGCCTGGCTGATAGCATATTCGGCAATGTGCCAGGCTATACCGCGCCCCAGGGCGGCTTTTTCCTCTGGCTTAAGGTGCCAGACGCCACCGGCGAGGAGGCCGCGCTGAGGCTGTGGACCGAACAGGGCGTTCGGGTTCTGCCCGGCGCCTATTTGGGCCACGCCGTGGACGGCATCAATCCAGGTGACAACTACATCAGGGTCGCGATGGTCGCGCCGCTCGACGAAACCGAGCGCGGCCTCAAACGCATTCGCGACGGACTTTATCGGTGAGGATTTAGCAAATGGCTTATCAAACACGCCAGCGTGACCCATTTCTCGACAGCCATATGCAGGCGATGTTGAACAAGCGCGGCAAAGAGCTGATCGGCGTGAGCCTGATGGCGCTGGGCGTGATCCTGACGCTGATCCTCTGGACCTATAGCCCTGAAGACCCGAACTTCCTCACCGCGACAGACACGGCGCCGCAGAATGCATTTGGCCGCCTTGGCGCCTCGATTGCCGCCGTTTTGATGATGGTCACAGGGCTTGCGAGCTGGGTCTTTGCTCTCGCACTCGTTGTGTGGGCGCTGCGCTTTCTGCTCCATAGCGGGACCGAGCAGGTCTGGCGCATTGTCTTTCTGCCCATCGCTGTCGCGCTGGTGTCGGTCTATTCCGCGTCCTTTTTGCCGGCTGCGGATTGGACGCATTCCTTTGGCTTGGGTGGCCTTTTTGGCGATACCGTCCTGGCGACCGTCGTCACCATTCTGCCCTTCAACGCCGCTCTAGGTCTCAAGGCAGCGGCGGCGCTGGCTTGCGTGACGGGTATCGCATTGAGCGCATTTGTCTTGGGCGTCAGCCGGTTCGAGTTGGACCGCGCCGCACGCTATCTCCTGTTGGGATTGCTGGTGGTGTTCAACGCCCTTATTATCGGCGCCCGCAAGCTTGGTTTGGTGGCGTGGCAGGGTGCGGGCCGCTTGCATGAGGGACAACTTGCGCGCCGTGAGGCCCGTCGCCTCGCCCGTGAAGAAGCAGCAGTGCAGCCGCAATCCGCAAGCCCGCGCCGCCGGTCTTTCGTGCCTATCCGGCGCGCGCCCAGCCCGGAGCCGGTGCTCGAAGCCGAAGCGCTGAACCCCGAACTGCCCGAGCGCGCGGCCTATTCTGCCGAGATCAACCCGCCGAGCGAGGGCCAAATTCGCCAGAAGATCGCCGATGCCGTGCGCAGTCGCGCGATCCGCGCCGATAGCCCGATGCAAGACCGCATCGAGCCGCCTCTGAGCGCGGCATCCGCTGCGTCAAGTCTGGACGTACATGCTCTGGACACCGACTGGGCCGAGCCTGATCCGACCGACCTTGGACAGCCGCTTTCGGTGCCCTATTCGGAACGCAGCGCTGTTCTGGGTGCCCCGCAGCCCAGCGGAAAGGTGATCCAACCCAGCCCGAAACGAACAGCACCTTCGCGTCAGGCCCAAGCTGAGGCACAGCCTTCGTTGCCGCTTGAGGATCGGGCCGATCAGTACGACCTGCCGCCGCTCACGCTTTTGGAGAGTGGCGAGGGCATTCAGCGGATGCATCTGAGCGACGAAGCGCTCGAAGAGAACGCGCGGATGCTCGAAAGCGTTCTGGATGATTACGGCGTGAAGGGGGAGATTGTCTCGGTCCGCCCCGGCCCTGTGGTCACGATGTATGAACTTGAGCCGGCGCCTGGCCTGAAGGCGTCCCGCGTCATCGGCCTGGCCGACGATATCGCTCGCTCCATGTCGGCTCTATCGGCGCGTGTCTCGACCGTGCCTGGCCGCTCGGTGATCGGGATCGAACTGCCGAACCAACACCGCGAGAAGGTTGTATTACGTGAGATCCTCTCCAGCCGAGATTATGGCGACGGAAACCACCGCCTGCCCCTCGCGCTTGGCAAGGATATCGGCGGCGATCCGGTCATCGCGAACCTCGCCAAAATGCCCCACTTGCTGATCGCGGGGACGACTGGCTCGGGCAAATCCGTGGCGATCAACACGATGATCCTGAGCCTGCTTTATAAGCTGACCCCGGCTGAATGCCGCCTGATCATGATCGATCCCAAGATGCTGGAGCTCAGTGTCTATGACGGTATCCCGCATCTCCTCTCACCCGTCGTGACCGACCCGAAAAAGGCGGTCGTCGCGCTCAAATGGGTCGTGGCCGAGATGGAGGAGCGCTACCGCAAGATGTCCAAAATGGGCGTGCGGAACATCGAAGGCTATAACGGCCGTGTCGCAGACGCGCTCAGCAAGGGAGAGTTGTTCCAGCGCACCGTGCAAACCGGATTCGACGATGAGACCGGTGAACCGGTGTTCGAAACCGAAGAATTCGCGCCCGAAACAATGCCCTTCATCGTCGTGGTCGTCGACGAAATGGCGGACCTGATGATGGTCGCGGGCAAAGAGATTGAGGCCTGCATCCAGCGTCTGGCGCAGATGGCCCGCGCCTCCGGCATCCACTTGATCATGGCGACGCAGCGCCCGTCGGTCGACGTCATCACCGGCACGATCAAGGCGAACTTCCCTACGCGGATCAGCTTTCATGTCACCTCAAAAGTCGATAGCCGCACGATTCTGGGGGAGATGGGCGCCGAGCAGCTGCTCGGCATGGGCGACATGCTCTACATGGCCGGTGGCGCCAAGATCACGCGCGTTCACGGCCCATTTGTGAGCGATGAGGAGGTTGAAGAGATCGTCAGCCATCTCAAGAGCTTTGGCGCGCCGGATTACACTGCAAGCGTTCTGGATGGCCCCGATGATGAGAAGGAAAGCGATATTGACCTCGTCCTCGGGCTTGGCGGTAACACGGACGGGGAGGATGCGCTCTACGATCAAGCCGTCCAGATCGTGATCCAAGACCGGAAGTGTTCGACGTCCTACATCCAGCGCAAGCTCGCCATCGGCTACAACAAGGCCGCGCGCCTTGTGGAGCAGATGGAGGAGGCAGGCCTCGTGAGTGCGGCCAACCATGTGGGCAAGCGCGATATTCTCGTGCCCGAGCAGGCGTGAGCGACGCATCGGACACCACGTCGTGACCGTCGGGTGCTAGCCATGCAAAGCGTCAATACCTACCTTAATGGGGTCCAGTGTGGGAGTTTTTCATGCGTGCCTTAACCCGTCGCCTTGCCCTCAGCCTCACGGCTGCAGCTTTGATCGCGCCGAGCGCGCTCACCGCCCAAGAGCTCATCCCGCTCGATGATCTGTCGCGATATCTCAACGGCATCGACACAGCGCAAAGCAGCTTTACCCAGGTCAATGCCGACGGCACAGTGTCCACGGGCACCATCTACTTGCATCGCCCGGGGCGCGTGCGTTTTGAGTATGACGGTGCCGATGCGGGTGTTCTGGTGATGGCCGGGGGCGGGCAGCTTGCGATTTTCGATGGCCGCTCGAACGCAATGCCCGAGCAATATCCCCTGCGGCGTACACCGCTGAGCCTGATCCTCGCCGATGAGATTGACCTAAGCCGGTCGAACATGGTCTCGGACCATTTCGGTGACGCGACCAGCACAACGATCACAGCACGAGACCCCGAACGCCCTGAGATCGGCACGATCCAGTTGGTCTTTACCGCAGATCCGGTCGAGCTCCGCCAATGGGTGATCACGGACGAAGGCGGGACGCAGACAACGGTGATCTTGGGTGCGCTGGAACGCGGCGCTCGTCTGGCCTCCCGCCTCTTTTCGATCCAGTCCGAGCTGCGGTCCCGCGGCTTTTAGATTAACCGCCGCAGGTGATGAGCTGCGCCTGATAAAGTTCGGCGCGGTCCGCCACCGTGTCGGCCACCCTGAGAAGCCAAGCCTTGCGGTTGTAGCTGCCGCGCGCAAAGCCGGCATGGCCTTCGTGATAGGCGAGGTATTGGTTGCGGGCATCGCCCATCGGGATGCCGTTCCGGTTGACGGTGTGCGTCATGTACCAGCCGATGAAGTCCGTTGCGTCGAAAATATCGGTCCGATTGGCCCGCCTGTTGCCCGTCTCGGCACGGTAGTCGTCCCAGGTGCCGTCGAGGGCCTGACTGTAGCCAAAGGCCGAGCTGACCCGACCGGTGGGAATCACGCCCAGGGCATAGCGATAGGGTGTTCGCGCATCGCCGATAAACCGGCTTTCTTGATAGATTGTCGCCATCTGAACGGGCACCGGCACGCCCCAATTGCTCTCGGCCAATTGCATGGCCTGCATGTATTCCGGCCGCTCCTGGGCCAGGAGGCACGCATTGTCGAGATTACGCGGCGCGCTGAATTGTTGCCGCCCACATGCTGCAACGCCCAATAAAATCAGGAGAAATAGAACCTGTCTCATGTCTTTACCTGCTCGAAGTCTATCGCTTCTTTTGCCCAAGATTAAGGGAATTCGCGACTTTTGGGAAGTGTGTTGAGAAGAGTGTTGTCGAGGCCCCGTGACTGTCGGGGGGCACTTCACAATCTGTTTCCCATGTTTCCGCGCCGGAGCAATGGACAAAACAGGCGAGATTTCGCTATCTCGGTGCTTAGGGGGTACGATTGCGATGATGAAAACCGAAGCGAAATACGGCCTTGGACAAGTTGTCCGGCATCGCAAGCATCCATTCCGCGGTGTCGTTTTCGACATCGACGCGGAGTTTTCAAACACCGAAGCCTGGTATCAAGCGATCCCGGAATCGAGCCGTCCCCGCAAGGAGCAGCCATTCTACCACCTTTTGGCGGAGAACGACGAAAGCTATTACGTGGCTTACGTGTCCGAGCAGAACCTAGTCCCCGATGAAACCGGTGAGCCTATCGATCACCCGGACCTGCACGATCTATTCGGAGATTTTCAGGGCGACCGTTACCCGCTTGAGTTTCGCCTGAACTGAGCCCTCAGTAACCGAGCGCGATCCCGTCCTTTCGTGGGTCGGACGCGCCTTCGATCACACCTTTCGCCGGATCCCACCGTGCCGCCTGTGCGCCGCCAATCGGCGTGTCGGGCACAGTGACCTTGTGGCCGAAATTCGCAAGGGCGTCGCGCACCTCGGGCGCATAGCCCCGCTCGACCTTAAGCTCACCGTCTATGGCGAAACTGCGCGGCGCATCGATCGCCTCTTGCGGGCTCATGGCGTAATCTACGACATTACTCAGATACCGTGCATGACCGACCGCCTGGTACTGGCCGCCCATAACCCCGAATGCGGTCAGCGCGCCGCTTGGCTCTTCGAGCAAAGCCGGAATGATCGTGTGCATGGGACGGCGTCCGGGGCGCGCCTCGTTCGGATGGCCCGGCAGCAGATTGAAGCCGCAGCCGCGATTGTGAAACAGGATCCCGTATTTGTCCGAGGCGCGACCCGACCCGAAATCCTTGAAAATCGAATAGATCATCGAAACCATCAGACCGTCGCTATCGACCGCGCACAAATAGACCGTCTCCTTATGCGCGCTTTCGGTCAAAAGCGGCGCCTGGTCGATCACGACACCCGGCTGATAGAGCCCTGCCAGATGTCGCGCGGTTTCGGGGGCGAGCATGTGATCCATGCGTCCGCTCAGCGCGGGGTCGCCCACAAAGCGGTCACGCGCATCAAAGGCAAGCTTGCCCAACTCCGCTTCGAGATGGGCGCGCTCTGCACCCGTGGGATCCATGCCCGAGAGATCGAATTGCTCGATCATTTGCGCCAGCAGAAGCGCCATGGGCCCCTGACTGTTCGGCGGCAACTCGTGCAGGCGATGACCCTTATAAAGAACGCTCATCGGGGTGACATAGTCTGCTTCGACACTAGAAAGATCGTCCTGGTTGTGGCTGGCGCCGAGCGCCTGAAGTGACGCAATCAAATCATCAGCCACGTCACCTTCGTAAAAGCCAGCCCGCCCATTCTCTGCGATCCGGCGCAAAACCTCGGCCTGGCCGGGCGCACGGAAGATGTCTCCGGCTTCGTAGGGCGCGCCCTTTTTCAAGTAGTAGTCCCGGGCGACACCGTGCAGCGAGCCATGCCAGCGGGCCCAGTCGAAGGCCACGCGCGGCGCGACCGGCACACCGGCCTGAGCATTGTCAATCGCCGGCCGCAGGACCTGATCCAGGCCAAGCTGCCCGTAATCACCGTGCAGCTTGCAAAACCCATCCACTGCGCCCGGCAGGGTGATGCCAGCGGGGTGGTCGTTTGGGATCTGTAAGGCACCGCCTTCGATGAGGTCTGATGTATCAAGGCCGGCCGGGGCGGCACCCGAGGCGTTGAGACCGCGCGGTGCCTCACCTGGGCGTTTGATGAGCGCGAAACAGTCGCCGTAAAGGCCCGTCATCGCGGGCTCGCAAACGCCCAGGATGGCGGCCATGCCGACGGCCGCATCTACCGCGTTTCCGCCTGATCGCAGAAGGTCAACGCCAATCCGTGTCGCGATGGGGTGAGACGTCGCGCAAAGCCCCTGGCTTGCAAAAACAGATGACCGGCCCGGCAAATGAAAGTCGCGCATAAAGTCCCGGTCTCCCTCAAGTCCTGCTACAGATTACTGCATGCCCGATAAGGCACAACAGGTCCATTGTGACAGACTAGTAAGAAAGTTCGGCGGTGCTAGGGGGGGGGGTAAGAACCTCGGTGCCGCGCCAATGGGTGGGGGCTTAACGACGCGACACCGAGGGAAGCTATTGCAGCTACCCTGTCGTTATCCCGGGCCATACAGGCCAAGTTACGGAGTGTTTTGGGCCTTCTTGGGGCAACAAGGAAAAGGTGGAAACAAAGAGGGCAAGTGGCCGGTATTGATCGTGATTAGGAGGCAATCGAGAATGCTAAGCGGTTTTCATTGTCACGCCGCTCGTAGCTAATGGATTCGCTGATCGCACCAATCAACGCCCAGCCAAACCCACCCTCCGGCAAGTCGTTCAGCGCCACGTTGTCCAGTTCGGGCATCATTGCAGCGGGAAGCTTCTTGTCCGGCAAGGCCGCACCATAGTCCGTGATGTCGATCATCACCCGCGCCCCTTGACTGGCCACGCGCAAGACGACCGGCCCACCGCTGCGGTCCGCATAAGCATGTTCTTCGATGTTGTTTAGCGCTTCGCCCAAGGCCAAGGCGACGTCATCGCGCGCCGCCGCAAGCCCCCGGCGTTCAAGGAAGTCGCCAACAAGAATTAGCGCAAATCTCACATTGGTAGGGGAGGCTGCGAAGCTCAGGTCACAACTTGGCGTATCTGCCCAGGTCTGGCGCCCAATTTGAAATGTCATTTCGACCTCAAGCGGCGGGGGCGGATCCATGCGCTGCGAGCGCGGCACTGAGAGTTGGGTGGATCGAGAAAACCGTATGCATTCTCGTCAACTGCATGACCTTCGCCACGGCCGGCTGTAACCCAGCAAGTTCAAGCGGGCGCCCTTCGCCCAAAAGCTTCTGCACGGCGACAACAGATCCCAGACCGCTGGAATCTAGAAATGCCACCCGATTGAGATCAAGGACCACAGCGCCCTTACGATCGGTCGTCAAAGACCGAAAGGCATCTTTGAAATCTACTGCCACCGCGGCATCGATGCGGTCCTCTTCCACGGTGACCACGTCGACCGGGCCCTCGGTGTTTAAGGTAAGGTTCATGACATCACTCCGACTGACTCGCGCACAGGCTAGACGCCAAGGGTTATCATTCGGTATCCATACGAAAATCGGTAGAGAGGGCGGGTTTCATGGAGCAGAATGTGGTGATTTGCGGGGCCGCCCGGACACCGATGGGCGGCTTTCAGGGCTGTTTAAGCGGTGTCAGCGCGGCCGAGCTTGGCGGCGCGGCCATCGCGTCTGCCTTGGACCAAGCGGGGACGGTAAGTGTGGATGAAGTCCTGATGGGCTGTGTGCTCCCGGCTGGGCAGGGCCAAGCGCCCGCGCGCCAGGCCGGATTTCACGCAGGGCTAGGCGAAGAGGTTCCAGCCACCACCCTCAACAAGATGTGCGGCTCGGGCATGAAGGCCGCGATGATGGCCTACGACGCCCTGGCCTTGGGCCGGTCCGACGCGATCGTGGCGGGCGGTATGGAAAGCATGACAGGCGCCCCCTATCTCCTGCCGACGATGCGCGATGGCGCGCGGATCGGCCATGGGCGCACCGTGGATCATATGTTCGTCGATGGCCTCGAAGATGCCTACGAGAAGGGCCGTTTGATGGGCACCTTCGCCGAGGATTGCGCCGAGAGGTTCCAATTCACCCGCCAGGCGCAAGACGACTATGCCCTCAGCTCGCTCGACCGCGCGACCCAGGCCCAGACATCCGGAGCTTTCGCGGCTGAGATCACACCGCTTGGCGTGGCGGGACGCCCCGGAAAACGGCACTTGGTCTCAGCCGGAGATGCGTCCGGCGCGCGCATCGAAAAAGACGAACAGCCCGGCAAGGCACGGCCCGAAAAGATCCCCTCGCTGAAGCCAGCCTTCCGCGAGGGCGGAACGGTCACTGCCGCAAACTCCTCGTCAATCTCCGACGGCGCCGCAGCCCTGACTTTGGCCAGAGAAGACGCCGCCAAGGCCAATGGTTGGAACATCCGCGCGCGCATCCTTGGCCATGCAAGCCATGCTCAGGCCCCCGGCTGGTTCACCACGGCGCCTGTGCCCGCGGCGCGTAAGCTCCTCGATACGCTGGGTTGGAGCGTCGACGACGTGGATCTTTGGGAAGTGAATGAGGCCTTCGCCGTCGTGCCGATGGCTTTCATGCATGAGCTCGGCGTGCCGCACGAAAAGCTGAACTTACATGGCGGGGCCTGTGCCCTGGGACATCCGATCGGGGCCTCGGGTGCGCGGATTATGGTCACGCTGCTCCACGCCCTGGAGCGTCATAAACTCAAGCGTGGGATCGCGGCAATCTGTATCGGCGGTGGCGAAGGCACGGCCATCGCGATCGAACGGGTCTGAGCGTTGGACGGCACCGCTCAAAGTAGCCGTGTGGACTACGCCGACTTGCGCGCCACCATAGCCGCATTGACCGAGGGTGAGGAGGATCCCGTCGCCCTCATGGCGACACTTGCCTGTGAGATCCACCATGCCGATGCGCGTTTTAACTGGACGGGGTTCTACCGGGTCGTCGCGCCCGAGCTTTTGAAGATCGGCCCCTATCAGGGCGGCCATGGCTGCCTAGCCATCCCGTTTTCCCGCGGGGTCTGCGGCGCCTGCGCACGGACGCAAACGGTGCAGCTTGTCCCGGATGTGGAGGCCTTTCCGGGCCATATAGCCTGCGCGGCCAGCACGCGTTCAGAGCTGGTCCTGCCGGTTTTTGATGGTTCGGAAGCACTGATCGCGGTGCTCGATATCGACAGCGATCAGCCCGATGCCTTCGATCAAGCGGATGCCGATGCGCTGCAAGCGATCCTGAACGTGACCTTCGCCACGGCCTGAGCCCCGCTTAATCCGGCGCGAGGCGCACCACGTCGCCGGTTGCTGGCGCATCGGGCCCCGAAAGCTCCTCAAAATCGAAATTGTCCAGGCGTTCGGCGCGTTTTCCGGCGCGGGCAGAGGCGGTCAGGATGCCTGCCACGTCGTCGCCCGCTTGGCGCAGATGGGTCTCAAGCTTGCCCGCACGCTCGCCCACCAGTTCCACATCGCGGTGAAGCTGCTTGAGCGCTTTGCGGATCTCCCCGGCTTGTTCGCGCATGCGGGCGTCTTTGAGCACCGCGCGCATCGTGTTGAGCGTCGCCATGCAGGTCGTTGGAGAGACGATCCAGACCCGCGCCGCGAATCCCTCCCGCACCACCTCCGGCAGCCTGGCATGGAGCTCGGCATAGACCGCCTCTGACGGCAGGAACATCAGCGCACCATCGGCGGTCTCGCCCTCGATGATATAGCGCCCGGCGATGTCCCGGATATGGACGCGCACGGCCTGGGCAAGGTCACGCTGCGCGCGCTTGACCTGATCGGGCCCCTCTGCCGCCACCAGGGCCTCATAGGCCTCCAGCGGGAATTTGGCGTCAATGGCGATCGGTCCGGGCGGGTTGGGCAGATGAACCAGGCAATCGGCGCGTTTGCTGTTCGACAGCGTGGCTTGCAAGGTGAAGGCATCCGCCGGAAGGGCCTTGCCGACGATATCGGCGAGCTGGATCTCTCCGAACAGGCCGCGGCGTTGTTTGTTCGACAGGATATCCTGCAAACTCAGGACATTGCCGGAAAGCTGCTCGATCTTTGCTTGGGCTTTGTCGATCTGTTCGAGCTTTTGCTGCAATTCCCCAAGCGAGCGCGCGGTGCGGGTCGAGGTTCCGTGCAGGGTCTCCGCCATGCCTTTTTGCACATCCTCGAGACGCCGCTCCATTGCTTCGAGCATCTGGGCCTGGGCGCGCGCTTGCATCTCCGAGACATGGGTCAGCCCGCCCGTGAGCTGCTGCTGCCCGGCGCTCAACGTCTCCACGCGCTGCCCAAGTCCGCCGAGGCTCTGGCCCAATGGCTCAATCGCCCGCGCCGCGCGGTTTGCCGCCTTCAGCGCCAGGGCCACCATGATCAAGAGCACTAAACCGGCGAAACCCGCGAGGATCACGGTCAGGACAAAGGGATCGCTGAGATCGATGGTCGTTTCGCCGATTTGGATCATCGGCGGCCAAACAGCTTTTCAATATCGCTCAGCTTGAGCTCAACATAGGTGGGGCGGCCATGGTTGCACTGGCCGGAATGGGGCGTCGCCTCCATCTGGCGCAAAAGCGCGTTCATCTCATCAGCGGTCATGCGCCGCCCCGACCGGACCGAGCCGTGACAGGCTATGCGGCTCAAGATCGCCTCGATCCGCGCCAGAAGCGATACCGTCTCGCCCGCCTCGTCAAGCTCATCGAGGATGTCGCGCAACAGCGCCTCAGCGTTGATCTCGCCCAGGATCGCGGGTGTCTCTCGCACTGCCACCGCGCCGGGGCCGAACGCCTCGAGTGTCAGCCCGAACCGCGATAGCTCCTCTGCATGGACGAGCAGTCGATCTGCATCCTGCGCGCTCAGGCTGACGATCTCGGGAATGAGCAACGCTTGCGCTGCGACGCCCCGCTCGCTCATCTGTGCCTTGAGGCTTTCATAGACCAGGCGCTCATGCGCGGCGTGCTGATCGACGATCACCAGGCCGTCCTGCGTCTGCGCCAGGATGTAATTCTCGTGCATCTGTGCCCGCGCAGCACCTAGCGGAGCGTCTTGGCCCTGCGCCGCCGCCTCCACCGGCTCATGGCGCGCAGAGCTTTCGAAACCTGACGCGAACGGAGCCGCGGCTTCGGCCATGCCGCTTTGCGTTTCGGGGGGCGTGGATATGGGCGTCGGGCGTCCGCGGCTCAGCTCCATCTGATAGATCCGCGGGGTCACGGGCTCAGCCTGAAAGGCGCCGAGTGTCGCCGCCGCGACGGTGGACGAGGCGCGATGCCCGGCCTCGACCAAAGCGTGCCTCAGCGCCGATATGATGAGGCCGCGCACCAGGCCGGGGGCGCGAAACCGCACCTCTGACTTGGCCGGATGCACGTTCACATCCACTTGGTCCGGCGGGCATTCGACAAACAGCGCCACCGCCGGGTGACGATCGCGGCTGAGGAAATCGGCATAGGCGCCGCGCAGCGCCCCGAGCAGGAGCTTGTCGCGCACCGGGCGGCCATTGACGAAAAAGAACTGCGCCACCGCCGCGCCCCGGGAATAGGTGGGCAACGCGGCGAAGCCGGTGAGCGAGACCTCCTCCCGCTTGGCGTCAACGGCAATGGCGTTGTCGATGAAGTCTGCGCCAATCACCGCCCTCAGACGCTGGCGCAGGGCATCGAACAGATCGCCGTTGCCCAGCTCGACGCGAAGCGTATCCCGCGCCGCATCAACATCGCGTAGGCGAAAGCCCACCATCGGTTCGGCCAAGGCCAGGCGTTTGACCACATCGTTCAGCGCCTGCATCTCAGCCCGGTCGCTTCGCAGGAACTTCAGGCGCGCGGGGGTGGCATAGAACAGATCGCGCAGCTCCACGACTGTGCCGCGCCCGATGGCCCGGGGCTCTACTGGGCCCTGACGCCCGCCATCCACGCGCACGCTATGGCCGCCATCAGGGCCGCGGCTTGTAATGCGCAAACGCCCGACCGCACCGAGCGAGGGCAGGGCCTCACCGCGGAAGCCGAAGGAATGGATGTTCATCAGATCGGTGCCGTCGATCTTGGACGTGGCGTGACGTGAAAGCGCCAGTGGCAAGTCCGACCCCGCGATGCCACAGCCATCATCCGTCACCCGGATCAGGCTTTTGCCGCCCTGCGCCACCTCGATCTCGATCCGTGTCGCCCCGGCATCGAGCGCGTTCTCGACCAGCTCTTTGACCGCGCTCGCTGGGCGCTCCACCACTTCTCCCGCGGCAATGCGATTGATCGCGGCTTCATCAAGCTGCCGGATAGGCGCGGCGGGCGCAGATGAGCCTATTTTGTGATCGAGGGCGGACATACCACAAGCAGTAGCATGCCCGCCCCCGATTCGAAACGCTTTGGTGTCAGGCTCAGGACTCACTAATCCTGCAGCGCTGGTGGGACAGATTTTCTGACTGGTTAGGTGAGCGTTGACCGCCACCGGTCCGAGGGAAACGCGAACGGGTGGCAGGAATAGTGGTTCTATTTCAACGATCTGCGACAACGCCCAGTCCGAAAATCAGCCCCATCGAAGACGCCGAGATCGCTTCATCTCAGCGGCTTGGACCGATTGAAAATGGACCCACTATGTTCTGCGCGTCCCAAACCACTGATATTTCGCGATTTTGGCGCCAGCGCAGCAGGATTAGTGGGTCCTGAGCCTAGTTCGTGCTGTCGAGACCTTCGGGTTGTCCCACCACGACGAAATGCAACTCACCGGGCTGGATCAACCGCTCTGCGACCCGGCGCACATCCTCCTGGGTCACCGCCATGACGTTATCATTACGGCTGTTGATGTAGTCGATGGGCATGCCGTCCTGCTGCATCCCAGCCATGATGCCTGCGATGTTGGAATTACCGCCGAAGCGCAGGGGATAGGCGCCGGTCAGATAGAGCTGCGCGGCCTCAAGTTCTTCCGCCGTCACACCGTTCTCGGCCAGATCCTCCCACTGGGCGCGCACCACGTCGATCGCCTCTGATACCAGGTTGTTCGACGAGGAAAACTGCCCCAGGAGCATCGGGCGATGATCGGCCAGGGACAGGAACGTGCCCACGCCATAGGTCAGTCCACGCTCAACCCGGACTTCTTGTTGTAGGCGTGAGCGGAAATTGCCGCCACCCAGGATCTGATTGAGCACGAAGGCCGGGAAGAAATCTGGGTCATCCCGCTCAATGCCCGGATGCCCAAACAGCGCGACGGATTGAGGCGTCGGGAATTCAACGACCGTGATCCCACCGCTCAGCTCCCACGGCGCCGGGCCCGGCAAGGGCACTTCGGCCAGGGGCAATCCGCCCAAAAGCTCATCGAGCAGCAGACCAAGTTCATCCGGGGTGATGTCGCCCGCGGCGCCGACAAACACCCGGTCGCGGGAAAAGACGTCGCGATGCGCGGCGACGATATCGTCGCGGGTGAGCGCCGCGATGCTCTCCTCGGTGCCCTCTTGGGAGGTCGCATAGGGATGATCGCCGTAGGCCAACTCCGCGAACCGGTCCGGGGCAAGGTCGTCGGGGTCTTGAGCATTGCCGGAAATCACGGAGATCACCTGACCCCGCACGCGTTCGATGGCGTCCTCGGGAAAGCTCGGCTCAACCAGCGCACGGCGCAGCAAATCGACCGATGCGTCGCGGGTCTCGGTCAGCATCGAGGCGTCGATAATGACAGAGTCGCGGAAGGCCTCAAAACCGAAGCGCACCGCCAAATCCTCGGAGGCGGCGGCGAAGCCTTGGGCATCAAGCTCACCGGTGCCCTCTTCGAGCAAGCCGGTCATCATGTAGATCGAGCCGCGTTTACCGGGCCGATCGAGCGAACTGCCGCCCTGAAACCGGATGTCGAGCGACAGGAACGGGATCGAATTGTCCTGCACCAACCAGGCCGTTATGCCGCCGGGTGAGGTGACCTCTTGGATCTCCACATTGGCGGCGGCAGGCGTCCAGCCCGGCAGGCCGATCACGGCCAGAATGACAATCGCGAAACGCTGGCGGATCATTGCGTCGCCTCCTCAAGGCTCGGGGTGGTCAGAAAACCGGTGACGGTGGCGGGATTGGCAAACAGGGTCTCGGCGGCTGCCATCACATCCTCGATGGTGGTTGCCGCAATCACGTCGTTCCAGGCCTCGACATCCGCAACGGTCAGCCCGGATGTCAGCGCCACGCCGTATTGCCGCGCGCGGCCCGAGGCATTGTCCAGCGCGTAGATCTCGGAGGCGTCATAGAGAAACTTCACGCGGGCAAATTGCTCAGGGTCGATCCCCTCCTCCAAAAAGCGCGCGATGATGCGGTCGAAATCAGCCTCCGCCTCCTCAAGCGACCGGCCTGGCACCGGCACGTTGAGCAGGGTGAAAGTGCCGTCGTCGTAGGACAGGCCATTGTAATAGGCGGCGGTAAAGAGCGATGTCCGCTCTTCGGTTTGCAGGACGCGATTCATCAGCGAGGTCGCCCCGCCGCCAAGAAGCTCGGCCAAGAGGGTCAGCGCCGCCGCTTCTTCCTGGGCGCCCGGCTCACGCGCGGGGGCCAGGACATTTCGGGTCACATAGGGTTGTGCCACGCGCGGATCTTCAAAGACCACGATGCGCGCGGCCTCCTGCGGTGGCTCGCTGGGCCGGACACGTTCGATGATCTCGGGATTGGCCGCTATGGGCCCGTAATGCTCTTCGGCGAGGGCGCGCACCTCCTCGGGGTCCACATCACCCGCCACGATCAGGATCGCGTTATTGGGCGCGTAATGGTCGGCGTAAAACGCCAGCGCATCTTCGCGCGTCAGGTCTTCGATCTCGTGACGCCAGCCAATGATCGGGATCCGGTAGGGGTGGTTTTGGTAAAGCGTCGCCCGCACCTCCTCTTGGAACAACCCGCCCGGGCTTGAATCGGTGCGCTGCGCGCGCTCCTCCAGGACCACGGAAAGCTCAGTGATAACCTCATCTTCGGGCAGGCGGAGATTGACCATACGATCAGCCTCCATCTCCATCAAAAGGGGCAACCGGTCCGCGGCCACACGCTGGATATAGCCGGTGTAATCCCAGGAGGTGAACGCGTTGTCTGTGCCGCCATTGGCCTCGACGATCTGACTGAACTCCCCAGATGCCACCGTGTCCGTGCCCTTGAACATCAGATGCTCCAGGAAATGCGCGATGCCTGATTGCCCCGGCGGCTCATCGGCGGCGCCGACCCGGTACCAAAGCATATGGACCACAGCGGGCGAGCGGTGGTCCTCGATGACGACGGCCTGAAGCCCGTTTTCCAAGGTGAACTCGGTCACTTCGCCATTCGCCCAGACCGGGCTGAGCTGGCTGAAGACTAGGGCGCAAGCGACGATAATACGCGCAAACATGGGCTCTCCTTATCTGAGCTTTGGCCTCTCGTCTTTCCGAGGCTACCTATCAGATAGGGCGCGCAAAGCTGACGTGAAACCGACAAGCCCGTGATTTGCGGCTTGATCGGCTTTCGAGCACGCCGGAGCGCGGGTTTACTCTGCGTTTTCGGGCGGAACCGCCGGTGTCCGGACACCCGCCCGGCGCAACCGCTCTAGCTCGGCATATTGATCGAGCGATACCGGCTCATAGGCGCGATGGTAGACGTTCACGTTGAATAGCCGCTCGAGCACGCGACCGTCATTGCGCTGTCGGAACGCCAGGTCTTCGGCGGCCAGCGTGCCGCGAATCCCGTCTGCGACGCCAAACCGTGTGGTGTAAGTCACCAAACCGGCGCCACCCGAGGGTGCCGCGTCGACGTTGCCGCCCAAGGCCAGGGCTGCGGCCCGCTCAGGGTCTTGGTCCACGCGGTTCGCGCTTCCGGGGGTGGGCGTCGGCAGGCTTGCCAGGTCTTGGGGCATTTCCAGCGGGTTGGTGGGCAAAATGGCAAACTCATCGGGCCCCGGGCCCTGGTCACGGCCGAGGTTCAAAAGCTGTGGCGCGTCGCGGCCGCAAGCTGTCAAAGCGCCCAATGCGACGCAAAGCGCCAATCCGAGAGATTTGTTCATCCACGCCTCCATCCACAGGGGTGTTTAGCGCAAGGCCGGGCTGAGGTCACGCTTTCTTCTCGGCATCATCGGCAAAGAAGATCAGCCCAATCGCGCCCGCGAAAATCGCCACATCCGCCAGATTGAAGGTGAACGGGTTCACGATCCCACAGCACGACATATTCAAAAAGTCGGCAACCGCGCCGTAGATCACACGGTCAAGCGCATTGGCCAAAGCACCGCCCACCAGGATCCCCGCCGCCACGCGTGCAATCGGACGGCTTTGCCGCCGCGCCCAAAGCACAATGATCAACGATATCACCACGGCCAGGGCTATGAGCGACCAGCGGAGCACGTCGCTGTCGCCATCGAACAGGCCGAAATTGATCCCGCGATTCCAGCCCATGCGAAAGACCAGTACAGGCGGCAGAACCTCAATCAGCAAGACTTGGTCCAGACGCATGGCATGGACCACGATGATCTTACTGAGTTGATCGACGGCGAAGGCCGCGAGTGCTGAGATGAAAAGCAACCGCATCGTGCCTGTTCCGGTTCAGCCCAATTCAGCCAGAACCTCGGCCGCGGGACGATCCAGAATTCCGATCAGCCGTTCACAGCCGCCCGCCCTCCGGGTCATGTTCGACGCCCAGATCTGCGCGCCAGCGGCGGGATCTGTTGCGTAGACCGAGCCGATGATCGAATCTGTGTTGCGCACGCCCATGGTGTCGCCCAACCGTCCGTCAATCGCAGCGGCCAAACCGCTGGGATCTACCGGATTGCCTGTCCAGTTGCACAATTGCCTGGCGATGTTTTGTAGACCTTCAAGCGCTTGCGCGCCTTGGGCATGTGACGCGCCCGCGAGGGTCACGGCCAAAAAGAACACACTGAAAAATCTCATAAACTCAAATCCTGTTCGCGATCAGTGGCGGAAATGCCGCTGACCGGTGAATACCATAGCCAGACCCGCTTCGTCAGCCGCTGAGATCACGTCGGCATCCCGCATCGAGCCGCCGGGCTGAATAACGGCCTTCGCCCCGGCCTCTGCCGCGGCTAGAAGTCCGTCGGCGAAAGGGAAAAACGCGTCTGAGGCCAGGACCGCGCCGATCGCCGGGCTTTGCTCGAGGCCAAGCTCACCGGCCATATCCTCGGCCTTGCGCGAAGCGATGCGCGCGCTGTCCACGCGAGACATCTGGCCGGCTCCGACACCCACAGTCGCGCCATCCTTGGCATAAACGATTGCGTTGGACTTCACGTGCTTTGCCACCCGCCAAGCAAAGAGCAGATCGGCGATTTGGTCTTCGCTCGGCGCCACCTTTGTGACGATTTGCAGGGTCTCGGCCATAATTCGCCCTGCATCGCGGTCTTGCACCAGATGACCACCGGAGACCTGCCGAACCGTCAGGCCAGGCTCGGCGGGATCGGGCAGACCCCCGGTAACCAGAAGCCGCAAGTTCGGCTTTTTGGCAAAGACCGCGCGCGCCGCATTATCGGCGCTGGGCGCAATGACGACCTCGGTGAAGATCTCGACAATCGCTTCTGCGGTGGCCTCGTCGAGGGCGGTGTTCAGCGCGACGATCCCGCCAAACGCGCTCACCCGGTCGCAATCATAGGCCTTGCGATAGGCCTCAAGCGGGCTTGCGCCGCGGGCGACACCGCACGGATTGGCGTGTTTGATGATCGCCACTGCCGGCCCATCGCTGGGATCGAATTCCGCCACCAACTCAAACGCCGCATCGGTGTCATTGATGTTGTTATAGCTCAGCGCTTTGCCCTGAAGCTGCTGGGCGCTGGCCACACCGGGCCTAGTCGAGCCGTCGGTGTAGAATGCTGCTGTCTGGTGCGGGTTTTCGCCATAGCGCAGGCTCTGGCTCAACGTGCCCGCAAAGGCGCGGCGGCGCGGGGTCGTTTCCCCATCGGCTGCGGCCATCCAGTTCGACACGGCGCTGTCATAGGCCGCCGTCCGGGCATAGGCGCGCTGAGCAAGCGTCCGGCGAAAGGCAAGATCCGTGCCGCCGTGATCCGACATTTGCGCAAGCAATGGCGCGTAATCTTCTGGATCGGTGATCACCGCGACCGAGGCGTGATTTTTCGCCGCTGACCTCAGCATAGCCGGGCCGCCAATATCGATGTTTTCGATCGCCGTCTCGCGATCCGCCCCGCGCGCGATCGTTGCCTCGAACGGGTAGAGATTGACCACCAGGAGGTCGATCTCACCGATCTGATGCTCAGTCAGGGCCGCCCGATGATCCGCGTCGTCGCGCAACGCCAAAAGCCCGCCGTGCACGATCGGATGCAGTGTCTTAACGCGCCCGCCCATCATCTCTGGGAACCCCGTGACCTCCGAGACATCGCGAACCTGAATCCCGGCTGCACGGATTGCCGCTGCGGTCCCCCCGGTTGAAAGCAAGGCGACACCCTGTGCCACAAGGGCCTTGGCAAGGTCTTCGAGGCCGCTTTTGTCTGAGACAGACAAAAGCGCGGTTTTGATGGGTCTAACGTCTGACATGGCGCCTTCTTTCACACTCTGTCCCTGAGCGACAAGGGCTCTTCTTGCGCTGTAGCCGAGGCGCCATTGCCCTGGCCGATCCGGCTTGACGGGGCCAGGCTCAGAACGTCGCCAGGACCGGCCGCTTTGGCAAATGCACGGCGCCGGGACGGGGCGAGTACCGGGCGCGAGAACTGCCAACTCACCGTGCCGCCAAGCCCCGCGACGCGTCCGCGCAGGACAATCTGGCGGCTGGCGCGCGCCTGAACATGGCGCCGGTCTAGATAGACGCTCGGCTCCAGCGTCAGCGCGCCTTCGCCGCTGTGGCGAAAGACCCAAACATCCCCGTCTGGCAGGGTCACGGAGACTGCTTTGCCACCCATATCGAGGGTCGGGCGCGCGTCGGGATGCAGATGAAAACGCACCGCGAAGTCCAGCGCCCGGCCGCCGCGGACGCGTGTAATCCGGGCCAGACGCTCCCGATCCGCGCCATCCATTGCAGCCAGGGCGTCTTCGCCTGTCAGCAAGCGCCCGTCTTGCTCGAACTGCACCATCCGCAGATGGGTCAGCCCATGCGAGGCGCGCCAGCCATCGTGGCTGAGCGCGAGGCCTGACGCGCTGCCCGAGACACGGTGCTGCAGCGCGACTTCGCCGGGGCCGTCGATCAGCGCGGCCTCTGCGGCCCCCCCAACGGGCAGGCGCGATGAGGCGTAGCCCAAAAGCTCTAGCGTGGAATGCGCCGCGGTCGTGCGCCCGAATTTGCGCCAATCCGCCCCCAGATGGGCCCCTGAGCCGCAATGCACGATCACCGGCTGATGCCCGCATGATAGCTCCAGCCCGAGTGTGCCCGCGTGACCCTGATCCGCGCCGATAGGCGGGGGCGCGGCGTCCAGCGCGACACTTGCCCCGCTGGCATCGATCCGCGCAATGCCCATGATCGGACCCTGAGCACGCGCAGGCCTCAGGCCTGAGCGCCGCAGCGCATTGTCCAACAGACCGGGCTGACCACGGCCACCGCCATGCAAGCGCGGCAGGCTACCATCGCTCATCCGAAGCGCGCGCAGGGCAGCGGCAAGCCGGGCGATATAGGTGTCGAGGCTGGGATCGCGGGGTCGTCCGCGATCGGCCAACAAATTCGCCGTCCAAGTCAGGAGCGAAAAGATCTGGAGCAGGTGTTCCGGATTGCGCGACGCTAGCGCGTCGCCCGCGCCAAGACCGGTATGACAGGCTTTTGCCAAAGCCCCCAGTGCGGCGCTTTCGAACACCTCTGCCCCATCAAGACAGATCGCCGAATGCACCCAGCCACAGGCCGCACTTATCTGCCGCAGGCCGGGTCGCGCGATCCGGTGCCGTCGCGCCAGAAAGCTCGCCTGACGCTCGAGCAGGCGCATCAGTCGGCGGTTCTCATCCTCCAACAGGCCGTTGAGCAGGAAAACGCTATGCGAGATCAGCCGCATCTGCCTGAGGCCCGTCAGTCCGGGCCGCCAGCCCGCGCCATGACCGCGCCCAAAACGCCCGGCCCAATCATTGACCAGGCCTTGCGCAAAGCGCCGCGCTTCGGCGTTGCCCAAGGCCGCGAGGTCGTCGAGCCAGGCAAAACCGTGCAACGCATCGCGCCAGCCTTCGCCTTGCACCGGATGGGTCCAAGGCGGCGTGTCTCCGGCCCGTAGGATCGCACCGCCATAGATCCAAGTCCCGCCCATGGCGTGCCGCGCGCGCGCAGGATCGCCGGGCAGGGGCGCCAACGGCTGAGACCTCACCGCATGGATCCGGATCAAACTTGGGATGCGCGCCGACAAACGATCCCGCCAGGCTGGGCGTGGCGCGTCGGTTTCCGCAGGCCCAGGCGCGGCTCCCAAAGGGCCGGTTTTCAAGGGCATCATGGTCGTGTCCTGCTCAATCTGGCGTCTGCGTGGCATTCGGGCGGCCACGGTTCTCTTGGGCGAGGTTACTTCCCCACCCCGGCCCTGTCACGCCTGTCCTGAGGTCTTGCGCAGGGCGCAGATGTAAAAGCCATCCATCCCGCCGATCTCAGGCCAAAAATCGGGGCGCAAGCGCAAACCGCCGGCGGGACTTTGCCAATGCGCCTCCCCACCAAGGGCGACCGCGTCGATGGGAACGAGCCCGAGATCCTGATGCCGCCCCAGCGCGGCCTTCACCTGGTTCTCGCCTTCGTTGGGCAGCAGCGAACAGGTGCAATAGAGCAGGATCCCGCCGGGTTTGAGCCAGTCCTTGGCGCGGTCGATCAGCCGCATCTGCAACCGGGTGAGGGTTTCCACTTCGGTGCCGGTGCGGATAAATGGCAGCTCCGGATGGCGCCGGATCGTTCCGGTCGCCGAACAGGGCGCGTCGATCAGGACCGCGTCGAAGGGCCTGCCGGTCCAAGTAAAGGCATCGGCGCAGACAATCTCGGCCTGCAATCCCGTCCGCGTGAGGTTCTCGCGCAACCGTCCCAGACGCGGCTCGGAAATGTCGAGCGCGGTAACCTGGGCACCAAGGCTGGCCAATTGCATGGTTTTCCCACCCGGCGCTGCGCAGAGGTCCAGCACGGCCGCCCCGCTCAGGTCCACAAGCCCCGCCAAGGCGCGGACCGGCAAAGCGGCGGCGGCATCTTGGACCCAAAAATCTCCGCTCTGATAGCCGGGCAGCGCGCTAACTTGTGCGCCTTTCTCCAGCCGCGAGGACCCGGTCGGCAAGGCGCGCCCGGGCAGTGTGATGTCAGGCCCGCGCGGAGTGACGTCGACCTGCCCACCTGCCAGATGCGCAGCTTCGATTGCGTCAACGGCCTCTTGTCCGTGTGTCTTCACAAGAGGTTTGCGGATCCACGGCGGCAGGCGTTGGGCCTGTGGCTCGGCTGGCGGCAGTTCGGCCACTTTCCGCAAGACCGCGTTCACGAAGCCCGCCCCGCGGCTGAGCTGTCGGTCGCGCTTGGCCAAATCCACGAAGCTGTCGATCACGCCATAAGCGGCCTCCCGCTCGAACAAGAGCTCATAGGCGCCCAGGCGCAGCAGACACCGCGTCCGAATCTGCGGTGTCCGCTCTGTGAAGGGCTGCAGCGCTCGGTCGATCTGACTGAGATGCCGGAGCACGCCCAGGCACAAGCGTTGCGCCCGCGCCGCATCCGAGGCCTCCACGCCCCGTCCGGCGTTGATCTTGCCCAGCATCCGCCGCCGGGCGAAGACTTGCTCAAGCGCATAAAGCGCGGCACGACGTGCCCCTGTGGCAGATGGCCCTTGATTGGAAGTGTTGTTCATCAGGCCAGTGCGCTTATGTTGTTCCATATAGAGACGCAACCGCCCGAGCATTGGGCCAAGAAGGATCGAGCCACGTGACTGAGCGCGAGAACACGCCGGATTTGCCCCCCGCAGCGCAGCGCGCGCTCGCCGAGGCCGAGGAGCGCCGCAAGAAGGCCAAGAAAACCGATCTGCCGAAGGAATATGGTGGCCCGAAAGGTGCCGAGGCCGGGGCCGAGCCTGTGCGCTATGGCGATTGGGAAAAGAAGGGCCTGGCGATCGACTTTTGATCGGGAGCACCGATCAACAGCTCAAACCGCCAGGCGAAAGGGACCCGCGCCCTAGCGCGGTTCAGCGCAGGCGGAGATCGGCATAGTCGCCGTTCCCAAAATCCGAGGTAAACCGGATCGTGTTGTCTCGGATGGCTACTTGCTGACAGTTTGAACCAAGGTCGCGTTCTCCGTAATAGAGATCGCGGCAGAAATAGCCGTCGCTCCAGTTCCAAGCGCCGCTGACCGGCGTGCCAAATGCGCGGCCTTCGATCACTCCACTGTCGGTCACTTCTAGCCGGATCCCGACGCGCGTCAGCTCACGACCGGTGATGGCCGAGATAAACTCTTCGCGAGTGTCCACGACATCGAACTCTTCCGCGATTGCCGGAACGCTTGTCGCGGCCAATGCCAGGATCAGGCTCGCACAAATCGACGTTATTTTCATGGGTCTGCACTCCCGCTGCTGAGATTGAGAGCAACAAATAGGCCAGGATCACGCCAGGCCAAGGACATCCGCCATGTCATAGTTACCGGGCGCCTGATCGCGCCCCCAAAGCGCCGCTTGCACCGCGCCGCGGGCAAAGATCTTTCGGTCTGTCGCCAGGTGGCGCAGCACGATCCGCTCCCCCTCACTCGAGAAGATCACGTCATGTTCCCCCACGACATCACCGCCGCGGATGGCGTGAAAGCCAATGGCCCCCGGCACGCGCGCACCGGTGATGCCGTCGCGTCCGCGATCAGCAACATCGGTCAGATCGACCGCACGCCCCTCGGCCGCCGCCTCACCCAGCATCAAAGCGGTGCCCGATGGCGCATCGACCTTATGCTTATGATGCGCCTCGACAATTTCGATGTCCCAGTCGGTGCCAAGGGCCGCGGCCACGCGCCGTGTGAGGCCCAAAAGCAGATTGACACCGAGGCTCATATTGCCCGCCCGGATCACGGTCGCATGGCGCCCTGCCGCCTCGAGCTTAGCCAGATCGGCCGCTTCGAACCCCGTAGTGCCGATCACATGGATCGCGCGCGCCTGCGCCGCGATGACCGAATGCGCCAGGGTCGCGGCCGGAGAGGTGAAATCAATCACAGCGCGGGCGTCTTTGATCACCTCCAGCGGGTCGTCCAACACCATCAGCCCGCGTGCGCCGCCGCCCAAGACCACGCCCAAATCCTGGCCGATCCAATCGTGGCCTGCGCGCTCACTGACAGAGGTAAGCTCCACCGCATCACTTTCGTCGATGACCTCGACAAGCATACGGCCCATGCGACCCGAAACGCCCATCACGGCAACCGGCATGCGGTTTTCATTGCTCATCTGAGGGCTCCTTTCCCGCCACGCCCTAGCGCATGCGCCCTCCGCCTGCCAAGGCCTTGCTTGCAGGGCCAGGTGACCTGCCATAGATCAATTGGGACGCAGGGACGAAACCGATGGCCAAACGCAACCGACATGAAGGCTCCGGGCCCTCGCAACGCCAATTGCGCGTGGGCGAGCTAATCCGGCGTGCCCTGTCGGACCTTTTGATGCGCGGCGACATCCACGACCCGGACCTGAACGCGATGTCGATCACTGTGGGTGAGGTGCAAACAAGCCCCGACCTCAAGAAGGCACGCGTCTTCGTCATGCCCCTGGGTGGAGATCATCGCGAAGAAGCCTTGGCCGTCTTGCGCCGCAACAAGGGCGAGCTTCGTCGTGCCTTGACCCGGGAAGTGACGCTAAAGTACGCGCCTGACCTGCATTTTGTCATCGATGAAACGTTTGACCGGATGGATGAGACGCGACGGCTATTCTCGGATGAGCGCGTGCGCCGGGACGTTGCATCCGATCCTGATCAGGAGACGTCTGAGCCATGAGGTGGGAGGCTGCGATACTGGCCTTGGCTTTGACCGCAGGCGCAAGTGGCGCGGCGCAGTCCTGTGAAGAGGTCGAATTCGATGGCGCCCGTTTCACGGTGTGTGAGATCGACATGCGCCGCGATGATCTGAGACTTTTCTTACGCGACCCCGAGGGCCAAGTTTACGGCAGTTTCGAGAATGTCGATGACAGCCTGCCGCCGGGTCGCCGCCTCGGCTTGGCGATGAATGCGGGTATGTTCCACGACGATCGCGCGCCCGTCGGTCTATATGTTGAGGAGGGTGAGCAGGAAATGCGCCTGATCACCTCAGACGGTCCGGGCAATTTCGGTCTTTTGCCCAACGGTGTCTTTTGCATCGAGGCGGGTGGCGCGCGTGTGCAAGAAAGCCTGCGCTTTGAGGCGGCCGCGCCGGAGTGTCGCTTTGCAACGCAGTCGGGCCCGATGCTGGTCATCGATGGCGACCTGCACCCGCGTTTTCGTGAAGCCTCGGACAGTTTGAATATCCGCAACGGTGTCGGTGTTGATGCCGAGGGGCAGCGTGTGGTCCTTGCGATCTCGGATGAGCGGGTGAATTTCCACCATTTCGCGCGGTTGTTCCGGGACTATCTTTCGCTGCCAAACGCGCTCTATTTCGATGGTCGTGTGTCGCGATTGCATGCGCCTGAAATAGGCCGCTCGGACCTCGGCTTTCCGGTTGGACCGATCATCGGTACGATTGTCGATGCGGATGCAGAGGGCAGTTAGCCCGCGATCCGCTAACCTGCTGGAGCTCGCCCATGGCAAGGCGCAAAAAAGGAAGAGACCTGTCGGGCTGGCTGATCGTCGACAAGCCCGCTGGCCTAACCTCCACCGCTGTCGTTAACAAAGTGAAATGGGCGTTCAATGCCAACAAGGCCGGCCATGCAGGGACTTTGGATCCGGCGGCAACGGGCGTTTTGGCCGTTGCTTTGGGCGAGGCCACCAAAACCGTTCCTTACGTCACCGATGCGCTGAAATGCTACCGGTTCGAGGTGCGCTGGGGCCAAGCGACCAACACCGACGACGCAGAGGGGGAGGTGGTCGCCGAAAGCGCAGAGCGGCCCGAGGCGCGGGCCATCCGCGAGGCGTTGCAAGCCTTTACAGGCGATATCGAGCAAATCCCGCCGCAGTTTTCCGCCGTGAAGATCGACGGGGAGCGGGCCTATGCCCGGGCGCGACAAGGCGAGGCCGTCGAGCTTGAGCCGCGGCCGCTCTACGTCGAGACGCTAGAGCTTGTGGGGCAGTCCGACCGCGATCACGCCACGCTGGAAATGGTCTGCGGCAAGGGCGGCTATGTCCGCTCGATTGCGCGCGATCTTGGTCAGGCGCTGGGTTGTTTGGGCCATGTCCAAAGCCTCCGCCGCCTATGGTCTGGCCCGTTCGATGTGGAGGACGCGGTCAGCTTTGAGCAGATCGAACAGCTCGCTCGTCAGCCCGAGCTCGACGCGCTGCTGCGTCCACTGGAAGTGGGCCTGTCCGACCTGCCGCGCCTGACAGCCACAGCCCAAGGGGCGGCCAAGCTGCGCAATGGCAATCCCGGAGAGGTGATCACCGGCGCCGAATACGGCGATGCCTGCTGGGCCGAAATTGACGGCGTGCCCATCGCAATCGGCACCTACCGCGCCGGTCTTCTCCATCCCAGCCGGGTCTTCGTCGCATGACCATGTCAGATGTCGCGCCACAGTCGGATCAGATCACGCGGCACTTCCAAAAGGGCGACGCGGCCAGTGTTGCAGTCTATTCCCTCTGCGAACGCTACCGCTACACCCTGACCCGGGTTTGGGAGCCGGAGGGGCGCCGTGCCGCCTTCATCATGCTTAATCCCTCCACCGCGACTGAGGCCCAAAACGACCCAACCGTCGAGCGCTGCGAACGCCGCGCCAGGGCCCTTGGTTTTGGCGCATTCCGCGTGCTCAACATCTTCGCCTGGCGGGACACCGATCCCAAAGCGATGCGGGCGGCCGCTGATCCCGTCGGCCCGGACAATGACGCGGCGATCATCGAAAGCTTGCCCTGGGCTGATGCCGTCATCTGCGCCTGGGGCAGCCATGGAGAGCATCTGGACCGGGGCCCGGAGGTCGAGGTGTTGCTGCGCGAGCGCGATGTGCCGCTGGCGCATTTTGGGCTAACCAAGCACGGCCACCCGCGCCACCCGCTCTATGTCGGCTACGCTGTGCAGCCGCAGCCATGGCCCGTCGCGGCGGCAGATTGAACGGGAGGTCTCGCGTTGGCGATTGAGGGGTTTGAGCAGCGGCGGATCGCGACGAACGGGATCGAGCTTTCGGTGCATATCGCCGGACGCGGCCCCGCGCTGGTCCTGCTGCACGGGTTTCCGCAAAACCATCATTGCTGGGCGCAGATCGCACCGCAATTGGCCCAGATGTTTCAAGTCATTGTCCCGGATCTGCGCGGTTATGGCGAGAGTGACGCCCCGTCGGATGATCCGCGCCACGAGACCTATTCGAAACGACAGATGGCCTTGGATATCGTGGGTTTGCTGGACGCGCTCGACATCGAGCGGGCCCATATTGTTGGCCATGATCGCGGCGCCCGCGTGGCCTATCGCTTTGCCTTGGATCACCCCCTGAGGATCGACCGGCTTGGCATTCTGGAGGTTGTGGCGACCGCGGATTTCTGGGCGGCCTGGTCGGCGGAGTTGGCCTTTGCGGCCTATCATTGGACGTTCCTGGCCCAACCCGCCCCGTTGCCAGAACGGATGATCGCAGCGGATGGCGCGGGCTATATCGACTGGACGCTGGCAAGCTGGACGAAGTCCAAGTCGCTCGATGCGTTCCCCGCCGCGGCCTTGGAAAGCTATCGTGCCCAGGGCCGTGACCCGGTGCGGGTGGCCGCAATGTGCGCGGACTATCGTGCCGGAGCCTTCTACGACCGACAGCTTGACGAGGCCGATACAGCCAAGCGCGCCAAGATCGCAGCCCCGCTCTTGTTTCTGTGGGCCGAAGAAGGTTTTCCGGACCGAACCGGCGCACCGCTCAGCCTATGGCAGAAATGGGCGAGCCAGGTCGAAGGCCAGTCCATCCCAGGGTCAGGCCATTTTCTGCTCGATGAAGCGCCCGAAGCTATCTTGACCGCTCTCGAACTGTTTCTCAGGGCTTAGTCCACCTGCTCGACCAATCGCACTTCGGCAGGGTCGATCCCCTGGGCGCCTGCGATCCGAAGAACACTTTTGCCGTCCAACAGGATGTCCGCGCCTGTCCCATCGGCGAAATCCTCGACCGTGATTTTAGGGTCGGGATGCGCCGTGGGATTATACATGATCTCAATCACGTCTTCAGCCGGATCGAAGTTTTCCAGCATAGGCATGGTCTTATCCGTCTCTCCGACCTCGCACTCTGCGACCGAGACGTCTTCTGCGACAAGCATATTCACATCTGCGCGTCGCACCTCAGTGACGCCGCGCACGATCGCCATGAGACGACCATCGCCCATCAGAGCGGTCGATCCGTCTTCGAGCGTGTGATCGAAGGTCAAAAGCGGAAGCGGTCCGTCGCTTGGGTCAAACTCCAATACGATCTGATCGACGCCGGAAATGAAATTACCCACGACAGTGACCACGCCCCATCCGGGGATATCCTCATCGCTGTAGGTTGGCTGTGCGTCTTCAAAGGCGCGCAGTTCGATGGCTTCGGCATGGGCCTCGAACGCTTCGTCTTCCGCGCTCCAAGACTGCGTGGCCATAAAGGCCGCGGCCCCCTCGGCGGAGCCGCGGTCGGAGGAGAAGTCGTCAAGCTCATGTGAAAATGCATCGTCGCGCATGGTGTCATCCTCTGGAGTTTCGGCGCACTGGTCGGCTCGAGCATCGCGGCATACGTTTTGGCCGCACTCCGGCGCGTGTCCCGGCTTTGCACGGGTCGCGCCGATCATGGGACGAATTGGCCCACAACTCTGGGGAATTGGTGCAGTGATGCCCGCGCCACGCGTCATTCTGACAACGCATGGGGTCAAAGCCGTGGCTTTGGCCCTTTGCAACACACGGTTGCCTCTCGTGTTTAGGCTAGATCCTTGTCCCAATTCGAGCTTTTTGCTCGGCTGATTTAGCTCAAATTCGGGGTAACCAGGGGAAGTCATACTCCGCCCCGTTGCCGAATGGCATTTCGTCTTTTCATTTTCATTGAGGGCGCCTATATGCCGGGCCTCGTGGCTCGACTGCCGCGCATTTCCGAGGGCCTTGCTGGACGACATCCCGGCACGCGCCCGCATTTCGACCCGAATTTCGAAAGGAGCCCCGATGTCGATTACTGCTGAAGAAAAGACCCGGCTGATCAAAGAATACGCCGTGAAAGACGGCGATACCGGATCTCCGGAGGTCCAAGTCGCGATCCTGAGCTCGCGCATCTCGACCCTGACCGAGCACTTCAAAACCCATGCCAAGGACAACCATTCCAGGCGCGGGTTGCTCAAGCTGGTGGCGCAACGCCGCAAGCTGCTCGACTACGTCAAAGACAAGGATGAGGCGCGTTACCAAGACCTTATCAAGCGTCTTGGCATCCGTCGTTAAATCTACAGACAGTTCACGTTAGCTCGCGGCGGCCTCTGTTTCGGCGCGAGCCTCCCGCCCTTTGAGGAACGCGGTGACAACATCCAGCGCCTCAGAGGTTGCATCGGTCAGAGAGATGTGCCGGGTCGGCAGCACCGCTAAACGCGCATGCTCCATATCCTTAGCCACGGCCTCGAAGGCCTGGGCTTTCACCGTGCCCCAGCCCGTCCAGAGTTATCACGCGCCAAGTGGGCGACAGGGCATCGACGGCGCCTGTGAAGCTGTGTCGATCCATGAAGATCGAGGGCCAAAGCAGCAAAGCGAGCCCGCCGCCGCCAAAATCTCGGCCGGCAATGGTGCCCGCTTGCGTGTCTAGTGCGAAGTCCATCATGGGGCACCTTTATGTTAGAAGGGCTAACTTAAGTTACACCCTCTAACATTATTGTCAATTCTCTTTGACGTTGAGACCAACCACGACCGATCCGCGCCATGGATCTCCGGGCTGCACCATAGAGATTTCCAATCCCCATCCAGCCCGCTAGACCTCGCCCCAATGCTGCGCATCTTTGCCATGGTCTTCACCGCGATGACCTGTATCGTTTTGGGCGATACGGCGGGCAAAATGCTGACCGAGCAGGGGGTCGCGCCGTTCTTTGTCGCCTGGACACGGTTTGCGTTGGCGGCGCTGGTACTGCTGCCTTTTTCCGGGCTGCGCCTCGCTGAGCTTGGGGCACTCGTGGACTGGCGGCTGTGGCTTCGCGCGGCCCTGATCAGCGGCGGCATCGCGTCGATCCTCAACGCCTTGCGAACGGAGGCCATTGCCGATGTGTTCGGCGCGTTCTTTATCGGTCCTATTGTCGCCTATCTGCTCTCAGCTTTGCTTTTGAAGGAGCCGATGAGCTGGGCACGGTCTAGCTTGATCGCATTAGGCTTTGTGGGCGTCCTTTTGGTCGTCAAACCCGGCTTTGGTGGCTCTCCCGGGCTCCTCTTTGCGGTTCTGGCCGGGGTGTTCTACGGCGCATTTCTGACCGCCAATCGCTGGCTCGCGCCGCAGTTCAGGCCACGGCTTTTGCTGATCTCGCAGCTTTTGATCGGGGCGGTCTTATTGGCGCCCATCGGGCTGACCCAGACCCTGCCGCTGCCAAGCCCGTCGGTCGTCGCCCTCATCACTGCAAGTGCTCTGTTCTCGGCGGCGGGAAACTTCATCCTCGTTATCATGAGCCGCACGACCCCGGCCCGGGTCATCTCGCCACTGATCTACACGCAACTGATCGCGGCGACCGTTGCGGGCTATGTTTTTTTCGCCGATCTGCCGGACCCCATCGCTCTGGTCGGGCTCGGGATCATCCTGTTTTCGGGTCTCGCGTCTTTGCGCTTAGGCCGGGCTTGAGCCGGTAAGGCAGACACGGTGCGGCGTCGCAGCATCTGTTTGCAAAGCAGGCGCCATGCTGTATGGCAGGCGCGTGAAGAAACGTGACGCTCTGACCCCGGCGTGATGCAAGCAATTTAGGGGTCGGCGGCAATGGGGCCGCCATGGAAACGGGAGACCCGGGAACGCCCGGGAGAGCTCCCTCACAGGAATCGATGATGTTCAATATTTCGAAGAAAACCATGCAGTGGGGCGAGGAAACGCTCACACTGGAAACCGGTAAGGTTGCCCGGCAGGCCGATGGATCGGTCATTGCAACCCTCGGCGAGACCTCGGTGATGGCAAACGTCACCTTCGCCAAAGCGCCGAAGGAAGGGCAGAGCTTTTTCCCCCTAACGGTACACTACCAGGAGAAATACTACGCAGCCGGTAAAATCCCCGGCGGCTTCTTCAAGCGTGAGGCCCGGCCCACCGAGAAGGAGACGCTGACCGCGCGCCTGATCGACCGTCCGATCCGCCCGCTGTTTGTCCCCGGCTTCAAAAACGAAGTGCTGGTGATGTGCACGGTGCTCAGCCATGACCTCGTCAATGACCCCGACATCGTCGCGATGATCGCGGCCTCGGCGGCTCTGACCATCTCGGGCGCACCGTTCCGCGGTCCGATCGCGGGATGCCGAGTGGGCTTCGAGGACGGCGAATACGTTCTCAACCCGACTGTTGACGACATGCAGGACCTGCGCTCCAACCCCGATCAGCGACTGGATTTGGTCGTCGCAGGCACCAAGGGTGCGGTGATGATGGTGGAATCCGAAGCCTACGAGCTGACCGAGGCGGAAATGCTCGGCGCCGTGACCTTCGCGCACGAACAGATCCAGCCGGTGATCGACCTGATTATCGCTCTGGCTGAAGACGCCGCCAAAGAGCCCTTCGATTTCCAGGCGCCGGATTATTCTGAGCTCTACGCCAAGGTGCAAGCGGCCGGTGAGACGCAGATGCGCGAAGCCTACGCCATACTCGACAAGCAAGAGCGCACCGGCGCCGTCGCGGCCGCCAAACAGGCGATCATCGACGGTTTGAGCGAGGAAGAGCAGGCCGATGCCAATCTTGGCTCGGCGCTCAAAAAGCTCGAATCCGACGTGCTTCGCGGCGATGTCGTCAAGAATGGCAAGCGGATCGATGGGCGTGCGCTCGATACCGTGCGTGCGATCGAAAGCGAAGTGGGCTTCCTACCCCGGACCCATGGCTCGGCTCTGTTCACCCGCGGGGAAACCCAAGGCCTGGTCGTGACCACTCTGGGCACCGGCGAAGATGAGCAATTCATCGATGCCTTGCATGGCAATTTCAAATCCAACTTCCTTCTGCACTACAACTTCCCGCCCTATTCGGTCGGTGAAGCGGGCCGCGTGGGCCCTCCGGGTCGTCGCGAGATCGGCCATGGTAAGCTCGCCTGGCGCGCGCTTCAGGCGGTTCTGCCGGCAAGCACGGATTTCCCCTACACCATCCGCCTGGTCTCCGAGATCACCGAGTCCAACGGCTCGTCCTCGATGGCCACGGTCTGCGGCTCCTCGCTCAGCATGATGGATGCGGGCGTTCCGCTGAAAGCACCGGTGGCCGGTGTGGCGATGGGCCTCGTGCTGGAGGAAGACGGTTCCTACGGGATCCTAACCGACATCCTCGGCGATGAGGACCATCTCGGCGACATGGACTTCAAAGTGGCAGGGACCGAGAACGGGATCACCTCGCTCCAGATGGACATCAAAGTCGCCGGTATCACGCCTGAGATCATGGAGAAGGCCCTGGCCCAAGCCAAGGAAGGCCGTCTGCATATCTTGGGTGAAATGGCGAAGGCCCTCACGGAAGCGGGCGATTTCTCGGTGCACGCACCGCGGATCGAGACGATGCAGATCCCGACCGACAAGATCCGTGAAGTGATCGGTTCGGGCGGTAAAGTGATCCGCGAGATCGTCGAAGTTTCCGGCGCTAAGGTCGACATCAACGATGACGGCATCATCAAGATCGCCAGCCCGAACGGAGAGGCGATCGAGAAAGCCTATGAGATGATCCACTCGATCGTCGCCGAGCCCGAAGAGGGTAAAGTCTACAAGGGTAAAGTCGTCAAAATCGTCGATTTCGGTGCCTTCGTGAACTTCTTCGGCAAGCGCGACGGCCTCGTCCATGTCAGCCAGATCGAAAACCGCCGCCTCAACCATCCCTCCGATGTGCTCAAAGAGGGCCAAGAGGTCTGGGTCAAGCTTCTGGGCTTTGACGACCGCGGCAAGGTTCGCCTGGCGATGAAAATGGTCGACCAGGAGACCGGCGAAGAGATGAAGAAAGAAGAGGCGGCTGATTAATCCGCCAAGCGCGGCCCCCGCATCCGCCGGGGGCCGCGATTTGGGACAGTGCCGATGGACTATACCTACGTGCCGCCACCAACCCCGACTTGGGCTCGGTTGCGTGCGCTTTACCGGCAAAATCCCCGACATTCAGTACTCAGAGCCTTGCAATATGAGGCGGTGTCTAATCTGACACTGACAGGCGACATCCTAGATTTCGGCGGCGGCCAGAAGGCTAAATACCTGCACCTATTGGCCGATGCCGCATCCGTAAGTTCTGTGAACATCGAAGAGAAAATTGCTCCAACGCATCTGATCGAGCCCGGTGAGCCGGTGCCTTTTGAGGACGACCGGTTCGATTGTGTGGTCTGTTTCAACACGCTTGAGCATATTTACGACGCGCAGGCGACACTGGCCGAACTCTACCGCGTTCTGCGTCCTGGAGGCCGGCTGGTTATTACGGTGCCGTTCATCTTCCGCATCCACGGCCATCCCGACGACTATTTTCGCGCGACGCCAAGTTGGTGGCGGCAGACCTGCGCCGGGTTGGGATTTTCGACTATGCGTCTGCATCCGCTGATCTGGGGCTGCTACACCTCGGCTGGGTTGATTTTCGGCTCACGCGGTCTGTTCCCGCGGCTAAGATCGCGTTTTGATCACTTCATGGACTGGCTTTACGCGTGCCTTGCCTTTCCCGGCGGCATCTATGATGGGCGACGTGGGGAGCGGGTCTGCTCAGTTGCTTCAGGTTGGATGATGGAAGTCACCAAGTAATAACACTCATCCGGCAGGGCCTTCGGGTCTCGAAGATGAATTTGCCCTGGTCTGGGGACGGCGCCTTTGCCGGTAACCGATTTAAAACCTAGCACGTTCTCGTGGAAATCATAGGTGAACGGGCAAAGACGTATCGAAGGCCGTGGGTGGCCTGACACTTTGGAATGACCTCCTTGAATTATCACTTTGACTGTCACTCCCGCAAAAACCCGACTTTCTCAAAGAAAGTGAATAGGTGTGATTAAACCTTAAGTCTACGATGATCTCGGGAAGGTTTGGTGGCCATGCAGTTGGTCAATCGAGAGACCAGCGGAGTGATAAAAAAGGAAAAATAGGTCTACAGATCAAGCTCTTGCACAGCCATAATGGAGCCCTAGCCAGCGTTCGGGGGTTCTATCCGAGGTTTATCAAGACGCTAAATTCCCCATTCGCTATCGGTTTTGAGTGCCTAGCTTAACATCCTCAATGTGGAGGAAGTTGAACATGCGTATTGCGATCGCCGAGTTCATCGGCACATTCACTTTGGTATTCGTCGGATGTGGCGCCGCTGTTGTAGCGGGGGCCGACGGTACCACCGGTATCGGTCTAATGGGGATATCATTTGCATTTGGCTTGGCCCTGATCGGCATGGCCTATGGCATTGGCCCAATCTCTGGCTGTCACATCAATCCCGCGGTTACGATCGGTGCCGTTGTTGCAGGACGGCTGCCGTCGTCTCAGGCCCCGATTTACATTGCTTCGCAGGTCGCTGGTGCCATTTTCGCCGCCTTGGCTCTGTTCACAATCGTGAGTGGGCGCGGCGAAGGTTTTGACTTGGCAACCAACGGCCTGGGACAAAACGGTTGGGGAAGCGGTTATCTTGGAGAATACTCCCTTGCCGCCGCCTTTTTGTTCGAGCTAGTGGCAACATTCCTGTTCATGGTTGTGATCCTTGGTGTAACGGGATCCGATGGCTCCTCTGCCTTTGCGGGGCTTGCTATTGGCTTGGCGCTGGTGACGATCCACTTGGTCGGCATCAAGATCACGGGTGTCTCAGTCAATCCGGCGCGGTCGATCGGTCCGGCCTTGTTTGTTGGCGGGACCGCGCTTGCACAGATTTGGCTGTTTATCGTGGCACCGATCCTTGGGGCGGCTGCCGCTGGTTTGGTGTTCCGCAGCGTGCTTGAAGCTGAGCCAGCTCTTATCGAGCAACCTGAGTAGACGCTTTGTGGTGCAGCGCGCCTGAGCGCTGCACCACCTGTTGCATCTGTGCCGCTAAACAATTTGTGACCGGGCAAGTGCTTGCTGGAATCATGGCTGACCATGCAAAGACCTTACCAAGTATCCACAGCCGTGAGCGATCTAACATGCTGACCCGCCGCCATTTCATCGCAACGTCTGCTGCAACGTCGGCGTTGTTTGCCTCTTCGGGCGTGGCTTTGGCGCAAGACGCTGTCACGTTCGATGACAATGTGACCCAGCCGGAGCGCCAGGGCAGCAACCCCTGGGGTGTGCATGATCGGTTTATGCCGACACGGATTGAGCATCGCGCGGGCCTGAGCGTCGGTGACATCCATGTCGATCCGGTCGCCAAATACCTCTACCACATCGAAGAGGGCGGCACGGCGCTGCGCTATGGCGTGGCGGTCGGCCGGATCGGGTTGCAGAGCCCGGGCGTCTATTCAATCCGCCGCAAAGTGGAGTGGCCGTCCTGGACCCCGACGGCCAATATGATCCGGCGGGAGCCCCACCTCTACGCACAGTTTGCCGGTGGCGTGCCTGGCGGGCCGACCAACCCGCTCGGTGCGCGGGCGCTTTACCTCTATCGCGGTGGGCGCGACACCATGCTGCGCATCCATGGCACCCCTCAGCCCTGGTCAATCGGCACCTCGGCATCTTCGGGCTGTGTACGGATGATCAATGCCCATGTGATCCAGCTTTACGATCAGGTTGCCATGGGCTCGACCGTGTTCTTACACGGTGCGAACCGGCGCTTCTCCTAATCGGATAACAAAAAAGGGCCCCGCTTTCGCGCAGCCCTTTTACTGTGTTTTGCCGAGTTGCCCTAGCTCGCCAGTTTGGCGAAACGCAGATAGGGCAGACGCTTGTCGATCTCGCCGTATTTGGCGATTGCATCTTCATCCGATACGGCGGCGGGCACGACGATGTCCTCGCCCGGGGTCCAGTCGGCGGGGGTTGCGATCGCCTCGCGCGCGCCGGTCTGCAGGGCATCCACAGCACGCAGGATTTCCGAGAAATTCCGCCCGACCGTCATCGGATAAGTCATCGAAAGTTTCAGCTTCTTGTCTGGTCCAATGATGAAGACCGAACGCACGGTTTGGCTGTCCGCCGGGGTGCGGCCCTCGGGCAGGTAGTATTCCGCCGGAAGCATGTCGAAGGCCTTCGACAGCTCCAGATCGACGTCGCCGATAATGGGGAAGCTTGGCTCAGCCCCACCCACGGCCTTGATGTCGGCCTTCCAGCGCGGGTGTTCAGAAACCGGATCGACCGATACGCCAATCACTTTGACGCCGCGTGCGGCCCACTCATCCGCAAGCTGGGCAACGGCGCCGAACTCTGTCGTGCAAACAGGCGTGAAATTCTTGGGGTGTGAGAACAGCACCGTCCAGCTGTCGCCGATCCAATCGTGCAGGTCGAAACTGCCTTGATCGGTGGTGACCGTCAGGTTGGGCACTGTGTCGTTGATACGCAAAGCCATGATTCTACCTCCGGTGCTCACGTTTCGCTCAGGTAAGGGATACCGGTGCGCAATGCACGGGACGGGCGGTCCGAAAAGGCCTGGCGTTCCGAAGAAACTGCCCTGGCTGGAACACGCGTTTTGCCCGCTTGCACATGGTGGAACAGGCTGCCACGCTCCGCCTCGCCGAATAGGGAGAGACAGCATGCCCGACAGCTCGCAATTCTACATAAATGGCGCTTGGGTTGAGCCGAGCGCGGGCGCCACGCGTCTCGATGTGATCAATCCGTCCACCGAGGAGCCTTGCGCCGTTATCGCCCTAGGCGCGCAGGAGGATACCGATCGCGCCGTCGCCGCAGCGCGCGCGGCTTTTGAGGGATGGGCCCTGACCGATCCGGCCGAGCGCTTTGCCGCGCTGGAGCGTCTGCTGGAGGCCTATAAGGCCCGGCGCGACGATATGGTCGAGGCGATCAGCCAGGAGATGGGCGCGCCCGTCGATCTGGCCCGCCAACAGCAGGTCAGCTCAGGCGATTTCCACCTCGAGGCCCTGATCGCGCAAGCCCGCGATTTCGACTGGCACAAACCGCTGGGCCCGCAAGCCGAAAGCACGATGCTGCTTTATCAGCCGGTGGGGGTCTGCGCGCTGATCACGCCGTGGAACTGGCCGATGAACCAGGTCACGCTCAAGGTCGCGCCCGCGCTTTTGGCGGGCTGCACGATGGTGTTGAAGCCATCCGAGATCGCGCCGCTTTCCAGCCTCGTCTTCAGCGAAATGGTCGATGCGGCCGACATCCCGCCCGGCGTCTTCAATATGGTCAATGGCGACGGGGCGGGCGTCGGCAGTCAGCTTTCGGCCCATCCGGACGTGGACATGGTCAGCTTCACCGGTTCCACGCGCGCCGGGCGGCTGATCTCAAAATCCGCGGCGGACACGATTAAGCGGGTAAGCCTTGAGTTGGGCGGCAAAGGCGCAAACATGATCTTCGAAAGCGCCAATGAAAAGGCGGCCAAACGCGGCGCGATCCGGTGCTTCAACAATTCCGGCCAGTCGTGCAACGCCCCTACACGGATGCTGGTGCAGCGCGACCGCTATGAGGACGCGGTCGCCATGGCTGTAGAGGCGGCGGAAGCCACAGCGGTCGGCCCCGCCTCGGAAGCCGGGCGCCATATCGGCCCTGTGGTTTCAGAACTGCAGTACGACAAAATTCAGGACCTGATCCAATCGGGCATCGACGAGGGCGCCCGCCTGGTCGCGGGCGGGACGGGACGGCCCGAGCACCTTAACCGTGGCTATTTCGTCCGCCCCACCGTCTTTGCAGACGTCACACCGGACATGCGGATCTACCGCGAAGAGATCTTCGGCCCCGTCCTGTCGATCATGCCCTTCGATACCGAAGAGGAAGCGATCGAGATCGCCAACGACACCGATTACGGCCTGACCAATTACATCCAGACCGAGGACAAGGATCAGCTCCGTCGCGTGGCGACGCGTGTGCGCTCGGGTATGGTGGAAAGCAACAGTGTAGGCCTCGGCGCGGGGTCGCCTTTTGGCGGCTTCAAGCAGTCGGGTAACGGACGCGAAGGCGGTCTGTTTGGTTTGCACGAATTCCTAGAGGTCAAAGCCGTCAGCGACTGGATCTAAAACGGTGGTTTAGAGCGAAAGGCCAGATGCTTGCCCCCGTCCGGGTGGCGAAGCTTCAGGCGTTCGGAGTGCAGCATCAGGCGCGGAAACTCCCGCGCGGGCCCGTCGGCGTAAAGCGGATCGCCCAAGATCGGGTGGCCCAGCGCCAGCATATGCACGCGCAACTGGTGCGAACGGCCAGTCTTGGGAAAAAGATGCAGGCGCGTGGTCTCTTCATCGCGGCGTTTCACATGCCAGGATGTCTGTGCCGGTCGCCCGTTTTCCGGGTCGATCATCTGCCGTGGACGGTTGGGCCAGTCGACACCGATCGGCAGATCGACCTCGCCGGTATCCTCGGCAAGCCGTCCCCAGACCCGCGCGAGATAGGTCTTATGCACCTGGCGCTTTTCGAATTGCAGGCCCAGATGCCGCTGGGCATGGGCGGTCATTGCAAAGACCATCACACCGGACGTGTCCATGTCCAAACGGTGCACAAGCAACGCCTCGGGATAGACCCGCTGAACCCGCGTGATCAGGCAATCGTTGAGATGTTCGCCCCGCCCCGGAACGCTCAAAAGCCCAGCGGGTTTCTCGACCAGCAAAAGCTCATGATCGGCATGCAGGATTTCAAGCGGCAGGTCGGGCGGGCGATAGACGAACTCGGACGTCGCGCTCATTCCGGATGATCGCGCTGCCAGAGCTTCCAGGAGGCCCAGAGGGCCGTGCCGCCGAAAAACGCCCCGGCGAGCAGGCCAACTTCGACAATAGCGAGGCCCATCACTGGCGCGCGCAATAGGGCGACAACGACAAGAGCTGAGCCGAACAGGGAAAAGGCCAGGCGAAACTTCAACTCCCGACGGGTGGGGGCGAATTTCTTGTCGATCTGCGGTCTCGGTCTTCGATCAGCCATGCGGACCAGCATATATCGTCGTGCGAATGGCTGAAACGAGAAACGCCCGGCAAGGCCGGGCGATCCGCTATCACATATCTCGAGGCGTTAGATCCCGATGAACGGCTGTGCAATCCTCGCAAGCCAGCTTTTGAACTTTAGCTTACCGTCGGTCGCGATCAGACAGATGCAGTCCTCACCGGCATCTGCAACGGGTGTGTGATCATCCTGGTCGGTGGCAATCTCAAGGTCACCACGGGCATACCGTCCATCATCGTCGCTGTAGGCGCCTTGCAGAACAAGCGTCATTTCCAGGCCGCTATGCGAGTGCATGGGCATCTCACTGCCGGCGGGGATGTACAGCAACCGTGCGGTCGCATGCTCATCGTCATGCACGACGGCGGTCTTCACTCCCATCCCGATAGAACGCCACAGAACGGCATCGCTATCGCCGCCTACCACTTGCTTAAGAGGGGTCGGGAAGATGCCATCTGAGCGCGCTGCCAAAACAGGTGCCTCAGGGGCGTCGCCATTGATCCGTGCAAGCACGTTCTCAAGGCTTTCGTCTGCGACGGGTGCCTCATCGAGGCCTTCAAGCATGGCGCCACCTAGTGCCTCAAATCCTTGCAGGCGCATGTGCGCCGCTTGGTTCAAAGACAGATGCGTGGCTACCACGAGGTCAAAGGCTTGGGGCAAAGCACCCGAAGCATATCCCATCAGCAACTCATCGCTGATTTGGTTGGTCTGTATATTCATGGTCGTTCGCTACGTCATGTTGTGTCGAAGCCGGTCAAGCGCTAACCTAAGCCGGGACTTGATCGTGCCAAGGGGTAATCCTGTTTCTGCGGCGATTTCGCTATGGGTCATATCGCCGAAATAGGCTCTCTCTATCAATTTGCGCTGTTTGTCTGGTAAGGCTTTCAGCGCCGCGGCCAGTTTGGAGCTCTCCTGGGCGAGGATGATGACCTCTGCCGCCTCCGGTTCTGGCTCCGGTCCCCACGGAAGCTCTTCTGGTTCGGGGCGGGCATACTTGCGCAACAAGTCAATCTTACGGTTTCGGGCAACGGTAAAGATCCACGTCGCAACCGATGCGCGCGCTGGATCGTACATTTGCGCCTTCCGCCAGAGTGTCGTCATCACGTCTTGCATACATTCCTCGGCCAAGCTTTCGTCGGCACCATTCTTCATCAAAAAGGCTTTCACCCGGGGCGCGAAATGCCGGAACAGCTCGGCAAAAGCCGATTTGTCCTGCTTTTCTGCGATAGCATGCACCATCGCCACCCAATGGGCTTCTGACTTTTCAACGAGCGTCACGGCTTCTTTTGCTCCACCAATCCTGAGCGCGCGATAGGGAGGTTGCGCAGGGATCTTAGCGTGTTGCGTAGGAACGCACGTAACAGTCTATGCGGGATACGGCGCTCTCCATAGAGCGGATCAAAGTTTTTTACTTAATTGGAACAATGGTCTGCCTCGTAAGTGTCAGAAAATCATGACATCTTGACCTTCAGGGCGACCGTCCCATTTGGAGCCAGCATGCTAGCACGCAAACGGATCGCCGTCATCGGCGGAGGCATAAGCGGCATGGCCGCTGCATACCATTTGGCTCCGTCCCATGACGTGACGCTGATCGAGGCCGAGCCGCGCCTCGGCGGCCACGCACGTACTGTTATCGCTGGAAAAAACAACGATCAGCCCGTTGATACCGGCTTTATCGTGTTCAACCGTGTGAACTATCCCAACCTCACGGCTCTCTTCCAAGAGCTAGACGTGCCCTTGGCGCCTTCGGATATGAGTTTTGCCGCGTCGATGAAGGGTGGCTCGATCGAATACGGGCTGCGCAGCCTGAACGTCGTTTTTGCGCAAAGACGCAACATCGTGCGCCCGCAATTCCTACGCATGATCTGCGATTTTTGGCGATTTAACACGACGGCCGAACAACTCGCCGATGATGACAGTGTCAGCCTAGGGGAATTTCTCGACGATTTGCAGATGGGGCCGTGGTTCCGCGACTACTATATTACGCCGATTTCCGGTGCGATCTGGTCCACGCCGCGCGAAGAGATCTTGGACTTCCCCGCCCAGGCCCTGATCCGCTTTTTCCGCAATCACAACCTGATGCACATTTCCGGACAGCATGAATGGCTGACCGTGAAAGGCGGCTCGATCGAATATGTGCGGCGTCTGGAGGCGGCTTTGCGGGCGCATGGCGTGACCCTGCGCCTGGGCACGCCGGTCGAAGGGATCACGCGAAACGGTGCGGGGGTCATCGTCGCAAGCGGCGGGCATCCCGAACCTTTCGATGAGGTTGTCCTGGCTACCCATTCGGACATCGCCCTCAAGCTTCTGTCCGACGCGACCGGGCCCGAGATCACAGCGCTCAGCGCCGTTCGCTATCAGGCCAACCACGCCGTTCTACATGCCGATCCGTCCGTCATGCCGAAACGACGCGCCACCTGGTCGAGCTGGAACTACACCGAGGCTAAGGATCACACGGCCGGTCCGATTGACCTGACCTATTGGATGAACTGCCTACAGCCGATCCCAGAAAGTGACCCGCTTTTCGTCACGCTCAACACCCGTAGGCCGATCGATGAGGCGCTGATCTACGACACCAAGACCTTCCACCACCCCGTCTACGATCTCGCCGCCCAGGCCGCCAAGGATGTCATCCATTCCATGAACGGCCTCAACCGGACTTGGTTCTGCGGCGCTTGGATGAAAAACGGCTTTCACGAAGACGGCTATGCCAGCGCCCTGGATGTGGTTGACGGGATTGAACTCACGCGCCGCCTTGCCGCTGTGGCCTGATCGCCGATGCAGGCTGTCGAGCATATCCCCGGAGAGACCTTTCACGGTCGCAAAGGTGCGGTGGAGAACGCCTTCACCTATTCGATCGATTACGTCCTGCTCGCCCCGGAGGAGACCCAAGCTCAGCCGCGTCTATTCTCGCGCAATCGCACCAATCTGACGGCGCTCTGGGATCACGACCATGGCGGGCCTTCCGGGCAGGGTCGCGGCGCTGCCTGGGCGCGAGAGGTTTTGGCCGAGCACGGTTTGGAACAAGAAACCTCAGGCCGCCTTCTCCTTTTGGCGCAGCCCAAGGTCCTGGGCCATGTCTTCAACCCGGTCAGCTTCTGGCTCGCCCATGATGGGGACGGTGCCCTACGCGCCGTCATCGCAGAAGTCACCAACACCTTTCGGGAGCGGCACTCTTACCTCTGTACGCGCCCCGACTTGGCGCCCATCGACCGCCGCGACACCCTGACCGCGAGCAAAATCTTTTACGTCTCTCCGTTTCAAAAGATCGAGGGCGGCTATCAGTTTCGCTTCGACATCCGCCCCGACGCGATCAACATCGTGATCGACTATACTGCGGGCAATGGCGGCGTGATTGCCACCCTCAAGGGCGCCCGGCGCCCACTTACCGATGGTGGGATTCTTCGCGCCTGCCTCCGTCGACCTTTCGGCTCAAGGCGCGTCCTTGGCCTGATCCACTGGCAAGCGCTCAAGCTCTGGTGGAAGGGCGCGCGCTACCGCGTAAGGCCCAAACCGCCTATCGATGAGGTCTCGCGGTGAGCCAGCCGGCCGCGCCGAGCTTGCCGGCCTATGCATGGTTCGCTGCGGTTCTCTACGCCGCGGGCCTGCCGATCTATCTGCACGCGCCGGATTTCTACGCTGAGGAATATGGCGTCGGCCTCACCGCGATGGCCTCGGTCCTGTTCGTCCTACGTCTGCTCGATTTCGGCCAAGACCCGGCTTTGGGATGGCTGGCCTCGAAAACGCAGAACATCCGCCGCCTGACTTCCGCAATCGCCGTGGCGATACTCGGCGCTTCGATGATCGGGCTCTTCGCAATCTCTCCGCCCATTGCGCCCCTAGCCTGGTTCGCGATCATGCTGGTCGGGCTTTTCTCGTCCTTCTCATTTCTCTACATCTGTTTTTACTCCCAAGGGGTGATTACGGCCGCGCGCATGCCGGGGCAGGGCCACTTCAAGCTGGCTGGATGGCGCGAATCCGGAGCGCTGGTTGGCATCTGTGCCGCCTCGGTTGCGCCGACCGTGCTCCAAGTGTCGGGCAGCGAGATGCCTTTCGCCCTGTTCGCGCTCGGCTATGGCGTGGCGGCCTTGCTGGCGATCGTCCTGATGCACAGCCAGTGGAACTCGGCTAAGGGGGCAGGTGACGCCATCGAAGGCGGCACGGATTTCGGCCTCGTCCTGCGCGACCCGACCGCGCGCCGCCTGCTTTTGATCGCCTTCGCCAATGCCGCCCCGGTGGCGGTGTCCTCGACGCTTTTTTTGTTCTTCGTTGAAGACCGGCTGGAGGCCCCGGGTTGGGAGGGGCCGCTGCTTTTGCTGTTCTTCGTGGCTGCCGCCGGATCGGCGCCGGTCTGGAGCCGTATCGCGCAGCGGATCGGGGCGCGCAACGCATTGGCCACCGGTATGGTCCTGGCCATTGCTGCATTCAGTTCCGTCCCGCTTTTAGGCCCTGGCGACGCTGTGTTTTTCGCTGTGGTCTGCTTGGTCTCCGGCGCGACCTTGGGCGCCGATTTCACTTTGCTCCCCGCGATTTTCGCGCGCCGCATGGCCGAGATCTCGCCGGATGCGAGTGCCGGTTTCGGGATCTGGTCGTTCATGTCGAAATTCACCCTGGCCTTCGCGGCGATCTTGGTGTTGCCCGCCCTCGATCAGGCCGGGTACACGCCCGGTGGCGACAGCCCAGAAAGCGCGCTTGCCCTTTTGTCACTGCTATATGCAGGGATCCCGTGCATCCTCAAACTCATCTCGCTGGCGCTTTTGTGGACCACCGATCTGCCGGAGCCTGAGCCACAAACGCAGACCTAGAAGCGTGGGCGCATGCGCCTAAATACCCACCGGGCACTCCAAGGAGACCGATCGATGCGAGACTGGAACGGCAAACGCTATTGGCTAGTTGGTGCCTCTGAAGGCTTGGGCCTTGCAGTGGCGCAGCGGCTCAGCCGTATGGGCGTCGAGGTGATCTTGTCCGCGCGCAGCGAAGATCGCCTGAAAGAACTCGCCGCCGAAATGCCCGGTCAAGCCCAGGCCGTGGCGGTCGATGTCAGCGACCCAAAGGCTGTGGAGAGGGCCTGGAATGAGATCGGCGAGATCGACGGTTTTGTCTATCTCGCGGGTTACTATGAGCCGATGAAAGCGCAGGATTGGCAGGGCGAACAGGTCGAGCGCATGATCGACATCAACCTGACGGGCGCGATGCGCTGCCTGGCCCATGTGGCGCCTGACTTCGCTAAGCGTGGCACGGGGCATATCGTGCTCACCGGTTCTCTCTCGGCCTATCGTGGCCTGCCCGGTGCCATCGGCTATAGCGCCTCCAAGGCGGCGATGGCGTCGCTTGCGGAGTCGATCTATATCGACCTTTTTCGCTCAGGTGTTGAAGTCCAGGTGATCCACCCAGGCTATATCCGCACGCGCCTGACCGACAAGAACGACTTCTCGATGCCCCAGATCATGGAGCCCGAGAAAGCCGCGGAATACTTCGTCGACCATATGGCCAGCGGAACCTTCGAAAAGGCCTATCCGGCGCCGTTTGCTTGGTTCTTCCGCCTCTGCACGATCATGCCCAACTGGCTTTATCTGCGCATCTTTCGCTAGCGCCACAACCGGCTTATGCCGCTATGAAGCGTCGCGAAGTCGCCCTTTGACCTAAACGATTATTTGCCCCAGGCTAGGATCGACGGAGCGCGCTGGGAGGCTAGCCAATGTCGGAGATCATCCGCTTCACCCTCGATGGAGAGGATGTCGCGGTCGAGAAGGGGACGACCATCTGGGAAGCGGCCAATGGCCGTGGCCTTAAGGTTCCGCATCTCTGCCACAAACCCGCCCCGGGCTATCGGCCCGACGGCAATTGCCGGGCCTGCATGGTTGAGATCGACGGTGAGCGGAACCTGGCTGCCTCCTGCATTCGGGAACCGGTTGAGGGCATGGTTGTGACGACCGCCTCAGCCCGCGCGAAAACCGCCCGTAAGATGGTCGTCGAGATGCTCCTGGCCGATCAGCCTGAGCGTGAAGAGGCGCATGACCGCTCCTCACATCTCTGGGACATGGCCGAGCTCAATGAGATCGAGGAAAGCCGTTTTCCCAAGCTTGAGCCGGACCGTGTGCCGATCCTCGACGACAGCCATGTCGCGATGAATGTTAATCTCGACGCTTGCATCTCCTGCGGGCTGTGCGTGCGGGCCTGCCGCGATGTCCAAGTCAATGACGTGATCGGCATGGCGGGCCGTGGCCATGACAGCTATCCGGTTTTTGATTTCGGCGACCCGATGGGACAGTCGAGCTGTGTGGCCTGCGGTGAATGCGTCCAAGCCTGTCCGACCGGCGCGTTGATGCCCGCGACCGTGCTCGATGAAAACCAGGTGGGCGACAGCCAGGATTTTGACGAAGAGATCAAAAGCGTCTGCCCGTTCTGCGGCGTCGGCTGTCAGGTCAGCCTCAAGGTCAAAGACAACAAGATCAAATACGTTGAAGGAATCAATGGCCCCGCCAATGAGGGCCGTCTCTGCGTGAAGGGACGCTTCGGCTTTGACTATATCCATCACGACCACCGCCTGACGAAACCGTTGATCCGGCGTGACGATGCCCCCGCCAAGGGCCTCAATGTCGACCCGGCCAATTGGGAGCGGCACTTCCGCGAAGCAAGCTGGGACGAAGCGCTGGAGGTTGCGGCCGGCGGCCTCAGCCGCTTGCGTGACGATACCGGGCGGCGTGTGGCGGGCTTTGGCTCGGCGAAATGCTCCAACGAAGAGGCGTATCTCTTCCAGAAGTTCATTCGCCAGGGCTTTCGCCATAACAATGTTGATCACTGCACGCGGCTTTGCCATGCATCCTCCGTTGCGGCCTTGATGGAGAATGTCGGATCAGGTGCTGTTACCGCGACCTTCAATGAGATCGAGAACGCCGATTGCGCCATTGTCATCGGCTCGAACCCGACCAACAACCACCCCGTCGCGGCGACGTATTTCAAGCAATTTGCCAAGCGCGGCGGCGATCTGATCATCATCGATCCGCGCGGCCAGGCGATGAAGACCTATGCCAGCCACATGCTTCAATTCCGCCCCGGCAGCGACGTGTCCCTTCTGAACGCGATCATGCACGTGATCGTGGAAGAGAAGCTCTACGATCAGCAATATATCGACGCTTTCACCGAGAACTGGGAAGCTGAAAAGGCCCATCTGGCCAATTTCCCGCCGGAAAAGATGGCTGATATTTGCGGCATCGAGGCGCAAGAGATCCGCGAAGTGGCGCGCAAATTCGCAGGCTCACGGGCGGGCATGATCTTTTGGGGAATGGGTGTCAGTCAGCATATCCACGGCACGGACAATGCGCGTTGTCTCATTAGCCTGGCGCTGATGTGCGGCCATGTCGGGCGGCCCGGTACGGGCCTGCATCCGCTGCGCGGCCAGAACAATGTCCAAGGCGCCTCGGACGCGGGCATGATCCCGATGTTCCTGCCGGATTATCAAAGCGTGATGGATGACGGCGTGCGCTCGGCCTTTACTGAGGTTTGGGACTCCGATGATTTCTCGGCCGAGAAGGGACTGACCGTGACCGAGATCCTCGATGCCGTCCATGACGGTGAGATCCGGGGAATGTATATCTTGGGCGAAAACCCGGCCATGTCCGATCCGGACGTGGGCCATGCCCGTGAGGCCTTGGCCAAGCTTGAGCATCTTGTCGTCCAAGACATCTTCCTAACGGAAACCGCGAACTTTGCCGATGTCATCCTGCCCGCCGCGGCCTTCGCGGAAAAGCGTGGCACCGTGACCAATACCAACCGCCAAGTCCAGATGGGCCGGGCGGCGGTGAGCCCGCCGGGTGAGGCGCAGGAGGATTGGTGGATCACGACCGAATTGGCTAAGCGGATCGGGCTCAATTGGACCTACACCCATCCCAGTGAGGTCTTTGCCGAGATGAAGCTTAACATGGCTTCTCTCAACAACATCACATGGGACCGGCTGGATGGGGAAGGCGCCGTGACCTACCCCTCGCTCAGCCCCGAAGACCCGGGCCAGGCGATCGTCTTTGGAGAGGGTTTCCCCAGGCCCGAAGGCCGTGCCCGTTTCGCCCCGGCCAATGTGATCGCGCCCGATGAGACGCCGGATGCGGAGTATCCGATGATCCTGACGACGGGGCGGCAGCTTGAGCATTGGCACACCGGCTCAATGACGCGGCGCTCCAAGGTGCTGGACGCGGTGGAGCCGGAGGCGAATTGTTCACTCCATCCCTCGACCTTGCGCAAACTCGGCATTGAGCCCGGCGGTCAGATCCGTCTGAGCACGCGACGCGGCACGATTGAGTTGATGGCACGGGCAGATCGCGCCGTGGCGCCGGACATGGTCTTCTTACCCTTCGCCTATGTCGAAGCCGCCGCGAACCTTCTGACGAACCCGGTCCTCGACCCGTTTGGCAAGATCCCGGAGTTTAAGTTCTGCGCGGTCCATGCCGAAGCGGTGGAAGACCGCCAATTCGCTGCGGAGTAAGATCCGCGAGGCGCGCGCGCGGGCCTAACTGTACCCGGTTAGGACATCTCGCAGAAGCGGCAGAAGGCTTGCCGCGATAATGCCAACGACGGCGCCGACCCCAAAGCGCATCCAGGGGGCGCCCAGTCTAGGTGCTGCCCAGGTCAAACAGGCGCAAACGACGGCGTAAAAAGCGAGCGTGATAATATCCATAGCTCCGCTATACCTCGGATCGCGGCGGGCGTCATCGGCTTGTTGAGTGCGGTGAAACCAGCCGGGTCTGGGCGAAGATCTTTTATTCTTCTACAAGAGCTTGCCTTACGAAGCGCTTGCTAATTTTCTTTTCGCCCTTACCATCAATTCGCAACATCAAGACTGCGACCGCCAGGAATTAACCATCGTAAAGGTGGTTTCCCGGCGGTTGGCCTTTGGGAGGAGGCTGGCTTGTATGACGACACCGCGTGATCACCATGCGGGGGGGGACCCCGTTTCAATACCCGGATTGCTGCGTCGCAATGCGGCAAACATGGGTGCGAAAGCCGCCTATCGCGAAAAAGAGTTCGGCATTTGGCAAAGCTGGTCCTGGTCTGAAACCTCCGGTGAGATCGAAGCAATCGCGCTCGGCCTTCTCGCCCTGGGCCTTGCGCCCGGTGACCACGTCGCAGTTATCGGCCGAAACCGGCCCTCGCTTTACTGGTCGATGGTGTCCGCCCAGATGGTCGGCGCGGTGCCCGTGCCGATTTACCAAGACGCCGTTGCCGAAGAGATGGCCTATGTCCTTGAGCATTGCGGTGCGCGCTTTGTGATCGTGGGCGATCAGGAGCAGGTCGATAAGGTGCTTGAGGTGCAAGAGCGCGCGACCGGGATCGAGCACATCATCTATCAAGACGCGCGAGGCATGCGGAAATACGACCATGCCCGCCTGCACGCGCTTGACGATATCAAGGCCGAAGGTGTCGCTGCGCGGGAGCGGTTGATCGGTGAGCTGACGAGCCGTGAGGCCGCTCTGGATGCCGACAGCACCTGCGTGATGCTTTATACGTCGGGCACGACGGGCAAGCCCAAGGGTGTGGTCCTGTCGAACCGCAACATTATCGAAACCTCCAAGAATTCCTGCGAGTTCGACGGCCTTGTCGCGAGCGATGAGGTCCTGGCCTATCTGCCGATGGCTTGGGTCGGCGATTTCATCTTCTCCATCGGTCAGGCCTATTGGGCGGGGTTCTGTGTGAACTGCCCCGAAAGTGCGGACACGATGATGACCGACCTGCGTGAGATCGGCCCGACTTATTACTTTGCCCCGCCGCGGGTCTTTGAGACGCAGCTCACCAATGTGATGATCCGCATGGAAGATGCCGGGAGACTAAAGCGCGCGATGTTTGGCCGAGCGATGGATGTGGCCAAGCGGATCGGGCGCGATCTACTGGATGGCAAACCGGTCGGCGCGCTGGATCGGTTGCGCTACAAACTGGGCGAGATGGCAGTCTATGGCCCGCTGAAAAACTCGCTTGGCTTCAGCCGGGTGCGGGTGGGCTATACGGCCGGTGAAGCCATCGGGCCGGAGATCTTCGACTTTTACCGCGCGCTAGGGATCAACCTCAAACAGCTCTACGGTCAGACCGAAGCCAGCGTTTTCATCACCCAGCAGAAAGACAACGAAGTACGCCCCGACACGGTGGGCACGCCTACGCCGGGTGTGGAGATTCGCATCGATGACAGCGGTGAGGTCTACTACCGCTCCCCCGGTGTGTTCGTGGAGTATTTTAAAAACCCTGACAGCACCGCCTCGACCAAGGATGCCGAGAACTGGGTGGCCACGGGCGATGCCGGGTTTCTTGAGCCCGACACCGGGCATCTGCGGATCATCGACAGGGCCAAGGACGTGGGCAAAATGGCCGATGGATCGCTGTTTGCGCCGAAATACGTCGAAAACAAACTCAAGTTCTTCCCGAACATCCTTGAGGCGGTCGTCTTCGGAGCGGGCAAGGACTATTGCACGGCCTTTCTTAATATCGACCTAACGGCCGTCGGGAATTGGGCCGAGCGCAACAACATCGCCTATGCCAGCTATCAGGAATTGGCCAGCCACCCCGAGGTGTTGGGCGCGCTGCAGGCCCATGTCGAAGAGGTCAACCGCTCGGTCGCGCAAGACGAGATGCTCTCGGGCTGTCAGATCCACCGCTTCCTCGTGCTGCACAAACAGCTCGACGCCGATGACGGAGAACTGACCCGAACTCAGAAGGTGCGCCGCCGGATCATCGAGGAGAAATACGCCGAGCTGGTGATAGCGCTTTACGACGGATCGACCGAGAAATTCACCGAGACCGAAGTGACCTATGAGGACGGCCGCAAGGGCAAGATCAGCGCCACGCTTGCGATCCGGGATGCGGCGACGCAGGCGGTCGAACAGCGGCTCGCCGCCGAATAGCCGGGGAATTTTAGCATGCTCGATCAATCAGATAGCTACACAACGCCCGATGGCCGCAAGATTGGCGGGGTGGTGATGGAGATGCGCAATATCACGCTGCGCTTTGGCGGTGTGGTGGCGATCAAGGACATCTCTTTCGATGTGCGCGAGGGCGAGATCCGGGCGATTATCGGGCCCAATGGGGCGGGCAAGTCCTCGATGCTCAATGTCATTTCGGGCTTTTACCATCCGCAAGAGGGCGAGGTTTGGTTTCGCGGCGAGAAGCGGCCCACGATGAAGCCCTTTCAGGTGGCGCGGCAGGGCATTGCGCGGACGTTTCAGAATATCGCGTTGTTCGACGGGATGAGCGTGCTCGACAACATCATGACGGGCCGTTTGAACCATATGAAAGCGAACTTCCTCGACCAGGTTTTGTGGTGGGGGAAGGCCGAGCGGGAAGAGGTGGCAAACCGGGAAAAAGCTGAGGAAATCATCGACTTCCTGGAAATCCAGCACATTCGGAAAACGCCCGTGGGGCGCCTGCCCTATGGCCTGAAAAAGCGCGTTGAGCTGGCCCGGGCGCTGGTGGCCGAGCCTAAGATCCTGCTCCTCGATGAGCCGATGGCGGGCATGAATGTCGAAGAGAAAGAGGACATGAGTCGCTTTGTCCTTGATGTGAATGATGAATTTGGCACCACGATCGTCCTGATTGAGCACGATATGGGCGTGGTTATGGACCTGTCGGACCGCGTTGTCGTGATGGATTACGGCCGCAAGATTGGCGACGGAACCCCTGCCGACGTGCGCGCCAACCAGGAGGTGATCGACGCCTATCTGGGGGTCAGCCATGATTAGGTTAACGCCCGCTACGGGCCGAAACGGAGGCGGTAGAACCGGGGTAGAATCCGGGTACTTTCGGGGTAGAACCGGGGTAGAAAATTTCCGGCCCTTGCCACGCGCTGTAATGGTTAATTTTGGGGGGCCGACACTATGCCTGACAATCTGATCTTTGCGATGGAGGTGATGCTCAACGGGCTGATGGCCGGGGTGATGTATTCGCTTGTCGCGCTAGGCTTCGTGCTGATCTACAAGGCCTCGGGGATTTTCAATTATGCGCAAGGCGTCATGGCCCTGTTTGCGGCGATGACCCTAGTGGGGATCCAAGAGGGCCGCGTGCCTTTTGCCCATCTGATCAACGCGATTTTCGGCACCCATGTGCATGATTTCGGCTTCACGATGCCAACGGCGATGTCGATCCTTTTTACCGTCGTCGTGATGGTCGCCTTCGCCCTTCTCGTGCAGCGCTTCATTTTCAAACATCTGGTGGGTCAGGAGCCGATTATCCTGTTCATGGCGACGATTGGCCTGGCCTATTTCCTGGAGGGTGTGAGCGATCTGATGTGGGGATCCGAGCTCAGGACGCTCGATGTTGGTCTGCCGCAGGGGATCAACATCCCCATCGATGACAGCACGTTCAACATGTTTGGCTATGGCTTTTTCATCGACAACCTGGATATCGCGGCCTCGATCATTGCCGCGATCCTGGTGGCGGTGCTGATCGCGTTCTCGCAATATACCAAGCAGGGCCGGGCGATGCGGGCCGTGGCCGATGACCACCAGGCGGCGTTGAGCGTGGGGATCTCGCTCAATTACGTTTGGGTTCTGGTTTGGAGCCTGGCGGGGATCGTGGCGCTTGTGGCCGGGATCATGTGGGGCTCGAAATCGGGCGTGCAGTTCTCGCTGAGCCTGATCGCGCTCAAGGCGCTGCCGGTTTTGATGCTGGGCGGGTTTACGTCGATCCCCGGCGCCATCGTGGGCGGGTTGATCATCGGGATGGGCGAGGCGCTTTTTGAGTTCTTCGTCTCTTCGCCGTCGCTGGGCGGAGCGCTGTTCGGGTTCACCTTCAGCGCGACGGAAAACTGGTTCGCCTATGTGCTGGCGCTGATGTTCCTGGTTTTCCGACCGCAGGGCCTGTTCGGGGAGAAGATCATTGAGCGGGTTTAAGGCGGCTTCCCGGAAACGCTCCGGGGGAGCGTTTCGCCGCCTCAAAGGGCGGAGCCCCGGCGATGCGCGGCGCCCTTCGGGCTGGATTCCGCGCAAGACATTGAAATTTCAGGTTGGAGAGCGCTGATGTTTTACCGGGAAGCGGGTGACTTTAAGACGTCTTACGCCCAGGACAATCAGACCTTTCCGATCCTGTTCGACCGCTACGGCTATTACCTTGTGCTGCTCGTCGCGGTTCTGGTGGTGCCTTTTGTGATCAACGATTACTGGGCCAATGCGCTGCTTTTGCCGTTTCTGATCTACGCGATTGCGGCTATTGGGCTGAATATCCTGACGGGCTATTGCGGGCAGGTGAGCCTGGGCACGGGGGGCTTCATGGCCGTTGGGGCCTATACCTCCTACAAGCTGATGACGGCCTTTCCGGGCCTCGACATGATTTCGATCACGCTTGCCTCGGGTGTCATGACGGCGATGGTCGGCGCGGCCTTTGGCCTGCCCAGCCTGCGCATCAAGGGCTTTTACCTTGCGGTGGCGACGCTCGCGGCGCAGTTTTTCCTGGTCTGGATGTTCAACAAGGTCGGCTGGTTTTACAACTATTCCGCCTCGGGCCAGATCAACGCGCCGGAGCGGTTTCTGTTCGGCTATGCGATCACCGGGCCGAATGCCTTGCCGCAGGTGACCTATCTGTTTTGTCTGTTTTTTGTCTTCCTGCTCGCTTGGGTGGCGCGGAACCTGACGCGCGGCACGCTGGGCCGGCAATGGATGGCGATCCGCGACATGGACATCGCGGCCGAGATCATCGGCGTGAACCCGATGCGTGCCAAGCTGTCGGCTTTTGCGGTGAGCTCATTTTATGTGGGCGTATCGGGCGCGCTGTTTTTCACCGTCTATCTGGGCGCGGTCGAAGTGGGTGAGGTCTACGGCATCCAAAAGTCGTTCCTGGTTCTGTTCATGATCATCATCGGTGGGCTCGGATCGATCTTTGGCAGCTTTGCCGGGGCGGCCTTCATGGTGGTTTTGCCGGTCGCGCTGACGCGGCTGCTGACCGACGGGTTCGGCTGGGACGCGGCTTTGTCGCGGCATGTGGAATTTGTCGTGGTGGGCGCGCTGATCATGATCTTTCTCATTGTCGAGCCGCACGGACTGGCCCGGCTCTGGGCTTTGGCCAAGGAGAAACTGAGGCTTTGGCCGTTTCCGCACTGACGCGACCGGGAGGCGCGGCGGTGCGGCACAAACCAAGAGACATCGGATAAAACCTAGGGAGGAACCGACCGATGAAGAAACTAGCAATCCTATCTGTGGCGGGCGTGATGGCCGCCGGGCCGGTGATGGCGGACCTGATGTTCCCATCGCTGAGCTACCGCACCGGGCCCTTTGCCGTCAGCGGCATCCCCTTTGCCGACGGCTATGCCGATTACATGACGCTCCTTAATGAGCGTGACGGCGGCATCGGCGGTGTGGAAGTGCGCGTGGTGGAGTGCGAGACCGCCTATAACACCGAGCGCGGCGTGGAATGCTACGAGAGCACCAAGGCCGACGGCGCCCTGGTCTATCAGCCGCTCTCCACCGGCATCACCTATCAGCTGATCCCGCGCGCCACGGCCGACAACATCCCGGTTTTGTCCTCGGGCTATGGCCGGACGTCGGCGGCGAACGGCGATATTTTTGAGTATATCTTCAACTTTCCGGCGAACTACTGGGACGGCGCCTCAGTGATGGTGAACCATCTTCTGGATGAGAACGAAGGCTCGCTCGAAGGGCGCAAGATCGCGCTCTTGTATCACAACTCGGCCTATGGTCGGGAGCCGATCCGCACTTTGGAGACGCTCAGCGAGTTGCACGGCTTTGATCTGTTGCAGATCGCCGTGGACAGCCCCGGCCAGGAGCAGGGCAACCAGTGGCTGCAGATCCGCCGGGAGCGCCCCGACTACATCCTGTTTTGGGGCTGGGGCGTGATGAACCAGGTGGCGATCCAGGAAGCTGCCAATATCCGCTTTGACATGAACAACTTCTACGGGATCTGGTGGTCTGGCTCGGAGAGCGATGTGCTGCCGGCGGGTGCGGGGGCCGATGGCTACCGCTCGCTGAATTTCACGACGCTGGCCGATCTGCCGGTTTATGACGAGATCCAGGAGCATGTGATCGATGCGGGTCTGGGCGCGGGCGATGGCTCGACCTTCCGCCAGGTGCCCTATGTGCGCGGTGTCTATGCGGCGATCCTTGCCTCGGAAGCGGCGCGGACGGCGCAGGAGATCCACGGCGTGGGCGATATCACACCGGCGATGATGCGCGACGGTCTCGAAGCGCTGGACATGAGCGCGGCGCGGATGGAAGAGCTTGGCGCGCCCGGTATTGGCGCGCCGTTCCAGGTGAGCTGTGCAGATCATAGCGGGCCCGGCCTCGCCGTGGTTCAGGAATGGGATGCGGATGCCCAGGTCTGGAACACGCTGACCGACTTCATCGCCCCGGACGACGGTGTCACAGGCCCGCTGATCGCAGAAGACAGCGCGGCCTATGCGGCGGAGAACAACCTGTCGAGCCGCTGCAACGACAGCTAAAGCGCGTTCCCCTGGCGGCGGCGCGGGCCGTCGCCGGGGGATTTTGAGTATTTTTGGAAAAATGAAGGCGGGAGCCGATGCTCGATCAGGCGCAAGGTGAGGTAGGCGGCGCGGCCCAGGCCGGTGAGCCGCTTTTGCAGGTCAGCAATATCGAGGTGATCTACAACCACGTGATCCTTGTGCTGAAGGGTGTGAGCCTGCAGGTTCCCAAGGGCGGGATTACGGCCCTTTTGGGTGGCAATGGCGCGGGCAAGACCACGACGCTGAAGGCGATCTCAAACTTGCTGCATTCCGAGCGCGGTGAGGTCACCAAAGGCCAGATCACCTATCGCGGCGAGCGAGTGCAGGACCTGACGCCGTCCGATCTTGTTGATCGCGGCGTCATCCAGGTGATGGAAGGGCGGCATTGCTTTGAACATCTGACCGTCGAAGAGAACCTTCTGACCGGTTCTTATACAAGAAAAGATGGGAGCGCGGCCATCGCCGATGATCTGGAGCTGGTCTATACCTATTTTCCGCGCCTCAAAGAGCGCCGAAAGAGCCAGGCGGGCTATACGTCAGGCGGAGAGCAGCAGATGACCGCCATCGGCCGTGCGCTGATGAGCCGACCTGAGACGATCTTGCTGGATGAGCCGTCGATGGGCCTTGCCCCGCAGCTTGTCGAAGAGATTTTCGGGATCGTGAAGGATCTAAATGAGAAGGAAGGCGTGAGCTTTCTTCTGGCAGAACAGAACACCAATGTGGCGCTGCGCTTTGCCCATTACGGCTATATCCTGGAATCCGGGCGCGTGGTGATGGATGGTCCGGCGGCCGATCTGCGCGAAAACCCGGATGTGAAAGAGTTTTACCTCGGCATGTCCGATGAGGGCCGCAAAAGCTTTCGCGATGTGCGCTCGTACCGGCGGCGCAAGCGTTGGTTGAGCTGAGGGCGGTTCTTTTCTTGGCTTGCGTGGCTGGGGCGGCCCCCGGGGCAGCTATGGCGGCGGAGCCTGAGGAGCTTGCCAGTCGGATCGTGGCGGGGTTGAACGAGATTTGGCCCGATGAACGTTATGAGATTCGGTTCGAGGGCTGCGCGATGATCCAACGCCACGTCAGCGCCGATCCGGAAGGCTGGGACACGACCGGACGCTGGTGGCTGGCGGATTGGCAGACGGCGCCCGATGCGGTGAATACCAGCGCCCAGGCGATAACCGATGGTGAGAGCGTCTGGGAGCACGTAAATGTCTGGTATGATCCGGTGCCTGAGATGCGTAACGATCCGGGCCGTGAAGCTCTGAGCGCCGCGCTTGACGAAGTGTTCCGCGCGGCGGAGCCGCGATTTATGGATCGGCTGCTGGGGTGCCACGCTGGTGCGGCCGGGGCGACCGCGCTGTTTGCCGATATCGAAGCGGGGGTGTTTGGGCCGCGCATGGCGCGCAATCGCGGCTGGGCCGAGCGACTTGATGGCGCTGGCGTTGGCGAGATCTATGGCTACCCGGATACGGGGCTAGGCTTTACCTTTCGCGATGCCGTGGCCCCAGGCATTGTCGCCGATTTGCACGCCTATGCCGTTGCGGCCTGTGCGGAACTGTAATGAGCGCCGAATGAAAGCATGCCTTAGCGTTGAGACAAGCAGCACCCGCGAAGTCTGCCTCCCCCTTTGGCGTAATCGGTGGCTTGGCTGAATGGGGGGCTGAATGGGCGACAGGGTGACAATGGCCGCTTTTTCCGGGGTGGCCGATGTGGAAGCGAGCCTTTCGGCTTGCGAGGCCGTATTGGTGGAGCTGGGACTGGTGGCCGAGGGCTATGACCCGGAGGCCGTTCTCTCCTCGGGCCATGACCGCGTGAAACGTCCGGGGCCTGCGGCCGCCAAAGCCACGGCTTACGGCGATGAATTGCTCGCGCTGCGCACGAACGGGGTATCATTCCTGGGCCCCGGCTATTTCAACGCGATGGCCTTGGGCTTTGCGGAATGGTTCGCGTCTCCCGCCTGCGGCGGGCGGGTGGATCAGAGCCATCCGCGCTTTGACGAGCAAATGAGCAATCTGGGCTTTGCCGCAGGGGCTTGGGTGGACGGCGACCGGGGCGCCACGGCACAATGTGTGATCTGCGGGGAAGCGGCTTTGGTGACAGACTGGGGCTTGGAGGATCCGGTATTCCTAGCAGATATGGCGATTGAGTTCTGGAATTGGCCCTATCTTGCAGAAGATGCCGAGGCACGGGCGGAATGGTGGCATGTGGATGTGGTGGCGGCGTTGGAAGGCGCCGTTGGCAGGCCTGCAGCCCTGAGTGGATATAGGATTTGAGGGAAGCCATGGCTGCGCATTTCGACGATCTAGAAACCCGTAGCCCGGAGGCGCGCGCGGCAAGCCTGGCCGATTGCCTGCCCGATCTGCTGGCTCGGGCGAAGGCCCTGCCGGGCTATGCCGAGAGCTTGGCCGAGGTTGATCCGACGGCGATTACCGATCCGGCTGCGCTTGCAGCTTTGCCGGTTTTGCGCAAGGCGACTTTGAGCGCGGCCCAGGCGAAGGCCCCGCCATTTGGGGGCTATACGGCCAAGCCGGCGGCAGGCTTTGCGCATATCTTTCAGAGCCCCGGCCCGATCTATGAGCCCGGTGATGTGAGCCGGGATTGGTGGCGCGTTGGCCGTTTTCTGCAGGCGGCAGGGATCGGCGCGGGTGACGTGGTGCAAAACTGTTTCTCCTACCACCTGACGCCTGCGGGCATGATTTTTGAAAGCGGGGCCCGGGCCATTGGCGCGGCGGTGATCCCGGCGGGGATCGGCCAGACCGAGCTTCAGGTGCGCGCGGCCGCCGATGCGGGCGCGACGGCCTATGCGGGCACGCCGGACTTTCTGAAGGTGATCCTGGAGAAGGCCGATGAGATGGGCGTGAGCTTGGGGATCACCAAGGCGGTGGTGGGCGGCGGCGCGCTGTTTCCAAGCCTGCGCGCCCATTACGCCGAGCGGGGGATCCTGTGTTTGCAGAATTACGCGACCGCCGATCTGGGCAATGTCGCCTATGAGAGCGCGTTTGAGAATGCGCCGCTGGAGGGCATGATCGTCGATGAGGGGGTGTTGGTCGAGATCGTGCGGCCCGGCACCGGCGACCCCGTGCCCGAGGGCGAAGTGGGGGAGGTGGTGGTGACGGCGCTGAACGCCGATTATCCGCTCATTCGGTTCGCGACCGGCGATTTGAGTGCGGTCCTGCCGGGCCAAAGCGCCTGTGGCCGGACGAATATGCGCATCAAGGGCTGGATGGGCCGGGCGGATCAGACGACCAAGGTTAAGGGCATGTTCGTGCGCCCCGAGCAGGTGGCCGATTTCGTGGCCAAGCACCCGGAGGTCAGCTGCGCCCGGGTGATCGTGACGCGCGCCGGTGAGATGGACGCGTTGGCGGTGCAGGTTGAGGCCGAGGGCGGTGACGCGGAGGCCTTGGCGGCGCGTGTGACTGAGACGCTGAAGGTGCGCGCCGAGGTGGAGATCGTGGCGCCCGGCAGCTTGCCCAACGATGGCAAGGTGATCGACGATCAGCGGGATTATGACAGCTGAAAGCTGCATCGGCGGGGCTTTGCCGTCCTGGGCCTGCACGGCCTTGCTGCGGCGAGTTTCCCCGCCACTTTGGCAAGGTGATGTCTTAGGCTCGCCGCAAGGGAGGGACGCGTGATGTGGAAGACTGCAACCTTTGCTGCGGTGATCGCAGCGCTTTGGGCCGGGATGGCTTGGGCCAATGACGCCCTTTTGATCGGCAACAGCCGGTATGACGCGCAAAGCAACCTGCGCCAGCCTGGTGCGATCCCTGCCGCAGCGGCCGAGCTGAACGATGCCGGGTTCAACGTGATCGTCGGCCGGAATCTGAGCGCTGTGCGTCTGCGTCAGGGCCTGCGCCAATTGGTCGAGCAGCACGATGAGGGCCTATTGGTGATCGGGCTGTCGGGCCATTTCGTGCGCGGCGCGGATGGGGAGACCTGGCTTTTGGGCACGGATGCCGACCGGCCCAGCAGGGCCGATATCGACACCCATGCCATGGCCCTGTCTGCGGTGCTGGCCATCGCGGCGGAAGCGCCGGGCGAGGTCGTCGTACTGGTGGGGACCGAGGCGCGAAGCTTGCGGCTGGCCGAGGGGCTGTCACCAGGTTTTGGAAGCCCGGATGTGCCGCAGGGGGTCAGCCTAGTTAGCGGACCGGCTCAGATGGTGGCGCGGTTTCTTGGGGGCGGTCTGCTTAACGCGGACCGGCCCCTACGCGAAAGCGTGCGCGATTCTCCGGGCCTAGAGCTCGACGGATTTGCCCCGCGTCGCGCGGCTTTCATGGCGCCGGAAAGCGCGGGGGAGGAGGCGGACGCTTTTGATCCGGAGGACGCAGCGACCTGGCGCGCGGCTGATGAGCTCGACACCGAGGGGGCCTATCGGGCCTATCTCAGGCGTTATCCCAACGGGGCCAATGCCCGTGAAGCACGGGCTCGGCTCGAGGCGATTGAGAACAACCCGGAGGCCCTGGCGGAGGCGGCGGAGGAAGACCTGGCGCTGAGCCGAAACTTGCGCCGCGATGTGCAGCGGTTTTTGACGGCGCTTGGCCATGACACCAGGGGAATCGACGGGATTTTCGGCCCCGGGACGCGGGCCGCATTGCGGGATTGGCAAGCTGCCGAGGGCCTGCCTGTGAGCGGCTATCTCGACCGGGCGCAACTGATCCGGCTGAGCCGTGATGGTGAGGCGGCGATCGCGGCGGAGGCAGCGGCTGAGGCCCGGCGCGACCGGGCCTTTTGGCGGGCGAGCGGCGAGGGCAGCGACGAGGCGGGCTTGCGTGCCTATCTGGAGCGCTATCCCAACGGCCTGTTCGCCGATATCGCGCGCGGTCGCTTGGAGGTTTATGATGCCGCCGCCGCCGATGCGGAACGCGCCGCCCGCGAGGTCGAGGACCGCGCGTTTTGGGCCCGGGTGACCTCGGATGGCAGTGCGAGCGCGTATCAGGCCTATCTGGAGAGCTTCCCCGAAGGCCTTTTCGCGGATCAGGCGCGCGACCGGCTCGCCGAGCTTTCGCCCAATGATGGCTTGAACAGTGATGGCCTGAGCGACGCGGATCGGGCGCAGCTTCAGCGTGTCGAAGAAAGTTTGGGGCTGCCGCGCTTTACACTGCAACTTCTGGAGCGGCGCCTGGATGCCTTTGGGCTTGAGCCCGGGCCGGTTGATGGTCGCCTTGATGCGCAGAGTCGGCAGGCTTTGGCTCGGTATCAGACGGCCCGGTCTTTGACCGCGACGGGCTATCTCGATCAGATGACGCTGATCCGATTGATGGCCGATACGGTCGAGGATTTGCGCTAAAGCAGAAATGCAAAAACCTGAATCACCCAACCCTGCCTGAAATCAAAGATTTCAACGGGTTGAGTGATGCTTCGTATTTCAAGTTATTTGCATTTCGCTATAGCCCGTCCCCGAAAGGACCCCTCAAAACATAAAAACCGCCCCGGGTGGAGCGGTTTGAATGATCTGCCCAGACTGTCGGCACCTGCAAGATGCCGATGGTCAAGGACGTTTCGGCCTTAGCCCTGGCGCGCTTTGAACCGGCGCTGTGTCTTGTTGACCACGTAGACGCGGCCCTTGCGGCGCACCACACGGCAATCGCGATGCCGGTTCTTGAGCGAGCGGAGCGAGTTTTTGACCTTCATCGGCCCTCTCCTTGATTCCGGCGCCTGCGCGCCATTTGGTTTCCTACGGCCGGGGCGATCCCCTGATGGCCAATCCTGGTGGGCGGTACTGGGTTCGAACCAGTGACCCCTACGATGTCAACGTAGTGCTCTACCGCTGAGCTAACCGCCCGGTCCCGCCGCGTCTACGCGGTCAGCCCGCGCCCGAGCGCCGCACGAGTGAGCCGGTCGTATAAAAGGTAACCAGGTGTGGTTCAAGGGCTTTTGGTGCCCCGAAAACGCGCTATAACCCATTCAGGACTACACGGGACCATGATGCCGAAACCTGCCTTTCGCCTGATCGAGCCTGATCCGATCACCACGCCGGTGATCGTCGCCTCGCCGCATTCGGGGCGCTATTACCCGTGGAGTTTTATGCGCCGCACGGTTTTGGATGAGCGGTCGATCCGCTCGTCGGAAGACGCCTATATGGACGAGCTTGTCGCCGATGCGCCGAGCTTTGGCGCGCCGTTGGTTTGCGCGGAATATCCGCGGGCGTTTCTGGACCTGAATCGCGGCGCTGATGAGCTTGACCCGGCGGTGGTGGAAGGGATCCGGCACCCGACGCAGAACCCGCGCATCTCTTCAGGCCTGGGCGTGGTGCCCCGCGTGGTGGCCAATGGCCGTATGATTTACCGCGGAAAGCTTCCAAGGGGTGAGGCGGAGGCGCGGATCGACACGATTTGGACGCCCTACCATGACTGCCTCAAGGGTCTGATCGCCCGGGCGCAGGCGCGCTTTGGCGAGGCGATTTTGCTCGATTTCCACTCCATGCCGCATGAAGCGCTCGATGCCGTCACCCGGCCGCGCGGGCGCCGCCCCGATGTGGTCCTGGGGGACCGGTTCGGCTCGGCCTGTCGGCCAGAGATCATCGAAGAGCTTGAGGTGGCCTTTGTCAGTGCGGGCCTGGTGGTCAGCCGGAACGCGCCCTTTGCGGGGGCTTATGTGGCCCAAACCTATGGCCGTCCGAGCCATGGCAGCCATGTGGTGCAGATCGAGATCGACCGGGCGCTTTATATGAACGAGCGGCTTATCCAGCGCTCCGAAGGGTTTGACGACCTGCGCCAGACCATTTCGAACGTGTTGGCCCATGTGATCGGGCCGGCGCGTCGGTCTGTGCCGCTGGCAGCGGAGTAGGGCGTTAGCGCAACGCGCGTCCCTTTAGGCCCTAGCGCAACGCGCGTCCCTTCAAGATAGCGTCCTCGCCGAACCTCTCTCGGATTTTATCGCTCGCGCGTTCGGCGCCTAGGCGCTTGGCCTCTTGCGGGTCAAGCAGATTACCCTCCCGGTCGGCATTATCCGCGCTGACGATCTCTCCCAGACCCACGCCCAACAGGCGATAATCCGTGCCTGGCGCAAGCTGTTCGAGCAGACCGCGCGCGGTGCGATAGATCCGGTCGGCCATCTGCGTGGCATCGGGCAGGGCCTGACGGCGGGTGATCAGTTTGAAATCGGCGCGTTTGAGTTTGAGGACCACGACGCGGCCCGCCAGATCCTTGGCCTTGGCGCGGTCGGCGACCTTTTCGGCCATACGCCACAGATGCCCGTCGAGCAGAGCTGGATCAGCGATATCATCGGAAAACGTGGTCTCGTTCGAGATACTTTTGGCCGCGCGGGAGCGTTTGACCGGGCGGCTGTCGCAACCGCGCGCCAGATCATGGAGCCGTGCACCCATTGAGCCGAAGCGCGCCGTCAGATCGGCCGCGTCCCAGCGGCGCAGATCGGCGAAAGTGCGGATCCCAGCCTTTTCCAGCGCCGCCTGCCCCGCCGCGCCGATGCCCCAGATCTTACGCACGGGCAGATCGGCCAGGAAATCCTCGGTCTCGGCCCGCCCGATGATCGAAAACCCGCGCGGCTTGTCGAAATCCGAGGCCAGTTTCGCCAAGAATTTGTTGTGGCTGAGCCCGATGGAGCCGGTGATGCCAAGCTCAGTCTGCATGCGGCGGACGAGACCGGCGAGTAGAACCGCGGGCGGTTTGCCATGCAGTCGCGCGGTGCCGGTGAGGTCGAGAAAGGCCTCATCGAGCGACAGCGGCTCGATCGCCGGGGTCAGATCCTCCATCATCGCGCGGATCTGGCGCGAGACCTCGGCATAGACCTCCATCCGGCCGCGCACCACGACCGCCTCGGGGCAGAGCTTGAGCGCCTGGAACATCGGCATAGCCGAGCGCACGCCCTTGATGCGCGCGATATAGCATGCCGTCGACACCACGCCGCGTCGCCCGCCGCCTATGATCACCGGCTTGTCGGCGAGATCCGGATTGTCGCGCTTTTCCACCGAGGCATAGAACGCGTCGCAGTCCATATGCGCGATGGAGAGATCCCAAAGCTCATCGTGGCGCGCGATGCGCGGGCGCCCGCAGCTTGGACAGCGGGGCTGATCTTTGAACTGGCTGAGGCAATCGAGGCAGAGCGCTTGCATGGCGGCAAGATAGGCGCAAAGCCTGGGTCCCGAAAGACATATGCATTTAGGCTGCGTCAACCAATTCAGCACTAGATATGCGCATTTTCCTTGGCGTGCAGGGGCCCTGTGGCTACATAGCGGGCGAGCAGTAAAAGGAATTTAAGCATGGATCTTGGGGATCTTTTGGCGGAGCTGGGCGGTGGATCTTTGTTCACCCTTGTCCTGGCCGTCGCGATTATCTTTATCATCTCGCGCGCCGTCCGCGTGGTGCCGCAGTCCGAAAAGCACGTGGTCGAACGCTTTGGCCGGTTGAAGAATGTGCTGGGCCCAGGGATCAACTTCATCGTGCCGTTCCTGGACCGGGTGGCGCATAAGGTTTCGATCCTTGAGCGTCAGTTGCCCAATCAGAGCCAGGACGCGATTACGGCCGACAACGTGCTGGTCCAGGTCGAAACGTCGATCTTTTACCGCATCCTGGAGCCGGAGCGGACGGTCTACCGGATCCGCGATATCGACGGGGCGATCATCACCACGGTGGCCGGTATCGTGCGCGCCGAGATCGGTAAGATGGAGCTTGATGATGTGCAGGCCAACCGCTCGGCCCTGATTGGCCGCATCAAGGAGCAGGTGGCCGAAGCGGTCGATGATTGGGGGATCGAAGTGACCCGGGCCGAAGTGCTCGACGTCAATCTCGACCAGGCGACGCGTGACGCGATGCTCCAACAGCTTAACGCCGAGCGCGCCCGCCGGGCCGCGGTGACCGAGGCCGAGGGCCAAAAGCGCGCGGTGGAGCTGGCGGCGGACGGGGATCTCTATGCGGCGCGTCAGGCCGCCGAGGCCCGCCGGGTCGAGGCCGATGCCGAAGCCTACGCCACCAATGTCGTGGCCGAGGCTATCGCGCGGGGCGGTCTGGAGGCGGTGCAGTACAATATCGCGCTCAAGCAGGTCGAAGGGATCGCCGATATGGCCAGCAGCGCGGGCAATCAGACGATTGTGGTGCCTGCGGATGCGGCGGATGCCTTTGGTAAGGCCTTCCAGATGCTCAAGGGACGCGGCGCATGAGTTTCGGCGATTGGTGGCTTTGGGGGGTCGCGGCGGTCATCCTGGCGGTGGGGGAGGTGCTTTTGCCGTCCTTTATCCTGCTGGGCTTTGCCATCGGGGCGGGTGTGATCGGCTTTCTGCTGCTGATCGGCGTGCCCTTGGCGGCGAATGTGCCTTTGATGTTCTTGATCTTTGCGGTCATCAGCTTGGTCGCCTGGATCGGGCTACGCCGCGCGATGGGCGTGACCGAGACCCAGGTGAAGACCTTCGATCGGGACATCAACGACGACTAAAGCAGGCTCAGGCGGTTTTGAAGCCCGGCGCCCAGGCCAGGGTTTCGCCATTGACCAGCCAGGCGAGCGAAAACGCCCAGACCGCGACGGTCTCGAGCCAGAAGACGCGCGGCCCGTCGCCGGCTTCTACGCCGCCAAGGGTGAAGGCCAGGAGCGCTAGGCAAATGAGGATCACCGCGCCGCAGGCGTAGTAGAGCCAAAGCTCGGCAATGCGTTCGGGTTTGCCCTTGGGCCCCAGAGGGAAGAGGGCTAGGCAGAAATAGGCGATGGCGACGAAGAACAACGCGGCAGAGGCTTTGTGCAGGTTGGAGACATTCGCGGCGATCCCAGTGACGACGTCTTGGTCGTCCAGCAGTGTCTGCGAGGCGCAGGTTGCGATGGCCTGAGTAACCTCACAGATCGAGCGGTCGTTCAGCACATCGGTCGGAAAAAAGGCCACGCCGATCGCACCGAGTGCGGCGAGCCGCGCCGCCGTGCGGTCTCCGGGCAGGAACCAGGGCCAGTTGTCAGGTTCCTCATAGCCCTGATAGGTCACCAAAAAGACCCCGATCGCCACCAGCACCCCCACCAGGAGATCGCCCGCTTGGGTGTAATAGAAATGGCTGATCGTGGGCTGCAGCGTCTCCATATCCGGCCAGAACTGCGCATAGACAATGAGCGCGATGGGAAAGGCAAAGCCCAGCCAGCCGATCAAGCGGCGCGTGGCATTGTGCGACAGAAGGCGCGGGTCTTTCTTCTGGGTCGTATCGGCCATGGGATCACCCTTTTTGCGAGCGTTGGGAGGGCGTGATCCTAGCACGGTCGGGGCCGTGCGGGCAGTCGTGCTTTGCTTACCTCATGGTAAGGATTGCAGTATTTCGGCCGCCGCGCGGCTGGGCTCCGGCGCGGCCCAGATCGGGCGCCCGACGACGATGTGATCGGCCCCGTTCGTCAGCGCCTCGGCCGGTGTGGCGACACGTTTTTGGTCACCGAGTGCCGCGCCTTCGGGCCGCACGCCGGGGGTGACGATGAGCTTGCCCGCCGCTTGCGGAAGGGCGCGGATCGCGGCGGCCTCATGCGGGGAGGCGATGACGCCGTCCGCCCCGGCCTCAAGGGCGAGGGCTGCGCGTTCTAGGGCGATCTCGGCCACGTCTCCGGGCTTGATGAGGTTGGCGTCGAGATCGGATCGGTCGAGCGAGGTGAGGACCGTCACGGCAAGGATTTTCATATCGCTCTTTGCCGCGCCCTCTTTGGCGGCGCTGACCACATGGGGGTCACCTTGGACGGTGAGGAAATCATGTTCGAACTGCGCCAGGCCCCTGACCGCCGCCTTTACCGTGGCGCCGATATCGAAAAGCTTCATGTCGAGGAAGATGCGCTTGCCATGCTCGGCCTTGAGCTCATTGGCGAGGGCCAGACCGCCGCCTGTCAGCATCCCGAGCCCAATTTTGTAAAACCCCACTTGCGGGCCTAGACGTTCGGCAAGGCCCAGCCCATCGAGCGCGTTGCCCACGTCCAGGGCGACGATAAGGCGGTGATCTGCTGTGCGCATGGGCCCCTCCAAGACATTTTGGCCGGGCTAGCACGCAGGCCGCTGCGGGGCCACCTGTCCTGGCGTTGCGCCCTTGCAACAGATCGGGGCGGCGCCCATTTATAGCGCGAGGCCCTAAAAGGCATGCCGCAGAGGCGGGTGCCGGGACACCGGGCGCTTATGAAGAGGAGAGACGCGATGAACTTTGAGAAGTTCACCGACCGCGCCCGTGGGTTTGTGCAGGCCGCCCAGACCATCGCGCAGCGAGAAGATCATCAAAAACTCGCGCCCGAGCATTTGCTCAAGGCGCTTATGGACGACGAGCAGGGCCTTGCAAGCAACCTTATCGCGCGCGCAGGCGGCGCGCCTGAGCGGGTGGTTGAGGCGCTGGACGCCGCGATGGGCAAGCTGCCGAAAGTCACGGGCGATGCAGGCCAGGTTTATATCGATAGCCAGACCGCTAAGGTGCTGAGTGAGGCGGAGGCCGTCGCCAAGAAGGCGGGCGACGCTTTTGTGCCGGTGGAGCGGCTTTTGACGGCGCTTGCCATCGTGAAAAGCGGCGCGCGCACGGCTTTGGAGGCGGGGGCGGTGAATGCCCAGGCGCTCAATGCCGCGATCAACGATATTCGTAAGGGACGCACCGCCGATAGTGCCAGCGCCGAAGACAGCTATGACGCGCTGAAGAAATACGCCCGCGACCTGACCGAGGCGGCCCAGGAGGGTAAGATCGATCCTATTATTGGCCGCGACGAGGAAATCCGCCGCGCCATGCAGGTGCTGAGCCGCCGGACCAAGAACAACCCCGTTCTGATCGGGGAGCCGGGCACGGGTAAGACCGCGATTGCCGAGGGTCTGGCGCTGAGGATCATCAACGGCGACGTGCCCGAAAGCCTGGCCGGTAAGACGCTGATGGCGCTGGATATGGGCGCGCTCATTGCGGGTGCGAAGTATCGCGGTGAGTTCGAGGAGCGCCTGAAGGCCGTTCTGGGTGAGATCAGCGCGGCGGCGGGGGATATCGTGCTGTTCATCGACGAGATGCACACCCTGGTGGGCGCTGGGAAGACCGATGGCGCGATGGATGCCGCCAATCTGATCAAACCGGCGCTTGCGCGCGGTGAGCTGCACTGCATCGGGGCCACCACGCTCGATGAATACCGCAAATACGTGGAAAAGGACGCGGCCCTCGCGCGTCGGTTCCAGCCCTTGCTGGTCGAAGAGCCAACGGTTGAGGACACGGTGAGCATCCTGCGCGGCATCAAGGAAAAGTACGAGCTGCACCATGGCGTGCGGATCTCGGACGCCGCGCTTGTTTCCGCGGCGACGCTATCGAACCGCTATATCACAGACCGGTTTTTGCCGGATAAGGCGATTGACCTGATTGATGAGGCGGCAAGCCGTCTGAGGATGGAGGTCGACAGCAAACCCGAGGAACTCGACGCGCTCGACCGGGAAATCCTGCAAAAGCAGATCGAGGCCGAAGCGCTCAAGAAAGAGGATGATGACGCTTCGCGCCAGCGGCTCGAAAAGCTGGAACGGGAGTTGAGCGAGCTGCAACAGACCTCCGCCGAGATGACGGCTCAGTGGCAGTCCGAGCGCGACAAGCTGGAGACCGCGCGGCAGGTCAAGGAGCGGCTGGATCAGGCGCGCGCCGAGCTGGATCAGGCCAAGCGGGCGGGCGATTTGGCCCGCGCCGGTGAGCTGAGCTATGGCGTGATCCCAGAGCTCGAGAAAGACCTGAGCGAGGCCGAGAAGGCCGAAGATGAGCTTATGGTCGAGGAGGCCGTGCGGCCCGAACAGATCGCCGGAGTCGTCGAGCGTTGGACCGGTGTACCGGTGTCGAAGATGCTGGAAGGCGAGCGTGAGAAGCTCCTGCGCATGGAAGACGAGATCGGCCGCCGCGTGATCGGGCAGAAGACGGCCGTGACGGCGGTGGCCAATGCCGTGCGCCGGGCGCGGGCGGGCTTGAATGACGAAAACCGGCCGCTGGGCTCCTTCCTGATGCTGGGGCCGACCGGCGTGGGTAAGACCGAGCTGACCAAAGCGCTGGCCGAGTTTCTCTTCGACGATGACCAGGCCATGGTGCGCATCGATATGAGCGAGTTCATGGAGAAGCACGCCGTCAGCCGCCTCATTGGCGCTCCGCCGGGCTATGTGGGCTATGACGAGGGCGGTGTGCTGACCGAAGCGGTGCGGCGCAGGCCCTATCAGGTGGTCCTGTTCGACGAGGTCGAGAAGGCGCATCCGGATGTCTTCAACGTGCTGCTGCAGGTCTTAGATGATGGGCAGCTGACGGACGGTCAGGGCCGCACGGTGGACTTCAAGCAGACGCTAATCGTGCTGACCTCGAACCTGGGCGCGCAGGCGTTGAGCCAGTTGCCCGACGGCGCGGATGCGAGCCAGGCCAAGCGCGATGTTATGGACGCGGTGCGGGCGCATTTCCGGCCAGAGTTCTTGAACCGTTTGGACGAGACGATCATCTTCGACCGGCTGAGCCGGGCCGATATGGACGGTATCGTGGATATTCAGCTTGCCAGGCTCGAGCGGCGTTTGGCCGGGCGGCAGATCACGCTGGAGCTGGATGAGGGCGCACGGACCTGGCTTGCCGATGAGGGCTATGACCCGGTCTTTGGGGCTCGACCGCTCAAGCGAGTGATCCAGCGGGCGCTGCAAGACGCGCTGGCGGAGATGATCCTGGCCGGAGATGTGAAGGACGGCGACAGCGTGAGCGTTCAAGCCGGAACGGACGGCTTGATCGTGGGCGACCGCGTGGCGTCGTCCAAGCGCCAGCCGCCGGAAAGCGCCGTGGTGCATTAGGCCGAACATGCAAGCAAAGCGGGCGCGCCGGGGCTCCTTGGCGCGCCTTTTTGTGTCTGGCGCATATGCGGCGCACTTGCCCCAGTGACAGGGGCTAAATCCGGCGATACACGGGCCACGTAGCGGATGCTCGCTGGGCTAAGGCCTAGTGGCAAAGCGACCCCCTCCCCGGACCTTTAGAGGCTGCGATGTCACAACCGCTTCCAACGCATTTTGACGCCCACAAACCCAAAGAAATCGCCCGCCTGATTGAGCAAAGCGGCATTGCCAAGACCCGCATGGGTTGGGTGCAGCTCACGACCCTGTCGATCCTCGCCGGTGTATTCATCGCTTTTGGCGGGCTGTTTTTCACGCAGACGACCTCAGGCTATGAGGAGCTTTCGGCTGCCATTCGCTTGCTGGGCGGGATCACCTTTTCGCTTGGCCTGATCCTTGTGGTGGTCGGTGGGGCAGAGCTTTTTACCGGCAACACGATGATCGTGATGGCAGTGGTCGATGGCCGGGTGAGCCTGGCGCAGTTGACGACGAATTGGACGATTGTGTTGATCGGCAACCTTTTGGGGTCGCTGGCGATGGTGGGTTTGGTGGCCAATACCGGGCTTCTGGACGGAGCCCATGGCGCGCGGGCGGCGCAAATCGCCAATGCCAAGGCTGATTTGACCCTGTTAGAGGTTTTTTGCCGGGCGATCCTGTGCAATGCGTTGGTGTGTTTGGCGGTGTGGATGGCGCTATCGGCGCGCACGACCATTGGCATGATCGCGAGCATCATCTTTCCAATCTCGGCGTTTGTGTCCCTCGGCCTCGAGCATTCGGTGGCCAATATGTACCTGCTGCCGATTGGGGCTTGGGCCGGGGCTGAGGTGAGTACCGCTCAGATGGTGGGCAATATCTCGATGGCGATTTTGGGCAATATCGTCGGTGGCTCGGGCGGTGTGGCGCTCACCTACCGGCTGGCTTATGGGCGCCCGGTTACCGATCCTGTAGCAGACCCGGCCGAGTAGATTTGCGCCGGGTAGATTTGCCTTGGCTGCCACCCGCTCACGCGGATGGCGGCTTCGCACGTGAGCGCCGCGTTAGGCGACGAGATCGCCTTGATCGGCGAAAATGAAATCACCGGCATCGATGTCATGGCGGTCCGTGCCAACCAGCACGAGTTTGTCTTCACCCAGTTCCAACACAGTCCGGTGGGCATTGCCGCGGATCAAATGCTCGATCTCATGGAAATCGGTGATGCCGAAATCTGAGACGTCGATCTTGTCTTGATGGTCTTTGAAATCGAAGACCCGGTCGACATCATTGCCCTTCGCGAAAACGAACGTGTCGCTGCCGCGCCCGCCAATGAGGTGATCGCGCCCGGCGCCGCCATTGATGACGTCATCGCCCCCGCCTCCGAGGATCTTATCACCACCGTCGCCGCCGGAGATCTGATCGTTGTCGCGCCCGCCAAAAAGCACGTCACGCCTGGCGCCGCCATCGATCAGGTCATCGCCGCGTCCGCCTTTGATGACGTCTGCGCCATTGCCACCGAAGCCGACATCGTCGCCTTTGCCCAGGCGGATGAAGTCTGCCCCGCCGTTGCCATCGACGAAGTCATTGCCGCGCCCTGTTTTGAAGAAGTCAGAGCGTCCGCCGCCGATTTCCAGATCGGTGTCCGGCGCGCCGATGATCGCCGAGGTTTCCAGCGGTTGCAGAACCCCGTCCAGAACATGCACGATGCCATTTGCGGCCTGAATGTCCGTGGCGATCAAGCTAGGATTTGCGAGCCCTGGATCAGCATCGACCAGTTCGAGCCCGTCGGCCACCAGCGTGCCGCCTTGGAGCGTCGGGATCGCCTCGGCGCTGAGGACGTGACTGGCCTGCAGCGAGCTGCCCGAGACGTGGTAGGTCAGGATCTCGGTCAAAAGCGGGATCGGGTCACCACCACCGAGCAAGCTCAGCGCATCGACGATATAGGCGAAGGCCTCGCCCTCATCGCTCCCCTCAAAGCCGAGTGTTTGAGACAGGCTGACGAAGGCCGCGTCGTTTGGCGCGAAGACCGTCAGGTCGGCGTTTGGATCGTTGAGGGCATCCGCGAGCCCGGCGGCCTGCACCGCGTTCAGGAGCAGGTCGAAATCCGCGCTGTTGTTGTCGAAAGTGCCACCGCTCTCGGCGACGATCTCGGTGATGGTCGGCGCGTCATTGCCCGGCAGGTCGATGGGTAGAAGGACTTTGTCGATGACCTGAACGATGCCGTTGGAAGCCATCACATCTGGCACTGCGACCGAGGGATTTATCACATCGGGCTCAAGGTCGTTCAGCACAGGGCCTTCCGGCGTGATCTCGGCCCCGGCCAACGCAGTGCTGACAACGCCGTCGGAATTGATTTCCGCCAGCGTCTTAGCCTCAGGCGAGACATGGTAGAGGATCACGTCACGCAAAAGCGCCGGATCGAGGGTGGTGAAAAAATTGACCACCTGGCCCTCGTCGGCCGTATCACCTGAAAAGCCCAGGACGTCCGCAAGATCGCCAAAGGCCGCGTCGGTCGGCGCGAACACGGTGAGGTTTGCATCCGCCGCCGCAAGGGTTCCGGCAAGGTCAGTGCCGGGAAGTTGTGTATCCACAAAGCCGATTGCGGCCGTAAGGATATTGAAATCATCGCTGCTCGTAGCGATGTCCAAGATGGTTGGCATGGGTTTACTCCTATCAGGTTAAGTCTGCCAATCAGCGACGCGCCCGGCTGCACCCGGGCGCGTCGCACCTTCGCCCCTTAGGGCAGAAGCACACGGTCGATGACGTGGATCACGCCATTGGACGCCATGATGTCGGCGGTGGTCACGGTCGAGCTGTTCACCCGAACGCCGTGCGTGCCATTGATGTGCACGGTCGCGCCATTGACGGTGGCCACGTCCAAGCGCTGACCGGCCAATTGGTCGGACGTGATCGCGCCGGGCACCACGTGGTAGGTGAGGATTGCGACAAGCTGATCGCGGTTCTCTGGCAACAGCAGACTGTCGACAGTGCCCGCGGGCAGAGCGTCAAAAGCCGCATTGGTTGGCGCGAAGACGGTGAACGGGCCGGGGCCCTTCAGCGTATCGACCAGGCCAGCGGCGCTGACAGCGGCGACAAGCGTGGAAAACTGATCGTTGGATGCTGCGACATCGACGATATCGGGCTCACCGGCCATTGGTTGACAAGCGGCGACTGCGCCCGCGAGGCCGAGTGCGGCGGCGGTGCGCAAAAAGAAACGGCGGTTCATAACTCCCCCTTCTCCTTGGTTATTTGATTTTCAGGTTTTTGAAGGCTGGCCACCCCTTGCGGTCACCGACACGCGGTAAGGGCTGGGGGTGGCCAGGAAGGGCTTACATGCCCGGCAGGATCACGCTGTCGATGACGTGGATGACGCCGTTCGACGCGGTGATGTCAGCTGCGATGACGGTCGCTTCATTGACCATCACGCCGCTGTCGAGGTCGATGGTGATGTCGCTGCCCTCAACTGTGGTTGCCATCATGTCATCGCTCAGGTCGGTTGACATGACCGCGCCCGGCACAACGTGATAGGTGAGGATGGCGATCAGCTGATCGCGGTTCTCTTCCTCGAGCAGGCTTTCGACGGTGCCCTCGGGCAGGGCCGCGAAAGCCTCATCGGTGGGCGCGAACACGGTAAACGGGCCTTCGCCCTTCAGCGTGTCGACCAGGCCGGCGGCTTCAGCAGCCGCCAGAAGCGTCGTGAAGTTGCCCGCTTCAGCGGCGGTGTCGACGATGTCCAGCTCGTCCATTGCGAAAGCCGGAGCCGCGAGAGCGGTCGTGGCCGCCAGTGCGAGAATAGTACGTTTCATCGGTTTCTCTCCAAGTTGGATATAATTTGGTGCAGGTCGCCCCGCGCCGAGGCATCTGGAGCGTGTCTTTTCGAATGCAACGGAGTGAAACATTGCCGATCGACTTGACGCAAAAAGCGTCGGAGCTAAGCGACGATTATTTGCGCTTTCCAATCAAACGACCGTGAAGTGGTTTTATCCGTCGTGATCTGATTGACCGTTTGGTCGATGAATTGGCCGGTTTTGTATGCTTGCGTATGCAAAAAATACCGCTGCAGAAGGCCCTCCAGGCGACGGGTCTGCCCCCGCCAAATGTTTCGGAAATCCCGGTTTTGCCAACAAATTCGTGACCCGGGGTGTTTTGCCAGGCCTTTTCTTTATCTTTAACGCGTAAGCCCAACGCAGCGTTCCGCCGTCCTATCGCGGTTCGCGACGCACAAGGAGACACGCCATGGCCCATCGCTACCGTTCGCCCCTGACCTGGAGCGATGTGACCCCGAAAGATGTCTATATGAATCGCAGGCAGCTTTTGGTGGGCGGCGCGGCTCTGATGGGCGCAGGTTTGCAGACCGGTGGCGCGCGGGCACAAGAGGACGCGCTTGAGCCCAACACATTCGAAGAGATCACCAGCTACAATAACTTCTATGAGTTCGGCACCGATAAGTCCGACCCCGCGCGCTATGCCGGAGAGATGACGACCGAGCCCTGGGAGATTGTCATTGATGGGATGGTCGACAATCCAGGCACCTATTCCTTCCAAGACATCATGGCCGAGATGGAAATCGAGGAGCGGATCTATCGGCTGCGCTGTGTCGAGCGTTGGTCAATGGTGGTGCCCTGGAACGGCTTCGAGCTTGCCGATCTTCTCAATCTCGCCGGGGTGCAGGAGGGCGCACAATATGTTGCCTTTGAAACGCTGCTGCGGCCAGAGGAAATGCGCGGTGTGCAGTTCCCGGTGATCGAGTGGCCCTATCGCGAGGGCCTGCGCCTGGATGAAGCGATGCATCCGCTGACCATCATGGCGACCGGTATCTATGGCGAACCGATGCCGAACCAGAACGGCGCGCCCATCCGATTGGTGGTGCCTTGGAAGTACGGATACAAGTCGATCAAATCGATCGTGCGGATCAGCCTTGTGGAAGAGCAGCCGCCCACGGCCTGGAATACCTATTCGGCCCGAGAGTATGGCTTCTTTTCGAATGTAAATCCGGAGCGGGCGCATCCTCGCTGGAGCCAGGAATTTGAGCGCCGTATTGGCGGGGGCCTGTTCGCGCGCAACATCCCTACACAGATGTTCAACGGGTACGCCGATGAGGTTGCCTCTCTCTATGAGGGGATGGACCTGATCGAGTTCCATTGAGCCGGGGCCCTCGATGTCAACTCTGACCACAGCCAAGCCATTCAGGCCGAGCGACTGGATCAACCGGGGCTCAGCCAAGCTGCCGTCCTGGCTGATTTATGCGGGTGCTTTGGCCTATGCGCTGTGGCTGTTTTATCTGGGCCTGACCGGCGGACTGGGGATCGAGCCCATCGAATTGCTCGAACACCGTTACGGAAAGGTGGCGCTGCAATTCATCGTGCTGGGCCTCGCGGTGACACCGCTTAAGGTCTACGCGCGGATCAATCTGCAAAAGCATCGCCGCGCGATTGGCGTGACGGCGTTCGGATTCGTCTTAGCGCATCTGCTGGTTTGGGCGCTGCTCGACGTGCAAACGCTTGAGCGGGTTTGGGCGGATATCCTGAAACGGCCGTATGTGACGATCGGGATGGCGAGCTTTTTGTTGCTCGTGCCCCTGGCGCTGACATCGAACAATCTGTCGCTGCGCAAGCTGGGCGGTGCGAGCTGGCGCAAGCTGCACAAGCTGACCTATCCGGCGGCTGTGCTGGGTGCGTTGCATTACGTGTGGCTCGCCAAAGGCTTTCAGTATGAGCCGCTGATCTACACTGGCTTGATCGGCTTGCTTTTGCTTCTGCGCATCGACCGGGTGCAGCGGGCCTGGCGGCAGATGCGCGCCTAGATCGGTGTGAATCGCCTTTGATTTGCGGCGCACATGCCGGTGAGTCTGGGGATATGTCGAAAAATCCATGGATTTCCCGGCACTGAGGGGCGCAATGCCCTAGCAAAACGTTAAATTTCGCCGAATGGATTTGCGCCAAACCCAACAAAAAAAGGGGCTTTGCGGAAATGTGCAAAAAATGCGGGCGTTTCGTAAAAAAGCCCTTGCAGGCCCGGGCCGCTCTCCGTAGATAACCCCTCACCGACGACGCAGCGCGCCGCCGGGCAGCCAAGCGGGCCTGACTTCTGACACAGAACGATGGTGCGGGCGGCAAATAACAACAGAGATTTTTGAGGCGGGCCGCGCTTAAAGCAAAAAGCGCTGCTGGTCGATTTTGTCTCTGCGCTCTTTGACATTGCCGGTATCTGAAGAGATATGCGGGCGGTTTGGTTCGGATCGACGGATCAAGCTTCTGTATATCGCCTCTGTAGGAAAAGCCTTCTGGTGGCTCCGATGATCAGAGTGTCAGCTTCACTGTTTGAACGGTTCTTTGGTTTCTTAGGAAACTGAAGCACATCAAACAGATGACTCATCGGTCCTTAGCCGGACCGATGGATGTGCAGAGGTTCAATCGTCAAGGATACGTGAGCAATCACGTTTCAACTTGAGAGTTTGATCCTGGCTCAGAACGAACGCTGGCGGCAGGCCTAACACATGCAAGTCGAGCGCACCTTCGGGTGAGCGGCGGACGGGTTAGTAACGCGTGGGAACGTACCTTTCGGTAAGGAATAGCCACTGGAAACGGTGAGTAATACCTTATAC
>JBCBCN010000001.1:0-805738 GCA_038530555.1 Pseudomonadota bacterium | reverse complement strand
CGAGCATGCTTTTTTTGAGAAGTCGCAGCTCAAGCGTCTGCTCAGCGACCACTTCCTTGAGGTCCTTTGTCTCGCGGCGCAGTGCCTTGACCTCGTCCGCGTTCGCAGCCCGTGCAGTATCACCAGCCAGACGCTTCTTACCGGCTTCCATGAAGTCCTTGGACCATTTGTAGTAGATGCCCTGCGATATCCCCTCGCGGCGGCACAGTTCGGCAATGCTGTCCTCACCGCGCAATCCATCCAGCACGATGCGGATCTTCTCTTCGGATGAATAATGCTTGCGCGTGGCGCGTTTGATATCTTTGACGATCTTCTCGCCAGGGCTCTTCGTTGTCTTTCTCATCGTCCACTCCTTGGTGGTGACGATGAGCGACAAACACTCCCTTAGCAAATAACCCTATTTGGTCCCATAAGCGCTGACTGCAGACACAAGCAAACCAACCGAACGGCACGTTGTCATCGTTGTGACTTTAGGAGACCAAACAGTTGGGCTGTTGGTCGACGCTGTCTCTGAGATCCTTGCCATCGACGTTGAATCCATCTGCGACGCTCCCGCAATCAGCCGCGGGACGAGCGGCGATTGTATTCTGGGGTTGGTGTCTGTCGACGATGAAATGTCTCGAATTCTTGCTTTGGAGACTATCCTACCTCAGGCTTTGGATGACGCGGCCTAATGGTGCCTAATGCAGTAAATCCATTCGGGGAGGTTCAGACGCCGCTCGTTCACAGTCTTAATGAGACTGAGTTTAACCGCATCGCTCAGATCGCAGAATCGGATTTTGGTTTGTACATAGAGCCATCAAAACGCGCGATAGTCCAAGCAAGGCTCAATAGAAGACTGCAAGAGCTTGGCTTAGTGAATTTTAGCGAATACTGCTCCATCCTCGAACAAGGGGGTCTCCCCGAGCGGCGCCGCTTTATATCAGCCATCACGACAAACGTTACACATTTTTTCCGCGAAGCTCATCATTTCGACCATTTTCGCTGCGATGTGCTCCCACGCCTAAAAGAAAGGGCGCACGCGGGGGACCGCATTCGGCTTTGGTCTTGTGGTTGTTCAACCGGAGCCGAGCCTTTCAGTTTGGTCAGTTGCGTTATCGATGGATTCCCAAGTGCCGGGAAATTCGATTTTAAAGTCCTTGCGACGGATTTGGATGAAGATGTACTTGAGCAAGCAATCCTTGGTGAGGTTCCTCACAATCAAGCTGCTTCGCTCACGCAGCCCCAGATGCATCGAATTTTTGAGAATAACGCCTCAAAGACTAATACACTTAAGATCAAACAACAGATCAAGGATCTTATTACCTTTGCCCCGCTGAACATCGTTGATGAATTTCCAATGTCTGGACAGTTCGATGTTATCTTTTGTCGCAATGTTTTAATTTACTTTGAACCGGAAATGCAGAAGGGGATATGGCAAAAATTTGCCGATAAGACAAATGATAAAGGCATACTCTATATTGGACATTCTGAACGAATTATTGGCGAAGCGAGCTTATCTTACGATCAGATAGGAACGACAATATATTCCCGGCGTTCGCGCCAATAAGTAACATAGAAAGCGATCAGAAAGGTAAAAAATGTCCATCGCAGAGTCTCTTAGAGTCATGGTTGTCGATGACATGTCGATAAGTAGGGGGCTTTTAATCTCCGCGCTTGAAGAGATGGGTATTTTCAAGGTGGTTGCTGAGAGTTCGGGGGAGAATGCTGTTAGGCGAATTGCTAGCGATCCAGTACACTTGGTTCTTTGTGACTACAATATGCCGGGAATGAATGGTCTTCAACTGTTGGATGCGATGAGGCGAAATCGTATAACTCAGCGTGTTGGCTTTATTTTGGTGACGGGGACGCCAACGCGCGAGATAATCGACACTGGAAAACGTCTCGGTTTGAACAACCTTGTCCAGAAACCATTTTCAACCCAATCCCTGAAGCGAGCGATTGAGTCGGTTGTGGGGCGTTTTTGATGAAAGAAAATTCAACACCAAGATCTTTGAATCTCGGCGGGCTCGTTTTTTCAATCGCTGGCCAAGTGTCAAAGTGCGCGAATGATTTGCGGTTGGTGGAGGCAGCGATTTTCAAGTGCAATGAGGATCTGATTGGCTCTCGAGAAGTGCACGATCTTCAATTATTGGATGTGGTAATCCAGGTCCTTAGAGAAATTTCGCCAGTGCTATTGGAGCTGGCGGCCATTATGGAGAGTGGGAAAGATTACGCCAAAATTGACGAGGTAATTCAGAGGATTAAATTAGAACATCTTAGAGTTGAGCTCATGGATGACGGGGAATCAAAAGATCAAGCGAAAATGATGCGAACTGAAATTTTCTAAATGCTACTATTCAGGGAGATCGCTTTATTGTCTTGTGAATGACGAAGGATTATGAAAGTTGCACATGCGAATGTGGGTATTTTGCCAAATTGAAAGGAAGTAAGTTGATTATATGGTGCGCTTTGAGATCAGGGCCTCGCCGACAAATATCGGCCCGGTGATCGAAATGGCGCTCCGGATCGTAGATAATTCTATAACCTTTATACCGTTTTGAACAAGCCGAGCTTCCCTACGAATCTAAATTAAGAAGTTGGTGGAGTATCCAAAAAGGAAAGTAGTATAGTACCCACTTTCCGTGAAGGATTTAATGATGTGATTCATGATTTCCAAGAGTTTACTCTGCAAGATGGAAATTTGGTTGATGCTTCGAAGTCCGTCAGTGAGTGTTGGTGCGTAACAATGATCCATAATCGCCAGTATCAGCGGAATAGTTGGTTAATCGGTGCATCCGCCAAGTATTCGTCTTCGCCCATCTTTGGGTTTAGGCCGCGCGGCAGGTTTACGGACGTCCGACTAATCCTCATCGATAAGCCGATTAGTGGTGTCGAACCTCATTGCAAATTGCTCACAGCCTCCCAAGATGATGTTCAGCGGAGTATAGGTGCGCGGCATGCGGGCGTCGCCTTTGTCTTCAATTTCTCTCGTCTGTTCAGCTCTCCGAAAAGGTCTGAAGCATAAGAGGTCGAGTATCGCACTCGATTGAATGCGGGCCATTTTTCCTTTTCATACGCTGACTTGATACAATTGGAAACACGTTTGGATGTGTTGGGACATGCGGACACAAAGTTGATCAACGGACCTCCAGTCGTGGTTCATCGTCCATCTATTGATGTTCTGGTAAACTCAGCGAGCCGCTATGCTTTACGTGCAATTTCTGCTTTGCTGACCGGTCTGGCGCGAGGAGGGGCAGCAGGTTGAATGGATTTGCTATAAGCGGACTCTGTGGCTATTTGGCAGGGTTTTTCGGGTTCATTGGTGTGCGGTTCGCCGAAAATGGATTTTGAAATGGGCGATGTGCAGATCGAACAATCCATCGACCGTATCCGGGATGCTATATTGTCAGGCTGCATGAGAGACCTTTCAACATGACGCAACATCTAGCTCAAGGTGATCCGTATATTGGTGCGAAACTGCGTAACATTGTGCAAGGTGAGTATGACGCCACCTCAGATCGCGATGTCGTCTTCACCACGGTGCTTGGTTCCTGTGTGTCTGCTTGCTTATTCGATGACGAGCGTGGAGTCGGTGGAATAAATCATTTTCTTTTGCCCGATGGCGGCGACTTCGATCAACAAAGTGTCAAATATGGATCGATGGCAATGGAGCTGTTGATTAACGCTATGATCAAGAAGGGCGCTCGGCGGCAAGCGATAAAGGCAAAATTGTTTGGCGGCGCGAGGATTGGATTTTTGAAAAACAACATTGGACAGAGAAACGTAGAGTTCGCGCTCGCCTATATGCAGCAGGAGGGGTTTCCGGTGGTCAGTGAAAGCCTAGGCGGAACCCAAGCCCGCAGGTTGCAATTCAAAGCAAGTACAGGTCATGCGAGAATTAACGAGGTTGGGCAGACCCAGATTGTCGAGTCCGTCAAGCCGGACGTCAAAAGTACGCCGAATATTACTCTATTTTGAACTTAGGCGATTTAGCGATTTTAGCCGAATGATGGCTCACCTCGACTCGCGGCGCTGGGCAGTTTTTGACACTCAAACGCGAGGGCACTCGCAATCCTGTTACAAGTTGTTTTCAGGTGGCGGCTTACCTATCGTTAATTTCGATTGATCGTTCCAAAAGTCATGAGCTCCAAAGCATGCTTAAGTAAAAAAAGTCACCCTCGGCACAGTACGCGCCTATCCGCAGGGACATGAAGTACTCACGCGCGACCCGCTTTCGACAGGCAGTTCAGATAGACGGCCTTCCGGTACCGATTGAAATAAATCCCGATCTCTTAAGGTGTTGGTGCCGGGAGAGAGAATTGAACTCTCGACCTCGTCATTACCAATGACGCGCTACTACCACTGAGCTACCCCGGCGTTCCGCGCGGGTGATACACCGCAACGTTTGGTCCTGCAAGGACCGAAAGACTGCAGCCCGACTATGGACGCACGCTGCTCGTCGTAGCAAAGCTTCCGCAATCGAGAAGGCGCGCACGTGGACAGGCCCGGTTAGCGAAGATGTGCTCTATCCGTGAACCACGCCAGCGTGCTGCGCTTGGCTCGTAAGTTGGAATGCGGCTGCCAAGCAAGCGCATTCTGGACCCGACCGACGGTCTGGGGTAGCAGAACATATGACAGGGAAACGCATGTCGGGCCGTCGGGCAAAGGACACCAAGACCAAGGAAGACCGGCTAAAGGCCGCGTTGAAGGCAAACTTGCAGCGGCGCAAGGCGCAGGCGCGGGCGCGCGCCGCAGAAGCGGCTGCACATTCCACGAAACCCAAGGGTGGGACCTGATGGATACTATAATCGTACGCGGTAACGGCCCTTTACACGGACAAATCCCAATTTCGGGGGCCAAAAACACCTGTCTCAAGCTGATGACTGCCGCTTTGCTGAGTGACCAGCCCCTCACTCTGACCAATGTCCCGCGTCTGTCGGATATCACAACGCTGGCGCACCTTCTTGAGACGTTGGGCATGGAAGTGGCGCGCCTGCAAGAAGGGCGAGTGATGGCCATGTCGGCCAAAAATATCACGAACCGACGGGCCAACTACGATATCGTGCGGAAATTACGCGCCTCTTTCAATGTTTTAGGCCCACTCCTCGCCCGCGAAGGTGAGGCGATTGTGTCTTTGCCGGGTGGCTGCGCGATAGGTGCGCGCAAGGTGGATTTCCACCTGATGGCGCTCGAGAAACTCGGCGCTGAAATCTCCTTGGCTGAAGGTTATGTCCACGCACGCGCACCAAACGGCCTCAAAGGTGCGCTGATCGAGTTTCCCCAAGTCTCTGTTGGCGCGACCGAAAACGCGATGACGGCGGCGACCCTGGCGCGTGGTACGACGGTTTTGCGCAACGCGGCCAAAGAGCCCGATACCGTGGATCTCGCGCTTTGTCTCGAGCAGATGGGCGCCAAGATTTCAGGCGCTGGGACAGATGAAATCACGATTGAGGGTGTGCAAAGCCTTCACGGTGCGACGCACGAGGTGATCCCGGACCGTATTGAGTTGGGAACATTCATGGTTGCTCCCGCAATCTGCGGCGGTGAAGTGGAGTTGCTAGGCGGCCGCCGCGATCTTCTCAGCGCGTTTTGTGACAAGCTTGAAGCGGCCGGCGTGACGATCCGTGACAGCGCAGCGGGGCTGAAAGTGTCCCGCGGCAACCAGACCATCCGCGCCGTTGACGTGGCAACTGCACCGTTTCCCGGTTTTGCCACTGATCTTCAGGCGCAATTCATGGCGCTCATGTGCACCGCTGAAGGGGAAAGCCGCTTGGAAGAGACGATTTTTGAAAACCGTTTCATGCATGCGCCAGAACTGATCCGCATGGGCGCAAATATCGAGGTACATGGCGGCACCGCGCTGGTCAAAGGCGTTGATCGGCTGCAGGGTGCGCCCGTCATGGCCACCGATTTGCGCGCCTCTGTGTCTTTGATCCTGGCGGGCCTTTCCGCCGAAGGCGAAACCCAGGTGAGCCGCGTTTACCATCTCGATCGCGGGTACGAGCGCATCGAAGAAAAGCTCACTGCTGTGGGCGCCCATATCGAACGTGTCCAAACCAATGACTGAGGATGCCCGGTTTGAGGATGCCGGCGGCCGTGCGCTGCGGCTTCAGGCCCTTGATGCCGACGACCTCAAGGTGGTTTCAAGCCTCGTGCAAGACGCCGTGCTCCCCATCTCAGAGATCAAGTGGCAGCCAAGAAAGCGCAGATTCTCTCTTCTTATCAATCGTTTCCGTTGGGAGGAGGCGGATGGACGAGGCGCGCCAGAACGCGTCCGCTCCCTACTTGTTTTCGATGATGTTTTGACACTGCGCAGTCAGGGTGTCGATCGCACTGACCGAGACCTTATTCTGTCGGTATTGTTTCTGGAGTGGCGCGCGGGTGAGGATGGCGCCGGGCAGATCACCCTGTTATTGGCCGGAGACGGTGCGCTTGAACTGACTGTTGAGGCGGTGAATGCCACGTTGCAGGACGTGACCAAGCCTTACCGTGCGCCATCGGGGCGGCGCCCCGCGCATCCCGACGCTTGAGCGACCCAAGCCAAGGCTGTATCTGCTCAGGGCGCGCGAAGAAGGGGAATCCATGCCAACTTTCATCGACACATCCAGTGCTGGGTTTGAAGCTGAGTTCGCAGGTATCCTCGCGGCTAAGCGTGAGGACGCGCCGGATGTTGATGATACCGTGGCCGAGATCATCAACGCGGTGCGGGCAAGAGGTGATGCGGCGCTGATCGAGCTGACTGAGCGGTTTGACAGGCTGAGCCTTACGCCTGAAACCGTTGCCATAGGCCAAGATGAAATCGACGCGGCAGTAGCTGATGTGCCCAGTGAGCAAGCGCAGGCGCTGCGCTTCGCGGCGGATCGCATTCGCGCCTATCATGAGCGGCAAATGCCCCGAGATATGAGCTGGAAAGAAGACACGGGGGCGGTTTTGGGCTGGCGGTGGAGCGCGATCGGCGCGGCCGGTCTTTATGTGCCCGGCGGCCTGGCCAGTTACCCGTCTTCGGTTTTGATGAATGCGATCCCGGCGCAAGTTGCCGGTGTGCCACGGCTTGTGATCACAGTTCCTTGCCCGGACGGCGTGTTGAACCCCCTCGTTCTGCTTGCTGCGCGATTGGCTGGTGTAGATGAAATCTATCGCGTGGGCGGGGCTCAGGCGATTGCGGCTTTGGCCTATGGCACAGAGAGCATCATGCCTGTGGACAAAATCACAGGCCCCGGCAACGCTTATGTGGCCGCAGCCAAGCGCCGTGTCTTTGGCAAGGTTGGCATCGACATGATCGCTGGACCTTCAGAAATACTTGTAATTGCTGATCAGGCTGCGGATCCAGAGTGGATCGCAATCGATTTGCTAAGCCAGGCGGAACATGACGTAAACGCGCAATCGATCTTGATCACAGACAGTCTTGATCTCGCGAAGGCCACGACTGAGGCTGTGGATAAAGCGCTTGAAACCCTTCCAAGGCGTGAAATCGCTGGGCCGAGTTGGCGGGATTTTGGCGCTGTGATCACAGTACGGGATTTGGATGAGGCCGCCGAGTTGACAAATCGTCTGGCGCCGGAACATCTGGAGCTATGCGTCGCCGAGCCGGAGGCCCTGTCTGAAAAAATTCAGCACGCTGGCGCAATCTTTCTGGGACATTGGACACCTGAGGCGATCGGCGACTATATCGGCGGACCAAATCACGTGCTGCCGACGGCGCGATCCGCACGTTATGCGTCCGGACTTTCGGTCATGGAATTCCTGAAACGCACAACTTTGACGCAGATGACACCTGCAGCCCTGCGAGAGATTGGGCCCGCGGCGGAAACGCTGGCTAGCTCCGAAAGCCTTAGCGCTCACGGCGCCTCGGTGCGGGCGCGTCTCGACCGCTTGAATGACGCGGAATAGGGCTGATGCGTCTGTGTCATATCGAGATCGACAGTCGCGGCCTGCCGCCACCGACGCCGGAGATCGAGCAAGAGCGTAAAGTGGCGATTTTTGATCTGCTTGAGGAGAACAGCTTTGCGTTGCCCTCCGAGAGCGACATGGATCAGGGGCCCTATCGTCTATTGCTGGCGATCCGCGAACGTCGCTTGGTTTTCGACATCGACCAGGAAGATGGCCGAGATGCGGTGGAATTTCATTTGTCACTTCAACCGCTTAGGCAGGTGGTCAAGGATTATTGGCAGATTTGCAAAAGCTACTATCAGGCCGTGAAACACGCGCCAGCCGGTCAGATCGAGACGATCGACATGGCCCGGCGCGGCGTCCACAATGAGGGCGCGCGGATCCTTCAGGAGCGGCTTGAAGGCAAGGCGGAGGTTGACAATGACACCGCTCGCCGGCTGTTCACGCTCATCTGCGTGCTGCATTTCGGGGGCTGATCCTTGACCGAGGCGCCCATCCCCTCGTCGATTTTGTTCTGCTGCGACTACAATTCAATCCGCTCGCCCATGGCCGAGGGATTGATGAAAAAATACTACGGAACAAAGGCTTACGTGCAGTCCGCAGGGGTCAAACACGACCTGGAGATTGACGGTTTCGCGGTCGCGGTCTGCGCTGAGCTTGATATTCATCTCGACCGCCATCGCGCCCGAAGCTTCGACGAAATGCAGCAATGGGGCGACGACCTCTCTGGCTTCGATCTGATCGTTGCATTGTCTCCAGCCAGTCAGCGACGCGCTTTGGAACTCACGCGACACTATCATCTAGAGATCGAATACTGGCCCGTCCTCGACCCCTCGGGTCTTGGCGAAAACCGCGATGAGAAACTGTCGCGCTATCGAGACGCCCGCGATCAGATCGTCGAGCGCATGATCGACCGCTTCGGGCCCGCGACCGATGCGTGACCGGCTGTTTCGAGGTGAAATGGCCGATTTTTCACAGAAGTTTCTAATTAGTCAGCGCTATTGGTATAATAAATCATGCATTTCTTTACGAGTATTGGCCTAAAATATCGCCAATTATTTTTATTATCCAATAATTGGGCTTGCTGAGCTTAATTTGACTGAGAAGCCAAAGATTGGACGATTTTCATTGATCGAATTGGGGTGCGAATCCGCCTCAACACTGCCGGACGCTGCAATCTAAGGGCGATTTCTGCCCCCGGTGACTGATCTGACCAAAGGCGGCGCGGAAAATCTGGTTAAGCGGCGCCGAGGTTGTCGACTCCTGTCGCGATCATTTGTGATCATAGTGATTTAAATACAATGACTTAGCGGAATAAATTAAACCAAATCTCTTGCCCATGAGCCAGTTTGCCAAAGCGCAAAGTCGGGCGAAGGTGAGACGGCAGCTCAAAATGCCCAAAGTCGGGCGGAGCAACTCCAAAGCCTCGCTCGAAAGTCTCCCCGGTGCCAAACCGGCAATCGCCGCAGATAGACCTTGAAAACCGACGCCATACGGCGCATCTACCCGATGCTCACAACGGGTGAGCTGCACAAAGGAGTGACCATGGCCAAGGAAGAACTGCTCGAATTTCCCGGCGTCGTGAAGGAGCTCCTGCCGAATGCGACGTTCAGGGTCGAGTTGGAAAACGGCCATGAGATCATTGCACATACGGCAGGCAAGATGCGAAAGAACCGAATCCGTGTTTTGGCGGGTGACAAAGTGCAGGTTGAGATGACGCCGTATGACCTGACCAAGGGCCGCATCAATTACCGGTTCAAGTAGGCGGCGGCTGATCCTCGGCTCGGCCAGTCCCCGGCGTTTAGACTTGCTGGCGACGATCGGGATTGTGCCCGATGCCGTCGCGCCCCCAGACATCGACGAAACACCGCTGCCGGGCGAGAGCCCGCCGAGCTATTGCGCCAGGATCGCGCAGGAGAAAGCCCGCGCCGTTGTGACAGGTGCGGGCGACATTATTCTGTGCGCGGATACCACCGTCGCCCTGGGCCGCAGGATTTTGGGCAAGCCTGTCGATATTGACGAGGCGCGCGCCTTTCTTAACGCGTTGTCCGGGCGAAGACACAGTGTGATCACCCATGTTGTTGTCCGTTCGGACGACACATTGCGCGAGCGCAGCGTCATCACCCGCGTTGCGATGAAGCGCCTCAGCGAGGATCAGCGTGAGGCTTATCTCGTCAGCGGAGAATGGCGTGGAAAAGCCGGCGGATACTCGATCCAAGGTCGTGCCGGTGCCTTCATTCCCTGGATAAGCGGCTCCTACAGTGCCGTTGTCGGCCTTCCCTTGGCGCAGACCGCACAGCTTTTGCAAAGCGCGGGCATCCCGGTCTGGGACGCGCCATGAAGGGCCGCGTGATTGTGCTCGACCGCATCAAGGGTCGCGAAGCGGCGGCTTTGGTCGTCGACGGCCAGCTTGTGGATATCTTGATCGACGCGCCTGAAGGCTATCCGCTCGCCCCGGAAAGTATCGTGCGGGGACGCCTCGGTCAGCCGATGAAAGGGCAGGGCGGGTTCAGTGTCGATCTGCCTAGCGGAAAGGGATTTCTACGCCAGACCAAGGGTCTGACACCCGGTCGCACGACGCTGCTCCAAGTCTCGGGTTGCGCTGAACGGGGCAAAGCGCCGCCGGTGACCCTTCGACGCTTGCACAAAGGGCGCACTGTTATCGTGACACCGGGCGCTCCGGGCGTGAACCTGTCGCGTGCGATTAAGGACCCTGAGACCCGCCAGAAACTTCAAGCCGCCGTAGAGGCCTGTCTGCCCGCCGAGGACGGCCCCGGCATCATTGTTCGCAGCGCAGCCGTGCACGCCGAACTGGACGATGCGGTCGAGGAAGTGCGGATGCTGTTGGAGGAGAACGCGCGGATCGGTGCCGATACCGACGGTGGACCGGAACTGCTTTTGGATGCGCCGGGCAGTCACCACATCGCTTGGCGCGAATGGAGCCTGCCGGTGCCCGACGACGTGATCGAGGGGGAGGGTGCCTTTGATAGCTTTGACCTCTATTCGGCGCTTAGCGATCTAACCCAGCCGCGCATCGGGCTCAAACAGGGGGCCCACGCCTTCGTTGAGCCCACGCGCGCATTGGTGGCGGTGGATGTGAATACCGGTGCGGATCGCAGTCTAAGCGCGGGGTTGAGCGCAAACCTCGCTCTGGCCGAGGCGCTTCCGGGTCAGTTGCGCTTGCGTGGGCTCGGCGGGCAGATCGTGCTGGATATGGCGCCCATGGCGAAGAAAGAGCGTCGCCGCGTCGAGGACGCGCTGCGCCATGCGGTTCGGCGCGATGGGAGCGATATTGTCCTGGCGGGTTGGACGCCACTGGGGCATTTTGAATTGCAACGCAAACGGGATCGTTGGCCATTGACGGAGCTTTGGACGCAATGAGTTGTTCGATCTGCGGAAAACCGACCGCTCATGAATACCGCCCGTTCTGCTCGAAACGTTGTGCGGACATTGATCTAGGGCGGTGGTTGGGTGGCGATTACGCGATCCCGGGCGAGCCCGCAGAGATCCACGATCGATCACCATCCGAAGACGCAAGCGGCGAAGATAAACTGCACTGATCCGAGGGCCTTTTTTGCCGGCTCTGCTATGGACAGCCCTGAAAAGCTGTCCTATCACCCGCCAACCTGGCGGCAGCCGTCGCCACCCGTGCCCGGGTAGCTCAGGGGTAGAGCAGTGGACTGAAAATCCTCGTGTCGGTGGTTCGATTCCGCCCCCGGGCACCACTAAGATTGAAACAACTGAGTTTGTTTACAAGGAGCGATCTTAGCGTCGCTCATACTCCGAATTATTCACCCTTAAGGTCTCGTAGATTTCCCTCGGTGTTTGCTCAAGCCACGAAACTTCGATGCCCGCATATCGCTCGCCTGATTTTGGTAAATTTCGGTCTTCGTTTCTCGTAACAGTCGTCATTGGATGATCTACAAAGATTTTCCAGAGGGTCTCGGGTGTCAGGCCGGGCGTTCGAGACCAGACTTCGGCCAGTAGCAACTCGTGTTCATTGATTGTCGCCTTTGACCACTGATCGAAGTCCTTCGCTCTCAAAAGCAATTCGTAGGCTTCACGCGATACGCGCCGGTTGAGTTGCTTGATGCGGTGAGAAGCGGCATTCAGTCCGAGTGTTGCGTAATTTGATACCACACGCATCACCATCGAAATGTCCTGTCGTTGGCGCTCTCCCGCGTTCGCTTCGGCGATAAGAAACTCCAGACGCCGCTGAATGAAAGTGTCCATCGGGGGGATTCCTAAGTGAACTTCGAGGTCGAAACTTCATCGCGATTGAGGAGGCCAATCAATGCCTCTCGTGTGAAGCCGACCGAAATCACTTGCTGGATTTCAAAAATGTATACTATGTGTATACATAATAAATTGTGAGGATTTGGTGCACCGCTCATCGAAAGAAGACTGTCTCTTCGACATCAAGCAGCGCATACTTTCGACCGACCTTGCGCCGGGTGTCGATTTGGATGAGGTCAGCCTGTGCGACCATTACGGGATCTCCCGCACGCCGCTGCGAGAAGTGCTGCAGCGATTGCAAGGTGAGGGCTATGTGGAGCTTGCCCAGAACCGTGGCGCTAAGGTCTCGTCCATGGATATCGGTGTGCTGCGGACCTTCTTTCAGACGGCGCCCATGGTTTATGCCAATATCGCTCGGCTTGCCTGTGAGAATGGGACGGCGAAGCAAATCGAGCAGCTAAAACAGGCGCAGATCGGCTTTGCGAAGGCGGCTCAGGCCGAGCAGGCCGGGGCAGCTGCGTTGGCCAACCATGAGTTTCACGCGGTCATCGGCGACATGGCGCAAAACCCCTTCCTACTTGCGTCCTTGGCGCGATTGCAGATCGACCACACCCGTCTCAGCCAGACATTCTATCGCCCCGCCGCGCCATCCGAGACCATGCTCGTTCTCAAAGCGATCGAGCAACACGACGCTATGATCAGCGCGTTCGAGGCCCGCGAAGGCGCATTGGCCATCGATTTGACGCTGCAACACTGGGATCTCAGCCGCGACAGGATGGAGCGTTTCGTGCGCCCCGATCCACTGCCTGTCGATGCCATTTCACTCAAGGACCGCAAGCATGCGCTTTGAAGGCATCTATACGCCGCTCGTGACGCCGTATCACGATGATTTCTCGTTGAACGAAGCGGCCTTGGCGGAAACGGTCGAGCATCTGATCAGTGCCGGCGTTCATGGGATCATCGTCGCTGGATCGACGGGGGAATATTACGCGCAGACGTCCGAAGAACGGCTGAAGATGATGACCCTCTGTTCCGCGTTGATCAACGGGCGCGTCCCGATGGTGGTCGGCACGGGCGCGATCCGCACCGAGGACAGCGTGGTCTATGCCAAGGCCGCGAAGGCGGCGGGGGCCGATGCGCTGCTGGTGGCGACCCCGCCCTATGCCTATCCGACAGGGCGCGAGATTGCGCTTCATGCCCTCGCCGTGGACCGGGCGGCGAACCTGCCCGTGATGCTCTACAACTACCCTGGCCGAATGTCGGTCAACATGGATGAGGAATGCCTTGACCGTCTGGGCCGCTCTCCCAACTTCTGCGGCATCAAGGAAAGCTCAGGCGATATCAACCGCTTGCATATGCTGGCCCGCGACTATCCGCATATCGCCCTGTCCTGCGGCATGGACGACCAAGCGCTGGAGTTCTTTGCTTGGGGCGCGCGCTCTTGGGTCTGCGCGGGATCGAATTTCGCGCCCGAGGCACATATCGCGCTTTACCAGGCGTGCGCGGTTGAAGGCGACTTTACCCAGGGCCGGGCCATCATGTCGGCGATGCTGCCGCTGATGCGGGTGCTCGAACAAGGCGGGAAATTCGTCCAATGCATCAAATACGGCCTGACGCTCCGAGGCATCGATGCGGGCCCGCCTCGCAAGCCGCTGCAGCCGCTTAACAAGGATGACAAACGCGAATTGGCCGAGGTGATCCGCACCATGAACGCCGCCATTTCAAGCATCACGGGGGCCCCTTCATGACTGACCTGCTGACCCATGCCGAATACCGCGCCATTGCCGAGGCGCTCGAAGTGCCGCGCACCCCGTTCATTGATGGCAAGTTTCAACGCGGGCGCGGTCCTGAGATGGTGACGACAAATCCTGCCACTGGGGAGGAGATCGCGCGGATCTCGACCGCCGATGCCGAGGATGTGGAGCTTGCCGTCGTCAAGGCGCGCGAGGCGTTTGATCAGGGCCGCTGGTCAAAGCTCGATCCGGACGCCCGCAAGGACGTTTTGATCCGGCTTTGCAAATTGATGACCCGCAACCGGCGCGAGCTGGCCGTGATGGAAAGCCTCGAAAGCGGCAAACCGATCCGCGATTGTGAGCTGATCGACATTCCCGAAACGATCCACTGCATCAAATGGCACGCTGAAGCCGCCGACAAGATCTATGACCAGACCGCCCCGACAGGTGATAGCGCCGTGGCGATGATCGTGCGTGAGCCCATAGGCGTCGTGGCCGCCGTTCTGCCGTGGAATTTCCCTTTGATGATGCTGGCCTGGAAGATCGGGCCAGCTCTGGCCGCGGGCTGCTCGGTCATCGTCAAACCTGCTGAACAGACGAGCCTCACGGCTTTGCGCGTCGCCGAATTGGCGCATGAGGCAGGCATCCCGCGCGGCGTGTTGCAAGTGCTGCCGGGAGACGGCCCGGGCGTGGGAGAGCCGCTAGGCCGCCATATGGACGTGGACATGGTCAGCTTTACTGGCTCCACCGAAACGGGTCGGCGGTTTTTGCATTACGCGGCCGACAGCAACCTCAAGAAGGTGGTTCTGGAATGTGGCGGCAAGAACCCCGCAGTCGTCTTTGATGATGCTGAAAACCTCGACCATGTCGCCGAACATGTGGTGAATGCGGCTTTCTGGAATGCGGGCCAGAACTGCTCGGCTGCGTCACGGCTAATCGTTCATGCCTCTGTCAAACCAGCGCTCATGGAGAGGATCGAGGCCCGAATGCGCGATTGGAAGACGGGCGATCCGCTGGACCCGGAAAACCATATCGGCGCCCTAATCGACGCGGGCCACTGCGCCAAAGTGCGCAGCTATCTCGACGTTAAGGATGAGGGCCCTTTCGTCCTGCCTACACTGGTTGAGGTCAAACCAACGGATGCCCGTGCCCGCGAAGAGATCTTCGGCCCCGTTCTGTCTGTGATCGAGGTGGCCAGCAACGACGAAGCGGTCGCTGTCGCCAATGACACGGCCTATGGCCTTGCCGCATCGTTGTTTTCCGCCAGTAGCCGCCGCGCCATACGGGCCGCGCGCGACATCCGGGCCGGAACGGTGAGCGTCAATTGCTATGGCGAGGGCAACATCGCCACACCCTTTGGCGGCTATAAGCAATCGGGATTTGGCGGCCGCGATAACGGCCTGCACGCCCATGACCAATACACCGAGATTAAGACCATCTGGATCGACCTAATCGATCCGGCCGAAGGGGATAACATCGCATGAGTGTTGAGGCTGTCGGGAGAGTCCGCCGTGGACGTGGCGCGCGCAAGGCGGTGCGCCTGACGCGGGATATCAAAATGCTGCCCGCCCTTCGGCGCAAGCTGCCGCATACCGAGCTTATGAGCCCGGAACAGGTCGAAAAGATCGACGCGGCGTCCATGGATATTCTTGAAAATGTCGGTGTCCAATTCCGCGATGATATTGCCCTGGAAGACTGGAAACGGGCCGGTGCGAAGGTGGTTGGCGAGATGGTCTATCTCGACCGCCACCTGGTACGCGAGCTTATCTCCACGATCCCCGAGACGTTCACCTATCACGCCCGCAATCCGGCCAATAATCTGCCTTTCGGCGCGGATCACAGCATCTTCGTGCCCATGACCGGGGCGCCCTACTTACGCGATCTAGACGATGTGCGGCGCAATCCCACGCTGGAGGATCTGGCGAATTTTCACAAGCTCAGCCACATGCTACCCGCGATCCATTCGTCGGCCCACCACATCGTCGAGCCTTACGACCATCCGATCAGCCAGCGGCACCTGCGCATCACCTATTCGTCGATGGTGCATTCCGACAAGACGTTTATGGGCATGACCACAAGCCCGAAAAACGCGGAAGACGTGATCGAGATGTGCGCGATCCTGTTCGGGGATGACTTCATCGACATCCATCCCGTTGTGACAGGCAATTGCAACGGCAACTCACCTCTCGTGTGGGATGAAACCATGCTGGGTGCGATGCGGGCCTTTAGCAAACGCAACCAGCCTGTCCTATGCTCACCCTTCGTGCTTGGTGGGGCCAATACCCCGGCCTCCGTGCCTGCGACCGTGGCCCAGTTGAACGCCGAGGCCTTGTCGGCCCTGGCCTACACTCAAGTGATCCGGAAGGGCGCTCCTGCGATTTACGGCCACTACCTCAGCACCGTCTCCATGAAGTCCGGCGCGCCTATGGCAGGCACGCCCGAGATCAGCCTGATGAATTTCATGGTCGGGCAGATGGCGCGGTTCTACGGCATTCCGTGGCGCACCTCGAACACCTTGGGCGGGGCGAAAACCTTTGACGCGCAAGCGGGCTATGAGAGCGCGATGACGCTGAACGCGGTGCTGATGGCGGGCGCCAATTATCTCTGGCATTCTGCCGGTTGGAACGAGGCGGGGATGCATTGCTCCATCGCCAAATTCATCGTGGACGCCGAAATGTGCGAAATGGGCTACCGGATGGCGCAGGGGATCGCTTGGGACGACTTCGACAGCGCCATCGCCGCAATTCCGGATATTGGCCCCGGCGGTCATTATCTCGGGCATCCGCACACGTTGGAGCATTTCCAGAGCGCGTTCTTCATGCCGGAGATGTTCGACAACAACTCGATTGAGCAATGGCAGGCCGAGGGAAGTGTCGAGATCACCGAACGTGCCCTGGCCCGCGCCCGCGCGATGCTGAACGAGTACGAAGAACCGAAGCTCGATGAGGGCGTGAACGAGGCCTTGCTCGACTACATCGCCCGGCGTGAACGCGAGATACCGGCAGCCGACGCGCTCAATCAGGATCACTAGGCATGCAGGTCACTCGTTTGCCGTGTGACCCTGGCCCCGCGGGCTGGAACCGGCTGTTGCCGGGCGCCGCGCCACCTGTACCACTTGAGGGGAGGATCACAGCGGATTGGCTGGTGATCGGCGCGGGGTTCGCGGGTATTGCGGCGGCCCACCGGCTCTCCAAGAAAGCGCCGGGGGACCGGATCGTCGTGCTCGATGCCGTCCGCGTTGGCGACGGACCCGCTGGTCGTAATTCCGGTTTTATGATCGATTTGCCCCATGACCTGACCTCTGACGATTACGGCGGCGCCCTGGACGCTGATCTGGCCCAAACCCGGGACAACCGCCGCGGGATCTCGCACGCGGCCGAGATGGCCCAGGAATACGGGTTGAGCGACGAGGCCTTCGCCATCTCCGGCAAGATCAACGGCGCGGCCACCGTCAAAGGCGGCGCCCACAATACCAGTTTTGCAAAGCACCTCACGGCGATGAACGAACCCTACGAGGTGTTCGACGCAGCCCAGATGCGCGACATCACAGGAACGGCGTATTATCGTAGCGGCCTATTCACGCCCGGCTGCGCTATGATCCAGCCCGCACTCTATGTGCGTGGCATCGCCGAGGGGCTCCGGTCCAACCGCGTGACCATCCATGAAATGAGCCCTGTGACGTCGTTGTCGCGCGAGGGCGACTGGGTGGCCAGGACGCCTAAGGGGCAGGTGACGGCACCGCGCGTGATCCTGGCTGTGAACGGGCATTTGAACAGCTTTGGCTTCCTGCCGAGACGGCTGATGCATGTCTTCACCTATGCCTCCATGACCCGCGCCCTCCGCCCCGAGGAAGTCGCCCTTCTGGGCGGACAGGCGTCTTGGGGGATAACACCGGCCGATCCCATGGGAACGACAGTGCGGCGTATCTCGGGGACAGGCGGGGACCGGATCATAATCCGCAACCGCTTCACGTATGATCCGTCACTAGAAGTTCCTGACAGCCGGATCGACCGGGTCGCACGGGATCACGACCGCGCCTTTGCCGCGCGGTTCCCGATGCTCGCTGATGTCTCTGTGGAGTATCGCTGGGGTGGTCGGCTCTGCCTCAGCAGAAACAACGTACAAGTGATCGCCGAGCTGGATGACGGATTATTTTCCGCCTGCTGTCAGAATGGGTTGGGCACGGCGAAGGGAACTTTGGCAGGAGGTCTGGCCGCCGAACTGGCCATGGGGGAAACATCCCCCGCGCTCGAGCGCGCTTTGGCCGCAAATTTGCCAAATCGCCTTCCCCCGGAGCCTTTGGCGCGGGTCGGCGCAAACCTGTTCTTAAAGCTGCAAGAACGGCGCGCGGGCAGGGAACTCTGAGATAGGCACCCGGCTAATTCTAGCAGCTGGGGCAAATACGAAGCGGCCTTCACTCAGACGGTAGACCGACCTGCAAGCTGTAAGGACCACTCGGCGCAAAGCCCGCGGATTATATCCGATATCCGAAATATCATTCTAGCATTCAGCAAGTTTATTCCGTTTTTACGATGCTCCATTTTGCCTGTGAGCAATACGACAAAACAGGAGATACGTTATGGCTTACTATTCCGTCCTTGCGGTTTCACCCTCCAGCGACGACTGGATCCCCGACTATCTGCCAACCGCCAATAAGCTTGTTGCCAAGCATGGCGGCAAATACCTGGCCCGTACGGCATCCCATGAACAAGTGGAGGGAAGCGAACAAGCTGCGGCGCTCCGCATAATTCTCGAATGGCCATCGAAAGAGGCTGCTATGAACTTCATGAAAGATCCTGAGTATAAGCCGCATCTGGAGGCCCGCACCGCCGGATCGGAGAGCTTTCATTTCGTGATCGAAGGAAAAGACGATCTCGCTTGAGGTTCTGATCTCGTCCCGGGGCACTGCTTTGGGCTTGATGGAAAAAGGAATATCAACATGATCCAAGCCCTCGATCTTCCGTTCAGCGCCGGACAAGATCGCACAACCCGCCATCGGAACAGTCTGACAAAGCAGGGCGCGCCAGACCTCGACGCCGGAGTTGGGTTGGGATGATGGATATGCAGATGATGCCAGACACCGCGATGCCGACGACATTCCCGCGCTTAAATCGGGCCTACAACACGGTGTTCCGTCCGGGTGATCTCACCGTCGGGCTGGTCGTCCCGCTCGATGCCCATCAAGGCAGCCCGGTGCCAGACATGGCCCGCCACGTGGAGCGGGCAGGGATGGCGGACAAGCTCGGGTTTGCTGCGCTGTGGCTGCGGGATGTGCCGTTTAATGTGCCCACATTCGGCGATGCAGGTCAGATGTTTGACCCGTTCGTCTATCTTGGCCTTCTGTCGGGCGTGACACGCGATATTGCGCTTGGTGTGGCCAGCCTGATCCTACCCCTGCGCCATCCCGCCCATGTTGCGAAGGCAGCCGCCTCCGCCGACCAATTGTCGGGGGGGCGCCTGTTGCTGGGCGTTGCATCCGGTGACCGGCCCGAGGAGTATCCCGCGCTAAATATGAGCTTCCCCGACCGAGGGGCCAGATTCCGCGAAAGTCTCGACTACATCCGAGCGATGGCGGCGGAATATCCAACCCATACCGGTGACCATGGCACTCTGAACGGCGCAATGGATATGCTGCCCAAACCTGCAAATGGTCGGCTGCCGATCCTGATCACCGGTGGGTCACAGCAGAACCCGGACTGGATCGCGACCCATGGCGATGGCTGGATCACGTATCCAAGGGACATCGCGGCACAGGGGCAGGTGGTCCAGGATTATCGCTTGCGCGGGGCGGCGGCTGACGGAGAGGCCAAGCCGGTCATGCAATCCCTCTATGTCGACCTTGTTGAAGACCATTCTGAGCCACCAAGGCCGATCCATCTGGGGTTCCGGTCCGGTGTTGAATTCCTCAAGACCTATCTGCGCGCGCTGCGCGACCACGGGGTCAACCACGTCGCCCTGAACCTAAGGTTCAACAACGCAGACATAGAGGACACGATAAAGCGTCTGGCCGACGAAGTTTTGCCGGACTTCCCGACCGAGGGGAGCCGGTGATCACCACAGCTGGTGCGGTATCCGCATCGACGACGGCCATCGGTTGACGTCAGCAAGGGCACGGCTCCGCACCGACGTGCTATCCACTCTAAGCCACAAAAAAGCCTGCCCCGCATCGCTGCGGGGCAGGCGTGTTTCCCAGACACGTCGCGTTATTCAGCGATCCATTCGTTCACGATGTCCATATTCTCGGCGATCCAGGTCTCGGCCACGTCGACCGGATCCATCTCATCGCGGCCGATCTGCAAGATCCACTGGTTCACCGTGTTCGGATCAAGCTGGATCTGGCTGAGGAAGCGGGCCACCGGCGGGTTGCGCTCTTCCAGTGACAGCGAATAAGCCACATAGATCTCGGCATTCTGGCTGGCACAGGTGAAGGTTGACGTCTCCAGCCAATCCTCAGCGTCCAGGTTCATATCCTGACAGCCTTCGGTATAGGCTGGCTCCGAAATCGGTGAGATGTCGTAAGCCGCGTGGATCCATTCCGGCGTCCAGTAGTAGAACAGCAGCGGCTCTTCTCGGGTGATCGCCGCGTCAAGCTGACCTTTGAAGGTCGCATCCGGCAGGATGTTCGGCTCCCAAAGCTCATCAAGGCCGTAGCTGCGGAACTTGACCTGCCACATGCGCGTCGAGGCCCAACCGGCGTCACCCGCCCAGTATTCGCCAAGCCCATCACCATCCGTGTCGAACATCGCCGCGATCTCTGGATTGGCGAGGTCCTCCATCGAGGTGACGATGTCGGCCATGTAGGCCGGCACATACATCTGCTGGGTGCCTTCATAGGGCGTGTTCACGCCGACCGTTCCGGCGCCGTCCACGAACTCATCCCAGATCGACTGACGGTTCGGCATCCAAAGGTCGGTATAGACATCGGCCGAGCCATCGCCCCGGTCCATGCCCGCGGCAATGACGGAGCCGTCCGACAGGCCTTCGACGATCACCGCCTCGGAATTGAGCGGGCCATTGATGACGGCTTGGATGACATGGGCAATCGCTTGCGCGCCGGTCCATGTCAGATCGCCGATGGCGACGGTCTCGTCTTGGGCATGGGCCGATACGGCCATTACCGAAGACAGGGCGACGCCGCCCAGAAGTCTCATTTTGTTGGTCATAGTTTTCTCACTCCTTGCTGGTTTGGTTATGACCGCCCATTCGGGCTGTTTGGTTTACTCGTGGCTAGAGGCATGTTTCACCGTGTTGGCCTTTTGAACCACTCGGTCGATCATCATCGCCAAGAGCGCGATCCCAACGCCGGCGAGAATGCCGCGCCCGGTATCGGTCTGCTCCAAAGCTTCCGTGACGACAAAGCCCATGCCGCCGGCACCGATCAGGGCCGCGATCACGATCATCGACAGGCTCATCATCACCACTTGGTTGATGCCCGCCATGATCGAGGGCAGGGCCAGCGGCAGCTCAACTTTGCGCAAAAGCTGACGCGGATTGGCGCCGAAGGCCAGGGCTGCCTCTTTGGTGTTTTCGGGAACTTGCCGGATCCCCAGCGCTGTCAGGCGCACCATCGGGGGCATGGCGAAGATTACTGTTGCCAAGATGCCGGGTGGCTTGCCGATGGAAAAGAACGCGATGGCCGGCAGCAGATAGACGAAGGATGGAATGGTCTGCATGACGTCGAGGATCGGCGTCACGATGGCCTGTCCTCGGGTGGATTTGCCAACCCAAACCCCCAGGGGCAGACCCATCACTACGCACAAGATCGACGCGGCGGCGACCAGAGAAAGGGTGTCCATCGCCGTTTGCCAAAAGCCAAAGAGCGCGAGGTATAACAAGGCCGACGCCACAAAGATCGACGTGCGCACGCCCGCTACGGCATAGGCGACATAGATCAGAACCGCCATGGAAATCGGCCAGGGTGTGCCGACGAAAACAGCCGAGATCGCACCCAAAAGCGAATGCAAGAACTGTGTGATGCCGTCGAAAAGGAACCCGTAAAAGATCGTCAGATAGGCGATGGAATTGTCGATCGCGTCCGACACATAGATGTTCAGGTTGACCGGCGGCGCATCTGGGTTGGCCGGTGTCCGCTCCACGACGCGGTTGCCATCCTCGCCGCGCGGGAAGGATACGTCATCAGGGCGGTCGATCCACAGCAATGTGGGGAACTCTCCGATGATGGCGCAGTCGAACCGCTCCTTGAAGGTAAACTCTTCGCCTTCTGCGATGGCGCGATCCTGTCGGATGCAGCTGCGCTCATCGGGGGCGAAATTCGAGGCGCGATATAGGGTGAGCGGCGCGATCAGGGCAAAAATCACCAGTCCGATCACCAGCCGCTTCATCTCGAAGCCCGAATTGACCGTCCGATCAACGCGCCACTTCTCATATTGTCGGGCATAAACGCGGTCTGCCAGCCATGCAAAGACAAGACGTCCGACTATGAAGGTAAGGATGGCGCTCAGCATGTAATTGCTGCTCCAACCCTCATAGCGCGTGACCAGAAAGTCCCGGTCGGCATTATCGATGGCGGCCTGCGCGTATTTCAATGCGTTGGCGAAGTTCACCGCCGCCACCAGGTCGATGGCAAAGCCGATCACGAACAAGATCCAGTTGCCCCGCAAGGCCGCCCAGATCCAGGAGCCGATCAGAGCCGCAAGGTTTATGTGAAAGCGGCCCAGGGCGTTTTTCTGGATCGATAGAAATGTGTCGGAATAGTAATCGCCGTTCCGGTCGGCGAATTGTGCAAAGGGTGTATCGGCCGCTTGAGATGGGGCAGCCGTCGTGTCCGCAGTCATATCAGCCATGCGCTGTATCCCCCTGGATGCCGCGCAAAAGCGCGTCTTTGGTTACGACCCCGACAGGCGTGCCGTCATCAACGATCACGATCGGGTTGTCCTGATTGACCGCAGCGCCCACCAGCGTGTCGAGATCGTCGCCCGGGGCTGCAGTGGGGCAATTCTCGATCGGCGGCAAAGGCGCATTTTGGGCCGTGTATTTGTCCATCGGATCCATCACCGTGTGGGCATAGACGAGCTTGAGCTTGGAGATACCAGCGACGAAATCCGCGACGTAGTCATCGGCGGGCTGGGTCACGATCTCCTCCGGCGTCCCTGTCTGAACGATCTCACCGTCTTTCATGATGGCGATGCGCGTGCCCATGCGGATCGCCTCGTCCAGATCGTGCGTGATGAACAGCGTCGTTTTCCGCATCGTCTTGGACAGCTCCAGAAACTCGTCCTGCAGGCCACGGCGGATCAACGGATCAAGCGCTGAAAACGGCTCATCCATCAAAAGAATATCTGGATTGGCGGCCATGGCGCGGGCCAGGCCCACACGCTGTTGCATGCCGCCCGAAAGCTCCGACGGATAGCGATCCCCATAACCTTGCAGATCGACCAATTCGATCGTTCGATCGGCCACTTCGGCGCGTGTAAACGCGTCGACATTGCGAAGCTCGAGGGCAAAGGCGATGTTGTCGCGCACCGTGCGGTGGGGCAAGAGCGCCATGTTTTGAAAGACCATCCCGATCTTGTCGGCGCGCAGGATCCGAAGCTCTTCCGCACCCAGTGAGCCGACATCGACGCCGCCGATCAGGATCTTGCCATAGGTCGGCTCGATCAAGCGATTGATATGCCGAACGAGGGTTGATTTGCCCGAGCCCGAAAGGCCCATAATGCAAAAGATCTCGCTTTCCCCGACCGAGATCGACACATCGCGCACACCTACGACGCAGCCGAACTGCTCCAACACCTCGGCCTTGCTAAGATCATCTTTGCGGACCGCCTCCATCGCTTCATCGGCGCGGGCCCCGAAGATTTTCCAGACATTTTCGGTCGAAACGACGGTATCCGTCGAAGCAGCATTCATGCGCGGGCCCTCGATCTGGTTGGGTCTACAAAAGGGATTTGGCCGACAGTGCAGCTCAGACGTTTGAAATGCCCGTCAAGCTGACCGATCTGCAGGCACGTGCCATCATCGCTATGCTCAACGGCCAGACGGGCCATGGCCACGGCGCGCTCCAGCATCGGCGACCGAGTGGCGGAGGTAACGACGCCCACCGGGCGTTCGCCCGCGAAGACCGGGGCGCCATGGGCGGGCACGTCGTCTTGATCCAAGATCAGGCCCTTTAGGACCTTGCGCGGGCTTTGCGCGTTCCGATTCAGCGCTGTCTTGCCGACGAACGTGCCCTTTTTGAGGTTCACCGCAAAGCCGAGACCTGCCTCAAAGGCGTCCACGCCGGGAGCGAACTCCGCGCCAGACGCGGCGAAACCGGCTTCAATGCGCAAAATCTCCAGGGCGGTGCCGCCCATCGGCACAATCCCATAGCGCTGACCCACCTCCATCACAGCGTCCCACAGGGCTGGCGCGTCCTTGGCCCCGCAGAAAAGCTCAAATCCAAGCTCACCAGTATACCCGGTGCGGCTCAGCATGAACGGGATGCCCTCCCGGTGCTGCAGACGCGCGACCGTCGCCCCGAACCACTTCAGGTCGTCCAAACCGGGCACATGTGGCTGGGTGAAAACGATCTCGCGCAACAGATCGCGCGATTTCGGGCCTTGCAAAGACAGGTTGGGAAGTGCGTCGTCCATCGCATTGACGCGTACATCCAGCTTGTTCTCCTGCGCCAGGGTTGTGAGGTGTCGCGCGCTTTCCTCCGTGCCGCAGCACCAGCGGAACAAGTGCGGGGCCAGGCGGAATAGCGTGCCATCATCGATGACTTGACCCTGTTCGTCACACATAAGCGCGTAGGCGCCGCGCCATTGCGCGATCTTGGCCACGTTTTTAGTCATGGCAAGGTTCAGTAGGGCCTCGGCATCCGGTCCGACCAGGTCGTATTTCCGCAGCGATGACATGTCCTGGAGCGTGACCTTCTCGCGGCAGGCCCAGTATTCCCCAAGCGTCCCATGGCTGGGATAGGAATTTGGCAACCAGAGATTGCGCGCAGACCCAAAGTCCTGCGTGAGTTGCGATGTGGACGGATGGAACGCGCTCTCCTGACTGAGCGACATGGCAGCGTCCTCCTTTTCGCGGTAGGCCACGGCACGGCGGATCGGTGTGTCTTTGCGGTAGATTCGGATATGGATATCAGTGGGGTTCCAGCCATTGATCGGATCGATGTCATCGGGGCACGCGGTTGAGACACAGACCAGCGGCTCGATCGCCTGCATCGTCACGAAGTCGCCCGGTCGCGACCAGCTTTCTTCCGATTGGATGTGGTGACCGTCTGGATCGATCCAGGTCGACCAAAAGAAATTTATGGCGGGCCAGGCATTGCGGCGGGCAATTCCGAACCGCGCAACCGCGGCGCTGATGTTATCGGAACAATTCAGGTGCCCCGGAAAGCCGCGATCTTCATATCCGCGGGCGGTGCATGCGAGACCGAATGTGTCGTGGCGACCGCAGGTGTCCTGCATCACACGCAGCATTGGCCGCATCTCCGCGTCGAAGAACTTGTCCAGCAGTCCGGGCCCCGGATAGGCGCGCCGCACCATGGAGCGTGTCGCCGTACTGTCGATCAGGCCTGGCTGACCCGCATCCAAGGCCTGCTTTGAAAAAGCCATGAAATCCGAGCATTGCTGACCTTCGATATCGATGATCTGCACCGCCTCACCGGGCTCAAGCTCATAGGATTGCGCGCTACCACGCATAACCGTGAACTCATCGCGCACCTCCCCCAGCGGCTCTGGCAGGCGCAGTGCGCTCGCATCTGAGGGCTGACGTTCCACCCTGAGGGCGCCCATGCCAGACCCGTCCACCACGGCGGCGTCCGGCACCGCGAGGACAAGCCAAAGCGTGCAAGCGTTGCGCGCCCGCAAAATCAACGTGTCATCTTCGCCGGGGGCCAGCACGGACCAGGCTGTGTCCGCTCCGATATTTTGCGCCGCGAGCGTCGCGTTCAACTCTCGTGGATCAAACCCGGATGTCGGGCCCCGATCGGATGCGCTGAGGCCGAGCAGGCTTTGATCCGGGCGGCCGTCACGGTCGAGCACCAATGCGAATACAGGGCCTGTTAATCCGGAAACACGAAGGATGTCGCCCGACTTTAGCTCATAGGACTTGGCCGTCTGCGGCGACTGATTCCAGCCCATGGAAACATTTGGGGCGTGGAGCCCAGGAAACCAGCGGCCCGGCGCCACCGACGTTCTGTGATCAAAGCTGTGTAAGACGCGCGAGGCCATATTCCCCCTGGCAGAATGGCTTTGGGTCGCGATATGTAACCGGTCTCATTCATGCTGCGTAGGACGCGCGGTCAAGTCAAGAAATTTGTCGGCCGCGTCTTGAAGCGCAAAAAAAAGCGGAGCAGGATCGCTCGGAAATGGGAATAATTAGGCGAAAAGCTACACTCAGAGACGTTGCGCATCAGGCCGGAGTATCTGTTGCAACGGTATCTCGTGTGCTGAATACGCCCGATAAAGTTGCAGCCTCGACGCGCGATCGGGTGGGCGCCTCGATTGACGCGTTGCGGTTTCGACCCAGTGCAGCCGCCAGATCTTTAAATTCCGGTGCCACGAAGATGATTGGCATTCTTGTGCCGACGATCGATCACTCGATCTTTGCCCAATACGTCCAGTCGCTCGAGGCAACGCTGTCGGCACAAGATTACGGCCTCATTGTCGCGGTGACCGGGGGTTGCTTGGCGTTAGAGGCTCAAAAGTCGCGCGATCTGCTCAATCTTGGCGTGGATGGCCTCATCGTGTCTGGCGTTTTGCGAGATCCCGCTTTCGACAAGCTGGTGGACCGATTTGAAATCCCCGTTCTCGCCACCTCTTATTTTGACCAGGAGGCCCCCTACCCAACCATAGGCTATGACAACGCCGCGGTGGCCGAAATGGCGGTCCGGTATCTGAAGGATTGCGGCCATCAGCGCATTGCCATCGTCCACGGACCCGTGCCGGAGAATGATCGCATCGCAGCGCGGATCGCAGGGGCAGAACGCGCCTGCCTGGAGACGCCTCTTCGGCTCTATCCTGCAGAGCTAAGCGTGACGGGGGGCGCGACGGCGGCCCGAGCGATATTCCAGGACAATTCGACTGACCGCGCGGCCCGATGCAGTGCGGTTTTGTGCATGTCAGACGTTCAAGCGCTTGGTGTGCTGTTCGACGCTCAACGCCGCGAGCTACGGGTGCCGGAGGATATTTCGATTATGGGATTTGACGACTTGGAATGGTCGCGCGAAAGCAACCCGCCGCTGACCACTATTCGTCTTCCATCCAAAGAAATGGGCGAAGCTGCGGCAATGGCGATGATCGCTCATCTGAGGGAGGATGCACCCTTTGTGCCGAGAGAGCTTGCGGCAAAAATCATCGAGCGCGGGTCTGTCTCAATCGGATCTTGGCGCGACGCCAAATAGAGGCGCTCAATACACGTCCCGCTGGTAGCGGTGCGCCGCCGTTAGGGCGTCCATATACGCATCCGCCTCATCCGAGGTCTTTCCCCCGTGCTCCGAAATAATCTCACGCAGCGCCGTGTCGACATCCGAGGCCATGCGGCTCGCGTCGCCGCAGATATAAATCGCGGCACCGCTCTCAAGCCAGTCGAAAACCTCCGCACCGTCGCGCTTCAAAAGCGTCTGCACATAGACCTTCTCGGAGGTGTCTCTCGACCAGGCAAGGCTCGTTCGGGTCAAAACTCCGCTTTCCTGCCAGGCCTCGATCTGTGGGCGGTAAAGGTAGTCGCATGCCTCATGCTGATCACCAAAGAAAAGCCAATTTTCACCGGGCGCTTGGCGCGCCTCACGCTCTTCGAGGAAGGCTCGGAACGGGGCGATGCCTGTGCCGGGCCCGATCATGATCAGGGGGATGGTATCGTCTGCGGGAATGTGGAAATGAGCGGATTTTTGAACGTAGACCCCGACATTGCTGCCCTCGGGCAAGCGGTCGCCCAGATAGGTTGACGCCACGCCCTTCCGGTCCGTGCCATTCAGCCCATAGCGCACTTCGCCCACGGTCAGATGCACTTCACCGGGATGGGCCTTGGGGCTCGACGAGATCGAATAAAGACGTGGCTGCAAGGCGCGCATCCCATCGACCAATTCCTGCGGCGTCAGGCTAAGCCCGCCGGCAAGCAGGTCGATGATATGATCATCGTCGCCTGACCGCTCCACGCCCCACGGCTCAAGCGTTTTCGGCGTCACAGTTTGTAGATCGAGCCTTGTCAGCAGGGCAGATCGCAGGGATGCCGGACCGGTTTTCAGCATCACCGTTTCCTTGCCGCTGAGACCCGCCGCTTTAAGGATCTCGCTGACTTCCCCGGGGCAGTTCATCGGCCAAACACCCAACGCGTCACCGACGGCATAGTCGAGATCCTCACCGCCCCCGGCCAGAGATAGCTCGATATGATTGACGCATTTCGACGAGGTCTCACCACTCAACCTTTCGGCCACACTAAGCGTCGCCATAAAGGGATGGTTTTTGTCGAAGGCGGGCCCGGCTGTCACGGGCTCAGGAGCCGCCGCCGCGCCCGCCGCGTTTTTGAAGGGCTCGCTTGCAAAGGCCGCTTCTCGCCAGGCGGCAAAGCCATCGTCGTAATCGACATCGCACAGGATCGCATCGGCCGCCCGGGTCGCGCCAAGCTCTGCCAGGCGTTGATCGATCGTTGATGCGGTTTTGTTGAAATCGGGATAGCTGGAATCGCCCAGGCCGAGCACGCTGTAATTCAGGCTCGGGGGCAGGGCGGGCGCCGCCGCGTCCATCAGCGCGCCGTAAAACTTGACGGCATTATCCGTCGGCTCCCCCTCGCCAAAAGTCGCGGCCACAATCAGCAAGTGATTGATCGCGGCCAGATCCGCCACATCGAGATCATCGAGGGCGGAAACCGCCGCCTCGAACCCTTGGGTCTTGGCGAACTTTCTAAGATCCTTAGACAGCGCTTCGGAATTGCCCGATTGGGATCCGTAGAGAATGGTCAGCGCGGTGCCTTGTTCGGCGGGTGCGTCGCCGGCAGAAGCAGCGCTCGCCAATGCGTTGAGGCCACTCAGCAGCCCGTTGAGCCAATGTCGCTGTGCCTCGTCAAATGGGGCATCCTCACCGATGAAGCCGGATTGCGCAGGCTCGCCCGACTGGCCGATGGCGGTGGCGAGATGTTCGAGAATTTTGGGATCTTGAGCGGTCATCGAGCTTTATCCGTTGGCATGTGGCTAAACTGGGGGCGCTAACTGGCGATGGCGAATTCTTGCGGCATAAGGTCTTGCAATGCCTCGTCCGAAAGGCCGCGGGTATAGGCGAGAAAGGTCTGGCCCGGTGCCCGACTGGCTATGTAGCGGCCGACGACGTGATCGAGAATGTCGTTGACTGCGTCACTGGGCACCGGCCCGCAGAGCGGTCGCGCGAGGCCTTGATCTTGGTCCGAGCCACCGCCCAGCACGATGTTATAGCCCTCGCCGCCGCCCGGTGCGATGGCGCCCACAAGGCCGATATCGCCGATATAATGCTGCGCGCAGGAATTGGGGCAGCCTGTGAGGTGGATGTTGATCGGACTGTCGAGGCTGTATTTCGCTTGCAGGTGGCGCACGATCGAAAGCGCGTCCGCCTTGGTGTAGGCCAGCGCGAATTTGCAGGCCCATTTGCCCGTGCAGGCTACGGCACCCGCCGCGAATGAGCTTGCATCACTGCTCAAGCCGATGGCGCGAAGTTCGGCCTCGACGGCGGCGATATTTTCCTCGGGCACGCCTAGGATGAGGGGATTCTGCCAGACCGTGAGCCGCATATCGTTGTTGCCGTAGGTCATGGAAATGCGGCCAAGCTCACGCATTTGATGTGCCGAAAGGTGGCCAAGCTCCAGCGCGACACCGACGTAAAACAGACCGCCCGTCTGGGCATGCACGCCGATATGGCCTTGGCGGTTGATCGGAATGCGCGGCGCTTCGATCCCTACGGGCAGGCGGGTGAACGTCAGGCCGCCCCCTTGCGCGTCGAGCTGTTCTTGCGCCTTGGCGCAAAACCAATCGAACCCCTCGGCATCGAGGAGGTATTTAAGCCGCGCCTTGCCGCGATTGGTCCGATTGCCGTGCTCTACAAAGACCCTCAGCATCGCATCGGCCATGTCCACCGCCTCTTCGGGCCGGCAGGCTAGGCCCGTCTGCCGCGCGAAATCCTTGTGCCCGGTGATCCCGCCGAGTGCGATGCGCAGCCAAATGCCCGGCTCGATGCCTTGGTCATTCTCGGCCACCTCGACGGCCTGAAACGCGATATCATTGGTGTCGGAGACGCAAGACAGGATGCCCGCGCCATCAAAAGAGATGTTGAACTTGCGCGGGATGCCCTGAAATTCACGGGTGCGCAGGATCCGCAGGCTGAGTCTGGCGGCCTGCTGGCGTAGATCGATCAGTTCGACCGGATCAACACCGGCCAGCGGCGACAAAGTCAGATTGCGCGCACTGTCCGCCCCTGTTCCTTGCGAGGTCAGACCCACGGCCTGCATCTTTTCCACGATCGGTATGACATTGCCCGGCATGATCTCTCGCAGCTGTAAGCTGCCGCGCGTCGTGACATGGGAGTAGCCGCCCGCGTGATCCTCTGCAATCTGGCCCATAGCGGCCATTTGATCGCCCCGGATGATGCAACCCGGGCAGCGCATCCGCATCATGTATCCTTCTTGCGCGGGGCGGACGTCGAAAAACCCCAAATGCCGCAGCAGGAAATTGTCGAGGCCCGAGGCTTGATGCCCCTCCGCCTCCCAGGCCTCGACCTTGTTCCACATATCGAGCGGGTGCATCTCGTATTTGGCGATCTCTTCCTTGGCCAGATCCTCCAACGGAACGCCATAAACCGTCACCTCTTCAGGTGTCGCCGTACCGCCCGCGGGCTGCAAGATCTGGTGCAGGTTCAGCTTGGCCAGCACGTCGAGCAGATAGGCCTGCTGCTCAGGCGTAAATCCGGGGCCGGAAGACTGCGGCATGTTCCTTGCTCCTTGTCGGTCACGGCGAACGCCGGGAGGGGGCTCGGTAAGGCCTGGGGCAGAGTGCCCGCGGTAAGCGTCAAAAATTCGGGAAGCATCTGGACCCGTTAGGCCCTATGCGGCTGCAAGACGTCGGTGCCTTGGCCAGGGATGCCTGTCATGGGCGGCGCTGCGTTGCGCGCGCCCGCGTCTAGCCAAGAAAATGATCGCGCGCGGCGAAAGACAAGGACCAGCGCCTCAGGTGCCACAAAAAGCGGCGCCATTGATGCACCGACTGCGTAGAAAAATTGCAAAAGTGCGAAAATCTTATGCTTTTGGCGAACTCTGGTGCTTGGCATGCCGTGTGGCGGCGCAAAGCGCAAACGCGCGCGGATCACATCGAGCGACACCCGAGCCGTCAAACTGGCTTTGCGTCTGGTTTGTCGCGAGCTACGTGCCCTAAAAAGACGCCGTCAAGAGCGGATCGGGATACAGGGGAGAGAGACCAGACATGACGCGCGAGCATGACTTCGGCTTCGGCACACAGATCCGCAAATCGCCCTTCTTTGACGCGACGCTCCGCTGGGGCGCCAAGGGGTTTTCGGTCTACAATCACATGTATATTCCGCGCGATTTCGGGGATCCGGAGGAGAACTTCTGGAACCTCGTGAACAACGCGATCCTGTGCGATGTCGCGGTCGAGCGTCAGGTCGAAGTCACCGGTCCCGACGCGGCCGCGTTCGTTCAGCACCTCACGCCGCGCAACCTGTCAGAGATGGCGGTCGGCCAATGCAAATACATCTTAATCACCAATGCCGAGGGCGGGCTTTTGAATGATCCGGTCTTATTGCGTCTGGGCCCCAATCACTTTTGGATCTCGCTGGCCGACAGTGACATCCTGCTCTGGGCACAAGGTGTTGCGGTGCACAGCGGCTTTGATGTGCGCCTGCGGGAGCCCGATGTCTCGCCATTACAATTACAAGGACCGAAATCCGGGGATATCGCCGCGGCGCTCTTTGGCGAGGAGATCCGTTCGCTGCGCTACTATTGGCTCCGAGAAGTTGAGCTTGATGGGATCCCCCTAGTCATTTCGCGCACCGGCTGGTCGAGTGAGTTGGGCTACGAGATCTACCTGCGCGACGGCGCAAAGGGTGATGAGCTTTGGGAAAAGATCATGGAGGTTGGCGCGCCGCTGGGCCTCAAGCCCGGCCATACCTCGAGCATCCGCCGTATCGAGGGCGCGATGCTGTCCTATCACGCCGATGCCGACGCTCAGACCAATCCGTTCGAACTTGGCCTCGACCGGCTCGTCGATCTTGAAATGGATGCGGACTTCATCGGCAAGGACGCTCTGGCCCGGATCAAGGCCGAGGGGCCCGCACGTCGCCAGATTGGTTTGATCCTTGATGGCCCCAGGCTGACCGGGCCAAACACACGTTTTTGGACTGTATATCAGAATGGGAAGCCGATTGGTAAAGTGACCTCGGCGGTCTATTCCCCGCGGCTAGAGCAGAATATCGCGCTGGCGATGCTGCGCGCAGACAGCGCAGTGGCAGGCGCGCAGGTCTCGGTCCAGACTGCATCCGAAACCCGCACCGCGCGATGCGTTCAGACACCGTTCTACGATCCTAAAAAGCGCATCGCCGCCGCCTGAGCCAAGAACAACGCCAATTGCGTAATCCGGCGCGTTTTGCTCTTGATAACAGTTGAACAATCATTTAACTGTTACGTATGAATGAGCACAACCTGCATCCAGACCAAACCGCCCAGCTTGCCGAAACCTTCGGCTTGTTGGCGGACCCGACGCGCCTGTCCATCGTCATTTGCTGCAAGGATCAGGAGCGTTCAGCCGGTGAGATCGCAGAAGCGCTGGGCGTTTCGGCGTCTCTGACAAGCCACCATCTCAGGCTTTTGCGCGCAGCACGGATCCTCAAATCCGAGCGTCGTGGCAAGCAAGTCTTTTATGCGATGGCCGATGATTGCGTGCACCGCGTGCTCAACATCATGATCGACCACACCTTTTCCCATGATCACCAGGACCAGGGCGCACCAGACCTGGCCGATGACGTGGCCTGAGACCAACCCAAGGAGAGACGACAATGCCAACGATCACCCAACAAAAATGCGCCTGCGACGACTGCGTTTGCATCGTTGCGATCAATGACGCGGTCAAAAGGGATGACAAGAATTACTGCTCGACCGCGTGCGCGGACGGCCATCCCGAAGGCTCGGGCTGCGGACATACCGGTTGCGCCTGCGACGGCTAAAATCGGTTAGGATAAAGCGAGGGCGTCCCACGGGCGCCTTCGCGGCACAGACCACCGTGCTAGGCCCGCCCGGTCGGCAGCGGCACTCGGTCAGTATGGGCAATCTCGGCCCGCACCAAGGCCTCCAGCAGCTGCGCTTTCACAGGTGCATGACCTGCATCGGACCACAGGTTTCGGAACTCGCCCGGATCTTCTTGCAAGTCATAAAGTTCACCCCAGTCCATCGCGTCATGCACGGACAGGCGATAGCGGGCATCGCGCAAAGTGTGGACAATCGGGCTGTGGCCGATCCCGTCCATCGGTTTTTGGTGCGCATACTGGATAAAGGCGGCGTCGCGCGGAGGATCGGAAAACAAATCGCGCCCTTGCATCCCATGCGGCGGTGCAAGCTCGGCGCGCGCCAGGATGCTCGTTCCGATGTCATGGGTTTGGCCGATGTCATCTCGCCTTTGGCCTGTCTCCCCGTCCGGATCGGCCCAAATGAACGGCACCCGCGTGATCTGCTCGTACTGCTCGGATCCTTTAAACAGCAGCCTGTGATCGCCCAGATGATCGCCGTGATCGGTGGTGAAAATTTCCACCGTGTCGCCCGCCTGACCGCTTTGCTCTAGCGCGCCGCGCACTGTGCCGACCGCGTCGTCGATCATCGAGATCATTCCAGCCGTCAGAGCTTGGGCCTCTTGAGCGTCGCGGGCGCTGCAGCCGATGGCGTTCATGCCATTGAGATTGGCAGACCCGTCTTCTCGCGCACCGTGCACGCCCGCCACATTGGGTGGAGGCTGCCAGTCCTCGCGCCCGAAGGCCTCAGGAACTGCAAAGTCGTCTGGGTCATACATGTCCCAATATCGGCCAGGCGGGTTAAACGGATGATGCGGATCCGGCCAACTCACCATCAGGAAGAACGGCCGGTCGTCACTCTGATGCGCCTCAAGAAATGCCGCCGCGCGCTCGGCAATGTAGCGGGTTGAATAGAGCTCCTCCGGAAGCGCTGTGCGCACAGCCTGGGGGCAGCTATAATTATGCGGCAACTGATTGTCGGGCCCGATAAGCTTGGCCGCCTCGGGCGCCCGCTCCATTAGCCAGCGCCAGTAATCCCCGCCGATATGATCGCCATGGCCGGTCACCAACTCGACATGGTCAAAACCATAAAACGGGGTGGGCAGGCGCGCGTCGGTCTCAGACCAAAAACCGGGTTCTTCCAGTTTGTAATCGGCGCCGTTCAGATCGTGACGCAGAGCCTCAGATAGGTCATCTGGCGGCGCCGCGCGGCCGGGGGTCGCGGGCGCTGGTCGCAGGGTTGGGGGCGCGCCGGTGAAGGTCTGCAGGTGGCTCTTGCCGATGAGTGCCGTGTGATAACCCGCTGCGCGCAGCACCTCGACAAAGCTCACATTGCGCCGGTCGAGCGGGATACCGTTCATCGTCACCCCATGGCTGGACGGCATCCGACAGGTCATCAGACTTGCGCGATTAGGCATGCAAACGGGGCTTGCGACGTAGAAGCGATCAAAGGCCGTTCCGCGCCCGGCAATCGCGTCGATATGAGGTGTGCGGATCACTGGATGACCGTAAAATCCCAACCCATCGGCGCGGTGTTGGTCCGTGATGAAGAGGACGAAATTCGGCGCTTTTCGCATGCCCGGTTAGCCCACCTTTTGACTGGCCTGCGGCACGGCCACAAACACGCGATAGGCGATGAGGGCGGCGCCTGCGACAAGCCCGCCGATCTCGGCACTCGCCACCGGCGACAAAAGCGCGACAGTCACCCCAAGCCTGGCGGTCCGTTCCCACATGCTCAGCGCCCCCCGATCATGGCCAATCAAAGCGCTGATGCAGAAATAAAGCGCGGCCAATAGAAACGCGATGGCTGTGGCGACTTCGGACCAGGTGGCCTCCCCGATGCCCAGAAGTAGCGCGTCATCGAAGGCCCAGGCGAACGGGATAAGGAACATCATCGCCCCGATCCGCGTCGCGGCCACCGCCGTGGCGATGGGACGCCCCCCGGAGACCGAGGCGGCCGCAAAGGCCGTGAGCGCCACGGGCGGCGTGATCCCTGCGGCGACACCGAAGAAGAAGACAAACATATGTGCCGCCAGAAGGTCCATCCCGAGCCCCTGCAAGGTCGGGCCCATCACTGAGATGATCGCGATATAGGCGGGCAGGGTCGGCATCCCCATGCCCAGCACGATACAGCCCAAAGCCGCGATCATCAGCGCCACCAAGAGCGAGCTGGACGAGGCCTGAGACAGCAACACAGCAAAGCTTGTAGGGACGCCAGTGGCCGACAGGGTCGAGACCACGATGCCGACAATAGCGATGGCGATGGCCAGGCTACCGATGATCCGGCCACCATCCGCCATAGCGCTAATCAGCTTCCAGGGCGCGCGGCGGATCTCCGGGTTCAGAAAGCTCATCGGGATAAGCAACAAGATTGCGGCAATCGAGGCACCCGCCGCCGAAAGTCCGCTGATCAGAAGGTAGACGATGATCGCGATAGGCCCGAAGACAAGGCTCAGGTTGAGCCAATCCTGGCCGCTGGGCGGTGGCACGTCGACATCGCCCTCACGCACGACGATGTTGAGCTTTTGGCTTTCGAAGTACACGGCGAAAAACAGCGACAGGTAATAGGCGACGGCTGGGATTACCACAGCGAGGATCACAGTGAGATAGCTCACGCCCACGATATCGGCCATTACCAGGGCGGCGGCGCCCATGATCGGCGGCAAGATTTGCCCGCCGGTGGAGGCGGTGGCCTCGACCGCGCCCGCAAACCTCTTCGTGAAGCCGCGCCGCCGGATCATCGGGATCGTCACAACGCCCGTGCCCACCACATTGGCCACAGCCGAGCCCGACACCGTGCCAAAAAGCGCCGAGGCCAGGATCGCAGCATAGGCTGGGCCACCTTTGAAGCGCTTCATCAGGTGAAAGGAGATCCGGATCATCGAGCCGCCCGCGCCGCAGCCCTCCAAGATCGCACCTAGCAGGATAAACGGCAGCACCGTCGTCAGCACCACGCCCATGATCGAGCCGAGAATGCCCTGCGCACTGTCGTACCAGATGTTGGCCGATACAGTGTCGTAGATATCTGTGGCTGCCGTCTGAAACGGCCCGGGCCAGTATTGACCGGTCGCCAGATAGGCCAAAGCGAGCGCGCCGATTATTGCAATGGGCGCACCCCAAAGCTTCCAACAGGCCCAGATCGACAGGCCGGCAGCGATCAGCGAGACATACATCTCGCGCGGGCCGAAAAACATGACCGAATTGGCGATAATCTGACCGATGCGGTAATAATCCCAGCACACAAAGGTGATCGCCGCAAAGGCCAGGGCGTAGCAGCTAAGCGCCAAGGGGCCAAGCCGCCCAGCCTCGGCGCGTTTTTCCGCGTCACTGGCCAAAAACACCAGCATCGCGAGCCAGAAGAAGAGCGGGCGGAACCACTCCACCGGGAACGGTCCGATGCGGGGCAGCACATTGTAGGTTGGCATCACATTGGCCAAGCCAACGAACGCGATGGCAAGACCGATCGTGAACAGCAGGGCTTTGGTCATGCGCACGGATCTGTTCTGAGCGATGGTCATAGCGGGCCTCCCTCCGATGCTTGCGAGCGTGGTGCTTGCATGTATGACGCTTGCGAGTTCGGCCTGGGCGGCGACGACCTGTTTGTCGTGCCGCCCAGCGCTCTCATTTACTCATCGTCATCCTGCAAAGCTGACGACGCTCAGCTTGGCGGCATCAGCGCTTCGGGTATAGCGATACCGACCTCGTCGTAATACCGCGCAGCGCCGGGATGCAGCGGCGCGTTCATGCCGCCAAACGGGTCGCTCGGATCGATCGACCGCATCAAAGCGTTTGCATTGAGCATTGCCTCGAAGTTCTCCCAATAGGCGCGGGTCAGGGCATAGGCCGTGTCGTCGTCCATATCGGCATTAACGGCCATCATCATCGAGGTGGCAAAGACTGACAGATCGTCATCCATATTGGCCATGCCCGAATAGGTGCCACCGGGGATCGCCGCTGGGGTCAGGGCGCCGCGCGTCATCACCGCGTCATAGCCTTCCGAGCCGATCAGATCCTCGGGGATCCCCAAGATGCGGATCTCGCGTTGCAAGCCAAGCTCGTTAATCACTTGGCTGCCGACAGCCGCGGCAGCGACATACATGTCGTACTGTCCGTCCTGAAAGCCTTGCTGGGCCGCACCCCAAGGCGCACGAATGCCTTCATAGCCGCCCTCGGCCGTCAGGCCGCCGCTCGACAACTCGATCATGCCTTGGATCTGACCGCTCGCCGCACCGGCCGGGGGGCCAATGTATATACGCGTGTCCGGCGTGATATCCGACCAGCTTTCGATGCCGCCATCGGCCCAAACGATCGGGTGGAATGTGCCGCCGGGAAAGCCAAAGAGCGCGCGCACATTGCCCGACAGCTCCTGCGCTTGCTCGGCATTGTCGGCATAGGGCCCCACGCCGCGCGTCATCGCGCCGAAGGCGGGCGGCGGTACGACGGCCATATCTATCCGACCCGCAGCAAGCTTGAGCGCTGAGCGCGTCAGGGTCTGGCCCAACACCACTTGCAGGTCCTGGCCCTCTTGCGCGGCGAACTGCGCGTAGGTTTGCGGCACGATACCGGTGAGTGAGGCCGCGCCGCCGCCTTCAAGGCTGAGCGATTGCGCATGTGCGGCCCCGCTTGCGGCCAGCAGCGCACCGGCGGCCAAAATCGCTTTAAGCTGTGTCATGTGAGATCCTCCCAAATCCTAACATTGGAGCTGGATACCACTTTCGAAGGGCTCAAAATAATAGAAAGGCTGACCAATTCTATATCAATTTAGATATGTGTATTGGTCATTCGGATTTGCTCAAGCAAACGGTTCGCTGCGGGCCCCAAGGCCAAGTCTGGGTTCAGAGTGAGCCCGACAGGCCCGCTCATTTCGCCGTCATCAAGCCGCAGATCAACCAGGCTGCCTGCGTCCAACTCATCCTGGATAACGCCGCGCGGGATGATGGCGATGGCATCGGTTGAGGCGATATGGGCGCGCTGAAATTCCGATGAAATCGTCTCGATCAGGTCGGGCAATTGGCTGACATTATGGCGGGCGAAAAACCGGTCGATTTCCTGGCGGATGATTGTGCCTTCTGGCGGCAGGACAAAGGGATACCCCGCTGCATCCGTGACCTCGGGCGACCCGTGGGCGAGCGGGTGGTTCGCAGAAGCCACAAAGACCAACGGCTCATCGTAAAGCGCTTCGAATACCAGCCCGCGCATCGCATCGCTGCTGGATAAGCGACCGATGACCAGGTCGGTCTCCGCCCGGCGCAACATGTCTAGGAGCGCTGCATTCGTGCCCGGTGATATCGTTACGCGCACCTCGGGCGTCGCGTTTTTGAACTTGGCGATCAAGGGCGGCAGAAACCGTGAGCAGACATTAGGCAGGGCGCCGATGCGCACGCTTTCCGAGCGCAACCCTGCGTCCAGGACCGCGCGCGTACCAAGTTGAATTTGCGACAGACTGGCCTCAGCAGCGGTGAAAAACGCTGCCCCGCGTTTGGTCAATTCTGCCCCGCGCATGCTGCGGTCAAAAAGCGGGTGGCCGAGGATTTGCTCAAGCTCTCGGATCGAGCGGCTGACCGCGGGTTGGGTCAGTCCCATTGTCTGCGCCGCCTGCATGAACCCCTTCATCCGCACCACGGTTACAAAACATCTGAGTTGTCGTAGGCGGATCTTTCGGGAGACGATGTCGACGCTCGGCTGCATAGTCAGGGTTCCGTGGTTGGCTGGGCGTCGATGATACCATCTTTGGTATTCTTGGGCGAGGTTAAAAACCGCGCGCGCCACAGCACCTGAGGCGGCCTATACGCCGACAAAGCGTTCAGAAACCTCTTGGTCCAAATCGCACATCCGGCCTTGCCAAACGCTGCGGCCCCGTTCCAAGATCACTACCCGGTCGCAGATCTGCGCCAGCTCACGGGGGGACTTGTCGATCAGCAGGATCGCCATGCCGGTCTCGGATTTCAGATGCGCAAGCGCGGTCCAAATCTCTTGCCGGATCAGTGGCGCAAGACCTTCGGTCGCCTCATCAAGGATCATCAGCCGCGGATTGGTCATCAATGCGCGTGCGATGGCGAGCATTTGCTGCTCGCCGCCCGACAGGGAGGCCGCGTTTTGCTTGGCGCGCTCTTGCAGGCGTGGAAAAAGCGCAGCGATCCGGGTCAGGTCCCAGGGGCCTGGTCGGGACGCAGCGATCAGGTTTTCGCGCACGCTCAGGCTCGCGAAACAGCGCCGGCCTTCGGGCACGAGGCCCACGCCGCGCCGCGCGACCTGATGGGAGGGCAGGGGGTGGAGGTCTTCGCCGTTCAGGCGCAGACCGCCTTGCGCAGCGATCATTCGACAGATTGCCCGCACTGTCGTCGATTTCCCCATCCCATTGCGCCCCATCAGGGCCAGGACTTCACCGGCCTCAAGGCTCAGATCGACCCCGTAAAGCGCCTGTGCCTTGCCGTAATAAGCGGTCAGACTTTCAAGCTCGAGCAGGCTCATGCCGCGTCCCCGAGATAGGCGTCCCGCACCGCCTGGCTTGCGCGGATTTCCGCGCCGGTGCCGCTGGCGATGATCCGGCCCGAGACCAGGACGCTGATCCGGTCGGCCAAGGCGAAGGCGGCGTCCATATCGTGCTCGACCAAGAGGATCGGCGCCTCCTGGCGCAGACCATCGAGAAAATACGTCATCACGCGCGAGCCTTCGGCCCCCAGGCCCGCCATCGGCTCATCCATGACGAAGGCACGGGGTGTGAGCGTCAAGGCCAGGGCAACTTCGAGCTGGCGGCGTTGGCCGTGGCTGAGATCGGCGCAGCGCCGCCCTGCCTCCGCCGCAAGTCCCACGCGCGCCAGTGCGGCCTCGGCCCGCTGTCGCAGAGCTTTCATCCCCAATGCGGGCCGCCAGATCCCCCGGGCACGCCCCAAAGCCCCGATCGCGCCCAGCACCGCGTTCTCCAAGACGCTGTCCTCCATCGCAAGCTCGGAGATTTGAAAGGTGCGCGCCAGACCGGCCTGGGCGCGGGCCTGAGTGCTCCAACCGCTGACCTCCTGCCCTCCGAGCCAGACCTGGCCGCGATCGGACGCAAGGTTGCCGCAGATCTGTTTGATCAGCGTGGATTTGCCCGCCCCGTTTGGCCCGATTATTGCGTGGATCTCGCCGGGCTCAAGGCTGAGTGAGACGTCTTGGGTGGCCCGAAGCGCGCCGAACGCTTTGCTGAGCCCCTCGATGCGCAGAACCGTCTCAGACATGGACCGCCTCTTTGCCGGTCAGAAGCCCGATCACCCCGCCGCGCCCAAACAGGACCAGCCCAAGCAGGATCAGGCCCAGAAACACGTGCCAAAAGTCGGTCAGACCGCCCAGGTGATGCTCCAACGCGACGAACACGCAGGCCCCAATCACCGGACCCATCAGCCGCCCCACACCGCCGATAATGACCAGGACGATCAACTCCCCCGAGAGGTGCCAGTCGAACATGCTAGGCGAGACGAAGCGGTTGAGATCAGCGAAAAGCGCCCCGGCCAGACCCGTCATCGCGCCCGACAGGGTGAAGGCAGCAAGCTTGAGCCGACGTGGGTCAAGCCCCGCCGCCTCGACCCGGCTTGGCGTTTGCCGCGCGGCATTGAGCGCGAGGCCAAAAGGCGAGGCGCGCAGCCTTGCGATCAAGAGCAGACACAGCAACAGCAGTGCGAGGCACAGGCCGTAGAACTGCAATGGAACAAGCGTGTTTAGGCCGGGAAAGCCGTTGCGCAGATAGATCGACAGACCGTCCTCGCCGCCATAGGCAGACCAGGAGATTGCGAAATAGAAAAACATCTGCCCGAAGGCGAGCGTGATCATGATGAAATAAACGCCGCCCGTCCTCAGCGACAAAAGCCCGATCAGCCAGGCCGCCGCAGCACTGATCAAGACCGCGACCAGCCAGATCACCGGCATGGATTTTGTGCCCGCGAAGTTGAGCCCGGCCACCTCGAGCGGCGTGAAGGTCTGAGCGTGGAAGGCGAGAATGCCCATCGCATAGCCGCCCAGCCCGAAAAAGGCCGCGTGCCCAAAGCTGACCATGCCCCCGAACCCAAGCGCGATATTGAGACCCGAAGCCGCCAGTGCCAGGATCACCGCCTTCGTGGCCAGTGTGATTGTAAACGGCTGATCAGCCAGATGCGCGCCCAGCGGCAGCAGGACGAGGCCCGCCAGAACGGCGATATTGATCCAACGCTCCTGCATCACGTGCGCCCGAACAGGCCCGTGGGACGCCAGATCAGCACGAGGCCCATGAGCACGTAGATCCCCATCGACGCCAGAGCGGAGCCGGTTTGTTGCGCGGCCCCCCGCTCCATGAACAGGCTGAAAAGCTCCGGCAGGAAAACGCCGCCCAGCGTGTCGATGAGACCCACCAGAAGTGCGCCTACAAAAGCGCCGCGGATCGAGCCGATGCCGCCAATCACGATCACCACGAAGGCCAGGATCAAGACCGGCTCACCCATGCCCACTTGCACCGATTGGATCGCGCCCACGAGCGCCCCGGCCAGACCGGCGAGCGCCGCGCCAAGGGCGAAGACGAGGGTGTAGAGCTTGGAGATATCCACACCAAGTGCTGCGATCATCTCCCTGTCATCGGCGCCGGCGCGGATCTGAACGCCCAGCCGCGTGCGCTGCGTCAAGCCCCAGAGCGCCAGAGCGACGGCAAGGCCCACAACGATCAAGGCAAGCCGGTAGCGCGGATAGGCGATCCCGCCGGGCAGCGTGACCGGCCCTGACAGCCAATCCGGCGTGTCGAGAAAGAGCGGAAATGAACCAAAGAGAAACCGCGTGCCCTCCGAAAAGATCAAGATCAACGCGAAGGTCGCCAAGACCTGGTCGAGATGTGGCGCCGCATAGAGCCGCCGGATCACCACCATCTCAACAATGGCCCCGGCCAGTGCCGCCGCCGCTAGGGCCGCTGCAAGGCCCAGAAGGAATGAGCCGGTCAGGCCCGAGATCCAAGCCGCAAAGAACGCGCCGACCATATAAAGGGAGCCATGGGCTAAGTTGATTAGACCCATCACGCCAAAGATCAGCGTCAGGCCTGCGGCCATCAAAAACAGCATCACCCCGAGCTGAAGCCCGTTGAGGATCTGCTCCACGATCAGGATTGCGGACATGGCGTCGGGATACGCTAGCGGGCCCGTCGCCCCAGCGCTAGGGCAGGGGCGACGGGCCGTGCTTGGCTACATCTGGCACTCACCCGAATAGGCATCGGCGTGATCGCTGAGTGCGAGGCCGATGGTGCGGTTGGTGATGATGTCGCCGTCTTGGATGACCTCACGGGCATAGATGTCCTGGATCGGGTGCTGGTTCGGGCCAAAGGCGAAATCGCCGCGCGTGCTCTCGAACTCAGCCGCCCGAAGGGCCTCCCGGAAGGTGTCCTGATCCTCGCTCGGATCCGCCACCGCCAAGGCCGACAGCATCAGATTGGCCGTGTCAAAGCCCTGGCTGGCATAGAGCGACGGGAGCCGGTCGTATTCCGCAACAAAGCTCTCGACAAAGGCCGCGTTGGTCGGGTTGTCGAGATCGGCGTTCCATTGGCTCGTGTTGATCACGCCAAGCGCTGCGTCTCCCACCGCGCCCAGAATGCCCTGGTCAAAGCTAAAGGCGGGCCCGAGCAGCGGCACATCGATGCCAGAATCGTCGAATTGCTTGACGAAGGCCACGCCCATGCCACCGGGCAGGAAAAAGTAGACACTGTCGGCGCCCGAGGCGCGGATCTGCGCCAGCTCTGCCGCGTAATCGGTCTGACCAAGCTCAGTGAAGATCTCGCCCGACAGCCCGCCGTCGTAAAAGCGGCGATAGCCCGTCAGAGCGTCGACGCCCGCGGGATAGTTCGGCGCCAGGATGAAGCTGTTCTCATAGCCTGCCGTGTTGGCATAGGCGCCCGCCGCCTCGTGCAGGTTGTCGTTCTGCCAGGCCACGTTGAAATAATTCTCATGACAGCCTGCCCCGGCCAGCTGCGAAGGCCCGGCATTGGGCGAGAGATAAATCACGCCCTGGTTCACCGCCGCAGGCACCACGGCCATGGCCAGGTTCGAAAAGATGATGCCCGTGAGCACGTCGACATCCTCGGCCTGGATCATCCGGTCGGCCAGTTGCACGGCCGTGTCGGGTGCGCGCTGATCATCCTCCACGATGACTTCAATGTCGTCGCGGCCCGATTGCGCGATGGCCAGCAAAAACCCGTCGCGTACATCGATGCCGAGCCCGGCACCGCCGCCCGACAGCGTGGTGATCATGCCGACCTTGACCTCGGCCTGGGCCAGTCCAGCGCTGGCCAGCGCGATCGCTGCCGCGCCCAAAAGGTGTGACTTCATTTTTCTCTCCCTCGTTCCCGACCCTTGCGGCCGCACTTCATTTCCTCGGCCCGTTGGGCCGCAATTCATCGACGTCCCGAAAGGGATTAAAACGCCACGCCTAAAACGCCGCGAATGTCAGCGTCGTCAGCGTTCGCTCAATCCCGTCGATCTGGGCGATATTGTCATTCACAAAGCGCCCGATATCCTCGCCCTCTGGCACATGCAGCTTGAGCATCAGGTCGTAATCGCCGCTGGTTGAATAGAGCTCAGCATGGATTTCCTTGAGCACGATCGCTTGGGCCACGTCATACGTGGTGCCCGGCGCACAGCGTATTTGTACGAAAAGACGGGTCATGTCTTGGCGTCTCCCCCTCCGGCGCGGCCCATATGGCCCGGGGTGGATCAGAGCGCGAAAGCAATTAGGGCGCAAGCCGGAACTCTGCCCACGAGGCGCGCGGGGGTCTACGCCGCGCCGCTCGGAAAGGCCGCGTGCGATATGGCAGGCAGGGCGGGCGGTATGTTAAGCCGCCGCCATGAAAGAAAATCTTCTCTATGACACGCTTCTCGCGCCTCATCACGGCCGACAAGATTTGTTCCTCGAATGCCCTGGCGGTGAAGATGTCACCTATGACGGGTTCTTGCGCCAGGCCGGGCAAATGGCTGCTCTTATGCGTCGCTTGGGCCTCGTCCCGGGCGACCGGGTCGCGGCTCAGGTCGAAAAATCGACCGCTGCCCTCGCGCTTTATGCGGCCTGTGCGCGGGCGGGCCTCGTGTTTCTGCCGCTCAACCCGGCCTATACTCAGGCTGAGCTCGGCTATTTCCTCTCCGATAGCAGCGCGCGCCTGATGGTCTGTGATCCCTCTAGGGCCGCAGGTCTGGCCGAACTATGCAAAGATCTGGGCACGCAGCTAGAGACGATGGACACCGCAGGTGGCGGAAGCTTCATCGCGCAAGCCACTGAGATGGAATACGATTTTCAAACCGTGCCGCGCCGCGCGGATGATTTGGCGGCGCTTCTTTATACGTCCGGCACGACGGGTCGCTCCAAGGGAGCGATGCTCAGCCACGGCAATCTGGTCTCCAACGCTGAAAGTCTTGCCCGGGCATGGGGTTTTGAGCAAGGCGACGTGCTGATCCACGCGCTGCCGATCTTTCATACCCATGGCCTGTTCGTGGCCAGCAACATCATTCTGGCGACCGGCGGCCGGATGGTGTTCCTGCCGAAATTCGACCTCGATGCGGTCTTCGCGGCGCTTCCGAGCGCCACGACGATGATGGGTGTGCCGACCTTTTATACGCGCCTGCTGGCGGATTCGCGCCTCGACCGGGTGGCGACGGCGCATATGCGCCTTTTCGTGTCGGGCTCCGCACCGCTTTTGACGGAGACCCATGCGCAATTCGCCGACCGCACGGGCCACGCGATCCTCGAGCGCTACGGCATGACCGAGACCAGCATGAACACGACCAATCCCTATGACGGCGCGCGCCGGGCGGGGACGGTCGGTATGTCGCTACCGGAGGTCGAGCTTAAGATCACCGATCCCGAAAGCGGTGACCCGCTGCCACAGGGCGAGATCGGCCAGATTGAAGTGCGCGGCCCGAATGTGTTCCAGGGCTATTGGAACATGCCTGAGAAGACCGCCGCTGAGCTGCGTCAGGACGGGTTTTTCATCACCGGCGATCTCGGGCGCATCGATGAAAAGGGCTATGTCCAGATCGTCGGGCGCGGCAAGGATCTGATCATCTCGGGCGGCTTCAACGTCTATCCCAAAGAGGTCGAACAGCTGCTCGACGCAGTCGACGGTGTGCGCGAGAGCGCGGTGATCGGCGTGCCGCATGATGATTTTGGTGAGGCAGTTTTCGCCGTTCTGGTGCCCGAGGCAGGCGTGACGCTGGACCCGAACGCGATCGGCGCAGACCTGGGGCAGATGCTGGCCAAGTATAAGCAGCCCAAGGCCATGGTCAGCCGGGAGGAGCTTCCCCGGAACACTATGGGAAAGGTACAAAAGAACTTGCTGCGGGAGGAGTTTAAGACCTATTTTAACGCGTCTTGACGGTCGCGTTGCTCCGTTTTGCTGCAAGCGCGTTTGTGGCCTGCCCGGACCGTTAGCCTTCGCGGAAGGCGCGATTGAAATAGGCGGCAAGCGGTTCTACGAAATAGGCGAGCGGCGAGCGGTCCTGCGTGCGGATAAAGGCCTCGACCGGCATGCCCGGAAGGATCTGAGCGTCACCGAGCCGCTCAATCTCGCCGGGTGCGAGCGTAAGCTCGGCCTCATAAAAGCTGCCTCCCGTAACCTCATCTCGGAACACATCGGCCGAGACCCGAGTGACGCGACCGAACACTTCTGGCGTGCGGCGTGCATCGAAAGCCGAGAACCGCAAGCTGGCTTCCTGACCGACGAAAACCTGATCGATATCAATGAGTTCGATCCGGCTCGAGATGACCAATGGCCGGTCTTGTGGCACCAGGAATAGCACCGGTTCTGCGGGCCGGACGACGGATTGCGGGCCGAGGATCGACAGATCATAGACCACGCCAGAGACGGGCGCGCGCATCTCCATCCGGCTCAACCGCCGCTCAAGCGCTGTGACCTCCTCGATCAGGCCCTCTTCTTGCACGCGGATCTCGCGCAACTCGGCAATCGCCTCTTCTCGGCGGCCAGTTTCGACCTGTAGGATGGCGAGCTCGATCTCGGTAATGCGGCCTTGAGAGCCGCTGATCGACGCCTCGATCTCGGCGATGGAGCCTGCAAGACCCACATCCTCACGCTGGATCTGGATGACCCGCGCGCTTTGCGCCAGGCCGCGCTCCAGCAGGGCTTGCTGATTGGCCAGATCCTCCCCCACGAGCGCCCGTTGCGCGACGAGCGCGTCACGCTGGGCCTCGAGCCCGCGGATCTGATCGGCGATCTGCAAGGCACGGCGGGCCAGCTGATCGGTTTCGCGCGTGAGAGTGTCGCGGCGCGCGGCAAAAAGATTGCCCTGACCGCTCAGCATATCGTTCATCTCCCGGTCGCTTTGCGCGGTGGCGATCAGATCGCGGCTAAAGAGCAACTCATCCATGCCGTCCCGCTCGGCCTCCAGGCGCGCGCGGCGGGCCCGCACCTCGACCAGTTGGCGGCGCGTGATCGTCAGCTCAGAGGCAAGATCGGCACTGTCGAGTTCAACCAGAACGGCACCGGCTTCGACACTATCGCCCTCGCGCACATTGATCCGCGCGACGACACCGCCATCGGGATGCTCGATGGCCTGCCGGTTCTGGCCCACTTCGACCAGACCGGGTGCGATCACCGCGCCCGCAATATTTGCGCGGATCGACCAGCCGCCGAAGCCGCATAAAAGCAAAATCAGCATCAAAATGCCCCAACGGATCGGGCCGCGGGTCGACCAGGCTTGGGTCCCTTCGCTCATGATGCGACCTCCGCCCAAGGCTTTTCGTCCACCGCCACCCGACCCGGCATCGCTTGGGTAGATTGCAAGTCGGCATGGTTGAGAACGGTTTTGCGCAAAACCTCCTCGCGCGGGCCGAACATCCTCACTTGTCCACCCTCGAGCATCAGCAGTTTGTCGCAAACCTCGATCGCGGCAGGGCGGTGCGCCATAATCAGGGCCGCGCCGCCGGAAGCCGTCATGTCACGCACAGCCCGGTTGAGGGCTTGGCTGCCATCGTGATCGAGATTGGCGTTGGGCTCATCGAGCACCAGGAGGACCGGGTCACCGTAAAGCGCGCGAGCCAGGCCGACACGCTGGATCTGCCCCCCGGAAAGGCGCGCTTGGGGGCCTGCCGTCGGCGTATCATAGCCCAGGGGCTGGCGCAGGATCATCTCATGGGCGTCGGCGCGCTTGGCGGCGGCGACGATGGCCTCTGGATCGGCACCGGGGTCCAGCCGGGCTATGTTCTCGGCGATCGTGCCCGGAAAAAGCGCCACGCGCTGCGGGAGATACCCGATCAAACGGCCCAGCACATCTCCGTCGAACTGATCGAGAGACGCGTGATCGAGCCGGATCTGCCCTCCGGAAGGGGGCCAGACACCGATGACCGCGCGGGCCAGGGACGACTTGCCCGCGCCTGAGGAGCCGATCACGCCAACCGCTTCGCCCGGGCGCAGTGCAAAACTGACCCCGCGCAGCACGGGCGTTGTATCGCCGGGCGGAACAAGGCTGAGCTGATGGACGTTGAGCGCGGCACTTGGCCGGGGCAGGGGCAGACGCGGAGCCTCTTCTGGAACAGCCTCCAGAAGCTCGACCAAGCCGGACCATCCTGCTCGGGCGCGGTCCACCGCCGCCCATTGACCGATCACCTGTTCGATCGGCGCCAGGGCCCGGCCCAACAGGATCGAGGCGGCGATCATAGCGCCTGCTGTCAGCTGGTTCTGCAGTACCAGATAGGCGCCGAGGCCCAGCATTGCCGATTGCAGCACCATGCGCAGCGTCTTGGTTGCCGTGGTATAGCCGCCGACCCCGTCGCTGGCCTGCATCGCAAGGGCCAGAGACGCTTTCCGCTCCTGCCGCCAGCGCGCAAAGACCGAAGATTGCATGCCCAGGCTGCGCACCAGCTCGGCCTCGTTTTGCAAGCCGAGCGCGGTTATCTCAGCCGTCCGCGCCGCTGCTGCTGCCTCGCGCAACGGCGCGCGGTTGCGGCGTTGATTAAGCAGCGCCAGGGCGATCAGGACCCCGCCTCCCGACAAAGCAAGCCATCCAAGCCAGGGATGAAACACGAAGATCGCGGCCAAAAAGAGCGGCGTCCAAGGCAGATCGAACAGCGACAGGAACACAGGCGATGCCATAAGCCGTTGCACCGCTTCTAGGTCCTGCAGGCCGGTCTGGGTTTGCCCGGATTGCCGGGCGCGCTTCAACTCGGCCGAAAAGACACGAGCATCGAGCCCGTCTTGCAACTGCGCCCCCACCCGTGCCGAGACGCGCCCGCGCAGATAATCGAGCACGCCCATCATCGTCATCAAAAACAGGACCAGGATCGACAGTGCCAAAAGCGTCTCTTCCGAGCGGCTGCCAAGCACGCGGTCATAGACCTGAAGCATGTAAAGCGGCGCGGTCAGCATCAGCGCGTTGACCGCCATCGAGAACACAAAAATGGTCCACATGATGGGGCGCGCCACGGCCCGAAAGGCATCCAGAGAGCTATAGGATGTGTCTGTGTTCGCCATTCTGGCCCCGTCCGTGAGTGACCCGTTCTCGAGCGCGTTGCGCGTCAGGTAGGTCGCCAGACCGCGCAGCCCTTTCACGGCTCTTAGCATTGGCGTGATAATCAAACGGTAAATGTTACAAAAACCCTCGGGGCTCGGGCCTCTGGCGCCAAGCGCATCGGATTCGATCTGGCATTTCCGCCTTGGATCGGGAAGTTTCCGGGCATGACAAACGCCGCGCCATCGCCGAAGCCGGGCTGTTGCCCGCCGCCCGTGCCGGGCCGCGTTGGGCAACGTGCGGACCTCATCCAGCGCGCCACAGCTGAGCAGGTCGCGCGGATCGCCAAGGCAAGGATCCCTGGGGGGCGGGCCATGATCGGCACGGATCAGCCGCAGATCCTGGAAGATATCGAAGGCCCGCTGCGCCATAAACGCGTGCGCGGCTTTGAGATGGCCGTGGCCCCCGTGAGCAATACGCAATTCGCTGACTTCATTGCCGCAACTGGCTATGTCACCGAGGCCGAGCGGTTCGGCTGGTCATTCGTCTTTTGGGCGCAAGTTCCCGAAGCGCTTGGTGCGACCCCGGCTGTGGCCGGTGTGGAATGGTGGCGCCGGGTCGAGGGGGCGATGTGGCGCGATATCCATGCGCCGGGCGATCGCTTGGCCAACGCTTTGCCTGATCACCCGGTCGTGCATGTCTCTTGGAATGACGCCCTGGCCTATGCCGCCTGGGTCGGGGGGCGTTTGCCGAGTGAGGCGGAATGGGAGCATGCCGCGCGCGGCGGGCTTGGAGATGTGCCGTTTACCTGGGGCGGTGCGGAGCCCGACGATCACGCAAGCTTTCCCTGCAACATCTGGCAAGGACGCTTCCCCGAAGCCAACACGGGCGCGGATGGGTATGTGACGACCGCGCCGGGGGTGAGCTTCGCGCCCAATGGCTACGGGCTCTATGGGATGCTCGGCAATGTTTGGGAATGGACGGCTGAGCCCTTTCGCCTGCGCTCGGCCAAACGAGCGGCGAAGGCGCGGCAGGCGCAGATGCAGGGCTATAAGTTGATCAAGGGCGGCTCGTTTCTTTGCCACAGAAGCTATTGCTACCGCTACAGGATCGCGGCGCGCACGGGCAATTCACCCGACAGTACCACAACCCATACCGGCTTACGCGTGGTCTGGGATCTGCGCGAAGGTGACCGCGCCTGACGCCCGCTTACTCCGCTGCCGTGTCGATATTGGTGAGCTGACTGGCTTCCCGGTCTGGCGCGATCTTCAGCGTGCCGGGCGCCCAGCCTCGAATATCGCTTATGCGGACGGCGGCACGCAGGCCTTTCATACGCGTCTGACGCTCCTCCTGGGGCATGTCCAGCGCTTGCAGCAAAGCCTGATCCATTGACCGGTGCGAGAACGGATTGACGATCACGGCCTGGTGCAGCTCAACCGCCGCGCCGGCAAATTCTGAAAGGATCAGCACGCCGTCATCATCGAGCCGCGAGGCCACGAATTCCTTGCAGACAAGGTTCATGCCATCGGCGAGCGGCGTGATCCAGGCGACATCCGCTACTTGGTAGAAGGCCACCAGCCGCTCAAAGGGCACGGCGCGAGAAATCAAGGTCACGGGCTGCCAGTCCAGGCGGCCAAAGCGGCCGTTGATGCGGCCCGCCAGTGCCTCGATCTCGGACTGGATATCGGCGTAAACGGTCATGTTCTTATTGGCCGAAACCGAGACGTGCATCAGGCGCAGCTTGCCGATCAGCTCTGGATTGTTTTCCAAGACTCGCTCGAACGAGGTAAGCTGATCGATCCCGCCCTTAGTGTAGTCCGTCCTGCCGACCGACAGGATGAGCCGCGCATCGCCCAACTCCGCGCGGATCTCTTGCGCTTGGCTGAGCGTCTCGGGCGCGCGCGAACGCTCTTCGATATAGGCTGTGTCGACGCCGACGGGCGTGACGCTCACGGCGACATCTCGTTCGGCATAATTGATAACCGACGGCAAAATGCGTTCCGTTAGGGCTGAGCCTTCGGAAATCCAACCCTCCGGCGCGCGCACCCGCTCGCTTACATCCACATCAAAAAGCGAACGGGCGACCGAGACGAAATTCGACGCATAGCGCGGGATGTGAAAGCCCACATCGTCACAGGCCAGAAGGCTTTCGATGATCTCCCGCCGCCAGGGCAGCACGTTGAACATATCGGCCGAGGGAAACGGCGTGTGGTGGAAGAACGCGATGCGCAGATCGGGGCGCATCCGGCGCAGATAGCCGGGCACCAGCCAAAGGTTATAATCATGCACCCAAACGAGCGCACCCTCGGCCGCCTCAGCCGCCGCCGCTTCGGCAAAGGCCCAGTTCACTTCGCGGAAATTGGGCCAGTCCACCGGATCGTAATTGTACTGCTCCTTGAAGGAATGCAGGATGGGCCAGAACGCCTCCTTGGAGGTGACGTGGTAGAACTCTCGCACCTGATCCTCGGTCAGGGGCAGGCGCGAGACGGAATAGCTGCCGTAATCGTCGTTGATCTCGATCCGCTGCTCGAATTCCGGGTTGGACGGATCCTCGGCCAGCTTCCAGGCGATCCAAGCCCCGTGCTCCACGCCGCCGAAAAAGCTCTTGAGCGTAGGCACGATGCCGTTGGGGCTTTTGTTTTCCTTCAGCACAATCTGGCCGTTCTCTTCGACCTCTTCATAGGGCTGACGATGGTAGACTATGACCAGATCGGACGGCATGGACTGCTCTCCTTATTATTTGTTCAAAAAGCCGTAATGCAAAATGGCTTCGGCGATGCCTGCGACGCCCTCTTGGCGGGCGAGATAGGCGCTGTCGTGGCCCCCGAGCTGCTCAATCAGCGCGGGCTCGGATTTGCCGACCGCAACCGCACGGAACCCGGCGGTCAGCATGCTCAGATCATTGAGCGTGTCGCCCGCCGTCAAAACCCGGGCGTGATCGAGGCCCAGATGATCGACGAGACGCGTCAGAGTGGGGCCTTTGCTCACACCTTTTGGCAGCACGTCGAAAAAGCGGTTGTCCGAGATCAGCACATCCAGGCCCATCTCTTCGAGCTTTGCGATCACACTGTCGTCGAAGTCTGCCGGGTCGAGGTCATAGCTCATGCGGTAGCGAAAACCGCTCGATTGCAACTTGAGCCCGCGCGCGTGGTGCAGCATCGGGAAGACTCGGCTGGAGGCGTCGCCCCATGCCGCTTCGATCGGCGCCTCAAGATTCACCATCGGGCTGAGAAGGTGATCCTCGCCCATCTTGGCCACGGTCGTGCCGACGTCGGCCACGACATAGTCGGGACGCGGCACACCGCGCTTCTTGGTCAGATCGCTGATGAAGCCGGGATCGCGCCCGGTCACAAAGATCAGACCGACCTGGTTGCGCTGGCTTTCGATCCACTCGTAGAAGCTTTTGCGCTCAGCCTCGCTGCCACCCAGGAAGGTGCCGTCGAGATCGGTCGCCAATATCAGCGGTTTATTCGCGATATCGGTTTGATCCGGGCGAGGGGGTGTCGCGGTATGGAAGGTCATTTGATCCTTTCTGCCAGTCTGGCAATGTCGGTTTCGGTTGAAGGGTGTGAGATGCTGAGCTGCATCGACCGCGGCTCGGCTTGGATGGGGCGCGCCCAGAGCGCGGCGAACGCTTCGGCCAGATCGGCGCCGTCATGCAGAATGGCGCGCACGGTTTGACAGATGGGCATTTCAACGCCAACGCGCGCTGCCAAATCGGTGACGGAGGCGGCGTTCAGCTCTCCCTCGACGACCACCGGCGCGCCGTCAAAACAGGCGTCTCGGCTCAGGCCCTGGCCCAGTTGCGTGCCAAGCGCCATATTGCGCGAGGTTGTGGACGAGCAAGTGAGTGTCAGATCACCGATACCCGACAGGCCGGTCACGGTCTCGCGGCGTCCTCCCAAGGCTTCGGCCAACGCTTTCATCTCATCGAGCCCGCGGGTGATCAGCGCGGCGCGCGTGTTTTCGGCAAAGCCCGCGCCCGTCATCATTCCGCAGGCAATGGCGATGACATTCTTGACCGCGCCGCCGATCTCCACGCCAACGAGATCGTCAGAGACATAAGCGCGGAAGCTTTCGTTGGTGAGCGACACCGCGAGGCGCACCGCGGCGGCCTTGTCGGGGTGGAGCCGGTCGGCATGGCTAAATTCGAACGCGACGGTGGAGGCGGTGGGATATCCCATCGCCGTCTCATGCGCGAACGTCGGACCGGAGACACAGCCGACGCTATGACCGGGCAGTTCTTCGGCGGCGACATCGCTGAGCAAGAGGCCCGAGCTTTCTTCGATCCCCTTGGCACAGATCGCCACGGGAATTCCGGGCGGCATATGCGGCGCGGTGGCCCGGGCGGTGGCGCGGATCGCGGTGGAGGGTATGACCAGCAGACAAGCCTCAGCGCAGTCGAGCGCCTCGGCAAGGTCAGTTGTGGCGTGAATGGCCGGAAGCGCCGCGTCGCCGAGATAGCGGCTATTGGTGCGCCGGGTATTTATCTCGTCGGCCAGCGCTGCATCACGTCCCCAAAGCCGCGTCTCCACACCCGCCCGCGCCAGTGTCGAGGCGAGGGCCGTCCCCCAAGAGCCGGAGCCGAGCACAGTCACACGATGGTAGCGTGGCGCGGCGAAAGGGGTGGGATCTTGGGCAAATGGGGCGTGTTTCATCGGCACTCCGGGCGGTGCATGTCGGTCCATGCGGGCGAAGGGGAGAGGGTGAGGCAAGCGTGGCGGCGCGTCTCGGGAATGTCGCTAATGAACAACCATGTCGCAAAACGTGTATGCTGCGGCCCAAAGGTCAATGCTGCAGTTGCGAAAAATTGTCGGTGTCGGGGTTGAAATAGCGTTGATTGACGGGGCAAATTTTATTCTAAATATAATTAGATCAGTTGGTTGCTCTTGGTTTTAAACGAGCGTTTGAAAAGGACGACGATTGGCTCACTATGTGCCAGAAATCCGTATGATGCAGGGATGATCAGTTCGCCTAAAAATTAGGCGCTACGCGTACCACGTTGGCAGCCCGGTAGCAGGTCCAGGTAAGCGGGCAGGGATGACCGATCAAAGGGCCGGACGCCTCGCACGATCGGTGAGTTTGAGCCCCTAATTTACCCCCGAGGTCTTCTATGCGCGCCGCGACGAAAAGTGCCAGATGCACGCGGGCGAAACACTCTAATTTCCGTTCTGGGAGTCGAACTGCGCAAAAGTGCCTGCCTGAATGCGCGTGACGGAGGTGTGTCAATTACACTAGACAGTATGTGTCAAAACAGGTTTACACTTTCGTCAGGCCATCCAAAGCAGGCGCCTGTAAACGGCGTTGCCCGCCGCCGGGCTAAGGCTCCGAGCGACGCGCCGTGTGCGGCTTAAAATGCCCGCCCCGCCAGGGGCATCGACTTAGCAGACCCGCGCCCATGCCTGGGCCGCAAAACGAACGAGACCAGATGAAGCAACGCAATCAGGAAATCACGCCGATCCCCACGGAATGGATCGGGCCAATCGCCCTGACCGGCGACATCGTCAACGAAGAGGTCGCGGTGCCGATGGCGACCTATGAGACACCACTTTGGCCTTCGACCGGGCGGGGAGCGAGGGTTTCACGCCAGGCCGGTGGCATTCGCTGCACCTTGGTCGATGAACGCATGACCCGCTCGATCATCCTGCGCGCCAGCGACGGGGCGGCGGCCTATGCGGCCTGGCGCTCCATCGAGAGCCGGTTCGAGGAGATCGACGCGGTTGTGCGGACCACAAGCCGCTTTGCCAAGCTCCTGGAGATGAACCGCCAGATCGTCGGCAATTTGCTTTTCATCCGTTTCGAATGCTCGACCGGCGATGCGTCCGGCCATAACATGGTGACAGGCGCCGCTGACGCCCTGATGGGCTGGTTGATGGAGGAATACCCGCATCTAGACTATTCCTCGATCTCAGGTAATTTTTGCACCGACAAGAAGGTCAGCGCTGTCAACGGTCTGCACGGGCGCGGCAAATACGTCGTGGCCGAGATCGAGATCCCGCGCGAGCTCTGCGCTAAACAGCTGCGCACGACGCCGGAAAAGATGGCCCAACTCAATCTCGAGAAGAACCTGATCGGCGGCAATATCGCGGGCTCACTCCGCTCAGCCAATGCGCATTTCGCCAACATGCTGCTCGCATTCTACCTCGCCACGGGCCAGGACGCGGCCAACATTATCGAGGGCAGCCAGGGCCTAGTCCACGCTGAGGCCCGGCCTGACAGTCTCTATTTCTCCGTCACGCTGCCCAACCTGATTGTGGGCTCCGTCGGCTCGGGCAAGGGCAATGAAGTGGTCGAAGCCAACCTCACGCGGCTTGGCTGCAAAGAAGACCGCGCGCCAGGAGAAAATGCACGGCGTCTGGCGGTGCTCTGCGCGGCGACGGTGCTGTGTGGGGAGCTGTCGTTGATGGCCGCGCAGACAAATCCGGGCGAGCTGATGCGCACGCATTTCAAGATGGAGCGCGGCTAAACCCGCGTTCTCGCGCCCGGTTACGCGGGCGCCCCTGAAGAGAGGACCAGACCGATGATCAAAACCGGGATCGATAAGATCAGCTTCTATGTGCCAGGAACCTATCTGGCGCTTGACACGCTGGCCGAACAGCATGGCATCGACCCGGCCAAGTTCGCCGCCGGCATCGGGCAGTCTAAAATTGCCGTCTGCAACCATGACGAAGACGTGGTCACCATGGCTGCCGAGGCCGCCGCGGCGATCCTCGACATCGAAGACCGTGCCGCAATCGACACCGTGCTCTTTGCGACCGAGACGGGCATCGATCAGTCCAAGGCGGCCAGCGTCTATGTCCACCGACTGCTCGACCTGCCCAGCCGCTGCCGCGCGGTGGAGCTCAAGCATGCCTGCTATTCCGGCACCGCAGCGCTGCAACTCGCCTGTGGCCACGTCACCCGCAAGCCCGACCGCAAGGTGCTCGTCATCGCCTCGGATGTGTCGCGCTACGATCTCGACAGCCCGGCCGAGGCCACCCAAGGCGCAGGCGCTGTGGCCTTCCTGGTCAGCGCCAATCCCCGGCTTCTGGAAATTGAGCCGGTCTCAGGCTGCTACAGCGAAGACATCATGGATTTCTGGCGGCCCAATTACCGCAAGACCCCGCTGGTCGACGGCAAGTACTCGACGATGAAATACCTCGGCGCCCTCAGCGCGGCCTGGGAGGATTACGCCGATCAGGGTGGGCGCGCCTTCAATGAGCTTGCGCAGTTCTGCTATCACATCCCCTTCACCCGGATGGCCATCAAGGCGCACAAACAGCTCTCGCATCAGAACCAAGCGCAAAACGACCCGAACCTCTATGAGCCGGGACTGCGCTACAATCGCGAGGTCGGCAATTGCTATGCCGCGTCGCTTTATCTGAGCCTGGTGTCGATGCTCGAGACAGCGGAGGCTGATTTGACCGGGCGGCCGGTGGGGCTGTTCTCCTATGGCTCCGGCGCTGTGGCGGAGTTTTTCGCCGCCGTGCCACAGGCCGATTACCGTGCGGGCCTGTTGACTGAGCGGCATCGCGGGCTTTTGGATGATCGCCGGGCCCTGAGCTATGACGAATATCTCGGGCTTTGGCACGCACCCGATCCCCAAGACGGCAGTGCGACCACGATGCGCCAAGGCGCGCGCGGCCGGTTCCGTCTTGCGGGCATCGAGGATCACAAGCGGCAATACGAGGCCGTCTAAGCCCGCCCCCCCGGCCCGAAAGACACGCGCCATGAGCAGCCACCACATGCCCGCCGACGCGACCGGGGCCCGGGCGCCGGGCAAGTTGATCCTGTCCGGTGAACACTCGGTCGTCTACGGCGCGCCCGCTTTGGCCGTGGCGGTCGAGCGCTTTACCGAGATCTGGTTCACGCCGCTCGATCAGACGGGCGGGCTGCGCACAGCCTTCGAAAGCCTCTCGCCCTCGGCCTTCTATCCGTTCGACGTTCTCAAGGGCTTTGCCGAGGGCCTTGATCGCCGTTTCGATGAGTTCATGCGCGGCGAGCTTCCGGTGCAAAAGATCTTGCAGCGGCCCGATGACCTGGCGATCTACACGCTAACCTCGCTCTTGCCGGTTCTGCCGGTCCCGGGTGGCTCCAAACGCTTGCCGCTCCCCCTGCCTGTGCCGGGGCAATTGTCCAGCCGCTCGGACATGCCGCTGGGCGCTGGAATGGGCTCCTCGGCGGCGGTGGTTGCCGCGACCGTCGTGCTTTACGAGCACCTTCTGGGCCGCCCGCAAAGCGTGGCGGAGCGTTTCGCTAAGGTGCGGTTTTGCGAGCGTCTGCAACACGGCAAGGGCAGTGCGATCGACGCCTCGGCGGTCGTCTATGGCGGGCTCAACCGGGTTGAGGGCGATGCCGTCCAAAGCCTCGATCTGCCGCTCGAGCACAGCCTGAGCCAAGGGCAGGGCTGGTACTGGGTGCTGCAGGGCACGCCGGTGTCGAAAACAGGGGAATGCGTGGCAAGGGTGCGGGAGGCGCATGGTCAGGACAAGGCGCTGTGGGCCGAATTCGAGGCCGTCACGCGCGCGCTCGAGAGCGTTCTGGCCAAAGACGGCGATCCGACCGAGTTATTGCGTTCCAATCACCGCTTGCTGATGCGTATCGGCGTTGTTCCTCAACCAGCGCAGCGTTTTGCTGCAGCGGTCGAAAGCCTTGGCGGTGCGGCAAAAATCTCCGGCGCGGGGGCAGTGCGCGGCGAGGCGGCGGGTGTGACGCTGGTCTATCTGCCCGAGGCGGATGCCATGGCGCGGCTGATGGAGGATTACCCCGATCGGCGATGGGAGGGTCTGCGCGTCTCTCGGCGCGGCGCGCATCTGTGTGATGATCCCGGCGCTGCGCTCCCCGCGCAGGCCGGCCGGGGCGCCGCCGATGCGCCCTAGGGAATGGCGACGCTGTCTCACAACCCGGGGCGGGGCGCTCGCATGAGGCAGGACCTGCTCAAGCCTTTTACGGTCAGCGCTCCGGGATCGGTGATGATCACCGGTGAGCATGCGGTCGTTGCAGGGTATCGCGCCATCGTCTGCGCCATCGATCAGCGTATCCGAATGAGGGTGACGCCGCTCGATGAGCCCGAGGTCCAGATCGCCTCAAGCATCGCGCCCGCGCTCAAGGCGCCGCTCTCCGACCTGCCCGATGGGGGCCCATACCGCTTTATTCTCGCCTGTTTGGTCCGCTGGTCTCCGCCTTGCGGTCTGCGCCTGGAGATTGCCTCTCAGATCGATCCGACCCTTGGCCTGGGCTCCTCGGCGGCGATCACCGTCGCGATGGTTGCCGCGCTCGACCGGTTGGCCGACGGGTCGGGGGTGGGCGGCGATCCCGGCACGCTTCACATTCGCGCTTTGGCCATTGTGCGCGGCATTCAAGGCCGCGGCTCGGGCGCTGATCTCGCCGCCAGCCTGAGCGGCGGGGTCGTCGACTATCGGCTGCCGCTCGGGCTGCAGCGTGGCATCCTCAACCGCACCCGCGCTGAGATCAAAGTCTTGCCCGATCTGCCGCCGCTTAGCCTACGCTATGTCGGCTATAAGACCCCAACCGCGGAAGTTCTGCAGCGCGTAGCCGAGGCCTGGAAGGGCCGCGAGGCGGACCTGGCCGCGCTTTATGCTGAGATGGGCACTCTGTCCGATGCTGCCGTGACGGCCCATCGGCAGCCGGATTTAGCTCGTTTCGGAGCTAGTCTCGACGCATATCAAGCTTGTCTGACCCGGCTGGGCGTTTGCGACGGGGCGATCCAAGGGGTACTCGACGCCGCCGCCGGTTGCCCTGATCTGATCGCGGCCAAGATCTCTGGCTCGGGCCTTGGCGATTGTGTCCTGGCGCTGGGCGCGGCACCACCGGGTTTCCTACCGGTTGCGGTGGCCCGGGAGGGGGTACGCTTTGACGATTAATCCGCGCGAAATCTTTGCCCAAAGGTTGGCTGGGCGGCTGAACCCGCCGCGTGCTGCCGAGGCCCGCGCACCGGCCAATATCGCCCTGGCGAAATACTGGGGGAAGCGTGACAAGGCGTTGAATTTGCCGATGAATTCTTCGCTGTCGATCTCTCTTGCGCGTTGGGGGACACGCACTAGGATCGCACCCTCTGACCGTGATCAGCTACATTTTAACGGCCAAGCCCTTTCCACCGATGATCCGGCAGCCAAACGGATTTGGGAATTCGTGAACCTCTACCGTCAGGGCCTCGAAGCACCGCTCGCCATCGAAACCGACAACACCATCCCGACGGCCGCGGGCCTGGCCAGTTCAGCGAGCGGTTTCGCAGCCCTGACGCGTGCGCTGGACATTGCCTTCGCGTCAAACTTGGCGCTGGAAACATTGAGCGAATTGGCGCGCTTCGGCTCGGGCTCGGCCACGCGGTCTTTCTGGCACGGCTTCGTGCGCTGGGACCGGGGGGCGCAGGCCGATGGCTCGGACAGTTTTGCAAGACTCTTGCCGCAGGATTGGCCCGAATTTCGCATCGCGCTTTTGCCGGTCGATACCGGGCCAAAGGCGCAAAGCTCACGCCAGGGCATGGGCCACACGTTCAAGACAAGCCCGCTCTATACCGCCTGGCCAGACCGGGCCGAGGCCGATTGCGCCGAGGTGCAGGCGCAGATCAAAGCGCGTGATTTCAATGCTTTGGGGCGGGTTGTTGAAGCAAATGCCCTGGCCATGCACGCCACGATGCTTGCCGCCCGTCCAGCGCTCAGTTATCTCCAGCCATCCTCCTGGAGCCTGCTCGAACGGCTTTGGATCGCGCGCTCAGAAGGCCTCGAGGCCTATGCGACGGCGGATGCGGGCCCGAATATCAAGCTGATCTTCCTCGCCGAGAGCCAAGCGGATGTCTTACAGCGCTTTTCCGAGGCGAAAGTGGTGGCGCCATTCGATGTTTCAGGTGGAAATATCTAGCATAAAACGCATCTTTTTACGCGGCAATTCCGGCTATTATCAAAGTAAAATATCACTTTTCAGACATTAGTAGACATCCTTAGCGTATCGCCCTTCGCGCCGCATATCCGACAGGAAATTCTCCGGCTTCGCTGTGCCATAGGTGTCGATGAGCTCCACCAGACAGGCCTCCACATCGACCGCCATGCGCTTTGCATCGCCGCAGAGATAGAAATACGCTCCTCGTTCGAGCGCGCCGTAAAGCTCCTCACCATTCTCCCGCATCACATCTTGCACATATCGCTTTTCTGCCTGGTCCCGCGAAAAGGCCAGATCTAGCCGGTTTAGAACGCCCGCCTCCTGAAACGCGGCCAGCTCGCGGGCATAGACATGGTCTGTCGCGCTATGTCGGTCGCCGGTGATCAGCCAGTTCGTGCCAGACGCTCCGCTGGCCTGGCGTTCTTGCAGAAAGCCCAGATAGGGCGCGATCCCAGTGCCAGGCCCGACCATGATGACCTGCGCCGAGCCAAGATTGGGCAGACGAAACCTGCTATTGGGCACCATGAAAATCTCCGCCCGCCCGCCTTGGCCCAATGTATCGGCCAGATGCGTGGAACACAGCCCGCGATGCGCGCGCCCCTCACGCTCCCACCGCAGGGTGGCCACGGTCAAATGCATCTCACCAGGGGAGGCTTTGGCGCTTGAGGCGATCGAATAGGTCCGGTGCTGAAGCGGCGGGAGGAGCGACAGAAGCGTCTCGGGATCGACCTCAAGGCGCGGATCGATCGAAAGTATATCCACGACATCGCGGCCCCAGGCATAGTCTTCGATCCCCGCACGCCCACCGGCGCAGGCCTGGGCCAGATCATCATCCTCGATCACGGAATTGACCGCGCGGATCAGAGTGTCGCCCGCAGTGTTGATCTCAAACTTCGTGCTCAGCAATTGCCCCAGCGACAGGTCATAGCCCTCTACCGTGTCCTCAGCGGACGCGCGAAGCCGCTCGAGCAGATCGGCCACCATTTCCGGAGGATTGACCGGCACGACACCCACGCAATCACCTGGCAGATACTCAAGCCCGCTGCCCTCGAGTGAGATCCGGTAGTGGCGCGTCTCCTTGCTGGAGCCGTCGCCAGAGAGCAGGCGATTTTCCAGGATCTCTGCCGAGAACGGCGTGGCGCGCGTGTAACGGCGGCCGACGCTGCCGAGCGCACCCTCGTCATCGGGTTCTTCCACCGGGGCGGCGCCCTCGATCTGCGGGATCACCTTGTCGATCCAGGCCGCCGCGTCACGCTCATAATTCAGATCGCAATCGACCCGTTCCAGCCGCCGCGTCGCGCCAAGCTCTTCAAATCGGGCATCGAGGTCTTTGCCCGCCTGGCAGAATTGTTTGTAGGCCGTGTCACCCAGGGCAAGCACCGAATAGCTGAGCGTGTCGAGCGGCGGCTCGATCGCCTCCAGCTCATCCCAAAACATCTCGGCGTTGAACGGCATCTCGCCCTCTCCATAAGTGGCGATCACAACCAGGACGTCCTCCATCTCCATCAACTCGTCCATCGTGATCTCATCGAGCTCGCAGATGCGCACGTGATGCCCGCGTGACCGGGCCTTGCGCGCGGCATCCCGCGCGACGTTCTCGGCTGTGCCGGTCACGGATCCAAACAGGATGTTCATGGCGTTCCCCTTTAGGCGCGGGCCTTGGCTCAGGGCTGGCTGCGCGCGGGGCAGAGCGCGGCGATGGCGTAAAGCAAAGGCGACAGGTCTGATGTCTCCTTAGTGTAAACAAAAGTGGACACCATCGCGCAAGAGCGAATTCGTCGCGGCTGCCACGGGTCACAGCTCAGGATTGATCGGCCAGAGCATGGATTGAGGTGGATCGTGGACGCAGAGGGACAAACATAGAACCAAAGGCTCTCACGGTTTCTTCAAAACCGTTGCCGCCTGCTGATGTTTCACGGCTATCCCTGACACTTTCTTCGAAAGTCCAGGTTGGTGGGCGACCCTGGTGTGAACCAGGCGTGCGTCTCCGCGAGGGAGCCGCAGGCGGACCCTGCCACGGGCCACAGCTCGGGATCGATCCGGGGGATCGATCGGGTTAATCCTGGTTGGAAGATGATGGTGGACCCAGAGGGACCAACATAGAAACAAAGGCTATCACGGTTTCTTCAAAACCGTTGCCGCCTGCTGATGTTTCACGGCTATCCCTGACACTTTCTTCGAAAGTCCAGGTTGGTGGGCGACCCTGGAATCGAACCAGGCGTGCGTCTCCGCGAGGGAGTTACAGTCCCCTGCCACACCTTGCGGCCTGTCGCCCACTGCCCAGCAACAGGTCAACAAACCACTTCGCTGTGCCGAGGCGGGATACGAAAGCGCCCCCTTGCCGTCAAGGCGAAAATCGGCAAGGCCAGGGCCCGAGCGCGCCAGCTCGGAGGGACAGCATTTGGCCAAAAAACCCGTCTGGGTCATCGAGAAGGAGCAGGCCCGCCGCCGCGCGGCCACTGCCACGCTATGGCTCTTCGGTCTGCACGCCGTGCGTGACGCTTTGCAGAACCCGATGCGCGACCGGCTGCGCCTGGTGCTCAGCAAAAATGCGGCCGACCGGATCGGAGCCGAGGCGATTGCCGTGGGCGGGCTGGAGCCCGAATTGGCCGATCCGCGCAAGTTCCCCGTGCCGCTCGATCCCGGTTCGGTTCATCAGGGTGCGGCGCTAGAAGTGCGCCCGCTCGATTGGGGTTCGCTCAACGATCTCGCGCGGCCCGGATCGGGGCAAGCGCCACGCCTCGTCCTGCTTGACCGGGTGAGCGATCCGCACAATGTTGGCGCGATCCTACGCTCCTCCGAGGTATTCGGCGCCCGTGCAGTCGTCGCCCCGCAACGCCATGCCGCGCCCGAAACCGGGGCGCTGGCCAAGGCCGCCTCGGGCGCATTGGAGCGCCAGCCCTACCTCCGGGTCGGCAATCTAGCCGAGGCAATGGGACAGCTCCGCAATTTAGGCTACCAGCTCATCGGTCTGGACGGGGAGGGTACAGGGGACTTGGGCGATCTGGCCCAGACCCACAAAGATAACCCCGTCGCCCTGGTCATGGGCGCGGAAGGCCCCGGCCTACGGGCGCGGACGCGCGAGCTTTGCGACACCCTCGCGCGCATTCCAGCCTCGGGTGACTTTGGTTCGCTCAATGTCTCAAATGCCGCCGCAATTTCCCTATATGCGTTCCGAGGAGAGCGCACATGACCCATCCCCTGACGAAAATCGCCACTTGTTGTTACTGCGGCGTGCGCACCGTGCTGCAATTGACCGGGCGGGACGGGCATGAGCTGGCCTGCGCCTCCTGCGGTGCGCCGCTGCACAATCTCAAGGCGCTCAAGCAAGATGTGAAACATCGCGCGCCGGGTGAGGTGAAACACAAACGCAAAAGCACCCGGCGCCCGCAGGACGATCGCGCGCCGGTCTATCGCAAGAAAAAGTTGAAAAAGCCTCGTAAATCCGGGTGGAAACGGGCCATGGAAGAGATCTTTGACGTGATCGAGGACATTATCGACTAGGCTCACGCGGGGCGCACGGGGCGTCACGGGCGCGTGAGGCGGGCTAGGGTAGGGCCCCGCGACCGGCCAAATCTCTGCTATGACACGCCCATACCAACTCGGAGACCCCGCCATGCTGACCCGCCGCGCCACCCTAGGCCTTTTCGCCGCCGCCCCCTTGATCACCCTGGCCGCACCCGCACGCGCCGCCGAGCCTGCGGTCTTCAGCCGACGCGGCCGCGCCATTCGCGGTGCCGACCCGGTCGCCTTTTTCACTGAAGGCGCGCCGGTCGATGGCTCCCGCCAGATCACCCATGAATGGAACGGCGCGACCTGGCGCTTTGCCAATGAAGACAATCGCGCGCTGTTTGTGGCCGATCCCGAGCGCTACGCGCCGCAATTCGGCGGCTATTGCGCCTTCGCAGCGGCCCGCGGCTACGTCGCGACCTCAGTGCCGGAGGCCTGGTCGATTGTCGATGACAAGCTTTACTTGAATTTCAGCCTCGCCGTACGCGACAGCTGGACGGCCGAGCTTCCGACGATCATTGCCGAAGGTGAAGCGAACTGGCCTGCAATCCTGGGTTGATCGCTCGTTGCCGGTCACATTCCTGTGGTGGAGCTTGGCCGCTGGCCCGGATGCCCTAAATACCACTCACGCGCTGGATCGGAACACCGCGCGTTTTACTGTCCCTCGTTCCATCAACTTGCCCGCGTCCTTTTGGCTCGCGGGCAATTTTTTAGCGCTGTAGTCTAAGGCGATGGATGAGACCTATTCCGATGATCTTTTGCGCGCCATCCTGCGCACCTCGCGGGTCTTCGCCTGCGTGGGCGTCTCGGCCAATCCCGTGCGGCCCAGCCACTATGTCGCGCGCTATTTGCGTCTGAAAGGTTTCGGAATGCGGGCGGTCAATCCCGGTCTTGCGGGGCAGGACCTGTTTGGGGAGCCGGTCTATGCCAGCTTGAGGGACGTTCCAGATCCCATTGATGTTGTTGATATTTTTCGACGGTCCGAGGCCGTGCCTGCCCTGGTCGAAGAGGCCCTTTCTCTCGATCCCATGCCTAAGGTCGTCTGGATGCAGATCGGTGTGAGCCATGCTGAGGCCGCAGGCCAGGCTGAGGCGGCTGGTCTGACAGTCATTCAAAACCGCTGTCCGAAAATCGAGTATCAGCGCCTGTTTGGAGAGCTCCGGATGGGCGGCTTCAATACGGGCATCATCAGCTCGAAACTGCCGCGCTAGCCCTGCTTGCGGCTCAATCCTGGCGACTGGCCGGGCGACCGGCCTTCTCGGCGATCCCGGAGGTGCCCTCGCGGCTCTCAAGCTCCGCCAGAACCTCGTCCAGTGTCACATCCCGGGCCGCGAGCATCACTAACAGGTGATAAAGCACATCCGCCGCCTCTGCGGTCAGCGCGGCGCTGTCGCCTTTGACGGCCTCGATGATCGCTTCAACGGCCTCTTCACCGAACTTTTCCGCCGCCTTTTCAGGCCCCTGCGCCAAAAGCTTCGCCGTCCAAGAGCTCTCGGGATCGGCGCCTCTGCGCGCGACGATGGTCGCCGCAAGCCGCTCCAGCGCGCTCATGTCAGCCGCACCGGGATACCGGCCCGGGCCATATGCGCTTTGGCCTCGGCAATAGAATAGGTACCGAAGTGAAAGATCGAAGCGGCCAAAACTGCACTGGCTCCGCCATCGCGGACGCCCTCGACCAAGTGATCTAAGGTGCCCACCCCGCCCGAGGCGATCACCGGCACGGGCACCGCGTCAGAAATGGCGCGGGTCAGCGGGATGTTGAAGCCCGCGCGTGTGCCGTCGCGATCCATCGAGGTCAAAAGGATCTCGCCCGCGCCCTTTGCCACCACCGTTTGGGCGAATTCGACCGCGTCGATACCGGTCTCTCGGCGTCCCCCATGGGTGAAGATCTCCCACCGGCCAGGCGCGACTGTCTTGGCGTCGATCGCCACGACGATGCACTGGCTGCCGAATTTATCCGCTGAGCGCGCCACAACATCCGGGTCCGCGACCGCCGCAGAATTGAAACTGACCTTATCGGCCCCAGCCAGAAGAAGCGCACGCACATCCTCAGGGCTGCGCACTCCGCCGCCAATCGTCAACGGCATGAAGCATTGCTCGGCCGTGCGTGTCGCCAGGTCATACATCGTGCCACGATTTTCGTGGGTCGCTTTAATGTCGAGAAAGCACAGCTCATCCGCGCCCGCCGCATCATAGGCGCGCGCCTGTTCCACCGGGTCGCCAGCATCGACCAGATCGACGAAATTCACGCCTTTGACCACGCGGCCTTCAGCGACGTCCAGACAGGGAATGATGCGCGTCTTGAGCATGGGGTTCCATACAACCGGCCCCGCGCGAAGGGCAAGCATACGTTGGAAAGCACAATATTTGGATAAAGGACCGGCCGCGCCTCGAAAGGGAGAGGGGACGACAGCGCTGCCGGTCCGGATCTGTATGCGGAGGCCCGAGTGGTGCAACTCACCACCACTCAAAGCGCCGGTGCTGGAACTTATGCACCGCCCCCAGAAGGAACGCCCCCGAGTTTGCCCCCGAAATGCGTCCGAGCCCCCACCGCTTTCACGATGAACCAATCACTCATCACTCACACTCACCGGCGGGTCACACTCAATTCCGCCGATATTTGAACGATAGGTCAAAACTGTGGTTTACCTAAAGTAAGGAAATACCCACCTTAGCGGTCCGATCGGATAAAATATAAATTAAAGCAGTACTTTAGGGGGTTGACACCTGTGTTCTTTTCACGGGTGCTGTCGTGATTTCACGAAAAAACAACAGCAGAGGGCGCGGCTTTTCGCTGATTTTTCAAGCTCTCACACAGAGTTGAGACAAGGCACCGCGCCTCTCTTGTATGTGAATTGAGCAAAGAAACCCACGGAGAGACATCATGGCCATTTCTCATTTTTTCCGCACAGCCGCTTATGCGCTGACCGCATTGGCATTGAGCGTCGGCCAAGCTGCCGCTGATTTTGCCGAACGGCGTAGCGCCGATGACGTGGCCACCGTGATGGACCGTCTTCAGGCGGCTGTCGAAGGGGCGGGTGCGACAGTCTTTGCCCGGGTTGACCATGGTGCCGGGGCGGCGAGCGTGGATCTGGAGCTTGCCGATGCTCAGCTTTTGATCTTTGGCAATCCGCGGCTGGGCACGCCCGCGATGCAGGACGATATCCGCTCAGGCCTCGTGCTGCCCCTGCGTGTGCTGGTCTACGAAGACGGCGCGGAAAGCGTGATCTTGTGGGAGCCGCCGGTGGATATGCTGGCGGATTACACCACCAGCGAGGGCGCGGAATACCTGCAACGCATGACGGGTGCATTGGAAAATCTCACCGCGGCTGCGGCGGGCGGCTCCTAAGCCTTGGACCGCGCCTGCCCCGGTCAATGCTTGGGCACATGCCAGGCCGAGGCCCGCTCCTTCATTTTTCCTTAAATACTCCTGCCGGAGGCCACCGACAGACCCGCATTAGGCAAGACCGGCTCAGCTCGGCTGGCCGAGCATCGCCAGGGCCTCGGCCAGATCAATGGCACCGTCATAGAGCGCCCGGCCCGAGATCGCGCCCGCGATCACGCCCGTTGCTTTGAGCGCGCGGAGATCCTCCATCGCGCTGACCCCGCCCGAAGCGATAACGGGGATCGAAACGGCGCGGGCCAGGGCCTCGGTTGCCGTGATGTTCGGCCCGCCCATCGCTCCGTCACGCTCGATATCGGTGTAAATCAGGGCGGCGACACCGGCATCCTCAAAGCTCTGCGCAAGCTCGTTGACCTGCATATCCGTCTCTTCCGCCCAGCCCCGCGTGGCCACGCGTCCGCCACGCGCGTCGAGCCCCACAGCGATCCGGCCCGGAAAAGCGCGGGCAGCCTGTCGCACCAGCTCGGGGTTTTCCACCGCGACGGTGCCCAGGATCACCCGGGCGATCCCCGCCTCAAGCCACATCTCGATCGTACCCATGTCACGGATACCGCCGCCGAGCTGCGCGGGCACCGAAACCGCCCCCAGAATGGCGCGCACCGCATCGCCATTGACCGGCACTCCCTCAAACGCGCCATTCAGATCGACGAGATGCAGCCAGGCGCAGCCCGCTGCCTCAAAGGCCTGGGCCTGCGCCGCCGGGTCATCATTGAATACGGTCGCCGCCTCCATCTCACCGCGCAGAAGACGCACGGCCTGGCCGTCTTTCAGGTCAATGGCGGGGTAGAGGATCATCGGGCGGCGCTCCTGACTGTCGCCGCGGTGTGTGGCGCAACCTCGCCGCCTGCGCAAGCGCCGTCGCGTCAGGCTTGTCTGATACCTTTGCCGCGCGCATGCTAGCGCCAGTTTCAAGGGAGGGACCAAGATGAAACGACTGGTTTTGGCCGCTGCGCTCTGCGCCATGGCAGGAACGGCTTCGGCCCAAGATGCTGCACTCGGCACCTGGCAGACCGAGGTGGATGACGGCAACTACGCCCATGTCACGCTCAACATGTGCGGTGCGGCCGTCTGCGGCGACATTGCCCGCACTTTTGACGCCAATGGCGAAACCCAATCTCCCAACATTGGCCGCCGTTTGGTGATCGACATGGTGCCCCAGGGCGATGGCACCTATGAGGGCTCGGTCTGGCGGCCTTCGAATGACCGCATCTACATAGGACGGATGGAGCTCAACGGCGATCGCCTGACGCTGCGCGGCTGTGTGGCGGGCGGTCTGTTCTGCGCGCGCCAAACCTGGGCCCGCATCAATTAAAGGTCGTATCACCTAAACCCTTCGGCCTGGGCGCCAATATCAGGGCGTCCAGGCCAGAAAATTCGCGATCAGCCTCAGGCCCGCGCTTTGGCTTTTCTCGGGATGGAACTGCGTGCCGACACGATTGTTGGCGCCCACGATCGCGGTGACCGCGCCGCCGTAATCCACATGGGCCAGGCGGTCGCGAGCATCGTGCACGTCCAGCTGATAGGAATGCACGAAATAGGCGTGATCGCCCGTCTCGATCCCGGCCAGAACCGGGTGCGGGCGGTCGATGACCAGGTCGTTCCAGCCCATATGCGGCACTTTGAGATCTGCCGCGTCCGGCGTGATCGCCAGAACCTCCCCGTTGATCCAGTCAAAACCCGCCACGTCTTCGTATTCGCGGCCAAGGCTCGCCATCATCTGCATGCCCACGCAGATCCCGAGAAACGGCACGCCGCGCGCTTCCACGGCCTCAATCAGTGCCTCCTCCAGCCCGTCGATGGCCTGGAGCCCCCGCCGGCAGGCCGGAAAGGCCCCGTCACCGGGTAGGACGATACGCTCCGCGCGCGCCACCGCGTCAGGATCAGCGCTCACCTGGACCAGGCCATGCCCACCCTCGGCTGCCATGCGCTGAAACGCCTTTTCGGCCGAATGCAGATTGCCGCTATCGTAATCGATCAGAACAATCGTCATGTCGCCTGGCTCACAGCGTGCCTTTGGTCGAGGGCACAGCGCCGCCTGCCCTGGGATCAGGCTCTACCGCCTCGCGCAGGGCGCGGGCGACGGCCTTGAAGGCGGCTTCCACCATGTGATGGCTGTTGATCCCGCTTAGCGCGGCGATGTTCAAAGTGATCCCGCCATGGCTGCTGAAGGCCTGGAAAAACTCCCGCACCAGCTCGGTATCGAAGCTGCCGATTTTGGCCGTCGGCAAGTTCATATCCCACACGAGATAGGGCCGCCCCGATAGATCTAGGGCCGCGCGCACCAGCGCGTCATCCATCGGCAAAAGGCAGGCGCCATAGCGGCGTATTCCGGTCTTATCACCGAGCGCCTCAGCCAACGCTTGGCCAAGCGCGATCCCGGTATCCTCGACAGAGTGGTGATCATCGATATGCGTGTCGCCTTCGCAGCGGACGACCATGTCGATCATCGAATGGCGCGCCAATTGATCGAGCATATGGTCGAAAAACCCAATTCCGGTCGCGATATCGCGGGTTCCGGTCCCATCAAGATTGAGGCTGACCTCGATCTCGGTCTCGGCGGTCTTGCGGGCAATCGTGGCGCGGCGCATCGGTGTGACTTTCTATTGGCGTGGCTCGCCGCTCTATAGGCAGAGCGGGGCGCTGGCGAAAGCCTCTGTGCCAAGCCGTGCCAAACCTGTGACCTCGCTGCCGATCCGAAGCGGGCCTTTATCTTTCCCAATATACTCAAAATCCACCGCCCGAATGCACGCTTTGACGCGCCCCTTGCCCTGGCCGTCTGTGACGAACCGGCGGCGGGTCACCAACCACAGCGCGGGCTGGGGCTATTGGGGCGACTGACGACTTTGTTTAAGCAGGTGTATTGGCGCAGGCTTATTTCAGCCGGGCTGAACACCGACCGCATCAGATCTATGGAAAGTGGAATCCACAAAGGGATGGTCGAAAATGACCATCCCTCCGTTTGTGGTATTCAGCGCTTAGTGCTTAGCGCTTGCGGCGCAAAAAGGCCAAACCACCGAGTGAAGCGAGCAAGAGCGGTAGCCCGGCTGGCAACGGAACTGGAGCGACCTCCGGAGACAACTGCCCCCGGATCTCACCGCTGACATAGGCGTCTGTATGCACGTTGATATACGAGCCTCCGCGCTGCAGATCAGCCAGATATTCATCGAAGCTGAGTGTGCTGCCGCTGATCGCGACGGCATCCGCATAGGCGTAGTCGTCGACAACCAACTGAAAGCCGCCGCTGGTCGACGAGGAATAGGAACTGTCGAAAGGGAATGGAACGACGACCGGCCCGTTCTGGCCCAAATCTCCATCGTGCAGATGGATCGGCCCCAACGCCGCATTGGCGCCATCGACGAACGCGTCAGCCAAATCATCGAGCGAGATACCGATCACGGTGAGCGCAAAGCTCAAGCTTTCTGTCACGCTATCCACCGATAGCTGTGCTTCACCCCATGCATCCGATGCGCCCTGTGAACTCGCTTGGGCACTGTCGAGCCTGGACGTGAAATCGAACGTCGCCGCAGCTAAGCTCGAGGGCATTGCCAGGACGACGGCAAGACCGATGAATTGAAAGTACTTTGTAGTCATGTGGAACTCCCCATTGGTTATGTCCAAAGGGAAGCCACGAGTGGAAAGATCTGAAAGTTTCACCTGAAGTATAATTTTTTTTGCGGGCTCAATGCAGGCTCGTGCCGCTGCCCTCATATCTGCGGCGCAATGATCGCTTTGTGCCCTAAAATCTGGAGGCTTTGCTCGGCAGTGCCCTTGCAAAATACGCCAAAATCATCGGTCGCTTGGGGGCTAAGCCCGTCCGCGCCAGCGATCCCAGATCACATAGCCCATCGCGCCCGCGAAGAGCAGCGCCATCGCGTACCAGGTCAGCGCATAGCTCAGATGTGAGTTGCGGAACTCCACCACAGTCAGGCCGCCGCGGGGCCAGCCTTCGGGATCGCCCCGGTGTTCGGCATCGATGAAATAGCCTGCATAGCGGTCGACCCCCGCAGCCTCGGACAAAGCATCGACATCGCGCGACACCCACCGCTCAGCCGCCGGATCGTTGCTCTCCAAAAGCGTGCCCTCGGGTTCGGTGATCCGCAGCAGGCCGGTGAGCTCAACCCGGCCTTCGGGCCGCGTGACACGGTCGAGATGATCGTTCAGCCAGTCGGGCACAAAGCCGCGATTGACCCAGATCACTCGCCCCTCGGTCTCCAGCGGGGTGAGATACCAATCGCCGGGGCCCAGCTCAGTCAACGCCTTCACAAGGCGCGTCTCCTCATGGAGATAGCGGCCCTCCGCACTGACTCTGAGATAGGCGTGGGTGTCTTCGGTGACGGCCCCGCGCGGGGCGGCGACCGGATCGCCAAAGGCGCGGCTTTCCACCGCCTCGATTAGATCGAGCTTCCAGCCCATCCGCGCGATCTGCCAATTGCCCAAGCCGATCAGCGCGACAAAGATAGCAAAACTCACGGCCAAAAGCGTTAGATCCAGCCAGAGCGGCCGCCGCCGCTCCTCAGACAGCTCCCCGGATACCTCCCCGGAAGGCTTGTCGCGGCTCATGGCAGGTTGCGGATCGCTTCGATCTGTTCATGGGCCGGCATCATGTTTTCTTCCAGGTGGAACATCACCCAGATCGACCCGACCAGACAGATCACCAAAACGATCGCCGTGAAGGTAATCGACAAAACCTGCCAGCCGTTTTCGGCCGCGAAGGTCACGTGCAGGAAGTAGTAGACATGCACCATGATCTGCACCGCGCCGAGCCCGAAGATGACCGCAAGCGCCCAGCCCAGGCTGACATCGACCTCGCCGATGACGATGGCGAAGGGCACAATCGTCAGGAGCGCCGAAAGGACAAACCCGGTGATGTAGCCGCGATAGGTGGACCCGTGATGACCGTCCCCGTGGCCGCCCCCATGACCACCATCAACCGCCTCATGCATGTCTGCGCTGTGATCGCTCATAACAACATCCCTGCGAGATAAACGAAGGAAAAGACCCCGATCCAGATCAGGTCGAGGAAGTGCCAAAACATGCTGAGGCAGGCGACGCGACGCTCATTTTCGGGCGTGATCCCGTGCATTTGCACCTGCACCAGCAAAACCGCGAGCCACAGCGCGCCGCAGGCCACATGCAGCGCGTGAGTGCCGACCAAGAAGTAGAACGAGGACAAAAACGCCGAGGCCATCGGCGTCGCGCCCAAGTGCCAGAGATGCAGGAACTCCTGGATCGTCATGACCAGGAAGACCATCCCAAAGATCCCCGTCACCACCAGCCAGAACAGCATCATCGGCTTGTTGCGTTGCTGCATGTTGATCATGGCAAAGCCGTAGGTGATTGATGAGAACAGAAGCGCGAAGGTCGCGATCAGCACCAGCTCGATCTCAAACAGATCGATCGGAGCGGGGCCTGCGGCATAGCTTTGGCCCAGCACGGCATGGACGGCGAAGAGGATGCCAAAGATCAGGCAATCGCTCATCAGATAGATCCAAAAGCCCAGCATCGTGGGCGTGTCATGGCCCGCATGCCCGTCGTCATGCGCGTCATCCACGACGTGGAAGTCATAGCTGCGCGCGGCAGCTTTGCGGCCCGCATTGGGACCCGCGAAATCGCCCGGGAAGGAGATATCTGCGGGCGGAGGCGGAGGGGGAGGGGTTGCCATGGCCGTTACTCCGCCGCCTCCAGGTCGCGGCCACCGGCCAGAAGCCTGCTCCGCGCCTTCTCGGTCTCGCGCACTTCGTCCACATCCACGTAATAGTCACGGTCATAGTTGAAGGTATGCGCGATGCCGTAGGCGATCGACGCGGCCAGGGTCACAGCGGCCAGCCAATAGACATGCCAGACCAGCGCGAAACCCATCACCGTCATGATGCCCGACAAAACGATCCCCGTGGCCGTGTAGCGCGGCATGTGGATCGGCGTGTAGCCGTCGGTTTTACGCTCATAGCCGTTGGCTTTCATGTGCGCCCAGGCATCGACCTCATAAACGCGCGGGGTGAAGGCAAAGTTGTAATGCGGAGGCGGTGAGGAGGTGGACCATTCCAGCGTGCGGCCGTTCCACGGATCGCCCGTCGTGTCGCGCAGCTCTTCCCGCTTCCAGATCGAGACACCGATTTGGATAAGGAAGCACGCGATCCCAGCCGCCACGAAAAGCGCGCCGACCAAGGCGACGGTGAAATAGATGCCCCAGGCCGTGTCTTCGAACTGGCTCAGGCGGCGCGTCGCGCCCATCAGGCCAATGATATAGAGCGGCATGAAGGCCAGCCAGAAGCCGGTGATCCAGAACCAGAAGCTCGCCTTGCCCCAGCCTTCGACGAGGCGGAAGCCAAAGGCCTTGGGGAACCAATAGACCATCGCCGCAAACAGGCCGAAGACCACGCCGCCGATGATCGCATTGTGGAAATGCGCCACCAGGAAGAGCGAGTTGTGCAGCACGTAATCCGCCGGCGGCACGGCCAGAAGGACGCCGGTCGTCCCGCCAATGGTAAAGGTCACCATAAAGCCGATGGTCCACATCATGGGCGTCGTGAACTGGATCCGACCTTTGTACATGGTGAATAGCCAATTAAAGAGCTTCGCCCCGGTCGGGATTGATATGACCATCGTGGCGATCCCGAAAAACGAGTTCACGCTCGCGCCCGCACCCATCGTAAAGAAGTGGTGGAGCCAGACGATGTAGCTCAAAATCATGATCACGCAGGTCGCGTAGACCATCGAGGTATAGCCGAAGAGCCGCTTGCCGGTGAAGGTCGGCACGATCTCGGAATAGACCCCGAAGAGCGGCAGAATGAGGATGTAGACCTCCGGGTGGCCCCAGATCCAGATGAGGTTCACATACATCATCGGATTGCCACCGAACTCGGTGTTGAAGAAGGCCGTTCCGAGGTAGCGGTCAGCGGTCAGCAGGGCGAGGGTCGCGGTCAGCACTGGGAAAGTCGCCACGATCAGGACGTTCGAGCAAAACGAGGTCCAGGTGAAGATCGGCATCTTCATCCAGCCCATGCCCGGCGCGCGCATCTTGACGATGGTCACCACCAGGTTGATGCCCGACAGCGTCGTGCCGATGCCCGCGATATTGAGCGACCAGAGATAGTAGTCCATGCCGACGCTGGGGCTATATTCTGGTCCCGATAGGGGCGGATAGGCCAGCCAGCCGGTCGTCGCAAACTCCCCGATAAACAGCGAAATCATCACAAGAAGCGCGCCCGAGGTGGTGAGCCAAAAGCTGAAATTGTTGAGGAAGGGAAAGGCCACGTCGCGCGCGCCGATTTGCAGCGGCACGACATAGTTCATCAGACCCACAACCAGCGGCATCGCCACGAAGAAGATCATGATCATGCCGTGGGCGGTAAAGATCTGATCGTAGTGGTGGGCGTCGAGATACCCGTCGCCGCCATTCGCCGCGAGCGCCTGATGGATCCGCATCAAGATCGCGTCGGCAAAGCCACGCATCAGCATCACTAGTCCGAGAACCATGTACATGATACCGATCTTCTTGTGGTCGATCGAAGTGAACCATTCGTGCCAGAGATAGCCCCAGAGCCGGTAATAGGTCAGCGCGCCCACCATGGCGGCGCCGCCGATGCACACCAGAATAAAGGTGGTGAAGATCACCGGATCGTAGAACGGGAAGATCGTCCAATCCAGCTTGCCCCAGAACGGGTGGATGCCGGTCGGGCCGGAATGACCGGCGGGTGAGGCGAGGGGGAGAAAGGTCATGGCCTGTCAGCTCAGCTCAATTAAGGGAGGTGTTGGTCGGTAGCTGCTGCACGCGCGATTGCGGCAGGGCCGAGGGCATCGGGTCCGGCGGGCTGGATAGCGCGGCCAGCGGCGGCAATGGCGGCGGCTCATCGGCGGGCAGGTCGACCTCATAATCAAATCCCGCGCGCAGGATCTCGGCGCCTCGCTCTTCGCGTAGTTCGGGCCGCAGCAGCGCCAGGAACATTGCCGGGTCTTCCTCGGAACAAATGCCCAGGAACGCCTGACGGTTCCAAAGGCCCTCAAGCCCACCGCCGCCCAAGGCATCCACCATCATCATATCTTCCATGCACAGACGATCCTCGCCTACGCACTGGTTGATGATGCGGTTCCAAAGTCCATCAGCGACGCCGTTGAAATAGGTCACGGGGTGATCGACAGTGGGCACATCGAGCGCCACGAAAGTCTCCCGTGTCAGCATATCCTCCGCGCCATCGCGGACTTGCGCGACCCAGGCGTCAAATTCTTCCTGCGTATCATAGGCGTGCAGCTCGAAATTCATGTGGCTGAAGCCCGCTCCCGAATACTGTCCAGAAAAGCCGCGATATGTGCCCGACGCATTCAAAACACCGTTGAGCTCTGTCTCCATTCCGGCCATCGCATAAATCATTCCGGCCATGTCCGGCACGAAAAAGGCGTTCATCACAGTGGTTGAGCTGATCTTCCACTCGACCGGGCGGTCGACGATGACGGCCGCCTCGTTCACGGTCGCAATGCCAAGCTCGGGGTAGATAAAGGCCCATTTCCAATCCATCGCCACGGCGTAGACGGTCATCGGCTCGACGCTCGGATCAATCGGCTGATCGGCCGAGATGCGGCGCAAATCGGCATAGGGATCGAGGCGGTGCGTCGCCACCCAAGTCAGGCCCGCAAGGCAGATAATGATCGCCAAGGGCACGGCCCACACCACGATCTCAAGGCTGATCGAATGGTCCCAGTCAGGCTCATACCGAGCCTCGTCATTGCTCGATCGGTAGTGCCAGGCGAAAAACAAAGTCAGCGCAATCACCGGGATAATCACAATGCACATGAGCACGGTCGCATAGATGATCAAATCACCCTGTTGGGCGGCGACATCCCCGGCCGGGTTCAGGGTGACGAGGTTGCAGCCCGACAGTATCGCTGTCGCAAGCCCGAGGAGGATCCAACGAATTCTTTTCATGACGTAAAAGTAGCTCACCGCTTTGCACCAAACAGGTTGTGCGATGTCCGGTCGCAGGTTTCGGTCACCGCGTCTTGGCACCTCGGTAGTTAAGCCGACCTTAACCGCTTTCCTATGATACAAGGTGCCGCGCTGCAGCAGAATGGCACAGTCCGCCCGCAGCCTAGACACAGTACAGTCGCGCTCCATATCTTGCCCATCGCGACGCGGCAGCCCCGAACAAAGGAGCCGATATGGCAGACGCACTGACAACGCAGCCCGATGACAGCACGGAAATGCAGATCCAGGCGGTGTCGCTCGACGAGGTCGTCACCACCGTTGTCATGGCGCGAGTGACTGATTTCTTTGGTTTTTTCGTCTATGCCATCGCATCGGCCTTGGTTTTTCCAACTATATTCTTCCCCTTCCTTGATCCCGTGCAGGGAACAATGGCGGCCTTCGCGCTTTTCGCGCTCGCCTTCATCGTGCGTCCCTTCGCATCGATGGCTGGACGGAAGTTGCAAAAAAAGATCGGCAAGATAGGAAAAATCTCTGGCGCTCTGTTCCTTCTGGGTACGGCAACCGTCGCGATCGGTCTGCTGCCGGGCTATGAGCAGATCGGCTGGCTTGCCCCCGCGCTGCTTGCCGGGTTGCGCATCCTACAAGGCATCGGTCTGGGCGGAGCTTGGGACGGGATTACCCTGCAACTCCAAAACGCCGCGCCAAAGCACCGCAAGGGCCTCTATGCGATGGTGCCGCAGCTTGGCGGACCGATCGGCTTTATCGTGGCCGGATCGCTCTTTTATGTGCTGACCGGATTTCTCACGCCCGATGAATTTATGAATTACGGCTGGCGCTTTGCCTTCTTCGCGGTTCTGGCGGTAAATATCGTCTCGCTCTTCGCGCGCCTGCGCTTGCTTCAAACCGATTTCGGCGCCGATCCGCACACCTTCAAATCCGCGCCGTTTGTCGAGATGGTGCGCACGCAATGGCGGCCGGTGGTGTTGTCGACGATGATGCCTCTGGCGAGCTACGCGCTCTTTCACATGGTCACCGTGTTCCCGCTGGCCTATGCAACGCTCTACACGCCTGAAATTGCAATCGATTACATATTGCTGCTGCAATTTATTGGAGGCGTCATCGCGGCCTTCACGGTCGTGTTGTCAGGGGTGCTGGCGGACCGATATCACAAGCGGTCGGTCCTATGGACCTCTATCGCACTGATCCCGCTTTTGTGTCTGACGCTGCCGTCGCTCGACACCAATCCGGCGCTCTACATTTTGTTCGGCTTTGCCGTTCTGGGCCTCGCTTATGGCCAGGCCAGCGCGATTGTGCCCAACCGATATCCTCCGCGCTTCCGCTATTCTGGCACCGCGCTGTCTACCAATCTGAGCTGGATCGTCGGCGCGGCCTTCGCCCCCCTGGTTGGTCTAACACTCACCGCCTGGTTCGGCATCTGGGCGATGGCGCTTTACCTGCTTTCGGGTGTCGCGGTGACGGCAGTAGCACTCGTTCTGCTCGGGCGGATCAAAAAACACGAAGTGTCGTCAGCCTGAGGGAGATCCGCACACCATTCGCACAACAAAAAAGGCCTCTGCTCATCCAGCAGAGGCCTTTTTGATCTGGAGCGGGCGATGAGATTCGAACTCACGACCCTTACCTTGGCAAGGTAATGCTCTACCCCTGAGCTACGCCCGCATCCGATAGCGCGCTGTTTAGGCGGCTCGCACGTGGGCTGCAAGAGAAAATCCGCGCCTTTTCATCAACGACGTGGCGCTCTTGGCTTGCTAAAAAATTTAACTGCTAGCTGGCGCTGATCGAGACGTCGTCGATCGCGTAAAACTCATCGCCGATGCCGTCATTCGCGTTCGAGCCAACGCCGAAGGTCAGTGAGGAGCCGGGATCATCGACCGTGATCGTGTATGTTGCCCGGCTGTCCGAGCCATGCGTGCCCGCACCGACTGCACGATTTTCGTAGTGCTGATCCACACTAACGCTGATGCCCGGAGGCGCATTGCCCGAGATCGAGACATTGCCGTGGTTGTCGCTGTAGATCGAGACGGCTTGGCCGTTGACATAGACCGTCGCCTGATCGCCATCGAGGTCGTCTGCGGCGATCATATCGAACGAAATTGTAGCGCTTCCGGCGCCCGCAGGTACCATCACCTGCATTTCCGCAAATTGACCGCCCGCGATCTGTAGAACATCGCCAAAGCCGGGCAGGTTCACGACGTTGCCGCCAAACCAGCCCGCCGCACCACTGCCGAAATCGCTGTCGAACAGTGCGGAAGTGAACCCGAAGCGATAGCGAAGTTCTGTGCTTGCGATTTCATCGGCGGTTTCGTTGGCCAAATCGTTCACACCGGTCGATGTCACGCCCAATACGGCGATGCCCAACCCAACCAGGGCCGCCGAAAGCACGACCCAATCGACGGAGACCGCGCCGTGATCATCGGCGTAAAAACGAGCAGTGTAAGAGCGAACTTGTTCCATGGGCCGAAATATTCGCTGTGAATATGGCAGCTATGGGGCGAGGCTTTGCCGGGCTTATGGTGAACAAGACGTGACCGAGAACGGCGCTGGCGCTTTGTTTCTCAAGGTCAACCCATTGTTGTGGGCTTTGGTATCAATCCACAATTATGGCGGCTATTTCCTTGCAATTGCGAAACAATTCTCGGTCGGAAAGCATCAAGCGGTTTGAAACCAGCGCGCGCATCGCGCGCCACGAATCATCGCAGATGCGCGGCACTCGGGACGTCAAAAACAACGCGCCAGAACGACTGGACCTGGGCTATTCCTCAAGCTCGACCAGCAAGTCCTTGGCATCGATCTGCGCCCCGGGTGTCACGTGCACCGCGGCAACCACGGCGTCGCGGTCGGCATGGATGCCGGTCTCCATCTTCATCGCCTCAATCGTCAGCAGCAGATCGCCCTGGCTGACTTTTTGCCCGGACGTGGCCGCGACCGAAGCGACGACACCGGGCATCGGTGCGCCGACATGAGCCGGATTGCCGACCTCGACCTTGGCGCGTTTCGCACTTGTGGCGGCCGCTTTGCGATCAGGCACGCGGATCGTGCGAGGCGCGCCGTTGAGCTCGAAAAAGACCCGCCGCTCGCCTTCTTCGTTGGTCTCACCCATCGCTTGTAGGCGGATCACCAGGCGCACGCCGGGGTCGATCTCCGCCTCGATCTCCTGACCCGGCTTCATACCATAAAGGTATGTGTGGGTCGGTAGGGCCCGGACGGGGCCGTATTCCTTATGGCGTGTCGCGTAATCGGTGAAGACCTTCGGATACATCAGATATCCGGCCAGATCCTCGTCATCGATCTCCATCTCAAGCTCAGCGGCCAGCTCAGCGCGTACTTCCTCGAGCTTCACCGGGGGCAGGTGCCCGCCGGGCCGTGACAGGTTCGGTGTCTCGTCCTTGAGCACTTTGGCGACGATGCCCTGGGGAAAGCCGCCTGGCGGTTGCCCCAAATCACCGCGCATCATGCCGACCACGCTGTCGGGGAAGGCGACATCAACATCAGGGTCTTCTACCTCAGCGCGGCTCAGGCCCTGGCTCACCATCATCAGGGCCATATCACCGACGACCTTGGAGGACGGTGTCACCTTCACGATATCGCCGAACATCTGGTTCACGTCCGAGTAAACCTGTGCCACTTCGTGCCAGCGCTCCTCCAGGCCCAGGGACCGTGCCTGTGCCTTGAGATTGGTAAACTGCCCGCCGGGCATTTCGTGGAGATAGACCTCTGAGGCCGGGGCCTGCATGCCGCTCTCGAAGGCCGCGTAATGAAAGCGCACGGCCTCCCAATAATCCGAGATCTGCCGCACCGCCCCGATATCGAGGCCGGTATCCCGCTCGGTATGGGCCAGCGCTTCAACGATGGTGCCGAGCGTCGCCTGGCTAGTATTGCCCGAAAGCGCGTCCATGGCGCAATCGACCGCGTCAACGCCCGCTTTGGTGGCAGCCAGGATCGTGGCGCAGGCGATGCCCGCCGTGTCATGGGTGTGGAAGTGCACGGGCAGATCGACCGCATCCTTGAGCGCGGGGATCAGCACTTCGGCGCCGGACGGCTTTAGCAAGCCCGCCATATCCTTGAGCCCGAGGACATGGGCACCGGCCTTCTCCAGCTCTTTGGCCATATCGACATAGTATTTGACATCGTATTTGGCGCGGGACGGATCGAGGATATCCCCGGTGTAGCAGATCGTGCCTTCGCAGATTTTGCCGCTTTCGATGACCGCATCCATCGCCACGCGCATATTCTCGACCCAGTTGAGGCTGTCGAAGACGCGGAAGATATCGACGCCCGAACTGGCGGCGGTGGCCACGAAAAACTTCACCACATTGTCGGGGTAATTGGTGTAGCCCACGCCGTTCGACGCCCGGAGCAGCATCTGGGTCAGGATATTGGGCATCTTTGCGCGGATGTCGCGCAGCCGCTGCCAGGGGCATTCCTGTAAGAACCGATAGGCCACATCAAACGTCGCGCCGCCCCAGCATTCGACGCTGAATAGCCCGGGCAGGTTGGCGGCATAGGCGGGGGCGGCGTTGATCATATCGATCGAGCGCATCCGCGTGGCCAAAAGCGATTGGTGCCCGTCGCGCATCGTCGTGTCGGTGATCAGCAGCCGCGTCTCGCCCTTCATCCAATCGGCCACCGCTTTGGCGCCTTGGGTGTCGAGCAAGTGGCGCGTGCCTTTGGGGGGCGTGTCTGTCCGGGGTTTGGGGGCGCGCGGCTCCTTCAGGCCGGCGGGCGGCATTGGGCGGCCTTCGGTCTCCGGATGGCCGTTGACGGTGATATCGGCGATGTAGCGCAAGATCTTGGTGGCGCGGTCGCGGCGCGGCTTGAACTCGAAAAGCTCCGGCGTCTCATCGATGAATTTGGTGTGGTACTGATAGCTCGTGAAGGTCGGGTGCTTCAGCAGGTTCTCGACGAAATCGATATTGGTCGAGACCCCGCGAATTCGAAACTCCCGCAAGGCGCGGTCCATGCGCGCAATCGCGGCCTCCGGCGTCGGCGCCCAGGCGGTGACCTTTTCGAGCAGGCTGTCGTAGTAGCGCGTGATTACCGCGCCCGAATAGGCCGTGCCTCCATCAAGCCGGATGCCCATGCCGGTCGCCCCGCGATAGGCGGTGATGCGCCCGTAATCGGGGATGAAGTTGTTCGTCGGGTCCTCGGTCGTGATCCGGCACTGGACGGCGTGGCCGTCGAGCTTGACATCATACTGGCTGGCCACGCCGGTGGCTTCGGTCAGGCTTTTGCCCTCGGCGATCAGGATCTGGGCGCGCACGATGTCGATGCCGGTGACCTCTTCGGTGACCGTATGTTCGACCTGGACGCGTGGATTGACCTCGATGAAGTAGAAGGCGCCGGTTTCCATATCCATAAGGAACTCGACCGTGCCTGCGCATTCGTAATTCACATGGGCGCAGATTTTCCGGCCTAGCGCGCAGATCTCCTCCCGCTGTGCCTCCGACAGGTAAGGGGCGGGGGCGCGTTCGACGATCTTTTGGTTGCGGCGTTGGACCGAGCAGTCGCGCTCATAGAGGTGGTAAATATTGCCGTGGCTGTCGCCGAGGATCTGCACTTCGACATGGCGGGCACGGGTGATCATCTTTTCCAGATAACCCTCGCCATTGCCGAAGGCGGCCTCTGCCTCGCGCCGTCCCTCCAGCACCTTCTCCTCAAGCTCGTCGGGCCCCGCGATGGGGCGCATGCCGCGCCCGCCGCCGCCCCAAGATGCCTTGAGCATCAAGGGATATCCGATCTCTTTGGCCTCTTTGGCGATGGCTTTCATATCGTCGCCTAAAACACCTGTGGCTGGGATCACCGGCACGTCCGCGGCGATGGCCACTTGACGTGCGCTGGCCTTGTCGCCGAGCGCGCGCATGGTTTCGGCCTTGGGCCCGATGAAGGTGATGTCATTGGCCGCACAGGCATCGACGAAGTCGGGATTTTCGCTGAGCAGGCCATAGCCCGGATGGATCGCATCTGCGCCGCACGCGCGGGCCACGCGAATGATCTCGTCGATGGCGAGATAGGCCTGAACCGGCCCGAGACCTTCGCCGATCCGGTAGGCCTCATCTGCCTTGAAGCGATGCAGACTGAGCTTGTCCTCCTCGGCATAGACCGCGACTGTGCGTTTGCCCAATTCGTTGGCAGCGCGCATAATGCGGATGGCAATCTCGCCGCGATTGGCGATGAGGATTTTGTTAAACTCGGCCATAGTAAGTCCCGTCTATTTCGCGGGCGCAGCATAGTGGCGCGGAGCCGGAAGGGAAGGGGACAATCGGTTCGCGCGAGCCGGACAATATTCAATCAAAATGTGCCCTTCGGGCATTCGATTGTTATACTCGATTGTTTTGCTGGGGCGCTGCCCCAGACCCCGGAGTATTTTGCGAAAAGTGAAGGCATGGGCCGCTGGGCGGTTGAGGGATCAACGCTTAAATTTGCAAGCGAAAGATTAACCGATCTTAAGAATTGTTCTTGATTTGTTTCTATGCACCCGCCACCTCTAGTGCATGGGCGAGCTATTTTATTCGGTGGTTTTATGCACGGCGCTGTTCGGGGGTGAGGCAGAGGTGTCTTCGCGCATTGACCTGAGCGGCGATGCCGGTCGCGTGCGCGCCGATTGCATCACGCCCACCCATTACATCGAGTTTGGGCTCGATGGGTCAGCTTCGGTCCGTGACAGCGTACACCAGGCGATTTTCGGGGCGGATCTAAACGGGCTGCGACCGATGGTGGTGATCATCGACCGGGACGGCGTCGAAGACACGCATCAATACGAGGTCGAACGCGTGGCGCATCTGACCGGCACGGAGTTTCGCGTCATCCATGTGAATACCGCCCTAAGGGTCGCGATGACCCGCCACTTTCGCGCGGCCCGGGCGGTAATCGCCGGATCCTGATACGTTAAAGCGAACATTCGGCGAACATTCAGCTTTTCTTAAGCGGCAAATCGCGCTAGTTTTTAGCCGATGAGCAGTTTTGAGGAAAGCGACGCCTTTGAGGCGGCCGTGCCGCTGTCCCAGCGCGCCGCCGCACGGGGTGGGGGCGGGCCCTATCTCGACGGCTTGAACCCAGCGCAGCGGGAGGCGGTCGAAGCCCTGGACGGTGCGGTTCTGATGCTGGCCGGGGCGGGCACCGGCAAAACCAAGGCGCTGACCAGCCGCATCGCGCACTTGCTTGCCACCGGCACCGCTCGGCCCAACGAAATCCTGGCCGTCACCTTCACCAACAAGGCCGCGCGGGAGATGAAAAACCGCGTGGCCAATGCGTTAGGTCAAACGGTCGAGGGGATGCCCTGGCTCGGGACCTTTCATGCGATCTGCGTCAAGCTGTTGCGCCGCCATGCCGAGCTTGCCGGGCTGAAAAGCAACTTCACAATCCTGGATACCGACGACCAAAACCGCCTGCTCAAGCAATTGATCCAAGCCGCCGGAATCGACGACAAGCGCTGGCCCGCGCGCATGCTCGGCGGGATTATCGACAATTGGAAAAACCGAGCCTGGACGCCGGACAAAGTGCCTGTGGCGGAGGCCAGCGCCTTCGACGGGCGCGGCGTGGCGCTTTATGAGCAATACCAGGAGCGGCTCAAAACGCTCAACGCCGTCGATTTCGGCGATCTGCTGCTCCATGTGATCGGCATTTTTCAGGAAAACGCCGACCTTCTGGCGCAGTATCAGCGCTGGTTCCGCTTCATCCTGGTCGATGAGTACCAGGACACGAACGTAGCCCAGTATCTCTGGCTGCGCCTGCTTGCGCAAAGCCATGGCAATATCTGTTGTGTCGGCGATGACGATCAGTCGATCTATGGCTGGCGCGGGGCCGAGGTGGGCAATATCCTACGGTTCGAAAAGGATTTTCCGGGTGCCAAGGTGATCCGGCTGGAGCAGAACTATCGCTCTACGGGCCATATCCTGGCCGCCGCCTCCCAGGTGATTTCCGGCAATAAGGGACGGCTGGGTAAAACGCTTTGGACCGATGGCGAGGATGGCGAGAAGGTGCGCCTGATCGGCCATTGGGACGGTGAGGAAGAGGCGCGCTGGATCGGCGAAGAGATCGAGGCGATGGAGCGGGGCACGCGGGGCCTGGATCCGATCTCACCCAACGACATGGCGATCCTGGTGCGCGCGAGCCATCAGATGCGGGCGTTCGAAGATCGGTTCCTGTCGATTGGCCTGCCCTACCGGGTCATTGGCGGGCCGCGCTTTTACGAGCGGATGGAGATCCGCGATGCCATGGCCTATTTCCGCCTCGTGGTCAGCGCCGAGGACGACCTGGCCTTCGAGCGCATCGTCAACACCCCCAAGCGCGGCCTGGGAGACAAGGCGCAGCAGCTGATTCAGACGACAGCACGCGCCCATGGCGTTAGCCTGACCGAAGGCGCGCAGATCCTGCTCGACGAAAAGGGCCTGGGCGGGCGTGGCGCCAAGGAGTTGCAAGCGCTGCTCGACGGGCTTGGGCGCTGGGCGCGGATGATGCACGGGCCGCTCCGCCAGGTGGGCCCGAGTGACTTGCTTGTCGAGGAGAGCACGCCTCAGCCCGGACAGATCAGCCATATCGAGCTCGCTGAGATCATCCTGGACGAGTCCGGTTACACCGCGCATTGGCAGAACGACAAAACCCCCGAAGCGCCGGGTCGTTTGGAGAACCTCAAGGAACTGATCAAAGCCCTGGAAAGCTTCGAGAACCTGCAAGGTTTCCTGGAGCATGTCAGCCTGATCATGGACAATGAGGCCGACGATGCCGAGCCCAAGGTCACGATTATGACGCTGCACGCAGCCAAGGGCCTGGAATTTCCAGCGATCTTTTTGCCCGGTTGGGAGGACGGCCTGTTCCCGAGCCAGCGGGCGATGGATGAGGAAGGCATGAAGGGCCTCGAGGAGGAGCGCCGACTGGCCTATGTGGGCATCACTCGGGCCGAGCGTGTGTGCACCATCTCATTCGCGGGCAACCGGCGGGTCTATGGCCAATGGCAAAGCCAGATGCCCTCGCGCTTTGTCGACGAGTTGCCCGAAGAGCATGTCGAAGTGCTAACCCCGCCGGGCATTTACGGCCATGCAGGGGGTGCGGGCGGCATGGCGGCTTCCGCCTCTCCGGTTGATCAGATGATGCGTGGCTCGGACCTGCATGACCGGGCGACGAAGGCTGATGTCTATAACTCCCCAGGATGGCGGCGGCTGCAAGCACGCGGAGGCGACCGGCCCCTGCGGCAGCCCGCCGAGGCTAAGAATATGGTCATCGACGCCACCGCAAATGCCGCTTTTGAGACCGGAAGCCGCGTGTTTCACCAAAAATTTGGTTACGGTTTGGTTAATTCCGTGGAGGGGGACAAAGTAACCGTTGATTTCGAGAAAGCGGGCTCCAAAAATGTGGTTGGGAGATTTCTCGTCGCCGCCGAAGCGGCCGGTGACGTGCCGTTCTAACCCCGTGCCCGCGATCCATCGGGACTGAAATACGGATCGCAGGCGAACCGAACGGTTAGGAAATCATGAGGGGCGTTTCTGCCTGGCGGGGGCCAGGTTCGGAGGACGCCACGTGACGACACTGATTATCGACAAGGACCCGGCGCGTTTGTCGAATTGTCTCAAACGCCTCAGCGCGTTGGGCGATACCGACTTTCATCTCGCCAATTCCGCGGCTCAGGCCCGGCTCATGCTTTTGCAGCGCTCCTATCGGCGGCTCTGCTTGGATATGGGCGCGGGCGACGGATTGCATGAGGTCTTGCTCCTCGCGCAGCTCAGAAACCCGGCCTGCGCGTTTATCGATTTGGGCATCGATCTTGGCATCGATCTGGCTGGGGCTCGGCCGGCAAGCCTCAGGGCAGCGCGCGACCCCGCGCCCGCGCTGTTGGCGACGGGCACCGATGAGCTTGACCTGACGGCGTTAGAATTCGGCCTGGAAGATGGGATAGAGCGACGCGAGCAGCAGCACGGCCATGGTGATGTTAAAAATGCGCAAGCGCGCCTCCGTCGACAGGATCCGCCGGATCCGCACACCGCCCCAAGCCCAGACCGCCACGGATGGGAAGTTGCACAGCCCGAAGACCAACGCCACCACGCCCGCGCTGAGCCAAAGCGGCCCGTCTGGCGCAAAATGGGTCTGGGCGTAGATCGACATGTAGACGGCCTTGGGATTGACCCACTGGAAGAGGGCGGCTTGCAGAAAGCTGAAGGGTCGGGCGTGCGCTGGCGCGTCTTCCGGCGCAGCAGCCGTTGCGACTTTACCGGCCAGGTAGACCAGGTAAATCGTACACACGATGAGCAGGCCGGTCCTGAGCCAGTCCACGCGGTCGAAAAGGCTGAGCAGGCCAAGCCCCACGAGCAAGACCTGCGCCGAATGCCCCAGCGTGATCCCGAGCATATGCGGCAGCGTCCGGCGAAAGCCAAAGTTGGCGCCTGAGGCAAGCAGCATGACGTTGTTGGGCCCGGGCGTGATCGAGCTCACAAAGCAAAACAGGATCAAAAAGGGTAGGGTGGCGTCCATGGCAGCGCCCTAGCCCCGCCGCATCCTCGACTGCAACAAAAAAGCGGCGGCTCCGGGAGGAGGAGCCGCCGCCGATACGTGGCGCGTCAAGGGAGGAGAGGCGCGCCGCGATATGTGTCACGTGCGAGGGCGAATGAAAGGGAGGAGACATCCTACCCGGCCCGTGACGCAATTTTGGAGCCTAAGCTCCGGGTTTTGCGCGGCCCCGCCCAAGGGAGGAGAGGGCAAGGGCCGCTAAACCGGGCATCAAGGGAGGAGAGATGCCCGGAATTCTTTTGGCGTCAGTGCGGCGTATGCGGCCGCTGATTTCCCGACGCAGATTCGAGGGCCACGCGGCGCAGATCGCCGCGGCTTAGGCCCAGATCACCAAGCTCGCGCGCGCTCAGCCCGCTCAGCTCGGCATAGGTGGTGCGGTAGACGCGGTAAAACGCCCACTGGCGCTTGAGGTCTGAAATAACGTCGGTCAGGCGGGCGATGAGGCCCACGGTTTGTGTGTTTTGGCGCGAAATGGCGGCCATGGTCTTTTCCTCTGATTGCCCCGCCGGTGCGGGGCGCTTACGAATAAGGGGCGGAGCATCACTTGTTGCGACCGGATCCCGGCGTCAGTGTTTGCGCTGACACGACAGAAAGTAAGCTGATGCTGCACATGCACAATCCCTTGAGATTTCAATGCCGCTATGCAGCATTTGCATGGCTCTGTTAGCCATTTCTAAAGGTATTCGCAGCGCTCAACCTTTTGCGTCGCTCTGCAGCGCGTTGGGCCCCCGCCGATGAGCGCCTTCTCCAATCGCCAATTCAGCCTTTTCTTTGCGGGCGTGTTCTTTTCGGTGCAGGCCATCTGGATGCAGCGCATGGCGCTGGGGTGGTTGGCCTGGGATGCGACCGGCTCGACGGCGTTCGTAGGCCTCGCCGCCGGTCTCGGCCTGTTGCCAGCGCTTGTGGCCGGGCCGTTTTTCGGCGTCATGGCCGACCGGATCGACATCCGCCGCGCGGCGCAAGTGATCTCGGTCCTTATGGCGCTGGCGCTTTTGGCGCTTGTGCTCGCGCTACCCGTGCTCAGCCCGACCGCGATCTTACTCGCCGCACTTGTGATCGGCGTCATCAACGCCGCCCATCAGCCCGTGCGCATGTCGTTGGGACCCAGGCTTGTGCCCCATGACCTGGTCGCAAGCCTGGTGACGGCGACGGCGATCAATTTCAACCTCGCACGCATCCTCGCTCCGGCGATTACGGCGGCGGTGATCGTGGGCTTTGGCGTGGCGCCCGCGCTCTGGCTCGCGATTGCCTGCCATCTGCCGATGTTCGCGGCTCTGCTGCGCCTACGCGCCCGCCCGCTGCCTGACCGCACACCGCAAACGCTCTGGAGCGATCTGGACGAAGGACTGCGCTATGCGCTTGCTACGCCGTCGGTGCGCATGGCACTTGCTTTGACGCTGGTCTTCGCGACCCTGGCCCGCGGCGCGCTCGAGATCCTTCCGGCCCTCGCCGATGGCGTATACGGGCGCGGGGCGGCCGGGCTGGGCGCGTTGACGGCGGCGGCCGGGATCGGCGCCCTGGCCTCGGCCTTTCTGCGCGGTGCCCGGGCACGCAACATCGACGGGACGGTGCCGCGCAGCGTCTATATCGCTTCGGCCCTGTCGCTTTTGGGTTTGATCGGCATGGGCCTCGCCCCGAGCTTTGAGATGGCCTTCGCCGCAACTGTGCTGACCGGGGGCGGGGCGACCTGGTGCGGCGTGACGCTGCAAGCGACGATCCAAACCGGCCTGCCCGACGCCCTGCGCGGCCGCGTCATGAGCCTGTGGACAACGCTTGGCTTCGGCATGGTCGCCGTGGGCGCTTTTGCCATCGGTGGCCTCGGCCAACAGATCGGCCTGCCCACAGGGTTGATCCTGGCCGGTGCCGTGGGCCTGGTCGGTCAAGCGCTGATCATGCGGTGGCTCGCGCCAAAGTCTTCGGCCGCCTAAGGCTAAGCGCGGCACGGCGGGCGATTTACATGGCGCCTCGCCTCCGGCAACAAGGCAGCATGAGCCGAAAGACCGATCCACACGCCGATGCGCCCAGCGAGACGGATGTTCTCGAAGCTCTGGCGCGCCTGAGCCTTCCGGAAGGTGGCGACCCGGTCAGCGCGGGCCTGATTAAAGCATTGCGGATCGAGGGGGAGGCGGTCTCCTTCGTGCTCGAAGCCCCGAACCCCGACGCGGCCCAGGCGCTCAGCCCCCTGCGCAGCGCGGCGGAGGCGGCGGTTGCCGCGCTTCCGGGCGTGGAGATTGTCCGGATCGTTCTGACCGCCCATGGCCCGGCTCCTGCGAAGCGTCCCGATCAAATGCCGCCTTCGATTGCCCGTCGCTCGGTACCGCCCGCCTCGGCCCGTCCCAAAGGTCCCAAAGAGCCGTCGCTGAAGATCGGCCGCCATCCAAGGGCACAAGAAGATCCGATGAACCCGTCGGGGGTTGAGCGGATCCTGGCGATTGGGTCTGGCAAGGGTGGGGTCGGCAAATCGACCCTGTCCTCGAACCTGGCGGTGGCGCTGGCGCGTGCCGGGCGCCGCGTGGGCCTGCTCGATGCCGATATCTATGGCCCATCGCAGCCGCGCATGATGGGTGTCTCAGGCAAGCCACCGCTGAGCGACGACAAGGTGATGCAGCCCCTCGAAGCCTTTAATGTCAAGGTCATGTCGCTGGGCCTGATGCTCGAGGAAGATCGCGCCGTCGTTTGGCGCGGCCCGATGCTCATGGGCGCGCTGCAGCAGATGCTGACGCAGGTCAACTGGGGCAATCTCGATGCCCTTCTGGTGGATCTGCCGCCGGGCACGGGCGATGTGGCGATGACGCTGTGTCAGCGCGCTGAGGTCACCGGCGCCGTCGTGGTCTCAACACCTCAGGATGTGGCGCTGATCGATGCGCGCAAAGCCATCGACATGTTCCAAAAACTCGACACGAACGTTCTTGGCCTGATCGAAAACATGTCGACTTACACCTGTGAGAAATGCGGGCACGAGGCGCATATCTTCGGCGAGGGCGGCGTGGAACGGGCTGCGGAAGACCTGGGCCTGCCGTTTCTGGGCGCTCTGCCGATCTCCCTGGAGACACGGCTGGCGGGCGATGAGGGTCGACCGATCGCGGCGGGCGAGGGGCCGATGGCCGAGGCCTTTGAGCGGCTGGCGGCGCGCTTCATCGCCGGGGGCATGGCCTGACTTTGGGCCTGAGCAAGGCCTGAGGACCCCGGGTGACGCCGGGTGATTCGCGGCCAAATTGGCCCGATCCGGCCCCATTTGGCGGTAAATCGCCAAAAAACTTGGAAAAATCCCCCAACTCGCCCCGGCGCATCCCCAACCACAAGATGTAGTGGATCATGCAGGTATTTACTCAGCATGTTCTTGTTCGACCGCCTTTCACGCTGATGGTGTCCCATGGATTGAGGGCCGATATGGGCGTTTTCGGGATTAATCGGCATAAAAAGTCTTTGCTCGGGATGTTTCGGCATGTCATACATTTCCCACGGCAGCAGAGAACGCACCGGAGCGATCCGGGTAAAAAGAACAAAGGCAGGTTCATACAGGCACTCTCTAAAGCTGAAAAAAGAGATCCGGCGCGTAGGCGAGCAGACATCCCCCCAGGTGGCTTGCGCAGTCGGACCCCCAGAGATGGGACGAGGGCGGCGGATCGAGCAAATGGCAGCTTGCACGATCCGCCGTTTTCATTGGCGGACAGGGCAAACGGGGGAGTTAGGCGAGCGTCGGCGATTTCCGGGGCGGAGTGGCAGCAGTGGACCTGTTTCAGGGCGAAAGCGAGAACAAGGTTGATGGCTCTGGCCGGGTGTCTATCCCGGCCAAGTTTCGCCGCGTGCTGCAAATCTTCGACAAAAAGATGGAGCCTGGCGGAACGCCGCGCCTCTATGTGGCCTACGGCGACAAGCGCAACGACTATCTCGAATGCCTGTCGGGCGACGCCTTCGATAAAATTCATGCCATGATCCAAGACGAGCCGCTGGGCACGCCGACCCGCGAACTGCTTGAGCTGTTTTACTATTACAAGTGCGAATTGGTGCCGATTGACGATGCTGGGCGGCTCAAGCTGCCGGCGGCGGCGCGCAAAAAGATCGACCTCGAAGATGAGGCAAAATTCATCGGGCGCGGCGACAAATTTCACATCCTCAAACCGCAGGACGAGGCCGCTGCGGATGACCGGATCGACAAACTCATAACGGCCTTGGGGCAGGACAATGAATTTTTCCATCCTCTCGCATTGGCGGGGCGGTCTCGCCAATCTGAAGCGTGAGCAGCGCCGCCGCGCCGCATATTCCAGTACTCCTTGGTCCGTTGTTGCGGGCTGTGAACCCCGCCGGGGGACTGTGGCTCGACGCAACTTTCGGCGCTGGTGGCTACGCCCGTGGACTGCTTGATCAAGGGGTAAGGGTTTTGATCGCTGTCGACCGGGATCCGTTGGCTTTTGAGCTCGCCCAAGATTGGGCGGCGAACTACGGCGCGCGTCTCGTCGCGGCGCCGGGTCTGTTCGGCGACCTCGACAGGCTCGCGGCTCAGGCCGGTTACCCGGAGCTTGACGGCGTGGTGATGGATCTGGGGGTTTCCTCCATGCAGCTTGACCGGGCAGAGCGTGGCTTTTCCTTCCTGCGCGACGGCCCGCTCGACATGCGTATGGGCAGCGAAGGGAAAAGCGCCGAAGATCTCGTCAATGACGCGCCCGAGGCGCTTTTGGCCGATATCCTCTTTCAGTATGGCGAGGAGCGTGCCGCGCGCCGGATCGCGCGCGCAATCTGCAAGGCGCGGGCGGAAAGCCGCATTAGCTCCACCCTGCAACTCGCTGATATCGTGGCCTCTTGCCTTCCTCGAGCCAGGCCAGGTCAGAGCCATCCCGCCACCCGAAGCTTCCAGGCGATCCGCATCGCGGTGAACGATGAGCTGGGCCAATTGGTCGATGGGCTCGAGGCGGCCGAGCGCGCGCTCAAGCCGGGGGGCGCGTTGGCGGTGGTGACATTTCATTCGCTCGAAGATCGCGTGGTGAAGCGCTTTTTGACCGAACGCGCCAGCCCGGGCGGCGGTGGTTCGCGCCATGCGCCCGAAGCGGCAAGCCGGACGCCCGGCCTAGAGCTCACTCAGCGCCGCGCCATCGGCCCGGACGCGCAAGAGATCGCAGCGAACCCCCGCGCCCGCTCGGCCAAACTGCGCCTCGCGCACCGGCTCGATGCCCCTGCCGCGCCGGTGGACCGGGCCCGCATCGGCCTGCCCGCACTTGCACAGACCGAAGGGATCGCCTGATGCGCGTATCTTTCATGATCGTCACCTTTGCCGCTGTCGTGGGCCTCGGCCATTGGGCCTATAGCCAGAATATCGACACACAGGCCTCGATCCGCGCAGTGCAGGCCTTGCAGGATCAGATCGGTGCCGAGCGTGAGCGTCTCGATCGCCTGGAGGAGGAATGGGCCTATCAGCGCCGTCCCGACCGCCTCCGTGCCCTGGTTGAACTGAATTTTGAGCGGCTGCAGCTGATCCCGATGACGCCGCAGCATTACGGCGCCGTGTCCGAAATCGGCCCGCGGCCGCGTGTCGATCTGGTGGCCGACGCGATCCTGGCCGACATCCTGCAATCAAGCGGCTCGTCGCGCGCCGTGCAAGGTCAAGCGGAGGAGGCGGAGGAATGAGCGACGCAGGCTTGCATTCCGGTCTATCCACCGGTCTGCGCATCCCGCTTCGCCCGCTTAGCCGGATCCTGCGTGCCCGTGAGCGCGGCGAGAACCCCGATGCGATTGAACGCGAAAACCTCGCCGCCCGTCACGAGGCCGCCCGCGATACTGCGCGCGAACGTGCCGAGGGCCGACTTTTGCTGGTCGCGATGTGCTTTTTCGCGGGTTTTCTCACAGTTGCGCTTAGGATGGGCGCGCTCGCCGCCGCGCCGCCCGTTGAACCGATCCTCGAGACCTCGGACAGCGCCATCATATCGGCCCGGGCCGACATCCTTGACGCAAGCGGCCGCATCCTGGCGACAAACCACACGACCCAGGCGCTCTACGCCCATCCCCACCAGCTTTACCGCCCCGATATAGCCGCCGCGCGCCTGGCTGAGATTTTCCCCGGCCTGGAGGAAGAGCAACTCGCCGCGCGCTTTGGTCCCGACCGCCGCTTTGCCTGGATTCGCCGCAATCTCTCGCCCGAGCAGCAGCAGGCCGTCTATGAGATCGGCGATCCGGGGCTGCATTTCGGCCCGCGCGAAATGCGGCTTTATCCCAATGGCGCGCTGGCCTCGCACGTGCTGGGCGCCGCGCGCTTTGGCCAAGAAGGCGTGGATGCCGCCGAGGTCGTGGGTGCGGCAGGCATCGAGGCCGAATTCGACGCCTATCTCAGGGATCCAACCCAAGGCGGCGCACCTCTACGCTTGTCACTCGATCTGAGCGTGCAGGCCGCCGTCGAAGAGGTTTTGGCGGGCGGCATCGCGATCATGCATGCAGTTGGCGGCTCGGCCGTTTTGATGGATGCCCATACCGGCGAGATCGTCGCCATGGCCTCACAGCCCGACTATGACCCCAATGCGCCGCCGCTTGCCTTGGCCGATGGCGCGCCGGACGAAGACCCGCTGTTCAACCGGGCTGTGCAGGGCGTTTACGAACTTGGCTCAGTCTTCAAGGCCTTCACGATCGCCCAGGCCCTGGAGCTAGGCCTCGTCAATCCGTCGACGATTTTCGAGGTGGCAACACCGCTCAGATCGGCGGGTCACGTGATCGAGGACTACAAACCGCTGGGCCCAGAGCTCAGTGTCGAAGGCATCCTGGTCGAAAGCTCGAATATCGGCACCGGGCATATTGCGCGGATGATCGGCGGGGCGCGTCAGCGCGATTTCCTAACCGCGCTCGGCCTAACCGAGGTCACCGATCTGGAACTGATCGAGGCCGCCTCGGCCGCGCCGATCCTACCGCCCCATTGGAATGAGCCCTATAACCTCACCGTCTCCTACGGCCACGGTCTGGCCATCTCACCGGTCTCTCTGGCCGCAGGCTATGCCACTTTGGTCAATGGCGGCTATCGCGTGACGCCGAGCCTGCTGGCCCAAGACACCCCTCAGCGCGGTGAGCAAGTGATCTCCGAGGCGACCTCGGCCCAGATGCGTGCGCTTTTGCGCGCGGTGGTGGCCGAAGGCACGGCCTCGATGGCCGATATCGAGGGCTACCATGTCGGCGGAAAGACCGGCACCGCTGATCTGCCCCGGCCCGAGGGCGGCTATTACGATGATCGCAACCTCGCGACCTTCGCCGCCGCCTTTCCTATGACGGATCCCGAATATGTCCTGGTCGTCACGCTCGATCAGCCCTGGATCGAGGCGCTGGGAGAGGTGCGGCGCACGGCGGGCTGGACGACCGTTCCCGTGACCGGTGAGATCATTTCGCGCGTCGCGCCGCTTCTGGGCCTCAGGCCGGACATTGCGTCGCCCGCCCTCGATCCCTTAACAGGGGCGCAGAATTAACCGGTCTATTATCGATCCTGTATCGTTTCTGGGGGGCAGATCCCGGCCATGCCCGAAAAGACGCTTTCCTCTCTTGGCCTGACGCCCCGGCACGGCGGCGATATCAGCGTGCGGGGCCTGTCGCTCGACAGTCGCAGCACGCAAACCGGAGAGCTTTTCGCAGCTCTGCCAGGCAGTCAGGTCCACGGCGCGCAGTTTGTAGACGCCGCCTTGGAGCGGGGCGCCGCGGCCATTCTGACCGATGCTGAAGGCGCCAAGATCGCCGGAGACCTCCCGCCGGGCACGGGGCTTGTGATCACCGCTGAGCCGCGCGCCGCTTTGGCCAGAGCCGCAGCGCTCTGGTACGGCGCACAGCCGGAGCATGTCGTTGCCGTCACTGGCACGAATGGCAAAACCTCCATCGCCAGTTTCACCCGGCAGATTTGGACAGAACTTGGCTATGAGGCCGCAAGCATCGGCACGATCGGGGTCGAAGGCGCCTATAGCGCGCCGGGCATCCACACTACGCCTGACCCGCTGACCCTGCACCGGCTGCTGGCCGATATGGCCGAGGCAGGCGTCACCCATGTGGCGATGGAAGCCTCGAGCCACGGGCTTGATCAAAACCGGCTTGACGGCGTCGCGCTCAGTGCCGCCGCCTTCAGCAATCTTACACAAGATCATCTGGACTATCACGGCAGCATGGAGGCTTATCTGGCTGCCAAGCTGCGCCTTTTCACGGAGCTTTTGCCGGCAACCGGCACGGTGGTCACCAATCTCGAAGACCCAGCCGCTGCCGACCTGGCCCAGAGCGCGCAGGCGCGCGATCAGGCTGTCCTGAGCATCGGCGCAATCGGCCAAAGCGGCGACATCGCGATCACCGGGCGGCGCCTCGATGAGACCGGTCAGACCTTGCTGTTCAAGTATCTCGACCGCCCGTTTCAGGCGCGGCTCAACTTGATCGGCGCCTTTCAGGCGATGAATGCGCTCAGTGCGGCGGGCCTGGCCATCGCAACGGGCGCACGACCCGAGGATGTCTTCGGCGCTTTGCCGCGTCTGAGCGGTGTGCGCGGCCGGATGCAGCTTGCTGCGCGCCGGGCCTCGGGGGCACCGGTCTACGTGGATTACTCGCACACACCCGCCTCGCTTGAGATTGCGCTCAAGGCGCTCCGACCCCATGTTCTGGGCCGCTTGCACGTGGTGTTCGGCGCGGGCGGGGACCGGGATCGCGGCAAGCGGCCCCTGATGGGCGCGGCGGCCGCGGCCCATGCCGACCAGCTGATCGTCACCGACGACAATCCGCGCAGCGAGGTGCCTTGGCAGATCCGGGCCGAGGTGCTTGCCGGGTGTCCCGGCGCCACCGAAATCGGTGACCGCGCCGAGGCAATCCTGCGCTCCGTTGACGCGCTCGCCCCCGGTGACGCGCTGCTGATCGCGGGCAAGGGGCACGAGACCGGGCAGATAGTGGGCGACACGGTCTTTCCCTTCGACGATGTCGAGCAAGCGAGCCTCGCCGTCGCAGCTCTCGAGGGCGCAGTATGAGCGCGGTGCTGTGGAGCCTAGAGGAGCTTTTGGCCGCGACCGGGGGCCGCGTTCAGGGGTCTCCCGGGGCGATTACCGGGATCTCGATTGATACGCGAGCCTTGGCATCGGGCGATCTCTTCGTGGCCCTCAAGGATATGCGCGACGGGCATGATTTCGTGGCCGATGCCCTGGCCAAGGGCGCCGCGGCAGCGCTGGTTGCGCGCGTGCCCGACGGGGTGCCTGGCGATGCGCCGCTGATCGTCGTTCAGAATGTCCAAACAGCGCTTGAGGCCTTGGGCCGGGCGGGACGCGCGCGCATGGCCGGTCAAGTGATCGCCGTCACGGGCTCGGCGGGCAAGACAACCACTAAGGAAATGCTCCTGGCAGCGCTCAGCGATCAGGGCCGCACCCATGCCAGCGTGGCCAGCTACAACAACCATTGGGGCGTCCCCTTAACACTCGCGCGCATGCCGGCCGACATTGAATTCGCGGTGATCGAGATCGGCATGAACGCGCCCGGAGAGATCGCGCCGCTCAGTCGCTTGGCCGCGCCCCATATCGCCATAGTTACCACCGTGGCGGCGGCACATTTGGCCGCGTTTGAAGATCTTGCAGGGATCGCCAGGGAGAAGGCCTCAATCTTTGAGGGCCTAGCGTCCGACGGCGCCGCGATTTTCAATGTCGATCTGGAAACCTCTGATATCCTCATGGAAAAAGCCGCCAAGCATGCGGCCAGATCCATCGCTTTCGGCACAGGTGACACGGCCCAGGCGCAGCTGATCGACTGCACGTTCAGCGATCAGGCCACTATCGCGCGGGTCCGGATCGGCGCGCAAAACCTTGCCCTCAAGCTGTCGTTGCCCGGGCGGCATCTGGCGATGAATGCCACCGCTTCTCTGGCTGCCATCGACGCGCTGGGCGGTGATCTGGCTCGGGCGTTCATGTCGCTGGGGGCCTGGCGCCCGCTGGCTGGACGGGGACAGCGCCTGCGCATCGAGATCAACCAGACCGATGGCGAGGGGATCGAGCTGATAGACGACGCCTATAATGCGAACCCGGCCTCGGTCGCGGCGGGGCTCGAGGTTTTGGCGGCCGCGCTTCCGCAGGGCCGTGGCCGACGGATCGCAGTGCTAGGCGATATGCTCGAGCTTGGGGCGGGGGCCGCAGATCTCCATGCGGGCCTAGCAAACCTGCCGCAAATGGCTGAGCTTGATCTCGTGCACACCACCGGCCCGTTGATGGCGCATCTCCATGCCGCGCTGCCTGTGGGTCGAGCGGGGCTGCATATGGACACGTCCGAAGACCTGGCCCGCGCTCTACCCCCGCTTCTCAGGGCGGGCGACGTGATTTTGGTCAAAGGCTCGCTGGGCTCCAAGATGGGCCGCGTGGTTGACGGGCTCAAGAAACTGGGGCACTCCGCGCCAAACCGGGTCGAGGGGGCCTAGAATAGATGCTTTATTGGCTCCACGAGCTCTCTGATGGCGGGGATTTCTACAATCTCTTCCGCTATATCACCTTCCGCGCGGGCGGGGCGTTTTTCACCGCTTTGGTCTTCGGCTTCATCTTTGGCCAGCCCCTCATCAATGCGCTGCGCCGCCGCTATGCCGAGGGCCAACCGATCCGCGAGGACGGGCCGGAAAGTCACCTGATTACCAAAGCAGGCACGCCGACCATGGGCGGCTTGCTGATCCTGGCGGCGCTGACGCTATCGACGCTCCTTTGGGCCAGGCTAGACAACCCTTATGTTTGGCTGGTGCTGGGCGTGACCGTCGCCTTCGGTCTGATTGGCTTTGCCGATGACTGGACCAAGGTGAGCCGGTCAAGCTCCCGCGGTGTGTCGGCCAAGTTGCGGTTCGGCATCGGCCTTGTGGTGGCGGCGGTCGCCGGTGTCGTCGCCGTGCTGATCCATCCCGATGAGCTGTCGATGCAGTTGGCTTTTCCGTTTCTGAAGGACGCGCTCGTCAATCTCTCTTGGCTCTTCATCCCCTTCACAATGCTGGTCATTGTCGGCTCGGCCAATTCGGTGAACTTGACCGATGGGCTGGACGGCTTGGCCATTATGCCAGTGATGATCGCGGCAGGCACTTTGGGCGTGATCGCCTACGCGGTGGGCCGTGTCGATTTCACCGAATATCTTGAGGTCCACTACGTGCCGGGCACGGGGGAGTTGCTCATTTTCACAGCCGGTCTCATCGGAGGGGGCTTGGGCTTTTTGTGGTACAACGCCCCACCGGCGGCTGTCTTTATGGGCGATACCGGGAGCCTTGCCTTGGGGGGTGCGCTGGGTGCGATCGCGGTGGCCACGAAACACGAGATCGTGCTGGCAATCGTCGGCGGCCTTTTCGTGGCCGAGGCGCTCAGCGTGATCATCCAAGTGCTTTACTACAAGCGCACGGGCAAGCGTGTCTTCCTGATGGCACCGATCCACCACCATTTTGAAAAACAAGGCTGGGCCGAGCCGCAGATCGTCATCCGCTTTTGGATCATCTCGCTGATCCTAGCGCTGATTGGTCTGGCGACGCTGAAGGTGCGCTAAGAAGGCGCGGCCCGTACCACTTGCTGGTATGCGATGTTCTGGGTAACCCGTTGATGATGGCACGCTTGGCATTCACTTTGACACTGGATCCGCCCATTTGGCATCCCGTCTTTTACGCCAGGCGAGCGCGCCAGTGACCGCGCGCAAGGCTCTTGTCACCGGCGGCAATCGCGGCATTGGTCGGGCCATCGCCGAAGGTCTCGTAGCCCAAGGCCATGAGGTTTTCATCGGCGTGCGCTCTCCAGGCAAAAGCGCCGAGGTCGCCGCCGAGATCGGCGCCACCTGCGTCGAGCTCGATCTGATGAACTTTGCGACGATTTCCTCGGCCGTGGCGGAGACCGGCGGGGTCGATGTTTTGATCAACAATGCTGGCGTCCTTGATGAGGTGAATATCCTCGAAGACGCGTCCAGCTTTCACATCTCCATCGATGTGATGTTTCTGCGACCCTATGAGCTGATCCGCAACACCCTACCGTATATGCGCCAGCAGGGCTGGGGCCGGATCGTCAATGTCTCTTCGGGCTGGGGCGCGTTTTCCGAAGGGCTGGAAGGGCCGGGCGCTTATGGTGTGGCCAAGGCGGGACTTAATGCGCTGACCAAGGCCTTGCCGCGCGATCTTCCGCCCGGGATCAAGGTCAACGCAATGTGCCCGGGCTGGGTGGCCACGCGTATGGGCGGGCCCGGCGCGCCGCGCACACCAAAAGAGGGCGCCGACACGGCGATTTGGTTGGCGGGTCTGCCCGATAATGGCCCGACGGGCGGCTTTTTTCGGGACCGCACGCCGATCGATTGGTGAGGCTAGACTCGGCGATCCGTAAGCTGCCCAGATTTTCTCCCCCTTCCAAGGCCGGGCAAAACGCGCCAAACAGGGGCCTAGAAAAAACAAGGGCTGAGAAGCAGGACCGGGGGCGCAGGCATGGGCTTTTTGATGCGGTGGGGTTTTGCGCTGATCTTACTGATCGCGACCTACAATCCGACCGAGTATTCTTATGTGCGCTGGGCCCTGGCGAACTGGCCTGAACAGATGGCGCTGATCGTCTTTCTAGGCCTGGTCCTGGCCATCGCTTTCATCGTTTATCTCACGGCGGTCCTCCGCGGCATCGGCAGCTTTGGCGTCGCGCTTTTGGTGGCGCTGATTGGCGCGCTCATCTGGGTGCTTTACGATTTCGGCTGGCTCGATCTGCGCGACCCAAGCGCCAATACCTGGATCGCACTCGTCGCGGTATCCTTCGTTCTGGCAGTGGGGATGTATTGGGGCATCGCGTGGCGGCGCCTCTCGGGCCAGGTTGAGGTGGACGATGATGAAGCGTGACTTGGCCGTGGAGGTCCTGAGTTGACCGGTCTCAGCAGGATCCTGCTGACCGGGGCGGCGTGTTCGGGCAAAAGCGCCTTGGTCGCTGAGATGCGCACGCGCGGCTGGGCCATTTCGCGCGATCCCGGCGCCCGGGTCATTCGCGCCGAGACCGCCACGGGTGGAACGGGCCAGCCTTGGGTCGATGCGGGACGCCACGCCCGCTTGATGCTCAAAATGGCCGTCGCCGATTATGAGGCCTTGCGAGAGGGCGCGCAGCTGTTCGATCGGGGTGTTCTCGATGCGGCGCTGGCCATGGGCGCGGCGAACGCACCCGCGGCAGAGTATTTCACCCGCTATCCCTATCACACCAGCGTCGTGCTTGCCCCGCCGATGCGTGCGATCTTCGACGCTGCAACGCCTCAGCCGGAACAGGCCAAACCGGATTGGGATAGGGCCAACGCGGATTATGAGACCTTGACCGATACGCTCGCCCGGCTGGGCTATCGCCCGCTGCTCTTGCCAGAAGCGGGGATAGCTGAGCGCGCCGATTGGCTCGCTGCACGCCTGGCGGATGAGACATGATCGAGGTTCCGCATTTCCGGGACCGCAAGGTCGCCGTCTTGGGTCTTGGGCGAAGCGGGCTGAGCGCGGCCGCTGCGCTGAAGGCCGGTGGGGCTGAGATCATCGCCTGGGATGACGGGCCGAGCGGGCGCGCGGCGGGCGAGGCGGCGGGCCTCCGCCTGGTCGATCTGTCCAAACCCGGCGCGCTCGACGGCGTCGACGCTCTCATCACCTCGCCCGGCATACCGCATCTCTACCCGGCGCCACATCCCGCGATCGCCGCCGCGCTCAGCGCCGGTGTGCCGGTCGATAACGATATCGGGCTGTTCTTTGCAAGCCTGGGCCGGGCCGACTGGGCGCGCTTTGACACCGTGCCCCGCGTGGTCGCTGTGACAGGATCGAACGGCAAATCCACCACCGCAGCGCTCCTCCATCACATCCTCAACGAAGCAGGTGTGGAGACGCAGCTTGCCGGCAATATCGGGCGCGGTGTGCTTGATCTCGATCCGCCGGGCGATGGCGGGGTGATCGTGCTTGAGCTGTCGAGTTATCAGACCGAGCTTGCCCGCTCGCTCAGCCCAGACATCGCCGTCTTCACGAATCTCGCGCCCGATCATTTGGACCGCCACGGCGGGCTCGGCGGCTATTTCGCAGCCAAAAGGCGGCTGTTCATCGAGGGCGGGCCGGACCGCGCGGTGATCGGCATCGATGAGGTCGAGGGACAATACCTGGCCGGGCAAATGGCTGAGGGCGCGGGCGATGAGCGTGTGATCACTGTCGCCACCACGCCCCAGGCGGGCGCGGCCTCCTGGCAGATCAGCGTCAAGAAAGGCTTTCTGTCGGAGCGCCGGAAGGGTCGGCAGGTGGCGTCCGTTGACCTGCGGGAATGCCCTTCGCTGCCCGGTCGCCACAACCACCAAAACGCCTGCTGCGCCTATGGCGCGGCACGGGCGCTGGGACTGGCACCCCGGCTGATCGAGGCGGCCCTGGCGCGCTTTGAGGGCCTGCCCCATCGCAGCCAGTTGGTGGCCGAGGCAGGCGGGGTGCGTTTCATCAACGACAGCAAGGCCACCAATGTGGACGCCGCGCTGCAAGGCCTCGCTGCCTTCAAGCGCATCCGCTGGATCGTCGGCGGGCTGGAGAAAGAAGGCGGTCTCGCGCGGCTGGCCCCGGCGGCCGATGCGGTCCTGCGCGCCTATGTCATCGGGCGCGAGGCCGAAGCCTTTGCCCGGGCTCTTGCCCCGGTCGAGACCTTTGTGGCCGGGGATATGGCAACGGCCGTGGCCCAAGCCATCGCCGACAGTCAGCCCGGCGATACGGTCTTGCTGGCGCCGGCGGCGGCAAGCTTTGATCAATACGACAATTTCGAGCGCCGCGGCGAGGATTTCGAGGCGCAAGTCAAGCGGGTGTTGAGCCGCGCGTGATCTGCTATGCTACGCGCATTTTAGTGGGAGCTTAAACATGGCAAAAGTTACCGGAATTGGCGGGATCTTCCTCAAATGCGCGGATCCAGACGCAACGCGAGACTGGTATAAAAGGGTCCTGGGCTTTGAGCCCAACGAGTATGGCGGCTTCGATTTTCTGCACAGCGCAAGTGCCGCGATCCATCCCGAGGGCGCGCGCACGATCTACGGCCTTTTTGCCGCCGACAGCCCCTATTTCGCGCCGTCCGAGGCACCCTTCATGCTCAATCTGATGGTCGATGACCTTGAAGCGATCCTGGCCCGGGCCGCGGGGGAGGGCGTGTCGGAACTGCAGCCGCGCGAGAGCCATGATTACGGCACCTTCGGCTGGATCCTCGACCCCGATGGCCGCAAGCTGGAGCTCTGGCAACCCGCCAGTTAGGGCCGCCCGCACTCGGCGTGATCTTTCCCTAGCTCCGGGCCGCGTTTCGCGTTACACTTGTTGCTAGACCCGGCAAACGGGCGGGCCCTTCGGGGCACATTGAGTGGCAGTAGGCAGACAGACCCATGACAGAGATGGCGCATGGCACGGTGCTCGTGCATTCCGGCGACGCGGTTTTACCCCGCTGGTGGCGGTCGGTAGACCGGATTACCATCGGTTGCGTTCTGACCCTTTTCGCGCTTGGCCTTGTCCTGGGTTTTGCGGCGTCCACCCCGCTGGCCCTGCGCAACAACCTCGACCCGATGTATTACGTCAATCGCCAGGCCGTCTTCGGCTCGGCGGCATTGCTGATCATGCTGATCACCTCGATGTTGCCGCCGCTCGTGCTGCGCCGCTTGGCGACTTTGGGCTGTGCGGCGGGGCTTGTCGCGCTCGCGCTTCTACCGGTGCTGGGCACGGATTTCGGCACGGGCGGCACACGCTGGTTCTCACTGGGCTTCGCCTCGGTGCAACCTTCAGAGTTTCTAAAACCCGTCTATGTCGTCGTCACCGCCTGGATGATCGCCGCCAGTCAGGAGCTTGCCGGACCGCCGGGCAAATCCATCTCGCTGGGCCTGACCATTTTGATCGTCGGCCTTCTCGCGATCCAACCCGATTTCGGACAGTCCGCCCTGATCCTATTCGCCTGGTGCGTGATCTATTTCGTGGCCGGGGCGCCAATGCTGATCGTGATTGTGCTGGCTGCGCTGATCGCGGGCGCGGGCGTGATCGCTTACCAAAACTCCGAGCATTTCGCCCGCCGGATCGACGCCTTCATGTCCCCCGATCTCGACCCCTATGGACAGCTTGCCCGGGCCGAGGGCGCGATCCGGGAAGGCGGCTTTCTAGGCGCGGGCCTGGGCGAGGGGGCGGTGATCCGGCGCCTGCCCGATGCCCATACCGATTTTATAATCGCGGTGGCGGCCGAGGAGTATGGCCTGATCCTGGTTCTGGTGATCATCGGGCTGTTTTGCACAATCGCGCTGAGGGCGTTTTTCCGCTTGATGAGGGAGCGGGATCCGTTCCTGCGCCTGGCAGGTACGGGTCTGGCAAGTCTGATCACGCTGCAAGCCTTTATCAATCTGGCCGTCGCCGTGCGCCTTGTTCCCGCCAAGGGCATGACGCTGCCCTTCGTGAGCTATGGCGGCTCATCGCTGATCGCCACGGGGATCGCGCTCGGTATGCTTTTGGCCTTCACCCGAAAACGGCCGCAGGGCGAGATCGCCGACGCCTTCGGCGGTATGCTGCAAGCGCGGGCGCGGTGAGGTCATGGAGGCCAGCCGCCAAAAGCACCTGATCATCGCGGCAGGCGGCACCGGCGGGCATATGTTCCCCGCCCAGGCCCTGTCTGAGACGATGCTGCGCCGCGGCTGGCGCGTGACACTCAGCACCGATGCCCGCGGCGCGCGGTATACCGGGGGCTTTCCCCATATGGTGGAGGTTCGACAGGTCGCCTCGGCCACCTTTGCGCGCGGCGGCATCCTGGCCAAGCTGGCCGTGCCGTTCCGCATCCTGGCCGGTGTGCTGCGCGCCACGCTGGCGATGCAGCGCGAGCGGCCCGATGTGGTCGTGGGCTTCGGCGGCTATCCGACGATCCCGGCTCTGGCGGCGGCCTGGTTGACCGGGCGGCCGCGCATGATCCATGAGCAAAACGGCGTGCTTGGTCGGGTCAATCAGCTTTTTGCGCGCCGAGTCAGCCTGATCGCTTGCGGCACCTGGCCTACTGAGCTGCCCAAGGGCGTGCGGGCCGAGCCTACCGGCAACCCGGTGCGGGGGGCCATCCTGGAACGCGCCGCCGCGCCCTATATCGCGCCGGGGGATTATCCGCTGCAGATCGTGGTGATCGGCGGCAGCCAAGGCGCGCGGATCCTGTCTGATGTGGTGCCCGCCGCCATCGACCTGCTGCCCAACCCCTATCGTGACCGGGTTCGCGTGGCCCAACAGGCCCGGCCTGAAGATATCGAGCGGGTGCGCGCGGCCTATGAAACGGCGCGTATATCCGCCGAGATCGACAGCTTTTTCCGCGATGTGCCCGACCGCTTTGCGCAGGCGCAATTGGTCATCTCGCGCTCGGGCGCCTCGAGCGTTGCCGATCTGGCGGTGATCGGTCGGCCCTCGATCCTGATCCCCTTCGCCGCGGCCACCAATGATCACCAAACCGCCAATGCCCGCGGCTTGGTTGACGCCGGGGCCGCCATCCTGATCCCCGAAAGCCGTTTGACGCCCCAGGTGCTTTCGGAGCATATCGCGCAAGTCCTGAGCCAGCCCGAGGGGGCAGCTGCCATGGCTCAGGCGGCCTTGTCGAGCGCCAAACCCGATGCGGTGGATCGACTGGCAGCGTTGGTTGAAGGGTTGGGCGGCCAAGGAGAACGCGCATGAACGCAGCGGCAACGAAACTTCCCACGCAACTGGGCCCGATCCATTTCGTGGGCATCGGCGGCATCGGCATGTCCGGCATCGCCGAGGTGCTATTGAACCACGGCTATCAAGTGCAGGGCTCGGACCTGAAGGCGTCCAAGATCACCGACCGGCTGCACGATCTGGGCGCGCGCATCTATGTGGGCCAGCGCGCCGAGAACCTATCGGAGGCCGAGGTCGTCGTGATCTCGAGCGCCATCAAACCTGGCAATCCTGAACTAGACGCCGCTCGGGCCCGCGGCCTGCCGGTGGTGCGCAGGGCCGAGATGCTGGCCGAGCTCATGCGCCTTCGCTCGAACATCGCCGTCGCTGGGACCCATGGCAAAACCACGACGACCACGATGGTCGCGGCCCTTCTGGATGCGGGCGGGGTCGATCCCACGGTGATCAATGGCGGCATCATCCACGCCTACGGCTCGAACGCGCGCGTGGGCCAGAGTGACTGGATGGTGGTGGAAGCCGATGAGAGCGACGGCACCTTCAACCGCCTTCCCGCAACCATAGCCATCGTCACGAATATCGACCCCGAGCACATGGAGCATTGGGGCAATATCGAGAACCTGCGGCGGGGATTTGATGATTTCGTCTCCAACATCCCGTTCTACGGCATCGCCGTGTGCTGCACCGATCACCCCGAGGTCCAGGCCCTGGTCGGGCGCATCTCAGACCGGCGCGTGCTGACCTTTGGCTTCAACGCCCAGGCCGATATCCGCGCGATCAACCTCAGCTACAAAAAGGGCGTGGCGCAGTTCGACATCGCGCTGCAGGCTGAGGACCGGGTGATCGAGGGCTGCACCCTGCCGATGCCAGGCGATCACAACGTCTCCAACGCGCTTGCCGCCGTGGCCGTGGCGCGGCATCTCGGCCTCAAAGCCTCCGAGATCCGCGACGCGCTGGCCAGTTTCGGCGGCGTCAATCGCCGCTTCACCAAGGTGGGCGAAGTCGATGGTGTCACGATCATCGACGATTACGGTCACCACCCGGTCGAGATCGCCGCAGTCCTCAAGGCCGCGCGCCAAAGCGTGGAGGAGGGCGCGCGCGTCATCGCCGTCCATCAGCCGCACCGCTATTCCCGCCTTTCGGGCCTTTTTGATGACTTCTGCGCCTGTTTCAACGAGGCCGATGTCGTCGCCATCGCCGAGGTGTTTTCGGCTGGAGAAGACCCGATTGAGGGCGCGAGCCGCGACGACCTGGTCGCCGGTCTCATCCGCCACGGCCATCGCCATGCCCGCGCCATCCTCGATGAGGCCGACCTGGAGCGCCTGGTGCGCGAACAGGCCCGCGCGGGCGATATCGTGGTGTGCCTGGGCGCCGGTACGATCTCGACCTGGGCGCAAGGCCTGCCCGAGCGTTTGAGCCAACCGCTGCCGCAACCCAAAGCCTGCTAAAGGGAGCGCCTCCCGATGCAAGCCCTGCTGTGGCCGATCCTCTTGATCGCGCTATCCGGCGCGCTCGCGTTTTTCGTGTGCCTCAAGATGGGGCCGCGCGCGGGTTGGATGGCTACGGGCGTCGTGGTCATGATGAATGTGCCGTCGCTTTTGTCATTCCTGACGGTCGTGGCGCCATCTGTGACGGCCGCCGATATCGACGCGGCCTACCTGCCGCCGGATGAGCCGGGTCTGGGCGCCTTGGGGCCACTCGCCCTCGGCGCCGGGACCTTTTCACTGTTGAGCATCGGGGCCGCGGTGCTGGGTCTGGCCATTGGCCTGCGGCACCGAGCACGGGGGCAAAGCGCGCCATGAGCCTGTCGCTGATCCTCGCCTGCCTCTGGGTTCTGGCCGCCGCTGTGGTCGCGTTTCTACCCATGCGCCTGCAATACGCGCCGGGGCTCACGCTGTTGGTCCTGGCGGTGCCGCTATTGGTATTTGTCGGGCGCCAGCACGGCTGGCTCATCGTCCTGGCAGTGCTTTTCGCCGTGGTCTCGATGTACCGCCGCCCACTCTATTTCATGGCGCGCCATCTGATCGCGCGGCTCAGGGGAGGAGTCTGATGCCGCTCTCGCTGCTCCTGTCCTGCGCCTGGATCATCCTGGCAACCTGCGTGGCGCTGGGCCCGAGGCGCTTTCACTGGCCCGCGGCCTGGATCCTGATCGCGCTGGGCATCCCGATGGTGGGGTTCGTGACTTACCAAATGGGCCCGTGGTGGGGCCTGGGCATCCTGCTGGCCTGCGCCTCGATCCTGCGCTGGCCCGTCTTTTACCTTTGGCGCTGGCTGCGCTCGGGGTAGGGGTGAGGGATGGATGTTGAGGTTGAGGAGATTGTGGATCAGGCGAGCTTGGAGGCTTGGCTCGATACGTTACCTGGCAATCTACGTAGGATAGCAGCGGTCTACATCGCCAGCCGCGCGGGCCTACGAGTGCTGCCGATAGCTTCGGCGAATGACACTTTTTGGAGCCAAAGTGTCAAATTGACAGCCCTCCCGACTTTGTGGTGCGCCGCTGTTTCAGAGGCATCAACGATGTATCAGGCCTCAGAGATTGCCACTTTCGCTGCCGTCTCTTCTGAAGCTGCTACCGACGCCACCAACGCTGCCAACGCCAACGCCGCTAACTTTGCCGCCACCTTCGCCGCCCGCGCCGCCGCCCGCGCCGCCGCCACTCTTAATGCCTCCACACCTCGTGCCGCCTCCGCCGCATCCGCAGCCGCCGCAGCCGCCCGCGCCTCTAATTTTGACCTATGGCCAGTCATCCAAGAGGACGCGCGCCGCGTTGTTTACAAAGGTAATTTGCAAGGGCTTACGCTTTGGCCAAACTTCGATGATCCCTTTGCCTTTTACTGGGAAGCGGTGAAATTGCGAATGCCACGAATTGGCGGCCAGGCCTCGACGGATGGCGCAACCGTCGAAACCCACGGCGATTGGACCTTCTGGATCGACTGGTACGAAGCCCATCTCGCCGGAGATCCGTTCCCCGCGAGCCTTTTGAAAGACATCGTCGAGCTTCCCGAAGACCTCTGGGTCAACAATCCGGTCGAGCTAAACCGCCGCGTGATGGAGATTTACGAGGCTTGGAAGCAGAGCCAAGCCACGCCCAGTGTGGACCTTTTACGCGCTGCGATCTTCCAATTCGAGTACGACACGGTTGAGCGGATGATGCTCGCCGTCCCGTTCGAAGAGGATTGGCGCGAGCTTAAAGACCCGGAACACCTAGAAGCCCTGCTGAAAGACGCCGCTTCCTTCCAAAAGGCGCTCGATCGGCTCAAACGCTCCCTCCAATACGAAGGCACGTCGATGCAGGGCGCCGGTACACTTCGCGCCTACCTTGAAGATATCGCCCAAGAGTTTGAGCAAGCTGGACAGGTCGGAAAGCTCTTGGTTGGAGAAATCGTTGAGCTTCGGCGCAGTCTGGAAAATCTCTCGCGCCGCGAAAGCCTACGCACAGAACTCGCCCACCTTTGTGAGCCGCTCGACGACATACTCGCAAAGCTCACGGACATGCTGCGCAAGCACTTTGCCTCAACGCTCTCGCGCTTTTCCGCCCTGCGCGATGTGGAGCTGGAGGCGGACGCCGATCCGTCGGAGGTGCTGAATGAGCTTCGAGACATGTTGTCTGCCATGCGCAGCGGGGTTGATGGAGAACTTCCTGCCCTAATCGCGAAGGACGCGGACTCGCTCGACCTGCTTCTCGACGATCTCGACCGTCTGATCCGGGAATTATCAATTGCTCAGTCACCGCAGCAAGTCAGCAGCCTTCAGAGGGAGATTAATTTTGCCATGGCGAAGGTGATGGCGTCAGGGGCGCTTTACCTCCAGCAGGCCAACGAGATGCGCCCGACCTTCAACGGCAAGGTAAGAAAGGCCGATGAAGTTATGAACAAGGCCACGCAAATCGAGAAACGGGCGATCAAGCTTGGCGGTTGGGGCAAGCGGATCATGGAAGTGATCGAGAAGATCGGCGAAGGTTCTGCGTAGATTAAGATCTAAGCCGCGCGTCGGCGGGCCCAGGGTCGGCGATCCTCCTTAAGTTCAGGGCGCTTTATCTCCGAGGTCCCGCCGTCCCTATGACCGACGCGCTCGCGTGACCAAATCGCCGGACCCTCGGGTGGGCCCGGCGATGCGTGGCGCCTGCGGCTTGACTCCACGCTGGCGCGGGCTCGAAGCAACCTTTGCCGCGTCCTTAAAACCCACCACACCGCCAAAGGGCTTTTCGCCCGGGCTCCCCCAAGCTATCTCACCCGCAACCAAACCGCACAAAGCACCCATGACCCTCACCCTTCCGCCAGTCCGGGGCAAGCTGACCCACGATAAGCCGCTCGCGCCGCTCACTTGGCTGCGCGTGGGTGGGCCTGCGGATGTGCTTTTTGAGCCGGCCGATGAGACCGATCTGAGCGGCTTTCTAGGCGCACTTGATCCCGCCATCCCCGTCTTCCCGCTCGGCGTGGGCTCCAACCTCATCGTCCGAGATGGCGGGATCCGGGCCGTGGTCATCAAGCTGGGCCGGGCCTTCCGCGACATCACTTTCGACGGCGCCCAGGTCACGGCGGGTGCGGCGGTTAGTGACGCGATGCTGGCCAAGAAAGCCGCCGATCAGGGCCTCGATCTAACCTTTCTCAGGACGATCCCCGGCGCCATCGGCGGCGCGCTCAAGATGAATGCGGGCTGCTACGGCACCTATGTCGCCGACCGCTTCGCCTCTGCAAAAGCGGTGCTGCGGGACGGCAGCGTGGCCACGCTCGACCGCGTCGATTTTCAGTACCGTCAAACCGACTTGCCCGAGGGTGCGGTGATCACTGAAGTGACATTCGAGGCGCCGCGCGGCGATCCCGACACGCTTAACGCGACGATGGCCGAACAGATGGCCAAACGCGACGCCAGCCAACCCAGCAAGGAGCGCTCGGCAGGCTCCACCTTTCGCAACCCGGCCGGGTTTTCTTCGACGGGCCGGGCCGATGACAGCCACGATCTCAAGGCCTGGAAGGTCATCGACGATGCGGGTCTGAGGGGCGCCACCCGCGGCGGGGCACAGATCTCGCCGATGCATACTAACTTTCTCATTAACACCGGCACGGCCAGCGCCGCGGACCTCGAAGGTCTGGGCGAGGAGGTGCGAAAAAGGGTTTATCAACACAGCGGAATAGAGCTAGAATGGGAAATCATGCGCGTCGGAGAGCCCTGAGGGCCAGATGCGTTTGATGCCTCCGGCACCTGCCGGCGGTATGTGAGACGAGGCCGACAAAGGGCGCATAAGCCCGCGGCAAGAGGCAGATTGTGGTGGCAAGTTCGAGCAGGACTTCCCCCCGAAAGATTGCGGTCCTGATGGGCGGCCCCTCCGCTGAGCGGGAGGTCTCCCTGTCGACAGGCCGCGAATGCGCAACGGCGCTGCGGGGCGAGGGCTTTGACGTGATCGAGATGGATGCCGGGCCGGACCTGGTGGCGCAGCTCAAGGCGGCGGCGCCCGATGTCGTCTTTAACGCGCTGCACGGGCGTTGGGGCGAAGATGGGTGTGTCCAGGGCATGTTCGAATGGCTGCGCCTGCCCTATACCCATTCGGGCGTGCTGGCCTCGGCGCTGGCGATGGACAAGGCGCGCGCCAAAGTGGCTTTCGCCCAGGCAGGCCTGCCGGTGGCCGCACATAAGATCGCCGCCCGGGCCGAGATCGAGGCCGATCACGTTTTGCCGCCGCCCTATGTCGTCAAGCCGAATGCCGAGGGCTCCTCGGTCGGGGTCTATATCGTGCGCGACGGCGCCAATGGCCCGCCGAAACTGGCCGAGGATCTGGCCGAAGCGTTGATGGTCGAGGCCTATGTCTCGGGCCGCGAGCTGACCGTAAGCGTCATGGACGGCCGCGCGCTGACCGTCACGGAAATTCTGACCGATGGCTGGTACGATTATCACGCCAAATACGTCCAAGGCGGCTCTCGCCATGACGTGCCTGCCCGAGTGCCCGAGGAAATCTTCGAGGCCTGCCAGCGGATGGCTCTCACGGCGCATGAGGTCCTGGGGTGTCGCGGGGTGAGCCGCAGCGATTTCCGCTGGGACGAGGCGCGGGGCCCGGATGGACTGGTGATCCTGGAAACCAATACGCAGCCCGGCATGACACCCACCTCTCTGACCCCGGAACAGGCCGAGGCGGCGGGGATGAGTTTCGGTGCGCTCTGCGCTTGGCTGGTGGAGGATGCCTCATGCGACCGTTAAGCGGAGACCGAACCAGCAAACCGGCTCCTGTCCGTTTGCGCCGAGATCCCGCACCCTCCCGGCTGGCATACCGGGCCGAACGGCTCTGGCTCAAACCTCGCCTGCGGCGCTTTTGCAAGCTGTGGCTGCCGACCCTTTTCGTGCTAGGCAGCGCGGGTCTTTGGCTGGCGCAGCCTGAAACACGGCGCCTGATCAGCGATCAGATCACCTCGCTGCGCCACGACATCGAGGCGCGGCCCGAATTCCAGGTCACGCTTATCGGGATCGAAGGCGCCAGCGCCGATTTGGCCCAGGAGATCCGCGTTGTCCTGGGTATAGACCTCCCGATCAGCTCCTTCGATCTGCCGCTGGAAGACCTGCGCGCGCGGATCGAGGGCCTGCCTGCTGTCGCCACAGCCGAGCTCAGGGTGGAGCGCGGTGGATTTCTGGCCGTCGATATCGTGGAACGTCAGCCAAGCTTCGTTTGGATGACACGGGGCGGGCCGGTTCTGATCGATGCAGGCGGTGTCTTCGTGGCCGCGCTCTCCGACCGGCCGGAAACGCCGCCCTTGCCGCAAGTGGCGGGCGAGGGCGTCCATCTGGCCATCGACGAGGCCGCGCGCCTTTTCGCGATTGCCGCGCCCTTGGGCCAAGATCTTTTGGGCCTGGTGCGCGTGGGGGAGCGGCGCTGGGACCTCGTGCTGAGCGGTGAGCGGCGCATCCTATTGCCCGAAACGGGCGCGCCTGCAGCGCTTGCCCGGGTAATGCGCCGCGCCCAGGCCGAGCGCCTTTTTGAGCGCGATGTCGTGGCCGTTGATATGCGCCTGCCTGATCGGCCGGTTCTGCGCCTGAGCCAACCCGCGATCGAGGCTCTGCGTGCGGCCCGCCAGGGCGTGATTTCTCAGGAGGATACCGAGGGATGAGCTTGCTTTACCAATCCCAACGCCTGATGCGCCAACGTCGGCAAGAGGCGCTGAAACGCGGCGTGATCGCGATCCTCGATATCGGCAGCTTCAAGATCTCCTGTCTGGTTCTGCGTTTTGACGGCAACCCCGACCTGCGCCCTTCAGAAGGTGTCGGCCCGATGGCCGGTCAAGCAGCATTCCGGGTAATCGGCGCCAACACCACGCGGTCGCGCGGGGTGCGCTTTGGCGAGATCTACGCGATGCAAGAGACCGAGCGCGCGATCCGCACAGCGATCCAAGCCGCCCAAAAGATGGCTGGGCTGCGCGTAGATCATGTCATCGTCAGTTTCGCGGGTGCCCATCCGCGCTCCTACGGGCTCGCGGGGCGAGAGGCGCTCGGCGGTGAGGCAGTCACCGAGATGGATGTGGCCCGCGTTCTGGCGGCCTGCGATATGCCCGACATCGGGCCGGGACGTGAGGTGCTGCACGCGCAGCCGGTGAATTTCGCGCTCGACCACCGCACGGGGCTGAATGATCCGCGCGGTCATATCGGCCATGACCTGGCCGCCGATATGCACCTTTTGACCGTGGGCGCCGACGCGGTGGAGCATCTGCTCTTTTGTATCAAGCGCTGCGATCTGGAGGTTGCGGGTCTTGCCGCCTCGCCCTACGCGGCGGGGCTGTCGGCGCTGGTCGAGGATGAGCAGGAGCTTGGCGCGGCCTGTATCGATATGGGCGGCGGCACGACATCGCTGTCGATCTTTATGAAAAAGCACATGATCTATGCCGACAGCGTGCGCATGGGCGGTGAGCACGTGACGGCCGATATCAGCCAGGCGATGCAGATCCCGCGCGCTGAGGCCGAGCGGCTAAAGGCGCGCTTCGGCGGCGTAGTGGCCACTGGCATGGATGACCGCGAGATGATTGAGTTGGTGGGAGAGACGGGCGATTGGCACCATGACCGGCGCCGGATTTCGCGCGCTGAGTTGATCGGTGTGATCCGGCCCCGGGTCGAGGAGATCCTGGAAGAGGTGCGCGTGCGGCTTGACGCGGCCGGGTTCGAGCATCTGCCGTCCCAGCGGATCGTTCTGACCGGAGGTGCGAGCCAGATGCCCGGCCTCGATGGGCTCGCGAGCCGCATCCTGGGCAACCAGGTGCGCCTAGGCCGTCCGCTGCGCATTCAAGGCCTGCCGCAATCGGCCTCGGGCCCGGCTTTCGCGGCCTGTGTGGGCCTCGCGCTGTTTGCAGCCCACCCGCAGGACGAATGGTGGGATTTCGAGATCCCGGCCGATCGCACGCCGATCCGCTCACTGAAACGCGCGGTGCGTTGGTTTCGCGACAATTGGTGAGGCCTTGAGCTAAGCATCCGGGGGAAGCAGAACATCTAGGCATCGCGCGCAGCTCGCCCGCGATATGGCCACGCTTGGGCAACATCCCGCCTGAGCGCTGGAAAAGGCATCTAGATATATGGGTTATCCACGACTTTCCGCGTGACGGCACAGCTCTTTTTCGGTATCGTCGCGCAAAATGAGGCAATCGCGGCCATCCGGCGGATAAGACCGGCGGCCCTTTCGACAGTAAACGGCTTTTGCGGGATCCGCTCTGGGAGCAGCGCGTGCCCGTCCAGGGGCCCTAACAGGCGGTGGTACACATGACCCTCAATCTCACCATGGCGGACGATAAGCCGGATCTCAAACCACGCATCACCGTGTTCGGTGTCGGCGGGGCCGGGGGCAATGCGGTCAATAACATGATCGAGCAGCAGCTTGAGGGCTGCGAGTTCGTCACGGCCAACACCGATGCGCAGGCGCTGCAGCAATCGCGCGCCACCAGCCGGATCCAGATGGGCGCGCGGGTCACCGAAGGCCTTGGCGCGGGCGCCCGTCCCGCCGTGGGCGCCTCGGCGGCGGAGGAAAGCATCGAGGACATTGTCGATCATCTGGCGGGCGCGCACATGTGCTTTATCACGGCTGGCATGGGCGGCGGCACCGGCACAGGCGCGGCCCCGATCATCGCGCAAGCGGCGCGGGAGCTTGGCGTTCTGACCGTGGGTGTTGTGACCAAGCCGTTCCAATTCGAGGGTGCCAAGCGGATGCGCCAGGCCGATGAGGGCATCGAGGCGCTGCAAAAGGTCGTCGATACGCTCATCATCATTCCAAACCAGAACCTGTTCCGTCTGGCCAACGAGAAGACCACCTTCACCGAGGCCTTCGCCCTGGCCGATGACGTTCTTTACCAGGGCGTCAAAGGCGTGACGGATCTGATGGTACGGCCCGGCCTGATTAACCTCGATTTCGCCGATGTCCGATCGGTTATGAACGAGATGGGCAAGGCGATGATGGGCACAGGCGAAAGCGAGGGCGAAAGCCGCGCCGTTCAAGCCGCCGAAAAGGCCATCGCCAACCCGCTGCTCGATGAGATCAGCCTGAAGGGCGCGCGCGGTGTCCTGATCAACATCACCGGCGGTTATGATCTGACGCTGTTCGAACTGGATGAGGCGGCCAACCGGATCCGTGAAGAGGTGGACCCGGAGGCCAATATCATCGTCGGCTCCACGCTCGATACGGCGATGGAAGGCAAGATGCGCGTCTCGGTCGTGGCAACCGGGATCGATGCCGCCGAGGCCCTGATCATGCAGCCGCAGATGGACGCGGAACCCGTTGCAGCGGTGGCTGCCGCTGGCGGTCAGCCCGCCTTCGCGCAGCCCTTGGCCGAAGACAGCGCGCCCGCCGCCCCGGTTTCCACTAACGCCGCCCATGAGGCCGAGCCGAGCTTGTTCGCTCCGACGCCAGCGCCCCAAGCTTACGAACAACCGTCCGCGTATGACCCTTCCGCATATGACGACGTGCCGCCCCCGGCCTATCAGCCCGCACCAGAGCCCGCCGCGCCCGACAGCCCAGCCGCCGCTGCGGCACAGCGCAGCTTTGTGCAGCCGACCGCCGATGCCTATGTCGCGCCGCAGGCGCCCGGGCCGGTTCAGCGCACGCCCGAGAGCCTGGCGCGCCTGCGTGCAGCGATTGAAAAGCAGCCGCCCCAGGCGGGTGCCCCGGCGACGGCTGAATCGGCAAAACCGCGGTTTGGCATCAACAACCTGATCAACCGGATGACGGGCGGCAGCGATGAGCCCACTGCAGCCGAGCGCCGAGCCTCGCCCTTTACAGCGGCGGGTCAAGGACCGCTGACTGAGGACGATGGCGGGGTCGATCCCGAGCAAGAGCGCATCGAAATCCCAGCATTTTTGCGCCGACAGGCGAATTAACGCCTTCACGATCAAGCTTTAAGAGCCGGCCCTGTGCCGGCTCTTTTTGTATGATTTACAGGGTTTTACAGACTACAGAGCAGGCGATCAGCGATAATCAGCGCATGCTTTGGGCGATTGTTGCAAAGCGTCACAATCCTTGAATTGTGTGGCACCGCCGCTGTGGATAGCCACAGATTGCGACACATGGGATCGCAACGGGACAAAAACGCAGCCGCTCACCCGGCGAGTGAAGCAGAGATACAGGTCAAGCGACGTGCAAACGACACTCAGAGCTCCGGTCCACTTTGTGGGCACAGGCCTTCATACAGGCCGTGCGGTCCGCATGCGGGTGATGCCCGCTGCGGCGCATTTCGGAATCTGGTTTCGGCGCACGGACATTGCAGGCGCAGACGGGCGCGATCCACTGATCCCGGCGCGCTACGATTTGGTCGATGACACGCCGCTTTGCAGCCGTTTGATCAATGCCGATGGTGTCGAGGTGTCGACAGTCGAGCATCTCATGGCCGCCCTCGTCGGCACCGGCATCCATAACGCGCTGATCGAGATAGACGGCCCGGAAGTGCCGATCCTCGACGGGTCTGCCGCGCCCTTTGTGCGCGCCCTCCTGGCCCGTGGTCTAACCCGACAATCGGCGCCGATCCAAGCTCTTGAAATTCTGCGCCCAGTGATGGTGCGCCAAGGCGCGGCCAGCGCGGCCCTATTGCCGGGCGACGGGTTGAGCATGGCATTCAGAATTGAGTTTTCCGACTCGGCGATCGGGGTGCAGAGTCGTGAGACATACCTCGCCAACGGCACCTTCGTGCGCGATCTTTGCGACAGCCGGACGTTCTGCCGTGCCGCAGATGTCGAGGCGATGCGGGCTGCGGGTCTCGCCCTCGGTGGCACCTATGAGAACGCTGTCGTGGTTGATGGCGACCGGGTCTTGAGCCCCGGCGGTTTGCGCCACGTCGATGAAGCGGTCCGCCACAAGATGCTCGATGCGTTGGGCGATCTGGCGCTGGCCGGTGCGCCGATATTGGGTCGTTACGAAGGCGTGCGCGCCGGGCATGCCCTGACCAACCGCCTGCTGCGCAAGCTCTTTGCCACACCCGGCGCCAGCAGGGTGATCGAATGCAGCCCAGCCCAAGCCCGCCGCTTGCCCGGTAAGGGTGTGGTGGCCGAGGATCTGGCGAACGTCGCTTAACTGGGCCATTTCTGGGCGATGGCTGGATGGCGTGAACCGGCAAACCACTGATTTTCATTCGAATGGCGAGCTGCTGACCCCCGCGAGCCGATGGTCAGCTTGGGGGGCCAGCTCGGGGGTTTTTCCGTCTGGTTAAATCATGTTAAAGAGCGAGCTGGGCGAATTGGAAGGGCCGAGCGCTATGCTGCGCAGCCCAGTTCCTGGGGAGTGAAGCGATGTCGGCACCCAAAGGTTTGAGCTTTAAGGCGCGCCGCACGGGCAATGGGCGCCATTGCGGGCATATCGCTCTCTCAATGGGGTTGGTTGTGGCTTTGGCCGGATGCGGCGGGCCGCGCGGCGCCGATGAAGGTGGCTTTTTGAATGGCGGCCTCTTCGCGGCGCTGACCGAAGTGCCGACGCCGCTCGAGACGCTCGACGCGCCGACCATTTATCAGCAAGCCGAGGCTGAGCTTGAGCGCAACCGCTTTGACGAGGCGGCGGAGCTATTCTCAGAGGTCGAGCGGCTGCACCCCTACTCCGAGTGGGCTAAGCGAGCGCTGATCATGTCGGCCTTTGCCTATCATGCGGATGAAAACTACGAGAGCGCGCGTATCTCGGCGCAGCGGTTCCTGGATTTCTACCCGGGCGACGAAGATGCCGCCTATGCGCAATATCTCCTAGCCTTGAGCTATTACGACCAGATTGATCAGGTTGGCCGTGACCAGGGCCTGACATTTCAGGCGCTGCAAGCGTTGCGCGAAGTGATCGAGCGCTATCCCGACAGCGAATATGCAAGCTCAGCGATTCTGAAGTTTGAGCTGGCCTTCGATCAGCTTGCCCAAAAGGAAATGGAGATCGGCCGGTATTATCTGCGCCGCGGCCATCATACGGCGGCCATCAACCGCTTTCGCGTCGTGGTCGAGGAGTTTCAGACTACCTCTCACACGCCCGAAGCGCTGTTGCGGCTGGTCGAAGCGTACCTCTCGCTCGGTCTGACCGATCAAGCCCAGACCGCAGGCGCAATCCTGGGCTATAACTTTCAAGGCTCGCCCTTCTATGACGACGCGTTTCGTCAGTTGAACGGCCAAAACCTGGCGCCTGAGGCGGCGGGTGAGGGCTGGTTGCGGGAAGTTTGGCAGCAAACCGTGCGTGGCGCCTGGCTCTGAGCCAGCGCTTGCGAGGGCTGAAAGTTATAGGGGGCTCTGCCCCCGCTACGCTCCCCCGGGATATTTTTGCGATAAAGACGGGACGGCTGCATCGATCGTCGCTCGTGTGTCGTCGGTGGGCTTGGGCGCTTTTCCCCGCCCGGCACAGGCGCTAAACGGGGCCTATGCTGAGGGCGCTTGATATCCGCGATATGCTGATCATCGACCGGTTGGAGCTTGGCTTTCAACCCGGCCTTAATGTGCTGACCGGGGAGACGGGGGCGGGTAAGTCGATCTTGCTGGATGCCTTGGGCTTTGTTCTGGGCTGGCGCGGTCGCGCAGATCTGGTGCGCGATGGGGCAAGCCAGGGTGAGGTCGTGGCCGTCTTCGACCTGCCTGCGGGCCATCCCGGCCACCAGGTTTTGACTGAAGCGGGTCTGCCCGCGGGAGAGGACGGTGAGGTGATCTTGCGCCGTGTAAATGGCGCGGATGGGCGCAAGACGGCCTGGATCAATGATCGCCGCGCCTCCGGTGATGTTTTGCGCGCGCTGTCTGAGACGCTGGTGGAGCTCCATGGCCAGGGGGATGACCGCGGACTGCTTGATCCGCGCCAGCACCGCGCGATGCTCGATGCGTTCGGGGAGCTGTCGAGGCCGCGCGCCGCGGTGGCGCGCGCTTGGACTGCGCGACGGGCCGCGAGAGCGGCGCTTGAGGCCGCCGAGGCCGAGCTTGCGGAGATGCGCCAGGAGGAGGAGTTTCTGCGTCACGCCGCAGATGAATTGAGCGCACTCGACCCCCAACCGGGCGAGGAGCCGGACCTCGACCAGCGGCGGCGCATGATGCAAGGCGCAGAGCAAATCCGTGGCGATGTCACCCGCGCCGCCGGACTTTTGGGCCCTGAAGGCGCCGAAAGCGCGATGGCCGAGGCCCTGCGTTGGCTTGCAGCGCTGGAGGGGCGCGCGGAAAGTGAGGCGCTTTCTCCGGCTCTGACTGCGCTCGAACGCGCGATGAATGAGCTTGCTGAGGCGCAAGACCGCGTGGCGGAGTTTTCGAGCCTTCTCGATTTCGATCCCCATGAGCTCGACCGGGTGGAAGAGCGGCTTTTTGCGATCCGGGCCATGGCGCGCAAGCATTCCGTGGCGCCCGATGAGTTGCCGGGCTTGGCCGCGGGTTTTGCCGAAAGGTTGGCGCGCCTCGATCAGGGTGGAGGCCGGATCGCGGCTCTGCGCGCGGAGTTGGATCAGGCCCAGGCGGCTTATGATGCCGCGGCGCAGGCTTTGAGCGCGGCAAGGGCTGAAGCCGCCGAGCGGCTCGATGCCGCGATGGAAGCCGAATTGCCGCCTCTAAAACTCGAACGCGCGGTATTCGCGACGCAAATCGCCGCCGCCGATCCGGGGCCCGACGGCATCGATGCGGTCACGTTCGAAGTGGCAACGAATCCCGGCGCGCCTTCGGGTGCGCTCAATAAGATCGCATCGGGCGGGGAGCTGTCGCGGTTTCTTCTCGCGCTGAAAGTCTGTCTCACGCGCCATGCGCCCGGGCTCACGCTGATTTTCGATGAGATCGACAGAGGCGTTGGCGGCGCGACGGCGGATGCGGTCGGGCGGCGGCTGCAGGCGCTTGCGGCCGAAGGCCAGGTCCTAGTGGTCACCCATTCGCCGCAAGTGGCCGCGCGGGGCGGGCATCACTGGCGCGTGGCCAAGGATGTGGTCGAGGGGCGCACGCGGTCCTCCGTAGAGCCGCTGCCGACACCTGACCGTGTCGATGAGATTGCCCGCATGTTGTCTGGAGATACCGTGTCGGAGGCCGCGCGGGAGGCGGCCCGCGCGCTGCTTGAGGGCGCCCAGGCTTAAGGTGCCGGGGGCCGCAGGCGCGCACCCATGCACACACGCAATAGTGCGCAGCTTTCGCGGCCGCGATGAGGTTGCAGGCTTTTCAGAGTGATCTGAGGGCTTTAGGGAAGGAAGAATGTCGCGGGCGACGACGGTCGCTAGCGGCGCAAGCCGGGCCTTGTCGCCCCTCCTGAGCCAGTGCCACGCGCGTTCGTCAAGGAGCCAATGGATGTCGGATCAGAGCCGCTCGGACCTCGGCGGTACGCTTAGCCGCGCGCGCCTGAGGCTCGCCGAGGGCTGGCGGCTGCTGCGGCTGCATGGTCCGGGCCAGCTGACCTTTTGGTTCATCGCTCTTATGATCGGAATTGCCGCTGGGTTCGCGGCCTTGTTTTTCCGCAAGGGCATCAACTGGTTGCAGCAGGCGGTCTATGGCGTTGACGATGTGCGCGCGCTCCATAGCTTCGCCGAGAGCCTGCCCTGGTATATGGTGCTGTTTATTCCTGTGGCTGGCGGTCTTGTGGTGGGGGTGATCTTGCACCGCTTTACGCCGGACGGCCGGGCACGCTCGGTGGCCGATGTGATCGAAGGGGCGGCCATCAATGAGGGCCGGGTCGAGGGCAGGGCAGGTCTCGCTTCAGCCTTGGCCTCGATGATCACGCTGGGCACTGGGGGCTCGTCAGGCCGTGAGGGGCCAGTCGTGCACCTGGCCGCCGTGATCAGCACCAAAGTGTCGAAATTCATCAACGCCAATGCGATCCATTCGCGCGATCTGATGGGCTGCGCGGTGGCTGCAGCTGTCTCGGCCTCGTTCAACGCGCCGATTGCCGGGGCGCTTTTCGCGCTTGAGGTCGTTCTGCGCCATTTCGCGTTGCACGCCTTCGCGCCAATCGTCATCGCCTCGGCGGCGGGCACGGTTATCACCCGGCTTGAGTTTGGCAACCTGGTGGAGTTTCCGCGTGGGACAGACACGGCGTTGGAGTTCTACCAGGAGCTTCCGGCCTTTTTGATCCTCGGCCTGATCTCGGGCCTGGTCGCCGTGGCCTTCATGCGGGCGATCTTTTGGACCGAGGACCGTGCTACCGCGCTACAGCGCCGTTGGAGCGTGCCGCGCTATCTGCGCCCGGCTTTGGCCGGCCTGGTTCTGGGCGCTATCGCTTGCTTCTATCCCCATATCATCGGGGTCGGATATGAGACGACGATCTCGGCGCTGACCGGCGAGTTGCTCCTGCGCGAGGCGATTATCTTTGCGCTCATCAAGGCGGCGGCGGCCGCGATCACCATTGGCGGGCGCATGGGCGGCGGGGTCTTTTCGCCGTCGTTGATGCTGGGAGCGCTGGTTGGTTTGGCCTTCGGATTGGTGGCGACGGGGCTGTTTCCGGACGTGTCGGGTTCCGAGACGCTCTATGCCCTGGCTGGGATGGGCGCTGTGGCGGCAGCGGTTCTGGGCGCGCCGATCTCGACCACGCTGATTGTCTTCGAACTGACGGGCGACTGGCAAACCGGGCTGGCCGTGATGGTCGCGGTCTCGCTGTCCACGGCATTGGCCTCAAAAATGGTCGATCATTCCTTCTTCCTGACCCAACTAGAACGGCGCAACATTCACTTGGCAGCGGGCCCGCAGGCCTATCTGCTCGCGATGTTCACGGTCACGCGTGTCATGCGCCCAATGGATCACGACCGCGCCGCCCCGGAAGAGGCGCTGCGCACGCTGATCGATCAGGGCATTTTCATTGAGCCGCAAAAGACCTTGGAAAGCGCGATGCCGATCTTTGAGAAGACCGCTCTCGATTTCATCCCGGTGGTGCGGCTGGAGGACGGCAGCAGCGAGCCCGTACTTGAGGGTGCCCTATTCCAGGTCGATGCGCTGAAGGCCTATAACAAAGCGCTGGCCGCGACCGCCGCCGAGGAGCACGGCTGAGCCCTAGGCTAAGCCCCGCCCGGCTCATGCTCACAGCTTTTCGACCGCCACTTTGCCGCTGTAGAATGCGATGTGACCGGCGATCTGGGCGACGGCCTCGATCGGGGCCTCATAGCTCCAGGCCGCATCTTGGATCGTCTCGCCGGGCGCGCTGATCGAGAAATAGCTGGCTTTGCCCTTATAGGGGCAGCTCGTGCTGGTCTCGGACGGGTCGAGAAAGGCCATCGCGATATCACCGCGCGGAAAATAGATCACCGCCGGATAATCCCCCTCGGCCAGCTCAAGCGCCGCAGTGCTTTCGGCGATCACGGCGCCGCCTGTGCGCACCACCCAGGTGCCCTCGGCGGGACGAATTTTGATATGCTCGGCCATGACCGGCTCCTCCCCATCTTCTGGCGCAGGCCCCATTGGCCGCGCAAAATTCAGCTGGCGCTCGCGCCGCGTATCCCGGATGTCTGTGCCGGATGCCCGGTCGCGCATGGGCTTTTGGCTTTCGCGCGACGGGTAGGTTCAGAGGGGTGCGGTGGCCGCTTGCAACCAAACGGCGGCCTCTCCCTCAAGCAGCGGGCCGATCTTGCGCGCCACGTCGCTATGGTAGGCGTTGAGCCAGGAGGTTTCCACCTCTGAAAGCATCTCTTTGACAATCAAGCGCCGATCAATCGGCGCGAAGGTCAGGGTTTCGAAATCCAGCATCGCGCGATCATCGCCGCCGGGCAGGTCCGGCGCCTCGCGCACCACGATCAGATTTTCGATGCGGATGCCGAAGGCACCCTCCCGGTAATAGCCCGGCTCATTGGACAAGATCATCCCAGGCTTGAGTGGCACCTGGCTGATATGGGCGATGCGTTGCGGACCTTCATGGACGCCCAAATAGACGCCCACGCCGTGCCCCGTGCCATGGGCATAATCCCGGCCCGCCGCCCAAAGCGGGGCCCGGGCCAACGCGTCGATATCGCGGCCCGTGCGGCCCAAGGGAAAGCGCGCGCGGTGGATCGCGATCATGCCTTGCAGGACTTGCGTAAACGCCTCCCGCTCCGCGTCGCCGACCGCGCCGACAGGCACGGTCCGGGTGATGTCGGTCGTGCCGTCAAGGTACTGCCCGCCGCTGTCGATCAGGAAGAGCTGACCGGGCAAAAGCGGCGCGTTGCTCTCGGCCGTGACGCGGTAGTGCATGATCGCGCCGTTCGGCCCGGCGCCGGCAATCGTGTCGAAGCTGATCTCGCGCAGGGCATTCGTTTCGGCGCGGAACCCTTCGAGCGCGCGGACACAGTCGATTTCGGTCAGGCTGCCGGGCTCGTGGCTGTCGAGCCAGTGCAGAAACCGCACCACGGCCGCCCCGTCGCGCAGATGCGCCCGGCGCGTGGCCGCGATCTCAGCTTGCGTCTTGCAGGCCCGCGCCAGGCTGAGCGGGTTGTCGCCCTTTTCCATCTTCACCTTGGCCGTGCGCAGTGTCTCCAGGACCGCCTGGGGCGTGCTGGACGCGTCCAGGCGCACGGGCCCTTTGAGCGAGGTCAGCCGCGCGCCCATCTGATTGGGAGCGACCAGGCTCACTATGTCGGGCAGGTCGACGCCCTCCAGCTTCTCGGCCTCGGCAAAGAGCGCGACCCGACCCGTGGCATAGAGAATGCCCCAGCCATGCATGAGCGGCGTGTGGGTCACGTCACTGCCGCGCAGGTTCAACAACCAGCAAAGCTCATCAGGTTGGCAAATGACAAAGGCCGCGTGGTGCTTGGCGGCCAGATCCGCCGCCGCCTCGGCGATCTTCTCGGCGGCACTTTTGCCCGCGACTTCTTCGGGGAAGGCCTCGGCTCGGCCCATGGGTGGCCCCGGGCGGTCGGTCCAGACGCGGTCCACCAGGTTCTCGCAAGCCACTAAATTGATGTGGCGGTCTGAGAGCTTGGCCTCAGCCTGCACAATCTGCCCGGCGGTGTGGAGCCAGGGGTCGTAGGCCACCCGGCCACCTTTGGGCAGGGCCTCGATCAGGTAATCGGCGAGGCCCTGGGACGGGTAGTCCATCGGCGCGAAATCCGGTGCCGTTTGCAGGCGGACCTGAAGTTGATAGCGCCCATCAGTGAAGATCGCCGCCTGCTCCCTCAGCACCACGGCAAAGCCCGCCGAGCCGGTGAAACCCGTCAGCCAGGCAAGGCGCGCGTCGCACGGAGCCACGTATTCGCCCTGAAAGGCATCGGCGCGGGGCACGATGAAGCCGTCAAAGCCGCGCGCTGCAATCTCCTTGCGCAAAAAGGCCAGGCGCGGAGGGCCCTGGTCCGGGCTGCTCGTGGCGTCGAAGCTTTGGAAATGGGTGGGGGAGGTGTCTGTCATGGGGGAAGAGTGATCTAACGCAAGCGCCCTGTCTATGGGCGGCCGGCCGCCTCAGGCGACCCGGCCTAGCCCCATAATCCGTGCTCGAGCACGGGGGTCCGTGTCAAACAGGCTCGCCAATTGCTCGGTCATGGCACCGGCAAGCTGCTCCACATCGGTGATCGTGACCGCGCGGTCATAGTAGCGCGTCACGTCATGGCCGATCCCGATTGCCAACAGCTCCACCGCGCGACGTTTTTCCACCATGGCGATCACGTCGCGCAGGTGTTTTTCGAGATAGTTGGCCGGGTTCACACTGAGCGTCGAGTCATCCACCGGCGCCCCGTCCGAGATCACCATCAGGATCTTGCGCGCCTCACGCCGCCCGACCATCCGGCGATGCGCCCATTCCAGCGCCTCTCCGTCGATGTTTTCCTTCAGCAGGCCCTCTTTCATCATCAGGCCCAGATTGTCCCGGGTTCGGCGCCAGGGGGCATCAGCACTCTTATAGATGATGTGGCGCAGATCGTTTAGGCGGCCGGGCTGTTGCGGACGTCCGGCGGCCAGCCAATCCTCACGGCTTTTGCCGCCCTTCCAGGCCCGGGTGGTAAAGCCCAGGATCTCGACCTTGACCTGGCAGCGCTCCAGCGTGCGGGCCAGAACGTCGGCGCAGATCGCCGCGATGGAGATGGGCCGCCCGCGCATCGAGCCGGAATTGTCGAGCAGAAGCGTTACCACCGTGTCGCGGAACTCGGTGTCGCGCTCAACCTTGAAGCTTAGCGGTGTCGTCGGGTTCGCCACCACCCGCGCGAGCCGTCCGGCATCGAGGATGCCCTCCTCCCGGTCGAACTCCCAGGAGCGGTTTTGCTGAGCCTGCAGCCGGCGCTGAAGTTTGTTTGCTAACCGGCTCACCGCGCCTTTGAGCGGCTCGAGTTGTTGGTCGAGATAGGCGCGCAGACGCTCAAGCTCCTGCGGCTCGGCCAAGTCTTCGGCGGCGATCTCTTCGTCATGGTCATTGTTGTAGACCACGTAATTCGGGTCAGCGTCGGAAAAGGGTAGGGGCGGCGGCGGGTCGAGCGGCGCATCGCCATCGGGGAGCTCTTGCTCCTCGGCCTCGTCCATATCGCCCTGGTCGTCCATCTGGACCTCGGCCTGCGCGGCGTCCTGGCTGTCTTCCTGGGCGCGTTCGGGCTCTGCCTCGCTGTCCTCTGGCTCGGCCTCCTCGTCACTGCCGGTGCTGTCGGGTTCGGTGTCCTCTTCGCCAGCGCTTTCCTCTTCGCTGTCCTCGTCGATATCGTCGGGGTCGTCGCCCAACTGATCGCCGTAGCCTAGATCGTCGATCAATTGCCGGGCGAGCTTGGCGAAGGTCGTCTGGTCATCCATCGACGCATCCAGTGCCTCGAGCGTGCCGGTGCAGCGGTCCTCGATATAGCCGCGCCACAGATCGAGCACGTTCTTGGCCTCTGCGGGAAGCTCCCGCCCCGTCGACATCTCGCGGATCAGATAGCCCGCCGCCGTGGCCAGGGGCACATCGTCGGCTGAGCGGGCATCGCCGTAGCCCTTGCGCCGCGCATCGGTGCAGATCTTGGCCTCAATGTTCGACGCGGTGCCAGGCATCGCCTTGGCTCCCACCGCCTCGCAACGAGCGGTCTCCATCGCCATCATCAGATCGCGGGCCATGGCGCCCGTGGGCTCGTAGCGCGCCGCCGTGCCGGTGTCGTGAAACTTGTGCCGAAGCGCAAGCGCATCAGCCGTGCCGCGAGCGATCAACACCTCATCGCGCGTCATCCGGCGGCTGACCTGCGGCAGGCGCAAACCATCCCCGCTCGTCCCCGGAGGATCGACCGAATAGGTCACGCCCAGCTCTGGGTCATCGGCGAGCGTACGCGTCGCCTCGGCCAGGGCTTTTTTGAACGGTTCTGCGGGATTGTCTTGCTTTTTCATCCTGCGCTGAATGTGGGGCAGCGCGCCGGTGAGGGCAAGGGCACAAGCGCTGTTGGCTGGCCCGTATCGCTCAGCGCGGGACGGTGACCTCGGCGACCGCGTCGGCGCAGGGCTCGGGGATTACGCCAGGGCCGAACTGAGCCAGGGGACGCAGGTCTTGCGGCGGCAAAGCGACAGCGTCCTCGAACACGTCGAGCGGGCCGTCGGGCGCTTCAGGGTCGGTCAGAACGCGGGTCCAACTGGCTTGCCCGGCCGCGTAATTGACGTCGCAGCTGACCCAAGACCCGCGCGCCCGGTCGCGCACGGCGTAGCTGGCCGCTGCGACGACCGGTCCGCCGTCCTGCCAGATCACCACGCGGGATTGCTGCCAAGGATAGCGTAGGCGGCTTTCCCAAGCGCTTCTGATCCGGAAGCCGGTCTCGTCTAGCGATGGCTCGACACGGGGCGTTAGTTCGGGCACGCCCATGGCGAGCGGGTCGCCCGGCACCCGGTCCATGCTGGCGGCCTCGGGTAGCTCGAAGATCATTTCATCGCCCGCGAAGATGCGCAAGATCGCCCCGCCTTCGCCGGGATCGGTCAAGGTGACAGTCTCACAGCCCGGTTCAGCGGCAATGAGGTTCACGCAGGTTTCAGAAATAACGGGTTTGGTTTCGTCGGCCCTTGGCGGGGTCGCGGCGAGTGTCAGGGCAAACGCCGCGAGCGCCGCGCCTAGAGGTCGTAATGTTGCATGCATTGGCGGACCGCCTGCATCAGGATCTGCCCGTCATCGGCGATATAGGGCGTGCCCGCCCCGGCGAGGCGGGGATAGAAATTGGTGCGGCCGACGGATTGCCAGTTTTCCTGCCACAGATCGACCAGCGCAAAGATCGTATCATAGCTCTCCGGCCCGCCCGCCGCCTCTAGGATGTGCTCGGGCAACATGGCCGGGCGCGGCACATCGTCGAGCTCCATGAGCTCAGCAGCGTAAAGGTAAGCGAGCCCAAAGGCCGTCAGCACAGCGGCGCAGTGCTGCGCACGTTCGGCGTCCGACGCGCTAGCCCGCGGCCAGTCGATCGGCGCGGCGGCGGCCGCGTGCAGCGTGGCTGTCCAGGTGAACGTGGTAAGAAGGGCGATGGTTATGATCCGGCGCATAGCTAATCCTTTGTCCTGCACAAAGGATGCTAAGCGGTGTTCCGCCGATGCCCCAAGGGCTTTCCCTATCCTGCGACAGACCGCGCGGGCGAGTTGCTCAAAAATTAGGCAGAGGTCTCGGGCTGAAGGAACCAGTCCGGCTCGGCGTTGCCGCCGCACAAAAGGACCGCCACCCGCTCGCCCTTTGCGGGTCGATACGCGCCGGAGGTCAGCGCCGCCATCGCCGTTGCGGCGCCGGGCTCGACGGCCAGGCGCGTCTCCTCCCATAACCGCCTCCCGGCCTCATAGACATCGGCATCGCTGACCAGGATGCGGGTGCGCACATGGCGCTCGATTACAGCCCAAGACACGACGCCGAGGCGGGGCCCGCCCAGCGATCCGGCGGCGATCCCGCTGGCCGCCACGTCAATGTCTGGCCCTTCCTCGAAGGAGCGCGCGGCGGTGTTGGTGGTTTCGGTCTCTACGGAGACGACATTGACGCGGTCGCCGAACCAGGCCGCGACACCGCCGATCAGACCGCCGCCGCCGACCGCGATCATGACCGTATCGAGGCCTTCGATCTGATGCTCCATCTCGCGCGCGACGCTGCCCTGACCGGCGAGGGTGGGCACGGTGTCATAGGGATGGACGTCGAGGGCGCCGGTGGCCTGGGCCTCGGCGGCATAGGCGGCCATGCACTCGGCCACGCTGCCTTCGGTCAGCACAACCTCGGCCCCGAACGCGCGCATGCGGCGCAGCTTCTCCTCCTTGGCGATGGCGCGGGGCACGAAGATCTTGGAGGTATGGCCAAGCGTCGTGGCCGCATGGGCCACGCCCGCGCCATGATTGCCACCCGAGGCCGCGATCACGCCCGCCACGGGCACCGGACGGCTGAGCAGGTTGTTGAAGGCGCCGCGGATCTTGAAAGAGCCGGTGATTTGCAGATGTTCCAGCTTGAGCGCGACCGGATAGTCGAGCCCGAAGCTGCCCGCTGGGGGCGTGAACACCGGTGTGGCGCGGATATAGGGCTCGATGCGCGTGGCGGCGGCGGAGATATCCTCGCGGGTGGGTACATTTGGGCTTTGTGCGATGGATGTGTCGTTTCCCATAGCCGAACGCAATCATGCCCAAGCTCGGGAATCAATGCGGATTGGGTCGATCCATGGGGGGAGGGCTGACTGCCGACTTGTGCGCCGCTAGCCCGACCCTTTGAAAATCCAGAGGCGGCCACCGCCAAGCAGCATTTTAATCAAATGCGTGAGATGCAGGACGCAGGGTTCTCGTCTCTCTGTCTTGGTTTGCCTCTGCTGGCACTGGCTCACTCGGTCCGAGCACCAGGGCCGCGCATTCGGCCAATCGCGCCGCCGCGCGCTCCCGCGCCCAGGCATCGCCGCGCGCATAGCCGCGCGTCAGCAGACCGGCATGGGCGTTGCGCGCATCGACCCGCATGCTCAGAACGCCGCGCGCCTGATCGGTCGGGGTGATCGATTGCAGGATGCTCAATGTCGCCCGGTGCAGCGCCTCGGTATCATCGGAGCTGGGGTCAGAGCGCATCCACTGATGGCTCAATTCGGCCGAAAGACGACCTGCGCAATGGGCGAAGAATGTCAACGGATCGCCCGGGATATCCGCCCGAGCGGGGAGCGGGAGCAGGCCAATGAAAAGGAATATGGCCGCGGCGGTATATGTCCGGTTGCCCATAAATGAGAGACAATCGAGCAAATTCGTTCACATCGCGTGAACAAAGCGGCAACCATTTGTTCATTCTCTGCCGCCGCAGTGCGGAGAATAATGGTTTCCCGGGTGGTGATCTGTCGGGCAACTTATTGCTTGTGAAAGGAAAAATCAGGTTCGGCACCGCGGCAGAGACGTGGTCACATCTGCGGCCGGTATGCCACTATTGCGTATATTTACCCCAGGAACTGGGTTTGAGCGCGTCACCATCAAAGCGCCAATTGTGCTTTTGAAATGTTTGATAGGCCAGCGGCACTTGATGGTATGGGCCGTTTGGGTCTGACGCATGCTGTTTGACTAGTAGCGGCGGAAATAGAGCGCTTAGCACAAAGGCGAAACCGGCTACCTCAGGTATTTCGCGGAAGATCAGACCAGTCAGAATAAAAAACCAAAAGAGCGGTATCGTCAGCCATAGGTTGACGGAGAAAGTCTTTAGCCCCCTCAAACGCCGCTGGGCGTTCCAATAGGCCACGGCATCGCGGCGCACCTCGATCGGGATATCCTCATCCAAGACCCAGTCGGGGATCATGCCGCGGCGGTAGTCTTGGGTGGTCAGGATGGTCGGCATGTCTCTGCTCCGCTTTGTGCCATGCAAAGGGGCATGGGTAAGCGGGCAGAGCTAGACCGCCTCAGCCCTCACCCCAGGCTCATGCTCGCGGCACTCTCCGGCAGCTCTTCGTCGAAGCACCGCTGGTAGAACTCCGCCACCGTCTGGCGCTCAAGCTCATCGCATTTGTTGAGGAAGGTCAGCCGGAAGGCGTAACCGACCGAGCGGAAGATCGAGGCGTTCTCGGCCCAGTTGATCACTGTGCGCGGGCTCATAACGGTCGACAGCTCGCCATTCATGAAGGCCGTCCGCGTCAGCTCCGCCACCGTGACCATCTGATTGATCTGCTGGCGGCCCTTCTCGTTGTTGTAATGCGGCGTCTTTGCCAGGACGATCGCGGCCTCCGCGTCATGGCTGAGATAATTCAGCGTCGCGACCAGCGACCAGCGGTCCATCTGCGCCTGGTTGATCTGCTGCACCCCGTGATATAGGCCGGTTGTGTCGCCCAAGCCGACCGTGTTGGCGGTCGCGAACAAGCGAAACGAGGGATGCGGCGTGATGATCTCGTTCTGGTCAAGCAGCGTCAGCTTGCCGTCATGCTCCAGGATCCGCTGGATCACGAACATCACATCCGGACGGCCCGCATCGTATTCATCAAATACAATCGCCACCGGGTTGCGCAGGGCCCAGGGAAGGATGCCTTCGTGAAACTCCGTCACCTGCATGCCGTCGCGTAGTTTGATCGCGTCTTTGCCGATGAGGTCGATCCGGCTAATATGGCTGTCGAGATTGACGCGCACCGCGGGCCAGTTCAGCCGGGCCGCGACCTGTTCGATATGTGTCGATTTCCCCGTCCCGTGATAGCCCTGGACCATCACCCGGCGGTTGTTGCGGAACCCGGCCAGGATGGCGAGCGTCGTGTCGGGGTCGAACTTGTAAGTCGGGTCGATCTCGGGCACGCGCTCGCTCGGCTCGGCGAAGGCCTTGACCTCCATATCGCTGTCGATGCCGAAAACCTCGCGGACGCTGACCTCTTCGGTCGGTTTGAGGTCGTTGTTCACGCTGCCGTCTGCCATCACGCCACCTGTTGGGATTTCATCTGCTGAGATGCCAGTTTCGCCAGGGCCGTGCAAGAGGACGGCGCAGCTTAATTGACCCCTCACCGATCGAGGTAGGTCGTGCTGCCAGCGGTTCCATGACAAGTGCAAACTCCCCCACGCCCAAGAGACCTCACTGTGGCATAACCGGATCGTGAAAATCGCGGGGGCGATATTTCAACGCAGATTGGTTAAGTAGGGATCAGAAGCGGAGACCATGTTTATGAGACGCAGAGACCTTTTTGCCCTGGGCGCGGCGGCGATCACGCTGCCCCGCATCGCCACGCAGCCTGCAAGCGCGGCCATCGCAGAGGGCCCATTCGAGGTAACCCGTACGGATGCCGAATGGCGCGCCATGCTGACGCCGCAGCAATACCATGTCATGCGCGAAGGCGGGACGGAGCGGGCGGGATCGAGCCCGCTGGATGCGAACTATGCCGATGGGATCTATCATTGCCGCGGCTGCGATCTTGCCATCTATAGCTCCGAGCACAAATACGACAGCCGAACCGGCTGGCCGAGCTTTTGGCAGTCGCTCCCCCGGGCGATCGGAACGATGGACGACCGGCGTCTTCTACGCGTGCGCACTGAATGCCATTGCCGTCGCTGCGGCTCGCATCTCGGGCACATCTTCAACGATGGGCCGCAACCCACCGGCAAGAGGCATTGTTTGAACGGCGTGAGCCTGGTGTTCCGGGCGGCCTAGAGCAGGGTCGGTTAGGAATGAGGAAAGCGCGCTGAGGGGCGCGCTTTTTTGTTGTGAGGGTGGATGCCGAAAGGGGCTCCGCCCATTGATTTCCCAAACGCTCCGCTGGAGCGTTTGCCGGGCAAAGTACGCCGCCGGAAAGGGCTAAGCCCACTGATCTCGCAAAACCTCCACTGGAGGTTTTGTCGGGCACAGCCCGATACCGAGATCAGTTCCAGCAGCTGACTGTTACTGCGATGTCGGCGCCCAGGCGCGCTAGGGTTTGGCGGCCGAGGGGTTGCGGGCTCGCTTGTGTGCTGAGCTCTGCCTGCTCGGCCAAAAGACCTTGCTCGACCAGCACCTCACGCAGGCTTTCTGCGCCAAGCGCGAAGCTCACACCGGGCGGCAAGGCCCTGCCATCGGTCGCCGTCGGCAGGACCATACCGATCACTTGGCCTGCCTCGTCAAGCACGGGCGCGCCGGCCTCACTGTCTTCGATGGCCACATCCAAACGGCGCAGGCGCGGATCGCCGTCGAGGCCGGTGAGCTCGGCCAGTTCCCCAAAATTGAGCGAGGCCGCGCCAAGGGCACCTTCGAACGGAAAGCCCGCCACGGCCACATCCGCGCGCAAACGAAGGGCGTCACCGCCGAACTGGGCCACCTGGGGCGGTGCCAGCCGATTGACCGGACGCAGGACGGCGAGGCCGGTTTCCGCGTCGCTCGTAGCCAGTTCGGCCTCGTAGATCTCATCGATCAAATAGCGTTCACATTGCAAATCGGTCAGCTCAGCCGTGGTCAGTACCACGCCCTGGCCGGTGGCGTAAAAGCCGCTGCGTGTCAGCTCGGGGCGGCGCACTTCGAGCCCCGCGACAAGGTCGACGCCCTGCATCGTTTCCTCGGACACCGCGCCCGCGTCCAGGACCCCTTGCTGACGGGTGAAACTGGCCTGCATCATCGGCAGAACTCGCTCCATCTGCGCGTCGCGCTCAGGTGGCCAAAGCAGCGTGAAGCCCTTGATCTCACCGTTTTGCAGGCTGGCTTCGGTATGCGAGCGGAGTGTCGCGTTCTGGCCGGTCAGAACAAAGCTGTCACCTGAGCGGGAGCGTTCGCCTTCGAGCGGCACGATCTCCAGCGTTTGCATGATCTCGTAAAGACCGCCCAACGTCCGCGCGCTGCCCGGCTGGCTGATCAGAAAGACCCGCACGCCGGAGCCATCTCGGCTGTCATACTGGGCGAAGGGAAACTCGTAGCGGCCGAACTCGACCATCGCCATCGGCAAGTTGATCTCGATCCCAGCACGGCCGTCGCGCACCGATTGCATGCCGAGCGCGTTGAGCTCCCTGGCATAGGCGCCGAGCAAATCCTCGCGTTGACGGGTCGTCAAAATGCCGGTCTGCTCCAGCGCTTGATCCGCCTGCCACGCGGCCATGGCGGCGCGCGTGCCGGGCCCAAAGGCGCCGTCGATGCCGCTGTTGTAAAAGCCGAACCATTCGAGCGCGATCTGCAAGGTCTCGCGTTGGGTCTGGTCCAGCTGCGCCTCGGATTGGCGCGCCTCAGCGGGTGTTTCTTCTTGGGCAATGACGACAGGTTCCGCTTCCGGCGCGGGCTCGGGCTCAGGCGTGGCCTGCGCCGTTTGCGGCTGCGCTGGGGCGGGCGTCGCCGGGGCGCCCACGGGCCAAAACTGTTGCGTGTAGATCGGACGCGTTTCGACATAGGCGTCGCGTGGCAGCAGGCCCTGGGCAGACAGATCGTTCAAAACGACGGTGGCGCGGGCCGGGTCGTAGGGGCCGAGGGCCACGGAATACCAACCCGAGGTAAGCCGAAAGCCCACCACATCGTCGACCAGGGGCGCATAAGCGCGCACGCGCTGTTCGGCTGTCGCCAAGTCGGGATGCGCTTCGACCTGAACAAAGACGCCGCCTTGATCTTGGGCTGCGACCGGGCCACCGAGCAGGAGGGCAAATGTGAGGCCAATCGCGACGGCCAGGCGGCCTGCAAGACTGCGGGCACGGTCGAAAAGAAGTGCGGCGAACTCTGGGAGGGTCGCAAAACTACGCATGATCATAATACCTTGTGATCGTCTGATGTGTTCGGGCCGATCTTGGACAGTCGCGCCCCTTGTGTCAGCCGCCACACTTATCCAGAGCGCCGGATAAATGCACTGCCAAATCGGCAACTCTCGCCTGAAGTCGGGCAAGTGTTGCAGCGATCTGACCATCCGCCGACCTAAAGGCGCGCGCCATGCGCGGCCCGACCAAATTGGGCGGGCGATTGACGCCCAAAGAGCGGCGGCTTAAAGCCCGCAGCAACCGCAAGCTGTGGCCCCCGTCGATGGGTGCCGCAGCCCCATGCCCCCTGAATGTCCCTGCGCGAGAGATGACGAGAGCCGATGCCAGACACAGCGCCTCAAACGCCTGCAACAGCCCCCATTGCGCCGCGCAGTTTTCAAGAGATCATCCTGCGGCTGCAGAGTTATTGGGCCGAACGCGGATGTGCGGTGCTGCAGCCCTATGACATGGAAGTGGGCGCGGGCACCTTTCACCCGGCCACCACCCTGCGCGCCCTGGGTCAGGTGCCCTGGGCCGCAGCCTATGTACAGCCGTCGCGCCGGCCCACCGATGGCCGCTATGGCGACAGCCCGAACCGGCTCCAGCACTATTATCAGTACCAGGTTCTGATCAAACCGAGCCCGCCCGATCTGCAAGACCTCTATCTCGGATCGCTCGAGGCGATCGGCATCGATATGGCGCTGCATGACATCCGCTTTGTCGAGGATGATTGGGAAAGCCCAACGCTCGGCGCCTGGGGCTTGGGTTGGGAGGTCTGGTGCGACGGCATGGAAGTGAGCCAGTTCACCTACTTCCAGCAGGTCGGCGGCCATGATTGCCGGCCCGTCTCCGGTGAGCTGACCTACGGGCTTGAGCGGCTGGCGATGTATGTGCTGGGCGTCGATCACGTGATGGACATGCCTTTCAACGACCCCCAAACGCCGATCGCTCTGAGCTATGGCGATGTGTTCCGAGAGGCCGAGGCGCAATATGCGCGGTGGAATTTCGACGTGGCCGAGACGGATGTTCTGATGCGCCATTTTGAGGATGCCGAGGCCGAGTGCCGCGCAATCCTGGACCAGGCGCCGGAGGATCCGCGCACAGGGCGGCGCATCGTCATGGCGCTTCCGGCCTATGACCAATGCATCAAGGCCAGTCACCTCTTCAACCTGCTGGACGCGCGCGGCGTGATCTCAGTCACCGAGCGGCAGGCCTATATCGGCCGGGTTCGGACCCTGGCCAAGGCCTGCGCCGACGCCTTCGTGCAGACCGAGGCGGGCGGATGGCAGGCGTGACGCGGTTTGCGTGCAGGGCAAGCAGGGCGCTGTTCCGGCGGGCATGTCGCCGCGTGTCCCGCGCTCGGGTGAGTATTTTTAGAAAAATGAAGGAGCGGGCGCGCGGCCCGGTCTGCGGATGAGACGGGGGCGGTTGGTCGTGATCAGTCTTTTGGGGGTCGCCGTCGCGATGGGCGGCGGGCTTTGGTATGCCCAGACCCAGGCCTGGTATGTCGAGACGATCCCGGCCATCGAGATGACGCGCTTTGACGGTGAAGTCGAAGTGCTCGCGGTCGAAGATTTGGCCGGGATCGACGCGGAAACCTCGCCCCTGCGCTATCGGGCCTGTTTTGCGACCGCGTTGAGCCAGGCCACACTGACCGAGACCTTTATTCCCTATCCTGATCCCGTGCCGCTGACAGCGCCTGGCTGGTTCGACTGCTTTGATGCCGCCGAGCTTGGCGCGTCGCTGGAGGCGGGGGAGGCGTTGGCCTTTCTCGGGCGCCAGAACGCGCCCTATGGCTTTGATGTGGTCGTGGCCGTCGATGGGACGGGGCAGGGCTTTGCCTGGCGTCAGATGAACCCTTGCGGTGAGGCGTCGTTTTCCGGCGATCCACTGCCGCCGGGCTGCGCGGAGAGGAGCGAATAAATGGCCGATCTGCTGTTGGAGCTGTTTTCCGAGGAAATCCCGGCGGGCATGCAAGCGCGCGCCTCGGCCGATTTGGAGCGGATGCTGCTTGAGGCACTATCCAAGTCGGGCCTGAGCCACGGGGCGGCAGAGAGCCATGTCACGCCGCGTCGCCTGACGCTGATCCTGCGCGATGTGGCGGATGAAAGCCCGGCCGTCTCGACCGAGCGCAAGGGCCCACGGGCCGATGCGCCCGAGGCGGCTTTGGAGGGCTTTTTGCGGTCAACCGGGTTAAGCCGGGAGCAGTTGGAGCTGCGCGACGACAAAAAGGGCCAGGTCTATTTCGCGCGCATCGAGACGCCGGGCCGTTCTGCGTCAGAGATCATCGCCGAAGTGGTGCCGGAGATCGTGCGCGGCTTTCCCTGGCCGAAATCGATGCGCTGGGGGAGCGGCAGCCTGCGCTGGGTGCGGCCGCTAACCTCGATCCTGTGTTTGCTCGACGGCAAAGAGGTGGATTTCGAGGTTGAAGGATTTGCTTCGGGCGACACGACTGAGGGCCACCGCTTCATGGCTCCGGGCCGATTTTCTGTTGGCTCCGTTGAAGATTACAAGGCGAAGCTCAAGTCGGCTCATGTTGTATTAGCTGCGTCGGACCGAGCCGAGGAGATTTGGCGGGGAGCCACCGATCTGGCGCAAGCGGCAGGGCTCGAAGTGGTCGAGGATTCTGCGCTTTTGACCGAGGTGGCAGGCCTGGTGGAATGGCCCGTGCCACTCTTGGGAAAGATCGACGCGCAATTTCTCGATCTGCCCGGCGAAGTGCTGCAGACCTCGATGCGGGAGCACCAGAAGTTCTTCTCGGCGCGCGACCCCAAAACCGGGCGGATCGAGGGATTTGTGACCGTCGCCAATCGCGAGACGGCGGACGCGGGCGCGACAATCCTGGCCGGCAATGGCCGGGTATTGACGGCGCGCCTGGCCGACGCGGCGTTCTTTTGGGAGAACGATCTGCGCGTTGCCAGAGACGGCATGAAAGACTGGCTGCAAGCGCTTGAGAATGTGACGTTTCATGCCAAGCTCGGCTCGGTCGCGGATCGGGTGCGGCGGATCGCGGACCTGTCGCGCGCGCTCGCCCCGACGCTCGGCGCGGACCCGGATCAAGTGGCCCGCGCAGCAGATCTCGCCAAGGCCGATCTGGCCTCAGAGATGGTCTATGAATTTGCCGAGCTGCAGGGCGTGATGGGTCGCTATTACGCCGAAGCCGCGGGCGAGCCGAGCGAAATCGCTGCTGTCGCCGAGGAGCATTACAAGCCGCTCGGGCCCTCCGACGATGTGCCCTCCGCGCCGCTGTCGGCGACGGTGGCCCTGGCCGAAAAGCTCGATGCGCTGACCGGTTTCTGGAGTATCGATGAGAAGCCGACTGGCTCCAAGGACCCGTTTGCGCTGCGCCGAGCGGCGTTGGGGGTGATCCGGATTTTGTTGGAAAACAACCTAAGGCTGGACCTCGCGGTGCATACCGGTGCGGGCGTGATCGGTTTCATCCACGACCGCCTCAAGGTCTATCTGCGGGGCGAGGGCCTGCGCCATGACGTGATCGATGCGGTGCTTTCGATGCCGGGCTCGGATGATTTGACCTATGTGGTCGACCGCGCACGCGCATTGCAAGCTTTTCTCGACACGCCAGACGGCGAAAACCTCGTCCAGGGCTTCAAACGCGCGGCGAATATCCTGGCGCAGGCCGAGGCGGAGGACGGGGTCGAATACCGCTATGGCGCGGACGCGAAATACGCGGATGCAGATGCAGAAAAAGAGTTGTTTTCCGCGTTGGAGCACATCGGTGGCCGCGTTAACCAAGCTCTGGAAACAAACAATTTTTCCGCCGCCCTGGGTGAATTGGCCACATTACGTGCAGCGATCGACGGCTTCTTCGATGCCGTGCAGGTCAATGCCGATGCTCAGATTTTACGGCGTAATAGATTGAATTTGTTGTATGAAATAACCCAGCTTTGTGACCGCATCGCTGATCTGAGGCGACTGGCGGGCTGACCGACGGGCCAAACTCGGCGGGGCGTTGCGTCGCGTGCCCCTGCGGCGCGATTGACCCATAGGTTAATGCCTGTAGGCTAATGCTGCGATTGCAAAGGTCTAAGGCATGCTCACGACCCCGGATTTTACTGAGATCACGCAGACGGCGGATATCTCCGTTGCCCGGCACGGCAATCGTGCCAAGTGCCTTCAGCGCATCCTGCGGCTTGACCTACCCGTGCCGCTGACCGTCGCGCTGCCCTTTACGACGGTGAAGGCCATTGCCGCGGGGCGACTGCCCGATATGGAGGCCCTGGCGGGCGTCTTCGGCGCCCAAGCGCTCATGTCAGTCCGCTCCTCCAGTCAGATGCCCGATTGGGGCGGCCCGGGCACGATCTTAAATATCGGCATGAATGATGCCGTCGCTGAAGCCCTGAGCAAGGCCCATGGTCGATCGGCCTCTGATGCACTTTATCTGAGTTTTATCAGGTCTTTCGCGGTCGACGTTCACAGACTCGATGCCGATCTCTTCGAAGGCACGCTGACCCCGCGCCTGGCCAAAACCTATTTCGAAGATGAGATGCAGGAAGCGTTTCCGCAGGACCCGGCGGAGCAATTGGGCGAGGTGCTCCGCTCGATGGCGCGCGCTTGGGATAGCACCAGCGCGAGGCTGGTCCGCCAAGCGACCGGTGCGCCGGACGATGCGGGATTGGGCCTCGTTGTGCAGCGCATGGCCCTGGGCATCGGCAAGGGCATGAGCGGGTCTGGCCGGGCGCAGTTTGTCTCCACGGCAACCGGGGAGCCCCAGGTGACGGGCCGCTTTGTGCCGCAGGGGCAGGGGAAAGTGGCCCTCGACGAGAAGCGCGCGCAATTTATCATGACGGACACGCGCGGCAAAGCGCTCCAGGATCATGCACAAGATCAGGTCGCGGCTCTGATCGCGGCCCATGATCTCATGCGTCAGCGGCTGCGCGAAGAGATGCAGATCGAGTTCACCTTGATGGACGGCGATCTGTTCATCCTAGACGCGGTGCGGTGCCGACGCTCGGCACGGGCCGAGGTCGAGATCGCGGTGACGCTCGCACGGCACGGGATCATCACCGAGGCCGAGGCGCTGATGCGGGTGGCGCCGCCGACGCTCAACCAGATGCTACACCGGCAGATCTCACCGGACGCGGACCGCGATGTCCTGACCCAGGGGATCGCCGCAGCCCCGGGGGCTGCGACCGGCAAGATCGTTTTCTCCTCGGATGCTGCCCAGGCCGCCGCCGCCCAGGGAGAGCCCTGCATCCTTGTGCGCCGCGAGACGAGCCCCGAGGATGTGCGCGGTATGCACGCGGCCCAAGCCATCCTGACCGAGCGCGGCGGCATCACCAGCCATGCCGCGGTGATTGCGCGCGGCCTTGGCGTGCCTTGCGTCAGCGGTGCGATTGATCTGCAACTCGACACGCGGCGCAAAAGCCTGACCGTGCCGGGCCGCCGGGTCTTTCACGAAGGCGATGTGATCACGGTGGATGGGTCTACCGGCCAGATCCTGGTGGGGGCGCCCGAAATGGTAGAGCCCGCGACGGGCGGCGCCTTTGCGACCCTGCTGGAATGGGCCGATGCTCACCGCGATATTGGCGTGCGCTGCAATGCCGACACCAAGGAGGATGTGGCGACCGTTCTGGGCTTTGGTGTCGATGGTCTGGGTCTCTGCCGGACGGAACATATGTTCTTCGACGCGCAGCGCCTGACGGTGATGCGTGAGATGATCTTTGCCGAAGAGCCGGGCGACCGTCAGGCAGCGCTCGCACGGCTTTTGCCGATGCAACGGGCGGATTTCACCGAGATCTTCACATTGATGCCCGGCCGACCGGTCTGTATCCGCCTGTTCGATCCGCCGCTGCATGAGTTTCTGCCCGGTGACCGCGAGGGTCTGCGTGCTTTGGCCGACGCGCTCGATTTGCCGGTGAGCAGCATCGATCAGCGCATGGAGAGCTTGCAGGAGTTCAATCCGATGCTGGGCCTGCGCGGGGTGCGCCTCGGCATCACCGTGCCCGAGATCTATGACATGCAGGCGCGCGCCATATTCGAGGCGGCGGTGGCAAGCATCCAGGCCGGACACCCGACTTCGCCTGAGATCATGTTGCCCCTAGTCAGCGCGATGCGCGAGGTCGAGCTGATCCGAGCGCGGATCGACGCGGTGGCCCTTGCGGTCAAAGCCGAGACCAATTGCGAATTCGACTATGTCTTGGGCGTAATGGTCGAAACCCCTCGCGCGGCTTTGCGCGCCGGCGAAATTGCTCAGACGAGTGGCTTTTTGTCGTTCGGGACCAATGATTTGACCCAAATGACCTACGGCCTTAGCCGCGATGATGCGGGTCGCTTCATGTCGGCCTATGTCGCCCAGGGTGTCTTTCACGAAGACCCGTTCCAAAGCCTCGATATGGACGGGGTAGGTGAGCTTTTGAGCCTGGGGACAGAACGGGCCAGACGGGCGCAGCCGGGCATAAAGCTGTCGATTTGCGGCGAACACGGCGCTCAACCGGAGGCCATCGCGCTGTCACGGGCGTTGGGGCTCGACTATGTCTCCTGCTCTCCGTTCCGGGTGCCAGTGGCCAAGCTGACGGCGGCGCAACTCGCCATTGACGATTCTCTGCTAGACAACCCGACGCAGGATTGATCCGAGCGCTTTCGCGGGGGAAAAATCCCCGAACGCGCGTGGACAGCGCGAATTCTGCGCCTAAATCTAGCGCCGGGTGTGGCGCGGTTCACAATATTGTGCGTGGGTTTGGTGTAATTTGAGTGAGTCGTTTACCAAAAGTTATCGATTCGGAGTACGTTGGGCTGTGGGGGCTCTGGGGATTATGTGGGAAGCACCGGCCCGTATTTTGGGCATACTCTCGCTGACAGTTGGTTTGACTTGGGGCGGCGCGACATTGGGTCAGGTCACCGCAGGGTCGACGACAGACGTCACCGCGAGCTCGACGACCGACCCGACTGGTGGCATCGATATGCGGCTGTCTGACTTGATGTTGGGTGAGCATTCCGGCACCCAAGCGCTCGATTACAATCGTCTGCAGCGCCTCGGTCGACCCTTCGATCGTAATGCGCCGCGCGATGAGCCTGTTTTGCCCACCGCAGCTGAGCTTGATGCCCTGCCGCACCGCAGTGGCGGTGAGGCCTGGGCCTGCCTGACCGAGGCGCTTTACTTCGAGGCGCGCGGCGAAAGCATTGCGGGCCAGATGGCCGTCGCCGAGGTCATTTTGAACCGCGTGGACAGCGTCCGGTATCCTGACACGGTATGCGACGTGATCAACCAAGGCACGGGGCGGCGTTTCGCCTGTCAATTCACCTATACCTGCGACGGGCGCGCAGAGACGATGACCGATGCGCGGATGGAGCGGCGGTTGGGACAGATCGCGCATATGATGCTTGAAGGCGCTCCACGACAGCTGACCGATGGTGCCACCCATTACCATGCAAATTGGGTGAACCCGAGCTGGGCGAGGCTTTTCCCGCAAACCGCTGAGATCGGTGTGCACCGGTTCTACCGCCGCCCGGCGCAATAAGGTTAGCCACACGCGCCAAACGGCGTTAGAGGCCGCCGCTCGGTCGCTTCTTAGCACCCTTTTCTTGCGACAATCCACATACTCGCCAAAGCCGGTTGCAGCGTGCTTGCCTTTGCTCGAATGTCTCGGCTGGGCGCCGTGAGCGCGCCGAACAAAATACCCACACCGCCCCAGATCGCGGGGGAGACGCTCAATGACCGACGAGACACGCCAGGCCTTCGCTCATCCCATCGAGCGGGCTAAGTCGAGCCATGCCGATGCTGCCGATCCGCTCGACCGGATTATGCTGCGTGACCATGAGCTCGAGGTTGAAATCGGCGCCTATCAGGAGGAGCGTGGCCTCTCGCAGCGGGTGCGCTTCAACCTGGTGGTTGAAGTGGCCTCGGCCGCGGACGGGGATGCCGACGATGTCGATCGGATCTTGTCCTATGACGCCCTGATTGAGGCCATTGAGATCGAGCTTGCTGCCGAGCGCCTGAACCTGCTCGAGACACTGGCCGCGCGGATCGCTGATCGGGTGTTGGCCCATCCTCTGGCGCGGCGTTGTTTTATAAGAATCGAGAAGCTCGACCGCGGACCCTTTGCCCTCGGGGTCGAGATCGTGCGCAGTTCGCCGCAGGCCGCGCCTTTGCGCCTGGCCGAGGATCCGGCGCCGCATCCGCGTGTGGTGTTTCTTGGCAATCGTGCCTTGGCACGGCCCGATATCTCCGCGCTGCTCGATGGCTTCGAAGAGGGGGGCGCGCCGGTGATCCTGTGCGTCGGCCCGCCCGAAGGCGCCCGGCCCCAGGCGGCGCATGCTATGGCGCAGCGCCGGATTGATCTGCTTGCGATTGAGCAAAATGCCTGGGTTCTGGCCGGTCGCGATCGCCGCTGCGTGGTGGTGGACAGCCGGACCGAACTGGATTGGGCGATGAAGCGCGGCCAGATCAGCGTCTGGGCGCCGTCGAAACTGGTCCTCGACGCGGTCGAAGCGCCGCCGGGCGAGGCTGTCGCTGGCGCGGCCTTGGCGCTTTGGTTCGCGGGTCTATTCGATGCCTGTGAACTGGTCGTAATCGATGCCGCGCTGCCTGAACGCGGCGAGGTAGAGCTGCCGGTGCGGGCCTGGACGCCCTAGCGCAACTCGCGGCGCAGTTCGCGCATCGGGGCCCCGCCGACAATGTGATCGCCCGCGCGCGCAAAGCCGGCCTTTTCCAGCACGCGGATCGAGGCTGTGTTGCTCGGCCGGACCAGGCCATAGACACTCGCCGCGCCCAACCTGTCGCTGGCGAAATCGAGCGCTGTGCGGACAAACTCGCTGGCCAAGCCAATCCCCCACCAATCTGGCAGGAGGTGATAAGACAGGTTCAAGCCGGAAAACCCCTCTTTTTGGGTCAGTCCGCCTAGCCCGACTGACTGCGCCGCATGGGTGAGGCGATAGCGGCCGAAACCGAAGCTTGACCAATGCGCCATATCGGCCTGAAGCGCCGCTGCGCAGGCCGCCGCATCGCGCATCCGCGCATCGGGTCGATGCTTGTTAAGCTCAGGTCGGGTCAGCAAATCAACGTAGAACGCGGCATCTTCCGCGGCCACCGGTTGCGCGCTCATTCGCAGCGAGCGCAGCGCGGGAAGCGGCAGATGCGCAGCGGAGCGCGTGGAGGTGGTGTCAAAAGTCAGCGTCATGTCGGTAAGTCACCACGTGGAACACCTGCCTGACAAGTCATTCTTATTGCCAATTAAATTGATCCATCAACTTTGCTGCGACGCAGAATTGGCAGCTGGCGCTTGCCCCGGCCTCCTGCGGACGTTACGGCGCGGGGATGCGCGTCTATTACCGCCCCGTTCCCGTCTCCGCCTTCGAGGCCAGCGATGCTGCACTGCCGCTGAGCGGAGGTTGGCTGTTCTTCGATAAGATCGAGGTTCTGCAGCGGGGGCAGACGCCCCGAATCGTGGACGCAGGCGTGGCGCGCGCCGAGATGGGCGCTGAGACCTGGTCCCGGCTAACGTCAGCGCGCGCGCCTGTTGCTGGCCTCACTCTGGACCGTCCGCGCCTGATGGGCATTCTCAATGTGACACCCGACAGCTTTTCAGATGGCGGGCGTTTCGGCACCCGTGACGCCGCGCTGGCCCAGGCCCGTGCCCTGGCCGGGGCGGGGACAGATATCCTCGATATCGGCGGAGAAAGCACGCGTCCCGGAGCCGCAGAGGTGCCGGAGGCTGATGAAATTGCGCGGATCGTGCCGGTGATCGAGGCGCTGCGCGGCGCGGGGCTGGACCAAGTAATTAGCATAGACACACGCAAATCGGCCGTGGCCCGGGCCGCACTGGAGGCCGGGGGCGATATCGTCAACGATGTCAGTGGTCTGCGCTTCGATCCCGCGCTGGCCGGTCTTGTCGCGGAGACGGGCGCGCCGCTTATCGTGATGCATTCGCGCGGCACGCCGGAAACGATGCAATCCATGACCGCCTATGACGACGCACTGCTGGATGTCTATGACGCGCTTGAGCAGGCTGTTGTAGATGCCGAGGCCCGGGGCATCCCGCGCGCCCGCATCCTGGTCGATCCCGGGATCGGCTTTGCCAAGCGCGACCCTGAAAACCTCGCGCTTCTGCGACGCTTGTCTCTGTTTCATGCCCTGGGCTGCGGCATCCTTCTGGGTGTGTCGCGCAAGGGCTTTATCGGGCGGATCGCGGGCATAGACGAGGCGGCCAGCCGCGATCCCGCATCGGCGGCTCTTGGCTTATGGGCGGTGATGCAAGGGGTGCAGGTGCTGCGCGTGCATGAATGTGATATGCAACAGCACGTGTTGTCTCTCGCTGCGGCGCTTGGGGGCGTGCGGGGCGGGCTGATTTTTAATGAGTGACTAAGACAGGACAAATAGCACCGACCGGGGCGAAACCACCGGCGGGCTGATGGGACAGGAGCAGTTGGTATGACACGCAAACTTTTCGGCACAGACGGCATTCGCGGCCGGGCAAATGCCTATCCGATGACGGCGGAGGTCGCGCTGAAGCTCGGCGCCGCCGCAGGGCGATATTTCCGGCGTGAGGGTGGGGCGGGCCACCGGGTGGTGATCGGCAAGGATACGCGCCTTTCGGGCTACATGTTCGAGACCGCGCTGACGGCCGGCTTCACCTCAACGGGCATGAACGTGATCCTTTTCGGCCCCGTGCCGACCCCCGCCGTTGGGCTTTTGACGACCTCACTGCGCGCCGATGTGGGCGTGATGATCTCGGCCAGTCACAACGCGGCCTCTGATAACGGGATTAAGCTTTTTGGCCCCGATGGCTTCAAGCTCAGCGATGAGGCCGAGGCCGAGATCGAAGCGCTCATGGAGACCGAGATCACGCCCGCCCGGGTCGAGAATATCGGCCGGGCGCGGCGCATGAATGACGGACGCTTTCGCTATATCGAGCGGGTCAAGTCGACCTTCCCTCCGGGCCTGCGTCTCGACGGGCTCAAGGTTGTCGTGGATTGCGCCAACGGCGCGGCCTATAAGGCGGCGCCCGAGGTTCTGTGGGAGCTTGGCGCCGAGGTGATCGCCATGGGGGTGGAGCCCAACGGCCACAACATTAATGCCGGCGTCGGCTCGACCGCACCGGAAAAGGCAGCGGCGAAAATCCTAGAAACCGGCGCTGATCTGGGGATTTGCCTGGATGGGGACGCCGACCGGGTGATCCTAATCGACCAGAACGGGGCAATTGCCGATGGCGATCAACTTATGGCGCTGCTGGCCGGGCGTTGGGCCGACGATGGGCGCCTGGCGCAACAGACCCTGGCCGCGACGGTGATGTCCAATCTGGGCCTTGAGCGCTATCTAAGCGCGCGCGACATTGGGCTCTACCGCACGCCGGTGGGCGACCGATACGTGGTCGAGGCGATGCGCCGCCAGGGCCTCAATCTGGGCGGTGAGCAATCGGGCCATATCGTGATGACGGACTACGCCACCACCGGCGACGGCCTGATGGCGGGTCTGCAATTCCTGGCCGAGATGGTGCGCACCGGGCGCCCGGCCTCCGAACTCGCGCGCAGTTTTGAACCGGTGCCGCAGCTTTTGCGCAATGTCCGCTTTGGTGCGGGCACCACGCCTCTTGAGGCGCCGGGTGTACAGGCCGCGATCAGCGAGGCTGAGGCACGGCTGGGCCATGACGGTCGCCTGCTCATTCGCAAATCGGGAACCGAGCCCCTGATCCGCGTGATGGCCGAGGCCGAGGATGAGGGTCTGATGGTGCAAGTCGTCGGCGACATCATCGCGGCCGTCGAAGCGGCGGCCTGAAGAGCGCTAGTCCGAGGCTTGCTTGGAAAAAAGCTCGCTGAGCAGACGCGCGGCCTCGTCCTTGGGGGAGGCGAGGGCGGATTTGTCTTCGCCGGGATAGAACCGGGCGCGCACCGCCGTGGGCATCGGCTCAGGTCGCAGGAGCGACACCTTGGGCCCGAATTTCTCGGTTTCCGCCTGCCAGCTGTCGATGAGCGCCCGCGCGGCGGCCTTGGACATTCCGTATCCGCCCGCGAATTTCTCGTCCCAGCTACTGTCGAAAAAGATCGCGCGGGCGCGGGGGCTTTCGGCCAAAAGCGGCTCCATGAAGCCGATGAGCCGGACCAGAGCTCGGATATTCGTGTCGATGAGCTTGTCGAGATCCTTGGCCGTCAGATGCGGCACGGGGGTCAGGGCAGTTGCATGGATTGCGGTGTGGACCCAGATATCGGCGCGGCCCCACCGCTCATGCACGGAGCGGCATAGATGCGCCATCGCGCCCTCATCGGTGACATCCATCGGCGCGAGCGTTGCCTGACCGCCCTGGGTTTGGATCCGGTCGTCGAGATCTTCTAGCCCACCTGTTGTCCGGGCCACAGCCAGGACATGGGCGCCGCGCAGGGCCAGCCATTCCGCCGAGGCCGCTCCGATCCCGCGCGACGCGCCTGTCACGATGGCCACTTGTCCGTTGAGAAACTTGTCGTCGAGAAACTTATCCATGGCGCGGGTCTGTGACGGTTCGGTGCGGAAATGGCAAGGGTGGGGGCGTGGGGCGCCCACCCTGCCCGGGCTCGGGCACGCGACAAGCGCGTACCCTGGCAAAGCTCGGGTACGCGACAAGCGCGCACCCTGCTCCGGCAGTCTTGATGCCACCTATGGGCGACTTCAAGACTACCCTGGCTTGACACTCTGCGCTGCGGCGCGGATACCCGCAGGCAACAGGGACAGTAGACCGACATGGAGGCCCGCATGAGCCGCAATACCACCCTAGCCCAAGCCGCCTTGGGCGATCTCAGCCTGCTCAAGCAGGTGACAATGGTCGTGGCTGGCACGCTATTGATCGCCATCGCGGCCCAGATCTCGGTGCCGATGTTTCCGGTGCCAATGACGCTGCAGACCCTGGCGATCATGACCATCGGCCTAACCTTCGGCGCCCGCCTGGGCACAATCACACTCGTGACCTACTTGGCTGAGGGCGCCATGGGCCTGCCGGTCTTCGCCAGCGGCAATGGCGGGCTGGCCTATATGGCAGGTCCGACCGGCGGCTTTCTCTTGGGCTTCGTTGCCATGGCCTGGTTGACCGGCTTTGCCGCTGACCGGGGTCTGGCGCGCAGCGCGCTGACGGCGATCCCGGTAACTCTGGCCGCTGCGGCGATGATCTACATCCCTGGCCTAATCTGGCCCGCCATCACGCTGGGCACGGAATGGTCCTCGCTCTGGGCGGGCTGGATGGCGCCGTTCCTGGTGGGTGACGCCGTGAAGGCCGTTCTGGCGGCACTGGCCGTCTCGGCGGGCCTCAGCGTCTTTGGCCGCCGCGCCTGACGAACAAACACCCTTGAACATCCAAACCGCCTGCGCCCACCCGGTGCAGGCGGTTTTTTGTTGGCGGTTTGAACGCTCCGTCCGTCTCCTCCGACCTATAGGGGATATCGAAATCGGAGGAGAGCGGACCGTGCGCCGATTTTTTCTATTCGCAAGTTGCTTGATCGCCTTGGCTGCAGGCGTGACTGCGGCCAGGGCAGATGGGGACGGGGCAGATGAGGCCCGGGTCGCCGCGGGTGCGATGGGCCTGCACATAATCCAAGACAACGCGATCGTGCCCCTTATCCAAGGGCAGGACGGTGTCTATGAAGCGGCCATCAACCCCGCGCCCTTCGCCTTTGTCTTCGCCTTTCTCAGCGGCCCGCCGGATGCCTTCGCGGTGACCTTCGGCCTGCCGGGCCTGTTCGACTATCTGGATTTGCCGCCCGACAATGGCCTCTTTGCTCCGGCCGGCGCCTATGCCCGCTATGCCGAACCCGAGGCACCCTACTATTTCACCGACCCGGCCTGTGTCTCAGAGTTCTTCGGCCCTGGTTGGAACCTGATCCTGCCAGAGCATCAGCGCGGCGACCTTTACCATGTGAGCGGGATTGTCCCCGATCAGCTCTCGCGCCGTTGCACTGCGCCAGGCCGGTTGCCAGAGGATTGGGACGCATTAGACGGTGCCGATGAGATCCACGCAGTGCTCGAAGGCCCAGGAGGCGAGATACTGCGCCTCAGGCTGATCCCAGCGCGTTCCTGAGGCCTATTCCGCGGCCGTTTTCAGCTTGAAGCCCTGATCCATCATGTCCTTGGGCTCGATCGGGTAATCGCCCGTAAAGACCGCATCGTGGTATTTCGGGTTCGCGGCATCGCGGCCCTGCGGCTCACCCACTGCGCGATAAAGCCCGTCGATTGAGACGAATTTGAGCGAGGCCACCCCGAGATAAGCGCGCATCTCTTCCTCGGACATGTGTGCCGCCAAAAGCTCATCGCGGTTGGGCATGTCCACGCCGTAGAAATCTGGCCAGATTGTCGGCGGTGAGGCGACGCGAAAATGCACCTCTGCCGCACCCGCCTCCAGGACCATGTCCTTGATCTTCCGACTGGTCGTGCCGCGCACCACGCTGTCATCAACCAGGATCACCCGCTTGCCGCGCATCAGCGCCCGGTTGACGTTGAGCTTGAGCCGCACGCCCATATTGCGGATCTGTTCGGTGGGTTCGATGAAGGTGCGCCCGACATATTGGTTGCGCACGATGCCCATCTCAAACGGGATACCGCTTTCCTGGGCGTAGCCGATCGCCGCCGGTGTGCCGCTATCGGGCACGGGGCAGACCATATCGGCCTCCACCGGGGCTTCACGGGCTAACTCTCGCCCGATATCGCGGCGCACCTCATAAACCGAACGTCCGTTGATCTGCGAATCCGGCCGACTGAAATAGACATATTCGAAGATACAGGGCCGCGGCTTGACCGGCTCGAAGGGCCGAAAACTCTCGATGCCCTTCTCGGTGATCACCACCATCTCACCGGGCGCGATCTCACGCAGGAGCTCGGCGCCGATGATATCGAGCGCGCAGGTCTCGGAGGCCAGAACATGGCCCTCGCCCAGCCGCCCCAGCACCAGCGGCCGAATGCCCAGCGGATCCCGGACACCGATCAGTTTGGAGCGTGTCATGGCCACAATTGAAAAAGCGCCCTCGACTTGGCGGAGCGCTTCTTTCATGCGGTCGGGAATCGAACGGCCCATCGAGCGCGCCATCAGATGGATGATGCACTCACTGTCCGAGGAGCTCTGGAAGATTGAGCCGCGCGCGATCAACTCCCGGCGCAGCTGCAGCGCGTTGGTCAGGTTGCCGTTATGGGCGATGGCCGCGCCGCCCATCGAGAACTCACCGAAAAACGGCTGCACATCGCGGATCGCTGTGTTCCCCTTGGAGCCTGCGGTGGAGTAGCGCACATGCCCAATGCCCAGATCGCCGGGCAGAGCGTTGATCGTTTGGGCATCGGTGAAGTTGTCGCGGACATAGCCGAAGCGCCTTGCGCTGTTGAAACCAACAGCCCGGTCATGGGTGACGATGCCGCCTGCTTCCTGGCCGCGATGTTGCAAGGCGTGCAGGCCGAGCGCCACGAAGTTGGCCGCGTCGGCCAGGCCAATGACGCCAAAAACCCCGCATTCTTCGCGCAGTTTGTCGGCATCTGGATCGTGATCGGTGGCGGCTGTCTCGGCGGTGTCTAGAACGGCGGCGTCTGGCTCGGCAGACTGGCGAGGCGCGCGCCCGGCAAGGCCGTCTTGCGCACCGTGACTGGAGCCGTAACTGGGGCCGGAGGTCATGTGGCAGCTGCTCCCTCGGTGTTTGCTCGCGATATAGCTTGCCTGAGCGCCCGTGTCACCTGTCGAGATACGGCAAATTTGGGGGCAGATCTGGGGGCAAGTTTGGGGGCAAGGTTGGGGCCAAGGTTGGAGAATGCGCGCCACGCGCGAGAGCTATCGTTGCGCGTCGGTTAAGTCTCAAGTGTCGTTCGCCGGTGGCGTGACCGCCTCAACCCCGTCGCCGTCGGTGACGCAGGTGCTGGTGAGCTGCTCGTATTGCGCGAGGACCCAGCCCGGCGCGTCTTGTGGCACCTGACTTTCGAGCCAGCCCTGCGAGTCGGCGAAAATCTCGACCGAGCGGCTGTCGGTGATCACCGCGATAGGCTCATCCCCACCGATCCATTCGTAAGCCACCAGGCCCACTATCACCAAGATCACCCCCCGCGCGACGCCGAAAAGAAAGCCCAAACCGGCATCGAGGCCGCCGATGAATGAGCGCTGGATCGCTCCTGAGAAAATGGGCGTGAAAAACGACACGACGATCAGCGTGATTACGAAAACGACCGCGAAGGCCGCTATGATCCCCATTTCGCAAGACGCGCCGATGAAATCGCCCACATAGGGGATTTCCATGATCAGCGGCTGCGCGCGGGCGGCAAACAGAAACGCCACGATTGCGGCGGCGATCCAGCCCGCGATCGACAGGACCTCGCGCATGAACCCGCGCGAATAGGCCAGTATCGCGGAGATGATGATAACGCCGGCGACGACGCCATCGAAAATCGTGAAGCCTTCCATCGCGGACCTCTGCCTTTGCCTCTTTGCCCGTTTGCGGACGCCTTTGTGGGACCGTGCCGCTTGTTGGCTCGGCTTGGGCCCTTTTGACCCTGATTTCACCCCCATAGAGTTGCGACGCAAGCAATTTCGCCTGGACTGGCGCCGCCACTTACCGGCTCAAACCAAGTTTTTCGGCATATTTCAATAGTTTTGCGCATCTTGACGCGTTGCGAGACACAGTGATCCCTTCGGATCAGCGACCGCGCGAGCGCCGAGCGGTCTAGACAGAATGTCGGAAAATTTCATCGCAACTTTTCCACTAAAGCGCCGCAATTGTTTCCGATCTTGCATCAGTGACGACCTAGAAAGGGTTTTTGCCATGTTTAGGACCCAGATCCCGTTCACCTGGCGACTGCGCCGTGCAAGCGGGCTTGCGCTGGCTGTGTTATGTCTTGCCTTCGCTTGGATACTCGCCCTCGCCTCCACCGCGGCCGCTCAAACGCAGCGCAGCTTCAAGCTCGATAACACCGACCTGAGCTATACGCGCAATGCGGGCTGGACCTATGAAATCGTCGGTATCACCGTCAGTGACCCGGTGGGCCTTCGCATCAATGCCTCGAATGTCGTCACCACCGGTACGGGCAGTCAGCGCCTGCAATATATCCTGTTTCCCGCAAATGCGGTGGTTCCCGCGGGTCTGCGCAATTTTGGCCGTCAGCGCCGCGATACCGAGGCCGTCGCCTGGCAGGTGGAAACCAACCCCAACACACGCGGCCCGAGGACGTTTCGCGATGGCCCGAACCCAACGTCCCTCAGCAATGGCGAATATCAATTGGTGGTCTCGGGCTATGATCCTAATGGTAGCCGAGGCGATTATTCCTTCGATCTAGAGCTGACCGGCGCCGTCTTCGGCCTGTTGTTGTCCGCCCCGCCGCCTGGGGGCGTGGCCGATTTCGCCGCCGCCACATCGGGCGCATCGATGCTCGTGGTGCGCACCGCGCAGGGCGTGGCCCGGGATCAGGGCGCGCGCAGCCTGTCTTTTCGCGACACGGCGCTCAATTTCGCGCGCGCACCATCTGAGACTGGAGAGCTGACCGTGACAGCCTCGCGCCAGGATGCGCCGGGCCTTGCGGGCAACCTTTACACTTGGGTTGAACTGACGGGCTTTGCGGCTCGCGACGACACGCGGGATCGAGATATTTCCGGCTATGGCCTGCAGATCGGCGCGGATATCGCGATGGGACCCAATGCCGTTATTGGCCTCTCCCTCGGCTATGACGAGATCCAGAGCGACCGCCCTGGCGTGTCCATCGACGGCGATATGCTGTTCGTGCAGCCCTATCTCGCCTTCCGCTCGGGCCCCTGGCACGGCGAGGCCACAGTGATCCTGGGACGCGGCACATTCGACCAAGAAGAGGCTGGCGGCACGGGCCAAGGCGAGACGGAGCTGACCGCGACAACGCTTGAGCTGCGCTATGACCACGCGGTCTCGCTCGCTTGGCTTTTAAGCCCGAGCTTTGGCTTTTCGCTGGGCCAGGAAGAGATCGAGGGCACGGGCGGGCTTTTGGCGGGCACTGCCGCGACCGAAGTGGACTTCGCGCAAGTGTCCCTAGGTTTGCGCGGCACCCGGATGACGGCGCAGAGCGATATGTTCCTGGGCGCCTATCTCGACTGGACCGAGATGGGGTCTCCGAATTCGCTGGTCGCGGAAGCCCTGATGGATGACGGCTTTTCCGCGCGCCTCGAACTTGGGCAAAGCCTCGAGCTTGGCAATGGTCGCCTTCTCGACAGCTCGATCGAGTTGGGCGGTTTGGGCAGCGATGTGACCTCGCTTTCGGGCGCGTTGCGGGTGTCGCTGCGGTTCTGAGGCTTGCGAGCGGGCCTATTCTGCGCCGAAAACCTCGCCTACGAAATGCGCCAGATCGGGCATGGTTTTGAGGCTGAGCCCGCCACCGTTTCCTGTTTTCCCACCCGCCGAGACCATCGCTTGGGCAAATCCCAGCTTGGCCGCCTCTTTCAGGCGCGCCTCGGCCTGACTGACGGGCCTGAGCGCCCCCGACAGCGACAATTCCCCAAAGATCACCGCGTCGCGGGGCAGGGCGGCATCTTCGCGCGCCGACAGAAGCGCTGCGGCCACGGCCAGATCGGCGGCGGGTTCCGTTACCCGCATCCCGCCGGCGATGTTGAGATAGACATCGAGGCCCTGAAACGAGATGCCCACCCGCGCCTCCAGCACGGCCAGGATCATCGACAGCCGCCCGGCATCCCAGCCCACGACCGCGCGGCGGGGTTGGCTGTGCGGCGACGGCGCCACCAAGGCCTGGATCTCGACCAGAACAGGCCGCGTGCCTTCGATGCCCGCAAAGACGGCTGAGCCCGGCGCAGGGCTGTCGCGGTCCGACAAAAACAGCGCCGAGGGGTTGGGCACTTCGGCCAGCCCCGCGCCGGTCATTTCGAAAACGCCGATCTCATCGGCTGGGCCAAAGCGGTTTTTGACCGAGCGCAGGATGCGGAACTGATGCCCGCGCTCCCCTTCGAAATAAAGCACGGTGTCGACCATATGCTCGACCACGCGTGGGCCCGCGATCTGGCCCTCCTTGGTCACGTGGCCCACCAGCATCACCGCCACGCCGCGCCGTTTTGCGAAAGTCACAAGCTCATGGGAGGAGGCGCGCACCTGGCTGACCGATCCCGGTGCGCTTTCGACCGTATCGAGCCACATCGTTTGCACGGAATCGATGATGGCGAGGTCTGGGCGCTCGGCCTCCAGTGTGGTCAGGATATCGCGCAGATTGGTTTCCGCGGCGAGCTTGACCTGGGCCTCCCGCAGGCCCAGACGACCCGCGCGCAGGCGAACCTGGGCTGTCGCCTCCTCGCCCGAGACATAGACGACCTTCAGGCCTCGGGATGCGAAACTGGCCGCAGCTTGCAACAACAAGGTGGATTTGCCGATGCCGGGATCGCCGCCCACCAGCGTTGCCGAGGCGGGCACAAGGCCGCCGCCAAGCACCCGGTCAAGCTCGGCCAGGCCGGAGCCCTGGCGCGGCGGCTCGGCCTCACCGCTGGCCAGATCGCTCAGCGCCATGCCCTTGCCCTTGGCCGCGCCCAGACCTTTGCCCGGGCCCTGGGACAGCGGCGCCTCTTCGGTGATGGTGTTCCAGGCGCCGCAGCCATCGCATTGCCCGGCCCATTTCTTGTGGACCGTGCCGCAGTTCGAACAGACAAATGACAGCGCAGGTTTCGCCATAGGCCCGGGCTTAGGCCTCCGGCGCTCGTTTGGCCAGCCGGTCGGTCCAAAAGGCCAGCGCGATGGAGGTCAGAACAGCCGCCGTAAAGAGCCACAGGCCCCAAGCCGTCTCGACCCGGCCAATCGCCTGACCGCGCGCCAGCACGACGTAAAGCGCAATCAGAAAAACATCGGCCATGGCAAGCTTTCCCAGCGCCGCGATCCAAGGCAGGGCGCGGGGCCCCGCGCGGCCGAGATGCACAGCGGCCAGGGCCAGGGTCTTGCCCACCGGCGCCACGAGCGCGAACAGCACGACTAGGGCGGCGAGCGCCTTTTCCTCCTCCCAGAGCGATACGATGCCCGACAGGATCGTGATCTCATTCAGCCCAAAGATCGGCAAGAGCCTCGCGCGCATCAGCGGCGCGAACCAACTCAGCGGGAAGACCACAAGCAGCGCGAGATTTGCGAAGAGCAGGATGTTGGGATAGCGGTCCATTCAGGCCAGATATGTGCGGGTGTAGCGCGCCCCAAGGCTCGTCAGGATCTCATAGCCGATTGTGCCCGCCCCCTCGGCCAAGTCATCGATGCCTTGGTGCGGCGCAAGGATGTCCAGTCTTTCCGGTGTCTCGTTCAGATCGGTGATGTCGACACCGATCAGGTCCATCGACACACGTCCGGCGATGGGGCAGGCGGTCTCGCCATGCCAAAGCGCCCCGCGCCCGGACATCGCGCGGATCAAACCGTCTGCATAGCCCCCGGATACGGTCGCAATCCGGCTGGGCCGCGCGGCGGTGAACGTCGCGCCATAGCCGACCGTGTCGCCCGGGGCGAGATCGCGCACTTGGATCACCGGCAGGCTGAGGCGCACCACCGGCCGGGCCTCGGCAAAGGGCATACCGCCATAGACGCCGATCCCGGGCCGGGTGAGATCGAAGTGATAGTCTGGGCCAATCAGCGTCCCGCCTGTGGCCGCGAGCGACAGCGGCGCCGTAGCGCCTTCGGTCAACGCGCGAAAGGCGGTGAGCTGCGCCGCGTTCTGGCGGTGCTCGGGTTCATCGGCGCAAGCCAAATGCGACATGATCAAATTGGGCGCCATCTCATCCCGACATTCCGCCCAATCGCCGGGCTGAAAGCCTAAGCGGCTCATGCCGCTGTCGAGCTGCACGCCATAGGTCAGGCCGGTCTCTCGGTGGCGCGCCCATTGCTCGGGGCTGTTCAGCATCGGCGTCAGAGCATTGTCTCGAATGAGGCCGGTATCGCCGTCCATATGCCCGGAAAAAACGGCGATCTCCGGCCCAGGGCCTAGGATCTTACGCAGTGCCGCGCCTTCCTCGGCAATCGCCACGAAGAAGCGGTTTGCGCCTGCTTTGCGCAGCGCCTTGCCAACCGGTTCAAGGCCCAACCCATAGGCATCGGCTTTGACCACGGCTCCGGTCTCAGCCGCGCTCATCGCGTCGAGCGCGCGAAAGTTCTGCGCGATCGCGCCAAGATCGATGGTGAGAGTGCCGCCAGCCATGCATTCAGGTCAGCCATATCTCTAGCGTCGTCAAGCCCACGGCCGTATAATGCGCGGCAAAGCTTGCGAAGGCACAAAGCCTAGGCTCCGCCCGTTCTCCCTGGGCTCCGCTCGTTCCACCGGGGCTCCGCCCGTCGTGGCCTCAAATGCGGTGCATTTGTCAGCTGAAGCTGAACCGGCCACTGCACTGGAAAGCAGTGCTTTCAGCAGCTCGCGCTGAACCGTTTCGAACTGTCTTTATCGTAAAATATCCCAGAGAGCGCGAGAGACAGCGTCTCTCGCCCGGGCTTCGGGGGCTCAATGCCCCCGAAGCCCGGCCCCCGAAGCCTGAAACTCGCGCGCCCTGCGAAGGCAGGGCGCAACCCCTCACTGAAAGCCTGGATCTGCCGGCGCCTGCCAGGGTTTGACGAGATTTCCGAACTTAGTGAAGCGACCCTCAAAGCTCAGCTCAATCGTGCCGACCGGACCGTGGCGCTGCTTGCCGACGATGACCTCAGCCTTGCCATGGAGCGCGTCCATGTCTTGCTGCCATTTCGCCATCGCCTCCAGGTTCTCTTCGCCCGGCTTCTCGCGCTCTTTGTAATACTCGCCGCGATAGACAAACATCACCACGTCCGCGTCCTGCTCGATGGACCCCGACTCGCGCAGATCGGACAGCTGAGGGCGTTTGTCCTCTCGCTGCTCGACCTGGCGCGAAAGTTGCGAAAGTGCAATCACCGGGATATTGAGTTCCTTGGCGATCGCCTTCAGGCCTTGGGTGATTTCCGAGACCTCATTGACCCGGCTGTCCTTGGCTGTGGCAGGGCGGACAAGCTGCAGATAGTCTACGATCAAAAGCTGTAGACCCTGTGGCCCGCGCTTGAGCCTACGAGCCCGCGCTGCCAATTGGCTGATCGGCAGGGCAGGTGTGTCATCGATATAAAGCGGGCAGGACTCCAACTGTTGCGCCGCCGTAAGGTAGCGTTTGAACTCGCCTTCGTTCAGCTCGCCCTTGCGGATCAACTCCGACGGGATCTCCGCCGCTTCCGACAGGATCCGTTGCGCAAGCTGCGCCGCCGACATCTCGAGCGAGAAAAAACCCACCACACCGCCATCCGAGGCGCTGCCGGCCTCAGTGCCCTGGCGATAGCGTTTGGCCACGTTGAAGGCGATATTGGTGGCCAGTGATGTCTTACCCATTGACGGCCGCCCGGCCAGGATCAATAGGTCCGAATTGTGCAAGCCACCGAGCATCTTGTCCATATCGGCAAGACCCGAGGACAGACCGGCCAGACCGCCCGAGCGATTATAGGCTGCATCGGCAATTTCGACCGCGTCGGTCAGGGCTTGCATGAAGGGTTGAAAGCCGCTGCGGGCGGAGCCTGTTTCGGCCAATTTGAAAAGCTCGGCTTCGGCGGTGACGATCTGGTCGTCTGGCGGAATGTCGTCGCGCGCGCTTTTCGCTCGGTCGGCCACGCGACGGCCCAGATCAATGAGCTCACGCCGCACTGCCAGATCGTGGATCAGCCGGGCATAATCGCGCGCAGCCGAGGTCGCCACGGCGCTGAGTTGCAGCCGGAGGAGATATTCCGCCCCGCCGAGCGCCTGCAGCCCGGGGTGATCGGCGAACGGGGTCTTGAGCGTGGTGGCGTCGGTCTGCACACCCGAGGTGATCCGGGCCTGTGCCTTGGCGAAAATCTCACCGTGGACGGGGTCGTAGAAATGCTTGTCAGTGACGATGCCTTCGATCCGGTCGAGCACATAATTCGAGGATAGGATCGCGCCCAAGAGCTGTTGCTCGGCCTCGATATTATACGGCATTTCTGTCTCGGATGTCGCCTCCGCTGGCGGTTGCGCGACCGCGATATTGCTCATGCCTGCCCCCCGTTTTTATCGTCGTTACCCCGTGATACGGCTGGTTTAGGCGGCGCGGAAAAGCCGGTCAATCTGGATAAGACGAGGATAACGTGTGGATCAAAATCCGCGCGAACGTAACACAAAATGCAGCAAATTTGAAGCTTCCACCACCAACATCTTGGGGCCTCAGGCTTTTGGCGCCCAGCCTTCGGGATCGGCTAAAAAGCGCTCAACCTCGCCCAAAGTGGCCGCGTCGAAATCGCCCGCGCGCCGCGCCTCGGCCACAACGTCCGACCATTGACACAGCCAATGCAGTTCCACCCCGTGCTCGGCCAGGCGCGGCAGGGTCTCGGGGAAAATGCCGTAGTAGAAAATCACGGCCGTATGGCCGCATTCTGCGCCGGTTTTGCGGATCGCGTCGACGAAATTGAGCTTGGAGCCGCCATCCGTCGTCAGATCCTCGATCAAAAGCACGCGGTCGCTTTCTTCCATCACGCCTTCGATCTGTGCGTCGCGGCCGTAGCCTTTGGGTTTTTTGCGGACATAGCTCATCGGGAGTGCCAGGCGCTCGGCGATGAGAGCCGCGAAAGGGATACCCGCCGTTTCACCGCCAGCGACACTGTCAAAAGCCTCAAAGCCCGCCTCGCGCATCACATGGGCGGCGAGGTAGTCCATCAGCGCGCTGCGCACCCTGGGGTAGGAGATGAGTTTGCGGCAATCGATATAGGTCGGCGCCTGTTTGCCGCTAGCCAGGGTAAACGGCTCGGCGGCGTTGAAATGCACCGCGCCGATGTCAAGCAGCATCCGGGCTGTCAGGCGGGCCATCGTGGCGGGATCGGGAGCGGAGCTTGGGATCATGGAGCCTCCTGGCGGGTGAGAGCTTGGCCGCGAGTTCGGGCCGCGCGGGGCATCGAGCCCCGCCCGCCCCGGCCTGCGGTGCGAGTATTTTTGCAAAAGTGAAGGGACGCCTCAGACGACATGCCAGTAGAGGTCATGGCCGGGGTCAAAAACGGTGATCGGCCCAGCACCGCTATGGCGTTTGCCGATGGGAGGCACGGGCGCGGTGCGTTTTTCCAGAGTTATGGTCTCAGAGTTGGCCGGTAGGCCGTAATGCGCGGGTCCATTGAGGCTGCTGAAGGCTTCCAGGCGGTCGAGCGCGCCTTCCTCTTCGAAGACATGGGCGAGGCAAGACATCGTGACCGGAGCGGTATAGCACCCGGCGCAGCCGCAGCCGGTCTCTTTGTCGGCGTCTTTGTGGGGCGCGCTGTCGGTGCCGAGGAAGAACCGCGCTGAACCGCTGGTCGCGGCGCGTCGGAGTGCGGCCTGATGCGTGCTGCGCTTGGCCACGGGCAGGCAGTAGTAATGCGGGCGGATCCCGCCGACCAAGATATGGTTACGGTTGATCATAAGATGATGCGTCGTGATCGTAGCCGCCGACCGGCCCGGCGCCCCCTCTATGTAGGAGATGCCATCGGAGGTGGTCACATGCTCCAGCGTCACGGGCAGTTCCGGCAGCCGGGTCTGTAGCGGTGCCAGGACCCGTTCAAGGAACACGGCCTCCCGGTCGAAGATGTCGATCTCCGGGTCGGTCACTTCGCCGTGCATACAGAGCGTCAAGCCGATCTCGGCCATTTTCTCGAGCACCGGCATCACCTTGGTAAGGTCGCGCACACCGGAGGCGGAGTTAGTCGTCGCACCCGCGGGGTAGAGCTTGACCGCGTGGATCAGCCCGTCAGCGAAGGCCGCGGCCACGTCGGACGGGTCAGTTGCTTCCGTCAGATAGAGCGTCATCAAAGGCGAGAAGTCTGCATCTTGTGGTGTAGCGGCGCGAATACGCTCGGCATATCGGACAGCATCGGCGCCGGTCACGACGGGGGGCACAAGGTTGGGCATAATGATCGCCCGGGCGAAATGCTGCGCTGTGTCTGGAAGGACCGCCTCAAGCACGGCTCCGTCGCGCAGATGCAAGTGCCAATCGTCAGGCCGGCGGATGGTGATGCGCTCCATGGCGTGGGGCTACACGAAGGGGCGGGGGGGCGACAAGACCGGATGCGGCGGCGGATGCCGCGCCCCATCGCGCCGCTTGCCATCCGAAGCGGTTTCTTCGAGGTTGCGTCCAAAGACGAGGAGACGTGCGCTGATGAGATCACGACGAGTTAGAGTTGGCCCAGTGGCCGCAAGCCTTGCCGCTTTGGCCAGTAGTCCGGTTTGGGCCGATTGCCCCGTATCGATGGCCGATACAGCCGCAGGAGTTTACGTGGCCTTTGACGACACGGTCGTGCGGTATGACCGCAGCCCGGACGGGCGTATGGAGGAACTAGAGTTCGGCTTCGAGGATGCGCCCGGCCTGGTCTATACTTCGCTCCATGGGATTTGGCTCTTGAGTTCGGTCGATCTGATTGGCGGTTTCACGCAAGAAGAGACCCGCGAAGAATTCAGCTATGACCGGCCGCTGCCGCCGACGGTCGCGCCGAATTCGGAGTTCCAGGTGACCTCGACCGTGCGGCCCGCCGATGGGGATGCCTTTACCGAGGCGTTGAGCCTACGTACCGGGCCGGTCGGGACGACCCAAATCGGCACCTGCACACTCGATGTCATCGAGGCGCGGCTCGATATCGTGACGGGTAACGAGCGGTCGACGTCGATTTTTCAATACTTTCCGGCATTGGGCTTTGCCGTCTTCGTCGGCTTCGAAGAGCCGGGTCAACAGCCGGAATCCTATCCCGCGACACGAATTTCGACACGACCCTTCGCTGCTGGAGGCTCGGCTGCGGGCAATACGAGCGGTGGCAGCACGATACAAAAGTGATCGGTTCAGGATGTCACGGCTCAGGAAGTCACGGCGCGGGCGTCTCGATGGGCGCGCAGGATCGCCACTGCACCGTCGAACCGTCCGTCCGTCGTCAGCGTCTTACCGCGCCGGGCGGCCTCTAACGCAAGCTTGGGATGCCCTGATTGCGCGGCGCGTGTCATGAGGCGGGCCAAATGCGCCGGTGAGCCGCGGCGCGCGGGTCTAAGCAGACGTGCAAGCTCGGGCGCGGTCAGCCGCCCTTCGAAGGCCGCGTCGATCACGTCCTCCAGCGCGTTGCCGGTCGAAAGGATCTTGCCCGACGACATGCCGCCCCAGCGCAGCTTGTGCCGGGCGACGTTATGGCCCTGAAACAATGCCGCATGGGCCGCGCACATCGCATCGGCGGGATCGTAGATGATGGTGACCTGTTCGGCGCCATCGGTCATCTGGGGCGCAAAGCCGTAGCGGCTGGTGAAGTCGCGGCCCCAGGCGGCGCGGTAGCGGCGCTCAAACGGGGCTGCGTCACGGTCGAGCGTTGCGACCGGGTTGACGGCGAGAACCCGCGCGCCCGGTGCGGCCACGCTATAGGCCGCAGCGCCATAGCCGCACATTGGTCCGAGCCCAACGAAGGCCACCCGTTCAAACCGGTCGAAAAAGCCGTCATCGACGAGATAATCGAACAAGGCGTAAAGCGCTGTTTCGCGGAAAAAGCTACCGCGTCGTCCCATGATGGACAAAAGCGAGCATTCGCGGCGCTTGAGTGCGGTAAATCCGAGGGGTAGACCGTCGGCAGTCTTGTCGAGCACCCGTTCCGCGCTGTCGAAGGTCACGATCAACTCATCGCCTTCATCGACGAAGAGCGCGCTGTGTTCCTGCCCGACGCGTCGGAAGAAGCCATGGTTGCGTCCGACCTGTTGCAGATGCGCAAGGCGCTTGGCGCGTTGTGGGCCGTTTTCAGCTCTGCCGGATTGCACGTCGGAGGCCGAATGTACGGACTTGCTTTGTTGATCTGACACTAACTACGCCACCCCTGGCTATGGATGCCGTGCTCTCGCCCACGCCACCCGGTATCCCTCGGCGAGCACGCTAGCGCGCGCCGGGCGGGCCCGGAATTGGGTTGTGCACAGGGTTGGCGTAAAAGCTGGGGACATGGCTGGGGATGGTATGGGCCTTTTTCGGGATAACTCTGCTGCGACGCAGAATGATGCCCGCGAGCCAGAGCAATGTCGGTACTGTCGTCCGTCCCAAATGTAGACCGCGACTGACAGCTTTACTCCGACCCGCCTTAGCTCAGGGGCGGAATGGTCCCCGGCTCGTCTGTTGGAAGGATTTCATCATGTTCGCATGTCTCCGGTATGTGACACGGCGCATCACCGGCCTCAGCGTTGTCCTCGGCGCAGCCCTTGTCCCCGTTGCCCTGGCCGGGCCGGCCGCTGCCTGTCCCAGCTATAACAACCCGACGGTGTTCGGATCGGCCAATGTGCCTGCGAATTTCGCGCCTGACCCCTGGACGCGTAACGTTACCGCAGGCGGCATGCAGAGCTTGTTTGATTGTGGCTTCAGCTTTCCGGGCTTTGTCGTCTCGCCTACTGGCATATTGACCATCGCGGTTGAGGCCGATTCCGCCGCGATCGACACGGTTATCTTGGTCAACGCCCCCGATGGATCGTGGCATTGGAACGACGATTACCGTGGACTGAATTCCGCGATTACCTTCCAGAACCCTCTTTAAGGCCAGTACGATATCTGGTTCGGCACGCTCAACCGCTCTTCGAACAATCGCGCGCGGCTGATCCTGACGGAGCTTTCTTACTAAAGAACGCGCGATCGTTTTATGTGCAAACGCTTGACCTAACAGCCCGGAAACTGGATAAAAGCGCGTGGATCCGCTGCGGATCCGATTAAGACACCGGGCCGATGACAGTTTACGTCCGGATCTAGGCTGCGACATCTTACGCGTGCATGGATCTGGTCGAACGATCGATGGCCTGTGGCGCCGGGGCAGGGGAGGGCCCCGGCGCATTTATTATATAAGAAAGTCTAGCAGTAATCGCTGCTTACCGAGCGGTCGGCTCAAATAATGCCGTGCCCCCGGGTGCAAAAGCAGCGATTGCCGCCTGCCCTCCGGCGCCGGTCAGCCAAGCGATCAAAGCGGCCGCGCCTTGGGCGTTGATGCGTGGGCACCGGGCCGCCGAGACGGGAATCACCGAGTAAGGATTTATCAGCGCGGGGTCGCCCTGCAGCAGCACCGCATGCGTTCCACGATTGCCGAATTGGGACCAGGAGGCCGCGTCACTCAACGTGTAGGCGCTCATACCCACGGCGATATTGAGCGTGGCCCCCATGCCCGCGCCGGTCTCACGATACCACGTGCCGGAGCTCTCTTCCGGGTCGAAACCGTCGGGCCAGAGGCTGAGTTCGCGCGCATGCGTGCCGCTGTCATCGCCGCGGCTGACGAACCGTGCCTGTCTTTCCGCGATGGTGGCGAACGCAGCCCGGGCGCTGTCGGCATCGGCAATGCCAGCAGGGTCTTCGGCAGGGCCGATCAGCACGAAGCTGTTGGCCATAAGGTCCCGCCGCGGTCCGCCAAAGCCCGCCGTCACGAAGGCTTCTTCGGCAGCGCGGGCATGCACGATCACCATGTCCCCGTCGCAGCGCGCCGCGTTCTGGAGCGCCTGCCCGGTGCCCACCGCCACCACGCGGATCTCTAGGCCCGTCGCGGCTTCGGCTAGGGGGAGGAGGTGATCGTAGAGACCGGAATTCTGCGTCGATGTCGTCGATTGGATCACAACCACGGGGTCGGGCACGTGGTCGGTCGGCGCCTCGGTCTCGGCCCAAGCGGGGGCACTGAGCAGCGTGAGCGCCGCCGCCCAAAGGGCCCGTTTCCCCGAGGCGGTCATAGCAGAATGGAGCCGTCCAGATAGGCCCGCGCCTCGGCGCTTTGGGGTCGGTGCAGGAAGGCTGGCATCGGCGTGACCTCATGGGCGCGCCCGCGATGCATGAAGGCAACCTCACGCGCCAACCGGCTCAATTGCCCAGTGTCATGCGTCACCAGCAGGATCTTGGTGCCAGCCAGCGCGATCTCAGTGATGAGCTTTTCGACCGCCTGAACCGCGCGGGGATCCAGATGGGCCGTCGGCTCGTCGAGCAGGAGCAGTGCGGGATGCGCCGCCAGGGCGCGCACAATGGCTAGGCGCTGGGTCTCGCCGCCGGACACTTGCCGTGCAGGCCGGTCGGCGAGCGTCTCCAGATGGCCGAGTGTCAGCAATTCCTGCAAGCGATCCGCGCGCTGGTGGCGGGGCACGCGCGCGAGCCTGAGGGCATGGTTTAGATTGCCGCGCACAGACCGGCGCAACAGGACCGGGCGTTGCGCCACAAGCCCGATCCGTCCGCGCATCGGCAAGGGCAGGGTGATCTCACCCAGATCCGGCTCGATCAGCCCGGCGATCACCCTCAGAAGCACCGATTTTCCCGCGCCATTGGGCCCGATGAGGCCGCTGATCCCGGTCGCCTGAAGGCTGAGACTAACCCCGTCGAGCACCGGTACATCGGCGCGGCGTAGATGCACGCCTTCGATGCGCAGGGCGGACGGCGCGGTTGCGGGGCTTGGAAAGGCAATGATCTGGGGCCGTTTGGTCACCTATAGCCTCCGCCTTCCAAGCACCTACACATGTTCGGGCCCCTCAAGCCGCGCCCTGAGCGCCAGGACCGTCGCATTCAGCACCAGCGTCATCAAGAGCAGAACGAAACCAAGACCAAGGGCCAAGGGCAGCGCTCCGCGCGCCGTCTCCAGCGCGATGGCCGTGGTCATCACCCGCGTCAGATGGTCGATATTGCCACCCACCAGCATCACCGCACCGACCTCCGCCAAGGCCCGCCCGAGCCCCGCCAAGAGCGCCGTAACCAGCGCAAAGCGGGCATCCCATAACAATGTGCCGATCGTGTCGAGGGGACCCGCACCAAGCGCGCGCAAGGTTTCGTCATATTCCACCAACATCTGCGCAAGGCTCGCACGGCTCAACGCCGTTATGATCGGCGTAACCAGGATCACTTGGGCGATGACCATGGCAGTGGGCGTATAGAGAAGCTCGAGTACACCCAAAGGACCCTGGGCCGATAGCGCGAGATAAACCGCAAGGCCCACCACAACCGGCGGCATCCCCATAAGGGCATTGACCAGGACAATCGCCGCCCCGCGACCGGGAAAGCGTAAAACCGCAAGGGCCGCGCCGAGCGGAACACCGATTAGAGCGGCCAAAGCCACGGCGCTGAGCGAAACCTGCAAAGAAAGCGACACAATCTCAAGCAGGTCGCGATCTGCGGTCACGATCAGCTCGAACGCGATAAGGATGGCGGGGCCAATGGTCTCCATGACGCGATCATTTCGCAATTATCTTGCTTTTCACAAGAACATTTCGTTTGATGCTGGTAGGGTATCGGCATCCGCACATCTTCGGAGTGATCCTTTGTCGGAGACGTCTGAAAAGCGAATGGCGCCTAGCGCCGAAACGTTAGACTGGCTCGACAGGCTCACGTTTCCCATTTCAATCGGAGATTACGAGGCCCCTGACGTTCCATTGATCTATGTAAACTCGAGCTTTGAGCGCCTGACCGGGTACAATCGCGATAGCATCCTAGGCCGTAGTTGCAGCCTTCTCCAATGCGCGAATACCGACCCTGCTGCACTTGACCAAATAAAAACGGCTCTTCGGAGCTATGAGCCGCTCGATGTGTGTTTGCTAAATCAGCGTCAGGACGGCTCTCATTTCGATAATTTCCTTATGCTGCGTCCGCTTGATGTTCTGCGCCAACCAAAACTCATCGTAGGTTATCAGTACGACATAACGAAAATCGGGCGATTTATAGACCTACGCGACCGATTGCGGGAGGCAGAGGGCGTGATGTCGCGGCTTAAGGTCGACAGCCTTTCGCCGTTTGGGCAAACCATGGTCGGCATTGAGATGGCTGTTGAAGGTTCGCTGAATTTGATCCGGGCATATCACCGAAGCAGGAACACCGGCAGAGAGCGGGGTAAGGGCTCTCCTTTGCCTCGGTAAGATCGCAACCAAACGCCGGATCACCACAACATCTCGTGAGACGGTATGCTCAACGGTCTTGCGGGCACCTTTCAGAGAAACGCCCCAAGCGTCAGCGCCCGTAGCTCTAGCGACGCGCGCAACTCGTAAGGCTTCACCCAGCTGTCAGATCGCTCAGCAAAGAAGAACGGCGGCGTAAGGATAGACCTGAGGGCTATTTCGCCGGGCCGATCATCATCACCATCTGGCGGCCTTCCATCTTAGGCATGTTCTCAACTTTGCCGATGCCCTCGACGCGTTCGGCGATCTTTTCAAGCTGTTCTCGCCCTAGGTTTTGGTGGGCCATTTCCCTGCCTCGAAAGCGCAGCGTGACTTTTACCTTGTCGCCGTTTTCGAGGAACTTGATGGCGTCGTTCAGCTTACGCTCGAAATCGTGGTTGTCGGTGCCTGGGCGCAGCTTGACCTCTTTAACGTCGATGGTTTTTTGCTTTTTGCGGGCCTCGCTCTCGCGCTTTTGCTGTTCGTATTTGAACTTGCCAAAGTCCATGATCTTGCAAACGGGCGGGGTCGCGTTGGGCGAAATCTCGACCAAATCGAGACCGGCCCGTTCAGCCAATTCCATCGCTTTGTCAGGGGTTACAACGCCGATATTTTCGCCTTCGGCGCCAATCAAGCGGAGTTCAGGGGCGCGGATGCGGTCATTGACGCGCGGTCCGGTGTCGCGCTGTGGTGGCGCGTTGTGGGGTCGTCTGGCTATGGGGCGTTCCTTTGTGGACCGTTTCGAATGCACGCAAAGTAAAGGGCGATGGCGGCGCTTTCAAGGCCACTTTGAACGCCGCGGCTGACCTCAACCGGGCAACGCGTCGGGGCGAAACGTCGCTCATGGGAACCCTGCGGCTGCTTTCCCATTGCGGCAGTGCAGCATTTGGAACTATTTCCACCCCGATGCGTTTGACAGCATCACATTTGGGGAAAGACCATGGGAAGAACCATTGCAATTATCATAGGCGTTTTCGTCATTATTGGCGGCGTCTATTTCTGGCAAACCGGTGCATTTTCTGATGCGGCCGATGATATGGCGGATACCGCTGGAGACGCTATGGAAGCGGTTGAAGGTGCTGCTGAGGATGCTGCAGAAGCCGCGTCTGACGCCACTGAGGCGGCGACCGAGGAAGCTGGATCGCTGGTCGATCAGGCTACCGATGCCGTTGAAGATGCTGCCGACAGCGTGGGCGAAGCAGTCGATGACGCAGTCGATGCGGCCGAAGAGGCTGTGACCGATGCCGTTGAAGAGGCCACCGAGGCGGCAAATGACGCGCTTGAGGGCCTTACCGGCGCGGCTGAAGAAGGCGCTGAAGCCGCCGCTGACGCGACCGATGCTGCAACAGATGCTGTGACCGACACTGCAACCGAAGCAGCTGATGAGGCGGCAAGCGCTGCCGAAGGTGCGGCCGAAGAAGCGGCTGAGGCGGCTGACGCAGCCAACGATGCCGCGGCCGATGCCGTTGAGGCAGCTGAGGATGCCGGCGAGACCGCGGCAGAAGCGGCCGATGATGCTTCTGATGCGGCGTCGAGCCTGCTTGGAGATGCAGCCGATGCCGTGACCGATGCCGCCGATGGCGCAGCCGGTGGAATCGGGTCGCTGTTGAGTGCCGACACTTTTGACGCCGATGCGCTGATTTCGGCTGTCGAAGGCGCCGGCCTTGGGGATCAAGTGACCTCGACCCTGACGACCGCCATTGAAGGTGCCCGGAACAACCCGGACATGGTCGAAGGTGTCCTGACCCAAGTGCGGGAAGCGCTGGGCCTATAAGGGCCGACCACTGCCAAAAAAAGAGCCGCCCGAGCAGATGCCCGGGCGGCTTTTTTTAATGTAAATGTTCGACTTATGCCTTCTGGCGACGGCGCATGGCGTAAAGCCCGCCGAGACCGGCAAGAAGCATAAAGCCCGCAGCCGGAAGCGGCACGGGGGCCACTTCGATCGACGCGATGGTAAAGTCATCGCGCTTGTTGCTGAAGAAGCCGTTGAGCGAGTCGACCGCCGTAATCGTCAACGAGCTCGAGACAACGTTCGGCAGGTCCAGCGACGGATTATTGCCGCCATAGGACAGGGCCGGACCGCTATCGGCTTGCAGCAACGCGTCATCACCACTGTCCCAAAGGCCAAAGGTGATGTTGCTCCAGACCATGTTCTGAGCGAACGAGATCGTGATGCTCTCCGTCCCGCCGAAGCCGTCGAGCTCATCACCTTGGGTGTCAATAAGGCCGCCCTGCACGCCGAGACCGGCGCTGTTGAACGTCACAGAGCATCCACCCAAGTTCAGAAAGCCCGTGGTGCTGCACGAAAGGCTTGCGCCATCCGCGGCACCGGTGCCGGAGCCGGTAAAATCAACCACCGCCGCCGACGCCGAGCTGGCACCAAACGCCATTCCGATCGCAAGCCCGAGGCCAGCCATCTTCTTTCTTATTGTCATGATTTCCCCTCAAAATTTGAAATCACATTACTGGTAATGCCGAGCTACCCCAGGGAATGAGGTTTCCGGCGAATAAAGGATACCACAATTTTTAGTGGATTATCGGATAATTTATGCCGATTGCTTTATCCTATTAACACAGTTGCATGATTGGATCACTATTCATTGGGATAGAGCGCGTTCAGCCTGATCTCAGCGGCCGGGCTCAGTCCAAGAACGCCTTTTCCACCGTGAAGTGCAGCGGCTTGGAATTGGCGCCTTCTTCCAGGCCGTACTCTTCCAAAAGCTCTTTGAGCTCGAGGTTAAAGGCCAAGTTGCCGCAGATCATCGCCCGGTCGGTCTCCGGCGACATCGCGGGCAGGCCGAGGTCCGAAAACACCTCGCCTGAGCGCATCAGATCAGTGATCCGGCCCATCTTGGCGCTCGGCTCGCGCGTGGTGGTGGGGTAGTAGCGGATTTTGTCAGCAAAGCCCGGCCCAATCAGTTCCGCCAAGTCGCTGTCTGCGCGGATCGTCTCGATCAGTTCCGCGCCATAGGTCAGTTCCGCCACTTCTCGGCAGGTATGGGTGATGATCACTTCGTCGTAGTCGTCATAGGTCTGTGGCTCGCGTAGGAGGCTGGCGAAGGGTGCAAACCCCGTGCCCGTCGCGAAAAACCACAGCCGTTTGCCCGGCAACAGCGCGTCATGGACCAGCGTGCCGACCGGTTTGGGCCGCAGGATCAGCTCATCGCCGACCGCCACATGCTGAAGCCGGGATGTCAGCGGGCCATCGGGCACTTTGATCGAGTAGAACTCCAACTCATCGTCCCAAGCCGGTGAGGCAATGGAATAGGCCCTGAGAAGCGGCTTTTGCTTACCGGTTTTCGGATCGGGATCGCCCATGAGACCGATCATGACGAACTCTCCCGAGCGAAAGCGCAAACTGGCCGGGCGCGTCACGCGGAACGAAAAAAGCCGGTCGGTGTAATGACGCACCGCGGTGATGGTCTGGGCGTCGGGCAAGGCCTTGGCCGGTTTCGGTTCCGCGCTTGGGCTGCTCGAGGCGGGCGTGCGTGTCTGGGTCACTTTGGGTCGCTCGTATCTATTGGAGATGTTGGGCCGATCGCAGGTGGGTCGTGCTCCGTGCCTCGGACGTTTTGCCGTGGCCGGATGCCGCGCCTGCCGCTGATCTCGGCGGTGAAGATGCGCCATTTTCCCGGCGAAGACCACCTCCACTGCGCCTTGCGCGGCGTCATGACCGGCCTTGGAACGCATATGGACTTTGCAGCGTAGAAAATGAGAAATCGTTCTTGTAGTGACCTGAAGCCCGGTCCAATAGGGAACAGATGTTCGCAATAGGCGAGCCTGCAATGGATGATATCACGGCAAGGGAGCCGCCAAATGGCCACGCAAATCGACCAATTGGACCGCAAGATCCTGACCGAGATGCAGCGAGACGCCAGTCAGTCGCTCGATGAGATCGCGCGCCAAGTCGGCTCCTCGAAAACGCCGGTCTGGAACCGTATCCGCAAATTGCGTGAGGCAGGCGTCATCGGTCAGCACACGGTTCTGCTCGATGCCGATGCGCTGGGGCTCGAGGCCTGTTTTTTCGTGCTGATCCGCACGTCCGAGCATGAGGCGGAATGGCAGTCGAGCTTTCTCACCGCGCTCAGATCTCGGCCCGAAGTGCTGGAGGCGCACCGGTTGGCGGGAGATATTGACTATATCCTCAAGGTTCGCGTGGCCAATGCCCGGGCCTATGACGTCTTTTACCAGGCGCTGATTTCCGAGGTGAAAATCTACAATGTCACAGCGCTCCTCTCGATGGAGGAGATCAAGTCCACGCCGCTCCTGCCGCTCTTAGCGCAGAGCTGATGGCGCACCGCCAAAAGGCTCTAGGCCGGCTCAGGCGACTTTTGCCGCGTCACCACCCGCGCGCCGCGCTCTAGCGTGCGGTGTACCGGGCATTTGTCTGCGATTGCCATGAGCTTATCGCGCTGCTCGGCGCTTAGATCGCCTTCTAGAAGAACCTCACGGGTAAACTGATCGAGCGATTGTCCCCCGGCACCCGAGGCATCCTGACCGGCATCCTGGGCATGTACGCGGTCGTGGCGAATATCGACGCTGACATGCTCAAGCGGCCAGTTTTTGCGCCGCGCATACATCCGGATCGTCATCGATGTGCAAGCGCCAAGCCCGGCGGCAAGGAACTGATAAGGCGACATGCCGCGGTTCGTGCCACCATAGCTGAGCGGCTCGTCGGCGAGCACGTGGAACCGGTCGCCCGCCTGTACATCCTGCAGAAAGCCCGCCGGGTCTGCCTCGCTGACCCGTGTGATCCCTTCGGGCGCGCCAGGCGGCGGGGCAGGTGGTCTGAGAGCGAGATAGCGCGTTGCCCAGGCCGCGATCACCTCGGCGGTGTATTCGGCATCGCTGGCCCGGGTGATCAGGTGATCGGCATCGTCGAGCGTGACGAAGCTTTTGGGGTGTTTGGCCGCAGTAAAGATGCGTGTGGCATTTTCGATGCCCACGATCTCGTCGCGCGGTGCGTGCAGAACCAAGAGCGCCCGGCCAAGCCCCGAGATCGCATCCTCAAGCCGTGCGCTTTCAATATCGTGAAGAAAATCCCGCCCGATGCGAATGGGACGCCCGGCCAAGCTGACCTCGGCCGCACCCTCGGCCTCAATTCGGCTGCGCGCTTCTGCGAAGTGATGCCTGACATGCGCCGGATCTGCTGGGGCGCCGATGGTGACAACGGCGCGCACGCTGTCGATCTCGCTTGCCGCCCGCAGGACGGCCGCACCGCCCAAGGAATGGCCGATGATCAGCTGGGGTGCCATGTCCCGAGCGCTCAGCGCCTCGGCTGCCATCGCAAGATCGGCGACATTGCTGGTAAAGGTGGTGTTCTCGAACTCCCCACCGGAATGGCCCAGCCCGGTAAAATCAAAGCGCAAAACGGCGATGCCCGCCCCAGTTAAACGTGCGGAAATTCTGCGCGCGGCCTGGATATCCTTGCCACAGGTAAAGCAGTGCGCCATCAGCGCGGTCGCTAGATGTGGGCCCTCGGGAAGGTCGAGACGGGCGGCGAGCGCATCACCGGCATGACCCGGAAACGTGAAACGCGTGGCTGACATGGGCAACTCCTTTGCGGGCGGCACGGGGGGCCGCTTGAGGGTCAGTTAGGGCCGCATACGGGACGTTAACAAGCGTTGTGACAGAGTTGTCACGCGCTCGTGTGAGGCTGACATATGAGTTCAAAGAGGGCAAAAACGCCGTGATGAATGCAAGGACCGAGGCCCAAGACGGGCATTATTTTGGACAACTTTTGGCCCGGCTGCTGCGCGGTGGTGTCGTCGTTCTGGCAGGCCTTGCGGCGTTGGCTTTGGCGGGCAGCTATCTCGGCGCGCTGCATCCTGTGGGCGACAGTCTTGCGGTATTTCGCGACTGGATCGGCTTTGGCGCGCTTGGCGCGGCTGGACTGATGCTCCTGGCGCGAATGCGTTGGCCCTTGGCCGTTTTGCTTGGGCTCTGGGGTGGCTTGGCTTGGTATTTCGCCACGCCCGTCGGCACGCCGCTCGCGGCCTCTGAGTTTAGAGAGCCGCAGCGGATTTATCAAAAAAACCTGCTCTTCGCGCTCGAAGATCCTTCCGCGATCCTGGCGGATATCGCCGCGCGTGATCCTCAATTCATCACCCTGCAAGAGGTTAGCGAGCGCAATGCCGCGTCCGTGCTCGACGCATTGCCGCGCCGCTATGCACGCCACTTCTGCCCCTATGCCGCCGTCGGCGGTGTCGCGGTCCTGTCAACCTACGACGTGATCGAGGGCAGCCGATTTTGCCTAGAAGGCCAGGGCATTGTGGGCTTTCAGGTGGACGCACCAGGCGGGCCACTTTGGGTGATCTCGGTCCATATGCACTGGCCCTATCCGTTCGATCAACCGCAACAACTCGCGGCGCTGATCCCTGTGATCGAGGCGCTGGAAGGCCCGGTTTTGATCGGCGGAGATTTCAATATGGTTGCCTGGAGCCATGCCCTGCGCAGTTATGAGCGCGCAAGCGGAGGGGAGGTTGCCGCGCCGCTACAGGGCACGTTTCCCCTCTTTGGAGGCTGGCTCTTCCCGGCCATCGACCACGTGATCCTGCCGCAAGGACGCGGCGGCGGTCTCGAAGCATTGGCCCCGCGCAACGGCTCGGATCATTATACGGTGATCGGTGTCTTCGAAGGCGCGCCCTAAGCGCTGAGCAGGACCGGATCGAACGGGTATTGCGTAAAGGTCTCGTGCCCGTCCTCGGTAATCAGGACCTGATCCTCTAGCTTGATGCAGAAATCGCCGCCCTCTTCGCCCACCAGAGCCTCAACACACAGCATCATCCCGGGCTCAAGCTCGTAATCGAAGGCGCCTTCGACATAGCCGTCGCTATAGGCAATGAGCGGCCATTCATCACAAAGCCCCACGCCGTGAAAGCGGCAGGAATACTTTCGGGCGTCGTATTTCTCGGCAAGCTGGTGGCCGCCAAAGGTTAGCTCTCGGAAGGACACTCCCGGGGCGAGCAGCGCGCGATTGGTCTCAATATGCTCAACCGCGTGGCGCATCGTCTCGCCCATATCGGGCCGGGGCGGTGCATCGCCGATCCACCAGGTTCGTGAGATATCCACGCACAGGCCGTAGCAGCCGATCAAGTCGGTGTCGAAGGCGAGAATTTCGTTGTGTTGTAGCACCCTAGGCCCACATTCCTGAAACCACGGATTGGTGCGCGGCCCGGTGGCCAGTAGCCGCGTCTCAATCCACTCACCACCGCGCTTGATGTTCTCGGCATGGAGCACGGCCCAAATCTCATCCTCGGTCATACCCGGCGCCGCGGCCCGGTGCATCGCCGCGACCGAGGCCTCGCAGGCGTGGCTTGCACAGCGCATCGCTAGGATCTCATCGGGACCTTTGATCGCGCGCGCCTTTTCCGTCACCTCTTCGCCGTCATGGAGCGCAATCCCCAGGGCCTCCAGAGCGCGCGCGCCTTTGAGCATGATCTTGTCGACGGCCAGGCGGCGATTGGTGCCGCAATGCTCGGCCAAAAGGACCGCGACCTGATCTGCGAAAGCCCGCGCTGCGTCCCCTTCACGATCGCCGTTGCTAAAGTAGAAGAACGACGCGCCTGACCGCACTTCGGTCACAAGCGGGTTGTGATCGGCCAGAAATGGCGAATTCTTATAATCCCACAAAACCATATGACCCGACGCCGTCACCAGGCAGGCCCGGAACGGATTATGGGTGTTCCAAAGCTGCATATTGGTGCTGTCGGTGGCGTAGCGGATGTTGAGCGGGTCGAACATCAATACGCCCGCATAATCCCGCTCCACCAGGCGCCCGACCAGGCGCTCCAACCGGTAGGCGCGCAGCGCGGGCAGATCCGGCAGGATCAGCCCCGCCGCCGCCCATTCCCCATAGGCCAAAGGTGTCGGCCCGATCTCAACGCGGTCATTGTCGTTGGCTGTGCCGTCGGGCAGGACGGGCCCCTTGCTCGGGTCGATTTTGCGCTGAGGCAGGCGGTAGGCTTCGTTCATGGCTGGCTCATCGATTGTGATCTTGGCAAACAAGATCTCGGCTGGGCGCGCGGATGGAGCCCTAAACAGGGCATTATCTGTTTAACTTTTGCGCCGATTAAGGTCGTTGCGCGTCCATTGGCGTCATGGTCTATGTCGCGAATGGACCCATCGCAGAGCCCGGGATGCGGGGCGGGAAGGGGCCTTGGACGCGGCGATATCGGGGGCTCTGAGCATGCAGACGGAGGCAGATCTCGCAGGGTTCGACGCCTTTCCCTATCCGGCCCGCGACCCCGACGAGGAGCGTCAGCGCCTGATCACCGGCTCTCCCTCGCACCCGCTTGAGATCGATCATTTCGTCTTCGCGGGCAAACGGCGTTGGGCGGCGGGCACACGGGTCTTGGTGGCGGGCGGCGGCACGGGCGACGCGGTGGTTCAAATCGCCCAGGTCCTGACCAGCGCCAACAAACCCTACCATATCACCTATCTCGATCTGAGCCGTTCGGCGCGCCAGATCGCTGAGGCGCGTTTGAAGGCGCGGGACCTGCCCGATGTGACCTTTGTGACCGGAGACCTGTCGCGCGCGGCAGAGTACGGCCCCTTCGACTACATTGATTGCGCCAATGTGCTGCAATACTGCCCCGACCCGGCCGAGGCCTTGGCGCACCTTGCCCGCGCGCTCAGTCCGGAGGGCGGCTTGGGCCTGTCCTTGCCTGCGCCTTATGGCATGGCGGCGTTGGCCTCGCTCAGGGCCTCCCTCCAGCGCCTCGTCCAGGGTACCCCGCGGGAGCGGTTGCGCCGGGCCAAGGCCATCGTCGCGCGCCTCCCTGAAAGCCATCCGGTTCATACAATCCCGGCGCTCAAAGACGCGCTCAGCACCGATGCGGGCTTTTATCAGCTATTGATGCACGGGCCCTTGCAGGGCTTTACGATCGACGCATTGATGGCCCTGCTCGAGCAGGCAGGGCTGCATTATATCGGCACGCCCCAGCCCTACCTTTACGATCCGGCGCGGTTTATGGCGGATGCCAGTCTGCTCAAAGAGATCGCGCTGCTGGACCGGATGCACCTGGCCGAGGCGCTCAATGGCGGGCTGCGCAGCCATGTTGTCTATGCCGCGCCGAATGCCGAGCGCCGGGTCGCGCGTACAGACCGGGAGGCGGTTCCCCATCTCAAGGGTGTTTCGGGCGAAAAACTGGCGCAGGCGGCGTCAAAATCAGGCGTCATCCCGGTAAGCCATTCCGGAATGCTCGCTGAGATCCCCGTCTCGGCAATGGCCTCGCGCTGTGTGGCCTTGGTCGATGGTCGGCGCAGCCTAGAGGCGATCTCGGAGCAATGCGGTCTGGATGCGGTGGCGTTCTCGTCGATCTGGCGGCCATTGTCGGAAACGCTTACCGATTTCGGTCTGCTGCATTACTCCCGGCTGCTGCATCTGTGAGAAGAACGTCTCTCTAGTCTTTGAAATGCTTGGAAAGTTTCAAGCCCTGACCCTGATAGTTTGAGCTGAGCCCCGCGCCGTAGAGCCGTTCGGGCCGTGCCGCCATGCGCTCATAAACCAGCCGCCCGACGATCTGTCCGTGCTCCAGAACAAAGGGCGCCTCGTGACAGCGCACCTCTAGCACGCCGCGCGCGCCCGCACCGCCCGCCTCAGCATGGCCGAAGCCCGGATCGAAAAAGCCCGCGTAATGCACGCGAAACTCACCCACCATCGCCAGATAGGGCGCCATTTCGGCCGCGTAATCGGGCGGGATCGTCACCGCCTCGCGGCTGACCAGGATGTAGAAAGCACCGGGATCGAGGATGATCTGACCGTCGTCGCTGTGCACTTCTTCCCAGAAATCCGCGCGGTCATGCCCGCCGATCCGGGCCAGGTCGATCACCCCGGTATGGGGTTTGGCGCGGTAGCCCACGAGCGTTGTGGCCGGCAATTTCAGATCGACCGAAAAGCCTAGTCCTTGGTCGATATGAGCAGTGCCGCTGACCAGGGGCTCTTGCTCATGCAAAGCCTTCAAGGCGCCATCCTCAAGGGCGGCATGGCCGCGGCGAAAACGGATCTGGTTCAGACGCATCCCCTCACACGCGAGCACGCTGAACGATCGCGGGCAAATCTCAGCGTAGAGCGGCCCGCGATAGCCCGCCGGGATCCGGTCGAATTCGGTGCCGCCATCGGCAATGGTGCGGGTCAGAAGATCTAGCCGGCCGGTGGAGCTTTTGGCATTGGCAACCGCGCTCACGTCTTCTGGCAGGGCGAGGCTTTCGAGAAGTTCCACCAAGTAAACGCAGCCCTTTTCGAGAACTGCGCCATCACCCTCAAGCGAAACCCGGTGCATCTCAAACGCAGCGAGCCGGTCCTCGATGCTGCGCCCATGACCGGACAGAAATGAGGCGCGCACGCGGATCGCCGTGGCCCCAAGGCGGAGGTCCAAACTGGCGGGTTGCACTTGATCGTCGTCGAGCGGGCGCAGCGCCTGGATCTCTTCTGCCGCTGCCATCTTCCGCAGCGTGTGATCGGGCAGTACCCCATCGGCCATGCCGCATCCTCCCCTAGCCATCACCAGGGCGAGCGCGTCCAAGCGCGCTGCGGGGAGAGTGTTTGGTCGGGCTAGCAGGACTCGAACCTGCGACCTTCCGTCCCCCAGACGGACGCGCTACCAGGCTGCGCCATAGCCCGACGAGCCCTCCGTTTAGCAAGTTTGACGCCGGGCGCAAGGGAGCGCGGTAGATGAAAGCCCGCAGCGCCGGAACGCGCAGGCTCAGCGCGGTGCGCGGGCCGCTTGCAGGCGGTTTTGCAAGGCCATGAGGCGCGCGAGCACAGGGCCGAGGCTTTCCGGGTCGCTTGCCTTGCGGTCGGCCAAAGCGCCCATCAGGGCAGGCATCCCGCGCCGACCGCCCGACAGATCGCCCGGCATGGTCGCAGTTGCAGCCTCGGGCGTGTCTTCGGCCATCGGCGCTTCTGATGGTCCGACATGCTGCGTGTCCGGAGGATCGGCGGGCTCTGGACTTTGCGTTTCTGGCTGCGCGGGCTGGGATGCAGTTGGCTCGGATGCGCTTTCCGCCTCAGTGAAAAGATCAGCCGTCGGCGTGTCTTCAAACTTCGGGTCGAGAACTTCGGCCGCGGGCCCCTCATCCATGGGCTTTTCATCTACGAGAGGCGTCGGCGGTGCGGCGAGCGGATCTGCGGCACTCGGCTCAGGCACAAGCGCGGTATCGAGAGCGGCACGCAGGTCGTCCTCGGAGACGCGCGGCTCGGTCACGGTCGCCTCAATCGGCGTCGCGGGCTCCATCACCACATCCGGTTGCCCTTCGTCCGCAGCCCCATCCGCTTCAGCCCCATCCGCTTCCGCCCTGTCTGCTTCAGCCCTGTCCGTTTCCTCCAAGGCCTGCAACTCGGTTTCCCAAAGATCGACATTGTCCGGCTCGTGTTCGGCTGCAAGCCCCGCTTCGAGCGGTGGTGCCAGCGAGGACACAGAGCCCACACCTTCAGAGGCCAGCATGTTCTGCACGCCTTTTATGGTCATGCCCTGTTCATGAAGTAAGACTTTGATTCCGCCCACCAATTCCATATCGCCGGGGCGGTAATAACGGCGCCCGCCCGCGCGTTTGACGGGTTTGATCTGCGGAAATTTACTTTCCCAAAAGCGCAGGACATGGGCGGCGACGTCAAGCCAATCGGCAACCTCGCGGATCGTGCGGAATGCTTGCGGTGACTTCGACATGGCGTATCTCCGGGCTCACCTCTGTCTTGTTTTCCCCCGCCAAAGTAGCCCCGCCATTGGGGCGTACTGCTTAGGACCGGTTGCCCTTGGCGACGCGGTCTTTCATCAGGTGGCTCGGGCGAAAGGTCAGCACCCGGCGCGGCAGGATCGGAACCTCTTCACCCGTCTTGGGATTGCGACCAACACGGGCAGTCTTGGAGCGGACCGAAAAGGTGCCAAAGGACGAGATTTTGACCTGGCCTTGCTCGACCAGCGCGTCCGACATCACTTCGAGCACACGCTCGACCAGCTGCGCGCTTTCATTGCGCGATAGGCCAACTTCGCGAAACACCGCTTCACTTAGATCCATTCGGGTGAGCGTTTTATCCGCCATGTGACCTCTCCTACGATTCTCACGTCAGGGTGACTGAGCCGAATTTTGAAGTCAATCGAAGGGCTTGCCGCGTGATGTTCCATCGGCAAAGTGTCACCAACGCAGCACAACCGAACCCCAGGCCAAGCCGCCGCCGATGGCTTCGGTCACCAAAAGATCGCCGCACTTGATCTGTCCGCGCTCGACACCCACCGCCAGGGCCAAAGGGATAGACGCCGCCGACGTGTTGCCGTGATCCTGGACCGTGACGACCACCCGCTCCATGCCGATGCGCATTTTTTGCGCGGTGCGCGTGATGATCCGAAGATTGGCCTGATGCGGCACGATCCAGGCGACATCGGAGGCGGCGAGACCTGCTCGATCAAGCGCGGTGTCAGCGGTTTCAGCAAGCTTTTCAACGGCATGGCGGAAGACCTCCTTGCCCTCCATGCGTAGAACACCGGTTGTCTGGCTGCTTGAGACGCCGCCATCGACATAGAGCAGATCCTTGAATTGCCCGTCCGAGCGGAGGTCCGTCGCCAGGATCCCGCGATCGCTGGGCGCGCCGGGCTGGTCCTGGCGCTCAAGGATCAGCGCGCCCGCGCCGTCGCCAAAGAGAACCGAGGTGGTGCGGTCCTGCCAGTCCATAATCCGGCTGAATGTCTCAGCGCCTACGACCATGATCCGCCGGGCTTGGCCCGAGCTCAAATACGCCTCAGCTGTGGACAATGCGAAAATAAACCCGGCGCATACCGCCTGCACATCGAAGGCAAAACCGCGCGTCATCCCGAGGCCCGCCTGGACCATGGTGGCGACTGACGGGAAGGTCAGATCGGGCGTAGACGTGGCCAGAATGATGCCGTCGAGATCATTCGGCGCGAGACCCGCATCGCTCAGAGCTGCGCGCGCGGCATGGAGGGCAAGCTGTGAGGTCGTCTCACCCTCGGCCGCGAAATGGCGCCGCTCTATGCCGGAGCGGGTGCGGATCCACTCATCGCTGGTGTCGATCCGCTCGGCGAACCAGGCGTTTTCGACAACGCGTTCGGGCAGGTAATGCCCGATGCCCACCGGTACAGACCGTTCCATCACGTCGCCTCCTGCGCCTGGATCGCGGCGATCGCGGCCTGTTCGGCGGCTGAGATCCGCTGGGCGAGGCGCTCGTGGAAGCCCGCCGCGGACAGGGCCGCGGCCAGCTTGATCGCGGCGGCAAACCCTGTTGCATCGGCCGAGCCGTGCGATTTGACGACGGTGCCGTTCAAGCCCAAAAATACGCCGCCATTCACCTGGCGCGGGTCGATGCGCTTGGACAGGCGCCTCAGCGAGGTATAGGCGAGAAGTGAGGCGATGCGAGACAGGGGCGTGTAAGCGAAGGCTTCTTTCAGAAGGTCGCGGATCAACGTCGCGGTGCCTTCGCCGGTTTTAAGCGCGACATTTCCCGTGAAGCCATCGGTGACGACCACATCCACGCGGTCCGAGGGCAGATCGCCGCCCTCGACGAAGCCCACGAAATCGAGATCGGCCGCGGGGGCCACTCGCTCGATCAGTTCAGCGGCGATCTTCAGTTCGGCGCGGCCTTTATGCTCTTCGGTCCCGACATTCAGAACGCCCACGCGCGGCCGCGAGAGGCCCAGCCCGTTGCGGGCATAGCTGGCCCCCATCAGCGCGTATTGCAACAGGTCTTCGGCATCGGCGCGGACATCGGCGCCGCAATCGAGCATCACATTGAAGCCTTGCGCTGCGCGCGACGGCCAAAGACAGGCGATTGCCGGGCGATTAACGCCCTCGATCTTGCGCAAACGTAGCATCGACACAGCCATCAGAGCGCCAGTATTGCCGCAAGACAGCGCCACGGAGGCCTCGCCCGCGCGAACTGCCTCGACTGTCGACCACATCGAGCTTCCCTTGCCATTGCGCATCACATGGCTGGGTTTGGCATCCATGGTCACAACGTCGGGGGCGTCTCGAATTTCGCAAATCTCGGACAGGCCGCGCTTACGTGTCACCAGGGGGCGAAGGTCCGCTTCGCGGCCATGAAGAATAAAGCGCAGCCGCTCGTTCTGCGCGGCGGCCTTGGCCAATCCTGCCACCACGGCGCCCGGCCCGTGGTCGCCGCCCATAGCGTCGATGGACAACACGGTATTGCCCTGCGCATCGGAGCGTTGGGTCGACATTAAACCGCCGTTTGTGGCGTGGGTGCGATCAGCGGCGCTCATGACACGGCAATTCGCCGAGGGCGCCGCATAGCCGCGCGGCTCACGGCGCATAGACTGTCCCGAGGCGCGGGCTCAGGACGCAGGCCAGTCACGCTGGCTTACGCCGCGTCGTCTTCGAGATCGATCTCTTCCGCCTGCGCGATCACTTCGCGCCCGGCATAATGGCCGCAGGACGGGCAGATATGGTGCGGGCGCTTTAGCTCACCGCATTCGGGGCACTCATTGGGGTTCGCGCCATCTAGGCTATCGTGGCCGCGGCGCATGTTGCGGCGGGACCGCGTGACTCGATTCTGGGGGACAGCCATGTCTCAACCTCGGTGTGTGAAGCGGGCCGTCCTTTGGCCCATCTGTCTTGCATCTAATCGACACCTAGCGGTTTTACCGGCGACCGGTTTGAACCAGCGACCTGGAGAGCCAAACCCAACGTGTTAGCGCCATGCGTCGTAGGCGGCGGAACATACTTGGATTTCTCTTCTGCGCAAGTCTTTTTGGGTCAGCTTTTTCGAGAGCGATCCGAATAGGCTTCCAGGAACCGGGCAGGTCCGACACGGGCGGGGTCAATCCTCGTCTTTTGGGCCATTTTCCAACCCATCTCGCAAGGCCTGGAGCGCCGCGAAGGGTTTAAGATCGTCATCACTCATAGGGGTCACGCCGGGCGGCGCGGCCTGAATCGCGTGCGTTGCCGGCTCGGCATCGTCAGCGCGTGGAAAGGCGGGCAGGGCAAGGGAGATCTCTTCGAGCATAAGCGCGCCCAAATCGATCCGCGCAACCAGAGGCTCCAGGCTATCATCCTCAGGGATCTCGGCCTCCTCGGCCTCAGCGGAGGGCAAGTCCTTGAGATATCGGCGCAGCACCGGAAGCTCGAGACGCGTGCGCACCGGTGCCAGGCTTCGTACACAGGGTTGCACGACCGTCGCACCGAGTTGCGCCGTAAGACGCCAGCCCGCTGCGCGGTCATCGGGTGCAATCTGCCCTTCCAGGCGGACCTTTCGCAAACCCAAGAGCGCCAGCGCCTCAGTGGCTTGCGCAAGCCACTGGCCATCGGGCTGCAGCGAAATGGGGGTGGGTTCGTGGCGCGGCAATTGGCTCAGCGGCAGGCTCAAATCTGTATCGTTCAACTCTCTTTGCCTTTTCAATCTGACGTCACAGGCGCCCGTCACCTGCTCCGCACCCTCTCCGCATGCTGTGTGAGGCACCGAGCGCTGCGCGTATCCGGCCTCGCTTGTGTCAGGGGGGCGATCGCGCTAACTGCTTACCTGAGATTGGGCTGGGCGAACAAGGCACGGCCGAGATGAGACCCAAGAGGCTTTCATGCGCGGATTGGTAAGGCGCGACATTCTGACTAGGATCCCGACCAGCCGGACGCGGTGCGTTACTAGACACATGGGTTCGGGGCTGGGCGCTCCTTTGCGGCGCTGTTTTGGCGGTCTTGCCTTGGCGCTTGCGATGGTCGGCTGCTCGGCCACCGTCAACAATCATGGCTTCGTTCCGCCGGAAGAGGAGCTTTCGGCGATCCTGCCAGGTGTTGATACTCGCGACAGCGTCGCCCTGACGGTCGGGGAGCCGTCGGCGACCGGCGTGATCGAGGACAATGCCTGGTTTTACTCCGCTTATCAGGTCCGCAGCTTCGCTTATCGCGCGCCTGAAATCGTCGACCGTGACATCGTCGCGATTGCCTTTGACGAAGAGGGGGTCGTGGAGGCGGTCGAGCGCTACGGCTTGGAAGACGGCCGCTTTGTCCAATTATCCCGCCGGGTCACCGATAACGGTATCGGCGATGTGACGCTTCTCACGCAGATCATCCGCAACTTTGGCCGGATCAACGTGGGCGATGCCATCAATGGCAACAACTAGCCTGCTGGCTGGGCGTGATCCGGCGCAGCCTGCCGCGCCGGAGCCCTTGCTGCGCCAGGACCGGGTAACCGCGATGCGCGCCGCGTCTATAGCACTCTCAGAGGCTCACCTGGATGGGACGCGTGATGCGGCCCTGGGCTCGGGCGTTTTGCTGCGGCTCGGCGGGCTTTCCGCTCGGCTGGCCCGCGATGAGGCTGATTTGGAAGCCGCGCTCGAACTTAGAGGGCGACTGTTTCGGGGCGAGGCAAATTGTTGGTCGGATCGTGATGCGTTCGACGCGCAATGCGCCCATGTCCTGCTCGAACGCGACGGACGGCTTTCAGGGACGTTTCGCACCAACGTGTTTCGGGGCGCCGAGATTGCGCGCAGCTATTCCGCCCAATGCTATGGTTTAGGGCCGTTGCAGGCGGTTCGTCAGACAACGCTCGAGCTTGGACGCTTCTGTTTGGCCGGTGACGCGCGTGACGCCGATCTTTTACGCCTGGCTTTGGGAGCGTTGACTGTGTTGGCTGAGCGCGAAGGGGCCCGGATGTTGTTTGGCTGTGCCTCGTTCAAAGGGGCCGATCCCGGCGCGCATCGCGACAGCCTTGCGCTATTGGCCCGGCGTCATCTCGGACCCAAAAGCCAGCGCCCGACGCGGATCGCCGCCGCCGCGGTCGATCTGAGCGAATTGACCGAAGTCGGTGATGAAACCGTGGATCTCAAGGCCGGGTTGCGGCAGATGCCGACCTTGCTCAGGGCCTATCTTGGACTGGGCGGCTGGGTGTCGGATCACGCCGTGATTGATCGGGATCTGCAGACGGTCCATGTGTTCACCGCCGTCGACATCGCCCGGATCCCTGCGTCGCGGGCGCGCGCATTGCGGGCGCTGGCGAGAACTTAAGCACGGGAGGCATCGGCTCCGAGACCCAGTGCCAGGAAAGCGACCAAGTGCCAGGAAAGTCGGAACAACGACGCAGCCGCAGGGAAGTCGGCTCCGCAACGTGGCCCGAGAGACATAGCGCAGAGGGCGTTGATGCATCGATGCAGCCGTGGAACCTAAACCACCCCGCTTTAGGTCACGCCCGTTAGGCTAAAGGCCGGACCGTGACGCCAATGGCGGGTTCGGTGCAGGGGAGCGAGCCAGGCGGAGTGTAGCCATGAGCCGCCGAGCTTCTGCTCCACGGCTCCCGTGCCCAGTTTGAATTTATCTATCCCATCGGCCCGGCCCGAACCGATCATGCCAAGGTCAAGCTCCTGCACACCGCGCACATTTAGCGCGAGCATCGCCTCCCACATCAGGGCGTTATGAGCTGAAAGCTGTCTTCCCTCATCGGTGGTCCAGCCGATCTGATAGGTCGCCATCGCGCCGTGGCACAGAAAGAGCATCGCCGCCACGGCCCGGCGGTTCTTGCGCGCGATGAAGAGCTGCGCCGCGCCCGGCTCGGCCTGCGCCATCTGTGCCACGATCGGGTGGGCGAGCGTCCGGTAATGGCGGCTTTGCTGTTGGCTGGTGTCCTCGTTGAACAGCCAATGCCCTTCCTCGGGAAGAAAATCATGGCGCTCGGCCGTCACCTCCTGTTTGCGGGCGTGACGCAACCTGTTGCGCCATTTACCCTGCATCCGGTGCAGCCAGTCCGCCGGTGATCCTGTCAGCGACAAACGCGCCACCCGCGCACACCGGCCAGGCAGCTTGATAAAACCGGCATCGTGATACAGGCCCTGTTCCGCCTCAAACTCTGGGTTCACTATCAGGTGGCGCAGCCCTAAAGCGCGGCGCATCTCAGACAGCCCAGCAACCCGGCTCTCAGTCGTGCCGCAGGTCCAAACCGGCCCCCGGCAAATCAAACCGACGCGACCCAAAAGGCGCGTTTGGCGCAGCATCACCATCGCGGTCCCGCCTGGCAGGGCGTGGTGGCAGACATCTACCCCCATCTGCCCCAAAGCCGCGTTAAATAACGGCGATTGTGGCAGCGGCACGGGCAGGCGATACGGGGTGGCAGCGAAATCGAACATAGATCGAACATCGCGCGATATGCCTAATCGGCCGTTAAGCTTGAAAATCCCTGCAAATGAACGCGATGCAGCGCGAATCGCCCGGCCGCTACTGCCGCGTGATCAGCGCGTGGCGCTTTTTGCCCGCGCTCAGTTTCACCGGCGCGCTCAGGTCGTCATAGCGCAGGATCAGCCCCGGATCGCTGAGCGGGGCGTCATTCATCCGCGCGCCCTGTTCCGCGATCAGGCGTTTGGCCTCTTTGCCCGATTTCGCCAGACCCGACCGGGTAATCAGTTGCACGATGGAAATGCCGTCGCCGATCTCCTCGGCGCTCAGGCTCAGCGTCGGCAGGTCCTCCCCCGCGCCGCCACGCTCGAACACCTCACGCGCCGTGGCCTCGGCCGCCGCAGCGGCCTGCTTTCCGTGGAGCAGGCCCGTCACCTCATTGGCCAGGATGATCTTGGCCTCGTTAATCTCTGATCCCTCCAACGCGCCCAGGCGTTCGCATTCCGCCACCGGCAACTCGGTGTAAAGTTTCAGGAAGCGCCCCGTATCCGCGTCGGTGGTGTTGCGCCAAAACTGCCAGAACTCATAGGCGCTGAGCATCTCAGCATTGAGCCAGATCGCGCCACCCTGGCTTTTGCCCATCTTCTTACCATCGGAGGTGGTCAAAAGCGGCGTGGTCAGGCCGTAGATCTCGGTGCCAAGAACCCGGCGCGTCAGGTCGACACCGTTGACGATATTGCCCCATTGGTCCGAGCCACCCATTTGCAGCACACAGTCCTCGCGTCGGCTCAACTCCAGGAAGTCATAGGCCTGCAGGATCATGTAGTTGAACTCGAGAAAGCTAAGGCTTTGCTCGCGGTCCAGGCGGGACTTGACGCTTTCAAAACTTAGCATCCGATTGACGGAAAAATGCCGTCCGATATCGCGCAGAAACTCCAGATAGTTTAGCCCGTCCAGCCAGTCTGCATTGTTGAGCATCCGTGCCGCCTGCGGGCCTGCGCCGTAATCGAGATAGCGGTCAAAGACCTGTCGCATCCCGGCGATATTGGCGTCGATCTCCTCGGGTCCAAGCAAGGGGCGCTCATCGGCGCGAAAGCTCGGATCGCCCACCTTCGTCGTGCCCCCGCCCATCAGTGTGATGGGCCGGTTGCCCGTCTTCTGCCACCAGCGCAGCAGCATGATATTAAGCAGATGGCCCACATGCAGCGATTTCGCCGTGGCATCATAGCCGATATAGCAGGTCACCGGCCCCGCCATCAGGCGCTGATCGAGCGTTTCCAGATCGGTGCAATCGGCCAGAAAACCACGGGCCGTGATCTCGGCCAGGAACTCTGATTTGGGCTGGTAGGTCATCGCCGCTTTGTCCATGTTGAGCGTCAGGGCGTCTTAGCGGGGAGCGCGGTGAAAGCAAAGAGCAGGCCGATGCGCCCGGACTGGCTGGGTGAGGGCACGGGCGTCATCCGCGCGGCCGGCGCCATGACGGGCACGTCCATGGACGGTGTCGACCTGGCCATCATCGCGAGCGACGGGCTGACGATCCAAGCCTTCGGGCCGAGCTATGCGCAAGCGTTTTCGCCCGAGACGCGCGCGGTACTGCGGGCGGGTCTGGGCACTTGGCCAGGCGAGGCGGCGGCGGAGGCTGCGGCGCGCCAGATCGAGACGGCCCATATCGCAGCGTTTGCCGCCTTCCGGGCCGAACTCCAGCAGGACCAGCAGCCCGAATTTCTGGGCTTTCACGGCCAAACACTGGCCCATGAGCCGGGCGGGCGCGGCACCCACCAGGCCGGAGATGGCGACAGCCTTGCGCGCGCGATCGGTCTGCCGGTGATTTGGGACTTCCGCTCAAGCGATGTGGCTCTAGGCGGGCAGGGCGCGCCGCTCGCGCCGTTCTATCACTGGGCGTTGGCGCAATGGATCGGGGCGGAGCGACCGCTGGCCTTTCTTAATCTGGGCGGTGTCGGCAATCTGACTTGGGTCGATCCCAAAACGGAGGCGCCCGACGCGCCCGGTGCCCTAATGGCATTCGATACCGGTCCGGCCAATGCGCCGATTGACGATATGATGGTCGAAAGGGGCTTGGGGACGTTCGACGCAGACGGCGCCCTGGCGCGGCGGGGTCGGGTGGATGAGCCGGGCGTGGCCGAGTTTATGCTGGATGGCTACTTCCACCAGATGCCGCCGAAATCGCTGGATCGCGGGTCGTTCGATTACCTCGGCGAGGCCGTCGGGGGCCTGGGTGATGCGGATGCAGCGGCCACGCTCACCGCCTGCGCTGCGGCCTCCGTTGCACGGGGCCTCGAGCATTTCCGGACCGAGCCCGAGCGCATTCTTGTCACCGGCGGTGGGCGACGGAACGCGGCTCTGATGGCGATGCTGTCGGACCGCACGGGCCTGCCCATCCAGCCGGTGGAAGAAGTCGGGCTCAACGGGGATGCGCTGGAGGCCCAGGCCTTTGCCTATCTGGCGATCCGGGTGGCCAAGGGCATGACGACCACGGCCCCGGGCACGACCGGCGTGGGCGCGCCAGTGGGCGGGGGGCGCCGAGCCATGCCCTAATGGGCTGTTATTATTCCGCGGAGACCCGCGAACTCTTGTATTACTGCGCGGAGGCCCGCTGGGATCGCAGCATCGAAACCGTATAAAGCACCAGTGCCGCCCAGATCATCGGGAAGGCGATGGCGCGCGCGGTGTCGAAAGGCTCCCCGAAATGGAAAACCGCGATCAGAAAGATCATCGTGGGCGCGATATATTGCAGGATCCCAATGCTCGAGAGCCTGAGCCGCTTGGCCCCGTTGGCATAGAGGATCAGCGGCACGGCCGTCACCACACCGCAGCCCAGCAAAAGCCAAGTGTCCCGCGCCTCTCCGGCCAGAAAATGCGTCTGGGGTGCGAGCCAGATCACATAGATCAAGGCAAGCGGGCTGAGCAGCAGCACCTCGAGCAGAAAGCCCTGGTTCGGCCCGATGGGCAGGGTTTTGCGCAGATAGGCATAGAGCGCGAAGCTCAGCATCAGCACCACCGCGACCCAGGGCAGGGCGCCATGGGCGAGGGTCAACACACCGACCGCGGACAGCGCGAGCGCCACGGCGATCCATTGCAAGCGGGTGAGGGTCTCCCCTAACACGACCGCGCCAAGGGCCACGGAAAACAACGGATTGATATAATAGCCGAGCGCTGCGTCAAGCGCCCGGTCATGGCTGATCGCCCAGACATAGACGCCCCAGTTCAGACTGATCGCCGTCGCGGTTAGGGCCGCCTGACCGATCATGCGCGGCTGCGCCAGAGCGGCGCGCAAATCGCGGGTTCGGCCTAGCACGACCAGGACCAGACCGGCCACCGGGACCGACCATATTATGCGATGGGCCAGAACCTCAGTGACTGGCATATGGCTGACCGCATCGAGATAGAGCGGTAAAAACCCCCAAAGAAGATAGGCCGAAACGGCAAAGCCAAAGCCAGGCAAGCTGTCGCCGGTTTGCGGCGGCGCGGTGCTTGCCTCGGTGCTTTGTGCGCTGTCCTGGCTCATTTCGGGCCGGGATGGCGCGGGTCGGCAAGCACGCTTGAGGGCCCGCTTGAGGGGATGTCAAAGCCGGGCTCTGCCAGAGTGAAGCCCTCAAACCGAAAGCCTGGCGACACCGTGCACGACACGAGCGTAAAGTCCCCCGTGCTGCGCGCTTTTTGCCAGGCCAGGGGCGGCACCAGGATCTGCGGTGCTGCACGGTCCAGATCGGTCCCCAACAGATAGGTCTCTGCCGGGCCGTCCCTCGTGTCGGCGAGGCTGAGCTCAAGTGGTGCGCCCGCGTGATAGAGCCAGATCTCGGTGGCATCCACGCTGTGCCAGCGGCTCTCCTCCCCCGCCTTCAGCAGGAAATAGATGGCCGTGCCGGAGGGCCGACTTTCGGTGTCGGTGACCGCGGAGGCCCAGGTCTCGCGGTAATGCCCGCCCTCGGGATGGGGCGCGAGCCTCAGGCGCGCGATGATGTCGTCAGCTTGGGCTCCGCCCGTATTTATGCTCATCGCCACGTCTCCTCGCCCCTTAAGGGGATGCTGGCGGGTTTGCGCCGTTTCAGAACGCTGCCTGGGATAGGCGCCCGGCGCAAGCCGATCGCTTAGCGCGCGGGGAGGCCGACCGGCACGTAAAGCGTAAACGTAGTGCAGCCCGGCTTCGAGCTGACGGCCAAGCCGCCGCTTGATTGCTGGGCAAAGCCGCGCGCTGAGGCGAGGCCCAGCCCCGTGCCCGCACCAACCGGTTTCGTGGTAAAAAAGGGCTCAAAAATCTGTGCCTCGCTGCCCTCGGGCAAACCCGGGCCGTCATCGCGAACATGAAACGCGACGTAGCGGCGCGCGCCGACGCCGGGGTTGAGGCCGTGGGCGCGAAGGTCTTCCGCCCCAGCCGAACTGGCCCAGAGCGTCACTTGCCCCTTCTGATCTACCGCGTCGCGGGCATTGAGAAGTAGGTTCAAAAGGGCAGACACCAGGCCATCGGAATCCGCCCAAAGCCGCAACTGTTTGGGTGCAGGCAGAACCTCAAAGGTTAGCGATGAAGGCAACAAGCGCCCGGCCATCGCGTCGATCTGCGCCATCACTTCGCCCGCCCGAAGCTCACGCGGCGAAAGCGGTGCTTGACGCGCAAAGCTGAGCAGCTGGCGCACCAGGCCTGAGGCTCGCACGGCAGAGTGGTGCGCCTGCGCGATCATCTCGGCGCGTTCCTCAGGGTCGCGGATCTCGTCGAAAAGCTCTAAATTGCCTTGAACAACGGTCAACATATTATTGAAATCATGTGCAATTCCGCCCGACATACGCCCGAGAGATTCCATCTTTTGCGCCTGCAAGCTTCGTTGAGCGGTGAGGCGCAGTCGGCGTTGATCACGCCGCGTCGTGTAGAGCGTCATCGCGTAATAAAGACAGCTCGAGAAGGTCAAAAGTACCACCACGATCTGTTGGATCAGCAGCTCAGCCATCTGGAAAAACTGCCAGCCCAAAACGCTGGCTGTAACGCAGGCTAAGCCGATTTCAAAGGGCAGCAATGCGGCTGGCGCGTCCTTGCGCCAAATCATAAAGACAAACATCGTCGCCAAGCCAATGCCGGCGCAATAGGATAACAAGGGGTGCCCGGTGCCCAATAGCCACACGGGCAAGGAGAAAAAGACGGACGCCATCGCGAAGTAACTGGCAAATGCCGCCAAGATGCGCCCGCGTGACGGCGATTTAGGCGCGGTAATCAGCAAGCCATAGGTGATGAGGTGCAAAACCGCATAGCTGGCGAACCAGATGTAGCCGCTTAGGTCGGGGGGTGTTGTGTAGGAGTAAACGGAGCCAGCCACGGCCACGACAACCAGCCGAAATGCTAATTCGAGCCGTGAGCCATATTCAGACGAATACAATCGTTGGAGATCGTTCTAATCGACGGCGATCTCTTGACTGATCGCGGTGACAAATTTGCCTTCGAACACACACAGACTCCCCCAGTCCGACTCTCAGCCTGACTGAGCGTGCGTCTAATGCAAGTGAAAACTTGGTTATCTCGCCAAGCGGTGCCGCGAACATACTGTCCGTGTCGACCGGCGCGGCGCCGCTGTGTTTCGGCGTTCCCTTGGATCGCGGCCTAGCCCTTCAAAATCCCGCGCCCTGCATAAACAGCGCTTTCGCCCAGCTGTTCTTCAATGCGGATCAATTGGTTGTATTTGGCCAGCCGGTCCGAGCGCGCGAGCGAGCCGGTTTTGATCTGTCCGCAATTGGTGGCCACGACGAGATCAGCGATGGTGGCGTCCTCGGTCTCGCCCGAGCGGTGGCTCATCACGCAGGTCATAGAGCTGCGATGGGCCAGGTTGACGGCGGCCAAGGTCTCACTCAGCGTGCCGATCTGGTTGACCTTCACGAGCAGTGAGTTGCCGCAGCCCTCGACTATCCCGCGCGCCAAACGCTCAGGGTTGGTGACAAAGAGATCATCGCCCACCAGTTGAACCTTGCCGCCGAGCGCCTGGGTCAAAAGCTTCCAGCCGGCCCAATCATCCTCGGCGCAGCCATCCTCGATCGACAAGATCGGATAGTCGCTGACAAGCGCCTCGAGATAGGCGACGTTCTCTTCTGGACTGAGAGTTTTTCCCTCTCCTGCGAAGAGATAGGCGCCGTCCTTAAAGTATTCGGTCGAAGCGCAATCCAGTGCCAGCATGACATCATCGCCCGGCGTGAAGCCCGCCTTTTCGACTGACTTCAGAATGAAATCGAGCGCGTCGCGGGTTGAGCTGAGATCGGGCGCAAAGCCGCCCTCATCGCCGATCCCGGTGCTTAACCCGGCCGATGACAACTCCTTTTTGAGGGTGTGGAACACCTCTGAGCCCATGCGGACCGCCTCGGCGACAGAGGTGGCCGCGACCGGCATGATCATGAATTCCTGAATGTCGATTGGATTGTCGGCATGCTCGCCGCCATTGATGATGTTCATCATCGGAACGGGCAGGACATGCGCCGCGGTGCCGCCGACATAACGATAGAGCGGCTGAGCGGTAAAATCGGCCGCCGCCTTGGCCACGGCGAGGCTCACGCCCAGGATGGCATTGGCGCCCAAACGACCCTTGTTGTCGGTCCCGTCGAGCTCGATCATTGCGGCGTCAATCGCTTGCTGCTCGGTGGCGTCAAATCCCACGAGGGTCTCGGCCAGCTCTCCATTGACCGCCGCCACCGCGCCCAAGACCCCCTTGCCCAGATAGCGTCCTTTGTCGCCGTCGCGCAGCTCGACCGCTTCATGCACGCCGGTTGAGGCGCCCGAGGGCACGGCCGCGCGGCCGAGTGTCCCGTCCTCAAGCGTCACATCGACCTCGACCGTGGGATTGCCGCGGCTATCGAGGATTTCACGGGCGTGAATGTCGATGATCGTGCTCATGGGTCTGTCCTTTTCTTGTCGCCGCAGCCTTTAGCCAGTCGGCTATGGCCATACGCGCTCTTGCAAGGCCGCGCCATCCCGTGGGCTGCGGCATACTTTCGGCATTTGGTGAATGTTAGCGGTAACGGTAAAGGAAAGACTCGGCGCGGGCAATGTTGAAAGCAGCCGGGCGCGCGGTCAGGCCGCTCGGTCGCGTCGCACCTGGCCTTCCCGTAGCAGCGTGTAAATCCCTGTCGCGATCACCACGCCCGAGCCGATCCAAGTCCATAGATCCGGGCGTTCCCCGAAGACGATCATGGCGATGGCGAAGGCAAAGATGAGCCTTGTGTAACGGAACGGTGTGACCACTGCCACATCGCCCATCCGCATCGCGGTGGTGATTGCGAGATATGCCGCCGAGCCCATCGCCGCGGCGCAAGCCAGCGCGCCCAGGTTTTGGGCCGAGACGCTCACCCAGCCACCGGTGAACATGCTTAAAATCAGACCCGCGGGGATGGTTGAGGCAAAGCCATAGGTGGCGATTTGCAGGCTGGGGATTTCGCGCGGCACAAACCGCGTGCACAGATCGCGCGCGGACAGGCCCAGCACCGCGACAACCGCCAAAAGCGTCACGCTTGCAAAGTCTCCGCTTGGTCGCAAGATCAACAACACGCCTGCCAGCCCAACCAAGATCGCGAGCCATCGCCGCCAGCCAACGCGCTCGCCCAGAAAGATCGCGGCGCCAAGTGTCACGAGCAGCGGATTGGCCTGGAGCACCGCGCTTACCAGCGAAAAGGGCAGGGTCGACAGGGCGACAATCACCGCCATGGTGCCCCAAATTTCGGCCAGATTGCGCACGATGACCGGCCGCTGCCAAAAGACGTCTGATATCAGTGGCACGCCGCGCCAAAGCGCTAAACCGGCGAGGATCGGCGCGCCCATAACACCGAAAAGCACGACAATCTGACCGGGCGGCAGATCGCGCGCAGCGATCACGATGAACATATCGGCCAGCGCGAAGGTCAACATCGCGACGGTCATCCAGCCCATTCCTTTGAGATTGTCCATCCTAGTCCCCGCGCCGCTCACCCCGGTGATATCTTGTTGCCTCGGGCGGCGAAAGGACGGCCTCGAGAAAGCTCCGCGACGGTAATCAATAGGCAAGGCTTTGGCTTTAGGAGGGGGGTTCGAACGGGGTGCCTGACCTGGCCTGTCCACGCGGATCCCGATTTTGTTGTGACAGTGTATGGGAGATTGGGCCGATGACGATCGCTGTTGACGGGGATCGAGATGAAGGGATTTCTGTGGGCGAGCTAGGGTCGACTGCCGAAGCACCGCAAGAGGATGATCCATCGCCGGCGCCGAGCCCGCGCCGTCGAAAGAGTGATATGGCCGATCTGCCCGTCGAGGAATTCTCCGAGCGAGATTTGCTGATGTCGCGCACTGATCACACCGGCATAATTTTGACCGCGAACCAACGCTTTGCGGATGTGTCGGGATACTCACTGGGTGAATTGATCGGCAAACCGCACAAAATCGTGCGTCATTCGGACATGCCCCGAGGTGTCTTTCACCTGCAATGGGCACACCTCAACGACAAAAAACCATTCGTAGGCTTTGTGAAAAACCGCGCAGCTGACCGCCGTCACTATTGGGTCTTGGCGGTCGTTCTTCCGCTCGAAATCGGTCACCTTTCAGTGCGTTTAAAACCAAGAACGAAGCATCTCGAAAGTGCAAAGAAGATCTACTCAAAGCTCTTGGAGGCCGAGAAGCGCGAGCGTATCGATCCTGCGGCCTCTAGCGAGGCCTTGGTCAAGGCCGTGCAAGAGGCGGGATTTCAGGACTACACGCATTTTGCCTGTGAGGCGCTGGTCGAAGAGGCGGAGGGCCTGCGCAATGTCCTCCAAACCGAACAAACCGAGGATTTTGCGACCTACGAAGCGATCTCGGAGCAAATTCTCGAGCTGAACGGTGAAGTTAAATCAGTCGTTGAGAGTTTTGACCGGATCCAAGGCTCTCCCGCCAACCTATCGATCCAGGGATCCCGCTTGGATGAGGGTGCTGCGGCGGTGAAAGTGATCGCGCAGAATTACGGGCTTTTGTCCGAACAGCTCCGCACATCAATCAATGCAGTTTGGGCCTCGTTACATGAACTCAACCAAACGGCGCAGCAAGGGCGGATGTTTGCCGCTGCGGTCAGCTTATACCGCTACGCGATCGATCAATTTGAGATGGAGGACTGGCCCCCATCAGCTCCGCCGCGCGATGCTGAGATTGCGATCTTGAAAAAGTGTCGCGCGGATATGGATCTTCCCGTGCAGCAATGCTTCCGACTGATCGAAGCTGAAACCCGAGCCTTCGTCGACTCGATTGCCAAGCTTCGCATGCAGGCCTCCGGTCTCGCCGTGACCCGGGTCATGTGCAACATTGAGGCTGCCACTGTGCGTGGCGACACCAGTGGTCTGTCCGAGATCACCCGACGACTGAGCGATTTTCAGCGAAATCTCAGCCTGTCACTCGACAATGTACAGCGCGTGAACGCAGGCCTTTCACAAGGCCTCGCCTCATTGACGCGGCGAAATCGATCCCCTGTCACCCGGGCAGAAGCGCCATAAAGCGCACCCTTGTCTCGGGTTGCTGAAAAGCGAGACATTGCCCGACCAGGCGCACGAGCCATCACTGGTCAACAACCCGTCCTGACTTGATCGAGATCGACGGCTTGGTTTGGTCTGAGCCATCGCGCCGCGCAAATCTCAATTTTGTCGCGTACGCTGACGTTTAACGCCAAAAAGCTCGAGCCTGTGCCCTTTCAGGCGATAGCCCAACTTCGCGGCGATCCGTTCTTGTAATGCCTCGATCTCGGGATCGACAAACTCGATCACCTCCCCGGTCGACACATCGATTAGATGGTCGTGGTGGTCACGTTCTGCATCTTCGTAGCGCGCGCGGCCATCGCCGAACTCCAGGCGCTCCAGGATCCCGGCCTCTTCAAAAAGCTTCACGGTGCGGTAAACGGTGGCAATGGAAATGCCCGGGTCGACTGCGACCGAGCGCGCATGCAAGTCCTCGACATCGGGATGGTCTTCGGCCTCTTGCAAGATCCTGGCGATCACGCGGCGCTGTTCGGTCATCCGCAGCCCCTTCGCCTCGCAGCGCGCTTCAATTGTCTCAGCCATCGCACCAGCTCGCCATTAAGCCCCTGGGCGTCCAGGATTACGCGATTGATTTGCCCTGGGAAAGCCCTGCCTTATCGCGTCTGCCTTTAGATCAGAGCACGATGCGCGCTACGGGAGAAGGCTTTCCCCCGTAGCGCGGCCCGTGAGTGTGGCGCCCCGTCGCTCCGGTCCGCGGCTATCGCGGAAAGCTCGAGTGGCTTCGGGCAGCCGGGCTGGCGCGTCCCATCGCCAGCAACAGCCTTCGGATGAAATGCACGGGTCACATAAGGGGAACGCCGCATCCGATGTCCCCGTCCCGCCGCGTGCCCGGCGCTCGGCCAAGCCGTGCCAGACCTCACCAGTTGCCCGCCAATAGGCACTTATGTGCCGCAGAATGTCCGGGTCACGGCCTCGTCTTGGCTCGGGGCGAGGGCCAAATCCGCATGCTCTTCGGACAATGCAAAGGGCGTGCTAATGGCCTGCGAAAGCCGCTGAAACGGCGCCATATCCCCCGCAACAGCGGCCGCAATCGCTGCCTCGATCCGGTGCGTACGCGCGATGACGGCCGGATTGACGGCGCGCATCCCCGCCTGAGCGGCCTCGAGCGATCCGCCATCTGCCTGGAGCCGCTCCTGCCAGCGCCTCAGCCAGCCATCGACCTCCTCACGGTTGAGAAACTCGTCGCGCGCCCGCTCGGTTGCTTCGCTCAAGCCGCGAAAGACCCGCGTAAAATCGGCCTGACCTGCCTGCATCAGCGTCAGCAGCTCGAAGGCCATCGCTACATCTTCCTTTCGGGCGCCATCCAGGCCGAGCTTGGCGCAAAGTGCGCTGTGCCATGCCTGTTCGAATTGCGCCGAGAACCCGTTCACATCCTCGGTGAAATCCGCGATCGTTGCCTCTTGATCCGGCATCAGCGGGATCATTGCGCTGCCTAATTGCGCCAGGTTCCACACCGCGATTTGCGGCTGATTGGCGTAGGCATAGCGCCCAAACTGGTCGATTGAGCTGAACACACGACCGGCGGCATAGCTGTCCATGAAGGCGCAGGGGCCGTAATCGATCGTCTCGCCCGAAATCGCGCAATTGTCAGTGTTCATCACCCCGTGGATAAAGCCCAAAGCCATCCATCTCGCGATCAAGGCCGCCTGTCGCGCCACCACGCTTTGCAATAGACCTCGCGGCCCGTCTGCGCCGGGGTAATGCCGCGCAAGGGCATGTTCGGTCAGCGCGGCGAGGGCTTCGGTATCGCCCCGCGCTGCGAAATACTGGAAGGTGCCAACCCTAATATGGCTTGCGGCGACGCGGGTCAGGATCGCGCCGGGCAGGGGGCCATCCTCGCGCAAGACCTGCTCGCCCGTGGCCACTGCTGCAAGCGCCCGGGTGGTCGGCACACCTAGGGCGGCCATCGCCTCCGACATCAGGTATTCGCGCAGCACCGGGCCAAGCCAAGCCCGCCCATCGCCCGCGCGACTATAGGGCGTGCGTCCGGCGCCCTTGAGTTGGATGTCGCGCCTTTCGCCGCTCGTGTTAATCACCTCGCCCAAAAGGACCGCGCGGCCATCTCCCAATTGTGGCACCCAGCCGCCGAACTGGTGCCCGGCATAGACCTGCGCCAGCGGCGCAGCGCCCACCAAAGGCGTATTGCCGGAAAAGAGCCCCGCCAAATCCGTGCCCTCCGTAAGGTCCAACCCCAACTCCTGCGCCAGCGCATCGTTGAACACTAAAAGCTCGGGAGCGGGCACAGGCTCGGGGGCTTGGCGCGTGAAAAAGCGTTCAGGGAGGCGGGCATAGCTGTTGTCGAAGGCGGCAATGGTCGTCGCGCTCTGGCTCATGGCTGGCCCCGCTGGTTGGTAATCGTTGAGGAAAACAACTTCATTTGCTTGCTCCAAGCACCGGGCCCCATACCTTTATTACCCTAGCGATCCGAGGAGGAGATGCCATGGCTGCAACCGCCCGAGCCGCAATGACTCTGCGTGACCGACCCGAATATAGCAGCAAACCTAAACCACTCACTATGTCGCCGGATGCCACCGTGCGCGAAGCCGTAGAGGCCATGTGTGCCAAGAAATTCGGCTCCGTGATCGTGATTGATGACGATCGCCGTGTCATCGGCGTGGTGACTGAGCGCGACGTCATGAGCCGGGTTGTTAACGATAATCGCGACGCAAACGCCACCCTTCTGGCCGAGATCATGACCGCAGAGCCGCGCGTGGCCCGAGCGACCGACGATATCGTGGACTGGCTGCGGATCATGTCGAATGAGCGGTTTCGCCGTCTGCCCGTCGTCGATGAGGCGGGCCGGATTGAGGCTGTGTTCACCCAGGGCGATTTCGTCAGCTATACTTGGCCTGATCTGATCTATCAGGCGACGCAGATGGCCAAAGCCAGTGTCTTCAAAAACTGGCATCTGTGGTTGGTCGGCGGGGCGATCATGCTCTATTCGATCTTGATGGTCATCGTCGTTGCGATGACGACGTAAGTCCCGCGCCGCGCGTTACAGACGCCCGATCCGCTCGGTCAGAAGCGCGAAGAACCCGTCGGCATCCACATCACCCATAAAGGTCGCATTGGCGGCGCGGTCAGTCACGCCCCACCAATCGGCCACGGTCATCCCGCGTGTCAGCTCAGAGTTGGTCTCGATCTCGACATTGATATGCCGGCCCGAGAAGAGCCCAGGCCTGAGCAGATACGCGATCACGCATGGATCATGGAGCGGTGCACCGGCTGAGCCGTATTTCTCTTTGTCAAACCGCTCAAAGAAGTCGGTCCATTCCGCCACCATCCGCCCAGGCTCGGTGCCGAGCTCGCGAAACGCCTCAACGCGCGTCTTTGTGGTCAGCGCCTTATGCGTGACATCAAGCGGCATCACCACAATGGGAATGCCGGATTTGAAAATGATTTCAGCGGCTTCCGGATCGACATAGATGTTAAACTCGGCCGCGGGTGTTATGTTGCCAACCTCGAAATACGCGCCGCCCATCAGCACGATCTCAGCACAGCGCTCCGCGATATCGGGCGCCTGGGTCAAGGCCTTGGCGATGTTGGTCAGCGGCCCCAGCGGGCAGAGCGTCACACTCCCGGGCGGCTCAGTGCGCAGCGTTTCGATGATGAAGTCCACCCCGTCCTGCGCCTCAAGCGCCATCTTCGGCGTGGGCAGGGGCGGCCCGTCGAGCCCGGTCTTGCCATGTACATGCTCGGCCGTGACCAATGGATGGCGCAAAGGTCGATCACAGCCCGCGTAAACCGAAACATCCGGCCGCCCCGCCAATTCGCAGACGATGCGCGCATTTCGCGCGGTCAGATCGAGCGGCACATTGCCCGCCACGGCCACGATGCCCAGCACGTCGAGGTCTTCCGGGCTGGCCAAGGCCAAAAGGATCGCGACGGCGTCATCCTGGCCGGGATCGGTGTCGATGATGATCTTGCGGGGCATTGCAGGCTTTCGAGCATTTGGCCCATGACGCTCACCCGGTTTGGATCCGATTGCAATGGGGGAGCATGGGCTTAACGAAAAAGGGGCGCCCAAGCGGACGCCCCATTGCGGTGTTGGATCCGGGCTCAGCGCTCGTCAATCGGCACATAAGGCCGCTGGGTCGGGCCGGTATAGAGCTGGCGCGGCCGTCCGATCCGGCTTTCGTCCTGGATCATCTCTTTCCACTGCGAGATCCAGCCTACCGTACGAGAGACGGCGAAAATCGGCGTGAACATCGAGGTCGGGAAGCCCATCGCATCAAGGATGATGCCGGAATAGAAATCGACATTTGGATAAAGCTTCTTGTCCGCGAAATAGGGGTCGTCCAGAGCGATTTTCTCAAGCTCTTTTGCGACTTGCAGGGTCGGGTTGTTCTCCACACCCAAGAGCTCGAGCACCTCATCGGCGCTTTCCTTCATAACCTTGGCGCGCGGGTCGAAGTTTTTGTAAACCCGGTGGCCAAAGCCCATCAGGCGGAACGGATCGTCGCGGTCCTTGGCGCGCGCGATGTATTCCGGAATGCGGTCCACGCTGCCGATCTCACGCAGCATCTCAAGACAAGCCTGGTTCGCGCCGCCATGGGCAGGGCCCCAAAGGCAGGCGATGCCCGCGGCGATACAGGCGAAGGGGTTGGCACCAGAGGATCCGGCCAGCCGCACGGTCGAGGTCGACGCGTTCTGCTCATGATCGGCATGGAGCGTCAGTATGCGGTCCATGGCACGGCTCAGCACCGGGTCGGGCTGATACTCCATCGTGGGCACGGCGAAACACATCCGCAGGAAATTCGTCGCATAGTCGAGGTCATTGCGCGGATACACGAAAGGTTGGCCGATCGAATATTTATAGGCCCAAGCGGCGATGGTCGGCATTTTCGCGATCAGGCGGATCGAGGCCACCTCACGCTGCCAGGGGTCGGCGATGTCGGTGCTGTCGTGGTAGAACGCGCTCATTGCGCCGACCACGCCGACCATGATCGCCATCGGATGCGCGTCCCGGCGGAAGCCGCGGAAAAAGTTGGTCATCTGCTCATGCAGCATCGTGTGCATCGTGACGCGGTTCTCGAACTCCCGCAGTTCGTCGGCCGAGGCGGGCAACTCACCGTAGAGCAGCAGGTAACAGACCTCGAGATACGAGCTTTTCTTGGCCAGATCGTCGATCGTATAGCCGCGATGCAGCAGCACGCCTTTGTCGCCATCGATAAAGGTCAGCCCGCTTTCGCAAGACGAGGTCGACGTAAAGCCCGGGTCATGGGTGAAGATGTCGGCTTGTCCGTAGAGCTTGCCAATATCTACCACATCGGGCCCTGCCGAGGGTGATTTCATTGGAAATTCAAAGGTTTTGCCGTCAAAGCTCAATGTCGCCGTGCGCGGTCGCATTCCGTCCATGGATATCCCTCTCCGGTATGACGGGTGGGCCTATGGACGCCACCGGTCGGTCATTCAGCCAAGCCGCGCCCCAGGGACGCAGGCCATTGCCTTTCCCCACCGGCGGTCCCGGTTAAGGGCTCGCTTCGGCGGCATCTCGCAATCGGGCCACGCTCTCCTCGCGGCCCAGAACCAGCAGCATGTCATAGACGCTCGGCGTTGCGGAGCGGCCAGCAAGTGCGGCGCGCATCGGGGCGGCAAGCTCTCCGAACTTGAGGGCGTGGGTCTGGGCCAGCGCCGTCAAAACCGCCTCTAATGCGTCTCGGTGCCAGCTAACATGCTGCAGTTGCTCAGTCAATTCAGACAGTATACTGCGGGATACCGGAGTGATTGAGGCCGCTACCTTTTCATCCGCGCTAATTGGCCGTTCTGACAGGACAAAATGGCCCTTATCCCGAAGCTCATAGAGGGAACGCGCCCGGTCCTTGAGGCAATACATCGCAGCGATCAGCCCATCTTTCTGCGCTTGCGAAAGAGGTGTTTCGCCCTCACGCGGGGGTAGGGCGGCAAGCGCCTCGACCAGCTCAGCATCCTCCATGCGCGCGATATGCCAGGCCGTGACATGGCCCAGCTTTTTCAGATCGAGCCGCGCGGGAGATTTCCCGATGCCGTCCAGGCCGAACCATTCGCGCGCCTGGTCATCGGTGAAGAGCTCATCATCGCCATGGCTCCATCCGAGCCGGGCCAAATAGTTGCGCATCGCAGGCGCTGGAATACCCATATGCGCGTATTCCATCACCCCGAGCGCGCCGTGGCGTTTCGACAGTTTCTTGCCGTCCGGCCCGTGGATCAGCGGGATATGCGCATAGACCGGCCTGGGCCAGCCCATCGCGTCATAGATCATGTTTTGCCGGTGCATATTGGCCAAGTGGTCATCGCCCCGGATGACATGGCTGACGCCTGCCTCGAAGTCGTCGACCACGACGGCGAGCATATAAACCGGCGTCCCATCGGCACGCAGCAGCACCATATCGTCCAGCGGCTCACCCCAGGTAACCTCGCCCTTGATCTCATCGCGTGAGGTGAAGGACCGCCCATCCGGCGCTTTGATCCGAACTGTAAACGGCAGATCCGGGTGATCGGCGGCATCCGTGTCGCGCCAGGGTGAACGGTAAAAGCTCAGATCCTCGGGCCCGTTGGCCTTGGCGGCGTCTTTGCGGGCCGCGGTTTCCTCTGGCGTCTCGAAACACTTATAGGCCTTTCCCGCGGCCAAAAGCTGATGGGCGACCTCTGCATGGCGTCCCGCACGCTCGAACTGGCTGACCGCGTCGCCGTCCCAATCCAAACCCAGCCAGGTCAACCCATCGAGGATAGCCTGCGTCGCCTCGGGCGTGGAACGCGCGCGGTCCGTGTCTTCGATCCTGAGCACGAAGTGGCCGCCATGGTGACGGGCGAACAGCCAACAAAACAGAGCCGTGCGCGCGCCGCCGATATGGAGATAGCCGGTCGGCGAGGGGGCGAAGCGGGTGACGATTTGGCTCATGACGCTCTCGGAAAATGTCCTTTGGGGCGGGGGATGCTCCTTTGGAATTAACCAATTGGCAACCATTCCGCGCTCTGCTGCGAAGGTGTTTATGAAAGCCTTTGTGCCGAGACAAGGCGCGACGGCACCCATCGGTAACGGGAGAGGCGCTGTGGACGGCGCTTGGGTCATGACCGGCGCAACAAAAGCCGCCGTGGCGCGGCTCGATGGGCTGCAACAGGCGCAACGCGGCGCCTTAATGCCCTGGTGCGCCGTGGCCATGGGCCTGGGCGTTGGACTGTTTTTCTCCCTCCCCGTCGAGCCCGGCGCACCAGCCTTCGCTTTGGCCGGGATCTTGGCGTGCCTGTCGCTTTACGCAAGCTGGCGCTGGCCTGGGCATTTGGGCCCCCTGGCGCTGGCGTTGTTCTTTGCCGCGGCGGGTTTTGTGGCCTCTGGGTGGAAGGCCCACATTGTTGCGGGCCCGGTCTTGGAATGGCGGTATTACGGCCCGATCGAAGGGCGTATTGTGGCCATTGACCGCTCGGCCTCTGACGCGCTTAGGGTCACGCTCGATCAGGTCGTTCTCGAACGCACCCGGCCGGACCGAACGCCGCGCCGGGTGCGGCTGTCGTTGTTCTTCGACGGCCCGGATTTCGCCCCTGAGCCCGGGGCGCGTGTGATGCTCACAGGCCATCTTTCCCCGCCCGACGGCCCGGCTGAGCCCGGGGGATTTGATTTTCAGCGTCATGCCTGGTTTCTCAAGCTAGGCGCGGTGGGCTATAGCCGTACGCCCTTGATGCTGCTTGAGCCGCGCGCCCCGCCCGACGCTGCGCTGACCCGCTGGCGGATGGCGCTCAGCGCCGCGATCCAAGCGCGGATTGAAGGCCAACCCGGCGCCTTTGCGGCGGCGGTTCTGACCGGCGATCGCTCGGGTCTGAGCCAAGAAGTGATCGAGGATATGCGCGGCTCGAACATCGCGCATCTTCTGGCAATTTCGGGCCTGCATATGGGGTTGCTGACGGGTTTCGTCTTCGCCGCCCTGCGCCTCGCGCTCGCCTGTGTTCCCTGGCTCGCTTTGCGCCTGTCGACGCGCAAGATCGCGGCGATCGGCGCCCTGATCGCGGGCGCGGTCTATCTCGGTCTTTCGGGCGGTAACGTGGCCACTGAACGCGCTTTCACCCAGGTGGCCGTTATGCTGATCGCAGTGCTTTTAGACCGCCGCGCGATCACGCTCAGGGCGGTTGCGATCGCTGCGATCATCGTCCTGGCCCACCGCCCGGAAAGTCTCATGGGCCCGGGCTTTCAGATGTCATTTGCCGCCACCGCCGCCTTGGTCGCTGTCTTCAATGGCTTGCGCGGCGCGCCCTGGCTGCAGGCCCGCGCCGCCTGGCAGCGCTATGGCTTGGCGCTGATTATCTCCTCGGCGGTCGCCGGTGCTGCAACCGCGCCCTTCGCGGCGGCGCATTTCAACATCCTGTCAAGCTATGGATTGCTGGCCAATCTTCTGGCGGTGCCCGTGATGGGGTCGCTGGTCATTCCCTGCGCTGTGCTGGCGCTATGCCTGCTGCCCTTCGGCCTTGAAGGGATCGCGCTTTGGGTGATGGAGCAGGGGTTGCGCTTCATTTTGGCAGTGGCCGAGCGCGTGTCGGACCTACCCGGAGCAGTCCGCCCAATCCCGACACCGCCCGATGTGGTTCTGCCGCTCCTGGCGCTCGGCGCGCTCTTTGTCATCCTCTACAAAGGGTCGGCGGGTCATCGGGCGCTCGGCGCCGTCCCTGTGGCGCTCGCGCTCGCGATTTGGCCCCTGGCAGAACGGCCCATGGTGTTGGTGGCGGCCTCGGGCGGCCTCGTCGGTGTGCTGACCGAGGACGGGCGCGCGCTCAGCCGGGCGCGTGGCGACGGTTTTGTCGCCGGGATCTGGCTTGAGAATGACGGCGATCGCAGTTCCCAGGCAGACGCTGCGGCGCGTCCGATCTGGCGCGAAGGACAAACGCGGGCCGTCTCGATGGACTGGCAGGGGATGCGGCTGTGGCATGGGACGGGCCGCGTTGCGGCGCGCGAGGCCGAAGACGCCTGCGCCCGACACGATATCCTTGTGGTCAATGTGCCCGATCAGGATGTCTGGCCCGGATGGGAACCTGCACAGCGCGCCGGTATGGATTGGTTGGCGGCGGGTGCGCCCGGGTTCGAAGCGCCTGCAGAGAGCTGTTTTTTGTTGTCACCGCAGGCCCTACGCGCAACCGGATCCGTCGCGCTGAGCCACGGCAAAGACGGTCTCGATCTTCAAACGGCACGCGAAGCCCAAGGCGCCCGCCTTTGGTCGGATCGCCAGGTCCGGCAGGCCTGGGGTTACCGGGCCGGTCGCTAGGGTGGATACACGCCGTGCACGACGGCGCGGCACCAAGGCGCCGAACTAACCCTATCGTCAAGCACGATGCGGCGTGGCCCGAAGGCCACCACGCCGCGCCATGCTCCTCAGCTCAATAGCTGCGGATAAGGCCGACCAAACGCCCCTGCACCTTCACCTGATCATCGCGCAGCATACGCGTCTCATAGGCCGGGTTCGCCGCTTCCAGCGCGATCATGCCGTTCTTTTTCCGGAACCGCTTAAGCGTTGCCTCCTGATCTTCGACCAGGGCTACGACGATATCGCCATTATCAGCCGTGCTGCCTTCCTCGATCACGACGATATCGCCGTCATTGATCCCCGCATCGATCATCGAGTCGCCTTTGACCTCGAGCGCGTAATGCGACTTGCCGCTTGTGACCATCTGATGGGGGACGGCGACGTGGTTTGAGACATGGCTGATCGCCTCGATAGGTGTGCCCGCCGCGATTTGGCCCATTATGGGCACTTCTGCGGCGCCGATGCTCACAGGCATCGCGCCTTTGGGCGGATCGGCCCGGTCGCCTTCGATCAGCGTCGGTGTGAAGCCTGAGGCGCCGCCGCGCGACACGCCGCCCGCGCTTTCCAGCGCTTCGGGCAATTTCAACACTTCGATGGCACGCGCCCGGTGCGGCAGACGGCGGATAAAGCCGCGCTCCTCAAGGGCCGTGATCAACCGGTGAATGCCCGATTTCGAGCGCAGGTCGAGCGCTGATTTCATCTCATCGAAAGAGGGCGGAACCCCGTCGCGCTGCATCCGCGCGTTGATAAAAGAGAGCAGGTCGAGCTGTTTCTTCGTCAGCATGTCGGTCCTCATACGTATCGGCGCCCCTCCCGTGCCCACTTGGGCCCGTGCCTGTCGGCGCCGGTCTGTGTTGGGGTCCAAAGCGCAATGTCGGACCCGTTTTAGGACGATGAAGGTTAAGCAACGGTAACTGCCGCCGACCCCACGCCACCCCGTGTTCGATTTATGTTCTATCCCCGTTCCCGATACGTGTCAACGAATCAAGGCCTAAGCGGGTTCAGGTTAGAAGCGGCAAGTAATCCACGATCTCACCGGCCGGGGCCGCCCGGGCATCGGGCGCGCGGATCATCAGGGCGTCTGCGCGGCTCAGCCGGCTCAAAAGGGCGCTGTCTTGGCTATCGACCGGCGTGATCGAAGGAAGGCTCTGTCGCGTGAGTGGCCGGCCAAGCTTGGCCCGCATGTAATGCGCCCGTGGTCCGTTTTCGCCAATAGGTTCTGCCAGACACGCCTTGAGCGGCGCCTGCGCCTCGGCCGGCAGGCCTTGCAGCGCGCGCAGCATAGGACAGACAAAGATCTGGCCGCAGACCAGCGCTGAGACCGGATTGCCCGGCAAACCGATCAGCGCCGCGGCCCCAAGACGCCCGGCCATCAGCGGTTTTCCGGGCCGCATGGCGATTTTGTAGAATGACTGCTCTAGCCCCATCGCCGCGCTCACATCGCCGACCAGATCGTGATCGCCGACCGAGGCGCCCCCGATCGTTACGATCAAATCCGCGCCTCGGGCAAGCTCCAGACAGGCGCGCAGGGTGTCGCCGTCATCGCGCGCGATTGGCAAAAGCTGCGGCACACCGCCCGCCGCCTGGACCATCGCGGCTAGACCATAGGCGTTGCTGGCGACGATCTGATCCTCCCGAGGGCGCCCGCCCGGCGGCACCAGTTCATCCCCCGTCGCCAGAAGCGCCACTTTCGGCCGCCGTGTCACCCAGAGCTTGGCGCCCCCCATTGATGCGGCCAGCGCGATATCCGCAGGACCGAGACGGCGCGGCGCGTCCATCCTATCGCCCGCGCGAAAATCCCCGCCCGCCGGCCGGATATAGGGCCCAGTATCGAGCGTCTCGTTTAGCGTGATCACATCGCCTTCTCGGCGCACATCTTCCTGGATCACCACCCGGTCTGCGCCTTCGGGCACTGGTGCACCGGTGAAAATCCGCAAGGCTTGGCCCGGGCCAAGCCGCCCCGTCCAGGCGCGACCCGCAGGGGCCTCGGCCACCACGCTGAACTGAGCGCCCGGTCGCGCATCTGCGCTGGCCAAGGCATAGCCGTCCATCGCCGAGGCCGCGAAGGGCGGCTGATCGCGCGCGGCAAGCACAGGTTCCACCAGAACCCGGCCGCCCGCTTGCAACAGGTGGACCTCCTCGCTGGGCAAAGGCGCGACCAAGGCTAGGCACTCTGCCAGCGCCTCATCGACACTGATCACGCTGGCGCCTCATACCGGCCCGACGCGCCGCCATCTTTCAGCGTCACGCGAATGCCGCCAATTTCCATCGCGCGGTCCGCGGCCTTGAGCATATCATACACCGTCAGCGCTGCCGTGCTCACCGCGGTCAGCGCCTCCATCTCGACACCCGTTTGCCCGGTCGTCTTGACCAGGGCCCGGATGCGGATGCCGGGCAGGCTGGGATCGGGGGACAGCTCCATAGACACCTTGGCCAGAGGCAGGGGATGGCAGAGCGGGATCAGTTCGGCCGTGCGTTTGGCCCCCTGGATCCCGGCAAGCTGCGCCACCCCCAGCACATCGCCCTTCTTCGCCGTGCCCTCGGTGATCAGCGCGAGCGTCTCAGGCGCCATAGTCACTAAGCCTTCGGCGCGCGCGATGCGTGTCGTGACGGGCTTGTCCGAGACATCGACCATATGGGCCTGCCCTGAAGCGTCGAAATGGGTGAGCTTGGGCATCGCTCAGGGGGCCCCAGTGTCCGGCCGATATGGCTCAGCGAGCAAAGCCGCAGTGGCCCCGGCCACGTCATCCTGGCGCATCAGGCTCTCGCCGATCAGAAACGACCGCGCGCCGTGCCGGGCCATATCCGCCAGATCCTCCGGCGTGCTCAACCCGCTTTCGCAGATCAGATGCCGGTCCGGGGGCACCATCTTTGACAGCTCCCGCGTGGTGCCCAGATCGGTCTCAAACGTGTTGAGATCGCGGTTGTTCACGCCGATTAAGCGTGAGCGGAGCCTGAGCGCGCGCTCCATCTCCGCCGCGTTATGCACTTCGATCAGCGCTTCAAGCCCGAAATACGCCGCTGCGTCCTCAAGCACCTCGGCCTCTGCGTCACTGACACTTGCCATGATGATCAGGATGCAATCGGCCCCCCAAGCGCGGGCTTCGGCAACTTGGTAGGGGTCATACATGAAATCCTTGCGCAGCACGGGCAGGGAACAGGCCTTCCGCGCTTGGCCCAGATATTCCGGTGCGCCCTGAAAACTCGGCGTGTCGGTCAGGACCGAAAGACAGCTCGCGCCGCCGTCCTCATAGGCCCGGGCCAGGGCAGGCGGGTCGAAATCCTCTCGGATCAGACCCTTGGAGGGGCTCGCCTTTTTGATCTCGGCAATGAGGCCATATCCCGTCTCAGCCGCCGCGATCAGCGCCTCGCCAAAGGGGCGCACTGGACGCGCGGCCTGCGCGTCCTGCTCCAAAAGATCCATCGAACGCCGAGCCTTGGCCGCGGCGATCTCTTCCAGCTTGTAGGCTTTGATTTTGTCGAGGATCGAGCTCATGCGGCCGCCCCTTGTGTGATGCGGGCAAGGGTTGTGACGGCGCGTTTGGCGGCGCCGCTGTCCAGGCTTTCGGCGGCAAGCGCAGTCCCCTCACGCAGATCGGATGCCCGGCCCGCGATCTTCAGGGCAGCCGCGGCGTTCAATAGTACCGCATCGCGATAGGCCGAAGCCTCACCCTCCAGCAAGGCTTGGAAGGCAGCGCCGTTCTCCTCAGGCGTGCCGCCCAGAATGGCCTCGAAGGGATGGACCGGCAGGCCGGCCTCTTCGGGATGGATCTCGAACTCCCGCACCGCGCTGCCCTCGGTCAGCTCCGCCACCCAGCTTATCCCGGTGATCGTCAACTCATCTGTCCCGTCCGAGCCATGCACCAACCAAGCGGCCTCCGAGCCGAGCGCGCCGAGAACCTCGGCCATCGGCCCGATCAGGTCGCGGGCATAGGCGCCGGTCAGTTGCCGTTTGACGCCCGCCGGATTGGTCAAAGGGCCCAGAGCATTGAAGAGCGTTCGGGTCGCGATCTGCTGACGCGCGGGCATCACATTGGCGATCGCCGGGTGGTGCATCGGCGCCATCATGAAGCCGATCCCGGCCTCCGCCAGGCCACGCTCCACCACCTCCGGCCCAACCATCACGTCGATGCCCAACTGTCCCAGCGCATCGGCCGCACCGGATTTCGAGCTAAGATTGCGGTTGCCGTGCTTGGCCACCGGCACACCGGCACCGGCCACCACGAAGGCCGTCGCGGTTGAGATGTTGAGCGTGCCCTTGCCATCCCCGCCGGTGCCGACGATGTCGATGGCGCCTTCGGGCGCCTTCACAGGACGGCATTTCTCGCGCATCACGCGGGCGGCGGCGGCGATCTCGGTCACGGTCTCTCCGCGCATCCGCATCGCCATGAGAAGCGCTCCAATCTGCGCGTCTGTTGCCTCGCCTTCAAACAATAGCTCAAAGGCCTGCTCGGCCTCCTTGCGCTCCAGCGCGCGCTCGACCGCCGCGGCGATCAGGGGCTTCATCGCGTCACTCATGCCAGAATAGCCGTTTTGCAGCGGTCGAGGAAGGTCTTGAGCATCGCGTGACCATGCTCTGAGCGTATGCTCTCGGGGTGAAATTGCACGCCTTCGATGGGCAGTTCGCGGTGTTTGAGCCCCATGATCGTGCCATCCTCGAGCTCGGCCGTGACCTCAAGTGCCCCGGGCAGGCTGTCCCGCGCCACGACCAGCGAATGATACCGCGTCGCGGCCAAAGGTGAGGGCAGACCCGCGAACACACCGCCGCCCTGATGGGTGATCTGCCCCATTTTGCCATGCACAATTTCGGAATGCCGCACGACTTGGCCGCCAAATGCCTGACCTATCGCCTGATGGCCCAGACATACGCCCAAGAGTGGGGTTTGGGTCTCGGCGGCGGCACTCACCAGCGCCAGGCAGATCCCCGCCTGATCCGGGTCGCAGGGGCCCGGCGACAGGACGATGCCTGAGGCTCCAAGGCCCATCGCCTCTTGCACGTTGAGCGCGTCATTGCGGTGTACGACCACCTCAGCCCCCAACTCTCCCAGATAATGGACAAGGTTGTAGGTAAAGCTGTCGTAGTTATCGATCAGAAGCAGCATGGTCGTCACTTTCCCCGTTTCAGCGCTTCGCCCATTTCGTCGTTGGGCCCATTTCGTCGCTGGGCCCATTTTGTCGCTAGGCCCGGCCTGAGGCTCCCCAAAATCCATTTTCGCGGTGGCGCGCCTCCGCCGCACGGGGCCGCGCCCCGTTGCGTGTCTTGGGCGCCGCGAGGTATAGATGTGCAAAAGCCCTTGGCCGGGGTCAAGCGGGCGAACGTGCCAGAGCGACCGATTTATCGGTGCGCCGCTGAAACATCCCCGTCCAAAGCCCGGGCGCAGTGCGAAAAAGCAGGCAAAGCTAGGATGATCGACCCCGCTGAAGGCGCAATAGGCCCCGCTCGAGACGTGCGAGACGTGCGATGTGAGGCGCTCGAATGACGCGTGGCTTTCTCGTCGGTGGCTTTTGGGGGCTTGTGCTGGCCGTTTTCTTGGCCGTCGTGCTGTCGCTCGCCGCGCCGCGCCCGGTGGCGCCGCCTGATCCCGCACTGTCCGGGGTCGCGATGCCTGAACCGGCACCTAGGCCTACTGACGCGGAAAGCGCGCTGGAAGGGCAAAGCGAGGGTGAGGTCGCGCCCGAGCCTGAGCCTGAGCCCGACGCTGCGCTCGAGCCCGATGATACGCCCGATGATACGATAGAAGCAGAAAACGCACCGGGCTCTGGCGCGCTGGACCAACCCCAAAGTGGCGCGATTGATCAAAGCGAACCCCCGGTGACGCTCGCCATTGTCGCACCGCGTCTAGCTGCCGCACCGGAAGAGGCCGCTTTGCCGCGCGTGCCGGCCATCATTGCCGCCGTCCCGGCTCTCGCTTTGCCGGAGCCGCCGACAAGCCTGGCGAACCTTGGGGTCATACCGCCCAGAGTGCCAACTGATCCACTGCCGGGGACGCCCTCCAATCCCCGTCAAGCCATGGGTCCTGGGCCGCGTGCAGGGGCAGATGCGCCGCCAGACCAGCCACCGATGCCGCATTTCTCCACCATCCTCATCTTCACGCGCCCGACGGAGGTCTCGGGGTTGTCCACTGACGGGCTTGCGCCGGGTCCTCTCGTTCTCCCTGCCGCATCAGCCCTTCCGCGCGTGGCAACAGCCATTCCCGCGCTGCGCCTGGCGCAGTCAGCGCCCGAGCCCCTTGCCCTGCCAGGGCCGTCACAACTATTGCCCGGCGATCTGGCATTGCTCGGCGATCCGGCGTCGCCGCGCCCTGGTGCAGTGATCCCGCAGCCCGACGCTCCGAGCGCACCGCTTGCAGGCGATGTTCCGACCGCGCCCGAGCCCGACGGGACCGCGCCGCCGCCATTGACGCCTCTTCAGAGCATCGCGCGTGCCGCGCCAGCCGAAGCGCAGGGGCCGAGCTTGTCCGAGGCGAATTCCTTACTCCAGAGCGGCGCGGGGCCCTCAGCGGAGGCAAGCGCAAGTCTCGCGCCGGTAACCCCCTCGCGACCGACGCAAGCCTCGCCCGCCCGTGTGGACCCCGCCGCGCCAAGCCCGGAGCCTCCCCCGACATCTTCCGCGTCTTCAGAGCTGGAGGAGGCGGAGACCCCGCGCCCCGAGAGCGCAGGCGCGGGACGTGCTTTGCCGCGCATCGGGGCGCCGCCTCCACCCGCCGCGAGAGACGGCTTGGGCAGCACTGAAGAGCCGCAAGCAAGCGCGACCCGCCCCGACGAGACCGCTGAGGCCGACGCGGATGGCCCCATTTTGCAGCGGTATGCGATACCCTTCGACGCCCCCGCAGGCAGTCCTCGCCTCGCGGTAATCCTGCGCGACACGGGCGCCGATCCACTCGATCTTTCAGGCCTCGACCTCCCCCTGACCCTGGCCATAGACCCGGCTCTGCCCGACGCAATGGCCCGGGCCGAGGCTTACCGGGCGGCGGGCCAAGAAGTGTTGATTTACGCAGGCGATCTCACGCCTGAGGGCCTTACTGCTGCAGTGGAAGCTGTGCCCATGGCGCTCGGCTTTTTGGAGGCGGCGCGCCAGGATCCTAGGCGCTTGCGCGCCATCGAGGCGGATCTCGCGGCCAGCGGTCGCGCGCTAATTGTACCGGCGCGGGGGCTCAATGCGGCTGTGCGCGGCGCGCAAGAGGCGGGTCAGATCGCGGCCAGCCTGGATGCCCAAGCCCTGACGCTAAGCGAGCTTGCCCGGGCGCTGGAGCGGGCGGCCCTGCGCGCCGAACGCGAAGGCCGGGCGCTGCTCGAAGCGCCCGCGAGCGATGCGGTTATCGAAGATCTCGCGCTTTGGGCCGAAGGCGCGCGGGGCAGTCGCGTGACACTAGCGCCGGTCAGTGCTGTGCTTTTGGCGGGCCCGTAAATAGGTCCTCTGCAAAGGCTTCAGCGATTGCCGCCCTCGAACCGTCCGGCATCTTCCGCTGCGCGGCGGATCGCGCGGGCCTTGTTGACCGTTTCTTCGAACTCGGCCTCGGGGTCGCTGTCATAGACTACACCGCCTCCCGCTTGGATATAGAGCGTCTCGTCCTTCAACACCGCCGTGCGCAGGGCGATGCACATATCCATGTCGCCGCCTGAGGAAAAATAGCCCAGCCCGCCGCCATAGACGCCGCGCTTTTCGGGCTCGAGCTCGTCGATGATTTCCATCGCGCGGACCTTCGGTGCGCCGGACACCGTTCCGGCGGGCAAACCGGCAAGCAGCGCCGACAGCGCGTCTTGCTCGTCTGAGAGCTCCCCCACCACATTCGAGACGATGTGCATCACATGGGAGTAGCGTTCGACGATAAACTCCTCGGTCGGACGCACCGTGCCGATCTTGGCCACGCGCCCCACATCGTTGCGGCCCAGATCGAGCAGCATCAGATGCTCGGCCAGCTCTTTTTCATCGGCCATCAACTCGGCCTCGTAGGCCGCATCCGCCTCGGGCGTCGCGCCGCGCGGCCGCGTGCCTGCAATGGGGCGCACGGTCACTTCGCTGTCGAAGACGCGCACCAGGATCTCCGGGCTCGCGCCGATAACCTGAAAGCCTTCGAAGTTGAAAAAGAACATGAACGGCGAGGGATTGGCGCGGCGCAGTGCCCGATAAAGCGAGACGGGCGGCAGCGGGAAATCGAGGCTCCAGCGTTGCGACGGCACGACCTGAAAGATATCGCCCGCGCGGATATAATCCTTGGCGCGCTCAACCGCGGCCAGATAATCGGGCTTGGCAAAATTCGACACCGGTTCCGCCGGGTGCCAGTCCGGTCCTGCGCTGTGGGCGGGCACGCGCGGCACCCGGTCTAGATCGCGCAGCGCGTCCGACACCCGCTCGGCGGCTTGGGCATAGGCCTCGCGCGCGCCCAATCCGGAACTTTGCCAAGCCGGGGCGACGAGCGTGACCTCGCCCTTCACCCCATCCAGAACCGCGACGATCGAAGGCCGGATCAGCACCGCATCGGGCAGGCCCAACGGATCGGGATTGATGTCGGGCAAATGCTCGACCAGGCGGATCATGTCATAGCCCAGATAGCCGAAAAGCCCTGCGGCGGCGGCCGGAAGATCGGCGGGCAGGTCAATCGCGCTTTCGGCGAGAAGTCCGCGGATCGCATCCAGCGGCGGCTCGGCGCAAGGCTCAAACGCGTCCGCATCAAAGCGGGCGGAGCGATTGAGTGCGGATGTCTCGCCCTGACAGCGCCAGATCAGATCGGGCTTGAGCCCGACGATGGAATACCTCCCGCGCACTTCACCGCCGGTGACAGACTCCAGCAGGAACGAATAGGGGCCCGCCTCCGACAGCTTAAGAAGGATCGAGACCGGCGTGTCGAGATCGGCCGGAAGGCGTGCGAAGACGAGCTGATTTTGCCCGGCCTCCCAGCCCGCCTCAAACGCGGCGAAATCCGAGATGAGCGCCATCTGGGCCTACCGGAACTGGCTGTGGACTTGGTTGATGACGGCCTGATTGACCCGAATGCCAACCTCTCCCTCCATCGCGGCGCCGAAACTTTCGAACAGGTCCTGTGCAATGGACTGGCCGGTCTGGCTTTCGATCAGGGCCAAAAGCGCGGCCACTTCAGCGCTGTTCACATTGCCCGGATTGATCCCGTCGAGCCGCAGAACCAGCGCCTCGTCACCGGCAGGGAGCACGGCCAGATCGCCTGGGGTCGCCAGATCAAAAAGCTCTGGCAGGATCGTAGGCGGCAAGCCGGGGATGAAAGCGCGGCGGCCTTGACCGGTGAAGGTCTCCAGCGTGATACCCTCGGCCTCACCTGCGGCGTCGAGCGCCCGGCCCTCGGTCACGATCGCTGTGAGTAGCGCGCTGGCCTCCTCTTGAAGCGCCTCGGACAGGGCCTGCGCCCGCCAGGCCTCTGCCACCACGTCCTCGATCTCGGCCAGGGGCGGCAGCTCGGGGGGATTGACGCTGTCGAGCCTGAGGGCCACCAGCCCGCCATCCGACAACTCGATTAGGCCGGGGAAATCCGTCGCGGCGACGGTCTCGGCGGCCTCGCGAAAGGCGTCATAGCCGGTAATCACGTCGCTTGCGTCCTCAGCTCCGTAGTCCAGGCTGGCGAACCGCATGATCGTCGCCTCGGCGGTCTCTTCGAGCGTAGCACCGCTGGCCAGCAGGTCGTCGATCTCCTCGCGCGCCTCGAAGATCAGTCGCCGTGCGCCGTCTTGCGCAAGCTCGGCATTCAGCTCCTCTCGGGCCTCCTCGAAGGTCACTTCGGTGGCGTTGAGCACGGCGTTCACGCGGAACAGCGCCGGGCCGAAGGTGCTGTCGACCGGGCCGATGATCTCGCCTGCATCATCGGCGAACACGGCCTCGGCCGCCGCGGCACTTAGATCGCCGCGGGCCACATCGTCGAGATTGACATCATCGAGCGTCAGGCCGCGCCCTTCGACCAGCGTGTCGAAATCGGTCTCGCCGGCCGCCAGGGCGTCGGCTGCGTCTTGCGCATCCTCTTGGCTAGGGAAAACCAGCCGCTCGAGCAGGCGCCGCTCGGGCCGGACAAACTCGTCGAGGCGGGCGTCGTAAAGCTCCCGCAGGCGGTCTTCGTCGACCAAAACCTCATCCAAAAGCATGTCCGGGCTGACCCAGGCATAGCTGATGGAACGGGTCTCCGGCGTCTCAAATCGCGCGGCATTCTCTTCGTGGAAGGCGGCCAGCGTCTCGGCATCGGGTTCGGCAATGGGCTCGGGCAGGGCCCCTTCGCTCAGTCGCGCCACGGTGAAATCGCGTGTCTCCACTTCGCGCGCCACCAGGGCCTCGGTCAGGGCGTCGGGCGGGGCAACACCGCCGAACACCCCGATCTGCAGCAGCGCGCGGGCGGTTTCCGAACGGATCTGTTCTTCGAATTCCTCGGGCGTAAAGCCCTGTTGGCGCAGCGTTGCCTCGTAGATGTCGGCATTGAAGCCGGTCTGGCCTTGGAAGGCGGGGATTGCGCTAAGCTCCGAGAACACCGTTTCATCGCTCACCGACAGGCCCATCTCAAGCGCTTCATTGTCGAGCGCGGCCTGGGCGATCAATTGCGACCGGATTGCTTCATCGACGCGATCTGCCTGGAGATCGGCTAGGCGCACCGGCTGACCCGTCGCCGCGATCTGTTGGTTGATCGTTTGTTGGATCAGACGGAAATAGGCGCTGGCCGTGACATTGGCGCGACCGACTTCGGCGACCTGGCTCGAGCCGCCGGAAAACGAGGTCACGCCAAAGCCCGCAAGCGCCACAAAGAGCAGGCCCAAAAGGATCCAGACCACGATATTCGAGGCTTTCTTGGCCACACTCGCCATGTTGCGCGCTCCGTCTTTGGGCGTTGAAATGACTGCCGGGGCGGGGTTTAGACCTGCCGGAACAGCAAGCGGTTTAGGCAGTCGCGCCGGTGGTGTCCAGAGCCCCGCCCTATGCCGCGGCGACGCCTAAATCGGCGGGCAGAGCGGCCAGGCGGCGCGCGGTCTCAGACAGGCCCCGCGCATCGGCATTGGCGAAGGCCAGGCGCAGGCTGTTCTCGGCGCGCCCATCGCCGCCCTCGGCGCGGCTTGGGCCAAACATTATGCCCGGCAGAACCAGGATCCCGGCCTCGGCCACCAACGCCCGGGCCACGTGGTCGGACGCTGCCTCGAACGGGTGCTGAAGATAGGCGAAATAAGCGCCGCTGCCCGCGACAGACCAGCCGGGTAGGGCGGCGATCTCGGCCTCGATGGCGGCGCGGCGGGCAAGGATCTCCGCCCGCTCACCGGCTAGCCAGTCGCCCAGGTTACGCATCCCCCAAAGCGCCGCGATCTGGCCCAGCTGCGGCGGGCAAATCGCCACCGTGTCGAGGAACTTTTCAACCTGGGCCAAGCGGTCCTCGGCACAGATCAGACCGCCAACGCGGTGGCCTGTCAGGCGATAGGCCTTGGAGAAGGAATAGAGATGCACCAGCGTGCCCGCCCAATCGGGCCGCTGAAATAGGGTATGCGGCGCGCCATCCACACTGTGAAAATCGCGGTAGGTCTCATCGAGGATGAGCGCGATGCCGCGCGCCTGGCAAAGCTCGAAGAACTTGGCGAGCAGCTCGGGCGGATATTCCACGCCGCAAGGGTTGTTGGGCGAGACCAGGGCGATGGCCCGCGTGCGAGGCCCGATCCGCGCCGCCGCCGCCTCCGGGTCGGGCAGAAGGCCCGCATCGGTGGGGATGAGGCCCACACCGACACCGGCCATGTCGAGCCACATCTTATGGTTGAAATAATATGGGCAGGGCAGGAGCACTTCATCGCCCGGGCCCGCCAGGGTGGCGCAGGCCGCGACGAAGGCCTGGTTGCAGCCCGACGTGATGGCGACCTGCGAAGGTGTGATCTGGCCATGGTATCCGGCTGACCATTGCGCCGCGAGTTCCGCGCGCAGATCGGGCAGGCCCAGGACAGAGCCATAAAGATGGCTGGCCGGATCGCTCAGCGCTTGGGCCATGGCTTCCACCAGTGGCGCAGGCGGGGGATCGACTGGGGCGGCCTGGCTGAGATTGATCAGTGGGCGCTCGGGCGGAAACTCCACACCCTCCAGCCAGCGGCGTGCCTCCATAACGGGGGGCGGCATGGTCGCGGCCAAATGCGGATTGAAACGCGGCTCAGACATGGGTTGTGGCAAGCTGAGACCGCGTGGGCACGCTAGAACGGGATTTCATCATCGAGATCTGCGTTGCCGCCGAAGCCGCCGCCCGAGCGGCCTGCAGGCGCCCGGTCATCGGGTGGGCCGCCGCGCCCGCTGTCGTAGGAGGAGCCGCCGCCGCCATAGCCGTCATCTTGCCCGACATAGCCGCCGCCCCCGCCGCCGCCATCGCGACCGTCCAGAAAGGTCAGCTCACCAGCATAGGGGCGCAGCACGACCTCGGTGCTGTAGCGGTCCTGGCCCGATTGGTCCTGCCACTTACGGGTCTCGAGCTTGCCCTCGATATAGACCTTGGAGCCCTTGCGCAGATATTGCTCGGCCAGGCGGGCAAGGTTTTCGTTGAAGATCGCGACCGAATGCCATTCCGTCCGCTCGCGCCGTTCCCCCGTATTGCGGTCTTTCCAATTCTCCGAGGTGGCGATCCGCAGGTTGCAAACCTTGCCGCCATTTTGAAACTGGCGCACCTCCGGGTCACGGCCCAGATTGCCGATCAGGATGACCTTGTTGATGGATCCGGCCATGTTGTCCTCCAAGTTCTGCCACTGGCATCTATCCCCGGCGCGCTCCCGCCGCTTGGGTTGCAAACTAGCCCGGATTCGTAGTCTGGCGGAAGGGCGAAAGCGCCCCGGAGCAAGCGCTCGCCCACAGGTTTTGCGCATGCGCCGCCGAGCATGGCTGTGGATAATTCCGCGCGTTTATGTCTATAAGCGGTGCTTGTGGGCGTCTTCGTTGGAGGAGCGATGCGCAGGATAACGCGCCGGTGCGGCCATCCGCGCCAGATATGCCGGACTATTACACGCCGGTCCTATACCGGCTTGGTCAGTCTAATTGTTGCGGGCCACGCCCTGGGTGTCGCACCGGGCTTTGCCCAATCGAGCGCGCTTGAGCGCTTGAACGCGATGACCCGCGTGCTCGATGATCGCGCGGCCGATCAATACCAAGACTCCGCCCGATTGCGCCCCGATTACGATCCGGATGAGGGCTCCGAGGCGATCCCGGCATTTCGCGGCGCCTATGCCGGGCCGTTTCTCGACGTCGCCCGCGCTGCGGCGCGCCGCCATGATATTCCTGAGGATCTGTTTTTGCGTCTCGTGACGCAGGAAAGCGCCTGGAACCCCGATGCCGTGTCCCACGCAGGCGCCATCGGCCTTGCTCAACTGATGCCGGACACCGCGGCTCTGTTGCGGGTCGATCCGACCGATCCGGTGGCCAATCTCGACGGTGGCGCACGCTACCTGGCTCAGCAATATGCGGCGTTTGGCTCCTGGCGCCTGGCACTGGCGGCCTACAATGCAGGACCCGAAGCGGTGACGCGCCATAACGGCGTGCCGCCCTTTGCCGAGACGCAGGATTATATCGCAGCCATTTTGGGCGAGGGGTGAGTGTGTCGGCCGGGGGAGCGAGGGCGTCGGCTGAGGGAGCGAGGGGTGCTACCCCTCGCGCTCCCCGGGATATTTGAGCGATAAAGAGCTCGAAACGGTCCAGCTTTAGCTGGCAAACGCATCGCGTTTGAGGCGAGAACGGGCGGCGCCCTGCTTTTATGCGCCTGACAAAGGACCTACTGCGACAACGGCGGCAGGTTAAAGCCACGCTCGGCAAGGGCTGGGCGGATTTGTGTGTCGAGGACACGGGCCGTGATCGGGCCACGAAAGTGCAAGACCACGGTGCCTTCGGCGTCGAGGAAGAACGTCTCGGGAAGGGCGATGACGCCCCAGTCGCGGCCCGTGCTGGCTACCGGGTCCTGTCCCAGCGCGTCGAACGGATTGCCCAGATCGGCCAGAAAGCTGAGCGCCTGATCGGGGCGATCGCGGTAATTGATGCCGAAAAGCGGGTTGCCAGCGTCGGCCAAGGCGGTGAGCGTCGGATGCTCGGCGCGGCAGGGCGGGCACCAGGAGGCCCAGAAGTTCACCACGCGCAGCGGCGCGTCACCCTCCCCAGTTTCGGCGATCATGTCGCCTGCCTCGAGCAGAGGGAAATCGGCGAGTTGTCCTAGATCAAGCGGAGGCGCCGGGCGACCTTCCTGCACGGAGGGCAGGGCCTGGCTGTCGCGGCCATGTTGCAGGTCGTCGCGATTGTCGCGGAGCTGCAGCAGGGCCAGAGCCACGAAGCCCATGCTCAGCGCTAGCGGCAACAAAAGCAGCCAATTGAAGCCTCGGCGCGCCGCCTGTGGCTCTTCACCCGCCATGGCTTTGGGAGGCTTCGCGGCGGGCCCTCTCCATCGCCTCGAGCCTGCGCCGGACCCGGCGCGCCTGCCAGATCGAGCCGCCCACGAGCACGGCCAAAAGGGCAAGCGAGCCTGCATAAGCGGCGAGCACCTCGCCGGTATAGAGGCCGAGATCGGGCATCAGGCGAGCCTTTCGCGGGCGATCATCGCGTGCAGGCGGCGGGCGCGGATCTCCATCCTTGTGCGCGACAGAACCAGCGCCAGGAACAGAAACCCGAACCCGGCGAGGCAGACGAGCAGCGGATACCAAAAGACATTGTGCACATTCGTTTCGGCATCCAGCGACAGGCTTGCCCCCTGGTGGAGCCCTTGGTTCCAGAAGACCAGCGCGTAGCGTGAGATGATCGCGAAGACCGAGCCCACAAGGCACAGGATCGCGGTCAGATCTGCGGCGGTATCGGGCTCCTCGATCGCCTGCCAGAGCGCCATGTAGCCCAGATAGAACAGAAACAGGATTAGGAAGGCGGTCAGGCGCGGATCCCATTCCCACCAGGTGCCCCACATCGGCTGACCCCAGACGGCGCCGGTATAAAGCGCGATAAGCGTGAAGGCAGTGCCCACGGGCGCGGCTGCTTTGGCGGCGAGCGCGCTGACATGGTGGCGCCGCACGACCCAGATGATCGAGGCGACAAGCATCATCAGCCAGGCATTAACCGCCATGATGGCCGAGGGCACATGCAAGTAGATGATCTTAACGGTCGAGCCTTGGCGGAAATCATCAGGCGTGAAGAAAAAACCCCAGATCAAACCGGTTACCAGGCAAAATGCAGCCAGACCCGCCGTCCAGGGGAGAAGGCGCGCGCTGAACGCCATGAAGCGCTGTGGATTGGCATATTCCCAGAGTGACGCCATGGGAGGGATTTAGGGTGAAGGGCCTGGCGGCTCAATCCTTTTCGTGCGCACGGGTTGCGGCGCTTCGTGGGGAGCGCTAGCGCAGGTTGATGCGCAGCGCTCCGGCGGCGGCAAAGGGTAGGCCTGCCCAACTTGCCATGCTCAGCCCCGCCACAAGCGCCAAGCTGGGAAGCGGGTCTTGTTCAGTCGCGGCCCGCGCCACGGTGAGCGCGCCGAAAATGAGGCTCGGCACATAGAGCGGTAACACCAATAGCGACAGGAGCAGCCCGCCGCGTTTGACACCGACCGTGAGCGCCGCGCCAAAAGTGCCGATCATCGACAAGGCAGGCGTGCCGAGAACCAGCGCAGCCACCAGCCAGGGGATTGCGGCGCCTGGCAGGTTGAGCAGCACTGCAAGCACGGGCGCCAAAACGGCCAGCGGAAGGCCAACACTGAGCCAATGGGCGAGGGCTTTGGCCAAGGCGATCCCTTCGAGCGGCAGCGGTGCCGTCGCAAGCCCCTCAAGGGCGCCATCCTCCCAGTCGAGCTGGAAGATGCGATCAAGCGACAGCAGATTGGCCAAGAGCGCCCCGAGCCAAAGGATCCCGGGCGCGATCTCGGCCAAGCGGCCCGTCTCGGGCCCCACGGCCAGGGGCACGAGGCTGACGAGGATGAGGTAGAAGGCCAGGGCCAGGCCGAACCCGCCACCCGCGCGCAGGGCCAGGATCAGGTCGCGTTTAACCAGGGCAATCACAGGGTGCCTCTGCGGGTTTGTACGGGCGCGGCGTCTACAGCGATATCCTCCATGGCGAAGAGGTCATCGGGCAGGGCGCGCCGCGCTTGGTAATCGCTGAGATCGAGCTCGGCTGTGCAGGGCGCGACCTCTAGATGGCTGGCGATAATGGCGCCGCCGCCCGCGATTAGATGGGCCGCGAGTATGGCTTCGAACCGAGCGCTTTGAGCGGGATCGAGCGACGTGGTGGGCTCATCGAGGAACCAGAGCGGCCGGGCGCTGAGCGCGAGTCGTGCCAGCGAGGCACGGCGGCGTTGTCCGGCGGACAGCTCCGCAATGCGGCGCTCGGCCAGGCCGGTGAGATCGAACCGCTCAAGAGCGTGGCTTAAGGTGTGTTCAGATGCATCCCCATAAAGGCCGGCCCAGAAGGCGAGGTTTTCGCGCGTGCTCAGCGCCGATTTCAGGCCGTCGCCGTGGCCGGTATAGAGCAATGTCTCCGGCGGCATACGGATCGCGCCGCCCATGGCCGGGGTAAGGCCCGCCAGAATGCGAAGCAGCGTGGATTTGCCGGTACCGTTGGGGCCACTGATCCGCAAAGCCTCGCCCGGTCTGAGCGTAAAACTCAATCCGTCAAAAAGCTGTAGCCCCGCGCGCCCGCCGGCCAGATTGTCTACCTCGATCAACACGAGCCATGCCCTAGCGCATCGCGGAAGCGGCGAAAAGCGCTGGGCGCGTGGGACTGGGACGGACGCGGGCCGGATGGCGCTGTGCCCCGTGTCGCGCGGGCCCGTTTTAAGTAAGCATGCGAGGAAGGCAGACCATCGGCGCAGGCATATGCCGGATATGGCGCCGCTCAGCCGTGTTGAGCATCTGTCTGGGGCAAGGCCGCGACCAAGCCCTCTGGCCACGCCTTAGGCCGGTGCGCGCGCGTCCCGTCGCACGGCGCAGCACTCGTCGCGGGTGATGCAAGCGGCGCAACGCCCAACGGAGTGTACTGTGGCGCCTTAACTCACCCCCTGGCGGGATTTGAGATGGCCGTCGATGACCACTTGCAAGTCGTCTGTCGCGAAATCACCTTTGACCAGATAGCCGTCCACAAAATCCCAGGCGAGCGCACGTCGTGCATCGTCATCTCTCGGTGAGGAGGTAAACATAACCACCACAGTCTCGCCGAGCTCATCATTGCGGATCGCATTGAACTTTTCGAGAAATTCAAAGCCGTTCACTCGGGGCATGTTGATGTCGAGGAAAACGATGGCTGGGGGATAACCATCATCGGGCGCTTGCTGCCCGCGCTCAAGGTAATCGAGCGCCTCTTCGCCGTCGCGGGCCTCGGTGATGTGCATCTCAAAATCGCATTTGCCTAGCCATCGCTTGAGCAAGTAGCGGTCATTGTCACTGTCATCGACGATCATAGTTTTAACGATCATGAGGCAACCTTTCTGTGTTGCTGAGGCACGGCGTCGGGCAGGTGCAAGACGAAGGCCGTGCCCTTCTCCAACGGCTCGATGGTAATCTGTCCGCCCAAGGCCTCGACCTGGCGCGCGACGATGGCGAGGCCCAACCCGTTGCCTTCCACCCCACTGTTGAAGCGCGAGAACATCTCGAAAGCGCGCGGGATATCGGCGGGCGCAAAGCCCAGGCCATTGTCGGAGATCGTGATGCGCGCCGGGTCCCCTACCGTCGCCCCCATCGTGCGCTTTTGAACTGCGGTGGCGGTTATGTCGATCCGGCGCCGGTTGATGGCAGGATCGCTGTATTTGATGGCGTTCGAGACGAGATTTTCGAGGATCGACCTGAGCCGCGTCGTCTGGCTGTACACGTCGAGGCCGCCTGTCTCGATGCAGATCTCGATGTCCTTTTCACGGATCGCGGCCTGGTGCCCGAAGATGATCTCGGCCAAGAGCGCGTCGAGGTTAATCGCGCCAACCTCTGACACCGTTCGGTCTGCAGCGGCCAGGGCCAGGAATTTTTGCGCGGTCCCTTCAAGCATCCCTAGCATGCGGGTGATCTTGGCAAGATTTTCTTTGGCTTCCGGCAAAGCGCCGGCCTCGATATCTTCTGCTGCGAATTCCGCCAGGCCCTTCATCGTTGAAAGCGGCCCTTTCAGATCGTGGGAGGCGCGATAAGAGAACTGCAGAAGGTCTTGGTTGGCTTGGCGCAGCTCCGTTTGCTGGCGATGAATCCGCGTGATGTCATTGGCCACGAGGATGGCGCCGCCGAACAGGCCGTCACGATGGGCCCAGGGCGCCGAGTGAACCTGAAATTGTCGCAGCTCGCCGTCAGGTCCGCGCCCATCAATTTCGCCTTCGACGGCTTGCCGCTTGACCAAACAGGTCTGGAGCAGGACCTCGAGCGCTTCTAGCTCGGGGTAAAGGTCCCAAAACGTCCTATGGCCATCGGGCTCCGCCGCGCCCAGCAAGCGTTTCCAAAGTGGGCTGACGCTCAGCACCCGCGCATGCACATCGACCATGAGCATCGGGTTGGGGAAATTATCCGTGAGTGTCTTGAGCGGCCTGACAAAAGCTTTGGCATCTTCGCGACTGGTCGGACGCTCTTGGATATCGGGGGCGGCGCGCATCGCGTGAGGCCGCGCGACCGCAACGGTCTTTACCACCTCGTGCTCACCGCCTGGATGTTGCGCAAAAATCGGCGATTTCACCGTCTCAAAAGCCCGCGCTTGTCCATCGGCATCGGTGACCATCTCGTTTGGGATGAACAGGCTCTCGCCGGTTTCGACCACGGTTAGGTCATCCCGAATGTATTGGAGCGTATCGTCAGGATCGCTTTGCGGGCCATCGATCAGCGCGCTTAGCGCCTCCTGATCCATGCCGTAATAGTCGCGAAAAGCGGCATTGGCATAAAGAATGTGCGAGCGGCCGTCCTTGACTAGGACCATATCCTCCATCGCGTCGAGGATCTGCGTGTAAAAATCTGCGTCGTAGCGAAGGGCCATCACTGTTCTCTCGCAGGGCGAGTAGTCGCGTAAACCGGTCGCGCCCGGACACGTCACCCAAAGTTGTATCGTCGCGTGATGCAAAGGTCGGCGCTGAGCGTTAAGAACCCCTTCAAACCCGGCGATTGCGCCCGAGCAGAGTGATAAAAAGTGTCGAAATATTTAGTCGATTGCGTCTGATCTGACGGGCTGCTCTGACGGCATGCACTTGGCGATTTTGGGCAGGCATCCTTTGATTGGCCAGGCGCGACCTGTATATATGTGACCATAGCAAGCATCGCCTGCCGACGACCCATCGCTCTACGCCCACCCATCTTACGACAGGAAGGCCGACCATGCCGATTGAGACCGGAACCGATAGCGCCAAAGCCCGCAAGACGCTGGATGTCGGCGGCACGTCCTACGCCTATTACTCGATCCCAGCGGCAGAGGCTCAGGGCCTGGGCGCTTTTTCGCGCCTGCCCGCCGCTCTTAAGGTGGTGCTGGAAAACATGCTGCGCTTTGAGGATGGCAAGACGGTCACGCTCGACGATATCCGCGCCTTTGGCGAATGGGCAGACAATAATGGTCAATCGGCGCGGGAGATTGCCTACAGACCCGCGCGTGTGCTGATGCAGGATTTCACCGGCGTGCCCGCCGTCGTGGATCTGGCGGCGATGCGCGACGGGATCGCCGCCTTGGGCGGTGATCCGCAAAAGATCAACCCGCTCAACCCCGTTGATCTGGTCATCGATCACTCAGTGATGATCGACGAGTTCGGCAATCCCCGCGCCTTCCAAATGAATGTGGAGCGGGAATATGAGCGCAATCTGGAGCGCTATACCTTTCTGAAATGGGGTCAGTCGGCCTTTGACAATTTCCGCGTTGTGCCGCCGGGCACGGGCATCTGTCACCAGGTCAATCTGGAATACCTGGCGCAAACCGTCTGGACCGACATCGATCAGTCCGGCGAGATGGTGGCCTATCCTGACACCCTCGTGGGCACTGACAGCCATACCACCATGGTCAATGGTGCCGCGGTCCTGGGCTGGGGTGTGGGCGGCATTGAAGCGGAGGCCGCGATGCTGGGGCAACCGATCTCGATGCTTATCCCTGAGGTGATCGGCTTCAAGCTGACGGGCAAGCTGCGTGAGGGCACGACGGGTACCGATCTGGTTTTGAAAGTCGTCGAGATGCTGCGCGCCAAGGGCGTGGTCAGCAAATTCGTGGAATTCTACGGCCCCGGCCTCGACCATCTGCCCCTGGCCGACCGCGCGACCATCGCCAATATGGCCCCGGAATACGGCGCGACCTGCGGCTTTTTCCCAATCGATGGCGAGACCTTGCGTTACCTGCGCAATACCGGGCGCGATGCCGACCGGATCGCGCTGGTCGAGGCCTATGCAAAGGCCAACGGGTTCTGGCGCGGTGAGGATTATGACCCGGTCTATACCGACACGCTGGAGCTCGATATGGGGACGATCGTTCCGGCGATTTCGGGGCCCAAGCGGCCGCAGGATTTTATTGCCCTCGACCAGGCGGCGACGGCCTTCCACGCCTATGTCGAAGGCCAACGTTCGGCCAAAGATGGTGCGCCCAAGGAGGAACGCCGTTGGGAAGGCGAGGGCGGCGCGGTCGAACCAACCGAGATCCCCGGCGACACCGGCAGCCATTCGCGCGGCTATGTCCCCGCCACGGGTGATGCGCCGGGCTATCAGCTCCATGACGGCTCAATCGTGATCGCCTCGATCACGTCGTGCACCAACACGTCGAACCCTTACGTGATGATCGGTGCGGGCCTTGTCGCGCGCAATGCTTCGGCGCGGGGCCTCAATCGCAAGCCTTGGGTGAAAACCTCGCTCGCACCCGGCTCTCAGGTCGTGTCGGCCTATCTCGAGGCGGCAGGCGTGCAAGACGACCTCGATGCGATTGGCTTCAATCTTGTGGGCTACGGCTGCACGACGTGCATCGGCAATTCCGGCCCGCTGCAGCCAGAGATCTCCAAATGCATCAATGACAATGACCTGATCGGCGTTTCGGTCCTGTCGGGCAACCGCAATTTCGAAGGCCGGATCAGCCCGGATGTGCGGGCCAATTACCTGGCCTCGCCGCCGCTTGTGGTGGCCTATGCCCTTGTTGGCGATATGAATGTGGACATCACCACCGCGTCGATCGGCAAGGACCAGGAGGGTCGCGATGTCTATCTCAAGGATATCTGGCCCAGCCAAGAAGAGATTGCCGAACTGGTGGAGCGAACTGTGACGCGGGAGGCGTTCCAAGAGAAATACGCTGAGGTCTTTACCGGCGATGACAAATGGCGCGGCGTCGAGGTGCCGGACCAAGAGACCTATGACTGGCCTGCCAGCTCGACCTATGTGCAGAACCCGCCCTATTTCCAAGGGATGGGCCCTGAGCCCGGCACGATCAGCAATATCGAGAATGCGCGTGTTCTGGCGATCCTGGGCGACATGATCACCACCGATCACATCTCCCCGGCGGGGGCCTTCAAGGACACGACGCCCGCGGGCCGATATTTGACCGAGCGCCAGGTCCCGGTGCGGGAGTTCAATTCCTATGGTTCACGGCGCGGCAATCACGAGATCATGATGCGCGGCACCTTCGCGAATATCCGGATCAAGAATGAGATGTTGGCCAAGCCCGATGGCAGCCAAGTAGAGGGCGGCTACACACTCGGGCCCGACGGCGCGCAGACCTCAATCTTCGAGGCCTCCATGGCCTGGCAAGAGCGCGAGGTGCCGCTGGTGATCTTTGGCGGCGAGCAATACGGCGCTGGTTCCAGCCGCGACTGGGCCGCCAAGGGCACGGCGCTTCTCGGCGTGAAGGCTGTCATCGCGGAGAGCTTTGAGCGTATCCACCGCTCAAACCTCGTAGGGATGGGTGTGATCCCATTTGAGTTTGCGCCCGGTGTGACGCGAAAGACGCTGGGCCTGAAAGGCGATGAAGTGGTCTCGATCGCTGGTCTGGACAGCATTGAGCCGCTGCAGATGGTGCCCTGCCGGATCGAGATGGGAGACAGCAGCGTGCACGAGATTGAGCTCAAATGCCGGATCGATACCGCCATCGAGGTGGAATATATCGAGCATGGCGGCGTGCTGCATTACGTGCTGCGCAATTTGGCGAAGGTGGCTTGAGCAGACTGTGATCTTGCAGCGCGGCTGCGACGCAAGAGACGCTCGTAGGGGCGAGGGGCGCTGCCCCTCGCGCACCCCGGGATATTTAGACGATAAAGACGGGATGAGCCTTTAGAAGCGCGCGGAGCCCCGGGATAACGGGGGGAGCGCTACGGCGATTGGCGGAACGCCGAGATTATGCGCGGGGCCCCGAGCGACTGAGTTTGAACGCTCCTTGGCTCAGAGCATGGATTTCGCCGCCTTTGCCACCGCTTCGGCGGTGATGCCGAAATGGGCGTAGAGCTCATCGGCCGGGGCCGAGCCGCCGAAATCGTGCATGCCGACGAAGCGGGATTTCTCGCGCTTGCCGCGCTCACCGTAGAGCCAGCGGTCCCACCCAAAGCGGATCGCCGCTTCGACTGCCACGCGCACGGCGCCGCCGGGCAGCACGCGCTTGCGGTAGGCCTCGTCTTGTTCTTCGAAGAGCTCCCAGCAGGGCATCGAGACGACCCGCGTGCCGATCCCTTCGCGCTGCAACAGATCCCGCGCGGCCATTGCAATCGCCACCTCAGAGCCCGTCGCCATCAGGAGCGCTTGGCGTTTGCCTTCTGCCTCGGCCAGGACATAGCCGCCCATCGCCGTTAGGTTTTTAGCCTTATGCTCGCGGCGCAGTGTCGGCAGGCCTTGGCGGCTGAGCGCGAGGACAGAGGGGCGGGATTTTTCCATCAACGCGCATTCCCAGGCCTCAGCGGTTTCCACCGCGTCGGCCGGGCGGAAGACCAGCATATTGGGCGTGGCGCGCAGCATCGCCAAATGCTCGACCGGCTGGTGTGTCGGGCCGTCTTCGCCCACACCAATCGAGTCGTGTGTCATCACGTATTGCACGCTCAGACCCATCAGCGCAGAAAGCCGCATTGCGGGCCTTGCATAGTCGGTGAAGGTGAAAAATGTCCCGCCATAGGGCCGCACCCCGCCATGCAGCGCCATGCCGTTCATCGCCGCGGCCATGCCATGCTCGCGGATGCCGTAATGGATGTGTCGGCCCTTGCGATCCTCGGGCGTGAAGGCGCCGATATTGCCGGTCTTAGTGAGGTTGGAGCCGGTCAGATCGGCCGAGCCGCCCAGGGTCTCGGGCAGGACCGAATTGACCACTTCGAGCGCCATTTGCGAGGCCTTGCGGGTGGCGACTTTCGGGCCTTCCAGGCTTACCTGCTTTTTGAAGGCGCGGATCGAGGAGGCCAGTTTGCGCGGCATCTCGCCTGCCATGGCCCGGGCGAACTCGCCCTGTTTGTTGGCCGAAAGCCCGGCGAATTGCGCCTCCCAGGCCTCGCGCGCGGCGCGGCCGCGTTGGCCCACCTCTTCCCACCAAGCCTTGAGGTCGGCGGGGATCTCGAAGGCGCCATGGGGCCAGCCATAGGCGGCCTTGGTGTCGGCGATCAGGTCCGCATCGGTCAGCGCGCCGTGGCCCTTGGCCGTATCCTGCGCGGATGAGCCGATGGCTATGTGGCTTTGACAGGCGATCATCGCCGGACCTTTGGAGGCCTTGGCCAACTCGATGGCCGCGTCGATGGCGTCCGGGTCGTGGCCGTCGCATTCGAAAACATCCCAGCCCGAGGCGGCGAAGCGGGCCACCTGATCAGTCCGGTCTGCCAGCTCCACATTGCCGTCGATGGTGATGCCATTGTTGTCCCAAAAGACGATCAGGCGCGACAGCTCCTGTCGCCCGGCCAACGCGATGGCCTCCTGGCTCACGCCTTCCATCAAACAGCCGTCGCCCGCGATGCAATAGGTGTAATGGTCGATGACCTTCTTGCCCCAGCGCGCGCGCATCGCCTCTTCGGCCATGGCGAAACCGACCGCGTTGGCGATCCCTTGGCCTAGCGGCCCTGTCGTCGTCTCGATGCCTGTCGCATGGCCGTATTCCGGATGCCCCGCGGTGATTGAGCCGAGCTGACGGAAGTTCTTCACCTGATCGAGCGTCATATCCTCGTAGCCGGTCAGATGAAGCAGCGAATAGAGCAACATCGAGCCGTGGCCCGCCGACAGGATGAACCGGTCCCGGTTGGGCCAATTGGGCGCGCTGGCGTCAAAGCTCAGGTGCTTGGAGAACAGCACTGTGGCCACATCGGCCATCCCCATCGGCATGCCCGAATGCCCGGAATTGGCAGCGGCGACAGCGTCCAGCGTCAGCGTGCGAATGCAGGCGGCGCGGCGCCAATGCTCGGGATTGGTTTCGGCCAGCAGGGTCAGGTCCTTGGGCATCGGGGCGTCCTTTACAGCGGCGTGGGTCAGGCTTGCGTTTCGTTTAACAGAGCGCGTCCCGAGCGCAAGTTGACGGAGTAGCAGGCACGTGGCCGGAAGCGGTATGCGCTCGCCCGGCAAAGGCGCGCCTTTTGTTCATTCCTAGGATCGGCGATCTTCGCGCAGAACTTGCATGTCGTCGCCGAAACGGTTGCAAACTCGGCAAAATTGCCGTCCAGTATGGTGGGGCGAGCAGGAAGCGGCGGCGCCGGGCAGTGCCGGTGCCGTACCAAGGCAGAAAGCGCGACACGACACGCGCTGGAAAGACAGGCGGAGCGGACCGAGACATGGCGCAAGATGACGGGCAAGGCGGGCAGGACCCGCAGACCGAAGCGACCGACAGCGAAGACAGCGGCACCGATCTAGAGAAGATCATCACTCTGCAGAGCCGGATCACCGGCGCGCTCGACCGCATCGCTGCGGCAGCAGCCATGCAAGCGGTGGCAAGCAAATCCGAGCCCGATCCAGTTGTCCCTGATCCAGAAGCCCCTGATCCAGAAGAGATAGCGGCCCTGCAATCAGAGCTTACCGAGCTGCGCGCGGAACGCGACGGGCTGCAAGCCGCGTTGAGCGAGGCCCAGGCTGAGGTGACAGCCGCAGCGACGGCGCCAGCGACGGGGCCAGACGCAGCGACAGGGCCCGCGACTGGGCCTGAGGGCGGCGACGCCCAGGCCGAGCTCGACATTCTGCGCGCCCGCGCCGCCCGGTTTCGCGATGAACGCAACGGATTGCGCGACGAGCGCGACGAGCTGGCAGACCGGCTGGATGCGGCCATGGCGGCCAGCGGGTCCGCCCCGGCGCCTGACCCAAACGACCTAATCACCAGCTTGCGCCAACTCCGCCTGGCTAATGCCGAGCTGTTGGAGCAATGCGCCGAGCTGCGCCAGGCGGCGGTGCAGGGGCCGGATGCCGCCGATCCAGAACTGCTTAACGCCACACTCGTGGCGGAGCTCAACGCGCTCAGGGCCGAGCGGGCGGCAGATGCGACAGAGCTGGCGGATATTTTGTCTGACCTGACCCCGATGGCAAGCGGAGGCTGAGCGATGCCGGAAATTTCAATCGAGATCGGCGGGCGGGATTTCACCGTGGCCTGTCAAGACGGCGAAGAGGCTTATCTGCAGGCCGCCGCAGCGCTGCTCAATGCCGAGGCCGAGGCGATTTTGCAGCAAGTGGGCCGCATGCCGACCGAGCGGATGCTGTTGATGGCGGGCCTGATGCTGGCCGATAAATCCGCGGGTATCGAAGAAGATATGGGCCGGCTGCAGGCCGATCACCGCCGCCTGACCGAACGCGCCGCCGAAAGCGATGAGCTTCTAACCCAACGCGCCCGACAGATCGCCGATTTGCAGGATGCCAAAGGGCCGGACCGGATCGCCGTTATCCCGGCGGAGGTGGGCGATCATCTGGCCGAGTTGGCCGCGCGTGCCGAAGCGCTCGCCGATGAGCTTGAGGCCGAGCCTACCTCAGATTGACGCCTCAGATTGACGCCCACTGGCCATAGGATCGGCGTCACGCAATCGGCGGCCCCAGCGCGCGGAGTATCTCTCCGATATCGCTAAGCTGTTCGGCCATCGGGTTCGATTTGCGCCATACCATGCCGATGCTCCGCCTCGGCACCTGCTCTGCGAAACGCTCCACGCTGACCCGCGCTGACCCGGTTTCAAAGCCGATCGCCATCTCCGGGATTAGCGTCACTCCGATCCCGGCGCCCACCATCTGCACCAGGGTCGACAGCGAACTGCCCTGCAGGATCTCGCGCCCCGGTGTGGGAAGATCGCACAGCGCAATGGCCTGATCGCGAAAGCAATGACCCTCTCCCAAAAGGAGCAGCCGCATCGCCTTGAGCTCGGCCACGCCCGGGATCGGTCGCCCGGCATCCTCGGGTGCACGGACCAGTACGAAATCCTCCTCAAAAAGCGCCATCTCTTGTAAGCGCGGCTCTTGAATCGGCAGGGAGACGATAGCGGCGTCGAGATTGTAATCGAGCAGATCACTCACCAGGCTGCTTGTGATCGCCTCCCGCGGCAGGATGTCCAGGGCGGGAAAGCGGCTCTCCAGCTCCATCACGATGCGCGGCAGTAAATAAGGGGCGATGGTCGGGATCACGCCCAGGCGCATCTCGCCCGTCAAGCGCCCTCGCGCGGCCCGGACCAGCCCTTCGATCTCGTCGATCTCGCCCAAAATCGTTTGCGCCTTGGCCACCAGGGCTTGGCCAAGTTGCGTGAGGCGGATCTGACGCGTGTCTCGCTCGACTAGCGGCGCATCAACGAGGGCTTCTAAGTCTTTGATTTGAATGGATAGCGCGGGCTGCGTGATGGCGCAGGCCTGGGCCGCCCGGCCGAAATGCCGATGCTCGGCCAAAGCGGACAAATAGCGCAGGTGTTTGAGGGTCAGTCCATTCATAAGTCGAGCAAATCAAAACAGTAAAAACATTTAACTATCCTTATTGCTCCCAGCGGCTACACTCAAGCATCCAGGAAGCGCGAGCGCCCCAGACATATCGGAGACTAAGATGGACGGAAATCAGGCCAGCACCTTTGCCAGCTGCCCCTTCAACCATGGTGGCAACACCTCCACATCGGAGCCGGTCACCAAGTTTTGGCCGGAGGCGCTGAACCTCGACATTCTCCATCAGCACGGCACGCCGACCAATCCGATGGACCCGGATTTCAATTACCGGGAGGCTGTCAAAAGCCTCGATGTGACCGCGCTCAAGTCCGACATCATCGCGCTTCTGACCGACAGTCAGTCCTGGTGGCCCGCCGATTACGGACATTACGGCGCCTCGATGGTGCGGCTGTCTTGGCACGCGGCGGGGACCTATCGCACCTCTGACGGGCGCGGCGGTGCAGGGACCGGCACGATGCGGTTTGCACCGCTCAATTCCTGGCCCGACAATGCCGGAACGGACAAGCTTCGTCGCCTGCTTTGGCCGATCAAAAAGAAATACGGCAACAAGCTGAGCTGGGCCGATCTGATGGTCTATTCCGGGACTGTGGCGTATGAGGCGATGGGCCTGAAAACCTATGGCTTTGCCTTTGGGCGCGAAGACCTCTGGGCGCCGGAAAAGGACGTCTATTGGGGTGCGGAGGCCGAGTTCTTGGCCCCCAGCGAACAGCGTTTTTCCGATCTCAATGACGCCGACAGCCTCTATGACCCCCTGGGCGCGTCCCATATGGGGCTGATCTACGTCAATCCCGAGGGTGTGAACGGCGAGCCTGATCCCCTCCGCACCGCGGCGATGATGCGCGTAACCTTCTCGCGCATGGCGATGAACGACGAAGAGACTGCCGCGCTGACCTGTGGCGGGCACACGGTGGGCAAGTGCCACGGCATGTCCGGTGGCCACGAGGTCGGCGACGGCCCCGAAGGCGGCGCGCTTGAGGCGCAGGGCCTGGGCTGGGTCAATCCGGGCCAGACCGACGCGGCAAATTCGCTCTTTGTTTCAGGGCTCGAAGGCGCCTGGACCAAGGAGCCGACCAAGTGGGATATGGGCTATCTCGAGATGCTCTTCGGCCATGAATGGCACCTGGTGAAATCGCCCGCGGGCGCCTGGCAATGGCAGCCGATTGAGATCGCCGAAGACGACATGCCGCGCGATGCCTCGGACCCCGACACGCGTCAGCAGCCGATGATGACGGACGCCGATATGGCGATGAAGCTCGATCCGACCTATCGCGAGATTTGCGAGCGCTTCATGGCCGATCCGGAATATTTCTCCGACACGTTTGCGCGGGCTTGGTTCAAGCTGACCCACCGCGATATGGGCCCGAAAGCCAATTATCTCGGGCCGGAAGTGCCGGAGGAAGACCTGATCTGGCAGGATCCGATCCCCGCCGGGCCAACGGACTACGATGTGGCCGCGCTCAAGGCGGACATCGCGTCGGCGGGTCTCGCGGCGGGCGACATGATCGCCACCGCCTGGGACAGCGCGCGCACCTTTCGCGGCTCGGATAAGCGCGGCGGGGCGAATGGGGCTCGGATCCGTCTGGCGCCGCAAAAGGACTGGGAGGGCAATGAGCCCGAACGCCTGGCCCGTGTGCTGGACGTGCTCGGGCCCATCGCGGCCAAGCACGGCGCATCCCTGGCCGACACCATCGTGCTCGCGGGCAATCTCGGCATCGAGATGGCGGCTGAGGCAGGCGGTCAGGCGCTAGAGGTGCCCTTCACGCAGGGTCGCGGTGACGCCACGGATGAGATGACCGACGCGGACAGTTTCGCCGTTCTCGAGCCGCTCGCCGATGGCTTCCGCAACTGGATGAAAGAGCCCTATGCCGTTTCGGGCGAGGCGCTGCTTCTCGACCGCGCGCAGCTCATGGGTCTGTCGGCGGGCGAGATGACGGTCCTTCTGGGCGGTCTGCGCGGGATCGGTGTGAACCATGGTGGCGCCAAGCACGGCGTCTTCACCGACCGCGAGGGCGCGCTGAGCCAGGACTTCTTCGTCAATCTGACCGATATGGACATCAGCTGGCAGCCTGGCTCAAACCCCGGCATCTATGAGTTGCGCGACCGCGCGAGCGGTGAGGTGAAGTGGACCGCAACCAGCGTTGATTTGGTCTTTGGCTCCAACTCGGTGCTGCGCGGCTATGCCGAGGTGTATGCCCAGGACGATAACGGCGGGAAGTTCCGCCGCGACTTTGTCGCCGCCTGGACCAAGGTGATGGAAGCTGACCGCTTCGACCTGCTCGACTAAGACGCCGGCGGGGCCGCGACCGAAGTTGCGGCCCCAGCCTCAGACGTCTTTAACCGCGCGCCCAGCAACATAAACCTGCGCCACCGCCCGGTCATCGCCCAGCATGATCGTCGGAAACAGCGCCTGCCAGATATCCTCGGCTTGGTCCGCGCGCTGCGCAATCGCCGGTGTCGAGGCCAGATCCAGCACCACCAAATCCGCCTCGATCCCCGGTGCCAAGCGCCCAATCCTCTCGCCCAGCCTGAGCGCACGAGCAGAGCCAGACGTGGCCAGCCAAATCAGCTCGGACGGATGTAGCGCCTGGCCGCGCAACTGCGCGATCTCGTAAGCCGCCGCCATCGTCCTGAGCATGGAAAAGCTCGACCCGCCGCCTGTATCGGTGGCAAGCCCTACGGGCATCAGCCGCGCGAGCCCCATATCGAATAGCCCCGAGCCGATGAAGGTGTTGGATGTCGGGCAATGGGCCAGGGCCGCACCGCTCTCGGCCAGGCGGTCCCGCTCACGGTCCGTCAGGTGGATCGCGTGGCCAAAGACCGCGCCGGGCCCGATCAGGCCGAAGCGCTCGTAGACATCGAGGTAATCCAGAGCTTCGGGGAAAAGCTCGCCCACCCAGGCCAACTCCTCAGTTTGCTCGCTCAGATGGGTCTGCATCAGGCAATCGGGATGCTCCGCCCAAAGCGACCCCAGCGCGTCGAGCTGCGCGGCGCTGGACGTGGGCGCAAAGCGCGGCGTGATCGCATAGCCAAGCCGCCCGCGCCCATGCCAAGCCTGCAGAAGCGCGCGGCTTTCGTCATAGGCCCGCTGGGCCGTGTCGCACAGCGCTTTGGGCGCGTTGCGATCCATGCAGGTTTTGCCCGCGATGGCCCGCATCCCGCGCGCCTCGGCGGCTTCAAAGAACGCCTCCGCGCTGACCATTTCGCTGGTGGCGTAGCTCAAGACGGTCGTGGTGCCCTCAGCCAAGATCAAGTCGAGATATCGCCCCGCAATCTCGGCGGCATAGGCCGGGTTGGCCAGGCGCATCTCCTCGGGGAAGGTGTAATCGTTCAGCCAATCAATAAGCCGCTTGCCCCAGGACGCGATGATCGCCGTCTGCGGATAATGCGCATGGGCATCGACAAAGCCGGGCAGGATCAGTGCCGCGCCATGGTCTGTGATCTCGGCCTGAGCATGTGCCGCCAAGAGGTCTTCGGCTGCTCCAACGGCGGCAATCCGGCCCTCTTCGATCACGACCGCGCCGTGCCGCTCATGGCGCATCGCGCTCACGGCTTTCTCCATCGGCCCCTCGGGCCAGCTCAGCGTTTGCCCGAGAAGAAGCCTCTTGCGGTCGTGTGGCGTTTGCGGTGTCGGCTCTGGCATCGGTGCTCGCTTGTTTGCCGGGCAGCGTCGCGCGCACGTAAATCCTGTGCGGCGCCCGGCATCGCCCCCTTTTCTCGGCGGGGCCGGGCTGTCATACCCTGGGTGACGCCAAAATGCCCAGCCAAATCAGCCCATCCGCCCGCGCCAGGGCGTACCGGGGCACCCGCGCTATGGAGGCCGCCCGCATGAGCGAACCAACCGACGTTCTCGACCGCGACGACGGCCCGGAGGAGGCCGAAGGCGCCTATGCGCTCAGCCCCGCGATGTGGGAGCGTCTGACCGAAGCCGTCGATGCCGGCGACGCCCCGGCCGTAGCAGACGCGCTTGAGCCGCTCCACCCAGCTGACATCGCTGACCTTCTCGAACAGCTCAGCGACACCCAGCGCGCGCGGCTTCTGGCGCTTTGGTCGGAACGGATCGATGGTGAGGTTCTCTCGGAGCTTGACGAGGGCCTGCGCGAGGCGGTGATCGAACTGCTGCCGCGCCGCGTGCTGAGCGAGGCCGTGCGTGAGCTCGACAGTGACGACGTCGTTGACCTTGTTGAAAACCTCGAAGACGACGCCCAGCAAGAGGCCATTCTTGCCTCGCTCGATCAGGCCGACCGGGCGGCGGTCGAAGAGGCGCTGAGCTATCCAGAAGGTTCGGCCGGGCGCCTGATGCAGCGCGAAGTGGTGCGGGTGCCCGATTTCTGGAGCGTTGGTGATACCATCGACTATCTGCGCGAACAAAAGACAGCTTTGCCCGAACAATTCTACCATGTCATCTTGGTTGATCCACGCATGAAGCCGGTGGCCTATGTGTCACTTGGCCGGCTTTTGTCGACGCCGCGGGCCAGCGCGCTAACCGAGATCACCGAGGATAGTTTTCGCGTCATCCCCACCGCCCAGGCCGAGGAAGACGTGGCCTATGCCTTCAATCAATATCACCTGATCTCGGCCCCGGTGGTCGATGAGGACGGCCGTCTTGTGGGTCAGATCACCATCGATGACGCGATGATCATCCAGGACGAAGAGGCCGAGGAAGACATCCTGCGCCTGGCCGGTGTTGGCGAGGAAAGCTCGATCTCGGACCGGGTGATCGGGACGACGAAACTGCGCCTGCCGTGGCTGGGGGTGAACCTGATCACCTCGATCCTGGCCTCCCTGGTGATCGCGCAATTCGAAGAGGCGATCACCCAGATCGTGGCCCTGGCTGTGCTAATGCCGATCGTGGCCTCGATGGGCGGCAATGCCGGCACGCAAAGCCTGACCGTGGCGGTGCGGGCCATTGCGACCAAGGACCTGACCCGCTCGAACCTTATGCGCGTGGTTTGGCGCGAGGGCGCGGTGGGCCTGATCAACGGGGTCTTTTTCGCCGTTGTGATGGGTGTGGTTGGCCTGATCTGGTTCGGCTCACCCGCTTTGGGCATGGTGATCGCGGCGGCGATGGTGGTCAATCTGGTGGTCGCGGGATTGGCCGGGGTGCTGATCCCGGTGGTCCTGGATCGGGTGGGCGTCGACCCAGCGCTTGCCTCAGGGGCTTTCGTGACGACAGTGACCGATGTGGTGGGCTTTTTCGCCTTTTTGGGCCTAGCGGTGGTGGTGCTGCTTTAGGGCGCTGTGCCTTGATGGGGGTTCGGCCCGGACCGGCGCCGGGGCTCCGCCCGTTCTGACCTTGCCCGCTCCAATGGAGCGGTCACCGGGCGTTGCCCGGACCGGCTGCTGGGCTCCACCCATAGAAGCCTCATTCGCTCCACTGGAGCGAAGGCCGAGCTTCGCACGGACCGGCGCCGGGGCTCCGCCCGTTCGGACCTTGCCCGCTCCACTAGAGCGGTCACCGGGCGTTGCCCGGACCGGTCCTCACCCCTGAGGAACCTCGAGCGTGATGTTGCGGCCGTTTTTGACATATTGCAGGCTGTTGGCGCCGATCGCCGCAATGCGCCCGCCATCCAGCCGGTCGCCGACGGAGACGGTCTGAAAACGGCCCGAGGGCAAACGCACGAGGGCGCGACGCTCGCTCGCCGTGCCCGTGATCCCGATCAGGTTCACTTCGCGCAGATTGATTGCGCCCTCGATCGTCGCCGTGCGGCTAACCGTGGCGCTTGACGGGATATCCGGCGTGACCGTCGCGGCCACCTCATTGGCGGCGGGCGGCGCGGTTTCGGCAGTCGAGGCGCCCGCAGCAGGCCCGCGCGCGGCGGCGGCTTCGGCCAGATCGCGGGGCCGGACGGGCGGGCGCGGGGAGACGGCAATCGCCAGTTCGGTGGCGCCGAGTGCTGCTGCTTCCGCCGCCGCCTGAGCCCTGTCTTGGATCGAAGCCGGGCGCGGCGCGGGCCGACGCTCACCCAACTCGGTGCGTGTGAGACCGCCCAGGACCTGACGCTCGCGCCGCTCAGTGAGGTCGTCGGGCCTGGGCTGAGGCGGAAAGGCCGCCAGGATGGCCGCTCCGATCCCGGCATCGGCAGCCTCACCAAAGATCCCGGCATCCCCGCCCTCGGGCGCCACCAGGCCACTCGCCTCGGCGGCCTCATTCGGTCGCGGCGGGGCCACAACGCTGGGACGGCCCGCGAAGATCAAGGCGCCCTCCGGCGTTAGCGCACCTTCTGGTGTCGGACGCACGAACCCAGCAGCGTTCAGATCGAACTCAGTTCCGAAAGGTGGCGGCGAGCGGTAGACCCGCTGCGGATCCGGGGCTGTCGCAGGCATCCGCAGGGCCACCGCGTCATAGCTCCCGATGACCGGGTCGATTGAGGCGACATAGACCTCTTCCTGGACCGCAGCATCCAGAAATTCCTCAGGCGGCGGCGCGAAAACCGGTGGCGGAAGCTGCCAGATCCCAAACTGCTCATAGATAGCCTCAGCCTCGGCCAAGCTCGGCATATTGGGCGGCGGTGGCGCGTCGCGCACGGGCAGGGCGGGCGCCGCGATATCGCCCGCAGCGAGACGCGTGCCCGGATCGCCAGGCAGGTCAGAGGTGTCGGGTACTGGCATGGGCGCCAAAAGTGCCAAATCGCTTTCAGTCAGGGCACCGTCGGCCAGCGCTTCGTTCTCGATCGCGCCCCCGCTGCTTCCCGCGGCATTCATCCCGTTGCCAAAGCGACCCTCGGCCAAGGCCTGCGCGCCCGCGTCGATATCGCCCTGGAACGGCGCCCCGTTGAGCGATACGCCTTCGGGTGCTGAGATCGCGCCATCCTGAGCTTGGGGGGCGGCTGCCATGTCCACATCGGGCGCGACGCGGCCCAACCACTGCGCCACGCGGCTGTCGGGTAGGAAGAGCGCCGACCAAACAGCAACGAGCGCCAAAAGCAGAATGAAGACCAAGCTTAGCACTAGGGCCGTGCGGAGCGAGGGCATTTCGGCGGCCTCGGTCCGGCGGGCCAGCATCGACTCGGTGATCAGACCGTCTTCGCCTTGAAACGCCGCGATATCGGCACCCGGCATCGAACGCCCCCCCTCGCGCTCTCCGCCGCGCAGAACCCGACCCAGCGGCAGGCTGGGACGGGCAGGCGCCTCCACGGACTCGTTGGGGGCGGCCACGGGCTGCGGGCTTTCCAGGGCGGTCTTGAGATCGACGGGCGTCTCATCCTGGGCGTCTGATTTGTTCCGCGCGCGCCAGTTCTTCAGCGTTTCGGCCAGTTTCGGCGGCAGCGTCGCGCGCGCGGCCAAAGCGGCAGGCAGGCTGGGCACGTCGTCGGCGGTACTGGTGCCCTCGGTCGGAAGATCTAGCGGAGCGGAATCGGCCGTGATGGGCCGACGACTGATAGGGGGGTCGGCACGTTCGGGGACTGGATGAACTGAGGGCGCTGTCTCATCCGGTGCGGGCTGCGTCGCGGCCTCCGCCTCGAGCTCTCGCGTCGTCGGCTCAAAAGACAGCCGAGCGTCGCGTCGGAGCGGGCCGCCATGGGGCGTGATCGCAATACCGGAGGCGGGATCACCGGCAGGGATAATCGCGATTCGCGACGGTCGCCGAACCAAAGGCTCAGCTGTCGGGCTGGGTGCTGCGCCCCCATCGTCTCTGCGCCGCGCAGTCCCGAATTGAAGCGCAGGCGCGGGCGTTGCAGGCTCAGATTGGGCGTCGTTTTGCTGCTCAGGCGATAGCTCGTCGGAAGGTGAACCTTCTTTCGATATGATCGCGAAATGCGCGGGCTCTTCTGCCGCCTGCTCACCGGGCGCGTCGTCAATCGTCGCGGCCTCAGCGCCTTCCGCCTCAGGCACGGCGCTCTGATCTTCGGCTGTCTGCGGCTCCGACTCTAGAGCGAAGCTTGGTGCATCGTCCATGGCCGGTTCCGGTGGCTTCTCCAAGCTCTCTGATGCACTCTTGGCGGCCTCTTGCGGCGGACTGTCCGGCAAGGGTCCCATATCAGGCCCCAGATCTGGCCCTGGATCAGGCTCAAACTCAGACATTTGCGCAAGCTGCGCCTCGATATCGTCGATATCTTCGTAAGCGTCCTCGTATTCGTCTTCAGGCAGGTCATCTGATCCCGGCTCATCGACCTGCGCCTCGTCGAGAATAGCGGGATCTGTCTCGCGCCCGTCCGCCGATGCGGTTTCGGGCGCTTCTGAGTCGGCCCCCTCGTCCGAGCTCGAGATGATCTCCGCCACAAAGACCTGGCCCACTTCCGCTGAGAGCTCGGGCGCCCGATCCGCCTCGCCGAGCGCACCAGGCGCGCCCTGTGCATCGGGGTGCGCATCGGGGTTCCCCAAAAGGTCCGGCCCCATCTCCAGACCATCGCCCAGATGGCTCGGCGCGTTGAAACCGGCCGCCATTTCAAAGATCGGCACGCCTTGGAAGCGCGCAAAGGGCGGCGAGGCGGCAAAGCCAACCCCGTTGAAGCCTGCGCGCCGAGCAAAATCCATGGCCTCGGTCAAAGTGTGCTGTGCGACGGCGGCCACTTGCACGATGCCAGGCTCTAAGCCACGGAAATCATATGCTAATTCTGAGATCTGATATGGTGTCCGACCGGCCAAGGCACGCCCGACAGACGCGCTGAGCTCAGCCCCTGGGCCATCATCGACGGGCAGATCGCCATAGAAAATCTGATCGTTGGGCAGGATCAGCAGCGTCGGGAAATAGCCGCCCGCGCGCGCCTCGCCCAGCTGGCGCAGACGGCGCAATTGCGCGCCGAGATCGGGCACGTCCAGCGGCGTATCCCCGATCAGCGCCCAATGGCCCGGCCCTTGGCGATGGGCCAGGGCGATGCCGTCAGGCGACAAAAACAGCGCGAACTCGACCGTCATACGTCCTTCCCAAAACGCTCGAAAAGCCTAGCCCATAGCCCCAGTTGGCAGACTTACCCAATTCCCCGAGCTCTTATAGCAGGTTCGGCGCCGGGAAAAACCTGTCGCTTGGTTATTCGCGCGCTTAGCGTTGGGTTCCCCATCTTTGCCCGTAACTTTGCCCGTAACGGCAGGCGAAAAAAAGCCCAGCCCGGGCGCGTGACCTGGGCTGGGTTGGGAGGGAAAGCGCGGGCTTTGCGGCCCGGATCAGCGGCCTAATTAGCGCGTCGCACGGGCCAGGGCTTGATCGAGATCGGCGATAAGGTCGTCGGCGTCTTCGATCCCGATTGACACACGCACCACATTGGGCGCAGCGCCGGCCGCCTCTTGCTGCTCGGGCGTGAGCTGTCGGTGGGTGGTCGACGCCGAATGGATGATCAGCGAGCGTGCATCGCCCAGATTGGCCACATGGCTGAAAATCTCCAAGCTATCGACCAACTTCACGCAGGCCTCATAGCCGCCCTTGACCGCGAAGGTGAAGAGCGCCCCGGCCCCACGCGGACAGATCTTGGGCACGCGCTTGGAATAGGGGGAGCTTTCGAGCCCGGCATAGGTCACGTAATCGACGCGCGGATCGTTCTCGAGCCAATTGGCGATCTTCACCGCATTCTCGACATGCCGCTCCATCCTGAGGCTGAGCGTTTCGATCCCAAGCAGCGTGTAATGCGCGCCCTGCGGGTTCATCGTCATGCCCAGATCGCGCAGACCGATGGCGATGCCGTGGAACGTGTAGGCCAACGGGCCGAAGGTCTCATGGAAGGTCAGGCCGTGATAAGCGGGCTCGGGCGCGCTGAGCGAGGGGAACTTGTCCGACGCCGACCAGTCAAACGACCCGCTGTCGATCACGGCACCGCCTGTCACCGTGCCGTTGCCTGTGAGGTATTTGGTCGTCGAATGCACTACGATCGTGGCGCCATGCTCGATCGGGCGGCACAGATACGGCGTGGCCGAGGTGTTATCCACGATCAGCGGCAGACCGGCGGCATCCGCAACGCCCGAGACCGCGTGGAGATCGGTAATATAGCCGCCCGGATTGGCGATAGATTCGCAGAAGACGGCGCGCGTGTCCTCGTCGATGGCTGCCTTGACCGCGTCAAGATCCTCGAAATCCACGAACTTCGCAGACCATCCGAAGCGTTTGATCGTCTGGCTGAACTGCGTGACCGTGCCGCCATAAAGGCGCGTTGAGACGACCACGTTCTTGTCAGGCCCCATCAGCGGGAAAAGCGCCATGATCTGCGCCGCATGCCCAGAGGAGCAGCAGACCGCGCCGACACCGCCCTCAAGCGTGGCCAGGCGCTCCTGCAGCACGGCCACGGTGGGGTTGGTCAGGCGCGAATAGATGTAGCCCACTTCTTGCAGGTTGAAGAGCGCGGCGGCGTGCTCAGCATCGCGGAACACGAAGGCGGTCGACTGATAGATCGGCGTCTGGCGGGAGCCGGTCGCGGGATCCGGGCGGCTGCCCGCGTGGATTTGCAGAGTGTCAAAGCCGTAGCTGGGGCCGTCTTTTTCCTGGGCACCGTCTTTCATGGCGTCCTCCTGTCATCTGATGTTGCCCTGCTTTAGGCCGATCCCTGCCTGCCGTCCATGCGGCGAAGGCGGGCAGGGCACCTTCCGGCGCCTGTCTGCCGGAACGCGGGTCCCGCCCCTTGCGCTGCCCTGGACCAGGCCTCGGGCTTGGCGTAGCAAGGTGGGGCAAATGTCTTGTGGGAGCGGGCGGCGATGGAACGGCCGGTCTTTTGGTACAAAGCTCTGGGTGCGGCGGTGCTGCTGACTGTGCTCGGCCTGGGCGCCCTGGCCCTGGGCGCCTGGCGTGAGGCGCCCCGGGAGGGCTATCTGGCCTATGCCACCTTCCGCGACAGCAAGGGCCTGCGCCCGGGTGCGGAGGTTCGGCTGAGCGGTCAACAGATCGGCCATGTGGAGGATGTCCGCCTCGATCCGGGCAGCTTGCGGGCCGAGATGACGCTCCGCCTCGATCCCGCTTATGGCCTGCCCGACAGTTCCCTGGCGCGGCTGGACCGGGATGGGTTTCTCGACCCTTGGCATGTGGCTGTGGATCTCGGCAGTTCCCCCTTCGATTTGGAGCCCGGCGGCCGCCTCAATGTGGCCGAAACCCCAGATTGGGATGCGCTCTGGCCGCGGCTGTTCAGCGGGTCTGGCCTATGAGCAAAGCGGTCTCACTCTGCGCTGTCCTGCTGACCTGCGCACCTATGGCCTTGTGGGCCCAATCTGAGGGCGATTTCACCACCTCGACCCTGCCGGGCTTGGGGGAGCCGGGACAACTGGAAGGCGAGGGCTTCACCGGCTTCGACGGCCTAGAGCCGAGCCTCGGCCTGGAGAGCACGGGCGCGCCGAACCCGGATATGGGCATCATCGAGAACAATGCGGGCCAGATCTTCGACGAGAACGGCGTGATGATCCAAATCGATCCCGGCGGGCAGGAGGGCGTGGCCCTGATCCAGGCGCCAAACTTGCGCGCAGAGCCCGAGGCGCAGGCCGTGGCCGCCGTTGCGGGGCAGGCCGTCACCTTGCGCGGCTTGGACAAAACGCTGGCTGCAACCACTGATTTTGAGATGCGCTCGGGCGAAACGGTCCTCTTTGGCCGGGTGGCGATTCGCATGCTGGAATGCCGCCATCCGGCGGACAATCCGGCCTCGGACGCGTTTGCGCATCTGCAGATCGCGACTCTGGAAGGGGAGATGCTGTTTGACGGCTGGATGATCGCTTCAAGCCCCGCGCTGATGGCGCTGGAGCATCCGCGCTACGACGTCTGGGTGCTCAGATGCAGCACGTCGTGAAACGGGATCTCCTCGGGCGGCGACAGAAAATCTCCCTCGGCGCGGAGGGCTTGTCGCAGGCGCGTGTGATACTCAGCCCGCGTCACTTCGATCCCGCCGAGCGAGGCCAGATGGCTGGTCAAAAACTGCGTATCGAAAAGCTCGAACCCGCCTAGACGCAGCCGCGCCACGAGATGCGCGAGCGCCACCTTTGAAGCGTCCGAGACCGTAGAAAACATGCTTTCGCCGAAAAACGCCGCCCCAAGCGCAACCCCGTAAACCCCGCCCACCAGACTGCCGCTCAACGACACCTCGACCGAATGCGCCTGACCCGAAACATGCAGCGCCATGTAAAGCGTGCTGATCTCGTCGTTGATCCAGGTTTCCTCACGATTGGCACAGCCCCTGAGAACGCCTGCGAAATCCCGGTTCACGTGTACTTCAAACGCGCCCGAGCGCAGAGTTTTGCGCAAAGAGCGTGAGATGTGGAACCCGTCCAGCGGCATAATCCCGCGCCGCTGCGGATCGACCCAGAAAATATCGGGATCGTCACGCGCCTCCGACATCGGGAAAATTCCCGACGCATAGGCACGCAGCATCAATTCAGGTGTGATTTGAGGCCGCGTTAGATGGCGAAGATCGTGGGCCATGGTCTGATAATACACCTCTCGGGGTGCGAAAGCGATCAAAAGCAGTTGTGTGCGCAAGTGTGGCCCGGAACAGCATAGTGCGGTCGGTGGTCGTTGGCCCGGTGCCGTAAGCCTCGTGATGGTACTTAGCTCAGATTTTCTTCGAGCCAGCCCTCAAGCCAATGAATCGTATAATCACCCGATTGCACCGCCGGTTCCTGTAACAGGGCATGAAAGAGCGGCACGGTTGTGTCGATGCCGTCTACGATCAACTCGCCCAAAGCGCGAGCCAGCCGCGCAAGCGCCGCAGGCCGGTCCGGCCCATGCACGATCAGTTTCGCGATCAGGCTGTCGTAGTAGGGCGGGATGGAATAGCCGTCATAGAGCGCGCTATCCATTCGGATGCCCAGCCCCCCGGGCGCGTGGTACTGCGTGATGCGTCCCGGGCAAGGTGAGAAATTCGGCAGCTTCTCGGCATTGATGCGCACTTCGATCGCATGCCCGTTGACCTCGAGGGCGCTTTGCTCAAAGGACATCTGCTCTCCGGCCGCGACACGGATCTGCTCGGCCACGAGATCGACACCGAAAATCGCCTCGGTCACCGGATGCTCGACCTGCAGGCGCGTGTTCATCTCGATGAAGTAGAACTCACCGTTCTCATACAAGAACTCGATGGTGCCCGCGCCTTCATAGCCCAGATCGGCCGCAGCCTTGGCGCAGGTCTCGCCGATCCGCGCGCGGGTGGCGGCGTCAATCGCCGGGCCGGGTGCTTCCTCCAGAACCTTTTGGTGCCGACGCTGAAGCGAGCAATCCCGCTCACCCAAATGCACTGCCCGGCCTCTGCCGTCGCCGAAGACCTGCACTTCGATATGGCGCGGCGTGCCGAGATATTTCTCGAGATAGACCTCGTCATTACCGAAGGCGGCCTTCGCCTCAGAGCGGGCGGTGCGGAATGCGGTCTCGATATCGGCGTCCGTCTTGGCGAGCTTCATGCCGCGTCCGCCGCCCCCCGCCGTGGCCTTGATGATCACCGGATAGCCCATCTCTTCGGCGACCGCGCGGGCGGCCTCTAGATCCGGCACGCCCCCGTCGGAACCCGGCACACATGGCACGCCGAGGTTTTTCATCGTGTCCTTGGCGGTGATTTTGTCGCCCATCAGGCGGATATGCTTGGCCGAGGGGCCGATGAACTTGATGCCGTGATCCTCGACGATCTGCACAAACGACGCGTTTTCGCTCAGAAAGCCGTAGCCCGGGTGGATCGCGTCGGCGCCCGTGATCTCACAGGCCGAGATGATCGAGGGCACCGAGAGATAGCTTTGCGGACCTGGCGGAGGGCCGATGCAGATCGCCTCATCGGCCATGCGCACATGCATCGCGTCGCTGTCGGCGGTCGAATGGACGGCCACAGAGGCCACACCCATTTCCCGGGCCGCGCGCACCACGCGCAGGGCGATTTCTCCGCGATTGGCGATCAGGATTTTCGAGAACATCGGCCGCTTGCCCCCCTGGGCTACTCGAGGATGACCAGCGGCGCGCCGAACTCCACGGGGGCGCCATCGCTCACTAGGATGCGCTTGACCGTTCCGGCCCGGGGCGAGGGGATTTGATTCATTGTCTTCATCGCCTCTATGATCAACAACGTCTGACCCTCGGAGACCTTGTCGCCGACGCTGACAAAGGCGCCTGCGCCCGGCTCAGGCTGAAGATAGACGGTGCCGACCATGGGAGAGGTCACGGCGCCGGGATCGTCGGCGGGATCCGCGGCGGCAGGCTCAACCGAGGCCTCCGGGGCCGCTGCGGGCGCCGCTGCTGCGGCAGACGGGGCAGGTGCAGGGGCCGCGAGCGGGGCGGAAGACACCGCCACCGATCCGCGGCTTACACGGACATTCAGGCTGTCATCGTCGCCATAGTCACGTTTGACATGAAGCTCAGTCAGGTCGTTTTCACGCAGCAATTCTGCCAGGGCGCGGATGAAGGCGACATCGCTCTCGCGTGTGTCGGAAGACTTGGGGTCGTCAGAAGACATCTCGCTCCTCGATCGCGGCCTCCGGGTCTGCGATTGGCCTCGCGCTCCCGGTTCTGATTGCTGCGTCTATAGAGGAGGCCGCAAGCAGAGAAAAGCGCCACAAGCGGGGAATTTTGCGAGCGCCTCTCCTTCACGTCGGGCCGCGAGGTGGGCGCTCGCAGCGGAGCATTTATGCGTAGGGCGGCGCGTGAGTTGGGCTAAAGCTGTTTGCGGCGTCCTCCGACACCGCCGCTAGCGTTGGCTCGGCGCGTGTATGACCGGCCGCGTTGGTCGCGCTATAACAGGTCGCTTTAGTCAGCTCTGCAATAGTCAGCGCGATTGCGAAAGCAGGGCTACACCCTCAGCATGCGCCCGAAAACCGCGTCCAGATGTGCCTCAGCCTCGGCAAAGGCGTCGCGGTCTGGGCCCAACACCGCACTGACCTGAACGGCAAAGTCGGCATAGTGCTGCGTCATCGACCAGATCGAAAAGATCAGATGATGCGCATCGAGCGGCGCGATCTTGCCTTGCGCGATCCAAGCATCGATCACAGCGGCCTTCTCATCGACCATCTGGCGAAGATCGCTTTGCAGTTTTTCCAGAAGATGTGGCGCACCTTGCATGATTTCATGGGCAAAAAGCCTGCTCTCACGTGGGTATTCCCGGCTCATCGAAAGCTTACCGCGCACATACTTTCTGATCTCGTCATGCGGGTCGCCTGCAGGGTCGATCTCTTTCAGAGGGTCGAGCCAGGTTTCCAAAAGCTCAGAGAGAAGGCGCAGATAAATCGCCTCTTTGGAGGGAAAATAATAGAGCAGGTTGGGCTTGGACATGCCCGCCTGCTTGGCGATCTGATCGAGGGTCGCGGCGCCAAAGCCGAGCTGTGAGAAGACCTCAAGCGCGGCATCCAGGATGGCGCGATGGTTCTTAATTTGAATGCGGGTGCGCGGTTCTTGAAACGACATATCCACATCCAAACACCGCTTTTGCGCGGGGAGCAAGGGGACGAGGGGGCAGCACTAGGCGGATGGCCGCGTGATCAGTTGTTTTCGCCAATTGCCAATTCCTTGGGCGCGCGCGGGCGATGTGCTGACCTATTCATCAAATGCCTTGCGCTTTTCGGTCATGCGCGGCTGAATTGGCCCCACGTCGCGGGGTGGCCCAAATGTAAAATCTTGACCGAATGGACAAAACTGCCGCGTAATGACGCGACAAACTGATAGAGGAGCCGTGCATGGGGCGCGGACCGCAGCATCGGCCGGTCCGGATGGAGAAGCGGCGGACGGCAAGAGGGGACGAGATGACAGCACCGGCGCAAAACATGAAGATCGACGGCCAAAGGCTTTGGGACAGCCTGATGGAGATGGCCAAGATCGGCCCAGGCATCGCGGGCGGCAACAACCGCCAGACCTTGACCGATGAAGACAGCGAGGGGCGCCACCTGTTTCAAAACTGGTGCGAGGCCGCGGGCATGAGCATGGGCGTCGATGAGATCGGCAATATGTTCGCGCGGCGCGAGGGCACCGATCCCGACGCGCTCCCGGTCTATGTGGGGAGCCACTTGGATACACAGCCCACCGGCGGCAAATATGACGGTGTGCTGGGCGTGCTCGGCGGGCTTGAGATCATCCGCACGCTCAATGATCTGAATATCCAAACAAAGCACCCGATCGTGGTCACCAACTGGACCAACGAAGAGGGCACACGGTTTGCCCCCGCCATGCTCGCGTCAGGGGTTTTCGCGGGCAAACACGGGCTCGACTGGGCCTACGGTCGGACAGATGCCGCCGGAAAGCGCTTTGGCGATGAGCTTGAGCGGATCGGTTGGAAAGGCCCTGAGAAGGTCGGCGACCGCAAGATGCACGCCTTTTTCGAGCTGCACATCGAACAAGGCCCGATCCTGGAGGCCGAGGGTCGCGATGTCGGCGTCGTCACCCATGGGCAGGGCCTGCGCTGGATCGAATGCACGATCACCGGCAAGGAAAGCCATACCGGCTCAACGCCGATGAATATGCGCAAGAATGCGGGCCGTGGTTTGGCGCTTGTGACGGAGCTTGTGCACCGGATCGCCATGGACAATCAGCCGGGTGCCGTGGGTGCCATCGGCCATATCGACGTCTATCCCAATTCCCGGAACATCATCCCGGGCAAGGTCGTCTTCACCGTCGATATGCGCACCCATCTTCTGGGTAAGCTCAACGCCATGGTAGAAGAGTTCATGACCCGCGCGCCCGAGCTCTGCGCCGAGATCGAGACGGAGTTTTCTGCCGAGATCGTCGGCCAGTTCGACCCGCCCGCCTTTGACGAGGGCTGCGTGGGGGCGATCCGCACGGCGGCGGAACGGCTGGGATATAGCCATATGGATATCGTCTCGGGCGCGGGCCACGATGCGTGCTGGATCAACGACGTGGCCCCCGCGGCCATGGTGATGTGCCCCTGCGTTGACGGGCTCAGCCATAACGAGGCCGAAGAGATCAGCCCGGAATGGGCAGCTGCCGGGGCGAATGTGCTTTTTCAGGCGGTTGTCGAGACGGCGGAGATTGTGGCGTGAGCCCGATTGCGCCAGAAGCGGGGGCAATGACACTCAAAAACGAGCCTGAGCTATGAATATCCGCTTTTCTTTGATCGCTGCCGTGGCTGTAACCGCCCTCTCGGCCTGTGTGACCGAGCCGCCGACCGAGACCCTCAGCGTGGATGAGCGCATCGCCGAAGCCGCCCGTCCCGGCCAGGATCTCAGCACTGTGCGGCTGCAAAGCGACGGGTGTTATTATTGGCTGTGGTCGGGACCGGTGGAAGACACTCTGATCCCGCTGGAAAGCCGTGAGGGCAGGGCGATCTGCGCGCGCCGTCAGGGTGGCGTGGCCAGCAGCGAGGAAAGTTAGACCGAGAGGGGAGATGCCATGAGCAAAGTGATCAAAGGTGGCACGATTGTCACTGCCGAGCATCAATGGAAGGCCGATGTCCTGATCGAAGGCGGGCATATTGCCCAGATAGGCGAGGGTCTGTCCGGCGATGAAGTGATCGACGCCTCTGAGGCCTATGTGATCCCCGGCGGTATCGACCCGCACACCCACCTTGAGATGCCCTTCATGGGCACCACGGCGGCCGAAACCTTCGAGAGCGGCACCTTTGCCGCGGCGGCGGGCGGCACCACGATGCTGGTCGATTTCTGCCTGCCGGGTGAGGATGGCAGCTTGCTGAACGCCATCGACGCTTGGGACGCCAAATCGCGGGATCAGATCTGCGTCGACATCTCCTACCACATGGCGATCACTGGCTGGAATGAGAGCATTTTCAATGAGATGCAGGAGGTCGTTCAGAAACGGGGCATCAACACGTTCAAGCATTTCATGGCCTATAAGGGCGCGCTGATGATCGAGGACGACGAGATGTTCGCCTCGTTCAAACGCTGTGCCGAACTGGGCGCGCTGCCGCTCGTTCATGCCGAGAACGGCGATATCGTGGCCGAGCTTCAGCAGAAATACCTCGCCCAAGGGATCACCGGGCCCGAGGGCCACGCCTATTCCCGCCCGCCCGAGGTCGAGGGGGAGGCCGCCAATCGCGCTATCATGATCGCCGATGCCGCGGGCACGCCGCTTTACATCGTGCATGTCAGTTGTGAGCAGGCCCATGAGGCGATCCGACGGGCGCGCCAAAAGGGGATGCGCGTCTATGGGGAGCCGCTGATCCAGCATCTGACGCTCGATGAAAGCGAGTATTTCGACAAGGATTGGCAATACGCCGCGCGCCGCGTCATGAGCCCGCCCTTCCGCTCGAAAGACCACCAAGATGGGTTGTGGAACGGTCTGGCCGCAGGCTCGCTGCAAGTGGTTGCGACCGATCACGCGGCCTTCACCGATGAGCAAAAGCGCATGGGTGTGGACAGTTTCGCGATGATCCCCAACGGCACGGGCGGTCTGGAAGAACGCATGGCGATGCTCTGGACCCAAGGCGTCGAGACGGGGCGGCTGACACCCGAGGAATTCGTCGCCGTCACCTCCACCAACATTGCCAAGATCCTCAACATCTATCCGCTGAAGGGCGCGATCCATGTGGGCGGGCATGCCGATCTGGTGGTCTGGGATCCGAAACTGGGCCGCACGATCACCACAGCGACCGCGAAATCCATCCTTGATTACAACGTCTTCGAGGGGATGAAGGTCACCGCCTCACCCCGCTACACGCTTAGTCGGGGCGATGTGGTCTGGGCGGCGGGCCAAAACAGCCAGCCTCAACCGGGCCGAGGTAAATTCATCAAACGCCCGCCAAGTGCTAGCGCCAGCCAAGCTCTGTCAAAATGGAAATCGCTCAACACGCCGCGCAAGATCGAGCGCGATCCGCTCAACATCCCGAGCGGGGTTTAGCGGCGCCTTCCGCCGATGCGTCACCTCGCGGCCTTGGCTCAACACTACACGCTGATGCTCGCCGTGGATTTTCGGCCGCACCGGCGGTGGGAGAAGTTCGGTCTGGTCGTCTCAGTGCCGTTTCACGCGGCCATCTTGGTGGTCTTGGTTGTGAATGTGTCGGGGGCGTTTGCGTCGGGCGAGATCGGCGCCGCCTGGTGGCCTTTGGTCGCGTTCGGTATCGTGGCCTATGCCGAGCTCACGCTGATCTTTGTGCTCCAGGCCTGCGCCACCTGGTCGCCGCGCATCCGGCGCAGGCTTTACGCGCAGATGATGGCGCTGCGCAAAGGCTCGGACCGGATCCAGCTCAGCGCGCAAACTGTGCATCGGTTATTGGCGCCTCACTGGTCCCTGGCCCTCGGGCAAACCGCATTTTTGGGCCTCATCGTGATGGGCTTAGCGGTAATGGGGCTGCTCAGCCGGTGGGGTCTTTTGACCTAGCCTCCCAGCTCCGCGCGACCGTCTGTTTGCCCACAAATTTGCCGCAAATGCCTGCAGATAAAATACTGATATTGCCTGCTTGGAGCAATCAGTTGAGCGACGCAGACCTCAGTCGAGCCTTTGACATCCCGGAACCGGTGCGTCCCGCGTCCGAAGGGCGCGTGCCATGGTGGGGGGTGATTATGGCCTTCCTTCTGGCGGGCGTCGTTGTCGGCGGGGGCGCCGCGGTGATAATGGCAACACTTGGTGACACCTTCGAGCCCTGGGCCGGCGGCGCCTCCGAGCTTGGCATGATGGCGGTGATCTTGACCGGGGCGGTTATGGCCTCGGCCCTGCCTGGCTTTGTCGTGATCCGGGGCCTGATGGCCTGGACCGGCGCGCGGATATGGCCGGGCTTTGTGCTGGTTTGGATCCTGGGCGCGTGTGGCACCCTGTGGTTGCATCTCGGAACGACGATGTTTCAGGTCGTAGTTTTCGTCGTGATGCTGAAAGTCGCCGCTTTGCCGGTGATTTTGGGCGCAACGCTCCACTATCTGATCGAGCGTGCGCTGCGCCGAGCGCCTTAAAAACAGGCTGCTGCTCAAAAGTTCGACCTTTTGATCAAATAATCCTGGTCTGCGCTCTTGTCGGCGGGGGATTAAGCGGCAAAACTCGCGATCATGTCTGTGATCTCTGCCAATCAGCTGGACCTGACATTCGCGACGAATGACGGCCCGGTGCAAGCTCTGTCCAATGTTTCCTTGGAGATCGGGGCGGGGGAGTTTGTCTCGTTCATCGGGCCTTCGGGCTGTGGCAAGACCACCTTTTTGCGCGTTGTGGCCGCCCTGGAGGAGCCGACGGGTGGGGAGATCACGGTCAACGGGATGAGCCCGGATGCGGCGCGGCGGGCGCGGGCCTATGGCTATGTCTTTCAGGCGGCGGGGCTTTATCCCTGGCGGAGCATCGAGGCCAATATCCGCCTGCCGCTGGAGATCATGGGCTACGGGCGCGCGGAGCAGGAGACCCGGGTGCGAGACGTCCTGCAACTCGTTGATTTGGAAGGGTTTGGCAAGAAGTTCCCCTGGCAGCTTTCAGGGGGGATGCAGCAACGCGCGAGCATCGCAAGGGCGCTGGCCTTCGACGCAGATCTGCTCCTGATGGATGAGCCGTTTGGCGCGCTCGATGAGATCGTGCGGGACCATTTGAACGAGCAATTGCTGGCGCTCTGGGCGCGGACGGGCAAGACGATTGGCTTTGTCACGCATTCGATCCCCGAGGCGGTTTATCTGTCCACCAAGATCGTCGTGATGAGCCCGCGGCCTGGGCGGATCACCGATGTGATCGAGAGCGATCTGGGCCCCGAAAGGCCGCTCGATATCCGCGACACGCCGGAATTCCTGGCCATCGCCCATCGGGTTCGCGAAGGTCTCAGGGCGGGGCATGCTTATGATTAACTTTCGCCGGATGGGCCTGGTAGAACCGGGGTAGAAAGGGGGTAGAATGCGGGTAGACCTGGGGTATCTCGGCGCCGTTAACTTTTTGGCCAAGCAAAGTTTGGTGGTACGATGAAAATGGAGCGCAATACCGCCCTTATGCTGATGGTTGTCGCGATCATCTTTGGTACGATGAACGCCATCTTCGGATATTCGGCATTGCGCGCGACCGACGGGGTGTGCCCTGGCGAGGCCTGCCAGGATGCCCGCGATATGGTGATGATGGGATTTGGCATCGCGGTGGTGGCCAGTGCTGTGGCGATCTGGGCCTTTGTGCAGATGCGGCGGGCGGGGCGGTGAGCCTGCGGCGCGCTCTCGTTCGCCTTGGTGTGAACGGCCCTTGGCAGGGCCTTCGCTCCGCGGGGGATATTTTTGCGATAAAGACGGGGGGCGAAAAAACAGGGTGCCAACAAAACCGGGCGCTTGGCTACTTCGGGAGTCGTCGCGTCGTTCATGCACGGGGGGCGCCGCTTGGCTGAGGTGACGCTGCAGGACACCGGCACGGGGAGCACGATCCCGGCGCGCCTGGCGCGCGCTCTGCGCGGCGCGCTGCCGGTTCTGAGTGTTGTGCTGGCCATCATCGTCATCTGGTATCTCGCTTGCATTCCGATGAACCGTGCCTGGACGGAAGATCGCGCGCCCGACGGGGTGGCGTTGACCTTTTCCGATATCCTGGCCGATATCTGGGTGCAGGAGCGCCCGGTTCTGCCCGCGCCGCATCAGGTGCTGGGTGAGCTTTGGGCCACCACGGGCGGCGAGGCTGTGGTGCGAGAGCGGCGCGGGGAACTCAGAGGCAATCCGCGCTCACTGATCTTTCACGCCTATCAGACCCTGGCGCCGACGCTTCTGGGCTTTGTCTTTGGCACGCTGGCCGGGCTGCTGCTGGCCATTGGGATCGTGCACAATCGGGCGATGGATATGGGCGTGATGCCCTGGGCCATCGCCAGCCAGACCATCCCGATCCTGGCCATCGCGCCGATGATCATCGTGGTGCTCAATTCCATGGGCATCTCCGGCCTGCTGCCGAAATCGCTGATCTCGGCCTATTTGAGCTTTTTCCCCGTGGTGGTGGGGATGGTAAAGGGTCTGCGCGCGCCCAGCCCGATGGATCTTGACCTGCTTCGGACCTATTCGGCGGACCGGGCCCAGGTGCTTTGGAAGCTGCGCCTGCCGGCCTCGATCCCGTTTCTGTTCGCCTCGCTCAAGGTCGGCATCGCCGCCTCGCTTGTGGGTGCGATTGTGGCCGAGCTGCCCACGGGGGCGCGGTTTGGCCTTGGGGCTCGGCTTTTGACCGGCAGCTATTACGGTCAAACGATCCAGATCTGGTCGGCGCTGTTTATGGCGGCGATCTGTGCCGCGGCTCTGGTTGGGACGCTGGGCCTGTTGGAGCGGCTGACGCTTCGACGGATGGGGGTGCGGCCATGAACGCGGTGATGCGCCTGCCGGGCCTGTCGGTGCCGCTCCTGGCCGTGATGGCCCTGGGCGTCGCCCTGGCGCTAATTGTTGACCTGCGGCTGGCGGCGATTGTCGCGGCTTGGTTCGGACTTTGGGCGCTCAACGCCTGGATGGCCGAGCGCGCTGTGCCCGGAGCGCGTATCCTGGTGCCGGTGATTTTCGGGGCGACGCTGCTGCTGATCTGGGAGTTGGCGGTGCGGCAGTTCGAGGTCTCGGCCGTCATCCTGCCCGCGCCCTCCGCCGTGGCCGCGCGGTTTTCGGACGCCGCCCCGACGCTCTGGGCGGATTTCGTCCAGACCATCATCAAGGGCGCGATGTCAGGCTATCTGATCGGCTGCGGCGCGGCGATCCTGACGGCCATCGCCATCGACCGCTCACGGTTTTTGCAGCGCGGTCTGCTGCCGGTGGGCAATTTCATCGCTGCCCTGCCGATTGTGGGCACGGCGCCGATCCTGGTGATGTGGTTCGGCTTCGGATGGCAATCCAAGGCGGCTGTTGTCGTTCTGATGGTGTTTTTCCCGATGTTGGTGAACATGGTCCAGGGCCTGCGCGCGACCGAGGCGATGCAGCGCGATCTGATGCACACGTATGCAGCCAGCTATACCCAGAGCCTGATGAAGCTGCGGCTGCCTGCGGCTTTGCCGTTCCTGTTCAATGGCTTGAAGATCTGTTCGACCCTTGCCTTAATCGGCGCCATCGTTGCTGAATTTTTCGGCTCTCCCACGGTGGGGATGGGCTTTCGGATCAAGATCGAGGTCGGTCGGTTGGCGATGGATATGGTCTGGGCTGAGATCACCATCGCCGCTTTGGCGGGCTCGGGACTTTATGGTTTGATCGTTTTGATCGAACGTCGGATGACCTTCTGGCATCCCTCTCAGCGACAGTGATGGGCCAGAGATTTGGGGGGGCGGTTTGGGTGAGCAATAATAATCGCAAAACGATTTGGGACAACAATTCAACTCGGAGGAAAGTGAAGACATGATGAGTTTTAAGACAGGGACATGCGCCTCGCTTACGGCGCTGGCATTGGCCGCGGGACCGGCCATGGCCGACGGACATCTCGAAGAAGTGACGCTGCAGTTGCAATGGGTGACGCAGGCGCAATTCGCGGGCTATTACGTGGCGCTCGAGAACGGCTATTACGAGGAGGAAGGCCTGGCCGTGAACATCCAGCCCGGCGGGCCGGATATCGCGCCGCCGCAGGTGCTTGCCGGTGGCGGGGCCGATGTGATGCTTAACTGGATGCCGTCTGCGCTGGCGGCGCGGGAGCGGGGCCTGCCGGTGGTCAACATCGCCCAGCCCTTCGTGCGCTCAGGCCTGCAACTGACCTGCTGGGCCGATACCGGCATCACCGAGCCCGCCGATCTGGCCGGGCATACGGTGGCGCATTGGTTCTTTGGCAACGAATACACGTTTCTGGGCTGGATGAACCAGCTGGGCATTCCGGTTGATGGCTCAGAGAACGGTGTGACGCTGCTGCAGGCGGGCTTCAATGTCGATCCGCTGCTGCAGCGCCAGGCCGATTGCATCTCGACGATGACCTATAACGAGTATTGGCAGATCATCGATGCGGGCGTGAACGAGGATGAGCTCGTGACCTTCCGCTATTCGGATTTCGGCGTGGATACGCTGGAGGACGGGATCTACGCGCTGGAGACCGACCTGGAGGATCCGGAATTTGTCGACAAGATGGTGCGCTTTGTGCGGGCCTCGATGCAGGGCTGGGTCTGGGCGGCTGAGAACCCCGATGAGGCGGCGATGATCGTGCTGGATTACGATGAAACCGGTGCGCAGACCGAGGAGCATCAGCTGCGCATGATGGGCGAGATCGCGCTGCTCGTTGACGAGAACGGCGGCACGCTCGATGAGGAGAGCTATGCGCGCACGGTGCGGACTTTGCTGGAAGGCGGGGACGCGGTGATCACGGCCGAGCCTGAGGGGGCCTGGACGGCTGAGATTACCGATGCGGCCTTGATGCAGTAGGGCTGCGCCCGGAGACCTTGGGGGCGCGCCGCTTGTGTGGCGCGCCCTATTTTTTATGTACTCAGATTTTGCGCCGGCGTGGAGCTAAGCTGTGCCGGTGTGGCTGACTTGGTTGGCTCGCGCGAGCCTTTTGGCTCCGACGATTATATCGAACATCATAGACAGTTAGCCCGGCGGTGTTTCGTCCGGCTTGGGGCTTTGCGGTGTCGGCGGTATCTCTGGCGGCGCGGCCTGGGCTTCGCTTGTGGCGGTGCGTTCTGGGCCTTGCGTCGTGGCATTGAGCGGGGCGTTGGCGTCCTCGGCATTGGCGCGGCTGATCGGCGTCTCGGCGGCGCTGCCCTTTGCGTCGGCGATTGCAGAGAGCTCAACCGGGGTCGGCACTGGGGCGACGCTTTCGGCGCGGGCCTCTTCGGGCGAGATCAGTGGCTCAGGGGCGGGCAGGGGGGCTTCGGCCCCGGCCTTGGCTTCTTCGACGCTCAAGAGAGGATCGGGGATCCGGGCGGTGGGACGCTGCGGGTCGATGATGTCCTGATCGCCGACCTCGCGGGTGTCGAGCGGTGGGAAATTCAAGCCCTGATCCATCGTGAGCCGTGCGGCGAAGAGAGACGCGGTTTGCTGTGAGGCGATGGTGCGCGCGCCGCTGGCGTCTTGGGCATCGGTGTCGCCTCGACCCGCTGCATCAAAGCTGCCCGCCGCGCTGTCATCAACGCCTGACCCGGCCTGCGTTCCAACTCCCATACCGGGGCCCATATCCGCGCTGGCCAGGGCGCCTGGCGTCACTTGCGGCAGAGCGGGCATCGGTTTGGGCCGCTCAGGCAGGTTGAGCGGGAGGGGCAGTTGCGCAGCGTTGGTCACCATGACCCCGGCCTCGTTCGCGGTGAGGCCCGCACCCAATGCGCGGGGGTAGCAGGCAGAGCCCTACCAAATCGTTAACATCCAGTGCGGTTACCCGCCCGCTTGCGCGCTATTCTCATGAAAATTCGAGGTGAGTTTTAGCATGCTAGGCCTGAACTGTGCGCCGCGCGGTGGCGGAGAGGCAGCGAGAGTGAGGTGGCCAGAGTGATGTGGCCTAAGTGAAGGGGCCGGAGTTGGCGCGAGATAGACGGAGCGCGAGCGATAGGCGAAGGGCGCTGCGACCATGCGCCGATTGCGTGCTCGCAGTGTGGCTTTCAAGATGCAGCCAATCCGCGATATACCGCCAATGCACGATGCTAGAGGCCAGCAAGCCGGAGCCCGGATGCCAGTGAAGCCCCCGCCAAAGCCGCTGCCTAAGCCGCCAACTAAGTCCATGGCCATACCGTCTAACAATCCGCGTGGCATAGACGCGAGGCTTATCGAAGCCGCGGCACCGGGCGCAATGCGCGGTCAAGATGGGACCGCCCCGCCGGGTGAGCGGAGCGATGGGACGGATCCGCCAGCGGGACGCGGCGCACCTGACGGGTCGGGGGGCGGGTCGGGGGCAAGATCCGCGACGGGGCCGGGTTCAGGACCGACTGCAGAAGCGGCCCCCGAGATAGGTCCCGACCCGGACACGAAATCCAGGGCAGATATTGGGCCAGATACGGGGCCAGATACGGGGCCAGAAACCGGGCCCGAAGCCGCGAGTGAAACGGGCGCCCGCATTCGGGCACGGCGCTTGGATCGCGGCCAGCGACAGGCCGATCTGGCGGCGCAAGTTGGGATCTCTCCCGCCTATCTGAACCTGATCGAACACGGCAAGCGGCGCATTGGCGGCAAAGTTCTGGTCGCGCTTGCGCGGGCCTTGGACGTTGAGCCCCATAGCCTGACCGAGGGCCCGCCGCCCCGGCTGAGCGCGGCCCTCAGACAGGCAGCCGCGCGGCGGGTGCAAAGCCCTTTGGCCGGTGATGCGGCAAAGACCGGGGCCGATGCCCCTGGCAGAGCAAGGGCCGACCCGCATCCCGAGACCGATCAAATCGACGCCTTGGCGCAGCGCTTTCCCGGCTGGAGCGCGCTGATTTGCGCCCAAGCGGACGAGATCGAGGCCCTGGAGGCGGCCTTCACCGGGCTGCAGAACCGGCTGCGCCATGACCCGGCCCTGGCCGAGACGATGCATGCGGTCTTAAGCTCGGCGACCGCGATCCGTTCGATGGCCGATATCCTGGCCAGTGATCAGGCGCTTGAGGAGGCCTGGCGCGCGCGCTTCAATCGCAACCTGCACGAAGAAGCCGAGCGGTTGTCGGAACAGGCGACCTGGCTTTTGAGCCAGTTGCAGGAGACGCCAGAGGAGGATGGGCCAGAGCGGGAGCTTGCGGCGCGTGAGGGCGGGGACGAGACGGCCCGATAGGCCCCAACGCGGATGGTCAAGGCGCCGCCGCGCCGATGCCGGGGCTCCCCCAGGCTAGGCCTCAGACCAGGATCCAGACTAGGCCGCGACGACGCTGGTGATTGACAGACGCAACAATCCGTTCATCCTGGGGCAGCCGAGGGAGATTGATACTGCGCTAGTGGATTAAAGGGCGCATAGATCAAAGGGAGGGAGATCTCAGATCATGAGAGCTCTGTTGATCGAAGACGAAGAGAACATCCTGGAGGCCATCCGCTTTCTTCTCAGTCGCGATGGCTGGGACGTGATGGGCCACGGCGATGGTGCGACGGCGCTGGAGGCGGTGGCGCGGATCGCACCCGATGTGGTGGTGCTGGACGTGATGCTGCCGGGACGCTCGGGCCTCGATATCCTGCGTGACTTGCGAGCAAAGCCGGAAACCGCGGATCTGCCGGTTTTGATGCTGACAGCCAAGGGCGGCGCCAGGGACCGCGATCTGGCCTTCGAGCTGGGCGCGAATGCTTTTTTAAGCAAACCTTTTGCCAATGCCGAGATGGTCGAGACGATGCAGGGCCTCGCGGCGGCGGCGCGTGGGACCGGCGCTGTGGCCAGCGGCGCGCAGGGCTGAGGCCGATGCGAGGCGGAAGCAGCGGGCAAGCCGGGCGGCCCGACGAGCCATCCACCTTGGCCGTTCCACACATGCCCGATGGGATCCCGCAACGCCGCGGTCAGTTCCTGGTGCGCCGCACCTATCGCCGCCACCGTCTGCAAGATGCCGCGCGTTTGCTGCCGGTCTTTGGCGCCTTGCTGATCTTTGGCCCGGTGGCGATCCTGTCGAGCGATGCCTCGGTCAGCGGGGCAAGTGCGGCCTGGCTGGTTTATTTTATCGGTGTTTGGCTTTTGCTGATCGTCACGGCCGCGGGGCTGGGCGGTGTGCTCAAGCGCGGCGCGGAGCCCGAGGGCGATCTCAGAGCACCCATGCCGCTGTCCCAGGCGCAACGTCTAGAGCAGGCGCCTTCTGAGCCGGAAAGGTCGCCCTAGATGCTGTCCTTTGACGGGCTTGTTGCGGTCTGCATTGTCTATGTGTCGATCCTGTTCGCGGTCGCCTTTCTGGCCGAACGCCGCGCGATGCAGGGCCGGGCGGGCTGGCTCAAATCGCCCGTCGTCTTCACGCTGAGCCTGTCGATCTATACCACCGCCTGGACGTTTTACGGCGCGGTGGGATCTGCCGCGCGGTCAGGCCTTGAGTTCATGACGATCTATCTTGGCCCGACCCTGGTTTTCGTGGGCTGGTATGTCCTGCTGCGCAAGTTGGTGCGGATCGGGCGGGCGCAGCGCATCACCTCGATCGCCGATATGATCTCGAGCCGGTATGGCAAATCGGGCGGTCTGGCAGCGCTTGTGACAGTCCTCGCGGTGGTCGGCACCACGCCCTACATCGCGCTGCAGTTGCAATCTGTGACGCTATCGCTGTCGGTCTTTCCGGCGCCTGGAGGCGCGCTGGATGTGCCTGAAGGAGAGAATATGGCGATCTGGATCGCCGCGGGCCTGGCGCTTTTTACGGTGATTTTCGGCACCCGCAGCCTCGATGTGAATGAGCGCCACCCTGGCCTTGTTGCGGCGATCGCGCTGGAGGCGGTGGTCAAGCTTTTCGCGCTGATCGCGGTGGGGGTATTTGTCGTCTGGAGCGTGGCCGACGGGCCAGTGGATATTTTGGCGCGGATCGAGGCGAGCCCGATGGCCGATTGGAACGCCAATGGCGCGCGCTGGCTGGGCTTGACGGTTTTGTCCGGCGCCGCGATCCTGTGCTTGCCGCGGATGTTTCAGGTCCTGGTGGTCGAAAACCAGGATGAGCGGCATCTGGCGACGGCCTCCTGGGCCTTTCCGCTTTACCTGTTGGCGATGACGCTGTTTGTGGTGCCGATCGCGGTGATCGGCCTTGAGCTTTTGCCCGGCGACAACCCGGATCTCTTCGTGCTGAGCTTGCCGCTTGCCATGGGCCAGGACGGGCTGGCGCTGCTGGCGTTTCTGGGCGGGTTTTCGGCGGCGACCTCGATGGTGATCGTGGCCTCTCTGGCGCTGTCGACGATGCTGTCGAACCATATCATCATGCCGATTTGGATCCGGCTGACGCTGGGCGAAGACCCGATGTCGGGTGATATGCGGCGCGCGGCCTTGATGGCGCGGCGGCTTTCCATTGGCTTTGTGCTGGGCCTAGGCTTTGCCTATTACCGCCTGTCCGGCGGGACCGAGGCCTTGGCCTCGATGGGGCTGATCGCGTTTCTGGGTGTGGCGCAGGTTTTGCCCGCGCTCTTGGGCGGCATGTTCTGGCGCGGGGCGACGCGGGCGGGCGCGGCGGCGGGCATCGCGGCGGGCTTTGCCATCTGGGCCTGGGTTCTGCTGTTGCCAAATGTCGCGACGTCGCTCGCGATGCCCGGGCTGTTGGCCGAGGGGCCCTTTGGCATCGCTTGGCTTAGGCCTGCGACGCCTTTTGGCCTGTCCGGCGGTGATCCGCTTTTGACGGCGATGGTGCTGTCGCTCGGGGCGAATGTGACGCTGTTTATCCTGGTCTCGCTCAGCACTTTCCCCAGCCCGCTGGAGCGGCTGATGGGGGCGCAATTCGTGCAGGTGTGGGAGCATCACTCAACGCCTGCGGTGTGGCGTGCGGCGGCGGGCACGGCCGAGGATCTTCTGACCATGGCGGGCCGGATCCTGGGCGCGGGCGCGGCGGGGCGGCTGTTTCAGGCGGCGGCCCAGGAGCAGGGGCGCGATAGCGAGTTGCCCGAGCCGAACCCGGCCTTTCTGGAGCGGCTGGAGCGCGAGCTGGCCGGATCGGTGGGCGCGGCCACGGCGCATGCGATGGTGGGCCAGATCACCGGGGCCTCGTCGGTTTCGGTCCGCGATCTGCTGGCCGTGGCCGATGAGACCGCGCAGATCATGGAATATTCCAACAGGCTGGAGGCTAAATCGACCGAGCTGAGCCAGACCGCGGCGCGCCTGCGCGAGGCCAATGACAAGCTGACCGATCTTTCGCTGCAAAAGGACGGCTTTCTCAGTCAGGTGAGCCACGAGCTGCGCACACCGATGACCTCGATCCGGGCGTTTTCCGAGATCTTGATGTCGGGCAATGCGCTGGACCCTGAGACACGGCAGCGCTTTTCGCGGATTATCCACGAGGAGAGCAAACGCCTGACGCGCCTTTTGGATGATCTGCTCGATCTGTCGGTCCTGGAGAGCGGGCGGGCCTCGCTCAATCGCAGCCAGGTGAGCCTGTCGGAGATCCTGGACCGGGCGGTCTATGCAGCGACCGCGCTTGATGCCGAGGGCGCGCTTAGGATCGAACGCCGCCCCGAGGCCGAGACGCTGGAGATCGTCACCGATCCCGACCGGCTGATGCAGGTTTTTGTTAATCTCATCGCCAATGCGCAGAAATACTGCACCGCGCCCGAGCCCGTTTTGCGCATCGACGTACGTGAAGTGCAGGGCGGGGTGGAGATTGATTTCGCCGATAACGGCCCGGGTATCCCGGCAGGACGCCGCGCGATGATCTTTGAGAAATTCACCCGCCTCGAGCCCCATGCGCCGCGGCCACAGCGGGCGCAAGATGCAACGGGTCCGACGGGTGTAGACCAGGGCAGGGCGGATCTGGGCGGGGCGGGCCTCGGTCTGGCGATCAGCCGGGAGATCATGGGCCGGATCGGGGGCGCGATCGATTATGTGCCTGGTCAGCCCGGTGCGCTTTTTCGCATCAGCCTGCCCGCGGCGCTCAAGCGGGTGGCCTGAGGAGGTCCGTCTTCAGGGCGCATTTTTGCCGCCAACGGGCCTAGTCCGTGAAGCGGCTGTTAACCCTTTTCATGGCAGACCGGGGCCATGAGCTCGAGCGCCCAAAAGCCCATCGCCCAAAAGCCTATCCTTGCCCGCAAGGCCGATCACGTACGCGCCAGCCGCCCGGTCGCGCCGACGCCGCGCGCCGTCCAGGCCTCTGGCGCGATTGTGGCGGTCGAACGCGCCGCCAAACGCGCAGCACTCCCCTATCCCGCGCTCGAGCTTGAGCCGCGCGATGCCAAGGTCACCTGGGGCCAGTCTCTGGAAGAAGTGGTGGAGGTTCTGCCCGAAGGCGGGCTGTTGGCGGTGCTGGAAAACTCCGACCGGCAACGCGGTCTGATCCACCTGCATCAGGGCCTTTTGGACGCTTTGATCGAGGTGCAGACGACCGGTATGGTCGACACCGTCGCGGGGCCCAACCGCCCGGCCACGGCAATCGATTGCGCGCTGAGCATGGATTACATCAACGCCGTGACGCAAGCGCTGGTGGTGGAGTTGGATAGGCATTGCGCGCCCAACCTGGTCGCAGAGATGAATTTCGGAACTCTGGTCGAGGACCGCAAACACCTGCCGCTTCTGCTGCCGCAAAGCGGCTTTCACTTGTTCAACGCGGCGACCGACATTGCCGAGGCGCGGCGCACAGGCTCTGTGGTTTTGGCGGTGCCGGGGCCGCATGGGGACGCCGACGATATGCCGCTGGCGCAGGATCCGGAATGGACCCGCGCCTGGCATGCGACCATCGCGCAGGCGGTTCTGCCGTTCTCGGCAATCTTAGTGCGCAAGCAGATCTCTTTGCAGCGGGTGATGCGGCTTGAGCCCGGCGATACGATCCCTTTCGAGAGCGAAAGCCTGTCGCAAACGGTGTTGGAGGATGATCTGCACCGTACTGTGATGAAGGGCCATCTGGGTCAGGTCGGCGGCAAGCGCGCGCTGCGATTGTCAGTGGCGGCCCTGCGCCCGGTCGAAGGGGAGATGGCGCCGCCTGTCCCTGAGGCGGGCTTTGCGGCTGGAAGCCCAGTTCACAGCCCAGTTCATAGCGCTGGGCAGGGTGCGGGGCAGGTTGCGGGGCCGGATGCAGGGCAGGGTGGGGCGGTCGCGGCTTTGCCCGCAGGCGCGCCGAGCAGCATGGAGCCAGCGGGGGGCGCGATGCCTGAGGCTGGCGCAGGTTCGGCGGCTTTGGGCGAAGGTGGGCTGCCGCCACTGGGCGAAGGTGGGCTGCCGCCACTGGGCGAAGGTGGGCTGCCGCCGCTGGGCGAAGGTGGGTTGCCGCCGCTGGGCGAAGGTGGGTTGCCGCCGCTGGGCGAAGGCGGGCTGCCGCCGTTGGACGAAGGCGGGCTGCCGCCGTTAGGCGAAGGTGGGCTGCCGCCCTTGGGCGATGGTGGGCTGCCACCCTTGGGTGAAGGCGGGCTGCCGGACCTTCCCAAACCGGCATGAGCGGGGCCACGTTCTGTGCCGAGATCGGCCTGTGACGTAGGCAGGCTCACCGTGCGCATGGGGGGTGCGCATGGGGGTGCGCGGGGGGGTGCGATTTGCTGCTAGGCTTTTCGCCGCAACCCGTTTGCATCCCCGGCTCCAAGCGGGCACGCTATGCGCACAATGGGCAGGAAAGGGGCGGCGATGCGCTTTGTGCGATTTGGAGAACGGGGACAAGAGCGGCCAGGTTTCCTCGATGCCGACGGCCATCTGCGCGATCTCTCCGAGCAGATCGACAGCTTGAGCGGTGGGGTCCTGGGCCGCTTGGATCAGATCCGGCCCGAAGGCCCCCTGGTCGAGGGCCAGCCGCGCCTTGGTCCGCCCGTCGAAGGCGTCGGCAAGATTGTCTGTATCGGCAAAAACTATGCCGATCACGCGGCCGAAATGGGCAGTTCCGCACCCAAAGAGCCGATGATTTTCATGAAGGCGACCTCGGCTATTAATGGCCCCAGCGATCCCATCTTGCTGCCGCGCGGGGCCAGCATGACAGATTATGAGGCGGAGCTGGCGGTGGTGATCGGCAAGCGCGCCAAATACATCAGCGCCGAGGAGGCGCCCGGCGTGATCGCGGGCTATACGATCCTCAATGACGTGACCGAGCGGGACTATCAGTACAACCGCGCCGGTCAGTATACCAAAGGCAAGAGCTGCGACAGCTTTGCCCCGCTCGGGCCCTGGCTGGTCACGCCCGATGAGATCGCCGATCCGCAAAACCTGGCGGTTCGGCTCAGCGTCAATGGCGATCTGCGCCAGGATGGCTCGACCGCGCAGATGCTGCACGGCGTGATGGCGCTGATCAGCTATCTGAGCGATTTTTTCAGCTTCGAGCCGGGCGATATCCTGTCCACCGGCACGCCGTCGGGCGTGGCCCATGGCATGGATCCGCCGGGCTATATCCGCGCGGGAGATGTGGTAACGTGCCGGATCGAGGGCCTGGGCCAGCAGGAAAATCCGGTGATCCAGGATTGAGCCTGAGCTCCACCGATTGGCCCAATTGTCGCCTTTGGCGCAACAATCGCCCCCTCTCCAGGCCATTGCAAGGACCTGGCTAGGCGCGCCAATCCCTACAATTGCCCTTAAATCTGTCTCAATTTTGCCCGATTGCCCTGAAATCTCTGGGGAATGACCACGAAACACTGCCGATCCGCGGCTTTTTCGGCGATTGTCGCCAAAAACGCTAAGATCCAGAGGTAGAGCAAATGAGACAACTTCTTCGCGTGCCAATCGCACTGGCCCTGTTGGGCGCCTTGGCTGCGTGTCAGACCAATCCCGAAGCTTCCGCGCGCAACGTGCCCATCACCCAGTCGGCGGCCGGTTTCGCCGAGCCGCAGGATTGGTCGCTGAATGCGCTGGCGGTTGTGGTGCCCCGGTCCCTGACGGTCTCGGAGGAGAACACGATCAAGCCGCGCGCCGATATCGTGTGGCGCGAGGATCCGCTGGGCGACCGGCACCAACAGGTGGATGACCTGATGACCGCTGCGCTTAACGGTGCGCTGGGCGGCCTGCGCGGGTCACAGCCGGTGAATATCGAGATCCAGGTGGTGCGCTTTCACGCCCTGACCGAGCGGACGCGCTACTCCATCGGCGGTGAGCATGAGATCGAGTTCATCCTGACTGTGCGTGACGCGGCGACCGGCGATGTGCTGCGTGGTCCGCGGGCCGTTGATGTCACCTTCCCCGGCGCGGGCGGCGACAATGCGATCGCCCAGGAAGCGCGCGGCTATTTCCAACGCGATGCGATCCGCGACCGCTTGGTCCAATGGGCCAATGCCGAGTTCCGCCTCGCTCCGATTGTCGCCAGCAACTGATTTGACTTCAGGCTGACGCGAAGGCCGGTACCGCAGCGGATGCGGCGCCGGCCTTTCCTTTGGTGCGATCTTACGCATTTCGAGTTGCGCTTTGGCCTCCATTGGCGCACCGACAGGCCATGAGCCCCGAAGGATCTTCCCAGCCCATGCGCCCCGTTCTGCGCCTCAAGCCCAAGGCCGATGCCCGCCGCCTGCGCCACGGTGCGCCCTGGGCCTGGGCCGATGAGCTTGTTTTGGACCGCCGCGCCCGGGCCCTTGCCCCGGGGAGCTTGGCCGTTCTGGAAGATGCCGAGCGCAGGCCGCTGGGCCTGGGCGTGGCCACCACTGCGAGCAAGATCGCCCTGCGCCTGCTTGACCGCGATCCAAGCGCAGAGATTGATCAGGCCTGGTTCGCGGGAAAGATACGCGCCGCGCAGGAGCTCCGCGAAAGCCTTTATGACGCGCCCTTCTATCGCTTGCTCCATGCCGAGGGCGATGATTTGCCAGGCCTGATCGCCGACCGGTTTGGAGAGGTTCTTGTCCTCCAGGTCAATGCGCGCTGGCTCGAGGACCGTTTGGACGCGCTGCTTGCAGCCTGCCAGGAGGTGACGGGCGCCCGGACGGTCCTGATGAACACCGCATCCCGCGCCCGCGCCGCGGAAGGCCTGGCCGAGGCGGAGGGCGAGGGCCCGCGGGTTTTGGCGGGCCAAGCACCGGATGCGCCGGTCCGCGTTGAGATGAACGGCGCCACCTATCTGGCCGATCTGATCGCGGGCCAGAAGACGGGGCTTTTCTACGACCAACGGCCCAATCACCGCTTTGCGGCCAGCCTCGCGCGGGACAAAACCGTGCTCGATATCTTCAGCCATGTGGGCGGGTTTGGCCTGGCCTGCCTGGCCCGAGGCGCGGCCCATGTGACTGCGATTGATGCCTCTGCCGCCGCGCTTGATCTGTCGCGCCAGGGCGCCGAGGCGATGGGCGCGGCCGAGCGTCTGAGCACGCGCCAGGGCGACGCCTTTGCCGTGTTGGAGGCCCTGGCGGGCGAGCGCTTCGAGCTGGTCATCGCCGATCCGCCCGCTTTCGCGCCGTCAAAAGCGGCGCTGAGCCAGGGGTTGCGCGCCTATGAGCGCACCGCAAGACTGGCTGCGGGTTTGGTCACGCCGGGCGGTGTGTTGATCCTTTGCTCCTGCTCCCACGCTGCCGATCTGGGCAAGTTTCGCGCCGCATGCCTGCGCGGGATCGGCCGGGCGGGGCGGGTGCCGCGCCTGATCCATACGGGCTTTGCCGGCCCCGACCATCCCCAACATCCGAGCCTAAGCGACACCGGCTATCTCAAAGCTTTGGCCTTTCGGCTGAGCCCCTGAGCGTGCCATGAGCGACACGGCACTCCTGGATGCCTGCGTGCTTTACCCGTCGGTGGCGCGTGAGATGCTGCTCGCAACCGCCGGGCAGGGCCTGTTCACGCCCATTTGGAGCGCGCGGATAGAAGAGGAATGGCGTCGCGCCGCTGCCCGCCAAGGCCCGGTTGAAGGCGCCCAGGCCGAAGGCGAGATCGCCCTGGCCCGCGCCAATTGGCCCGAGGCCTGCAGACCCGACCCGACTGAGGATCCAAGCCTCTGGCTGCCGGATCCAGGCGATATCCATGTCCTTGCATCAGCGCTTGAGACCGGGGCGGAGGTGATCGTGACCTTTAACTTGCGCGATTTCCCGCGCCGCGAGCTGGCGCCGAGGGGTCTGCGCGCCATCCACCCGGACGCCTTTCTCAGCGCCTTTTGGCCCACGCATCCCGAACGCCTTCTGGCCGCCGCTGACCGGGTCTTGGCCCGCGCCCGCGCCCAGGGCGATCCCGGCTGGACCCATCGCGCTCTGTTCAAAAAGGCGCGCCTGCCGCGCCTGGGCAAGACGCTGGCGCGCGCCGGATAACGCGGCTTGGGCCCTTCATTTTTCTCAAAATACTCCCGCCGGAGGCACTCTGAATTAGACAGTCGCCCAACGGGCTTCGAGCGCGTCGATTGCTTTGATCCTCTCGGCGGTTTTGGGATGGCTCATCAGCCAAGCGGGCGCGCCGCGTCCGCCCATACCCGTTAGCTTTTCGAGCTTGGCAAAGAGCGACTTCTGCGGCGCCGTTCCAAAGCCCGCCTTGGTCATCAGCGCGGCGGCATAGGCATCTGCTTCGTATTCATCCTGGCGGCTGAGGCGCGCGGCCAGAAGGCTGGTCAGGGCATTGGCCACCCAAATCCCCGCGCCACCGATAAAGCGCCCCAGCACTGTGGCCAGGACCACGCGGATCGCGTTTTGGCCAGAAAAATCGATCATGCGGCGCCGAGAATGCCCCAGGGCCACATGGCCCAGCTCGTGGGCGACGACGCTCATGAGCTCCTCGCCCGAGACCTCACCGGCTTGAAATTTCTGATAAAATCCCCGCGTGATAAAGATCCGCCCATCGGGCGCGGCAAGGCCGTTGACCGGCTCCACGTCATAGAGATGGACCTTGACCCGCTCGATCTCCAACGCGTCGGCCAGGCGTTGAGACATCCGCCGAAGTTCCGGATCGGCCAGCTCGGCAGACCGTTCGTCAAGCTCCTTACGCAGGCGCCAGGCCGAGAATTTGTAGGTGAACAGCCCATAAAGCAGCAGGCCGAGCAGGGGGAGAAGTTTGACCATGCTATGGATATGGGGCGACGGGGGTGGTTGGACAATGGAGGGCTGGGGGCGGGCTGAGGGCTGGGCCGGGCTGGGGGGCGTGCTTGGCTGTGGTGGGTAATCAGCCCTGAATTTTCCCCGTTTCGACCGGCTGCGAGGCTGCTAAGTCTCCTCGCGTGTGCGTGCGATCACGTGATCGTGAGTGTTTAAGGAGTAACAAATGTCTGTTATCACGAGAAAAATCGCCCTCGCTGGCGCCCTTGCCCTCGGTTTGGGTGGCGCCGCGCAGGCCAGTACGATGAACTTCGATTACCAAGGTCCGGGCGCGTTTGGCTCGCCGAACCTGTCGCAAACTGTCCGTATCCAAAGTACCGACTATAACGGCTGGGTGCGGGCCGGTGCGTTCCGCATGACGAGTGGCGAGACCGGGGATTTCGTCGCCTGGTGCATCGATTTGGCCCAGCATCTGGGCAGCGGTCGTCCCTATCAAGAGGCGCCAAACCTCCTGTCGCAGGCCGCGCAAACGGGCTTGGGCCGTCTGTTCGGCTCGGTTTACCATCAGATCGACACAGGCCTTGAGGCGGCGGCGTTTCAATTGGCGATCTGGGAGATCATCGATGAGGATGCGGCGAATGACTATGATCTGGCCGCCGGTGATTTCTCGGCCAGCCGAAATTCCGGCGCAATCGGCCTGGCGCAGACCTATCTAGACGGTCTGCTGGGTGCCGAGGATCATGCGGGCCTTCGCTACTTTGAGTCGGGCTCCAGTCAGGACCTTGTGACGGCAGATCTGGCCCCGGTGCCGCTTCCGGCAAGTGGCGCGCTGATCGTGGTTGGGTTGGGTGGTTTGGCCCTTGTGCGGCGGCGGCGTCGCCGCAAGGCCTGAGCCCCCTGAGTATGATCACGTGAGTTTGATCAAGACGGCCTCGGCATAAAGCCGGGGCCGTTTGCCGTTTGGGAGCGCTCCTTGCGCGTGATGACGCAAGGTTTCCGCTGTCCTCGCGTTGACTTGCCCGCCAAAGCCGGTCGGAGTGGGGCGGCGAAACGAGGGGCATCCAGATGACGATTATCGAGTACGAGCTCAGGGGCAAAACCGCGCTGATCACGATGGCCAATGCCGAGAACCGTCAGGATCTGGCCTTTGCCGACGCGATGCTGGCCGCATTGGATCGAGCCGAGGCGGACAAGGCTGTGAAATCCATCGTGCTTTGGTCGTCGGACGAAAAGAACTGGAGCCAGGGGGTGGATCTTCAATTCTTGAACCTGGCCCTGCGTGAGGGGCGCCAGGACGAGGTGCGCGACTTCATGTATAAGATGAACGCGGTCTTTTCGCGGCTTTTGCTCGCCCCGGTGCCGGTGATCGCGGCGATCAATGGCCATGCCTTCGGCAATGGTGCGATGCTGGCTTGTGCCTGCGATTTTCGCTTCATGCGGGCTGATCGGGGCTATTTCTGTTTCCCCGAGGTCGATGTCTCGATCCCGTTTCTGCCCGGCATGATCGCGTTTGTGAAAAAGGCCGTTCCCTATCACCGGTTCAACGAGATGAAGCTGAGCGGTCGGAGGGTTGGCGCGCCCGAGCTTGAGGCCGATCACGTGATCACCAAGGCCTGCCCGGATGCGGAGGCGACGCTTGAGGCCGCGCTTGATTATGCGGCCGGGTTTACCAAGGCGCGCGGGATCTTCGGGGAGCATAAGCGGCGGCTGCACGGCCATATCATCGAGGTGATGGAGACCGAGGATGCGCCGCTGATCGAGGCGCTGAAGCTGATGGCCTAACGGCTGAGCATCCGCATACCCCGATCCAGCCCTTCGAGCGTTGCGGGCACCATGCGACCCTCAAGGAGCTCGGAAATCATGCCGATCGACTGGGTATAGCGCCAGTGCCGCTCGGGCGTGGGGTTGATCCACAGATGGTCGGGCCATTGCGCGCGGGCACGGCTCAGCCAGACCTGGCCCGCCTCTTCGTTCCAATGCTCATTGGCGCCACCGGGCGCAGCGATCTCATAGGGTGACATCGAGGCATCGCCCACGAAGATGCATTTGTAGCCTGCGCCGTAGGTGTTGAAGACGTCCCAGGTCGGCGTCTGCTCGGTCCAGCGGCGGCGATTGTCGCGCCAGACGCCCTCATAAAGGCAGTTGTGAAAGTAATAGTATTCCAGGTGTTTGAACTCGGAACGGGCCGCTGAAAACAGCTCCTCGACCAGTTGGATATGGTCGTCCATCGAGCCGCCGACATCCAAGAACAGCAGGACTTTGACCGCATTGCGCCGCTCGGGCCGGGTTTTGACGTCGAGCCAGCCTTGCTCGGCCGTGGCGCGGATCGTGCCGTCGAGATCAAGCTCTTCCGCCGCGCCGTCCCGCGCCCATTGGCGCAGGCGTTTGAGCGCGACTTTGATGTTGCGCGTGCCAAGCTCCACATCGCCGTCGAGGTTCTTGAAATCGCGTTTGTCCCAGACCTTCACGGCGCGGCGGTGGCGCGATTTGCTCTGACCCAGGCGGATGCCTTCGGGGTTGTAGCCATAGGCGCCGAAGGGAGAGGTGCCGGCGGTCCCGATCCATTTGTTGCCGCCCTGGTGTCGGCCCTGCTGTTCCTTGAGACGCTCGCGCAGCGTCTCCATCAGCTTGTCGAAACCACCGAGCGCCTCGATCTCGGCGCGCTCCTCCTCGCTCAGGTGCTTTTCGGCCAGTTTTTCTAGCCAGTCGGCAGGGATTTCGGCAGCTTCCATGACGGCCTCCGACGGGATCTCTTCAAGCCCGCCGAACACATGGGCGAAGACCTGGTCGAAGCGGTCGAGATGACGCTCATCTTTGACCATCGCGGCGCGGGCGAGGTAGTAGAAGGCGTCGACATCGTAGGTGGCAAGGCCCTTCGAGACACCTTCGAGAAAGCTCAGATATTCCCGCAGCGAGACGGGGATGCGCGCTTGGCGCAGGGTGTCGAAGAAGGGCATGAACATGGGATGTGGATAGCAGTCCCGGGCGCCGCGCTCAATGTTCGGGTGCGGGGTGCGGGGTGCGGGCTGCGGGCTGCGTGGTTGCCGGGAGCTGTCTCGTTAACCTTCCCTTAACAATCCTCCTGCCGCCGGGTGCCGTGATCGGCTAGTTTCAATTTGAACGAAATGCGCGTGGAAGCCAGGGTTCAGCAATGGCAGGTATGGGCAAAAGAGAGACGGATCTGGCGGCGGCTTACCGGCGATTGGGCCTCGCGCCGGGGGCAGAGCCGCGCGCGGTGCGCAAGGCGCGGCTGGATCTGGTGCGCCGCTTTCATCCGGACCGGCTGGCGGGGCGCGGAGACGCGGGCGGGCGGGATCTGGACCGGCACTTGGCCGAGATCAATGCCGCCTTCGATCTGATCAAGGCCGAGTGGGCGCGACCGGCCGCGAACGCGTCTGAGGCGCAGGCGAAAGCGGCGCTGGAGGCGGCGATGCGCAAGGCCGTGCGCGAAGCGGCGCGGCGGGCGCGGGCGGAGCGTTTGCGCAAGACCGAGGCGGAGCGTTTGCGCAAGGCCGAAGCGGCCAGGAAGCGTCAGGCGGCGGCTGAGGGTGCTTCGAAGCCAGATCAGGAGAGCCGCCCGCCGCTCAGCCCCGAGGAGATGGGCCGGGCGCGGCGGGCAATGGCTGGGTTTCTCGCCTATCGGGCTGGGTTCGCCAGCGCACCGCGCGCGGCAAGGGGGCGCGTGTCGCACCGGACCTGAGCCAAGCGCCTCACTTCAGTTCAGGGCCTCAGCTCGGCGGCGGGAGCACGAGCGAAAAGATGATGCCGATTACAAAGCCGATCAGCCCGAAAGCTACGCCATATTGCAGCATGTCGGCGCCGTTGCCGCGCCGCCGGGCCGCCATGATGGCGCCGGTAATGGCGCCCGCGCAAAGACCGGCAAGCGATGGGATCGTGAACATGGCCGGTCTCCTAAGGTTGGACGATGCGGGCGCTTAAATGATGCCTAGTTGGCGGCGAGCGCTGAGATTTCGCTCAGACGTGCCTCGACCTCGCGCATGGAGCCGAAGCCATAGCGAGCCCAGGCGACGCTGTCCATGCGGGGCCCCGCCGCCTCATCCGGGCGGCCCAGCCGGTCGAGCGCCTGGGCCTCGACCATCAAGAGCGTCGCCAAAAGCGCGGCGTTTTCGGCGCGGGCGGCGGCGGGTTGCGCGCCGCGGGACAGCGCGAGCGCCCTGGGCCATTCCCCTGCAGATAGGGCAAAGGCGGCCAATTGCATATCGATCTGCGCGCTCTGGATCGAGCCGGGTGCTGCGGCCTCGAAGATGACGCTGGCCTGTTCGAACGCGGTCACGGCCTCGGCGGTGGAGCGACCGAGGCTGAGACGACCGAGCGCAAAATAGGAAAAGCCCAGCCTGGTATCGCTCCAGCCATTGGCCTGGGCGAAGGCCAGCGCTTGTTCGGCGGCCTGGCGGCGGGCGGTGGGAGACGTGCCGGGCCCGAGCGCGGTCTCGATCAGATCGACCCAGCCGCGCGGCGTAGGTTGGGCCACCGGATCGGCGCGCCCGCGCCCGCCCGGGTTCAGCCGGTCGAGGATCGCGGGCAGGCGGGCCGTGACTTCGGCCTCGGACATGCCCGCGCTGAGCGACGGATCGTAATAGGCGCGCAGGATCAGCATGTCGAAGCCGGTCAGCACGGCGTGGAAATTGTCGTCGTTGAAGACGCTGTCGGGCAGGCGGTAGAGGTCATTGAGGGGGCCGATTGCCTGGCCGATTTCCTCATGCAGGCAGTCGCGGATCTCTTGCGGGGCGACATCGTCTGGAATGAAGACAGCCACGCGTTCGCGCGCGATAAGCGTGGTCCAGTCGAGCGTGTCGGAGCCGCGCGCGCGGCGGAACTCGGCCCAGGAGGCCACGCGCGGTACCACGAAACAGGCGGCCTGCGGCACGACCCGTTGCAGGCGGGCGCGGGGCAGGGTTTCGATATTGATCGAGGCTGCGGGGGCGGCGGTTCGGGCGATGTCGATCCCGGCCTCACCGCGCAGGCGGGTGATGAGCGCGTCGAGATCGGCTGTTAGGCCCGGCGGTGCGCCGGGGGCCACGCGCACAGTGATCGGGCCTTCGAAGCGGCTGAGCACGGGCAGGGTACGGCCACTTTCCATGCGAAAGGCCAGGTCGCGGAAATCGCGGGCCATGGCGGCGTTGCCCCGGCTGGGCGGTGGCCCGGCGCGGGCGGGAAAGCGGGCTATGCCGGCAAGCGCATTGCTCGGGGCTTGGGCGGCGCGGTCGGCCTCGGGCGGGGGCGGCGTGGCGCTCGGCGGGGCCGTGACGCAGGCGCTGAGCGCTAGGACGCCCAAGAGCGCTGTGAGGCGGCTAGGGGCGGGCATATTTGATGAAATCCGTCTTGGTGGCCAGGCGGTCATAGAGGTGCTGGGCCGTGATATTGCCGCTTTGCGTGAGCCAGTAGACCCCGGCATGCCCGGCTTGATCAGCATGGGCGTAGACCGTTTCGATCAGAGCGCGCGCCACGCCTCGGCCGCGCGCCTCGGGCGTTGTGAAGAGGTCTTGCAAGTAGCTGACCGGGGCGGCGTGCCAGCCATGGGCGTGGACGATGACATGGACGAGGCCGAGCGCTGCCTTGCCATCCCAGGCGAGCCAGGCCAGCATGTCGGCGCGGTCCGGCTCGGTGTAGCGCGCGAAGGTCAGATCGAACTGCGCCTCATCGCGCTCGGTGCCGTAGAACGCCAGATAGCCGCGCCAGAGCGGGGCCCAGGCGTCGCGGTCCTCTGGCGCAAGGGGGCGTATGGTGGGTGCGGCTCGCATAGCTCTCGCGCCCGTCCTAGACCATCGTCCGGTCCTGACCTAGCGGTTTTGCGCTCCGAGTGCCGCGCCGTGGCATTCGTGTTGCCCAGGCGTGCATGTTGGTGTGCCTCCGGCGGGAGTATTTAGGGAAAAATGAAGTCGCTATCTTAACGCCCGATCTTAACGACTGCCGCGCGCCATGAAGGCGAGGCGCTCGAACAGGGCCACGTCTTGCTCGTTTTTCAAGAGCGCGCCGTGGAGTTTGGGGAGCGCGGAGGCGCCGTCGCGGCGGAGATCTTCGGGGTCGAGGTCTTCGGCTAGAAGCAGCTTGAGCCAGTCGAGCACCTCGGAGGTCGAGGGCTTTTTCTTCAGGCCCTGCTGATCGCGGATTTCGTAGAATTGCGTCAGCGCCGTGGTGAGCAGTGCGGGTTTGATGCCGGGATGATGGACCTCGACGATCTGTTTCATCGTCTCGATATCGGGGAAGCGGATGTAGTGGAAAAAGCAGCGCCTGAGGAACGCGTCGGGCAGCTCTTTTTCGTTGTTGGAGGTTATGATGACGATGGGGCGGGTCCGGGCGCGGATCGTCTCGCCGGTCTCGTAGACAAAGAACTCCATCCGGTCGAGTTCTTGGAGCAGGTCATTGGGAAACTCGATATCGGCCTTGTCGACCTCATCGATCAAAAGCACGCATTTGCCCTCATGGGCGAAGGCCTGCCACAGCTTGCCGCGGCGGATATAATTGGCAACGTCGTGGACGCGGTCCTCGCCCAGTTGGCTGTCGCGCAAGCGGCTGACGGCGTCGTATTCGTAAAGCCCCTGGGCGGCGCGGGTCGTCGATTTCACATGCCATTCGATGATCGGCAGATCGAGCGCCTGGGCCACTTGCCGCGCAAGCTCGGTCTTGCCGGTGCCGGGCTCTCCCTTGACCAGAAGCGGACGCTCGAGCGTAACGGCGGCATTGACCGCGACACGCAGATCCTCGGTGGCAACATAATTGGACGTCCCGTCGAAGCGCATTAGTTTGTCCTCACAAGAAAAAACGGCATTTCGTCATCGGCCGCCCTAACACCGCAATACTTGCCAAGATCAAGGGTGACAAGGCGGCTCGCTTGGGCTATTCGGCGCGCGGGGAGTCGCGCATGACAACCAGACCAAGCGAGTGCCAATTGTGAGTGGCGAGATCCAGGGGCGCCCCGCTGCGGGGCGAGAGGAGAAGAGCGACATGAAGGCAGAGACTTTCTTGCCGGATGATTACCATCCCGCCGAAGATGAGCCGTTTATGAACGAGCGCCAGATTGAGTATTTCCGCCGCAAGCTGTTGGCGTGGAAGGAAGATCTGCTCGCCGAGAGCCGCGGCACCGTGGAAGCGTTGCAAGACGGCACGCGCAATATACCGGATGTGGCGGACCGCGCCTCGGAGGAAACCGACCGGGCGCTGGAGCTGCGCACGCGGGACCGGCAGCGCAAGCTGATCTCGAAGATCGACAGCGCGCTGCGCCGCATTGATGAGGGCGAATATGGCTATTGCGATGTGACGGGTGAGCCGATCTCTCTGAAACGGCTGGATGCGCGCCCGATCGCGACCATGAGCCTGGAAGCCCAAGAGCAGCATGAGCGCCGCGAAAAAGTTCACCGCGACGACTGATATGGCGCGCGTGTTTTGCGAACTGGGGCACCGAAGCGGGTGCCCCTTTTCATTTGCGCACCCGGTTTCGCCTGCGCGCAGGAAGGCGGTGAGCGGCCATGACGCCCGCTGACATCACAATCCTAGGGGCCGGCGTTGCGGGGCTGACCGCCGGTCTAGCGCTGGCGCGGCGCGGCTGGCGGGTCCGTGTGCTGGAACAGGCGCCCGCGCTCGCGGATCTGGGGGCAGGGCTGCAGGTGTCGCCCAACGGGCTCGCGGTGCTGCGCGCCCTGGGACTGGAAGAGGCTCTGATGGCGCACACGCTTGCCTCGGAAGGGGCGGTTCTGCGCGACGGGCTGAGCGGTGCGGACGTGGCGCGTATCCCCTTGTCTGACCGCTACCGGCTGACCCACCGGGTTGCGCTGATCGGCATCTTGGCCGAGGCAGCGCGCGAGGCGGGCGTGGATCTGCGCCTGGGCCAGCGCATCGAGGACCTGACCCTAGGCGCGCCGGTGCGCCTTCATTTGGCGGGTGGAGAGAAAGTGGAGACCGGCCTCGTGATCGGGGCGGACGGGATCAAATCCAAGCTTCGAAGGGCGCTAGAGCCCGCGGCAGCGCCGCGCTTTACCGGGCAGGTGGCCTGGCGCGCGCTTTTGCCAGATCTCTGCGACACCCCCGACGCGGCGCATGTGTTCATGGGCCCGGGCCGCCACGTGGTGCGCTACCCGGTTCTGACAGAAGACGGCACGCGGCTGATCAACCTGGCGGCTGTGCAGGAGCGTGAGAGCTGGGCGGAGGAAGGCTGGAGCCAAGAGGACGACCCGGCCAACCTGCGCGCCGCTTTCGCCGATTTCGCCCCGGAGGTGACCGAGCTGTTGTCCCGGGTGGAGCGGACATATCTCTGGGGTCTGTTCCTGCACCCGGTTGCGCGGCAATGGGGCTGGGCTGAGGGGGAGGCGGCGGCCTTGGTGATCGGCGATGCGGCCCATGCGACGCTGCCGTTCCTGGCCCAAGGTGCGAATATGGCGCTGGAGGATGCTTGGGTTCTGGCAGATTGCCTGGAGGCCGGGGCCAGCGCGCGCGAAGCCTTTGACGCGTTCCAAGCGGCGCGCGCGCCCAGAGTGACCCGGATCGTGGGCGAGGCCTCGGCCAATGCCCGGCGCTACCATCTCAGCGGGATCAAACGGCATGTGGGCTATGCCGGTCTGCGGCTGATATCAGCGGCGGCCCCGGGGTTTCTGACGCGGCGCTACGACTGGCTCTACAATGCAGATGTGACACGGGGTGCGGCGGTGTAGGAGGCATCGCCAGATCGATTACGTCATGTCGATCAAGCCGTGTCGATGAAGACTTGAGCAGGGCGCCATCAGGACACGCGCCCGCCGAGCTTACCTTTGGTCAAATCATTGACAGAATCGCATCGCCCCTGGCTTCATAGTCAGATTGGTTAATGGTGCATGCGTTTTGCTTTGAGACTTTTCTGATCGCACCCGGATTTTGACGACGGTGCTTGGGCCCGCAAAGGGTGTCACGGTCAGGTCGTTATCAGCATGCTCCGCAAGCGTGAGGGTTTTGGTATGGCGGATGTAGACAAAGCGGAAGCGGGCGGGGGCGGTGAGCGCAAGGACCTCACTCTATTAAACTGGATTCAGCTTATCGGCACGGTACTGACGGTGTCAGCCATCATTATCGAAGCGAACCGGATGCGCGCCTACGATGTGCCGGCAAGCATCAATCTTGTTGGTTTTGATATCGTCGAATTGCTGATCTCGAATGCCGTTTTTTACGTCGAGATCTTCGTCTACTCAATTTTTGCTGCTGTGGGATTTGTGGTTACTTTGACTATATTTCTTTGTATTCTTGCTGCGTTAGCATTAGTCGTCTTTCCTATTTTCGTCTACGCATGGGCGGTCTTCTACCTTATAGCTTTCGCTGCAGTGCACGTGTTGGGGGTGGCTGTCGCCGCGTTCTTTCTGGTCATTTTGAGCGCTCCGACATATCCCTTCGTGCGAATTTATCGCGCCATTTTTAATGGTTTGATTGCGTTGAGCGAACTGCCGACCGAGCAGTCCGACACGATGCGCCGATTGAGCAATTGGGCCTCAAGATCGCGCAATCATTTGGACGGCTCACTTGTCAATATCAGGACGACTTGGCTCGATCTTAGACATGATGCACGGCTCCAGCTCAGCGCCAAGTATAAAAATGTGGCGAAGGAAATGTCCGAAATCTGCGCCGACGCTGTGCGGTGGTTTTGGGACTTCACGAAGAACCCTTTCTCCAAGCTGACGCAGAGCAAACCGGTTCTCAACACCAAGACAGCTCTCGGACAGGCGTGGCATTTCATGCCGGAATTTATCAAAGCTCGGACGATTAGGGTTCTGGAGCGAGGTCGCAGCCGTCCTGCTTGGACGTCAACGATCATCGTTGCGGTGATCTCAGTGATGTTTGCCTCTGCTTGGCAATATAGAAACGCTACTTTTCTAACCGACAAAAGCGTGAGTGATTTTGCATCTGACCGGGTACCCAATCTATTGCGCCCGGCGTTTGGCATCCTGCGTTTTGCAAGTTACCTCGACCGCCATGAAAATGATGATAACGAACCGGCTGCTGGCGGAGAGAATGCGGATCGGACAACAGGGCGTTCGACTTGCCCGGATCGGGCTGAAATAGGCGCTATCGCTTGGGTCGAGCCGTTCAGCAACTACCGACGGTTTTTCTGCCGGGTCCTCGACTATGAATTCCCAGAAGTGACCCTGACTGTTGGGCAACGCAACGGACCGAACACGTCTCAGCTTGAAGCGCGGCCGCGTGGGGACGAACAGAACACGGCGATGCAGTTTCAGACCGAGCGGTATTATTACCTCGGAGATTTTGGCGAATGGGCGTTCTTGGCGATGGCCGAGCATCCAGACCGTCGCATTTTGGTCCGGCGCTCGACGATCCACGAGGCCTCGACCTTTGAGCCGCAGGATGACCCTGACCCGCAGGAGCCGCCGAAGGATGAGGATGATGCGTCGGAGGCCCCCCCCTCTGAGCCCGGCACGGACTTACGTGAGCAACTCTCTGCCCTGACCGCACGGGTCGAGGAGATCTCGCGGCTACAGCGGGCGGTCTTGCTGCCAAATCTGCGCGCGGATTTGCCAAGTTTTCCATTGCTCGTGCCGGTGCCGTATTTGCCTGACGGGACCGGAGGGCAGAATGACCCTTGGCGCCCGGGATTGCGGTTTATCTTCGGGACGGGCGTACCGAATGAGGTCACGTTTCAGGCTTTGATCAATGAGCTTGCTTTGTCTGTGGGCTCGGGCGAGGTGGATTTGAGCGGTGTGGAGCGCGCTCTGGCGGCCTTGAACGAGAGTATCTTGGACCTGCCTCCCGCACCATTGCCCGAGCACTGGTCCCGCCATTTTGAGGAGCTGACCGCAATCGCCACCGCGATCAACGATCTTGCCCAGGCCCTTCCAGAGCGGAGCGGCACCGATCCAGCGCTTATAGAAGAACTCGTCCGGCTTCAGCGCGCTTTGGCCCTGCAACTGGCCGGGCAGTCCGAGACGCTGGAGCAGATCGAGGCGGCTTTGGTCGGGCCGCGCTTGCGACCGCCTGTGAGTACCAATTGGCGCTGGAATTGGGAGCTGTCATTTCAGGGCAATGGCGGTGGCGGACCGGCCACCGGGTTTGACGGGGCAGATGCGGCTTTGATGGCCGCCCTGGGTCAGATCGGTGACAATAGGATCACCCAAGCGCTGACGGTGAATGCCTGCCTGCGGGACGGAAGTCAGATCGGCGGACCGCTGCTTTTTGGCGAAGGTGCGCGGCGGTTGACGGCGGGCCCGGCGCGGCAATTGACAGGCGAGATCGAGAGCTTTCTGGCCACGCGGCGTCAGTCGGACGAAGCGGAGCCCCTCGATCTCTTGGTCCTCGGCAGTGCCAGCGCGACGGGTGATCCCATGGGCAATCTGGAGATTTCCGAGGATCGGGCCGAGCATGTGGCCGAGCTGATCGCCCGCGCCGTGACGGGACGGGCCTTTTTCGATCCCGATGCACGCCACGACGCGCTGGCGGAGCAAAACATCACGCTGAGCGCGTTCGGTACGGGCGAAAGCTCAGAACGTGGAGCCGGGGCGCGCCAAGTGCGGGTTTTCGAATGCGGCCCGACTTTCGAGACCGCTGACCCAGAGCCGGGCGTGGTGGAAACCGCGTCGGATACGCCTTAAAGCTCGAGCCAGATCGTTACCGGCCCGTCATTGGTCAGGCTGACCGCCATATCCGTCCCGAAGCGGCCCGTTTCTATGGGCACGCCAAGGCCGGCTAGCGCTTCGGCGAAGGCCAGGTAGAGCGCCTCACCCTCGTCCGGCGTCGCGGCGGCGGAAAAGCCGGGCCGATTGCCCGATTTGAGATCGGCGGCGAGGGTAAACTGGCTCACGACCAGGGCCGCGCCACCGGTCTGCGTCAGCGCGCGGTTCATCTTGCCGTTCTCGTCTTGAAAGATCCGCAGCTTGGCGATCTTAGCGGCCATGGCGTGCGCGTTGGCCTCGGTATCGCCGCGCATGGCGCAGACCAGGACCAGGATGCCCGGCCCGATCCGGCCGATCACCTCACCGGCGACGGCGACGTCGGCCTGGGTGACCCGTTGGATCAGCGCGCGCATGGCTCAGCCCAACGCGTCACGCCAATTCATCTCGGCGGGGCGGGTTGGCGCCCGCGCGGCTGACGGTGATTGCTGCCGCTTGGTTGCCCAGGGTGAGGGCGGCGGTCAGCACCCCCTCCGGCAGGCTGCGCAGCGCGGCCTTGTCGAGCGCGCCCGCCTCAGACAGATGCGCCATCAGACCGGCATTGAACGTGTCGCCCGCGCCAACCGTGTCCACCACTTCAGCCTTGAGGGCCGGGACGAAGACCCGCCCGCCCGCATGGTAAGCCGTCACACCCTTGGCGCCTTCGGTGATGCAGACCACGGCCGGACCCCGCGCGCGGATGCGACCCGCAAGCTCGGCCAGATCCTCGCCCGGGCCTTCGAGCCAGCGCAGATCCTCATCCGACAGCTTCACGATATCGGCCACCGCGATCATCGCGTCGATCCGGGCGCGGTAGCGCGCCTCATCGGCGATGAAGCCGGGCCGTACATTGGGATCGAGCATCACCGGCAGGCGCGCAGCCTCCCTGAGACACAGTGCCTGATAGGCGGCGGCGCAAGGCTCCACCGCGAGGCTGATCCCGCCGAAAAAGAGCGCCTGGACCCCGGGCAGTTCGGTGGGAAGCTCGTCCTCGTTCAGCATCCGCCCGGCGGTGTTTTCGTCGTAAAAGGCGTATTCGGCCTGACCCTCGATCAGGCGGACAAAGGCCAGGGTCGTAGGCCGGTCGGAGCGAATGGCGAGATCGGCATTCACGCCATTGCCGCGCAGCACACCTTCGAGCTGCGTGCCGAAAAGATCGCTTGAAAGCCCGGTGAACAGGCCTGTCGACGTGCCCAACCGGGCCAAAGCCACGGCGGTGTTGAAGACCGCGCCGCCGGGAAAGGGGCTGAAGGCGAGTGCGCCGTCCTCGGTCTGACGGGGCAGCATGTCGATCAGCGCTTCGCCGCAGCATAAGATCATCGCGGCCTCCTTAAAGTATTGGAATAATGCATTATTTGGAGCCTGACGGGGAGATGCCGATGCTGAGGCCGCCGGCTTCGAAGCTGCCGCTGAAGCCGCCCGCAAAGGCGCCTTCCTGCCAGGCATAGAGCGCGGCCAGACCACCCAGAACGATCAGCGCAGCCAGCACGGCGAGCGCGATCTTGATGGCGGAATAGGGCCGCTCCCCCTGAACCTTGCCGGTCTGGCCGTTGACCACGAAGCGGTAGCTTTTGCCGCGATACTGATAAGCCGCGAGCCAGACGGGCAGCAGGATATGCTTGAAGGTCACCTCGCTGAGCCTGGTGTCCACGCTCTCGATACGCTGGCGGTCGCCGCCGATATCGCGGCGCACATCCTGGGCGATGCGGGCATCCATGATCGCGCGCGCCTCGGCCATGCCTTGATCGAGATCGACGGTGTAGCCCTCGGCGCGGAAGCCCGCGAGATATTCCGGCTCATACGCCGTCAGCGCGCCCAGCGACCAGGGCGCCAGCGCATCAGTATAGCGCTTGGGAAGGGAGCGGGAGCCGAGCACCAGGACATCGTCGAAAAACCGCGCCACCCGGCCCTGAACCCGGCGCCAGCGGACCTTGGCCTGACGGCGCGATTTGCCGTCTGAGCCGCGCGTGGTGACATAGTAAACCGTGCCGCGTTGGCCGCGATAGCGCGAGGCCGTGTCGGCGTCATAGGTCCAGAAGGGCACGTAGATCCCGCTGAGCTTGCGGCCCTTGCGCGCGTATTCCTCAAGGCCCGAGGGCGCGAACCAGAGCCGCCCCAGCCAGCGGGTCATAGAGGATTTCGCCTCCCGCTCGGTGATCTGGAAGGGCACGAGGCCCGCGGGTTTGATATGGCGGTGGGTGCCGGTATCGGTAACGACGGGCGTGGCGCAGAACGGGCATTCGGCGGCGTGGATATCGGGCGAAAACTCGACCTGGGCGCCGCAATTGGGGCAGTTCGAGACCCGGGTCTCTTCCATCTCGGCGGCGGGGAGTTGGTCGCGCAGCGCGCGCTCAAAGTCGAGCTCGGGGATGGCGGCGCCGCCCGAACGGCTCCACGGGTCACGGCCCGGGGTATTGCCGTCGTCGTCCTCAAGCTCGGCCCGGTTGCCGCAATGATCGCAGACAAGCGCCCCCTCGGCTGGCGCATAGCGGAAATCCGCGCCGCAATTGTCACAGGGAAAGCGGTGATCTTCCGAAAGTTCGGATGTGGATCGGTCTAGGGTCTCGCTCATCGGTGGCTCGTCTGGGGTGGCTTGTCCGGATTGGATCGTCTGGGGTCGCTCGGCTCGCTGGCGTCGGGGGAAAGATGCGCTGTTGTGCCGAGATTGGAAAGTCGTGATTTGAAAGCCGGGATTTGCAGCGCGAAGGTTTGCGGTGCTAGACGGGCCTTGAGGCTGAGCGCGAAAGGCAGGGCGAGATGCGAAGATCAATGGCGCTTTTGGCATGCTGCGCGCTGACCACGGGCCCCTTGGCCGCCCAAGAGGCGATCTACGGCTTCGAATGGCAGGGCGGGGGCGGTTATTCGATGCGCGGCGCCTTCGCCATCGATGAGGGCCTCGCCACCGGCCCGCGCCTGGATCAGGAAGCGGTGACCTGTTTCGAAGTGACGGGATTTTCCGGCGGGCAAGCCATCGGACGCTGGGCCCTGGGCCAGTTGCAGGAAGACACGACCTGGGTGCTGACCTTTGATCTTGAAAGTCGCGCCCTGGTACCGTTCGGAACCGGCGATCCGATGCCCCAGGCTTGGAACATGGACGGGTTCGGGCGGAATTGCGGGGAGGGCGGCTTTGGCTTCAATATCGGCAATGCGGCGCAGGATATCTGCCTCAACAATGAGCTGATCGTCGAAAGCCAGGTGCCGCCGCCGACGCCGATCCCGACGCGCCCTCTGCCCGCATTCGAGTTTTCCGGCGATGCCTGTCGGACCGTGCCGCTCTTTAGCCGAGGCCCTTAGACCGCCGGTGGCGGTGGCGGGGGTAGAACGGTAAAAAGCTGAGCTAATTCAACGACATCGTTGGCCTTTTGCCAGCCGTCTTGACCTTGTGTCCAGACGAGTGTTTCCCGCGTCAGAGACCCGTCCAGCGCCATGCGCCCCAGGTCGGCCTTGGAGAACGGCCCGCGCGTCGCGCCGTTCTCGGCGATATGCCAGACATGCTCCACCGGCGGCGGCGGGGGCGGGGCGGCGGCAGGCGCGGAGGTCTGAGCGCCCCAGGGGCCCGAATTGGCCTGGGATTGGTGCGCCATCTGATTAGCCGCCATCTGATTTGCCATGGCCATCCCCATTCCCATCCCGAGGCCTTCGCCCATGCCGCTGCCCGGTGTGCTGGCGGCGGTTTGCATCGCCTCGGCGGTGGCGAAGCGCTGATAGGCCGCCAGATCGCCGACGACACCCATCGAGGTCCGCTTATCCAGCGCGGCCTCCACGGCGGGGGGGAGCGAGATGTTTTCGATATAGAGCTCGGGCAGGGTCAGGCCGTATTGCGCGATTGTCTCGGAGATTTTCGCAGCGACCAGCTTGCCGAACTCGCCAGTATTGGCCGCCATATCGAGGACCGGCACGCCGGAGCCCGCGACGGTCTGGCTGAACTGCTGGACCAGGATGTTGCGGATCTGAAAGGTCACCTCATCGGTGGTGAACTCGCCGTCGGTGCCCACGATCTCGGTCATGAAGCGCGCGGCATCGGCCACTTTGACGCTGTAGGTGCCAAAGGCGCGGATGCGGGTGGGCCCGAACTCCGGATCGCGCAGCATCAGCGGGTTCTTCGTGCCCCATTTCAGATCGGTAAAGCGGTTGGTGGAGACGAAATAGATCTCGGATTTGAAGGGCGATTTGAAGCCGTGATCCCAATGCTGAAGATTGGTCATAATCGGCATGTTGTTGGTCTCGAGCATATATAGACCTGGCGTGAAGACATCCGCCAATTGCCCCTCATGCACGAAAACGGCCACTTGGCCCTCCCGCACGGTCAGCTTAGCGCCGTATTTGATCTCATGACCGTAGCGCTCAAAGCGCCAGACCATGGTATCACGGGTGTCGTCGGTCCATTCGATAACGTCGATGAACTGACCGGACAGGAAATCTAGGATGGGCATTTTGGGGTCTCCGGGTAGTCGTATCTTGCGCCCGAGGCGGTCACGATGCGCCGCCGACAAGCTCATCGGCGATCCGCTCCACGATGGGACGGGCGGTTTCGGCATCCATGCCCGGGCGCAGGCGGTCGTCATAGAGCATGCGAAGCAAAAGCTCATCGTGGCGGGTCAGCAGCGCGAATTCTTCGTCATCGTTGAAGATCGAGGGGCGCGCGGCGCGGCTGTCATTGGGCAGGCCGAGGCCTTGGGCGATCTCTTCATGCACGCAAGACCTGCGCAGTAGGTCCGGGTGCTCGGTGCGGATGATGGCGATGGCGGTGATGTAATCGGATCGCGCGTCGGCCTGGCTGAAGGCGTAGACCGAACAGAAGGTAAAGCGCGGCAGGCGGGTGATCTCACGCACGGTTTCTGGCCCAATCCCGGGCACCAGGCTTTGCAAGAGGGGGCCTGCATCGAGCTGTTCGTCGCGGTTGAGATAGAGGACGTGGAAATTGCCGCCCTCGGCCACGGTTGAGATCGGATGCCCGGTCAGCCGCCCAAGACGTCGGCCATAGGCTGTGAGCTGCGCGCGGTCGCGGGTGCGCGCGGCAGGCCGGACGCTGTCGCCGAAATGCGCCTGAAGGCGCACCGGCACCGACCAACGGCGCAGAACCGAGGGCGTCTCACGCTGCACGAAGCGGCCGCCTGTCAGGGCGTACTCGTCAAAGAGCGCAATCCGCTCAAAATTGCCGGCCAGCATCTGATGGGTGATCGGTGTATCGATGCCGCCGCCATCGGTCCTGAGCAACCCATTGGCCAGCAGGCGCTGCTCTACATTGGCGTAATAGTCTGAAAACGCGCGGCTTTCAGCCGAGGGCGCGCGAGGCTGGGGGGCCACAGTAGAGATGCCCTCCAACTCAGGCTCGGGAGGCATAGTGACCTGACAGCCAGAAACCACGCCCAAAATGAGCCCGGTCCAGGCGATCAGCGCGATACGGCCCCCCATCTGCCTAAGCGCCATCGGTGGTGTCTCCCTCGAACTTACTGCCCTGCTGGTACACTTTCGCCGACATTTGCGCCAGTCCCGTCGCCACGCGCGCGGGCGGCGCTCAGCGTGTCGCGCAGCTCGGCCTCCATCTTTTTCATCTCTTCCTCGGCCGCGGCGCGCTTGGCCTTGCCCTCATCGGCGATGGCGAGGCTTTCTTCGATCGTGGCGATCAAGCTGGCATTGGCCTGTTTTACCGCTTCAATGTCAAAGACGCCGCGCTCCATCTCTTCGCGGACCATCTTGTTGCTCTCGCGCAGGTTCTCGGCGTTCGAGGTCAAAAGCTCATTGGTCAGATCGGTCGCCTCACGCACCGCCGCCGCGGCCTCGGTCGAGCGCTGGATCGTGACCGCCTGGGCCAACTGCGTCTCCCAAAGCGGCACCGTGTTCACGAGCGTCGAGTTGATCTTGGTCACGAGCGATTTGTCGTTCTCCTGCACCAGGCGGATCGAGGGGAGCGACTGCATTGTTACCTGACGGGTTAGCTTGAGGTCATGGACCCGGCGCTCAAGATCATCTCGCGCGGCGCGCAGATCGCGCAGCTCCTGGGCGATGATCACCTGATTGTCCTCGGGCGCGGCATCCACCTCGGCCGCCTTGGCCGGGATCGTCTCGGCATCGAGCTCGCGCAGCTTTTCCTCACCGGCGGCGATGTAGAGCGCAAGTTCGTCGTAGAAATCGAGGGTCTTTTCATAGAGCAGGTCGAGCGATTTGATATCCTTCATCAAGACCTGCTCATGGCCCAGAAGGTCATCGGTGATCTTGTCGATCTGGGTCTGCACGTTTTCATAGCGCGCCATGAAATCGTGGATCGGCTTGGCCTTGCCAAAGAGCCGCTCCCACCAGCTGAGCTTGCGGTTGGGGTTCAGCTCATCGACGGAGAAGCCGCGGATCGTGCCGACGATATCGCGCAAGCTGTTGCCTGCGGGGCCCACGTCTTTGTTCTTCACGCCTTCCAGCATGGATTGCGAGATCGTCTGAAGCTCCGCCTGGGCATTGGAGCCGAAGGTCACGATGGAATTGGTGTTCGTCATGTCGATCTCGGACATGCGCGTGCGGATTTCCTCGGCCGTGGGCGGTTCGGCTTGGGCGATGGGGACAAGCTCGGTCGAGGGCTCGGGCAGGACGATCGCGTTCAATTCGTCGATCTGTTTGGCGGCCTCTTGGGCCTTTTGCCGGATTTCCTGGCTCATTTGGTCTGTCCCCTGTTTTCTAGATAGGAAATGTCTTGTTGCAGGCGTTCGCGCAGAACTTCCGCAGTGATGTCAAAGCCTGAGCGGTCGTCTTCCAAGAGCTTTTGCGTCCGGCTCTCGAACCCGGCTTCCAGATCGCCCAGCATGGCGAGGTAATCGGTCTTGAGTGCCGGATCGCGGTCGCGCCCGTAGAGATCGGCGAACTTGACGCTCGCCTCCCGCGCCGCGTCCAGATAGACGCCGAGATAGCGCCGCGCTTGGCTCAGATCACGCGGGTCTTCTTCCACTGCGCGGAACATGGCGCGGGCGGTCGCGGCAAAGCCTTCGACCCGGGCCTCAACCTCACGGTCTTTGGCACGCAGGATCGCATCGCGCATCTGATCCAGAAGCTTTTCCGCCTCCTCGATCTTGCGCGCGACGCGGTCGGTCTGGAACGTGTCGACGCCTTCGAGGCCCTTGTCGCGCATCGGGTCGAGCCCGAAGGAAAACAGGTGCAGACCACCGGCCAGCACACCGCCGAGCGCGGCGGGCACGGGGCTCCAGGTGCCTGCAAATGCCATCAGCGCAACGCCCAAACCAATGGTGATCGATCCAAAAAGCTTGCGCGGGATCGCCGGGCGACGGGCGACCTTACGCTCGGCATAGGCATCCTCGGCGCGCACCCCGTCCCGTGTCAGCCACGCGGCCAGCAGGACCAGACCCGCACCCAAAAGATCGAGCACCAGGGCGGATGTGCCGGTTTGAAAGAAGGCTGGCAGGATGCAGATGACCCCGGCGAGGAACAGCAGGTTAAGCTTGGCGCCGAAGCGCTGGGGCGAGCGGCCCTTGAAGCTGATCTCTGGCGGGCGGGGTGCCGTGATGGCGCCACGCGTGTCGCCCGCTTGCGGCTGTGGGCTGAACTCGCCTCCGTAGCGCTGCGCCATTAGAGCGACCCGAAGCCGCCGAATGCCGCCATCATGATGACGACGAAGAGTATCGCAAAAGCCAATCCGCGCAGGGCGTCGGAGGTCATGGCGTGTCCCCACTCAAATTCTCTGCATAAGACAATAAACACACCGGCCCAGGAAAAAAAGCGCACTTGGGCAAACTGCGCGCATTTTACTGGGCTTTGCTTGGCGCTGAGCGGGCGACCGCCGGTCTTTGGTCGGTGGGATGTGGCCTTACTTTGCGGGTTGTTTTTAGGATCGGCGGCTCAGCTTGGGGGAAAGACGTGGCAATTCTCCCCATCGTCGGGATATGCGCGCGGTTTTGCCCTGTAGGCCGTTGCCCGTGCGCTCTTGACGGCGGACCCGGGCCGCGCGTAGCCATACATCCGTGGAGATTTGTCAGCCGGATTGCGGGCCACGTTAAACAAACCGCTAAAGAGGTCGGAGGTGAGCCCATTGATGCGCGCCCGCGGCCAAACCGGCCCCGGCGCGTTTTGCGTTTGGGGCCCGATAGACCTGAGGGTATGGAACGCGATGAGCCAGGATGAGACGCCAAAGCCACCCGGCAGCAAGCTGGGCCCGCGCAGCACCGCAGTGCATGCGGGCGTGCGCCGCAGCCAGTTCGGCGAGCTTTCGGAGGCGATTTTCCTGACCCAGGGCTTTGTCTATGACAGCGCGGAGATGGCGCAGGCCCGCTTTGAGACGAGCGGGCCGGACGAATACATCTATGCCCGCTATGGCAACCCGACCGTGGCGATGTTTGAGGACAGGATCGCGGCCATCGAAGGCGCGGAGGCGGCCTTTGCCACGGCCTCGGGCATGGCGGCGGTGTCGGGCGCGGTGATGTCGATGCTGAGCGCCGGCGATCATGTGGTCTCTGCCCGGGCGCTCTTTGGCTCATGCCTTTACATCCTGGAGGACCTGCTGCCGCGTTACGGGGTCGAGGTCACCTTTGTCGATGGCACCGATCTGGACGGTTGGCGCTCGGCGATCCGGCATGACACCAAACTCGTGTTCTTCGAATCCATCGCCAACCCGACGCTCGAGGTGATCGACATCGCCGAGGTGGCCAAGCTCGCGCATTCAGTTGGTGCGCAAGTCCTCGTTGATAACGTCTTCGCCACGCCCGTTCTGCAGCGTAGCTTCGATCTCGGCGCGGATGTGGTGATCTATTCGGCGACCAAGCATATCGACGGGCAGGGCCGGGCGCTGGGTGGCGTAATCCTCGGCTCCGAGGCCTATATCCGCAAGACGGTGGAGCCCTATCTCAAGCATACCGGCGGGGCGATGTCGCCGTTCACGGCCTGGGTGATGCTCAAATCGCTGGAGACGATGGACTTGCGGGTGCAGGCGCAGGCCGCAAGCGCCCAGGCCATCGCCGAGGCCTTGGCGGACCATAAGGCCCTGTCTGGCCTTATTTTTCCCGGGCTCGACAGCCATCCCCAACACGCCATCGCCATGCAGCAGATGTCGGCGGGCGGCACGATGATCGCGCTCGATCTGAAGGGCGGGCAAGAGGCGGCCTTCCGCGCGCTCAACGCGCTGAGCCTGATCACGATCTCGAACAATCTGGGCGATGCGAAATCCATCATCACCCATCCCGCGACCACGACCCATCAGCGCCTTGGCCCTGAGCGCCAGGCCGCTTTGGGCATCGGGCCGGGGCTGCTGCGCCTGTCCGTGGGGCTGGAGGACACGGCCGATCTGATCGCCGATCTGGCCCAAGCGCTGGACGCGGCGCATTTCGGGGCGGCGGAGGAGGAGGCGGGTCGATGAAGCCGTTCTTGATCCTGCAGGCTCGTCCCGAAACCGAGGCCGCCGACGAGGAATACGGCAGTTTCCTCGCCGCGACGGGCCTGGCTGAGGCCGACACACGCCGTATCCGGCTTGATGAGGCGCCTTTTGCCCCTGTCGACCTGTCTGCCGTCTCGGGCGTCATCGTAGGCGGCGGCCCGGGCTGCGTCTCCGATGATCCGGCCAGCAAAGATCCGGTCGAGGCGCGCATCGAGGCCGATCTTCTGGCGCTGATGCCCGAGATCATGGCCCGCGAAGTTCCTTTCATGGGCTGTTGCTACGGGCTTGGCATCCTGGCCGCGCATCTGGGCGGTGAGGTCTCCAAGGCACGCTTCGGGGAGCCCATTGGCGGCGTGGATTGCACGATGACGCCAGAGGGCCGGGCCGATCCGCTGCTTGCCGGGCTACCGCAGGAGTTCCGCGCGCTCGTGGGCCACAAAGAGGCGGTTCAGGCCACGCCGCCGGGCGCTGTGCACTTGGTGCAGTCCGAAAGCTGCCCCATGCAGATGATCCGCGCAGGCCAGCACGCCTATGCCACGCAGTTCCACCCCGAGGCGGACGGGGAGAGCTTTGCCACCCGCATCCGCATCTACAAAGATCGCGGCTATTTTCCGCCGGGTGAGGCCGCAAGCCTCACCGAAGCCGCTTTGGCCGAGGACATCGCCGTCCCACCCCTGATTTTGCGTGCCTTTGCAGAACGTTACGCGCAGACGTGAAACTAAGCCCGCCCGCCGGATTGTCCGCGCCAAAGGTTGCCGCAATCAACAAGAGGTTGCATTCGGGCATTTGAAAATCCCGCCAGAGGGTGCATATGTGATCGGCTAGGTCAGGAGGGGAACCCATGAACCTACAGGTCAAAGACCTAACCCCCGGGGACGCGTCGCAAAAGCGGCCCGACCGGTCGGAGGCGGAGCAGGCGCTTGCGGTGCTGCGCGCGTATGCGGCCGGGGCCGGTGCTGAGGCTGCCGATCCGGAGGAAGCAGAGCTCCTGGCAGGGGCTTACCCTGAGCTCGCCAGGGACTACCCCGCCGATTTCGCCCTAACGCCCGATTACAAAGCTTCGCTGCCCGATCTGCAAAATGGTCCGGCCTCGCTCATTCGCGGGGCTCAGCGTCAGATCCAGCATGTGGGGATTTCAAACTTTCGTCTGCCGCTGCGCTATGAGACGCGCGACAATGGCCCGTTGATCCTGGAAACCTCGGTGACCGGAACGGTGAGCCTGGAGGCCGACAAAAAGGGCATCAACATGAGCCGCATCATGCGCTCATTCTATGCCCATGCCGAAAAAACCTTCAGCTTTGGCGTGATCGAGGCGGCTCTCGACGACTACAAGACCGATCTGGAGAGCTTTGACGCCCGCATTATGATGCGCGTGAGCTTTCCGATGCGTGTGGGCAGCCTGCGCTCGGGGCTAGAGGGCTATCAGTACTACGATATCGCGCTGGAACTGGTCGAGCATGCCGGGGTGCGGCGCAAGATCATCCATCTCGACTATGTTTATTCCTCGACCTGCCCGTGCTCGCTGGAGCTGAGCGAGCATGCCCGGGCGACGCGGGGGCAGCTGGCCACGCCGCATTCGCAGCGCTCGGTGGCGCGCGTATCGGTGGAGCTTGCGCCGGAGCAAGACCGGCTGTGGTTTGAGGATATGGTGGAGATGTGCCGCGCGGCCGTGCCGACCGAGACCCAAGTGATGGTCAAGCGCGAGGACGAGCAGGCCTTCGCCGAGCTCAACGCCGCGAACCCGATCTTTGTCGAAGACGCCGCGCGCCTCTTCGCCGAGGCGCTGCAAGCCGATGCGCGGGTGGGCGATTTTCGCATCATCGCCAGCCATCAGGAAAGCTTGCACAGCCATGACGCGGTGAGCGTTCTGACCGAGGGCGATACCTTCGCGGCGCCCTCGCTCGACCCGCGCCTGTTCCAATCGCTCTTCCATGTCGGCTGAGGGCGCCTCAGCACGGCGGGTGTCGGTCTAGGCTGGCTTGACCCGCCGAGACTTGACCCTCCCGTGCCCCCGCGCCAAGCCTTCGCACTATGTTTGACCTCCGACCCGTTGGCTATGTGCTTGGGCTGCTTTTGGCGGTGCTCGGCCTGTCTATGCTGGTTCCGATGGCGCTGGATCTGGCGCGCCAGAATGATCATTGGTCCGCCTTTGCAGAGGCCGCTTTGATCACGGTGCTGTCGGGCGTGTTCCTGATGATCTCCTGCGGCGCGGCCCGGCGCCAGGCGTTGTCGCTGCAACAGACCTTCCTGATGACCTTCGGCGTCTGGCTGGTCTTGCCGCTTTTTGCAGCGCTCCCTTTCGTACTTGGCGCCACGGCCGCCACGGTCACCGATGCGGTTTTCGAGGCGATGTCGGGGATGACCACCACGGGCGCGACGGTCTTTGAGGGGCTGGATGAATTGCCCCAGGGTCTGAACCTTTGGCGCGGCTTGATGCAATGGTTCGGCGGGATAGGCATCATCGTGGTCGCGATGGTGTTTCTGCCCGAATTGCGCGTGGGCGGGATGCAGATTTTCCGCTCCGAAGGCTTTGATACGATGGGGAAAATCCTTCCCCGGGCCGCCGAGATTGCGCAGCGGATTTCTGTGATCTACATCCTTTTGACCCTCACCTGTGGCGCGGCCTACTGGGTCATGGGGATGAGCGCATTCGACGCCGTCATGCACGCGATGACGACCGTGTCGACGGGCGGCTTTTCTAGCCACGACGCCTCATTCGCCACCTTCAAGGGACCGGCGGAATATGTCGCCGTCCTCTTCATGTTGTTGGCCTCGGTGCCCTTCGTGCGCTTCGTGCAACTGATCGCCGGTTCGGCCCAGCCGTTGTTGCGCGACAGCCAGATCCGCGCCTATCTCGCCACGATCCTGACCGGGGTCCTGGCCCTCACGCTCTACCGCACGGCCACGCAGGGCGGCGCGGTCGAGCTGAGCTTTCGCGAGGCGCTCTTCAACGTCACGTCGATCATTTCAGGCACCGGATATTCCAGCGCCAACTACGAGGCCTGGGGCGCGGTGTCGGTCGTCATCTTCTTTTTTGCGGGCCTGGTGGGCGGCTGTGCGGGCTCGACCTCGTGCTCGATCAAGGTCTTTCGCTATCAGCTTCTTTTCTCCTCCATCGCCACCCAAGTTCGAAGGCTCTACACCCCGCACGGCGTTTTTGAGCCGCGCTATCAGGGCCGGTCCGTGCCCGAGGATGTGCTCAGCTCGGTCATGGCGTTCTTCGTGCTGTTTTTCGTGACGCTCGCCCTGATCGCGGTCCTGTTGGGCCTGACGGGGCTCGATTTTCTCACGTCGATCTCCGGTGCCTCGGCCACCTTGGCCAATATCGGCCCGGGTCTGGGCCCGGAGATCGGGCCCGAGGGAAATTACGCCGATCTGCCGCTCAGCGCGAAATGGATCATGATCGCCGCCATGCTGATCGGACGGTTGGAACTGGTGGTGGTGTTCGTGCTGTTCACGGCGGCTTTTTGGCGGGCCTAGGGCGCGCCGGTCTCAGGTGCCAAAATTGCGGCTCTCTTTGATCTGGTCCCAGGCCCAGACAACCTCCTGCAGGCGGTCTTCGTCCGAGCGGTCACCGCCATTAAGATCAGGATGAAGAACCTTGATCAAGGCCTTGTAAGACTTGCGAATTTCAGCCTTCTTCCAATGGTCCTTGGCCTCGAGAATCTCCAGCGCGCGTCGCTCCTTCGGGGGCAGTCGGCGGGTGCCGGTGATCGATTTTCCGGGGTTGCGCGTGGCATTGGCACCCAGCACCTGATGCGGGTCATCGACGCCCAGCCGGGCCCAGGCCCGCTCTTCCGCGGATTGCTTGAAGGGCTTGGTCGGCCGGTCCCAAACACGGTCCCGATCGGCTTGATCCTCCATCTCGGTCTCGGTGGCGCCGTCGAAGAAATTCCACTTCAGGTTGTACTCGCGCACATGCTCTTTGCAGAACCACAGATAGTCATCGACCGCATCCGGCGAGCGAGGGGCGCGGTACTGCCCAGGCTCCTGACAACCCGCATGCTCACAGACGCGCTGCGAGGTCTCGAAGGCGCCGGACATGCCCCGCCGACCGCCGCGCCGCTTCTTCTTGTCGGTCGATACACGGAGGTCGAAATTGAACGGATCGTTGTCGGGCATGATCTCCCCTTTGCAAGATGCGGACGGTAGCTTAGACGATTGGGCGCAGAGGTGAAGGGGCTAAGTCGAAAAAATGCGGCGCGATGAGATTGAAGCCAAGCTGCGCGCGGCGTTTGCCCCGAGCGCGCTAGAAGTGATCGATGACAGCGAAAGCCATCGTGGACATGCGGGCTTTCAAGAAGGCGGTGAGAGCCACTTTCAGGTTGTCATTTCCGCAAATGAATTCAAGGGTATGAGCCGTTTGGCGCGGCACCGCGCGATCCATGCCGCGATTGGGCCGGAGCTGATGGGGCAGATCCACGCTCTGGCGATTGAGATCAAGGGCGTTTGAGGGGGCGAATGGCGCCTAGTCGCCCTCGCGGGTCTCTGGCGCGGCGCTGAGCCCGCTCTTCTGCAAAGCCGCCTGACGGCTTTCGCGCGCCAGCTCGATCCGGCGGGTGAAGACGGGCTGTTGGGAGCCGTCCTCCATGGGTTCTTGGGCCTCCGCAATCTGCGGTTCGGGCGTGCGGTCGAAGACAGGCTCTCGGGTTTGCTCGGGCACGGCGCTCAGCGGGGCTGCGGCGCCGACGGGGCGCGCTGTCTGAGCCAATTCTTGCTTTGTTTCCAAGGGCCTGCGGAAGACCAGGAGGTGACGCTCGGTCACGCGGCTGCCGGTTAGTCCTGCGCGTTCGGTCGAGGGGAGCGCCTCGGCCCGCCAATATTCCCACCCCTGCGCACCCAGCTCATTCATCGCCTGCTCGACGGCATGGGCAAAGCGCGCCTCGGGCCGCTTTATCCCCTTGGCCTTAAGGCCTTTTTCCGGGGCGGGGATGACTTTGTATTCGTAGCTGTCCATCTGTCGGGCCCTCTCGCTCGAGACGCGGTGATAGCCCGGTTGCGGGGCGATTTGAAGGGGAAAGCTGGGACGCGCGGAGCGCTTACGGGGTCGGGGGGTTAACGCCGGGCGGGGCCGGTAGAAGGCGGGTAGAATTGGGGTAGAATGCGGGTAGAACCGGGGTAGACGCCGCGCGGGGTGGGGCGGGCGTTAAGGTTTGGAGTTGGGGGTGGAGAGGCGGGCAATGATGGCTTGGATGGCGGTGATGACTTCACCCGCGCCTTCGGCCCAGACCTCGTGGCCGCCCTCATGCAGAACCTGTTGCGCTCCCTTCGCCAGCGGAAGCGCGGACTTTGCTTTCTCCAGATCGACTGTTCGTTCGGCAATTATCGCCTCGGTATAAGCGCAAATGTAAGTCGTCGCCGCCCAATTAAGTGGGGTGCGGTCGCGGGTGTATTCCTTGAGCGCTTCGCGATAGGCATTGATAGCCTCTTCGAGCCGGTCCGTGCCGAATTCCCGTTCGCCGAGCTCTCTGAGTGCATTGCCCAGGTTGTTTTGCGTCGCGGCCCAGTTGAGCGGCACGCGGTCGCGGTTGCGTTCTTTGAGGGCCTCGCGAAAGGCGGTAACGGCCTCTTCGAGACGGTAGGTGCCACTTTCGCGGGCGCCGAGGGTTTTGAGCGCAGTGCCGAGATTGTTTTGCGTCATGGCCCAGTCCAGCGGGACGCGGTCGCGGGTGCGCTCCTTAAGGGCCTCGCGATAGGCGGTGACGGCCTCTTCGAGCCGGTCTGTTCCGCTCTCGCTTGCGCCGAGAGTGCTGAGTGCATTGCCAAGGTTGTTCTGCGTCATTGCCCAGTCGAGCGGGACCCGGTCTCGGGTGCGTTCCTTCAGGGCCTGGCGATAGGCGTTGACGGCCTCTTCGAGCCGGTTCGTGCCGCTCTCGCGCTCGCCGAGCCTCCATAGCGCATTGCCCAGATTGTTCTGCGTTATAGCCCAGTCGAGCGGGACGCGGTCGCGGGTGAATTCCTTGAGAGCCTCGCGAAGGGCGGTGACGGCCTCTTCGAGACGGTCTGTCCCGCTCTTGCGGGTGCCGAGAGTGCTGAGCACATTGCCGAGATTATTCTGCGTTATAGCCCAGTGGAGCGGGACGCGGTCGCGGGTGTATTCCTTTAGAGCTTCGCGATAGGCGGTGACGGCCTCTTCGAGCCGCTCGATGCCGTTTTCGCGTTCGCCGAGAGACCAGAGAGCATTGCCGAGATCGTTGAGGGCCGTGCCGCGTTGATCAGCGGTTGTGGCGCGGGCCTCGCTTTCCCTGGCCAGCGCTATGCTGACTTCGAGGTCGAAATTAAGGCCCATATCGCGGCCGCGTTGACACCATTCGATAAAACTACTGCGAAGCGCCTCGAATTGCACCTCCGGCTCCGGCACCTCCAGAGGCAGCTTCTTCAATTCATAGCTCACGGCCACCTCAACATCCCGGTTCAGGACGGCCTGCGCGATCCCCTTGTCATAAAGCCGGATCAGCCCGGCCTGGGCGCGGCTTTCTTCTTCGGCGATGAGCTCGGCAGCCAACCGCAAGTCGCCTTCGGCGTTCAGGGCATCCACCTTTGCCAGAACCGCATTCACTGCGTCATCGGTGTTTGCGGGCAGGGCGCCTTTGGCTTTCTCGTCGGCGGCGACCCGCAGAGCGGCCTCGACTTCACGCAGGGCGCTGGCAAAATCGCTCGGCCGGTTTTCCGCATGGGCGCGTGCGACCCCGAGGAGGAGCCCCTGTTGCAGGCCAAGCTCTTGGGCCAGTGCGGCGTTTTCAGAAACCAATTTCTCGACGATGTCTTGAAGCTCTCGGACCCTGGCATTGGTTTCGCGCGCCTCGTCTCGTGCTTCCCTGCCGTATTGCAATTGCTTTCGATGCAGCAATGGCGCCAAAGCATCTGTCAGTCGTTTGTCGCGGCAAGCTTTTTCGAGCAAGGGACGCGTCAGGGCCTCGAACGCGTCCAGCATCTCTTTTGAATTGTACTCCGCGCGGTCTGTTTTGAGCCGAGCCTTGAAGCCGTCAAATATGCGGTCCGGGTCGAGATCGCATTCGACGATCATTTGTTCGGAGAGAACGACCCGCTCCAGCATTTGCGGCAAAAGTGTTCGCGCGTCATTTGGTTTGTCGAAGCGGGGTTCGGCCAGTTTTCTGGCGAAGGCCGTGTCGAGCTCGGCTGCCAGTTTGGCGACGTCTGGCTTGCGTTCGAACCACGCTTTGCCTTGGAGGAGTGTGTCGCAGCCAAGCGTTGCTGCAGCCGCGCCCGTAGGATCGGTGCAAACCGCAATCGCTCCAATGATGAGCTTTCCAGCTTCTACCGCTCTGGCCATTCGTTACCCCCACTAAAAAACATGGAGCGAATGGAGAAGCGTTTCAAGTCAAGGCTTTGTTTCCCTTTATCTTTCCCGAAATACTCCCGTGGCCCGCGTCAAGCAGGGCGCCAAACAACCGTTCAGATGAACGGCGAGTGCTACTCCACAACCACCGTGGGCGCGGGATGATCCGCGCTGCCGTCCCAGATCATCGACGCGCCGCCCTCGCAGTTTTGCCGCGCGATCAGCTCTGCTGGGGCGTCGGTGGGGGCAAACTCGGCCATGAAGGCGAAAAAGCCCACGCGCTCGTCGGGCAGGTTGCCGAGCCAGACGATCTCTTGCAGCCCGTCCGCGCCGCGGCTGATCCCGACCGACCAGCCGCGCCGGGCCACGGGGCGCACGTTTTGCGCGGTTTCGGGCAGGCTCACGCGGAACTCCTGCGTTGCGGCGCCGTCACAGCCATGGCCCACGCGCATCTCGAAGCGTGTGTCGACCCCTGCGGCGACGCGTGATGGGCTGATGACGGAATGGGCTTGAGCGAGGTTTGGGGCGATGGCTAGCATGAGGGCGAGGGATACGCGCATTTCAGAGCTCCAGCTTGGCGGCGACGATCTGATTGACGGCCTTGGGATTGGCCTTGCCGCCGGTGGCCTTCATCACCTGGCCCACGAACCAACCGGCGAGCTTGGGGTTCTGTTTGGCTTTCTCGACCTGGTCCGGGTTGGCGGCGATGATTTTATCGACGGCGGCCTCTATGGCGCCGGTATCGGTGACCTGCTTGAGGCCCTCGGTCTCGACGATCTCATCGGGCGCGCGGCCCGTGGTGTAGGCGATCTCGAAGACGTCCTTGGCGATCTTGCCCGAGATCGTCTCGGCCCGGATCAGCGCCACGATCTGGCCCAGGGCCTCCGGGCTGACGGGGCTGTCGGTGATGGCGCGGTCGTCGTCTTTTTTCAACCGCCCGAAAAGCTCATTGATGACCCAGTTGGCGGCAAGCTTGCCGTCGCCTGCCGTCTCCAGCGTGGCTTCGAAATAGGCCGCCGCGTCCAGCTCGGCCGTCAGCACGCCCGCGTCGTAATCGCTGAGCCCGAAGGCCTCCATGAAGCGGGCTTTCTTGGCGTCGGGAAGCTCGGGCAGCTCGGATGCGATATCGTCGACCCAAGCCTGTTCGATCTCGAGCGGGAGCAGGTCGGGATCGGGGAAATAGCGGTAATCATGCGCCTCTTCCTTGGAGCGCATGGAGCGGGTTTCGCCCTTGTCCGGGTCGTAGAGGCGGGTTTCTTGGTCGACGCTGCCGCCGCCCTCCAGGATGGCGATTTGGCGGCGCGCTTCGTAGTCGATGGCGGCTTGGATGAAGCGCAGCGAGTTCATGTTCTTGATCTCGCAGCGGGTGCCGAGATGGCCGAAGTCCTGGCTCTCTTGGTAGCGCTCGTAATCGCCCGGGCGGCAGACCGAGACATTGACATCGGCGCGCAGGTTGCCGTTTTGCATGTTGCCGTCGCAGGTGCCCAGATAGAGCATGATCTGGCGCAGCTTGGAGACATAGGCCGCCGCTTCTTCAGGGGAGCGGATATCGGGGCGCGACACGATCTCCATCAGCGCTACACCGGTGCGGTTGAGATCGACGAAGCTGAGCGCGGGGTCCATGTCGTGGATCGATTTGCCCGCGTCTTGTTCCAGGTGGATGCGCTCGATGCGCACCTGGCGCGCCATGCGCTGACCCTGATCATTGGCGCCCATCTCGACGAGAACTTCGCCCTCGCCCACGATGGGGTGGTAGAGCTGGCTGATCTGATAGCCTTGGGGCAGGTCGGGGTAGAAGTAGTTCTTGCGATCGAAGGCCGAGGACAGGTGGATCTGCGCCTTGAGACCCAGGCCCGTGCGCACGGCTTGGGCGACGCAGGCCTCATTGATTACAGGCAGCATGCCGGGCATGCCCGCATCGACGAAAGCGACATGGGCGTTGGGCTCGGCGCCGAAACCGGTGGACGCAGCGGAGAACAGCTTGGCCTGGGTGGCGACCTGGGCGTGAACCTCCATGCCGATGACCAACTCCCAATCCTCTTTGGCGCCGGAGAGGGTTTTGACGGGCGGCAAGGCAAAGGCGGTGTCGAGCATGGCTTGTGTCCTCGGGATATGGCGGGCCGGGGAAAGCGGCGCCGCATCGCGGGACGGGTGTAGGCCAAGGCGGCGGAAGTGTTCAAGAGTGACCTATTCAAGGGCCGCCTGTTCAAGAGCCGCTGGCCGTGGGAGAGGCCCGAATGCGTCCAACGGATCCGTCTGGCCCCTTATTGCACGGCTGGATGGGTCGGATCTGGATAGGGTGCGACAGGCTGGACTGACCCCTAAGGATCAGCCACGCCCTTCAAAGGAAAATTGGACCGAGGGCGCCCCGCCTCAACCGTCCGCCTCAACCGTCCGCCTCAACCGTCCGCCTCAGCCGCCCGATTTAGCCGCCGAGCGCGTGGCGCAGATCTCGCAAGGCGCGGCGCTGAGCCGGGGCGCCGCCGCCATGGCTGCGCAACACGTCTTCGATCACACAGATCGGCGCGGCCAGGGCCTGGGGACTGGCCAGTTGGATCAGCCGTTTGGTCAGGCGACGACGCAAGCCTTTGGCACTGCCGTTGGCGCGCAGCATACCGGCCGCCAGAGAGAGCGTATCGCGCGCCTCGGGAAGGGTCATGTTGAGATGCCAGCCTAGCGCATGCAGATGGCCGTGGTGATCGGACGGCGTCAAAACCGGCCCTTCGGCCAGAACGGCGACCGAGAGCGCTCCAGCAAGGATCGCCGGGTCGTGCACATCCTGAACGGTTGGCCCAGCGACTGGCCCAGCGGCGGGATGGGACTTGCGCGCGGTTAGTGCCGCCAGGCGCCGCGATTTAGGGCGCAAGCCGCGAAAGAGATGGGACCAAAGTGGGGCCGCAGGCATTTGTGCCTGAGATCCTTCGAGCGGCGGCGCAAATTCGGCTGATCGAGACGACATGTCGGACATCGCGACCGAAGCTGGGCCCCTCGACGCGGGACCCGTGGCGCTGTGATGGGCATTCAGGGCGGCGAGGCGGGGCGCGATGGCTGTCACGTCAGACATCGACAGGGCCAAACCCCGGGTGGCCAAAACCCGGTGCCCATCGCCCGCCTCCATCCGGCGTTGGACAAGGAACAGCCACGCCGCCAGGGCGATACTCAAAACAGTCAGGGTCAGGATCAGGTGCATGGTCTTGTGATGGTCGCGGAAACATTAACGATATGTTGTGACAGACCGCGATCCGGTTCAAAAATCTATGGACCTTTTGACGTATTTGTCCCCTCAAACGCCTCTTGACCGAGAAGACCGCCCGAGCCACGGCCTATCGGCCGTGTGCCCGCGCCGCATCGCAATTGCCCTTACGACCGCTTGAAGATGCGCTGAAGATCCTCAAGCGCTTCGCGTTGGGCGTCATTCAGCCCGCCCATTTGCCCGGCCACATCGCCCACCACTTTGAGCGGCGCATCGAGCGACTGAGCACCGGCGAGGGTGTAGAGTTGCCGCCCGATCCGAGCGATGGCGTTGACCGGCCCGTCGCAAGTGCTGACCAACCAATGGCCCAGTGTTTGCGTCTCTTCCGCCGTGGTCAGGTCCATGGACAGATGGCTCTGGAGCGACCGCAGATGGGCGATATGGGCCTCTTGCGTCAGGCGCGGCCCCAGCTCGACCAGCGCCACGCTCAGCGCACCGGCGGCCAGTTGCGCATCGTCGATCGATTCCACCGGGTGGCCTTGGCGACGACGGCGAAAGCCCAGACGCCGCGCGGCGGCCATCACGTCACTGGCCATATCCGACAGCTCACTGGCCGCCTCCTTGGCCATCTTGATCCGCCAAACCCACATCAAAGCGCCACCGATCAGCGCGGCCAAGCCGATCAAAATATGCATTGTTGAAAATCCTTCTTCGAGATGGCTTACATCTGGGCCTTAAGTCTGGCTGAAGCGGGCTTGCGCGATCAAGCGCGTTGCTTGCGGTCTATCGGCACAGCATGGCGCCGCGATCCCGGCGAGGATACGGCTGGAATTGGGGAAAATGATGGTTAAGCGCGTCTGGTCGTTCGGTGTCTTGCTGCTGTGCTTGGCGGGCTGCGGCCTGATGCCGGGGCGCGGTTCGGAGCCTGAGCCAGTGGCGCCCCGGCTGGGGCTTTGGAATGACCGGCCTGAAGCGGCCGCCTGGACCGGCGCGGCGCAAGCGGCGCTCAACGGACATGCGGCGGCCCTGCTGGAGGTAACGCCCGACGATATCGGCGCCTGGTGCCCGGTCTACCGGCAGGCGGGACCGGCGCGGCGGTCGGCCTTTTGGATCGGGCTGATGTCGGCGCTTGCGGAATACGAAAGCACCTGGAACCCGGAGGTTGTGGGCGGCGGCGGACGCTATTTCGGGCTGATGCAGATCTCACCGGCCACGGCGCGGTTTTATGGCTGTGAGGCCGAGAGCGGTCAGGCGCTGCTGAATGGGGCGGCCAATCTGCGCTGTGCGTTGCGGATCTGGGCCACGACCGTGCCGCGTGACAATGCGGTCTCAGCCGGGGGCGGTGTTGCAGCGGATTGGGGCCCAATGAGCCGAGCGGAGCCGCGCGAGGAGATGCGGGCCGCGATCAGCCAACAGAGCTATTGCCAGGCGGGGCGTTAGGCGGTTTCGGTCGTGAGCCCCGAGCCGTCAGGCTCCAGTTGTCAAACCCCAGTTGTCAAACCCCAGTCGTCAAACCCCGGGCGCGGGCCGCTTCGATCAGAGCGCTGCGGTCTTTCGGCAGCACGGATGCGGGCAGGGCGAGCCTTGTGCCGTCGCGCAGATGCAGGGACGCGTCGGGGCCGGAGAGCTCAGCCCGCGCGATGTCGGCGAGCGGGATCTCGAAGTCTGGCTCCTCCGAGTGCACGCGCCAGGCCTCCGCGGTCAGGCTGAGGCCGTAAACCGGCGAGGCGATCATTTGATAGACGCAGATCAGCACGGATGGCAGGAGCAGGATCACCGCGAAAGCGGGCGCGATGGTCCAGATCACCGCCGAGAGCAGCGTCACACCGGCCAGCGCAAAAAGGCTGAGCCAGAGGCTGCCGGGGCGCGTGCGGTAGGTGTAGTCCGTCATCGAGGGCGTTTGGGTGGCGTGGCCGTGTGTCGTGTCATCGAGCATGGCCTTGGGGTAGCCGCGCATTTTGCCAGAACTATGGCGCTTTCGCGGGGTGGTGGTGGCCCATTTGCCCTGGCCAAGCCGGGCGGGTCCGGCCATAGCTAACGTCCATGGCCCAGAGTGCAGAGCCCATGGCAGATCCGCGATCCTTGGCGCGCCTACCCCGGGTGCCTGCGGTCGATATCGCCCGGACGGCCGCGCTCATCGGGATGGCGATCTATCACTTTTGCTATGACCTGGAGCTGTTCGGCTATCTGATGCCCGGAAGTGCCGTCAGCCCGCCCTTGCGCGGGCTGGCCATCGGGGTGGCGGCGAGTTTTCTTGCGCTGGCGGGGGTGAGCCTGGTCCTGGCCCATGGCGGGGGCATCCGCTGGCGCGGGTTTTTGCGGCGTTTGGCGGTGCTGGTTGCGGGCGCTTTGGGGGTGAGCCTGGCCACGTATGTCGTGTTTCCAACCGCCTTCGTCTATTTCGGCATCCTGCACGCGATCGCGCTGTTTTCCGTGATCGGGTTGGCGAGTGTGCGGCTGCCGGCTTTGGGTCTGATTGCTTTGTCGGCTCTGGTCTTTTGGGGGCCCGAAGTGCTGCGCTCAGAGGCGTTTGCTCATCCGGTCTGGCACTGGACGGGTCTGGCGCCTGTGCCGCGCCCGGCGGTGGATTTCATCCCGCTTTTTCCCTGGCTCTCGGCGCTTCTCATGGGCATGGCGCTGGGTCGGGCGGGCTCTAGCACGGGGCTGTGGGCGCGGCTGGGAAGCGATGCGCCTGGGCGGCTGACGAGAACCTTGGCGTGGCCAGGCCAGCATTCGCTCGCGATCTATCTCATTCACCAGCCGGTGTTTTTCGCGCTGATCTGGGCCTTCACGCAGATCGCCTAGCCCGCGCGCATCCGCTGGACCATCTCACCCAGATCGCGGCTAAGACCCGGGCGCGCGGCGATCCGGCCAAGGGCCTCGAGCATGAGGCCCTGGCGGTCGGCGTCGTAGCGGCGCCAGGTCTCGAACGCGGTCGACATGCGTGCGGCGGTTTGCGGGTTTTTGGCATCGAGCCGGATGAGCCAATCGGCCAGGAAGGCGTAACCGCTGCCGTCCGAGGCGTGAAAGCCCGCCGGATTGCCCGCGATGAGCCCGCCGATGACCGAGCGGATGCGGTTGGGATTGCTCCAGTCGAAATCGGCGTGCCGGGTCAGGGTCTCAGCCGTTGCGACCGCGTTTTCTGGCGTGGCTTCCGACACTTGCAGCATGAACCATTTGTCCATCACCAGTCGGTCGTGGCGCCAGCGCGCCTCAAACTCCGCCGCGGCCGTACCGTCGCCTTGGCGCAGGAGATTGCCGAAGGCGCCAAGCTCCTCGGTCATGTTGGGGCGTTGATCGAAAAGCGCGCGCGCCCGGTCGCCGCCGTCGAGATGGCTGAGATAGCGCAGGGCAGCGAGGCGCAGGCTGCGGCGTCCGGCACTGCCCGCGTCGGGGCTGTAGAGGCCGGGGACGGCCATCGCGTCGTAAGCGCGGGCCAGAACGCCCTCATGGGCCTCGGCGATAGCCTGGGCGGCGCGGCGCGTGGCGGCGTGGATCGCGGCGGGGTCGGGCACATGGGCGGCGGCATAGAGCGTTTGCGCGAGGTCGTCTTCAGAGGGCAGGGCCAGGACGAGGGCGCGGAAATCAGGATCGAGGCTGTCATCGGCCAGAACTGCCCCGAGCCCGGTGAGCCAGTCGGGATCGGCCTCCGATCCCTCCACAATCATTGCCACCAGCGCCTCTTTCGCGAGGCTGCGCCCGGCCTCCCAGCGGTTGAACGGATCGCTGTCATGGGCCATCAGCGTCAGCCTATCGGCTTTGCTTTGCGCAAGCTCTAGGATCACCGGAGCGGAGAAGCCCCTGAGCGCGGATAGGATCGGTGGGCGCCCGTCAAAGAGCGTGTCGCCGCGCGCGATCACCTCCTCGGGGCCGGTCATGAGATGGGTCCATTCGGTCGTCGTGGTGTCGCCCGGGGCCGGGAGCGGCGTGCCGTCGGGCGCAAACAGCGCCAGCTTGATTGGGATGGGCAGCGGCGACTTTTCGGGCTGACCCGGAGTGGGCGCACAATTTTGCCGGGCCGTAGCCGTCCAGCCATTGCCCTCGGCGACCACATCGATGGAGAGGCGCGGCGTGCCGGCCTGGGCGTACCAGCGCTTGAACTGGCTCAGATCCGTGCCGCTGGCATCCTCGAAGGCGGCCAGCCAATCCTCGATGGTGCAGGCCTGGCCGTCATGGCGGTCGAAATAAAGATCGCAGCCCGCGCGCCAGCCATCCTCACCCACAATCGCGCGCAGCATGCCGATCAGCTCGGCGCCCTTTTCATAGACCGTGGCGGTGTAGAAGTTGTTGATTTCGATATAGCTTTCGGGCCGCACATTGTGCGCCAAGGGACCGGCGTCTTCGCGGAACTGCCGCGCGCGCAGTTGCAAAACGTCCTCGATCCGCTTGACCGGGGCCGAGCGCATATCCCCGCTGAACTGCTGATCGCGATAGACCGTCAGCCCCTCCTTCAGGCAAAGCTGAAACCAATCGCGGCAGGTGATGCGGTTGCCGGTCCAGTTGTGGAAATATTCATGCGCGATGATGCCTTCGATCAGGTCATAGTCGCGGTCCGTCGCGGTTTCTGGGCTGGCCAAGACATATTTGGAGTTGAAGATGTTCAGCCCCTTATTCTCCATCGCGCCCATGTTGAAATCGTCCACCGCGACGATGTTGAAGACGTCGAGATCGTATTCGCGGCCATAGACCTCCTCGTCCCAGCGCATGGAGCGTTTGAGCGCGTCCATGGCATAGGCGCATTTGTCCCGATCCCCCGAGCGCACCCAGATATGAAGCTCTACCCGCCGCCCGCTTGCGGTGGTGAAGTGGTCGGTATGGGCCGACAGGTTCCCGGCCACTAGGGCAAAGAGATAGGCGGGTTTGGGATGGGGGTCGTGCCAGGTCGATGTGTAATAGCCATCATCGATGGGGTTGCCGTTTGACAGGCGCACCATCGGCACATCGGCGTGAATATCCACGCTAAAGGGCGCCATGACGTCGGGGCGGTCTGGGTAATAGGTGATCTTGCGAAAGCCCTCGGCCTCGCACTGGGTGCAGTACATTTCGTTCGAAATATAAAGCCCTTCGAGCGCGGTGTTCGAGGATGGGTCGATCTCAACCTCCGCTTCCCAAACGAACGCGCCCTCAGGAGCGTCGACGCTGAGCCCCGTCGCGCTGATCTCTGGGCTGACCTCCTGGCCATCGATCCGCGCCCAGATCAGCTTCAGGCCTTCGCCGTCGAGCCTGAGCGGTGCCGGGCCCTTTGCCTCTGGGTTGGGCCGAAAGGCGATGCGGCTGATGACGCGCGTGGCACTGGGCGAGAGGCGGAAGGAGAGCGAGACGTCGTCAATGGCGAACGGGTAGGGCGTGTAATCCGCCAGCAAGGTGGGCTGTGGCGCGGGGGCGGCGGCGTCTTTCATGGGGGCTCCGAACTTGGGTCTTCCCGACAGCTATGTCGGTGCGCCGGATCAGGCAAGGCAACCGTGGCGCATAGATCGTTTCATCGGGCAAACGAAATGGCTTTGGCGGTGCATGGGCCGGGAGCATAGTCGAGCCGCGACGATCATTTTGATTTCGACGTTTTGAATTTTTCGTTCTGAATTTGACATTGGAGATTGAGTTATGACGATCAAGCTACGTGTGGTGGGTATCTTCTATTCGACGGAAGTTGAGGTGCCCGAGGGGCAAACCGGGATGGTTGTCCGAGACGTGATGGACGCAGCGGTTGCGAAGCTGTTTGAGGACCGACCTGATCGACGCTCGGGCCTCAAACTGCCTGGCAAACAACGTTTGAGCTATGAGGCGCTCCGCAATGGCAACATGTCCTCACCCTCCCGCATCAGCGCCGAGTACACCGAAGATTTCTCAAGTGAAAACAAGAGCTACAAGGCCGGGCTTTACCCTGCTGAGGAGCGGCAGTTTTTCGATGCGATCAGCGGCAATATCGAGGCCTATGCTGTCTGGCAGTATTACATTTTCGACGGTGGAGGCGTTTTGAAAAGCAACAACAATGCATTCGTCCCCTTCGATGACCCCGAAGCTTTTGTCGAGGACGAAGGCTCGGTTCTATGGCGGCTGGTCGTCGTTCGGCAAAATAGCGTTGAAGCCACGATGCAAGGCTCACAGCGCTATGAGGCGATGCTGACTTCTTAGAGCTGCTGGCGCGTGAGTCAGCGGTGCTTGGGCCGAGACCGCGTTCTGCTGACAACACGCAAATGACTGCGGTTGATCGCCTGTGGGTGGCGGCCTAATTACCTGTCCATGGCAAGTGTTCTGCTTTGGTTCAAACGCGATTTGCGCGTCGCCGATCACGCGGCCCTGGCCCGGGCTGTAGAGGTAGGCGATGCCGTTCTGCCGCTCTATATCGCGGAGCCGGAGATGTGGGCGGAGCGGGATGCCTCGGCGCGGCAATGGGCGTTTATCGCCGAATGTCTGGCCGGTCTGCGGGAAGAGACCGGGCGGCTGGGTGCGCCTTTGGTGGTGCGGATGGGCGGCGCGGTCGAGGTGCTCTCCGAGCTTTGCGCGCGGCACGGCATCTCGCGGATCATCAGCCATGAGGAAACCGGCAATGCCTGGACATTCGCGCGCGACCGCGCGGTGGCGGCCTGGGCCGGGCAGGCGGGGGTCGCGTGGCAAGAAGTGCCGCAAGTGGGCGTCGTCCGGCGGCTGAACACGCGCGATGGCTGGGCTGCGCGGCGGGAACGGGAGATCCGACAGCCTCAGATCGAGGCGCCGAGAGGTTTGAACGGCGTGAGCGAGGAGCCCGGCGGGATCCCTGGCGCGGTCGATCTGGGTCTTGCGACGGATCCCTGCCCGGAGCGACAGATCGGTGGACGCGATCAGGCGCTATCGCTGCTGGGCGGGTTTTTGACCGAGCGCGGGCGCACCTATCGCGCGGCCATGTCGACGCCGTTGGAGGGCGAATGGGCCTGTTCGCGTCTGAGCCCGTATCTCGCCCATGGTGCGGTGTCGATGCGGGAAGTAGCGCAAGCGGGCCTGGCGCGGGCGGCCGAGGTGAAGGGCACGCGCGAGGGCTGGACGGGCTCGATGCGCAGCTTTCAGGCGCGCCTGGCCTGGCGCGGGCATTTCATGCAGAAGCTCGAGGATGAGCCCGCGATCGAGCATCGGTGCCTGCACAGTGCCTATGAGGGGATGCGGCCCGCCCAGCCCGATGCCACGCGGCTAGCGGCTTGGGAGCGGGGCGAGACGGGCCTGCCGTTTGTCGATGCTTGCATGCGGTACCTGGCGGCGACGGGGTGGTTGAACTTTCGGATGCGCGCGATGCTGGTGGCGGTGGCGAGCTATCATCTGTGGCTCGATTGGCGCGTCACCGGCGCCCATCTGGCGCGTCAATTCACCGATTTCGAAGCGGGCATCCACTGGCCCCAGACGCAGATGCAATCGGGCACGACGGGCATGAACACGATCCGGATCTATAACCCTGTCAAACAGGGCCAGGATCAGGACCCCGAGGGCATTTTCACACGCCGCTGGGTGCCCGAACTGGCCGGGGTGCCGGATAAGTTCCTGCAGGCGCCCTGGACCTGGGAAGGGGCCGGTGCGGTCTTGGGTCGGACCTATCCCGAGCCCATCGTGGAGCCCGTGGCCGCAGCGCGGGAGGCGCGCGAGAAGGTGTGGGCGGTGCGGCGCGGGGCCGGGTTTCGCGATGAGGCGGCGCGCGTGGTCAAAAAACATGCCAGCCGAAAGGAAGGCACGAGCCATTTCGTCAATGACCGCGAAAAACCCAAGCGCCGGGGGCGGAAGGCCGCGAAACCTGCCAAAACAAGTGGGGGCAGCGGTCAGATGAGCCTCGATCTATGAGCCGGATGCGAAAAAAGGGCGATCTGCCCGAGAAAATCTGTGCGACCTGCGGCAAGCCCTTCACCTGGCGCAAGAAATGGGCGCGGGTCTGGGACGAGGTGCGCTATTGCTCGGAGCGCTGCAAACGGGAGCGGCCCAAGGGCTGATGTGGCACCGGGCGTTTGGGGCGGGTTTGAGTATTTCTGGAAAAATGAAGCCGGGGCCGGAGCGGATTGGCGGGTGGTTTCGCATTTGGCTTTCGGCGTCCATCCGCTATGACACGCGGCGAAGAGAGTTGGAGGATGCATGACAGACCGGGTGACGCGTGCGGGGCTGCAAGTGGCCGCAGATTTGGCGGAGTTTTTGGAGGCGCGGGCGCTTCCCGGGAGTGGCGTGGAGGTGGGCGCCTTCTGGGACGGGTTCGCGGACTTGCTGATCGGGCTGGCGCCGGAGAATGCCGCCTTGCTCAAGCGGCGCGAGAGCTTGCAGGCGGAAATCGATTCCTGGCATGTCGCCCACCGCGGCGCGCCCCATGATCCTGATGCCTATCAGGCGTTCTTGCGAGACATCGGCTATCTGGTCGACGAGGGCGAAGATTTCGAGATCCAGACAGACCGTATCGACCCGGAGATCGCAGACGTGGCGGGACCGCAGCTTGTCGTGCCGATCACCAATGCGCGCTTTGCGCTCAACGCCGCGAATGCCCGCTGGGGCTCGCTTTACGATGCGCTCTACGGCACCGACGCCATGGGCTCGCTGCCTGGGGCGGGCGGCTATGATCGCGGGCGCGGCGCGCGGGTCGTCACGCGGGCACGGGTCTTTCTCGACGATGCCTTCCCGCTTGCGGGCCTGAGCCATGGCGATGCACGGCGCTTCCATGTCCGGGACGGGGTTTTGCTGGTCGATGACCGGCCGCTGATGGCGCCCGAGAAATTCGTGGGCTATCGCGGCCATCCCCGAGCGCCCGATGCGGTTTTGTTGCAAAACAATGGCTTGCATGTCGAACTTCAATTCGATCGCGCCCATCCGATCGGGGCGCGGGATCAGGCCTGTCTGGCCGATGTGCGGCTGGAATCTGCCGTCTCGGCGATCATGGATTGCGAGGACAGCGTGGCCTGCGTGGATGCGCCGGACAAAGTGCTCGCCTATAGCAATTGGCTGGGCCTGATGCGCGGCGATCTCAGCGAGACCTTCGAGAAAAACGGTGCGCGGATGACGCGGGAGCTTGCCCCGGATCTGGAATTTACCGCGCCGGATGGCACTGTTTTCACGATGAAGGGCCGAGCGCTGATGCTTGTGCGGAATGTCGGACATCTAATGACCAATCCGATGGTCCTGCTGCCCGATGGCTCTGAGGCCTATGAGGGCCTCATGGATGCGATGATCACCGCGCTCATCGCCAAGCATGACTTGGCCAAGGAGGGCGCCAAAGAGGGCGGGGCGCGGAACTCCACCGCAGGCTCAGTCTACGTGGTTAAGCCGAAGATGCATGGGCCCGAGGAAGTGGCCTTTGCGGATAAGATCTTTACCCAGGTTGAGGCGGTGCTGGGTCTAAAGCCCAACACTGTCAAACTGGGCATCATGGACGAGGAGCGGCGCACGAGCGTCAACCTCAAGGAGTGTATCCGAGCCGCCAAGTACCGCGTGGCCTTCATCAATACCGGGTTTCTCGACCGCACCGGCGATGAGATCCACACCTCGATGGAGGCGGGGCCGTTCAGCCGCAAGGATTTCATCAAGCGTAAGGCCTGGCTCGGTGCCTATGAGACGCTCAACGTCGATATCGGTCTGGAATGCGGCTTGATGGGGCGGGCGCAGATCGGCAAGGGCATGTGGGCCATGCCCGACAAGATGGCCGCCATGCTGGAGGCCAAGGTTGAGCATCCGCGTGCGGGCGCAAATTGCGCCTGGGTGCCGTCACCCACGGCGGCGACGCTGCATGCGCTGCACTATCACCAGGTTGACGTGGCAGGGGTGCAAGCGGCGCTGAAGGAGGGCGGTCGCCGGGCCCATGTGGACGGTCTTTTGGACATTCCGCTGGCCGCGTTCCGGCGCTGGTCCAAGGCGCAGATCATCCGCGAGGTCGAGAACAACGCGCAAGGCATCCTGGGCTATGTGGTGCGCTGGATCGATCAGGGCGTGGGCTGTTCGAAAGTGCCCGATCTGACCGGGACGGGCCTGATGGAGGACCGCGCGACCTGCCGCATTTCGGCTCAACACATCGCCAATTGGCTGCATCACGGGGTGGTCTCGGAGGACGATGTGGTCACGATCATGCGCCGGATGGCGGAGGTCGTGGATGGCCAGAATGCGGGCGATCCGAACTATCGGCCGATGGCGCCGGGCTTTAACGGGATCGCCTTTGCCGCGGCGATGGATCTGGTTCTGAAGGGCCGGGCGCAGCCCGCGGGCTATACCGAGCCGGTCCTGCATGCCCGCCGGTTGGAGTGGAAGGCGGCCTGAGCGAAGAACTGCAAACCGGGCGTTGAGCGGCAGGGTGGAGTTGCACCTGTCCTGCCGTTAACCAATTTTCGAAACGCTGTGTCGCTTGTGTGCAGTGGCGTCTCTGCTTGGCAAGCCCAGGGGCTGTGGATAAGCTCTGGATAAATCGTTTGTGGGGACAAGCTATGATCACATTGGAGATTGCGCGCGCCATCATTGGCGGGGCCTTGGCCCATGGCAGCACCGCCGGGCTGAAGCCGCTTTCCGTCGCCGTGTTGGATGCGGGTGGGCATCTGTTGGCCTTTGAGCGCGAGGACGGCGCCTCACCCGGCCGGTTCGAGATCGCGCGCGGCAAGGCCTATGGCACCGTCATGCTGGGCATGCCCGGTTCGGCCCAGATGGCCCGGGCCGAGCAGCAGGCCTATTTCATGGCCGCTGTTAACGGCGCCTTTGAGGGCCGTGTCGTGCCGGTGCCGGGCGGCGTCTTGGTGACCGGTGAGGACGGGGCCGTGATCGGCGCGGTCGGTGTGACAGGCGACACCTCCGACAATGACGCGGCGGCGGCCATGGCAGGAATTGACGCGGCCGGATTGACGGGGCTCGCGTGACCGAGAGCGGACGCGACGCGGGGCGAGGCGGTAAGGCGGGCGCTTCTGACGGCGCTGAGACTGGTCATGATCGGCGCCAGCGTATCTCTTCCGGCTCTCCCTTTGAAGCCGATATCGGCTATTCCCGCGCCGTCATCGAAGACGGCTGGGTGTTTGTGGCGGGTACGACCGGCTTTGACTATGCAAGCATGGAAATCGCGCCCGGCGTTGAGGCGCAGTGCGACCAGGCCTTTCGCAACATCGCCGATGCCTTGGCGCAGGCGGGGGCGAGCCTCGATCAGGTGGTGCGCGTGACCTATGTGCTGCCGGATCCCGACGATTGGCCGGCCTGTTGGCCCATCACCTCGCGCTGGCTGGGTGGGGCGATGCCGGCGGCGACGATGATCTCGGCCGGGTTGCAGGACCCGCGCATGAAGATCGAGATCGAAGTGACGGCGCGTTTGCCGGATTGAGCGGGCCGGATTGAGCGGGCCAGAATGAACGGGCCAGAGTGAGCGGGCCGGATTGAAGGTGACGGCGCTTGATCGGGCCGTTCTGCCTTTTCCTTGAGCATCCTTTGGCTGTGTGCATTCCAGCAGGGCCATCTGTGGAGACACGTGCCTTTGCATTAGGCGCCGCGCGGCTTATGTTTTGACCAAGAAAGGACTGCCACCATGACCCGGCCCGTGATCGGCATTATCGGTAATATGTATCTGATCAACGATCAGTACCCCGCCCATGTGGGCGGCACGATGAATTGCGAGGCGGTGACCGAGGTATCCCAAGGGGTTCCGTTGATTGTCCCGGCGAGCCCGGATCTGGTGTCTGTCGAGGACCTGCTTGAGGTGTGTTCCGGCTTTGTGTTCACCGGTGGGCGTCCGAATGTGCACCCGGAGGAATATGGTGAGGCGGCGACCGAGGCCCATGGCGAGTTCGACCGTGACCGCGATCGCTTGGCGCTGCCGCTTATTCGCGCCTGCGTGGAGCGGGGCCAGCCGTTTCTGGGCGTGTGCCGTGGCTTTCAAGAGGTCAATGTCGCGATGGGCGGCACGCTTTATCCCGAGATCCGCGATCTGCCGGGTCGGATGAACCACCGGATGCCGCCCGATGGCACACTGGAGGAGAAGTTCGCCCTGCGCCATGAGGTGACGTTCTCGAAGGGTGGGCCGTTTGAGCGGCTGATGGGCGGCGCCGAGGTGATGACCAACACGCTGCACGGTCAGGGCATCAAGAGCGCGGGCGAACGCGTGGTGGTCGATGGCTGGGCGCCCGATGGGACGCCTGAGGCGATCTATATCGATGGCGCGCCGGGCTTTACCCTGTCGGTGCAATGGCACCCGGAATACCGCGCGGCGGAAGATCCGGTCTCGCGTCCTTTGTTCGAGGCGTTTGGTCGGGCGGCGCGGGCCTGGGCCCAGGGCGGGCGTCCGATGCCGGTTGACGCGGTGGCCTGAGCGGCCTTAGCCGATCATCACCAAGGCCCAGCCTGCCACAAAGATTTGGATCAACTGGATCACCACGGAGAGACCGTGCAGGCGTTTGAAGCTGCCCTCATCGCCCCGGTCCGTGGCCGCATTGATTTGCCCCATCAAAAGTTGTCGCGCGTAGATCGTGCTCAGGCAGATCAGTGCCAGCAGACCGCCGGCCCAGGGGCTGACGAAAAAGCTGACCGGTGCCGCGATCCCGGCCACCACGATCACCGCGAGGTAGTAATAGGGGAAGGTTCCGCGCAGGAGCGGGCGCACCCGTTCGCTGGGCAATTGCGCGAACAGAACCGGCGCGAAGCCGAAGGAGAAAAACACCATTCCGCCAAGCAGCGTCGCGGTGAGGAGGAGGGCCAGTATGCTCATAGGATGCGAGGTAGCAGTGCCTTGTGTTCGGGCAAGAGCTGGACGCCATGCCAGCGTGATGTGGCGTACCTATTCGGTGTCTTCGGGCGGTGTGTCAGTCAAATAGTCGAGTGCCTGGACCAAAACCTGGGCAAATTCAGCAATGCGTGTGCTCTCTCGGCGCCCACTGATTGTGGCGGTGATCCTAATCGCGCCGCAGAAGGCGTGTGCGCTGTCAAAGCGGAATTGCGCGTTTTCCCACTGCGCCGCGAAGCCCGGCCATTGAGGGCGATCGGCGCGCCGGACCGAACAGGTGCCCGGACGGTCCCCGGTCAGTGCGGGGCAATAGGCGGCCATGCTTTCGGCGATATCTGCGCGGGGTTCGCTTAGAAATACCGTGATGGACGCCTCGTCGGCGCAACCCAAACACTCTGCCGTGAACACGTCTGGGAACGCGTTGATGAGCCAATCGGGATCCCGTTTCAATTGAGCCAGCGCGCCGATCTCGCTGAGGCCAGAGAAGTCGGCGACCTCACAGGCTCGCGCCGTGCCGCTCCCCGCGCAGACAAGAGCGAGCGTTAAAGCGAGGCGGCCTCCCCATTTCATCCATATTGCTCCAGCATCTGCTGCAAATCCTCAAACGTGTTGGCCTCGGCCACAGGCTTGTCCTTGCGCCAGCGCAGCATGCGGGGAAAGCGAAGGGCGACGCCGGATTTGTGGCGGCTGGAGGCTTGGATGCCTTCGAAGGCGATCTCGAAGACATGTTCGGGCGTGACGGCGCGCACGGGGCCGAAACGTTGCAGCGTGTTCTTTTTCACCCAGGCCGTGATCTCGCGGAACTCCGCATCCGTAAGCCCGGAATAGGCCTTGGTGAAGGGGACGAGCTCATCGCCCTTATGCACCGCGAAGGTGAAATCGGTGTAGAGCGTCGCGCGCCTGCCCGAACCCGCTTGGGCGTAGATCATCACCGCATCTATGGTCAGCGGATCGACCTTCCACTTCCACCAATCGCCCTTTTTGCGGCCCGCCAGATAAGGCGCCGCGCGGCGTTTGAGCATCAGCCCCTCGGCGCCCAGATCGCGCGAGATCTCACGCGCCTCGGCCAGGCCCGTCCAGGTTTCGGCGCGTACTTCGGGTGAAACGATCAAGCTGGCCTCTGGCGGGAGCGGCGTCAGGGCGGCCTCCAGCTGCGCACGGCGCTCGGCCAGGGGGCGGTCCCGCAGGTCTTCGCCGCCCCATTCGAGCAGGTCATAGGCCATGAGCACCACCGGCGCCTCGGACAAGAGCTTTTTGGGCACGGTCTTGCGCCCGATCCGGGGCTGAAGCTGTGCAAAGCTCAGCGGGGCGCCGTCGCGATAGGCCAAAACCTCCCCGTCGAGCACGGTGCCTTCGGGCAGGAAATCCTTGGCGCGGGCGAGCTCGGGGAAGCGGTCGGTGATCAGCTCCTCGCCGCGCGACCATAGAAAATGCTCACCGCCGCGAAGGATCAGCTGACCGCGGATGCCGTCCCATTTTCTCTCTGCCAGCCAGTCGCTTACGGGCCCAAGTTCATACGGTTCCTGTTCAAGCTGATAGGCCAGATAGAAGGGATAGGGCCGGGAGAGATCGGCGCGCGGATCGGGCGCCTCGATCAGGCTCGCCCAGGTCACGGTGTCGGGCGTCCACTGACCCATCAGGCGATGCGTCAGGTCGGCCTCCTCGATGCCGGTGGCCTGCGACAGTGCGCGCGTCATGAGTTTTTGACTGACCCCCATGCGCCAGCCGCCGGTGATGAGCTTGTTGAAGACGAAACGTTCGGTCGGGCCGAGGCTGTCCCAGGCCTCAAGGATCGCGGCGCGGCGGGCGTCTTCCTCGGCCTTGTCGAGGGCGCGCAGCGTGGCGATCCAGTGGCTTAGGCTCAGATCGCTGTCGCGGCTGTTCGGCGGCAGGACCAGGGCGATGGTTTCCGACAGATCGCCCACGACGGGATAGCATTCCTCAAAGAGCCACAGCGGGATGCCCGCGCGCTCGGCGGCCCATTCCCTGAGCTTGGTCGTGGTGATCGCGCGTCGGGGCCTGCGCCCGGACAAAAGTGCGATGGTCCAGAGCTTGTCATCCTCGGGGGCGGCGCGGAAATACTCGGCGAGCGCGGCGGTTTTGACGCTGGTCTTGGTGGTCTGATCAAGCCGGGTGAAAAGCTCCGCAAAGCGCATCATGGCGTGGGCCTTTCCGTCGCGCTCAAGTAGCCTTTGAGGAACGCGCCGACCTCCGCGCAGGCAAGGCTGGCCGCCGGAGCGCGGCCCGCGGTCAGGTGCCAGACATGGTGCAGGCCGGGCCAGATCTGATGCGTGGCTTGCGGCAGGGCGGCGGCGAGGCGCTCTGCATCCTCGCTCAGAACCTCGCCCTCGGCGGTTTGGATCAGGGTTGGGGGAAGGGCGCTGAGATCGGCGAAGATCGGCGACAGGCGCGGATCGGTCAGATCGTGGCCCGCCGCGTAGGACGTGACGATGCGCGCGGCCCAGGCGGCGGGGATCAGATGTTCCTGCGGCGCGGCGGCGACGCGGGCGGCGATATCGGCGCTTTGATCGACGACCGGGCCGAGCAGCGCCAGGGCGCGGGGGAGCGGCAGGCCCTCAACGCGGGCGGCAAGGGCCGTGACGAGGGCAAGGTTTCCGCCCGCGCTGTCCCCGGCGAGGGCCACGGGCGGCGTGTCTTCGGCGACGAGGCGGCGGTAGACCGCCAGGCAGGCCTCGGGCGCGGCAGGAAACGGGGCCTCGGGCGCGAGGGGATAGCGCGGCAGATAGACCCTGAGACCGGCGGCGCGGGCGATGTGGCTGGCCATGCCCGCATGGGTCGCAGGGCTGCCGATGGTGAAGCCGCCGCCATGCAGATAGAGCAGGACGGGCGCGTCGGGGCCCAGGCCCGGCGGCGTGATGAGGCGGCTGCCATCGGCCTCGATATCCACCCGGCTGCCCGGTGTGATCTGACCGCCGAGGCGGGCGGCGAGGGCGAAGAGAAGGCGCAGTACCTTTTGCGAGGGGATCGCCGCTAGGATGGGCTTTTTGCCGTAGCGCGCGATGCGGCGCAGGGCGCGGTCCGCAAGGCCGGGACGGAACGCCATCACCTTGCGGTGTGGGCCGACGCTTTGAGCCTGCGCTGGCAAGGTCATAGTGCGCTCTCAGGTGAGATTTCATCGAAGTAGCCGACGATGTTTTCCCACGGGATAAAGCCCATGCCGCCCTGTTCCGGAGGCACTCGGCTGTCGACGGAATTGTCGCGATGATCGCCCATCACGAAGACATGGCCTGGCGGGACCGTTACCGAGGCTGTGTCGTCTAGGGAGGAGCGTGCAGGTCCATTTAGAATGCGGTAGCTTGCGCCGTTCGGCAGCGTTTCCTCGAACTGACGGTGGTAGCAGGTCTCGGCAATCGCGGCAGTGGTGGGGCAGATCGGCATGCGCCCGCGCGCATCGGGCTCCATCACCTCTTCGAAATCGTCCATTTCCCTGAGCTGTGCGGCGACCCCGTCGATATGCAAGACCCCCTCGATCATCTGGACGTCCTGGCCTGCCACGGCGACGATGCGCTTGATAAAGGTAAACGCTTGCGTCGGGTGTTGGAACGCGATGATGGAGCCGGGCGCGAGGTCTTCGGGCCGAAACACCCGCGTGGCGATCACGCATTCGTCGGGATTGACCGTGGGGCTCATGGAGGTGGAATACGCCACGTAACTGTTGTGGGTGCCCAGGAGGTACCGCGGGTTCCAGCAGAACTGGGCGTCTGCGGGAGTGGCGGCACCGACAGCACTGAAGCCCAGAAGCGCGGTTAGGACTTTTGCGATCCCCCTCATTCGACCGCCTCCACAATTTCATCTGAGCCATCCGGCGCGGCATCGAGGCTTTCGCCGGAGTAATCCGTTTCCACGATCCCGGCCTGATACCCCTGTTCGTTGAGCCAGGCAGCGAATTGTGCGGTGTAGCCGTGCGTGACAAAAACCCGTTCCGCGCCAGTGGCTTCTACCGCGTCGTTCAAGCCTCGCCAGTCGGCGTGGTCCGAGATCACAAAGCCCCGATCTGCCGCCCGCCGCCGCCGTACGCCCCTGAGCCGCATCCACCCCGAGGCGAAGGCCGTCGCCGCGGGCGCGCCCGTGCGATTGAAGCGCCGCATCCAGGCCGAGCCAAGCGCGGAGGGCGGCGCCAGGACCATCGCGCCGGGATAGGCCTTGGCGTCAAGATCGGGCGTCACGCGGATTGTCTCGGGCAGCTCAAAGCCCTGGCGGCGGAGCACTTGGGTCGTGGCCTCGATCGCGCCATGGGTTAGGATCGGGCCTTGCTCGGGGTCCAGCATGGAGAGCACCCGCTGCGCCTTGCCCAGGGAATAGGCGCCGATGACGCAAGTTCGGCCTTGCGCGGCATTGCCCGCCCACCAGGCATTCATCTGGGCGGCGAGATCGGCCTGATCGGGCCACGTGTAAATCGGCAGGCCAAAGGTGCTTTCGGTGATGAAGGCGTGGCAGCGCACCGGCTCGAAGGGCTCACTCAGGCCGTCGGGGCGCGTTTTGTAATCGCCTGAAGCGACCCAGACCTCGCCGTCCACTTCGACGCGGATCTGCGCGGAGCCGGGCACGTGGCCTGCGGGGTGAAACGAGACCTGCGCCCCGCCGATCTGGCGCGTCTCGCCGTAGGCCATGCCTTCGAGCGTGATCTCACCCAGGCGGTGGCGCAGGACCGGACCGGCGCTATGGGTGGCGAGATAAGCGCCGTGGCCGGGGCGGGCGTGATCGGCATGGCCGTGGGTGATCAGGGCGCGATCCACGGGGCGCCAGGGGTCGATGTAGAAATCCCCCGCCGGGCAATAGATCCCACGATCCGTGAATTTAAGCGCCATCCCCGGCCTCCCAGCCTAGAGCGGGCCGGGCATACACTGCCGCCCACCTACCAGGGGGACAATAGCATGGGGCCGGGGCGCGAAAAGCCTCTGATCCTTACTCCGCGGCCTCCTGGACGATCAGCTTGATCTCGCCGCTTTCTTCTAGGCCGCGCAGGGCGGTGATGATTTTGGTCATGGCATCCTCGCCCTCTTCCTCGCTGACCCCGCCCAGTGACATGGCCTCTTCGCGCAGGGTCTCGGCCATGCGTTTGGACATATTGTCGAGCAGGAAGTCGGCGGCGAGCGGCATTCGTTCGAGCGCCGAGGCCAGCGCGATGGTGAGAACCTCTCCCTCGACCGAGCGCACAAGGGCAGGCACATCGGAGCCTGCGAGCCGGGCCGGGATATGGTCGAAGGTGAAGATCGTGCGGCGCACTTCCTCGGCGAAATCGGCATCCTTTGCCTGCAACCGGTCGAGCAAATCCTCACGCAGAGCCGATTTCGCGGCGTTTAGGATCAGGCCCAATCGGTCGGCGGCGGCCACGCGGAAGGCGGGGGCAGGCTTGGCGTCGAGCTTGGCGACCAGGGCCTTGCCGATGCGCGCCACGGTATGGGGTGAGACCGTGCCGGTGATGCCCACCGCTTGGCTGATCTCTTCGGCCGTATCGGGCTCCATCTCCATCAGCATCCCGGCGGCTTTCTCGGCGGGCAATTTAGACAGCAAGATCGCGCAAACTTCGGCGCTTTCTTCACTGATGAGATGGCTGAGCTCTTCTATATCGAGGGCGGCCAAACGCTCCCAGGCTTCGCCGCGTCGTTTGTTGGCCTCGCTGGCGAGCTCTTCGCGGGTATTGGCCGAAAGATAGGGCTCGAGCAGGTCGAGCGCGTCGGGAAGGCCACGCGGAAAACTCAAGGCCACACCGTCGAGCGCGTCGACGAACTCATCGACGACGCTGGCCAGGGCAGATCGGTCAAGCTGATCGATGCTGGTCATCAAATGCGCGAGGCGTTCCTGCTGACGGGCGGCGAGGCGGTCGAGCGGGGCGGGAATATCGTGGGCGAGCATGAGCCGGACAATGACGGCCGCCTTCTGACCTCGGGTCAGACCCGCCGGGCCGGTGACGGCCGGGGCGGCTGCGTCGAATGCGCCGTCAAACTTTAACTCTGTCATGGACCTGAACCTCGCTCACATCTTTCCCAACCCGAGCGGCAATCTGGCGGTGAAAGATTAACAGAGGCTTGCCGCGGCGGGGCAATGTTTGGCGGGAATTAAGGCCAATTGATGAAGCGTAAACAAATCATGTGCGGGTGAGATCTTAGGAGATCTGTCAGCGCAAAACATGAAAAAACCGCGCCTTTCAGCACGGTTATAACCCGACATACTCCATTTGCGATGCCCTAGGAGCGTCTCCGGCCGAGCGCGTGCGCGGCCGGAGACCTGATTTAGCTGCTGACCACGGGCACGCAGCTTTGCGCGTCCGCATCCCAAGCCGTGCCTTGCGCGCAAGACATCGTCACTTGGTCGGTGGTGGTCATTGCCTCATGGCCGAAGCCGCAGCCCTCTGCCATGGCGAGGCCGGGGGCCACGCCGAGCACCAGGGCGGTGAGAATGGTCTTCACGTTCATGAACCGTCTCCGTTGGTTTGTCGTCTTGGTCTTGAGGTGCATAGAGAGGGTAGCATGGGGTGACGCAGGGTCAAAAAGTCTTTTGCGATGCGCAAGCTTTGCCTGCGTTACACGGGGTAGATGCCCAAACATTGTGCGCGGCTTGGGATCGGCGCGAGTGCGCGGAGACATTGCTCACGCGAAGAACCGGGGCTCAAGCGAAGACCCGACTGAAGATCGTCTCGACATGTTTGGTGTGATAGCCCAGATCGAACAGCGCCTCGACCGCCTCGGCCCCAAGGGCGTTCATCACGTCCGTATCGGCCAAAAGTTCAGCTTTGAAATCCGCGCCATCCTCCCAGACCCGCATCGCGTTGCGCTGCACCATGGCGTAGGCGTCTTCGCGGCTGACGCCCGCCTGGGTCAGGGCCAAAAGCACCCGTTGCGAATGCACGAGGCCGCGAAACTGATCGAGATTGGCCTGCATATTGTCGGGGTAGACGACCAGTTTTTCGATGACCCCGGTCAGGCGGCTGAGCGCGAAATCGAGCGTCACCGTGGCATCCGGGCCGATCATCCGCTCCACCGAGGAATGCGAGATGTCCCGCTCATGCCAGAGCGCGACATTCTCGAGCGCCGGGGTGACGGCCGAGCGCACGAGGCGGGCCAGACCTGTGAGGTTCTCGGTCAGCACCGGATTGCGCTTATGCGGCATGGCGCTGGAGCCTTTTTGGCCTTTGGAGAAGAACTCCTCGGCCTCAAGGACTTCGGTGCGCTGCATATGGCGGATCTCGGTGGCGATGTTTTCCACCGAGGAGGCGATGACGCCGAGCGTCGCGAAAAACATCGCGTGGCGGTCGCGCGGGATCACTTGGGTCGAGATCGGCTCAGGCGTCAGGCCGAGCTTGTCGCAGACATGGGCCTCCACGCTCGGGTCGATATTGGCGAAGGTCCCGACCGCGCCGGAGATGGCGCCGGTGGCGATCTCCTTGCGCGCGGCCACGAGGCGGTCGCGGTTGCGATCCATCTCAGCGTAGAAGCGCGCGAAGGTCAGGCCCATTGTGACCGGTTCGGCATGGATGCCGTGGCTGCGCCCGATGCGGATGGTGAATTTATGCTCTTCCGCGCGGGTTTTGAGCGCCGCCAAAAGCCCATCGAGATCGGCGATCAGCAGGTCAGCAGCGCGGGTGAGCTGGATGTTGAAACAGGTGTCGAGCACGTCCGACGAGGTCATGCCCTGATGCACGAAACGCGCCTCCTCCGCGCCGATGATCTCGCCCAGATGGGTGAGAAAGGCGATGACATCGTGCTTGGTGACGGCCTCGATCTCGTCGATGCGGGTGGTGTCGAATTCGGCGTCTTTGGCGCGCCAGACGGCCTCGGCATTAGCTTTGGGGATCACGCCGAGGGCGGCTTGGGCGTCGCAGGCATGGGCCTCGATCTCGTACCAGATGCGGAATTTGGCTTCGGGGGACCAAATTTCGGTCATGGCGGGGCGAGAATATCTGGGGATCATGGCGGGCCTTGCATCGCGGTCGGTGACGCGGTCTCATAGGCCGGTCGGCGGCTGGGAACAAGCGCCGGGGCGATACGACGGTAAGGTGCGGGAAGGCACGGTGCGATGGCTTTTTTGTCCAAAAGACCACAGCCGAATGCGCGCCAGGCGCCGCGCGGGCGATGGCGCATTGGTCTGGGCCATCTGGTCCTTGTCGGTGCTCTGCTGAGCTTAAATGCAGCGCCTGTGCAGGCGGAGGAGGATTGGCGGGCCCTAAACGGGGCCGAACTCGCCGCGCTTTTGAGCGAGGGGCGCTGGGTTTACGAGGACGGCGCTTGGCAGGAATTTCGCCCCTCAGGCCGGACGCTCTACACATCAGCCGAGCCGTCTTGGGGCCGGTGGCAGGCGCAAAACGACCGATATTGCAGTCAATGGCCGCCCAGCGATGCCTGGGATTGCTATGACGTGGAGCGTGATGCGGGCTTTGCGCCGGGCGACCGGGTGCGGTTTGTCGATGATTGGGGCAATGCGACCGTCGGCACGCGCATCGCGCCGGAAGGCTAGGGCCGGGTGAGCATCGAGCCATGGTGAGGCAGAAGGGGGACAGCGAACGGGGAAGCGAAGGGCCGGGCTGGGCGCTTGGCGGGGCGCTGGTGCGTATTGGCGTGCCACCTTTGGAGGCGTTGGTCGGAACTTGGTCCGTGGCGCGCCGCATTCGCGATCATTCTGCGTTGAATAGCGCTGGGCAGGGGGATGGCAGCTTCACGGGCGAGGCCGTTTGGCGTCCTTGTGAGGGCGCGCATTTGGCCAGGCTGAGCTCCGGCGGTGCTTGGGCATCTGGCACAGGCGCTTTTACCCAGGTTTTATTGCAATGCGAGCGCGGGATCCTGCACCTTGAGGGCGCGGCGGAGATGCGTGCGGAGCGGCGGTATCTTTGGCGGGCGCTGGGCAGTGAGGTCACGGTGCAAGGGAATCCGGTCGCCGCCGATGATGAGACCGACCTGCGTCGTATGGGCCGTGCAACTGATGCGAGCGGTCGTGGGGAGGCGGGAGCCGGGATCGATGCGCCGTCGCTGACCGAGGCGGTCGCGGCGACCGGCGGGCAAGGTGCAGCCTGGGAGGAAGCGAGCCCCGCGCCGATGGCAGGATCCTTCGTGAAAAGCGCGCCGAGCGGACCAGCCCTTGCCGTCCATTTCGACGATGGCCGACACTTTCACATTTTGAAGGCGGCCTGGCCGCAGGGTCCTTTGGGAGAGGCTGTGATCGAGGCCGTCCACCATTGCAGCCCGGATATCTACCGCGTGTCTTACGCGTTCTTTTCCCAAGAGGAGGAAGAGAGCGAGTCGGTGCCCCGTGCGGCTTCGGCTGAGCAACCGCAACGGGGAGGTTTAGCGCACAGACAGATGCGACCGGATCATGGCGCACGGCCGGAGTCCGCCACTGGGCCCGCCACCGCGCCAGCAACTGGGCCGGTCGCTGGGCCTGGGGGATTGGCGGCGTTTACAAGTCACTGGCGCATCACAGGACCGAAGAAGGATTTGGAGATCTGGACCCGCTTTGAGCGGCAACCCGATGTCCCGACCGATACGACATTACGGGGCTAAGGTACGGGCCTGAGATACGGGCCTAAGTTAACGGCCTCAGTTACGGGGGCAAAAACCCGCCAGCCGCCGATACCGAGTCCCAGGTATCGGTAACACTGATAGGTCCTAGGGTTTTAGTTCCAGTACCAAGTCACGGTGCCAAGTTCCAGTGCCAAATCGCGTGCGAAGTCCCGGTGCCAAATCACGGGCCAAATCGCTTGCCAAATCGCGTGGCACATCCTGGCGCCAACTCGGTGTACTAGGTTCCGGCGCTCAGTGCGGGAGCCAAGCCCCAGCGCTCACTCTCCCGGCCGGACCGGAAGGGCAGCTCTGCTGATGATTGCCCGTTAGCAGTTCGGCGCCCCGAATGAGCCCAGGCAGCCCCTATCTAGTCAGCCCTTAGTAAATATACCGGATCTGTTCGGACCAGTAGCGCTCAACGCGCTTTAGCAGGTGGTTGATCTGATCCATGCCGTCAGGGCCAACCACGCCTTTGGAATTCAGACCATCAGCGTGGCGCACGAACAGCTCGGTCACCACATCGCGAACCTCACGGCCTTTCTCGGTCAGGCGGACGCGGACCGAGCGGCGGTCGATCTCACAGCGTTGATGGTGCATGAAGCCCATCTCGACCAGCTTCTTGAGATTGTAGGACACGTTCGAGCCTTGGTAATAGCCGCGGCTTTTCAGCTCACCCGCGGTGACCTCATTGTCGCCGATATTAAACAGGAGCAACGCCTGAACCGCGTTGATCTCTAGCATACCGAGGCGTTCGAATTCGTCTTTGATCACGTCGAGCAGCAGACGATGCAACCGCTCCACCATGGCCAAAGTGTCCAAATATCCCGCCATCATGTCGCTGCCGGGGGCGTCCGGGAGGGGCGCGTTAAAACTCATAATTTAAGCTCCGCTGTTCTGCTCGGGGGCAGACCTGCAGCAAAAGACCAAATATAGCGTTAAACCCGCGCGATTTTTCTTCAAAGGGGCTCAGGTCGTCGCGTGGCGCCGCCCGGTCATGACCTTTTCCATATCCGAGACCAATGCGGCATAGCGCTGGGGTGGCGCTATCTGGCCCGAGACCCAGCGGTACAGATCGTTGTCATTTTCTTCCAAAAACGCCTCGAATAAATCGAGCGTTGCGCCATCGGCCTGTTTGAGGCGGGCGTCGCACCAGGCGGTACAGATCAGATCCATCTCTTTGGTGCCGCGGTGACTGGCGCGCATGTAAAGCCGCTTGAGGCGGATTTCGCGGGGCTCGGCCGTGGGATTGCCTGGCGCGCTCATTGATCCTTCTCCGCCATTTGCCCGGGGCCGTCATGCGCCAAGCTTAGCCGTAGACGTTTCTCCAGACGGCCCAAGCGTTCCACAAGGCGGGCCTGATCGGTACGGAGCGAGCGCAGCTCAACCAGGATCCCGGTGAGATCTTCCGGCAATTGCTGCATCTCAAGCGGCTGATCAAGCCCGTCCCCTTCGCCCGCCAATAGCCACATGATCGACACGCCCAAGATGCCTGCGACGCGTTGCAAGGTGTTGGCGCGCGGCTCGCTTTGGTCTTCCTCCCAGGCCCTGACCGAGGTGACAGAAACGCCTGCGCGCCGTGCCAGATCATTCACACTGAGCCCCGCCGCTTCGCGCGCAGCAGCAACGCGGTCGCCGAAGGTGGCGGTGGCATCGTCGTACCAGCCCGGGTCGCTCTCGGCGTCTAGCCCGCCCGGCACAGACGAAATTGCTGCGCTCTCACTCCCCCCGCTTTCTGCGGAGTTATCGTCAAATGTTGCATCAAAGTGCGCATCCTGGGGCGCTTTGGGGGGCGCTTTGGGGGTCATTCTCTCTCCTTTCGGCCCGTATCGGGCCGCCTTGGCGGTACCTAGCCCGTTTTCGCGCCAAGAGCCACCGCGCGACATCGTATACCCGCGCAAGCGCATCGCTTTTCCTTGCGCGGGTATCGCAAACCTATACTCTGCCTGGAGGGGCTGTAGATCGCCGCATTTTGCGGCGCCCCCAGGACCACACCCAGGATCACACAATGTCTATTTTATCTCAGGCCGTCTCGCGCGTGAAAGCGTCGCCGACTGTGGCCGTCACCCAGTTGGCCGCGGAGCTGCGCCGCCAGGGCAAAGACGTTATCTCGCTGGGCGCGGGAGAGCCGGATTTTGACACGCCCACCCATATCAAAGCGGCGGCTGTGAAGGCGATCGCCGATGGCAAGACGAAATACACAGCACCCGATGGCATCGCGGAGCTGAAGGCGGCGATCCAGCGCAAATTCATGCGCGACAACGGCATCTCTTACGCGCCCGAACAGATTATGGTGTCCACGGGGGGCAAGCAGGTGCTCTATAATGCCCTGATCGCCACTCTGAATCCCGGTGACGAGGTGCTGATCCCCGCACCTTATTGGGTGAGCTACCCGGATATGGTGGCGCTGGGCGGTGGCACGCCGGTTGTCATCCCAGCAGCACCTGAGGCGGGCTATAAGATCACTGCCGCCCAGCTTGAGGCCGCGATTACAGACAAAACCAAGTGGTTCATCTTCAATTCCCCCTCGAACCCGACCGGCGCGGGCTATCGCCGGCGCGAATTGGAAGCGCTGACTGACGTTCTGCGCGCCCACCCGCATGTCTGGGTGATGAGCGATGATATGTATGAGCATCTGGTTTTCGACCGGTTCACCTTTTGCACGCCCGTCGAAGTGGAGCCGGAGCTTTATAGCCGCACGCTGACGGTCAACGGTGTCTCCAAGGCCTATGCGATGACCGGATGGCGCATCGGCTATGCCGGCGGGCCCAGCGAGTTGATCACCGCGATGCGCAAGATCCAGAGCCAATCCACGACCAATCCCTGCTCGATCAGCCAATGGGCAGCGGTGGCCGCACTGGACGGCCCGCAGGAATTCATCACGACCAACAACGAAAAGTTCCGCAAACGCCGTGATTTGGTGGTGGATGCGCTCAATACCATCCCTGGCATGACCTGTCCGCGCCCGGACGGGGCCTTTTACGTCTATCCGGAGATCTCGGGCCTGATCGGCAAAACGACGCCCGAGGGCACGCGGATCGACAGCGACGAGGATTTCGCCACGGCTTTGTTGCAAGAGGCGGGGGTTGCGGTGGTGTTTGGCGCGGCCTTTGGCGTGTCGCCGTGCTTTCGCATCAGCTATGCGGCCTCCAACGCCCAGCTTGAGGCGGCCTGCGAACGGATCGCGGCCTTTTGCGAGGGGTTGCGCTGAGCCGCAGGGTGGGCGAGCGGATCGCCGTCCACTGGCACCCAATCCTGAGTTCACTAGGAACCATCGTTTGGGTGCGAGAAAATTGCTTATTACAAAGATATCCAAGCCAAATCGCTGGGAAAGTGCCTTAAATTTCGGGTCTTGGCGAAGCTGCGGCGCGGCAAGCGCGACAATTTGGGTGTGTTATTGGATATCAACCGCGCCCGCCCCATTTACATCCTCGATTGCAAGGCGATAGACGACACGCATCACGCCCACCCAACGGCAGAGGCGTCCAGTCATCGTCAGAAAGATGTGGAAGAGGAGAGAACTGTGCCACTCATCATGAACCGCCGCACCCTGATCATCAGCACCGGTGCCCTGGCAGCCACTGCGGCAAGCCCGCTTTTGGCCGGTGGCCATTCCGCCACCGTTGAAATGCTCAACGCCAATCCCGACGACCGCAGTCAGCGCATGGTCTTCTTGCCGCGCGTTCTGGCCGTCGCGCCGGGCGACACCGTTCTGTGGGCGCCGGCCAATCCGGGCCATAACTCAGCTTCGATCGACGGTATGATCCCCGATGGTGCCGACGGCTGGAACGGTCAGATCAACCAAGAGGTCACCGTGACCTTCGAGGCGCCCGGCGTCTATGGCTACCAGTGCACGCCGCATGCCTCCGTGGGCATGTTCGGCCTGGTCGTGTGTCAAGCCGAAGACGGCTCGGCGCCCGCCAACCTGGAAGCCGCGCAAAGCGTGCGTCAGCGCGGTCGCGCCAGCCAGGTCTGGGATGCGATCTGGGCCGAAGCAGGCGAGATGGGCCTGCTGGGCTAAGCCGAAAGGTGGCCCGCGCCACGCGTCGGGCCATTCTTGCCAGCTACCGGGCGGAAGCCCCGATGTTGGCTGAGCGGTATGAGAATTTAGGCCCGGGCGTTTCGCTCGGGCCTTTTTCTTGGGCGCTCGGGCTCGATGTTGAGGGGCGGCGCCGATCAGGGGACGTCGCGCGCCCCTTGCGAGTTTTGGATCTGGGCGCGGGCACGGGGGCGGTTGCGCGCAGCGTTGGGCGCGCAGGGCACCTGGTCTGGGCGGTGGAGCCGGTGACAGCGCTGTGGCGTTACGAGGGGCGGCGCCTTGTGGCCGATGAACTGCCCGGACTTTTGCGCCTAGCGGGCGCGCCCCGCTTTGACTGCATCCTGGCGCTGGGAGTTTGGCACCATCTAAGCCCGCCTGAGCGCCGTTTGGCCTGGCGGCGGCTGCGCGCGCTGGCCCGGCCGCGGGGGCAAGTCTTGATGTCAGTGCGTCTGGGTCCGAGCCCGCCGGGGCGCGCGCGTTTTCCGGCCAACCTGTGGTCCGAGCGCGCGCAAGCCCGCGCCCAGGGGTTCACGCTCATGCGCCATGAGACCCGAGCCTCAGTTCAGCCCGGCAATCGCGCCCAGAATGTGCGCTGGCTCTGGCTTTGGTTCGAGCGGCGATGTTAAGGTTTATAGGCCGCGCATGAAGGGTCGCATCGCGCGCGGAAACGTCGGCTTGAGAAGCGGGGGCGCGGAGAAGCCGGGGCGCGGAGAAGCGGGGGGAGAGCCTGTGACAGAGCTTCCAAATTACTATTTTCGTATCCGGGAAAATGGCGCGGCGGTTTACCGGGTCGAGACACAGACCCGCAACAGCCGCCTGGAGATGACCGAGATCGCGGCGGTGAATGCCAGGAATGGCAGTGTAAAAGCCCATGGCAGCCATGAGCTCAGCCCCGAAGACGACGCCGCGATCGCGGATTGGCTGGCCGCGCGGCAAAGCGTGTTGGCCGCCCGAGAGGCGGAGCAGGGGCGTGCCTGTATCGAAGCCCTCAATCTGACGGCGCAATGGGCGCAGTCCAAGGCCGATCCCGAGGCGTTGGAGGCCGTCAGCGACGCGCTGCTTTTGGCGATGCACGATCTGCGTGCCGTGCTGGTGCGCAAAAAGGCCAACAGGTTGAGCGATAAGGACGAGAGGGTCCAGCCTTAAATCTGGGACACGAGATACCCTGTGGCGCTTTGCGATCCAGGGATATTTCGGTCAACCGATGATACAGATTAAGGCCTGCAGTGCGTAGGCCCCGGGGGGCGCCCTTAGCGAGGCGCTATTTGGTGTTGGCGGGGGCCTGCGGTGTGGGCGCGGGTGTGAAGGTCGGCTGCGGTGGCGCGATGGCCGCCGTTTGGCGCAACAGCAAGGCTTGGGCACTGGAGACACGCGCAACCTCGACACAGGCGCCCGACGGATCGGCGAACATCCAGACATGGCCTGCATCGCTGGTGAGGGTGCCGTTTTGGCCGGGTTGCAATTGGCCGAACTCTGTCACGCTGCCATCCGGGCCGACCCAATTGATCGAGCGCGGCTGAGGGCTGCGATTGTCGATCATGACGCTGCGCGGCTGACCTGTGTCTTGGCTGACCACTTGGCCCAGCATGCTGCAGGAAAAATACTCCGCCCCGGCATCCGGCGCGGGTTGGGCGACCGGAACGGCCGGTTGCGGCACGGTCGGTTGGGGGACGGCGGGTTGTGGAACTGCGGGCTGTGGAACTGCGGGTTGGGGCACTGCGGGTTGGGGCACGGCGGCTTGCGGTGCTGGAGCGGGCGCTTGCGGGAGTGGAGCGATAGCGCCCGTATCGCTGCTGATGGCCGCGCTCTGGCCCTCGCTTGCGTCCGCCGCTGTCATAGAGTCTGCGGGCATCTCGCCCATCACCGCGACCGTGCAGGCATCGAGATAATCCCTAAGCGCTGTGGCATCGGTCATAGGATAATCAGCCGGATCGTCTCCGCCGCCCGCGATGCTGACACGCAGAGGGGCGCCGCTGCTGAGCAGAAGGAGGACCGGATCGCCGATGCGCAGCTCTGTTGCCACACCTGTCACGCCGGGCTCACCGCTTGCGCCGGTCACGCGGCCGACCAGTGATGCGCTCGCCCCATCACCGTCGATTTCGGCTAAAACGGCCGCGCCGTCGGGCAGGGTGCCGGGATTGGCGCCGAGCAACATCTGGAAGACGGGGCGGCCATCGGCGCCTTCAAAGCACGCGCCGCTCACCAGGATCGCGTCTGTTTGGGGGACGCCAAGACCGATGCTCAGCCCGATCTCAGCGGGGTCTTCGGCCGGGTATTCGGAGCTTTCCCAGACCAAGTCCCCCTGCGCCATGGCGGCCGTGCCGATCAAACAAAGACCCGCAGCAGCCAAACGGGTTCGGGGGTTTGACGCGCGGGCCAGCTCTGTCCAGCGGACGGGCATAACGGGTGGGTGTTTACGCGTCTCAATCGCCATACTGGCCTCCCTCAACGATCCCAGGCGGGGCGGCGCGCCCACCTGTCTCGCCACGCTAGCGAGCGACGGGGCAAAAGCAACCGTTTAGCGCGGCTTGGCGCGGTCCATGAGCGCTGCGATGCGGGCGCGGTCACCCAGACCTAGGGCCTGGGCCAGCCGCGCGCGCCCTCGGGCCAGGCGCGAGGTCACTGTGCCGAGCGGCAGCTCCATGCGCCGCGCGATATCGGCGTAGCTCAACCCCTCCACCGCGCGCAGGCGCAGAACCTCGGCCTGATCGGGCGGCAACGCGTCGAGCGCGTCAAGTACATCGGGAAGGGCGAGCGGGAGCGCCTCGTGACGCCAGTCCCTCTGGTCCTCGGGCGTTTGAGCCTCGGACATCATTGTGTCGGGGTCGATATCGCTTTGTGGGGCGGCGCGCAGCGCTCGGGCGCGGGCGGCGGCGCGGTTACGCAAGGTGGCATGGGCATAGGCGCGCGGATTGTCGGGCCGCTTGGAACCCGCACCGCGCATAGCGCCCCAGAGGGCCAAGAGTGTCTCTTGCGTCAGGTCTTCGGCCTCTGCGCCGGTGTCGGTGGCCAGATTGACAGCGAGGCGTCGCGCAGCCCGGATCAGTTCTGGTGTAAGCTCCGGCGCGAGGCGCTGGAGCATGACTTGCGGGCAGGGGTCAGAGAGCTGAACATCATGCGGCACGGTTTGCCGCTGAGGTCGCATCTGGGGAGGGGGCATCATCTGGGCCTTTCTCCAAAGATCAAAGCCGCGACGAACGCCCGTAAAGACACCCGCCAGCTTGGAACAAGAGCCGTATGCAAGGCAGCGGGGACCCGCACGGGCAATCATGACGTTTGCGATTGGCCTTGGATCGGCGGGGCGTGGCGTGTCGCGCTCTCGCGCTCGGCAAGGCCATGCCACCCGTATCCCTAGGCCGCGCCATCGGCGGCGGGCCGCTAGCGGTTTTGGGCAAAAATCGGCCAAAGGCCGCCTGTTCCGGACGTCTGGCGAAAATGGGGGATGAATTCGGCGCTCAGATACTCTTAGTATACGAGCACCGCCTGAGCGGGCTCAGATCTAACCAACCTGAGAAATGGGGCATTCAATATGACTACTTCAAAATCAGAAACCACCCTGCTGGCACGGGTGCCGCGCAGCGATCTTGTCCTGGCGGCTCTGGCTGCGGGCGCCTTGGGCTTTGCGGCCACTCTCGCGAATGCAGAGATGAGCGATTTGGACACCGATGGTGATGGCTCAGTGAGCTATACCGAGCTCCTTTTGGCGGTGCCTGAGCTCACGGAGACCGATTTCGCCGCCCTCGACGTCGATCAAAGCGGCGCCCTGGATGCGGCGGAGTACGATGCAGCGACCGGAGCGGGCCTGATCCCCGCCGAGTAACGCGTCGCAGCAACGAGGGCCGCGTCAGCATCGGCGCAACCCCCACAGCGCGCCCTTTGGCCTTCCCAAGGCGCGGCGTGGCCCTCGAACGGACCGGCGTGGCCCACTGGCCTCGGTCACGTCGGTCCGATCCAAAACCTTTATAGAGTGCGGGTTACTCTGCCGTCGCGGCCACGCCGCCGCGGGCAATCGCGGCGACGCCTGTGCGCGCCAGGCGCACCTCTCCCAAGGGGCGCATCAGATCGCAAAATGCGTCGATCTTGTCCGGCGTGCCGGTCAGTTCGAAGACAAAGCTGGTGAGCGTGGAATCGACCACATTGGCGCGAAAGATCTCGGCGATCCGCAAGGCCTCGACGCGGGCATCGCCCTTTCCTTCGACCTTAATGAGCGCAAGCTCGCGGCTGACATGGGCGCCCTCGACCGTAAGATCGGCCACCTCGTGGACGGGCACCATGCGCATCAGCTGCATCTTGATTTGGTTGATCACCTGCGGCGTGCCCGAGGTGACGATGGTGATGCGCGAGCGTTTGCCATCGTGATCGACCTCGGCGACTGTCAGGCTTTCGATATTGTAGCCGCGCCCTGAAAAGAGGCCAATCACCCGCGCGAGCACGCCCGCCTCATTGGCGACAAGCACGGCGAGGGTATGCGTCTCGACCTCGTCGGACATATGCGAGCGCAGGTCATAGGCCGAATGGCTCGACGATCCCGCTTCGATTTTGAGTGCCGCCATGGCGCGCCCTCCCAAGATTTCGGGGCCGATCCCCGGTTTGCGCCCACAAAGCACGGGCCGGGGCTTGGTTCAAGCCTGTGTTGTGGGCCTGTGTTCTGGAGTAGGGGCCCATAGGTTTCGGCTTGGGATCCCGAAACAATTTATTGCGAATTTGCACCGCCAGCGTCGTTTTTTCGCCGCAGAGATCATCCATGACAACGCCTGCCGCTAAGCGAGTACGGTCTGCATTTTGAGATGAGTTTAAGGACTACGTTATGAAATCGGTCATCTACACCGCCCTTTTCGCCGGCCTTTTGGGCCTCGGCGCCGCCGCACCGCACACCGCGTCTGCCGCAACTTTGTTGATGAACGGCTCCTTTGAGGAGGCGCCGACGATACGCGGGCAGCGTGGCGGGGATTTTACCCAGTTGTCGCAGAGCGGGCGGTCCTGGGATATCTTCGATGCGCTGCCGGGTTGGTATTCCAATATCGACGAGATTGAGATCCAGACCAACCGCACCTTGGGTCAGATCGACGCCGCCGATGGGCAGTATTACGTCGAGCTTGATGCCAACCGGAATTCTCGCATCAGCCAGGACCTGTTTCTAACGGCAGGCACCTATGATCTGGGCTTTGCCTATTCGCCGCGCATGAGCAACGCCGGGACAAACGGCCTGGGCCTGTCGCTGACAGGTCGCTTTGGCACTGCGCTGAGCGAAAGCTATGCCGGTCCGAACGGAACCTATCAGCGCGGCGAATGGTCGTTCATCACCGAGCGCTTCACCATCGCGCAGGGCGGCTTTTATGTGCTGTCCTTCGAGGGTCAGGGCCGCAGCGACAGCCTGGGCGCGCTCCTCGATGACGTCTCGCTGGCCGCAGTACCGCTGCCTGCGGGTGTGATCTTGATGCTGAGCGGTCTGGCGGGCCTGGTCGTGCTGCGTCGCCGCCGTCGCGCTCTGGCCTAACGGGCTTCATTCAAATACGGGGCTGGCCGCTTCACTTGGCCGCTCCATCACGCAGTCTTAAGACATCATCGCAACGCAGCCGGTGGCTGGTGCATCTTGCGGGAACTGCCCGCGCAGATCCTCGATCCCCAATTGCGGATGGGATTGCATCTCAAAGGGCGGGATACCGTCGCTGAGGCCATAAACATCCCCGTTTCGGATGCCGAGATCGACAATGTCGTTTGTCAAACCCATACCATCAAAGCAGATCGGTTCCCCGTTATAGGGGATGAGCGCCTGATCGAAGCTGTCCTCAGGGTATTCATAGCAGACCATGCCGTTGCCCTCGGTATCAGGCTCCACGCTCCAAGTGCCGATGATCACGTCATCATCGTCTGGGTGCCAGAGAAACGCGCTTCCGTCGGGGCTGGTATATTCGATCTGGTTGCCGATCCCGGTACCGGTCGGAATGCCTGGATCATAGTAATGCACCGTCCGCCCACAAAGCAGATCGAAGAGGATCGAGGCATCCTGCGCCGCTCCGGGCTGCGCCGCCAGGCTGAGCGGTATGAGCCAAAGGGCAGGGCGGGGCAAGCGTGGCATCCGGGGTCTCCTGTGGCTGGGCAGGGGCGAGGTCTTTCTAGAAACGCCGCCTGCCTGCATATCGTTGCGTCGCGACAGATCATAGAGCGTCCTGCGCATGAGACCCAGGGGCCTCAAGAGTTTTCCGCAAAAATCGGGATTTGAGCCAAGCGAATTGGGGAGACGTCGGTTGTGTGATGCCCAGTAGAGCGTGAATGTAAAAAAGATTCACTTTTCGACCCTCCAGCTCTTGCACAGAGGCCGCGCGGACCCATCTATTTAAATGTGATTAACATTCACATCCAAGCCGGCCCAAGCAATCAGGCCCAAAGCCGAGACGTTCAGAACCTTAACGCGAGGAGAAAACAGAAATGACGATGTCCGCCACCGCTTCGGCTTCCGCCCCTGCCGCACGCGCTCAGACCTATTCCGCCCAACGCGAGGGCTGGTTTGCGCGCATGGAAGCCTGGCTTGATGCCCGCGGTCGCGGCGCCTGGATCGCCGCGATGGTGTTTGGCTTCATCCTGTTCTGGCCGGTCGGCCTTGCCCTGCTGTTCTACATCCTTTGGAGCAATCGCATGACTTGCACATCACGGCGCGTCGCAACCCCGAGTTTGGCCCGCACGGGCCGTGGCTCATCGGGCAATGCGGCCTTCGATCAGTACAAGGCGGACACGCTGCGCCGCCTGGAAGATGAGCAACAGGCTTTTGAGGAGTTTCTCAAGCGCCTGCGTGAAGCCAAGGACAAGTCCGAGTTCGACCAGTTCCTGGATGAGCGTTCGCGCATGGACGATAGCGGCGCCGATAGAGGCGACACGGACGGGTCCGAGAGCGATGCGGGCGACCCGCGCCCGGCAAGCTAGCCGCTCAAGCGCGCCGCCTGGCTGCGCAATGGAAATGGCCGCTTTCCGAGGGATCGGGGGCGGCGAACTTGCTTGAGGCACTGGCAGTCCTTTGGCGCCATGCCTAATCTCGTGCCTAATCTGATGACAGTTACCCCTGACCCATAAGCGAAAGACCCTATGCAATCCGGCCTTCCCGACCCATCCTACCAAAGCGATTTTTACGCCGGTGTGCCCATCAAGCGTTTCCTGGCTTGGGCCGTTGATGAAATCCTGCTGCTGCTGGCCAGCGTTTTGGTGGTGATCCTGACCCTCGGCCTTGCCGGGTTCATCTTTCCATTGGTCTATCTGGTGCTGTCCTTTAGTTACCGGTCCTTCAGCCTGACGCGGCGGTCGGCGACGCTGGGGATGCGGTTGATGGCGCTGGAGATCCGCAACAACACAGGCCGACGCCTTGCCTCGAATGAGGCTTTCATGCATGTCGGCGCCTTCATGGTGTCGATGGCGTTTATCCTGCCGATGCTGATCTCTGCCGTGATGGTCGCGGCCTCATCGCGTCACCAGGCGCTGCATGATCTTTTGCTCGGCAGTGCGGCGATCAATCGGCCGCGTTGACGCGCACAGGCGCATGCTTCGGACGCGGGCACAAAGGTCTAAAGCGCAGGTTAACGAACTGACAAAAAAACCGGTTGTTTGGCGGGCCAAGCTGAGGCACGGTTTAGCTCAACCTTTAAGGATTTGTCGGCCCGATGCGCCACACCCTTCCCATTGCGCCGCAGTTTTACGTGACGGCCCCGCAAACCTGCCCGTATCTGGACGGCAGGCGGGAGCGCAAGCTGTTCACCGCGCTGCAGGGGGAAAACGCCAATACGCTCAATGACGCGCTGTCTAAGCAGGGCTTTCGCCGCTCGCAAAATGTGCTCTACCGGCCGTCCTGCGCCGATTGTACCGCGTGTTTGTCCGCGCGGATCAGGGTCGCGGATTTCGCGCCGACCCGGTCGATGCGCCGGGTGCTGAACCGCAACGCCCATCTCGAGCGTGAAGCGCGCAGTCCCTGGGCCACCGAAGAGCAATACGCGCTTTTCCGCACCTATCTCGACGACCGCCACGCCGATGGCGGGATGGCCGATATGGATGTCTTCGAGTTTGCCGCGATGATCGAAGAGACGCCGGTGCGCAGCCGCGTGATCGAATACCGCGATACCCAAGAAGAGGGGCGCCTGACCGGTGTCTGCCTGACCGATATCCTCGACGACGGGTTAAGCCTCGTCTATTCTTTCTTCCGGCCCGACATCCCGAAGCAATCGCTCGGCTCCTTCGTGATCCTGGACCATGTGCGGATCGCGCAGGAGAAGGGGCTGCCTTACGTCTATCTGGGCTATTGGGTGCCCGGCTCAGACAAGATGGGCTATAAGGCGCGCTTCCCGGCGATGGAGGTCTATGCTGGTGGCGTCTGGCAAGAGCTCAAGGACCCGGAAGACTTCTCCGGTGCGCCGCATCCCCTGTCGGTCGATCCTATCGCGCAGCAAGTGGCGCAGATCGCTCTGCCGGACCTCCAGCCGACGGATCGCAAGCGGCTGAAATAGGCCGGAGGGCCTTTGCAAGCCCCGCCCGTTGCCCGTTGCAGCCACTAACGCCGTGCATCCACGACCGAAAGTTGGATCGGCGGCGACTTATTGGCGGCGACCTTCACTTTTTCATAACTACTCGCCCGCGCGGCAGCGCAATCAAACCCTTCTGGGCTTGCCCAGGCCGTTGGATCACGAGCCGAAAAAACCTAGCCCAACAGATCCGGTAGGATCGTCACGATCTGCGGGAAGGCCCACAGAAGCCCAAGCCCCACGACCTGGATCAACACGAAGGGCAAGACCCCTCGATAGATATGACCCGTTGTCACCCCGGCGGGCGCCACCCCCCTGAGATAGAAGAGGGCGAAGCCAAAGGGCGGGGTCAGGAACGAGGTCTGCAGGTTCACCGCGATCATGATCGTCACCCATTTCGGGTCCATCGTTCCGCCATAGATCACCGGGCCGACGATGGGCACGACGATGTAGATGATCTCCAGGAAGTCGAGCACGAAGCCCAGGATAAAGAGGATGATCATCACCATCAGGAACACCACCCATTCCTGATCGAAGCTACGCAGGAATTGCTGGATGTAATGCTCACCGCCGAAGCTAATCACCACGAGGTTCAGGATCTGGGAGCCGATGAGGATGGTGAAGACCATCGAGGTTACCTTGGCCGTCTCGCGCACCACCGGCGCCAAAACGCCGGTCCGATAGAGCACCCAGCAGCCATAGACCATCCCGAAGAACGAGAAGTGATAGGCCGCTTGCGTCGCGACATAGGCGATCCAGTCGGCCGCAGTCACGGCCTCCCGCTCGATCCTGAGATCGAATGTGACGCCCAGCAGGATCATAATCACCACCGAGAAGGAGGCGCCGATGATCACGCGGGACGTCACCTGCTCCTCTTTCAGCTTACGGTAGCTCGCCAGCATGATCGCGCCCGCGGCACCGAGGGCCGCGGCGGGGGTCGGGTTGGTGATGCCGCCGAGGATCGAGCCCAGCACGGCCACGATCAGAACGAGCGGCGGGAAAACCACGCGCAGCAGGTCGTTTTTCGAAAGCCGCGCCATCGCGTGGTAACAGCCATAGATGATCGCCACGAAGGGCAGGGCGAGCGCCACATAGATCAGCCCCGGCCCGGTCAGCGGCCCGAGGAAGGCCACATCCACGGCAAGGGCCAACACCACCCCCAGTGCGCCGACGATGAGCGGCACTGGATTGGCCGAGGGAGAGACGCCCCGCGCCAGGATCAGGACCAGCGACAGCACGGTCAGCATGGCCGCCAGACCTGCTGCGATTGGCGGTGCATTGGCAACGGCGCTGTTCAACGCCTCGACCATCTGTTCCTCGGTCCGCTCGGTGGCCACCTGCACACCGCCAGCCTCGTTGATGGCGGCCTGCTCGGCGACGGCTGCGTCCCAGGCCTCTTGCCCGTGCAAATCGATCATCGAAGCGGCGCATTGCTCGGAGACATTGGTTCTGAGCGAAGCGGTCTCACCAGCATCAGTAAAGGTCGAGACATTGACGTTTTGGCTCCCGATCACCCCGGCGGAGCTCATCACGACCACGCCCAGGATCAGCGCGATGGGGGCGAACAGGAACCAGGTCAGCGCCTCGTTCTTCGTCACCGGCTCGCTGCTGGCCGCGCCCATTTGCACGGCTGGTGCCTTGCTCGGATTGAACATCGCGAAGCCGAAAGCATAGAGGCCGTAGAGCCCGGCGAGAAAGATCCCCGGCAAAAGTGCGGCTTGGAAGAGCGTGCCGACCGACAGGACCGCAGGCTCGCCCAGATAGGTCAGCGCGTCGCGACAGCCCACGGCGATGGCGCGATCCTCTTGGCCGGTGGCATAGAGATCGCCCGCCAGCGTGCCAAGCAGGACGATGACGATGGAGGGCGGAATGATCTGGCCCAGCGTGCCCGAGGCCGCGATCACACCGGTGGCAAGCTCCGGTGAGTAGTTGTTTCTGAGCATCGTAGGCAGCGCCAGAAGACCCATGGTCACCACTGTTGCGCCAACAATCCCGGTCGAGGCGGCGAGGAAGGCGCCCACGATCACGATCGAGACGGCCAAACCGCCGGGCAGGGGCCCGAAGACCCGCGCCATGGTGGTCAGAAGGTCATTGGCGATCTTGGAGCGTTCCAGCGTGATGCCCATCATCACGAACATCAAAACGGCCAAAAGCGTATCGATGGACTGGCCCGCGATGACGCGCTCGTTCATGCGGTTGACGATAAAGCCGAGGTTACGCTCGACGGCCGTTTCCCAGCCTTGCTCAAACAGCGCTTTGTCGACCCGTGGCAAATCCGGGAATCGGAAGACGGATATCGTCTCTCGCACCACCCCGTCGGCCAGCAGGGCCGCGTATTCCGCGCTGCCGGTGTCGACCGCCTGGTGGATGAGCAGGCCCGAGCTGTCGAGTGCTGCGATAATGGCGAAGGAAATCACACCGGCGCCGCCGATGGCAAAGGCCACCGGAAAGCCGGTCATGATGCCGCCGAACAACGTCAAAAAGACGATGATCAGGCCAATCTCGATCCCATCCAAGCCAAAGAGCATGCGCTGTCCCCTAACGTCGTCTTTTCGTTTGACCGGCTTCGCGGTCTCTTATTTGCTCAGTGAATGTCGGCGGCCAGTTCGGCCTCTTCATCGCCCAGCGTATCTTTGTCGAGATACTTGCCCGACGATGCTTCGCCCTCACGGAACTCCAAGAGCGAGCGCCAGAAAAAGCTCCAGGCCTGGATGTAGACCAGCACGCAGAAGCCCACGATCAGGATCTTGAAGAGGAAATAGGCGTCAAACCCATTAGGCGAGAAACCGATGGTCTCGACATTCCAACGCATCACCGCCGCGCCGCGCATGATCCGCTCAAGATCCATGCTGGCCGCCGGGCCGGGCACGACAAGGTGGCGCCACATGAAGAACCAGGCATAGAGATAGGTGATGGTGATCGCGGGCAGCATGAAGAGGAAGCAGCCCAGCATGTCGATCACCTTCTTGGTGCGGAATTTCACCGCCGAATAGACCAGATCGACGCGGACATGACCGCCCTGGATGAACGTGTAGCTGACGCAGAGGCAGACAATGGCAGCGTTATAGAGCTTGAGCTCTTCTGCCCACCACGAGATGTCCCGCGTGAAGTTGATGCCGAAGGGCCCGAGCGAGATTTCCCCGGTGCGGAAGATGCGCTGCAGGAACACGATCATCACTTGCTGAAGGACCATCAAAAGGCCGACCCAGGCGAAGGTCCGCCCGACCCAATTGCCGATGGTCTCTGTCACCCGCACCGCGCCCCACAGAAAGCTAGACCGGAACAGGCCGATCACGGTGATAACGGCGAAGATGAAGAAGATGGCGAAGAAGAACTCGACCGAGGCGCCGTAATAGATGAACCGCGCCAGCGCTGTCTTATCGCCCCAGGCGAGCCAGGCACCGGGATTAAAGAGCGCGATCGCGATGTTGTAGGGGGCCAAAAGGAAGGCCAAGCCAATCTCGGAAAGGATGTCTGACATCTGGTCCCCCTTTGCGCCTCTCCCAAGGCTGCTATCCGCTGCCATATAGCGCCCCAGAGTGACGGAGCGTCAATAACCTGGCCTGCGTAAGATATCGTCCGGAGATTTGGGGCCGGTCCGGGGCCGGCGGGCACGGGCCCTCAAGGCCTCGTAGGATGTAGAAAAGCCCCCGGTCGATACTGACCGGGGGCGATTTCTTTTGCGATTACATCGAGTTGACGCGGTTGCGCTGACGGATGTACTCGCCGTCGCCAAGCTCGAACCAAGAGGCCGACTCTTCAAGCGATGCGAAGTAGCTCTCGGCGATACCGGCATAGATCGGATCGCCCATGTTCTCTTCGCGAACCTCTGCGGCGGCCGAGCCGAACGCGTCCCAGACCTCTTCGGGGAATTCCCGGGTCTGGATGCCTGCGGACTGAAGACGGGCCAGGGCGGCGCCGTTTTCGGCCAGGGTCAGAGCAAGGTTGTCGCTGTAGACCGCGCGGGCGGCTGTATCGACGATGGTCTGCTGCGAGGGCGTGAGCGACTCGTAGACATCCAGGTTGAACGACAGCGTTAGCGCCGAGCCCGGCTCATGGAAGCCAGAGGTGTAGTAGATGTTGGTCACTTCCTGGAAGCCCATCCGCTCATCCGCGTAGGGGCCGATCCACTCCGCGCCGTCGATCTGGTTCGAGGCGAGGGCCTGGTAAATCTCACCACCCGGAAGCACCTGCACCGAGGCGCCGAGACGGCTGAGAACCTGACCACCCTGGCCCGGCATACGGAAGCGCAGACCCTGCAGATCCTCGACCGAGTTCACTTCGGTGTTGAACCAGCCGCCGGGCTGCATCGCGGTGTTGCCGCACAGGAACGGCTTGAGGTTGAAGAGGCCTGCAAGCTCATCATGGGCCTCTTGGCCGCCGCGGTGGTAGTACCAGTTCGCCAGCTCTTGGCCCGTCATGCCGAAGGGCACAGAGGTGAAGAAGGCAAAGCCGGGATGCTGGTTGAGGAAGTAGTATTCCGCCGAGTGATAGATGTCGGCCTGGCCCGACGACACGGCGTCAAACACCTCAAAGGCGCCCACGAGGCTACCGGCGGGCATTTTGTTGATGGTCAGCTGACCATCGGTCATCGCGGTGATGCGGTCGGCGGCAAGCTGTGCAGCATCGTCAAAGATCGCGAAACCATCGGGCACCGAGGTGACCATGGTGAGTGTGCGGTTGCCCTGGGCATAGGCCGGAGCGGCCAGGCCCGCGGTGGCTGCTGCGCCACCCAGAGCAGACGTTCTCAAGAAAGAACGACGATCCATATGGAATCCTCCCAAATGTGTAGTTGGCCCCGCCACCCACTTTGGCAGGGCAGGTTCATCGTGGCGGCACCATAGGCAAAGTGCCGCAGAGCGCAAACAGCTTTTGCGGCTGAGAGGCGCTTTTCAGTAAGTTTTTTTGACCAATTTTTGAGCTTACGACCGAAAACACGTCATTTTTCCGGATTTTGCGCAACATTGTTATCCTGACCTTCGCGTCACTTTGCCAATGATTGCGCTATCAGTGGCGAAGGCGCCGCCGCTGCCTAGGACGAAGGGGTAAGGCAGGGGTTTTCCACGCTCTGGGGTAGCCCGGTCGTCACACCAAGCCTCACGTCCCCTTCCACGTCTAACACCGCCACAAGCACAGCAGCGGCATCGCGTCGGCAGCGCACCCGCACGGGACCGATCTCATTGCTGCCGAGATTTACCTCTACATGTCCCGCAAGCCTTAAGCGGTCTCTTTGCCAGGCGATCAATGCCGCAATAACTGCATCGGCGTCGGCGGCGGCTAATGGTGGTTCGCCAGTGACCACGCACAAAAACCAATCGCCTGGCGTAACAGCGCCTGCGGCGACAAGTGCCGTGGGGTGGCGGACCGCGATCTCTTCTAATCCCATTGTGTCTACGATGGGCGCAGCGGGCGCGAAACCGGCAAGCGGCGCTTCGGAATTGCTCCAGACAACCTCCTCGCAGACTTCGGCCATCGCCAGCCACGGTGCGGGGTCGGTGGCTTGGGCTGAGGCGTCGGAGGTCAGGCAAAGGGCGCCAAACGTGATCGGCAGGTAAATTCGCATCATTCATGGAGTTTGCATGGCGCCTTTCCGGCTGCCTAGGGGGTGCGCCCAAAATCGGGCTAGACCTGGACCTCAGCCTCGAGCGTAAATTCAGAAAGTTGCGCCAAATGCCGCCTGTTTGAAATAATCTCCATAATTCTCACGCTTTGCTGTTGACCTGGGCTCGGGCGCGGCCTAACCCTTCCGACTATCGGAAATAGGAGTGGCGAATGCCCCGTATTGTAGTCCTTCTAGGAAAGTTGCGCATGGGTCGGTGACGACAGCCATATTCCACCCCATGCGCCCTCGGATCACCTCCGAGGGCTTTTTTGTGGGCAAGACGACCGGGACGGGACAGCAAAGGCGGGCGCCAGCAGGCGGGCGTTCGAAGAGAGACAGAGAAGGGAACAGGCCATGGACAGCCAAGACGATCAACAGATGACCGGCGCCAAGATGGTTGTGGAGGCGCTCAAGGATCAGGGCGTGGACACGGTCTTTGGTTATCCCGGCGGCGCGGTGTTGCCGATCTATGACGAGATCTTTCAGCAAAACGAGATCCGCCATATCCTCGTGCGCCACGAGCAAGGCGCCGTCCATGCCGCCGAGGGCTACGCGCGATCCACGGGCAAGCCCGGCGTGGTCCTGGTGACCTCGGGGCCCGGCGCGACCAACGCGGTCACCGGCCTGACGGACGCGCTGATGGATTCGATCCCGATCGTCGTTCTGACCGGCCAGGTGCCGACCTTCATGATTGGCTCAGACGCGTTCCAGGAGGCTGATACGGTCGGTATCACTCGGCCTTGCACCAAGATGAACTGGCTGGTGAAGGAGACGGACGCGCTGTCGGGCACGATTCACGAGGCGTTTCATATCGCGACGGCCGGCCGTCCCGGTCCGGTCCTGATCGACATCCCCAAGGACGTGCAATTCGCCACCGGCACCTACCGGGGCAAACGGCAACTCAAATCGCATTACCAGCCCAAGCTGAAAGGCAATATCGAGACCATCACCGCGCTGGTCGAAGCGATGGAGCAGGCCGAGCGTCCTGTCTTTTATACCGGCGGCGGGGTGATCAATTCGGGCGATGCGGCCACGCAGCTGTTGCGTGAGCTGGTCGAGGCGACGGGTTTCCCCATTACCTCCACCCTGATGGGCCTAGGCTGTTATCCCGCGAGCGGGAAGAACTGGCTGGGCATGTTGGGGATGCACGGGCTCTATGAGGCCAATTTGGCGATGCATGGCTGTGATCTCATGATCAATATCGGTGCGCGCTTCGATGACAGGATCACGGGCCGGATCGCGGACTTTAGCCCTGGCTCGAAGAAGGCGCATATCGATATCGACCCAAGCTCGATCAATAAAGTGATCCACGCCGATTTCCCGATCATCGGCGATGTGGCCCACGTCCTGGAAGACATGCTGCGTGTTTGGAAATCGCGCGGGCGCAAGACCAATGCGGGCGCGGTTCAGCGTTGGTGGGCTCAGATCGAGGAATGGCGGGCGGTTCAGTGCCTGAGCTACAAGCCCTCCGAGAGCACGATCAAGCCGCAATATGCACTGGAGCGTCTGGAGGCGCTGACGCGTGACCACCCCTCGCGTTATATTTGCACGGAAGTGGGCCAGCATCAGATGTGGGCTGCGCAGTATCTGGGCTTTGAGGATCCCAACCGCTGGATGACGAGCGGCGGGCTTGGAACGATGGGCTACGGCGTTCCGGCTTCAATCGGAGTGCAGGTCGCCCATCCCGAGGCGCTCGTGATCAACGTGGCCGGGGAGGCGTCCTGGCTGATGAATATGCAAGAGATGGGCACGGCCACCCAGTACCGCCTGCCGGTCAAGCAGTTCATCCTGAACAATGAGCGGCTGGGCATGGTGCGCCAATGGCAGGAGCTGTTGCACGGTGAACGCTACAGCCATTCCTGGTCCGAGGCGCTTCCGGATTTTGTGAAGCTGGCCGAGGCCTTCGGGGCCAAGGGGATCCTTTGCGACAACCCGGCCGATCTCGACGAGGCGATCTTGGAGATGCTCGCCTATGACGGGCCGGTGATCTTCGATTGCTGCGTGACCAAGCATGAAAACTGCTTCCCCATGATCCCGTCGGGCAAGGCACATAACGAGATGCTTTTGGGCGATGCGCAGACCCAGGGCGTGATCGACGCCGAGGGCGGCGTGCTCGTCTAAGGGATTGCGCCGTCTGGTGACGTCGCGCTTGGGGGCATGCGCAGGGGCATTGAGCCCCTTTGCATGCCACGAGAGATCCTCTCTCGTGCTCTCTGGGATATTTTCGCGATAAAGACGGAGAAGCGGGTTTTTAGCCGCGTCTTCGCGTCTCGAAGCGCGGGAGCATGGCTGAGAAATCTTTGCCCCGTCCGTCCTCGTGTTCGACGAATTGCGCGTAGAGGTCTTGGGCGGCTTGGCCGAGCGGTGTGTCGGCATCTGCGTCGCTTGCAGCCGCCTGGCTGAGGCGAAGGTCTTTGAGCATCAGCTCGGCGGCGAAGCCCGGTTTGTAGTTGTTGTCGGCCGGAGATGTCGGACCGATGCCGGGGGCCGGGCAATAGGCGTTCATCGTCCAGGAATAGCCCGAGGATGTGCTGACCACGTCGAACATGGCTTGGCGGGAGAGCCCAAGTTTATCGGCGAGCGCAAAGGCCTCGCAGGTGCCGATCATGGTGATGCCGAGGATCATATTGTTGCAGATCTTCGCCGCTTGCCCGTTGCCCGCCGCGCCGCAATGCACCGCCTTTTGGCCCATGATCTCAAAGAGGGGCTGGGCGGTTTCGAAAGCCGGGTCCGGGCCGCCGACCATAAATGTCAAGGTGCCCGCCGCGGCGCCGCCGACCCCGCCAGAGACCGGCGCGTCGAGCGCGCTGAGCCCCGCGGCCTCGGCCTGAGCCGCGACCGCGCGCGCAGCCGCAACCTCGACCGTCGAGCAATCGATCAAGACGCTGCCCTTTGGCATGGCTGGGATGATCTCTGCCGCGACGGCCTGGAGTGCCGCGCCATTGGGCAGCATAGTGATCACGATATCTGCCACGTCCACGGCGGCTGTTGCGCTTTGGGCGGTGCCTACGCGTTCGGGGCAGGGGGCGTGGAGGTCGAAGCCCATGACCTGATGGCCCGCAGCCGCCAGATTGGCAGCCATCGGCGCGCCCATATTGCCCAGTCCGATAAACCCTATGCGCATGGTGTCTCCTCCCAAAATCTACCCGTACTGCCAAAGGCCCCTACTCAAAACGAAGCGCCTCGGCGCCCAGGGGCAACAGCATGCCCGCGACATCGACCGCCGGTACGCGCGTGGCGTCTTCATGGAACCATTTCGGGCTCTTGTCCCTGTCGATGATCGCAGCCCGGATCCCTTCAAGGAAATCGCCCTTTTCCATTGAGCGGGCTGTGAAGCGGTATTCCTGGCCGAGCGCGTGGCGGATGTCATTGTCCTTGAGCCGAGCGCGATGCACCAGCTCAATCGCGCAAGCCACGGCCAGGGGAGAATTGCGCCCGATCATCTTCAGCGCGTCCTCTGCGAAGGCGTCTCCCCGGGGTTTGAGCATGTTGACGATGTCGATGATCGCGTCGCCGTCAAAAGTCTCGTCGATCTCGGCCTGCTGGGCGGCAAGCGGGCTGGCGGGCGGGGTCTGAGCCGTTCGGTCGACGGCCTCCCAAGCGCCCGAGGCGCAGAGCTCAGCGATCAAGCTCGGCCAGGCCTCGCGCGGGATGTAGTAGTCTGCGAACCCGGCATGGATTGCGTCTCCGGGTCCCATCCGGGCCGAGGTTGCGCCGAGATATTCGCCGAGCCGCCCGGGAGCGCGGGCCAGGATCAAACTGCCGCCCACATCGGGCACCAGGCCGATACCGCATTCTGGCATGGCGATCTGGCTGTCCTCGCAGACCACACGGTGCGAGCCGTGACAGCCCACGCCAACTCCGCCGCCCATGGTGAAGCCATGGAGCAGAGTCACGACCGGTTTGGGGAAATCGAAAAGCCGGGCGTTCATGCGGTATTCATCGGCCCAGAAGCGCTTGCCATAGGCGTAGTCTCCTGCAGTGCCGGTGTCATACATCTCCTGGATATCGCCGCCCGCGCAAAAAGCACGCTCGCCTGCGCCGTCGATCACAAGGAGTTCGACCGACGGCTCCTCCGCCCAAGTCTGGAGGGCTGCATCGATCTCACGGCACATCTCATAGGTGAGCGCGTTCAAGGCCTCGGGTCGGTTGAGCATGATCCGCCCGGCGCGGCCCTCGATGCGGATGTCGATGTCAGTCATGGCGCCGGCGCCCTCTCGTTTAGATCGCGCTAGGGATGAAACCAAATGCGCTCGATGACAAGTCCGGGGATTTTTCGGCCCCCTAATCCGAGCCCGCCTTCATTTTTCCAAAAATACTCAAAAAGGTTTGCGGAGGGGCTCGATGCCCCGGAGCAAACCACCCCGCACGGCCTGCGATAGGCAGGGCGCAAGCGGCAGCCTCCGGGCCCAATCAACCCCGCTCTAGCTCGGCAAGCTTTGCGGCGGCGCGTTTCGCGATAGGGTTTGCGAGCTGCCGCCTTTTGTCGGCGGGCGTCCAACGGTAGACGGCCATGCTGAGGCCGAAGAGATCTCGGATGAAATACCCCGCAAGGGCGAACCCGCAGATAAAGACCATCGAGGCGGCCCCAAGACCTGTCTGCTCTCCGAAAAGGATTCCCAGGGGCAAACCGGCTGCGAGTGCGGCCAGAAACGACCCTAAAATCCCAGTGCTGCCCCATTTCCAAAACGTCCACTGGATGTGGCTTACCCCAAGTGGACCACTCGCTTGCTCAGCTGTGTTGAGAAGTGCGGTGTAGTACCTCCACCGCAAGGCTCGGATCATTCAGCCCCGATCCGCCAGCATCTGACGCGCCACGATCAGGCGCATGATCTCGTTCGTGCCCTCCAGGATCTGGTGCACGCGCAGGTCGCGCACGATCTTTTCGATGCCGTAATCGGCCAGGTAGCCGTAGCCGCCATGCAGTTGGAGGCACTGATCAGCGACCGCGCTGCCGGTTTCGGTGACGAATTTCTTGGCCATGGCGCAGCGCTTGGTGGCATCCGGCGCCTTTTCATCGAGTGCGTGGGCCGCTTCGCGCAGCAGGCTGCGGGCGGCGGCCAGCTCGATCTCCATATCGGCCAGACGGAACTGCAACGCCTGGAACTGATCGATGGGTTTGCCGAAGGCGCGGCGTTCCGCCATGTAGCTCAGCGTCATATTGAGCGCGGCCTGGGCGGCGCCGAGCGAGCAGGCGGCGATGTTGAGGCGCCCGCCATCGAGCCCGGCCATGGCGTAGCGAAAGCCGTGGCCTTCCTCGCCCAAGAGGTTCTCGGCGGGCACCGCGCAATCATCAAGCTGCACCTGGCGGGTGGGCTGCGCGCGCCAACCCATCTTGTCCTCAAGCCCGCCAAAGCTCAGGCCCGGGGCACCGTCTTCGACCACGATTGCAGAGATCCCGCGCGGTCCGTCCTCACCCGTGCGGCACATCACGAGATAGCCGTCGGCATAGCCGCCGCCGGAGATGAACGCCTTGGTCCCTGTCAGGCGCCAGCCTTCGTTCGAGCGGATCGCCTTTGTCTTGAGCGCCGCAGCGTCCGAGCCCGAGCCCGGCTCGGTCAGGCAATAGGCCAGGAAGCGCTCCATCGCGACGGCCTCACCCAGGACCTTAGCCTTGAGCGTTTCGCTGCCCCAGTTGTCGATCATCCAAGCGACCATATTGTGGATCGATAAAAACGCCGACACGCTCGGGCAGGCCATGGCAAGCGCCTCGAAGACAAGCGTCGCGTCATGGCGGCTCAGCCCCGATCCGCCGGCCTCCTCGGAGACATAAAGCCCACCAAAGCCAAGCTCGGCCAGCTGGCCCCAGAGTGCTTTGGGGATCTCGCCCTCTTTTTCCCAGGCTAGGGCGTGGGGCGCGATCTCGGCGTTGCCAAAGTCGCGGGCCAGATCGAAGATTGCGGCTTGTTCTGAGCTGAGATCAAGGGCCATGGCATCCTCTTGCGGGCAGGGCTGCTAGTTAATTGAACGAGTGTTTAATTAAGCTTGAAAAGGGCGTTTTGGCAAGGGGCGGGCGTGGCGCAGGGCCGCTCAAAGACCCTCGCGGAACTCTTCCATCAGATCATCGACCACCGCGCGCAAGGCGTCGTCGTGGCTGGCCCCACCGGCCTTTGCCGCGTTCAGAACCGCGCGTTGGCGATCGGCCGAACTGCCCTCGCTGACGATGCCGCGCAGGTTCATCAGCTCCGCGCTGCAGCCAAGCGCCTTGGCATCCTTGGCCAAAAGCTCGATCAATTCCTCGAGCAACTCGGCCAGTGGCACGATCTCACGGCGCCCGAAATCCACCAGGCCTTCCCGCGTGCCATAACGCTGCGCGCGCCAGCGATTTTCTTGGATCAAAAACGGGTCGTAAATCCGCCAACGCTGGTTGCGACCGCGCAGCCTGAGCAGATAGCGCGTCAGACATTGAACCAGGGCCGCGAGGCTTAGCGTGTCTTCGAGCCGCGGTTGCACATCGCAGATCCGCGTCTCAAGCGTTGGGAAATTGTGCGAGGGGCGCAGGTCCCACCAGATCTTGGAGGCGTCCTCGATCAGCTCCAACTCGGTGAGGACGGCGACGGTCCGCTGATATTCCGCACCTGAGCTCAAAAGCGGCGGCAAGCCGGTACGCGGCAGGTTGTCGAAGACGCTGAGCCGATAGCTCGCAAGCCCGGTATCGCGCCCCTGCCAGAACGGTGACGATGTGCTGAGCGCCAAAAGATGGGGCAGGAAATAGCTCAACTGTCCCATAAGATCGACGCGCAGATCCTCATCCTCGATCCCGACATGGACGTGGCAGCCGCAGATCAGCAGCCGCTCAGCCACACCGCCGAGATCACGCGCCAAGGCGGTGTAGCGGTCGCGTTTGGTGTGGGTCTGCGCCTTCCAGTCAGCAAAGGGATGGCAAGAAACGGCGATGGGGGCGAGGCCGAATTCCGCGGCGCAATCATGCACCGTGCGTCTTAGCCAGCGCAGCTCATCGCGGGCATCCGAGATCGACTGCATGACGCGCGTGCCGATCTCGATCTGACATTGGAGAAATTCTGGACTGACCTGATCGGCCAGGGTCTCGGAGCAGGCTGCCATCAACGCGTCGGGCGCCTCGGCCAGATCGCGGGTCTCGCGGTCGACCAGGAGATATTCTTCCTCAATGCCCAGGGTCAGCGGCGGCAGTGCGGCGCGTTGCGTCTGTTTGGGTCGGGGCCGGAGGATTTTCGGCGCTGCCATGGTGCGGATCCTTTTGCGCGGCATCTGCCTTGATATCCGGTCGGGACCCGCTTTGCACGTTTTCTGCGCAGCGGCGTCTTCTTGTCCGGAACAAGGTGATTCTATCGTGACGCGTCGATCTTGGTGGCCTTTGCCTCGGCCGCAGTAGGAAAAACCGGCAACAATTTATCCTGTAATGGAGCATTGTTTCCAAAATTACGCCAAAGTGTTGCTAGATTATCGGCCTTTTGCACCTCTGACGTCCGGATTTCCTTACCTTTTGGTAAATCTGGCAAAATTGAGTTGAATTGGGGCGACAATGCGATCAGCTTGTTGGGGTAATCAATTGCGGTCTGCTGGGGACCTGTCAGACACCGGTAATGAGTTTTAGGCGCGGACGGGGATAAACCCTTTCCGCGCCTTACTATTTTAGGCGTGGCGTGTAAGCGCGCTTCAAGGAAACCTCTACAACCAATCACTGTCGGCAGAGACCCCTGCGCTCTTGGCAACTGGGGCGAATTTAGGGCGTGGCGACCGTTCTGAGCCTGGTTTTAGGGTGGGTAGGCAGGCGAAGTGGCTCGGCTATATCGTTTGGCAGCTTCGCCAAGTCGACAGGGCTCCGCCCGTTTGGACCTCAGACGCCCCACTGGAGCGTTTGGCGGCCTCGCCACTTAGCCTGGGCTCCGCCCGTTCGGACCTCAAATGCTCCACTGGAGCATTTGCCGCGCTGAGCGCGGATCGGTTAGGCTCCGCCCGTTCGCGTCTCAAACGCTCCACTGGAGCGTTTGCCGGCTTCGCCGCGCCGACGCTCACTCCATAACAGGGATGGTGAACTCGCCGCCTTCTTTGATGCCCGAGGGCCAGCGTGCCGTGACCGTTTTGGTCCTTGTGTAGAACCGGAACGCGTCGGCGCCGTGTTGGTTGAGATCGCCGAAGACCGATTTCTTCCAGCCCCCGAAGGTGTGGTAGGCCAGCGGCACGGGGATCGGCACATTCACGCCCACCATGCCAATATTGATCCGACTGGCGAAGTCACGGGCGGTGTCGCCGTCTCGGGTAAAGATCGCCGTGCCGTTGCCGTATTCGTGGTCCATCGCCAGGCCGAGCGCCTCTTCATAGGTCTGGGCACGCACGGTCGACAAAACCGGGCCAAAGATCTCGTTTCGGTAGATCTCCATATCCTTCGTCACCCGGTCAAAGAGATGTGGGCCGATGAAAAAGCCGTCTTCATAGCCCTGCATCTTGAAGCCGCGCCCATCAACCACAAGCTCCGCGCCTTCCGACACGCCGCTTTCGACCAGGCGCTCGATATTCGCCTTGGCCGCAGACGTGACGACAGGGCCATAATCGATGTCATCGCCCGCCGTGTAGGGGCCGACCTTTAGGGCCTCGATCCGCGGCACGAGCTTTTCGATCAGCTTGTCCGCGGTCGCCTCACCCACGGGCACGGCCACCGAGATCGCCATGCAGCGTTCGCCCGCCGCGCCATAACCCGCACCCACGAGCGCGTCGGCGGCCTGATCGAGATCGGCGTCGGGCATGATGATCATGTGGTTCTTGGCGCCGCCGAAGCACTGCACGCGCTTGCCGTTGGCGCAGCCGCGCTCGTAGATATAGGCCGCGATCGGGGTGGAGCCGACAAAGCCCACGCCGCCGATCTCTTCATTGTCGAGGATCGCGTCGACCGCTTCTTTGTCGCCGTTGACCACTTGCAGAACGCCATCGGGCAGCCCAGCCTCCTGCATCAGCTCGGCGAGCATCATCGGCACGGAGGGGTCGCGTTCGGACGGCTTGAGGATGAACGCGTTGCCGCAAACCAGCGCGGGCGCCATTTTCCACATCGGGATCATCGCGGGGAAGTTGAAGGGCGTGATCCCGGCAGCCACGCCCAAGGGCTGGCGCATGGAATACATGTCGATGCCGGGGCCCGCATTGTCGGTGAACTCGCCTTTGAGCATATGCGGCGCGCCGATGCAGAACTCGACCACTTCCAGGCCGCGCTGCACATCGCCTTTGGCGTCGGGAATGGTCTTGCCATGCTCGCGGCTCAGCGCCTCGGCCAGTTTGTCCATGTCACGCTGAAGGAGCGCCACAAAGCGCATCATCACCCGCGCCCGGCGCTGCGGGTTCATCGCGGCCCAGGCGGGTTGCGCGGCGGCGGCGGCGGCCACGGCGGCGTCAAGCTCGGCGCGAGAGGCCAGCGCCACGCGGGCCTGCACTTCGCCCGTGGCGGGATTGAACACATCCGCGCTGCGCCCCGACGTGCCCGCCACATGGGCGCCGTTGATCCAATGTCCGATCTCTTGCATGACTGCTCCTCCCGCAAATTCGTTGCCTCCGGCCTATACCGCTTTTGCGGGCTTGGCAAAGAGGGGGCGTGCGGGGGCGGTTTTCGGGGCGCGTTGGGGTGGCCGGTTGGGCTGCGGGGCGGTCTCAGCCCTCACCAAGTGTGCTGAGATCGGTCGCGGGATACGAGGAAAAGAACTTCACCCCCACCTCTTTGAGCGCGGCAACAAAGGCGTCGGAGCCTAGGAGGCTTCCCTGGAACCTGGCTTCGCGCCAGAAATGGATATCAGGTGAAAGTTGATCCCGATCGACGATGACATCCTTCGTATCGCTGGTGGGATAAAATGAGCAGAGCTTGTCAGGGAAATTCGGGTTCACCAGGACGCGGGACTTTTTCACGACGATGGAGCTCTGCCGCACGGTCACATTCATGATGAACCAAGGTCCTTCGATCTCGACGCCGCGTTTGGTGCGCAGGGGCACCTCAAAAACTGATGCAGGCCCGGATCAAAGCGCTCGATAATCTCGTTGGCGCGGCCGGAGACCACAAGAATACCGTTCACACCTTCGAATGCATAAGGCCAAGTCTTGCGGGGTCTGTCGGCAACGAGAAACTTCGGTAGTTATTCCGGCACTGATTTGCGTTTAGCGTCGCGCCACGCACCTACAGCGGCAGTACCTTCGCTGATCCTGGCGGGATTCATATAACGCTCTTCCCAATCAGGCATCCCGACAGGGATCTGGACCCTGCCCACACTCTTATCAAAAACGTGAGCCATCGCGCGCACCTCGCTTTTGCCGTTCATACCGGACCGACATTCCATGGAACTTCAATGGCCACCATACCGCCTTTCGGGCCGCCGCCGATAGACCTTGCCCCGCGCCGCACCCGCGCCACCTCCACCCCATGCAGCACGACCTATTCCAACCGGCCCAGCCCGACACCCGCCAAGACCTGGAGCGTCTCTGGCTCGACCTCACCCGGCGCGACCTGCCCCAAGCAGCGCGCAAGGCGCGGGCGGAGGGCAGGCCCTGGCCGGTGCATTTCGACCATTGCTTTCAGCGCATCCTGCTCGACCATGCCTGCGGGGCGCGTTGGTATGACGTGATCGCGGGTCGTCCGGCCTATGCCCACGCGCCCGAGCCGATCCTGACCCGCGCGACCCAGCTAGGCCAAGCCGTGCTGGAGGGTCGCGAAGATCTGGCCGCGCTCAACCGCCAAAGCCTCACTTGGCGCGGTAAGCGCGGACCCGGGCGCTAATCCCGGCTCATCCAGCAGGCCAGAGCGAGAAGCAGGAACAGCCCGCTGCTGGCAACAAGGATAAAATCCAGCGGCGCCTCGGAGCTGCGACGGCTAATCATGACGCCTTCGATGGGCGCAAAGGCCCAGACCGCCAAGCATGCGCCCGCGAAAATTGACCATAATAATGCATGACGCGCCAGCGCCGCGTTCCGGTTCACGCCTTTGCTGGCCATCGTTTGCGCGGCCATTTTCTCGATAAATCCGATGCGCATGCGCCGTCTCACTCTTCCCGATGTTGTCTTCTTCTTTGTCGGCACAGGCGGGGGAGCGGTTCAAAACGGCTTTCCAGATGCGGCTCAGCGGCCACGCAGGCGCCGCTCTCGCAACGCTTAACCCTTGCCTCGGCCCCTTCACCTCGCAACAAAGGCCCCAACAAGCGGGGCCCGCGAGGGAGGGACATTCCATGGCAAGCATCAAAACCGCGCTCTATCCTGGCACGTTCGATCCGATCACGCTGGGGCATATGGATATCGTTAAACGCGCCTGCCGGCTGGTCGATAAGCTGGTGATCGGGGTGGCGATCAACCAGGACAAAGGCCCGTTGTTCAGCCTGCAAGAGCGGGTGGCCATGGTCGAGGCCGAATGCGCCGATCTGGCCCGCGAGACGGGCGTTGAGATCGTGGCGCATCCTTTTGACAACCTATTGGTCCATTGCGCCCGCGATGTGGGCGCTCAGATGATCGTGCGCGGCCTGCGCGCCGTGGCCGATTTCGAGTATGAGTTTCAGATGGTCGGCATGAACCGTAAGCTCGACCCCGACATCGTTACTGTGTTCCTGATGGCCGAGGCGCATCATCAGGCGATCGCGTCGAAACTGGTCAAGGAGATCGCCCGTCTGGGTGGCGATGTCAGCCCCTTCGTCCCGCCTGCCGTGGCCCGCGCCTTGGTGGACAAACTCGAAGGCTAGAACAGCGTGGCGCAGGGTCCGGCGCAGGGCCTTTCCCTCCGCCGCCAATCGCCATAGTGTCGCGCAAATTCCACATATGAGGCGCGCTATGGCGGATCCGAAAGACCCCGAAAATATCCTGTTAATGGAGCTTGGCTCCGGCATCGTGACGATTGAACTATTGCCCGATATCGCGCCGCAGCACTGTGAGCGGATAAAGGAGCTTGCGCGTGAGGGCGCCTATGACGCGGTGGTCTTTCACCGGGTGATCGACGGGTTTATGGCGCAAACCGGCGATGTGGAGCACGGCAAGGGCCCGCAGCCCAACATGCACCGTGTGGGCACCGGCGGCTCAAGCAAGCCTGATGTCCCGGCGGAGTTTTCCCGCATCCCCCATGATCGCGGCACTTTGGGCGCGGCGCGGTCCTCGAACCCAGACAGCGCCAACAGCCAATTTTTCATTAATTTCAGCGACAATCATTTCCTCAACGGTCAATACACCGTCTATGGCCGCGTCACCGAGGGTATGGATCTGATCGATGCGATCACCCGCGGTGAGCCGCCCGCGAAGCCCGACCATATCGTCTCGCTCAAGGTGGCCGCCGATGCGTAATCTCTTTCGCGCAGCCCTGATCCTTGCGGCCGGTCCGGCCCTGTCGGCGGGTCTTGAGATTGACGTCGAGGGGGAGGCGAACGGCACGATCGTTATCGATTTGTTCGAAGACGTGGCCCCGAACCACGTGGCGCAAGTCTCCGAGCTTGCCTCCGAGGGCTTCTATGATGGTGTCGTCTTTCACCGGGTGATCGAGGGCTTTATGGCCCAGACCGGCGATGGAGAGTTCGGCCAGGCCGGTATGGACATGCGCTATGCCGGACGCGGTGGCTCGGACCGGCCCGATCTGGGTGAGGAGTTCTCCGACATCCCCTATGAGCGCGGCATTGTCGGCATGGCCCGCACCAACGACCCCAACTCGGCCAATAGCCAGTTCTTCATCATGTTCGACGCGGCCCCGGCGCTTAACGGCCAATATACGGTCGTGGGCGAAGTTGTCTCGGGCATGGACGTGGTCGACGCCATCAAGATCGGGCGCGGGCGCAACGGCGCCATTATCGGGGAGCCGGATCGCATGACCGCTCTGCGCGTCCTGGACGCGGATCCTGTGCCCATGGAGGCCGAAATGGACGAGGGCGAGGCCGAAAGCCAGTAGCGCGAACCGGCCACACCAAAGCCAATTCAGCGCCGTCCGATCGCTCGGGGGGCGCTTTTTGCTGCGCACAAGGCCGTGAGAACGTCGTCATGGGGCTGGATTGGCGGGCGTTGGCGTCCCATCGTTGAGAGGAACGTCCAGATTTTGGTTTGACAGACCTTTAGGGGAGGACCTTTCGATGAAATGGATTGCACCCGCCACGCGCGCCGTAGCGTTCGGCGCCGCCTTCGCGCTCACGGCCGTCTCGGCCGATGCGCAGCCGGGCCGCTGGGCGCTGGAATGGCCCAACACAGATTTCGAGCGCAGCTCGGTTGATTTCAACGACATCCTGGATGGCGGGCCGCCGCGCGACGGCATCCCGGCGATCAGCGATCCGGATTTCGTGCCGGTGGCCGAAGACAGCCTGATCGAAGGGGTCGAGCCGGTCGTGGTCGTCGAGTTCGAGGGCACTGAGGCCCGGGCCTATCCCCTGCGCTACCTGACCTGGCACGAAATCGTCAATGACGAGGTCGCGGGCATCCCTGTCGCCGTGACCTTCTGCCCCTTGTGCAATTCGGCCATCACCTTTGACCGCCGCGTGGCGGGCGATGTCCTGACCTTCGGGGTCTCGGGCAAGCTGCGCAATTCTGACATGGTGATGTATGACCGCGAGACCGAAAGCTGGTGGCAACAAGCCATCGGTGAGGGGATTGTCGGCCTACATATGGGCACGGACCTGGTGGAGCTACCGACATGGGTCGAAAGCTACGCGTCTTTCAGCGCGCGCAATCCCGATGGCCTGGTCATGGCGGAACCCGACTTCAACCGTCCCTATGGGCGCAATCCTTACGTTAATTACGACAGCTCGGTCCGGCCCTTCCTCTATAACGGCGAGATGCCGCCCCACGGCGTCGATCCCCTGGCGCGCGTGGTCCGCGTCGGTGATCGCGCCTGGCCGCTGACGCGCCTGGCCGAGGCGGGCGAGGTCAGCGAAGAGGGCGTCACGCTGAGCTGGACAGCGGGGCAGGCCTCTGCGCTCGACAGTCCCGAGATCGCCGACGGCCGCGATATCGGCAATATCCGGGTGCAGGATACCTCCGGCGCCGATCTGCCCCATGACGTGATGTTCGCTTTTGCCTATCATGCCTTCTGGCCGGAGGGCGATTGGATGCTGGGCAATTAGGGGCTAGCCTTCGGCAGCCTCGGCCTTTTCCATCAGCGTCAGCCAGTCTTCCTCGGCCTGAGCAAGCGCCTTTTGGCGTTGGCTCAGGGCGGCGCTCGCCTTGTCGAATTTGGAGCGGTCGCGGGTATAAAGCTCCGGATCTGCCATGAGGCCTTCGAGCTTACCAATCTCAGCCGTCAGCTTCTCGATCTCAGAGGGAAGCTTTTCCAAACGGTGACGCTCGGTGAAGCTTAGCTTGGACGGGCGGGTCGCGCCCTGAGGGGGTTCGGTCGGCGCGGGGTGCTTTTGCGAGGGCGTTTTCTCGGACGTCGCGCTCGACCCTTTGGCGCGTTGCGTATCCTCCCGGCGTTGCTGACGGTAATCGCTCCAGCCTCCGGCATAGACCGTGGCGCGCCCATCCCCCTCCAGCGCGATGGTCGCCGTGGCCAGACGGTCGATGAAATCGCGGTCATGGCTCACCAGCAAGACCGTGCCCTCATAGCTGCCCAGAACATCTTGCATAAGATCGAGCGTTTCGACATCGAGGTCATTGGTCGGCTCATCGAGCACCAGAAGGTTCGATTGCCGCGCCATGATCCGCGCCAGAAGCAGCCGCGCGCGTTCACCTCCTGACAGCGCGCCGAGCTTCGCGCGCGCCTGGTTTTCGTCGAAGAGAAAATCCTTGAGATAGCCCACCACATGGCGCGGAGTGCCGCGCACCATCACTTGATCGGCGCGCCCATCCACAGCCATCTCCGGGTCATGGGTCAGCGCGTCCCAAAGCGTGCGCTCGGTATCGATGGCGCTGCGGGCCTGGTCGAACACCGCCAGATCGAGCCGCGTGCCATGGCGCACTTCGCCCGTATCGGGCGCAAGTTCCCCCGTCAGCATCTTGAGAAGCGTCGTCTTGCCCGCGCCATTGGGTCCGACCACTGCGATCCGGTCGCCACGCATCACCCTGAGTGAAAACGGCGCGAGGATCTGCCGCGCGCCGAAGCTTTTGGTGATGGCCTCTGCCTCGATGACCTTGCGCCCCGACCGCGTGCCCGCCTCGAGCTTGAGATCGGCGGCCCCTTGGCGCGCGATCATTGCGCTTCGCTCCGCGCGTAATTCTCCCAGGGCGCGCACCCGGCCCATATTGCGCTTGCGCCTGGCCGAGATGCCTTCGACGGCCCACCGCGCCTCGGCCTTGATTTTGCGGTCGAGCTTGTGGCGCGCCTCGTCCTCCTCGGCCCAGATCTTGTCGCGCCAGGCTTCGAAGGCCTCAAAGCCCTGATCGAGGCGCCGCGCCCGGCCCCGGTCGATCCAAAGGCAGCCTCGTGTGACCGAATTCAGAAACGCCCGGTCATGGCTGATGATGATCTGCGCGGCCCGAAGCGCGCTCAACTGGCCCTCGAGCCATTCGATGGCGGCGATATCGAGATGGTTCGTCGGCTCATCCAACAGCAAAAGATCGGGCTCCGAGGCGAGCGCCGCGACCAACGCCGCCTTGCGCTTCTCCCCACCCGACGCGGAGGCGGTCTCGGTCGCTAGATCAAGACCGACCTCTTCGGCCAGGGCCGTTCCGCGCCAAAGATCGGCAACGCCCAAGGCGGCTCCGACAAAGCCCTCCAGCGTTGCGAACGCGGAAAAATCAGGCTCCTGCTCCAGCCGGACCACCCGGGTGCGGGCGGGCACAGACCGGGTGCCTTGATCGGCCTCGACCGCGCCGTCGAGCAGCGCCAAAAGCGTCGATTTCCCAGCCCCGTTGCGCCCGACCAACGCCATCCGGTCGCCGGGTTGCACGACCAGATCGAGACCGTGGAACAGCGGTGCTTGGCTCGGGCCCAGACTGATCCCGGAAAGCTGAAGAAGGGGTGCGGCAGCCATGACGCGGCCTAAGGCGCCCCGCCGCTCCGGTCAAGCGGCCCCGGAACTGGGAAGCTCCGGCCCTTCACTTTTCGCCAAATACTCCCGCCGGAGGCATCCGGCGCCAATCTCTAGCGCGCCGCCAATTGCGTGATCGCCACACCCGTCGCCATCACAGCGATGCCCGCCGCGCGCAGGCCGCTCAGCGGTGTCACAGCGGCGCCAAAAAGGCCGAAATGATCGATGGCAGCGGCCGAGATCAACTGACCCAACAGCACAAAAAAGACCGCATTCCCGACTCCAAAACTCGGCGCGATATAGGTGATCGACAGGACATAAAAGGCGATCAAAGCACCGGCCAGAAACAGATGCGCGGGCTGGCCGGGCAAGGCGCGCAGCGCGCCGGTCCCGCCCGTCACTGCCATCGCCGCGAGCGCCGTCAGGCTGGCGACCAGAAACAAGATCACCGCCGCAGCCGAGGGCGAGCCGATCGCAATCCCGAGCCTCGCGTTGAGCGCCGCCAGAACCGGAATACCCAGCCCCGCGGCCAGCATGATCGCGGCCTGAGCGTTCACGAACAAATCCCCCGCCGCTCAACCCCCTCCCAGGGCACCAGCACTTCAACCTGTTCGATCAGGGGCAGGTCTTGCGCCACCGGCATCTCTTCCTCCAGCAGCGCGCGCAGCCGGGCGGTGCGGGCGCCGTCCGGGTCCAGCGCCATGCAACAGACGAACTCCTCCACCAGGCTCGCCTGCTGCTCATAGCCATAATCCAGAAAGGCGTTCTCGCTCTCGCCATCAAAGAGGTAGGGATCGGCGGTGCGCAGATGCTCGGCAAAGGCGCGGGTGGGGTGATAGCCCGTGCGCTCGCGGTTCTGCCACTGCCAGACATGGGTCATCTCATGGGCGAAAAACATCGCCGCCACGAGGTTCAGCCGCCCATCGCGCCGCGCGATGTAGTCCGTCAGATAAAAGCGGTGGCTGGCATGGACATGCTGAAAAAACACGATCCCCGCGGTCGAGCCCGTGACCGTCGGCCCCTCGGGCGGGGGCAGGATGCGCTCGCGGCAGGTGGTCTGGGGACGGGCCGGAAATTCGCGCGAAGTGGTGCCGATAAAGCCGTTTTCCAGGATCCGCACCGGGCCGGGATCGAACTGATCGCCCTGCAGGTCGGCCATGAACCGGACCTCTGCCGGTGACAGCGTCCGCCCGCAGGCAGCCAGAAGGATCAAAGCCAAAAGAACGCAGGCGCGGGCAATCATGGGGCGGAGCTTAAAGCCTCGCGCCCCGGTCGCCTAGGGGCCGCCTAGGTGTAGCGCAGAAAAACCGCGAAGACCGCCAGATAGAGCGCGAGGGCCAATAGGGGCGCGCGGTCGCGCGGGGTCTCATGCGCGCTCGCGTGATAGAGCAGGATGGCGTCGGACGCGGGCCGAGGAGCGGTCTCCGTCTGGACCAGCGGCGGCTGCCAGTCCGAGGCAGCGTCTAGAACGCGGGTCAGGTCGGCGGTGTCGCCGAGCCAGCCAGGCTCCGCGTGCCGGAGATCCTCGAGCGTTTCCGCAGGTGCTGGGAAGGTGAGAAGCGCCGATGCCAGAGCGGCGCACAGAGAGAGACGTCGCATCACATACCTCCGTCCCCGCCGCTCCCTCGCAGGGGTATAGGGGTGCGGAGGCCGGGAGGCTTGTGAAAAGTGGTTAATGCATTGGAATTGTGATGTTAATTAAGGTGAACGGGCGGGGGTTAGGGGTTTGTTAAGGGGGTGATTTTCGAACCGTTGAGGATCGCAGTCGTCTCTCAGCACAACCCCGCCCGGAATCAAGCCGAAGGCGCCGGGCGAGCGGTCGTTCATTGTCTCGCCATTGGTTCTAGAGCCAATGGACGACGCCGTCCCGGCGGGCTGGCGCTTTGGTGATGGTGCGCCATGCTCAGAAGATGTGCGGATTTGGCTGGGATAAATTGAGGAGAACTGAGGTTGCAGCGCCATCCCACGGGCGCTCTAATCTCAGTTGCCGCCTTTTTTGCCGTCCTGACCAGGTGGCGGGAGCTTTTGGATCTCTTCGGGCGCAGGAATCTGCTGGTATTCCTCTGAGTTGCGTCGAGCAATTCCGGCGACTTCATTCATTCGATCTGTAAGTGGTTTTATGTCTGTTCCGAATTTACCGAGAGTTTCACCGAAATCATTAACGCCACCAAGAATCACATCAAACAAGCCTTTTGGCTGTGAGATTTGCTTTTCGATTGCGGCGATCCGATTAAGCAATCTGCGCTTGTGAGGTTGGTCAAAAACAGCTGAGCCAAAGATGATTTTCCGCATCTGTTGGCATAATCGCATCACACGGGCCTTATCCTCTTCGACAAGGCTGAAGGTGGGTAGAAGCTGCTCGCTTTTGTCCAAGTCAGAACTGCCGATGGCTTTGTGGGTGTTTAAAATACGCGCCAATCGCTCGCCTTGTTCTCGTTGTTCGCTTGCACGCCAGAAATAGCCACTGAAGACAAGTTTTCGAAATTTCTCCGGCAATTCTTCTTTGAGATGCTCTGTCACCATCTCCAATTCGTCTTGATCTGCGATGGAAAAGTCTCCTTGGGCCTCGTGGTCGTAAGGAGACCCTCGTAGCAATGCCACGATGGTGTCCAGACGGTCCCAAAGATCGTACGGTTCTGAATTGACATGTTCGCGATCATTTTCAACGCTACTCAAACATCCAACTCCTCCACAAACCGCGCATTCTCTTGGATATACTGAAACCGTAGCTCCGGTTTCTTCCCCATCAGCCGTTCGACCAGGTCTCCCGTCTCGCCCGGCTCGTCCTCATCAATCGACACACGAATAAGCTTGCGCGTCGCGGGGTTCATCGTCGTGTCCTTGAGGTCCTTGGCGTCCATCTCGCCCAGGCCCTTGAACCGGCTCACGTCGATCTTTCCTTTGCCGCCCAGTCCCTTAGCCAGCCATTCGTCTCGCTCGATCTCGTCCAGGCAATAGACCCGGCGGGCGCCTTGGGTCAGGCGGTAGAGCGGGGGGCAGGCCAGGTAGAGGTGGCCCTGGTCGATCAGCGGGCGCATCTGGCTGAAGAAAAACGTCATTAGGAGCGCCGCGATATGGGCGCCGTCGACATCCGCGTCGGTCATGATGATGACCTTGTCGTAGCGCAGATCCTCGACGTTAAACTTCGTGCCCATCCCGACGCCAAGCGCCTGGCAGAGATCCGAGATTTCCGCGTTCTGCCCGATTTTCGAAGAGGCCGCGCCCAGGACGTTGAGGATCTTGCCCCTCAGCGGCAGCAGCGCCTGGGTTTTGCGGTCGCGCGCCATCTTGGCCGAGCCGCCCGCACTGTCGCCCTCGACCAGGAAGATCTCGGTGCCGTCCCGCGCCCCTTGCGCGCAATCCACCAGCTTGCCGGGCAGGCGCAGCCTTTTGGTCGCCGATTTGCGCGCAGTTTCCTTTTCCTGGCGGCGGCGCAGGCGTTCCTCGGCGCGCAGGATCAGGAAATCCAGGATCGCGCCCGCCGATTTCGTGTTCTGGCCCAGCCAATTGTCAAAGCGGTCGCGCACGGCCGCTTCGACCATCTTGGCGGCCTCGGTCGTGGCCAGGCGGTCTTTGGTCTGGCCCACAAACTCCGGCTCCCGGATGAAGCAGCTCACCAGGGCGCCGGCCCCGGTCGTCAGGTCATCGCGGGTGATCTGCGCGGCCTTCTTTACGCTGGCCAACTCGCCATAGGCCTTGATGCCCTTGAGAATAGCGGCCCAGAATCCGGCCTCATGGGTGCCGCCCTCGGGCGTGGGCACGGTGTTGCAATAGCTCTGGATGAAGCCGTCGCGGCTGGGCGTCCAGTTGATCGCCCATTCCACGCTGCCGGGCTGGCCGAAGCGTTCCTGAAACTCGACCTTCCCGGCAAAGGGCGCGTCCGAATAGGTGGCGGCTGTGCCAAGGGTCTCGCCCAGATAATCGCTGAGGCCGCCGGGAAAGTGAAAGACGGCCTCAACAGGCGTTTCCCCGTCGTCGATCTCGGATTTCCAGCGGATTTCGACGCCCGAGAACAGATAGGCCTTGGAGCGGACCATCTTCATCAGGCGCGCGGGTTTGAAGCGGTGATGGCCGAAGATCTGCTCATCTGCATGGAAGGTGACCGAGGTGCCGCGCCGGTTGGGCGCGCTGCCCACGGCCTCAACCGGGCCCTGGGGCAGGCCGCGGGAGAACTCTTGCGCAAAGAGCTCCCGGTTGCGGGCCACTTCGACGCGCAATTGATCGCTGAGAGCATTGACGACCGAAACGCCCACGCCGTGCAGACCGCCCGAGGTCTGATAGGCCTTGCCCGAGAACTTCCCGCCCGCATGCAGCGTGCACAAGATCACTTCGAGCGCGGATTTTTCCGGGAATTTCGGATGCGGATCGATCGGGATGCCGCGCCCATTGTCGCGGATAGTGACGGCGTAATCGGCGCCAAGCTCCACCTCAATTCGGCTGGCATGGCCCGCGACGGCCTCATCCATGGAATTGTCGAGCACTTCGGCCACGAGATGGTGCAGCGCGCGCTCATCGGTGCCGCCAATATACATCCCTGGGCGTTTTCGGACCGGCTCGAGGCCCTCGAGAACTTCGATGGAGGAGGCGTCGTAATCGCCTGATGCGGCAGCACCGGACAACAGGTCTGCACTTTCTCTGGTGGCCATGTCGCTGCTCTATGTTGTGGGGCCTGAGAGAGGTTATGCCAGGATCGTGGCTTTGGGAAAAGAGCGGCCTTTGGGGTCGCAGTAGAGGCGGCGCGGCGGCGCGGTAATCTTCTATTAAGGTTAACGGGTTATCGGATGACGCAACGGAAACAGAGCGTTTGAACGAAAGGGGCTCGGTCGGCCTTGCTGCAGCCACATATGGTTGCTAGTTCGCCTCCCACGACGAGTTTTTCTTTGGAAGTGTAACCATGACCCTCACAAGGCTTAGTGCTGCTTTCGCGGCTCTCCTGGCAACAGCCAGCGTCGCGGGCGCCGCGACGATCACAATCACAGATTTCAACCCGACCGACTATTCCGCCGCAACTGCGGGCGGTAGTTTCGTGGGCACAGACTTCGAAGCCGAAGGTCGCGCGATGGGCGAAGGCCAGGTCGGCAGCAGCCTGTCCACCTCGGTCGGCACCTTCTCACGCCTGAGCGGCGTGGGTTCGGGCGGTACCGTGCGCGACTTGCCTGGCAATGACGGCACTCAGCTCGCCTTGCGCGACGGCAATGTCTATGGGCGCAGCGACACCCATGGCGGCTCGTGGTTCCTCGACAGCAACGACACTCACGGCATGGTCTGGAACGTCTCGACCGGTAGCTTGTTCGACACGGTGGTCTTCACCATCACCGACGGCAGTGAGTTCGGTGGCTCGGTGCGCGTCAGCAGCGGTGGCGAAAGCGCCGATCAAGGCATTGACGGTCGTCGCGGCGACGGAAACGTGTCCTTGGTCACGGTCATCTTCGACAATCCGACCAATGCCGCCACGATCATCCTCGGCCATTACGCGAACGCGAACAGCCAAAACCTGCGGACCAATGACGGCTTCTCGATCGACGGCACGCAAGTGGGCCTGGCCCCTGTGCCGCTTCCGGCGTCGCTGCCGCTGCTGCTCCTCGGGGCGGGTGCGCTTTACGGCCTGCGCCGTCGCGCCCAAGGCTAAGCCGCACCGCAGAAGCGGACATCTAAATGAGACACGGGCATCCTTTGGGCGCCCGTTTTTTTGCGTGCGTGGTAGATGCCTACTTTGATCCGAGTAGGCGTTCTTCGGTGATCAGACGACCGATTGCACCGGGCAACTCACCACAAGGCTGTGCGGTGCATTGGCCGAGCGGGACAGATACATATTTGCCCGCGGATCGCTCATATCGAGATCGGAAGCCGTGCGGATCGACTGCTGATTGGCGCAAAGGATCCGCGCCGCCTCGATGCAATCACCGCGCAAATCGCACCACAGCCCAAGCCCGGGTGAGCCATCGAGCAGGCGGAGCGCAACCGAATCCGCCGGTGGCAACTGGTCGAGCGAGGGAAGGACCGGCGCTTGTCCCGGTGCGGGTTCAGGCGCGGGCAAGCGGCGCAGGTCGGGCAGGGGCTCAAGCACCACACAACCCGACAGGGCAAAGGCTCCTGCAATGGCGCCGATCAGGGCGCGTGATTTGGTGCGCCGCGCTTGGATATCTCGCTTGGTCATGGGCTGCTCTCCCCTTGGTCCGATGCTGGCCTTGCTAGTACTGTGGCGCAGGCGCGGTGCGTTGGACAAGGGCAAGAGAGCCGCACCTTTCCCCATTGGCGCAGAACAGCGATCACTGCCGTGACGATGCAACGAAAAACGCCGCGTCCCGGTTTGGGCGCGGCGCGTAGTCTTCTCGTCTATGCGATGGGCTTAGGTGTCGCTATTGACCGTCGTCGTCGTATCACCGCGTGCCGCCCCTTCATTGCCGCCGTAATTGCCGTCATTGTCGCCGAAATAGTAGTGGATCACATCGTCATCGATGATGTTTCGCTGATAGGCGACCGACGCGAGGGCGAACGCCTCTTGCAGCTCCGAATCGGATATTGTGCCGTTGACGATCTTTTCGATTGCGTCTTCCAGACCACCGAGGATGTCGGCATTGGTCAGTAGGTTAGCCTGTTCGAACAGATCCTGCGCCTGCTCTTCGGTCATCAGGCCCATGTCGTAGGCCATGTCGAACTGGTTTGAGCGGAACTGCACAAACGCGTCCGAGATTTGCTGCGAGCGGAGCTGCGCTTCCAGGTTAGAGGCCAGATCGTCGAGGCCCCCGCGCACAACGCCCGTTGCCGCGATGGACATGCCGACAGCCGCCGCCGACAGGACAACCCAGTCGACAGTGATTGCGCCGCGCTCGTCGCTCAGAAACTTCTCAATAACCCAGTTCATACTATCGCTCTCGCCTTTATGCACCGACTGTACATGAGCGAACTTTGGGGCATGAATGTGGCAGATCACCTCGAGCTGGGGGAAGCTGCGTTGCCGTTCGCTCAACAATCGAAAAGCCTTGCGGTGCCTGCGGCCAGCGCTGTGCGCGAGATGCCCGAGCCTGATGTATGGGCATTGCGGCCTTTTCAAGAGCGCGCCCGAAGCCTAAGCCCGATGACATGAGCCTCCTGACAAGAGACATTCGCGCCACCTGGCGACTGGCCGCGCCGCTGATCGGGGGTCATCTGGCTCAACAGTTGATCGGGATGACCGACACGCTGATGCTGGGCCGTTACGGCGTGCTCGAACTGGCGGCGGGTGGCCTGGGCGCGATGGTCTATTTCGTGATCTTCATCGGAGGATCGGGTCTTGGCTTAGCAGTGCTTCCACTTGTTGCGGCGGCTGCGGTTGCCGGCAACGTGACCCAGGCGCGGCGGATCACGCGGATGGGTATGTGGCTGTCGGTCTGTGTCGCGGCCCTGGCAATGCCGGTCTTTTGGTTTTCAGGACCGCTTCTCCTGGCACTGGGCCAAGAGCCTGAGATCGCCGCGGGCGCGCAGTCCTATCTCCGGATCGCGGGGACGGCGATGGTCTTTTCTCTGTTGGGTTTCACGCTGAAAAATCATCTCGCCGCGCTCGAACATGTGCAAGTCGCCCTATGGTCGACCTTGGCGGCGGCGGGGCTGAATGCAGTGATGAATTATCTGCTGATCTTTGGGCATTTCGGCCTGCCTGAGCTGGGCCTGCGCGGCGCGGCCATCGCCACGCTTGGCACGCAAGCGCTGATATGTGTGATCCTGGCGCTCTATGCGGCGCGGGCGCACGGGCTGTCGGAATATCGGTTGTTCCAGCGCCTTTGGCGACCCGATTGGTCGGCCATGGGGCAGGTCCTGCGCCTAGGCGCTCCAATCGGTGGCACGCAATTGGCTGAAACCGGGCTGTTCGCGGCCTCGACGCTAATGATGGGCTGGATCAGCACGCTGCATCTGGCCGCCCATGGTGTCGCGCTGCAAATCGCCTCGGTCACCTTCATGGCCCATGTGGGCCTCAGCTCTGCGGCGACTGTCCGCGCCGGTCAGGCCTGGACCCGGGCGGATGCGCAGGGGCTCGGGCGCGCGGCATTGTCGGCGCTTTGCTTGTCGGGCCTATTCGTTTTGCTCACGGTCGCGGCGTTTCTTGGTTTGCCCGAGGTGCTGATTGAGGTGTTTTTGGACCGAGACGAGCCGCAGCGCCCGGCCATCGTCGTGATTGGTGTCGGGCTCTTGGCTCTGGCGGCGCTGTTTCAACTGGCCGATGCGGCTCAAGTAATGGCGATGGGGCTTTTGCGGGGGCTGCAAGACACTTCGGTACCGCTGCTGATCGCGCTCACGTCCTATTGGTTGATCGGATTGCCGGCCATGTACGCGATGGCCTTCATCCTGGATTGGGGCGCTACCGGCGTTTGGCTCGGCCTTGTGGTTGGCTTGGTCCCCGCCGGTTTGCTTTTGAGCGCCCGCTTTTGGGGCAAACTGCGCGGCCTCGCGGCCATCAGCCCCGCCTAGAGCCGCCCGCCCATCACGCAATCGCCGCCAAGATCCTGGCCCAAGACCGGATGCCGCGATGGAAGCACTCCAGATCATATTTCTCGTTGGGCGAATGGATCGCGTCATCGTCGCGGGCAAAGCCGGTCAGCATCGAATCCATCCCAAGCTCGGTCTTGAAATAGCCCGCCACCGGGATCGAGCCGCCCATGCCGATGAAGGTGGCCTCGGCTGGCCATTCTTGGCTGAGCGCACCGCGGGTCGCCTCAAAGGCCGGGTGGCTGATATCCATCGAGGCGGCGGGACCGGCGCCGTGGTCCAGGAACTCCACCGTGCAATCGTCGGGCACTTGCGCGCGAACCCAAGCCCGGAAGCTCTCGCGCAATTTGTAGGGGTCCTGGTTCGCCACCAGGCGGAACGAGACCTTGGCGCGCGCCTCGCTCGGAAGCACCGTCTTAAAGCCTGTGCCGGTATAGCCGCCGGTGATGCCGTTGATCTCTGCCGTGGGGCGCGACCAAAGCCGTTCGAGCCCCATCCGCCCGGTCTCGCCCGCCGGATCCTTGAGACCGACCGCGCCCAAGAATTCCTCTTCGTCGAAATTGAGGCCGCGCCATTGCTCCAGCACCGCCGGATCGGGCTCGACCACGTCGTCGTAAAAGCCCGGCACCTGCACGCGGCCCTCGCCGTCATGCAGCCCGCCCAGGATGCGCGTGAGAACCCGGATCGGGTTCATTGCCATGCCGCCGTAGCTGCCCGAATGCAGATCGATGCGCGGTCCAGTTAGGACGATCTCCTCGCCCAAAAGGCCCCGGAGTGAGGTGGCGATGGCCGGGGTCTCGTGCCCGTAAAGGCCAGTGTCGCAGATCAGCGCGAGCTCGGCTCTAAGGTCATCGGCATTCTCCCGCAGGAACGGGATCAGCGAGGGGGAGCCCGATTCCTCCTCTCCCTCGAAAAACACGGTGATCTTTGCAGGCAAGCTGCCGGTCTCCGCGACCCAAGCGCGGCAGGCCTCTACAAAGGTCATCAGCTGGCCCTTATCGTCGGAAGACCCGCGCCCCCAGATCCGGCGCGTCCCGTCTGTTTCTTCAATAGCGGGCTCGAACGGCGGCCGCGTCCAAAGCTCCAGCGGATCGACAGGCTGCACATCGTAATGGCCGTAGAACAGGAAATGCCGCGCGCCTTCGCCTTGTTGACCCATCACCATCGGATGCCCAGTCGTGGGCCGAACTGAGGCGTCAAACCCGATGGAAGCAAGATCCGCCGACAGCCACTCCGCCGCGCGTGCCACATCGCCGTCATAGGCCGGATCGGTTGAGATCGACGGGATCGCCAGAAACGTCTTCAAGCGCTCCAGCGAGGCGTCGAGATCGGCATCAATGCGCGCCAGCACGGCGTCGAGATGGGTCTGATGGCTCATGGCAGCGCTCCTAAATTTGGCTTGGTGCAGAGCCTACGGGGCGGGGCGCCAGTGTCCAGGGGCCAGGGGCATCTGCAAAGGGGCCTCATTCGCACATCTCCCCGTTTCATTTAGCCGCGAGGCCGCATATGAAACACTCGGTGGAGTGAGGAGAGTTTGCCATGCCGCTTTTTCGGGGAACATTCGCGCAGGTTTTGGCTGTGGCGCTGGGTGCGTTGATCTGGGCGCCAGAGGTTCTGGCTCAGGACCTGCCGGGGCGCCGCGACGCGCTGCGCCAGGTTTTTGAGGCTGACGCACCGATTGAGACGGTGATCTTCCCCGACCCCTCACTCAGTGACGCCGAGGTGCAGCTATTGTCGAATGCGGTGACCCAGGGCCTGCTCCCCGATATGGTCTTTTATGGCGCTATTGCGATTGCTCCGGATCGCGGCCTCGCGGATCCGCAAACCACCATCGCGGTGGGCAATTTCCACGATGTCGAAGCGGCCAGCGACGCCGCCCGCGCCCGATGTGATGCCGCGCGCGACGGCGAAGGCGCCGATTGCGTCTTGGTGATGCAGGTGCGGCCCGCGGGCTGGGCGCCGGGCCAACCGCTCCAACTCAGCGCGGGCGCGGTCGAGGCCCTGCGAGGTGAGTTTCGCAGCGCTGGGCGGCCCAGGGTCTTTTCAATTTCTCCCGGCACGGGCAATTTCGGCATCGGGGGGGATGAGGGTGCGGCAAACCTCGCTTGTGGCGCCGCGGATTGCCGCCCCGTTGTGTCCGATCGATAGGCAGGAAAAATGGTCGCAAAGGCGCGGCATTTTGTGACTAGCCCCTCGGCGCCCATCACATTAGACCTATTCTAAATGTCCGGCCTGCTGGCCGGTGAAGACCTCGTCCAACCGCTGAGAGTCATCTCTCGCGGAAGCTATCCGGAGACAGCCATTGGATCGCGCCTTTTCCATCGACGCAGCCCTGGATCGGGCGTTGCAAACCCTCCACGAGGAGGGCCGCTACCGCACTTTCATCGATATTGAACGCCGCAAAGGCCAGTATCCGAACGCCGTTTGGCGTCGCCCGGACGGCGGTGAGGACGATATCGTGGTGTGGTGCGGCAATGACTATCTCGGCATGGGCCAACACCCGGCCGTTCTGAACGCGATGCATGAGGCGATTGAGGCGACCGGCGCCGGCTCGGGCGGTACGCGCAACATTTCAGGCACGACCGTCTATCACAACGCACTTGAGGCCGAGCTGGCCGACCTTCACGGCAAAGATCAAGCGCTGCTTTTTACCTCGGCCTATATCGCCAATGACGCGACGCTTTCGACTTTGGCCAAGCTCTTACCCGGGCTGATCATTTACTCCGACGCGCTCAACCACGCCTCGATGATCGAAGGGATCCGCCGCAATGGCGGGGCGCGGCGCGTATTCAAACACAACGATGTCAACCACTTGCGGGAACTTCTTCAAGCTGACGATCCCGCCGCCCCCAAGCTTATCGCCTTCGAGTCGGTCTATTCGATGGACGGCGATGTCGCGCCCATCGCCGAGATCTGCGACCTGGCCGAGGCGTTTGGCGCGCTCACCTATCTCGACGAGGTGCACGCCGTTGGCATGTACGGCCCGCGCGGCGGCGGGATCTCAGAGCGCGACCGCCTGGCCCACCGGATCGACATCATCAACGGCACATTGGCCAAGGCCTTCGGGGTCCAGGGCGGCTACATCGCATCGTCCGAGCCTTTGGTCGATGCGATCCGCTCCTACGCGCCTGGCTTTATCTTTACGACATCGCTCCCGCCCGTCGTGGCGGCGGGCGCTCTGGCCTCAATCCGCCATGTGAAGAGCGATCAGGCGCTGCGCGACCTGCACCAGACACGCGCCGGACAGCTCAAGCTGCGCCTGCGCGGCTTGGGCATGCCGATCATCGATCACGGCACCCATATTGTCCCGGTCATCGTCGGCAATCCGGTCCACACCAAGATGCTGTCGGACATGCTCCTAGAGAATCACGGCATCTATGTTCAGCCGATTAATTACCCGACCGTGCCGCGCGGCACCGAAAGGCTGCGCTTTACCCCGTCTCCCGTGCACAATCCGGCCATGATCGACGATCTTGTCGCAGCCATGGACAATCTTTGGAGCCATTGTGCGCTGAATCGTGCCGAATTGTCGGCCTAGCCGCATCGCCGCATCTGTCATCGTCCTAGCAGCCGTGTTATCACGTCCGCGTGCGCAGCGGGGGAGGATGCTCGCGTACGGGGACATCTGGCTGCCGCTGGGATCGAGACATCACGAGAGAGGTCATTGTGACTGACCGTGGGATTTTGATCCAGGGGTGCCGGACGCCAACACCGGTTGGACGACTGACATTGGACGGGGCCGCATGGGCCAAACGACGCAGAAACACGGCTCGGGCCAAGGCGGCTCCAAACGGCGTTCCTCGCGCACGCCGCCTGCAGTTTCGCGTGCCTCGCAGGCAAAGGTCGCGTTTCCCTACGAAGAATATGATCATATGGACGTCGCCCTCGGGGACATCCTGCGCGGGGAGCGGGCGACGGTAGGGAAATCCCTTCTCGACGTCGAACGCGACCTGAAAATCAAGGCCAGCTATATCGCCGCGATTGAGCATGCTGATCTGGCGGCTTTCGCGTCGCCGGGCTTTATCGCCGGCTATGTGCGGTCCTACGCGCGCTATCTCGGCCTTGACCCGGAATGGACCTTCGCGCGCTTTCAGCGTGAAAGCGGCTTTTACGGCGTGCACGGCTTCTCCGCCAAGCAGGCCGACGCCGCCAAACGCCGCCTTGCCGACGCGCCCGGCGCGCGGATTGATCCCAACGATGTGATCCGCGCCGCGCGGGTGAATTTCGCTCCAGAGAAAGAACGCTGGAGCGACAAGATCGAGCCTGGAGCGCTTGGGTCTATTGCCGTTCTGGTCGCCCTGGTTCTGGGCATCGGCTATGGCGCCTGGGCGGTGCTCTATGACATTCAGCGGCTGCAATTCGCGCCGATTGACGATGCGCCCGAGAGCTTTGCTCAGCTTGACGACAGCACGCTTGATCGCCTGACCGCGCCTGGCCCTGGTGAAACCGGAGGCAGCGTCGCCCTAGCCGGGGATAGTAATTTCGATCGGATCTACCGCCCACAAGCGCTTGAGGCGCCCGTCCTAACCCCGCGCGACCGCCCTTTGGCGAGCCTTGATCCCGATGCGACCGGCGTCCTGGTCGATCCCGAGATCCGCCTAGCCGAACGCAATGCCAACGCGCCGCAACCGCGCCCGGACTCGGTCCAGGTCACACAAGGCCCGGTGGACGACGTGCTGGTGTTTGCGGTGCGGCCCACCTGGCTGCAGGTGCGCTCGGCCTCGGGCACGGTTCTTTTCGAGGGCAACCTTGCCGAGGGCGAAAGCTTCACGCTGCCCGCGACGGCCCAAGCGCCCGATTTGCGCACGAGCAATGGCGGTTCGATCTATTTCGCCGTCAACGGTGTGACATTTGGCCCGGCAGGGGAGGTGGGGGCCGTGGCCCGCGATGTGACGCTGACCGCGGATGCGATCTCTGAGCGGTATTTCATGGCCGACCCGACCGCGGACCCGGACCTACCGCGTGTGGCGGCCCTGGTCCTCAATGGGGAGACCAGCGAAGGCAGCGACAACTAGGCGGCTCGGCAAGGCTTTGGGAGGAGCGGATGGCGCTTTTGGCTGATCTGCCGCGCAACGAAAGCGGCATCGCGACGGCTCTGGGCATCCTGGCGCAGCGCTATGGTCCGCGCCTGGCCACGGGTCAGTCGATCCGCGAACAGCACGCCCACACCACAACCTGGCTGCGCAATCAGGCGCCCGACGCGGTGGTTTTCGCCGAAACGACAGCAGAGGTGCAGGACATCGTCCGCATTTGCAGCGCGCATCGCGTGCCGATCATCCCCTTCGGCGCCGGCTCCTCGCTTGAGGGGCACGTCAACGCACCGGCCGGTGGCATCTCGGTTGATCTGAGCCAGATGAACCGCATTTTGGCGGTCCATGAAGAGGACCTCGACGTGGTCATCGAACCCGGCGTGACCCGCAAGGCGCTCAATACTGAGCTCAGGGCCACGGGTCTTTTTTTCCCCGTCGATCCGGGCGCGGATGCCTCGCTCGGTGGGATGGCTGCGACGCGGGCCAGCGGCACCAACGCGGTGCGCTACGGCACGATGAAGGACAACGTGCTGGGCCTCAAAGCCGTCATGCCCTCGGGTGAAGTGCTGACCACGGCGGCGCGGGCGCGCAAGACGAGCGCGGGCTATGACCTGACGCGGCTGATGATCGGCTCAGAGGGCACGCTCGGACTTATCACCGAGCTGACCCTGCGCCTACACGGCCAACCCGAAGCGGTGTCGGGCGCGATCTGTTCTTTCCCGAGCATAGAGGCGGCGGCGCGGGTCGCGATGGCGGTCGTGCAATACGGCCTGCCGGTCGCGCGGATGGAGCTTCTCGACACGCTGCAAGTGCGGGCTTGCAACGCCTATTCCGGCCTGGATTTGCCTGAGGCGCCGTTGCTTCTGTTGGAGTTTCATGGCTCGGAAGCCGGCGTGACCGAGCAGGCCGAAACCTTTGGTGAGATCGCCGCTGCCGAGGGGGGCGAGGGCTTCCGCACCGCGCGTGAGGAGGAGGCCCGCACCAAGCTTTGGCAGGCGCGCCACGACGCCTATTGGGCGGCATTAGGCCTGAGACCAGGCGCGGCAGGGATTTCCACCGATGTCTGCTTGCCGGTCTCACGTCTAGCAGACTGCATCACCGCGGCCCAGGCCAAGGCCGAGGAGCTTGGCTTTCTCGCGCCGATCGTGGGCCATGTCGGTGACGGCAATTTCCACGTCCTGCTGCTCCTCGATCTCGAGGACCCGGGCGAGGTGGCGCGGGCCGAGGGCTTTGTCGGCTGGCTGAACGATCTGGCGATTTCCATGGATGGCACCTGCACAGGGGAGCACGGGATCGGCCAGGGCAAGGCGCGCTATCTGGAGCGCGAGCTTGGGCCAGAGGCGATGGCGGTGATGGCGGCGATCAAACAGGCGCTCGACCCGCTGGGCATTATGAATCCCGGCAAGATCGGTCTGCCAACCGGCTGAGTACGTCTAATCGAGCAGCAGGTCGAAGGCCCCGTCCTGGGACAGCAGCGTCAGCGGTCCGGAACTGCCCACCTCAAGGATCGACACGGGATGGCCAAGTACTTCCGCTGGTCGCTCAAAGCCTATCGGCAGTGCTTCGGCCAGGCTTTGGTCGGTCGCTGTGGCAAAATGCCGGATCGCGTCCAAGAGCGAGATATCCGCCCCCGCCAGTGTGCCGTCGGGGAGGCAAAGCTTACCCTCAGCGCGGCGGATCTTGCGTCCTTGAAGCCGGAAGCTATGTTCGTCGGTCCCGGCCACAGCCATGGCATCGCTCACGGCGATCAGGCGCGGCCCGGCGGCGCGATTGGCCAGGCGCAGCACCGCGTCATGCAGGTGCACCCCGTCGGCGATCACACCGATGAACGCGGCCCGCTCTAAAGCCGCCCCCATCAAGCCCGGCGCCCTGTGGTGCAGGCCTGACATCGCATTGCCCAGATGGGTCGCGCCCCGCGCACCCGCGTCATAGGCCGCGACCGCCGCCTCATAGCTGCAGTCGGAATGCCCGAGCGAAACCAAGACGCCCGCCTCCGCCAGGGCGCTGATCTGCGCCGGACTCGCACGCTCTGGCGCCAGGGTGATCATCAGTGCGGGAAGGGTGTCGGCGGCCTCAAGATAGAGCGCCAGATCGTCGTCGGTCATACTGCGCAGGTTGCCCGGATCATGGGCCCCGGCGCGGGCGAGATGCGGACCCTCCAGGTGCAGGCCAAGGATCCCGGGATTCTGGCGCGCGGCCTCTGACACGGCCGCGATGATGCGCGCCGTCACCTCCGGCGTGTCGGAAATGAGAGTGGGCAGGATCGCCGCCGTGCCGAGGCTACGATGGGCGGTTAGGATCGCCGACACGTCCTCTGGGCCAGTCGCGTCGCCCAACATCAGACCGCCGCCGCCATTCACATGCAGATCCATAAGCCCCGGGCATAACATCGGCGCGTCTTGCGGGATGTAGATTGCGGGCGTGATCGCCGTGATCCGCCCCTCCGACCAGGTGACGGATTTGGCCGCGCGGCGGCCCATGGCATCGACGATCCAACAGGGGCCGAGATCCCGCGTCATGGCAACGCCCGGGCCAAAGACAGCGCCCCGTCAAGCGCGTCGGCCAGCGGCTCGGAACAGCGCGCGGCGAGAGGATCTGGGAGAAAGCGTTTGAGCCCCGTGCCCAGCCCGCCGGTCAGGACCAGGGTTTCATCCGCTGTGGTGCCAAGGGCGCTCAGCGCCCGGGTAATCTCTTCGCCGATCGCTGTGATCAAGGCAGCGCCAGTCGCCGTTTCGGCATGGTCTATGACCAGGGGCGCAAGGGCTGCGAACTCGGCCGGTGTGGCGCGCCCGAAGCGCCGAAGGGGGTGCTCTGCGTTGTCCAAGATCGCGTCGGTCAGAGCATCCGCGGCGCCGCGTCCGTCGAAGGCTGCAAGGGCCGCGCGAACTGCCTCTCGCCCCAACCAAGCGCCCGATCCTTCATCGCCGAGATTGAGGCCCCAGCCGCTGACTTGGGTGAATTCGCCCGCGTTTTGACGGCAGAAAAAGGCACCTGTGCCCAGACCGATCACCGTGCCGTCACCCGCGCCAAGCGCGCCGCGTGCCGCGATCACCGCGTCGTCCACGACCTTGGCCGCTAAGGGCAGGGCGTCGGCCAGTGCTTGGCCCTGGGCGGGCAGGCGACAGCCCGCAACGCCTGCAACACAGTGCAGAGGCCCGGACCAATTTGCGGCCTTCGTAAGCTCTTTCGCGAGCTCTCCGAGCGCAGTGGCAGCCCCGGACAGATCACTGAACGCATTCGCCGGTCCACCTTGGGCCTCGAAGGCCGCGCCATCAGGCAGCACCAGCAGCCCGCGACAGCCCGAACCGCCGCCGTCGATGCCAAGATGCGCCGTTTCCATGCGCCCGCTTAGCCCGGCCAATCGGCCAAGTCGATGACCCGAGCCTCAATCGAGGCCGCCTGGGCGGCCAGGCCCATCCGAACGGCGGCCATCCCATCGGCAAGGCTAACCTCGGGCTCTGTGCCCGCCTGGATCGCCGCCAAAAAGCGCTGATGCTGATAGAAGGTGGCACCGTTGTGATCGCCCGCCTCTAGCAGCGCGGGATCGACCGGGATCTCGATCTGGCGCGGCGACTCTGGCGCCTCGCGGCCAAACTGGCGTGGTGCGACGCGCAGATCGGCCACCGGCGCCGGGCCTAGAGACGGGGGCCAAAAGCGCCCCGGCCCCGGCACACGCGCCTCAATCCGGCCCTCCGGTCCTGCGGCGGTGATCTCTTCTTGGAAGCGCGCGCCTTCCGCGAACATGCACAGATCGAGCATCGCCCGAGCCCCGCCCGCGAACTCCACGATCACATAGGCATGGTCCCAGATGTCGGGCTGCGCGCCGCTATAGCGTTCCGCGACATGGTTCACCGCTTGCCCGCCCGAGGCCGTGACCCGCACCGGCTCATCACCAAGGGCCAGGCGCATAAGATCGAAGAAGTGACAGCATTTCTCAACCAGGGTGCCGCCCGTGCGGGTGTTGAACCGGTTCCAATCGCCGACCTTTTCGAGAAACGGAAAGCGATGCTCGCGGATGGTCAGCATTTTGATCCCGCCGGTCGCGTCGTCGGCCGTCTCCAGAAAGCGTTGGATCGGCGGCATATAGCGATACTCCATCGCCACCCAAATGGGAGCGGGATAATCCCGGGCCAGGGCCTCGATCCGCGCACGTTCTCGGGCTTGGGTATAGAGCGGCTTTTCGACCAGAACGGGCAGGGGGCGGGCGGCCGCGACGCGCTCCAGCTCGCCCAGATGCTGATCGTTCGGCGTTGCGATGACGAGGGCGTCTATATGGTCGCCCAACAGCATATCCTCGAGCGAGGCAAAACTCCGGGCTCTGGGGGCCAGGGCCTCACTTCGGGCGCGCATGCCGGGATCGGGCTCAACCAGGCCGGTCACCTCGGCGCCGTCGACCAGCGCTATGTTGCGGATATGCTCTTGGCCCATCATGCCAGAGCCCAGAATGCCGTATCGCATGGTCTTGTCGTCCTTTCGCCCCGCGCGTCAGGGCACCGGCGCAACATATTGCGCGTGCTCGCCGTCGATATAATTCCAAGACATCTCGGCGATATGGCCGAATTGGTCAAAGCCCGTCCGCCTCACGCGAAGACAAGGCGCGCCGGGCCTCAAGGTGAAAGCCTTCGGCGCCCAATCCGTGACCCGCCCCTGATCGATGCGGTCCTTGGCGCGAAGGATCCAAAGGCCAAAGACGCTTTGGTAAGTGCGGTAGAGCGCGCCTTCCAGACCGTCTTGCGGCAGGTCCTGGGCAAAGCGGCCGTCGACCCAAATCTCCTCGAGCGCCACCACCTGGCTGTCGAGATAGCGCAGGCGTCGCAGCCGGAAGGCGTGGGGCGCCGGGCCAAGCGCCGCGAGCGCGTCCGGCTTTTCCAGGCGATCGGCGCTGAGCAAATGGGCTGAAGGTTGCCCGCCACCTCCAGGCAGCTCCAGCCGGAACATGGCATAGCCCGCGGCCGCGCGCGGCTCCCGCCGGACATAATTTCCGGAGCCATGGCGGCGTTGCAAGAGCCCACGTTGCTCAAGCTCAGCCAGCGCCTTGCGCAAAGTGCCCACGGATACTTCGAGCTCGGGTGCCAAATCCCGCTCGGGCGGAAGGCGCACGCCATCGGCCAATCGGCCCATCGCGATGTCCCGGGCCAGCATTTCTGCGATCCGCAAATAGGCGGGCAGCGCGTCTGGTCGGGCCGTGTCGGGCATCTCATCTCCGATATTGATGCAGCATTGATCTACTATTTTGCCGGTGCTAGGCAAGCGTAAAGAGGTCGCGAACGAGGCGGCCGGAAAAGGAGCCGCCGATGTCTGTCGTGCCGATCACCTCCGAGGGCTTGGAGGGCGCTGAGATCGCTTGGTTCTCGGCCCTGTGCTCCGACGATTACCGGTTTTTGGGCGTGCCGGAGGGGGATCTCCGCTCCTCCTGGAGCCATTGCCGCGACATCCTGCTTGAGGCCGAGGCCCAAGGCTTCGGCAATATCCTGTGCCCGTCCAGCTATCAGGTGGGCCAGGATACGCTGAGCTTTGTGGCGGGCTGTGCGCCGCTCACCAGCCGGATCAACATGCTTGCCGCGGTGCGCTGCGGCGAGATGCAACCGATCATGCTGGCGCGCACCATCGCTACCCTCGACCATATGCTGGAGGGTCGGCTGACGATCAACATCATCTCCTCGGATTTCCCGGGTGAGAAAGCCGACAGCGCCTTCCGCTATCAGCGCTCGCGCGAAGTGGTCGAGATCCTGCGCATGGCCTGGGCGCAGGAAGAGATCACCTATCATGGCAAGGTCTATCAGTTCGACAAGGTCTGGACCGATCCGGCCAAGCCCTATCAGCAGAACGGCGGCCCGTTGATGTATTTCGGCGGCTATAGCCCCGCCGCGCTCGAGCTTTGTGGACAGCATTGCGACGTCTATCTGATGTGGCCAGAGCCTAAGGATCAGCTGGCCGATCGTATGCGCGCTGTGCATGCGGTGGCTGAGCGGTACGGCCGCACGCTCGATTACGGTCTGCGCGTGCATATGATCGTGCGCGATACCGAGGCCGAGGCACGGGAATACGCGGAGCACCTGACCTCAAAGCTCGACGATGAATATGGCCGCCTGGTGCGGGAACGCGCCCATGACAGCGGGTCGCTTGGTGTAAGCCATCAGGCCCAGGCGCGTGAGCTCGCCGATCAGTTCGGCTATGTCGAGCCGCATCTTTGGACCGGGGTGGGACGGGCGCGGTCCGGCTGCGGCGCGGCCCTGGTGGGCTCGGCTGATCAGGTCCTTACTGAGCTTGAGGCCTACCGCAAGATGGGCATCCGGGCCTTCATATTTTCGGGCTATCCGCATCTGGAGGAATGCCGCCATTTCGGTCGGCTGGTGATGCCCGAGCTCGATACGGTGTCGCTCCCGCATGTCTATGGACGCGTGCCAGAGTCGATGCCGGCGACACCGCTTGGAACAGGAGAGAGACGCTGATGGAACGGGTGCGCTTGGGGGAGATCGAGGTCAGCCGGCTGGTCTATGGCATGTGGCGGCTGGGCGATGATGAGAACACCGCGCCGGGCCATGTCCAAGCGAAGGTCGAGGCCTGCCTCGAACAGGGCATAACCACGATGGATCAGGCCGATATCTATGGCGGCTATACCGCCGAAGACTTGCTCGGCACGGCGTTGCGTGCAGCACCCGGCCTGCGCGAGAAAGTCGAATTGGTGACAAAATGCGATATCGTGGCTCCCGTGGGCCGGTTCGAGACCGCGCGGGTCAAGCACTATGACACGAGCGCGGGCCATATCACGGCGCAGCTTGAGCATTCGCTCAAGGCCATGGGGACGGATCGGGTCGAGCTGCTGTTGCTGCACCGCCCCGACCCGCTGATGGATCATTATGAGACGGGCAAAACCCTCGACACGCTGGTCGCTCAGGGCAAAACGCGCGCGGTCGGCGTGTCGAATTTCCGACCGTGGGATGTGAGCCTGCTGCAATCGGCGATGGAAACGCCGCTCGTGACGAACCAGATCGAGCTGTCCGTCATGTGCCACGCGCCCTTCGTGAACGGCGATGTCGCGTATCTGCAAGAAAAAGGTCTGCGGCCGATGGCCTGGTCACCCTTGGCCGGGGGCGCGATATTCAATGCCCAGGGCGCGGCTATCCGCAAGGCGCTCGAAGGAATTGCCAACGCGCAAGGCGTCGGTGTCGACGCGGTCGCCGTTGCCTGGCTGCTCAAACATCCAAGCGGCATCCTTCCAGTTCTCGGCACCAACAATCTTGACCGTATCGCGAGGATCGGTGACGCGGCCAAGGTGGAGCTCAGCCGACAGGATTGGTTTGAGATCTACACCGCCGCGCTTGGTCGAGAAGTCGCCTGATCCAAGACAAATGCGCGGCTTGCGCCGCAAGATTTTTGCCAAAGCGGCGAGAGGGTTTCACCCCCTCGCGCTCCCCCAGGATATTTTTGCGATAAAGACAAAGTACCGCCGTCGACGATCTCCATCGACGGCGGCGTCTTCATCGACGGCCATCGGCATCCCTGCCTGTTCCGCACTTTAACGCTGCAGCGCGGGCGATTAAAATTTGACTAAAATTTCCGTCTTTATCGCCAAAAATATCCCGGGGGAGGCGAAGCCGGGGGCAGCGCCCCCTTGAGCCGCAGCTCAATGACGCAGGCTGAGCGTTGTCTGGCTATCGAACAGATGCACTTGGTCGGCGCTAAATCCCAGCGAAATGCGTTCGCCGGCATGGATGTTTGTTTGGCCTGGATTGTGCACAGTGAGCCGCGTTTCATCGCCGAGATGCCCGTAGAGGTAGCTGTCGGAGCCCAATTGCTCGACGGCACGCACTTCCATCGTGATCGCACCTGCCGGGCTGGGCGCCAGATCATTGGGTCGGATCCCCAAAGTAACCGGCTGGCCCGGACTGTGGCCGAAGCCGTCGACCGGGATCGTTAGGCTCTCGCCGGTGCCCAGCCGCAAGACGCTGCGGTCGCTCTCATCGACGTGGCCTTGCAGAAAGTTCATCTTGGGTGAGCCGATAAAGCCCGCCACAAACAGATTGCGTGGCGCATTGAAGAGGTCGAGTGGCGCGCCGAATTGTTCCAGCTCGCCCAGCCGCAGGACCGCGATCTTGTCGGCCATGGTCATCGCTTCGACCTGGTCGTGGGTGACATAGATCATCGTGTTGGCCAGGCGTTTGTGCAGCCCCGAAATTTCGCCGCGCATATCCACACGCAGTTCTGCATCGAGGTTGGACAGCGGCTCGTCGAAGAGGAAGACGCGCGGCTCACGCACAACGGCGCGGCCGATGGCCACGCGCTGACGCTGACCGCCGGAAAGGTCTTTGGGGCGGCGATCGAGCAGTTGCTCGATCTGTAGCATCTTGGAGACCTCGGCCACTTTGGCAGCGATCTCGGATTTCGCGGTTTGGATATTCTCGAGCCCGAAGCTGAGGTTTTGGCGCACGCTCATATGCGGGTAGAGGGCGTAGGATTGAAACACCATAGCCAGGCCACGGTCGGCGGCGGGTATATCGTTGACCACTTCATCGCCGATGACGATGTCGCCCCCGGAGATCGGCTCAAGCCCTGAAATCATCCTGAGAAGCGTGGACTTGCCGCAGCCAGAGGGTCCGACGAAGACGCAGAAATCCCCCTCATCGATCGACATGTCGATGCCTTTGATCACCTCGACGGCGCCGTAGGATTTTTTCAGATTGCTGAGCTCGATGCGGGCCATGGGATTTTGAGTATTTCTGGAAAAATGAAGGGTTACTTGCCGCCCGTCGAGGCGATGCCGGTGGCGATGTATTTTTGCAGGAACATGAAGACCGCGGCGATCGGCAGGAGCGTTAGGACAGTCATGGCCAGAAGGCTGGGCCAGTCGGTTTGCAGCTCTCCCTGGAAGGAGTTCAGCGCCAGTTGCAGCGTGTAGTTCTCGTTTTGCGTCAGCACGATCAGCGGCCAGAGGAAGTCGTTCCAGCGCCACATGATCGCGAGGATCGCCAGCACAGCGATGGCGGGCGCCGAGAGCGGCACGATAATGCGCCAGAAGATCTTCCATTCCGAGGCCTTGTCCATACGCGCGGCATCCAAGATCTCATCGGGGATCGTAATCATGTATTGGCGCAGCAGGAACACGCCCGTCGGCGTTGCCGCGCCCGGGATGATGACGCCCCACAGCGAGTTGAACATGCCCATCTCGGTCACGATCAGAAAGAGCGGCACCAGGACGACCGTTTGCGGGATCATCAGCGTGCCGATCACCAGGAGCAGCACCGTGGTGCGCCCTCGGAACTCATATTTCGAGAGCGCGAAGGCGGCCATGGCGTTGACCACGAGCATCAAAAGCGTGGCGGCGACCGTGATCACGACCGAGTTCTTGAAATAGACCAGGAATTGAAAGCGCGGGTTCTCGAAAAGCTCGGTGTAGTTTTCCGTGGCGAAGGACACGGCTTCGATGGGTGCCAGATCGGCGGCTGGCAGACGGATGCGGGTGTCTGGATCGGACGGGCGCACCACTTCGGCGCGGCCCGCGGCGCGGCGGGTTTGGGCGACAGTTTCGCCCGCGACCTCGCTTTCAGAGGCCTCGGATACTATGAATAGCAGGAGCGGTTCGTCAAAGCCTTCGAGCGCCACGGTTTCCTGGTCATAGGGCAGAAAGCGCGGCGGGAAGCGGTCGAGCTCATTGGGGGATTTGAAGCTCGACAGCATCAGCCAAATAACCGGCCCGAACATCAGAAAAATGCCCAGAACCAGATAGCCGTAGGAGACCCAGTCCGTCCAATGCAGGCGTCCTTTGCCGCGCGTGGCGGTCAGCATCGACCAAAGCGTGCGCGGCGGCGCGGCGGAGAGGTCAGCCATCGACATTCCTCCGGTTGAGCCAGATCTGCACCAGGGTCAGAAGGACCAGCACACCCGCCACCAAAAGCGAGGCCGCCGCCGACATGCCGAAGAGGCGCGGGGCGCCGGCAAAGCCCTCTTCATAGATATACTGGATGATGAAGGTCGTGGCCGTGCCCGGGCCGCCGCCGGTAAAGGCGAAAACCTCATCGAAGGTCTGCACGCCCTTGATCAACGCCAGAACCAGGACCACCAGCATGGTGGGTGACAAAAGCGGCAGCGTTATGCGGCGAAAGACCCGCCAGGGCGAGGCGCGGTCCATGATCGCGGCCTCATAGACGTCGCGCGGGATGGCTTGCAGGCCCGCCAGCAGGATCAGGGTATAGAACCCCATATGCGCCCAGACAGAGATAAAGACCGACCAGGCAAAGGCCCATTCGGCGTCGATCAGCCAGTTGATACCGCCGATCCCGGCGCTGTCGAGAAAGGCGTTAAGCACCCCTTCGCGCTGTAGGATCCATTTCCAGATCAAGGCGACCACCACGGGAGAGAGCAGGACGGGAAAGAAAAAGACCGACCGGAAGAAGCCGCGCGCCCGGATGTCCCGGTTCAAGATCAACGCGGTCAGCAGCGAGAAGCCGACCATGATCCCAACTTGCAGGACGACGAACCAGCAGGTGTTCCAAACCGCGCGCCAAAACTTGTCCTCGGCGCAGCTATTGGGGTCGAGGTAATTGCCGCAATCGCTGAGCCGGGCGAAGTTCGCCGCGCCCACATCGGGCCGGTCAGCGAGCAGCACATTGTCGCCGCCGGTCATCGCGTAGGAGACGTTGAGGATCACCGGCAGGAAAGCAAAGAGGCCGAAGAGCAGGAGATTGGGTGCCAGAAACACCCAAGCCAGTTTGTTAATGCCCAGCAGTCGTTGCAGCGCCAGCATGGGCACTTCGACAACGCGCATCAGAGGGGAGATGACGGCCAGCATCGGGAAACGGGCGCCGCCCAAGCGGGGCGGGCGGCGCCTGATGGTCTGCTTACTGGGTTTCGGCCATGGCGGCGGCGAGGTCGTCGGCCATCCGCGCGACGGCTTCCTCGACGCTCAGCTCGCCCACGATGGCCTGGCTCACGCGCTCAACGGTGATGCCGTACATCGCGCGGTTGCCCGCATAGCCTTGGTACCAGAAGGCGGCCGGGGCCACGTCGCCGAGATCCGAGGCGAAAGCGTTGAGCGCGGCCTGGGCGGCGGGTGTTGCCTCTTCATAGGTCACACCGGCGCTTGCCACGCCCGAATGCGCAGGCAGGTTGCGGGTGCGGGCGGCCACTTCGCCATAGACCTCTTCCTGGGCCAGGAAGTCGAGGAGCGCTGCGACCAGTTCGGGATGCTCGGTCTGCTCGAAGCCGACGATCCCGGCGCCGCCGGGCATGCCGGAGCATGCGCCTGCCGGACCACAGGGTGAGCCGACGACTTGCCAGTCGAAGAAATCGCCAACCTGCTCATCCATGCGTCCGACCTGCCAGGAGCCGGAATAGTAGAACACCAGATCGCCGTTGATGAACTCTTGCGCCGCGTCCTGATAGGTGGAGCCGCCTTGGCCCGCCCAGACATCGCGCGCAATCGTGCCGTCCTCGTGCCAGGCGACGAACTGCTCCACAAAGGCCGCAAAGCCTTCATCGGAGAGCGTCGGGCCATCGGGGCCGTTCAGGACCGCGCCATAGGAGACCGCAGGGCCCGCCACGCGGTGGCCGGAGCGGTCGATGGCCATGGGGAAGCTCGCCTCGGTCGCTTCGGCGACGGCACGGGACGCATCGGCCCAGTCAGACCAGCTTGCATCCATGGCGGGCAGATCGACACCGGCCTGCTCGAAGAGCGACGCGTTGACGAACGCGCCGGTGATGGTGAGCTGACTATGCATGCCATAGTAGCCCTGCCGCTCGCCCACGCGGTACCAGTTGAGCGTGCTGCCGAAGTTTTCGTCCCAGTAGGCGGTGTCTACGAAGGGTGCGATGTCGAGATAGTACTCGTTCAGACCGCCCAGATCGGTGACTTTGGCCAAATCGGGGCCCGTGCCCGCGGCAAGCTGCACCGGCAGATTCTCCAGGATCGCCTGGTAGGGCACAACGTCGACGATCACGTCAACGCCGTCGTTTTCGGCCTCAAAGCGAGTGATAACGTCATCATAGACGTCGCATTCATTGCCGTCCGAATAGCACATGAAACGGATTTCTTGGGCCAGGGCGGGCGTGCCCACCATCAACGCCGCGGCGCAGGCCGTGATCGCGAATCTTTGCTTGCTCACTGTCTGTATCCTCCCAGTGAAAATTGCCCGATTTCAGGGGCTTAAGGTTGTTTGGGTCGCGTGCTCTCTCCACACGCGCTTCCCAAAGCATGACTGTCACAAGGGCTTGCGTAAAGCCGGTTGTAGCTCTTGTGTATCACTTTTTTTCAAGTTTCAGATATAATAACTTTAAAACATATACTTATGAGGTGAAATTAAACCTTTTCCAGGGGCATCCAGCCGCGGTAACTCACCCGTCTTCTCCCGATCGGCAGCTGCGTCACGCGGCCCCGGCGATTGGCCTCATAGATCGCGCTGACCAATTCGATCGAACGGCGCCCGTCGACCAGGCTAACCGGTGGTGGCGCGCCATCCTTTAGGCAGCCTGCAACGCCCTGTAAAAAGCCTTCGAAGCCGCCTGGCGCCTCGGGAAGATCGGCCAGGCAGGCCTCGACCAGGGCCTGATCCTCGGCGCTGCGCGCAGCAAAGCTCCAGCGCCCGCCGCCTGGATCGTAGGGCAGGGTGTCGCTCTGGGCTGTAAGGCGCTCGAAGGCAATCCGCAGTCTAGAATGATCGCCCGCCGCGCCAAGCGTCACCGATGAGGTGGCCACCGCGCCCGAAACCAGGCGAAAGGCGATGGCCCCGCAATCCTCGGTTTCAATTGGGTTGGCGCGGGTCGTGAGCATGGCCGAAACTTCCGCGACCGGGCCCAGCAGGTGGGTCATCAGATCATGGATGTGGATGGCATGGATCAGAACCGCCCCGCCGCCTTCCGTCGCCCAGGAGCCGCGCCAAGGCACGCAATAGTAATCCGCCCGGCGGTCCCAGTGCGTCTCGAGATCCGCGCTGAGCGCCGCACCTGTCAGCCCGGCTTCCATCAGTGCCTTCAACGCCCGGATGCCGTGGCCGAACCGGTACTGAAAGACCGGAAAGACCCAGGACGCCGCCCGGTCCGCCGCCGCTGCGATCCGGTCGGCATCCTTGAGCGAGGTGGCCAGGGGCTTTTCGCAAATCACATGCTTGCCCGCCTTCAGCGCAGCAATGGCCACTTCGGCATGCAGATGCGGCGGCAGGCAGATATCCACGAGCTCCACCGAAGGATCGGCATAGACCTCGGCCAGTTTGTCGGTCAGCCGGATGCCATTGTCGGGGCCTACCATGGCGCGAGCGCGGTCCAGATCGAGATCACAGATCGTGCGGACGGCAAATTGCGCGGGCAGGGCGCGATAGGCCGCCAGGTGCTGCGCACCGATCCCCGCGCCCAAAATCGCCACACCGATCACAGCGCTTCGGCCATCTGCTGCGCGGTAAGCGCCAGGCGCATCACCTCGAAAGGATGGGATTGCGGCATAGCGGTCTCCGTGCGGTTTTGAATGTCGGCGACGAGCCGGGCGAAATAGGGCAGGCCAGCTTCGCGCGCATCTATCACTTCGGCGCGGTCGCGATTGGCCAGGACCAGGTGATCGCCGCCCGGTCGTCCGGCCAGATCGACGTATTTTCTGAGCTCGATACTGCCCTCAGTACCCAGAATGCTCAGCCGCCCATCGCCCCAGGTGGGCAGGGCGTCCGGCGTGTACCAATCGACGCGGATATAGCCGTGGCCTTGGGCGCTTTTCAGCGCGATCTCCCCGAAATCCTGCAGCTCTGGATCGGCGGGATTGGCATAGTTCGCCACCTGGGCCAACGTGATGTCGGCTGTGCCCGAGCCGGTGAAGTAGAGGAACTGATCGATCTGATGGCTCGCGATATCGGTCAGAATGCCGCCATAGCGGGCGCGCTCAAAAAACCAGTCGGGCCGGGTCGCGCGGTTCAGGCGATGGGGCCCAAGGCCCACGGTCTGCACGATGCGCCCGATGGCGCCTTGGGCCACAAGCTCGGCGGCGCGGGTCACGCAAGGCACTTCGAAGCGTTCGGAAAAATTCACGGACCAAATGCGGCCGGTCTCCGCCTGACAGGCTTGCAGGGCGGCCAATTGGTCCAGATCGGTGCAGCCGGGTTTGTCGACCATCACATCGCGCCCGGCGCGCATCGCCTCGATAGCAAGCGCCGCCCGGTCGCCGGGCACGGCGGCGATCAAGATCAGATCAAGGCTGTCATCCTCGATCAACCGCGCCTTGTCGTCGATGCGCGGCACCTCGGGAAAGCGCTTTTCGAACCCGGGCAGGGTCTCAGGCATACCCTCGGTCCAAAAGCCCGCAAACTCCGCGCCCTCGGCCTGCATATTGGCAGCCATGCCAAAGATGTGACGGTGGTCGATCCCCAGGGCGGCAAAGCGCAAGCTCATGACGCGGCCACCTCCTGGGTCTGGGTGAGCCTCCCGGCTGGCTCCACGGGCATCGCGTGACCGCGCCTTGCCGAAACCGTAATGGCCTCGATCAGGGCATGCACGGCCAACGCATCGCGGCCGGTGATCGCGGGTGGTCGCCCCTCGTCCAAGGCATCGAGAAAGTCGCGCAGAACCGCCCCGTGCCAGGCATGGGTGAAGGCCATAGGATCAGCGCCGGCCCCCGTGGCTGCCGCTGCGCCGTGACGCTCTTGGCGGCCGTCGCGCCAATCTATGGCGCAGACCCCCTCGGCAAGGCGCAGAGTGCCGGCCTGCCCATGCATCACGATGCTCTCGGCGGCGCCCGGAAAGCTGGCCGTGCTCGCCGTCAGCCAGCCCAGGGCACCGCTTTCGAAGGTCAGACCGGCCGCGGCGACATCCTCGGCCTCCATCCTGTGCAGCCGGGTGGTGCCTGTCATTGCGGTCACTTGCGTCACCGGCCCGGCCAGATGCAGCGCCAGATCAAGCGTGTGGATCGCCTGGTTGATCAAAACACCGCCACCATCGCGGGCATAGGTGCCGCGGCCGGGCGTGTCGTAATAGCTTTGTTCGCGCCACCAGGGGACTGAGATTTCGATCAGACCGATGGGGCCCAGCTCGGGCAGCACGGCCCGCGCCATCTCAGAGGCCTCGCGCATCCGGTGCTGGAGCACGACGCCGAGCGGCACATTCTGTGCCTCACACAGTGCCACGATCTCCACGGCCTCGGTCAAATCGCGCCCGATGGGTTTTTCAAGGAGGATCGCTTTGCCCGCCCTTGCGAAGGGGCCGACGATATCGGCCCGGGCATCTGGCGGTGTCACGATGACGCACAAGTCGATCTTGGGATCGGCAGCGACGCTTTGCAGATCGGTACTGGCCGTCGGTCGCGTGCCCATCAAAGCCTCGGCCTCATCCGCGAGGCGCGCGGCGCTTTCGGCGCTTCGGGCCACGACCGCGCCCAGTGTGAGATCGGCGCAATCCTGGATTGCGGCCAGATGCGTCCGGGCGACCATTCCGGCGCCGATCAACGCTGCGACTCGTTTTGCCATCTCTCTCCTCCGCCGCCGATTGGTGCAATGGGTCAGCGAGGTGTCAATCGCCAAGGGGTTTGGGGGCGAGATTAAGAGAGCCGCAAGGCGTGGCGCAAAAAGCGAAGAACCGCTCGGCGCATGGCGGGCGTTTCTTGGTGGCCCGTTTCCGCTTCGAGATGCACGCTCAAATCGCCGGTGGCGCCATAAGCCGCGCGCAGATCGGCCAGGCCGCGGTCGCGCGCTCCCAGCGGGGTCAGCGGATCTTTGGCGCCAAGCCCGACCAATTGCGGCCTCGGCGCGATCAGGCCCGCGATCTGACCGGTGCGCGCGACCGGCAGCAGGCCCGGCACAGTCAGGTACGGCCCGTGGAGGTCGTGCGCGCCGCAGTGGATCAGCTCAGCCATATCGGCGAAACAACAAAGATGTGCGACAGCGGCCACGCGCGGCTCAAGCGCGCCCAGCCAAAATGCCTGCGATCCCCCCATCGACAGGCCCAGCGTCGCGATCCGGTCCTCCGCGATGATCGGCCGCCCCGCGAGCCATGTGAACGCCGCCTGCGCCTCAGCCAGCATCCGGCCCCAAAGCGGCTGACCGCGCCAAGCATGGGCCTTGGCAAGCGCGGCTTCGTCGCCCCGGCGCTGACCAAACAGCGGCATCTCCAAGCAAAAGATCGCTGCGCCAAGGTCAAGGATGTCTGGGCCATAGGGACAGGCCAAAGCCGGGCGGCCGTCCCAAAGCTCATCGCGGCCCGTCCCGTAGCGATTACCGTGGGCATGGGCGTAGAACACCGCCGGGTAAGGCGCGGGCCGGTCGGGCAGGGCAAGCCAGGCGGGCGCGACGCTCCCGTCCGAGAAGCTGAGGCGTAGATCGAAGCGACGCGGTGTTGTGACGGGCAGACAGTCGACGCGCAAAACGCCCAAATTCTGCCCGCCTAGCTGGCGGAGAAGACGGTCGCGGAGCGGCGGCTCAGTCAATCTCGGAGAGATGCGAGGCACAGCCCGTCAGGGCCGCATAATCGTCGATCACGACGCGCACGGAAAACTGCCGCACATAATCGCCAAACCGGCCCTTGTCGCGCATCGCATCCAAAAAGCCCTCATTCATCAGCCAGGGCGCGAGCGAGCGCGCGACACCTCCCACGAGATATATACCGCCAAAGGGCAGGAACGTGAGAGCGAGATTGCCGACCACGTGCCCGAGCAAGTGACAAACGGCGCGGATTGTCTCAAGCGCCTTTGCGCTGCGCTCATGGGCGCCCTGCATGATCTCGGCGGCACTCGCCTGAACGCTGTGGAGCGCGAAATGGACCTGACTAATCCCGCGTCCAGATAGCGCCTCCTCGACCGAGACGAAGTTGGTCCGGTCATTGAGCCGGCGCCAAAGCTCTGCGCTGGCCTCATCGAAAATCGGCAATCCGACATGTCCCGCTTCGGCCGGTGGCACAAAGCGACCCGCCGGCGTGGTGTAGACCGGCGCGATGTTAAAGCCCGTGCCAAGACCGACGACCAGGCGCGCGGCTTGTGGGTTGTCCTGAACTTTCGGTTTGCTTGGGGGCGCAACCTCGACCAGTTTTGCCCGGGCCAGGTAGGGTAGGGCGTGGCCTTGAGCTTGCAAATCGTTCAGAACCGCGACGCTGCGCGGCGTGACTGCCTCAACCAGCGTGTCACGGTCGATCTTCCAATCCAAGTTGGTCATGCGGGCCACGCCATCATGCACGGGCCCCGCCGCTGCTACGCAGATCCGGTCAATGTCGGCGGCGCTCAGGCCACTTTGGCTCAAAAAGCTCTCGAGGATCGGCTGCAACCCAGGCTGTCCGGCATTGGCGAAGCGCTTGATCGTGTCGGGGATGACCTTTGGCCCGCGCGCCAGGGCGACCCTTGTATTCGTGCCACCGATATCGGCGACAAGCGAATAGCGTTTACCGCTGACACCGCTGCGGACTGGGCCGGGTTCGGTTTGCGAAGCTTGCTCGGAGGGCGTCATCGCTCGGGGCTACCAACCTTTGCTTTGCGCGCGCCAGCAGCGCGGCTTGTCTTAGGATGCCGCAACTTTGTGGCGCGCGGCGGGGTGGTACGGATGCCCAAAACGCTTAGGCTAGCATCTGGGAAAAGGGGGTAGCGGAGAAACCCATGCGCGTCCAGCGGCCTTGCACCCGGTGGCGCGTCAGTCACGCCTGAGGCGGTCCACTGGACACACCAGACACGAATTGCGGCGTCCAAAGCTCTTGCGGCTTTTCAGCCGTGGGTGTCGCGATTTGTTCAAGCAGAAGTTCAGCGCAACGGCGCCCGGCCGCCCTGACCGATGAGCGGACCGCGCTGAAGGCTCTGAGGCCTCCGCCGGGGCCAGGCTGATTTTGCAAGTATGAAAGCTCATCATCATAGGTGACGAGCGAGACATCGCGCCCGAGCGTAAGACCGCGCTCGATCACTGCGCGCTGTACGCCGAGCGCAGACATAATCGAGGCGGTGAGAAAGGCACTGGGTGGCCCGTCAGTTTTCCCATTTTTGTCGAGAGCCTCGACCGCGACCCGGTAGCCGTAATTCTCGGTCATCACATCTTGGAACATCAAGGTTGGATCGGCGCTGAGACCGGCCGCCTCGAAGGCGCGCTCAAAGCCCCGCCGCCGCCGGGCCGCGAAATCGAGCGTTTCGGGGCCGTTTACAAGGGCGATCCGCCTGTGGCCAAGACCCAGCAGATGCCCGGTTGCGGCCTGAAAGCCATCGGCATTGGCGACATCGAGCCAGGCATAATCGCGCCGCCCATCTGGGCCGCGCCCTGTCTCTGACCGGCCATGCACCAGGAAGGGAATGCCCAGCTCGGATAGGAGCGCGATCCGGTCATCCTGGCGTTGGGGGGCCTGGAGCATCACCCCGTCGACGCTGCCCTGCGCAGCCCAGGTGCGGAAGGTTTTGGCTTCATCGGCCTCAGGCACAATCGACAGGACGAGGTCATAGCCCTCGCGCGCATACACCTCTCCGGCGCCGGTGATGAAATCGGCAAAGATTGGATTGATCATCTCGCTTTGCTGCCGGATTGAGATGACATGGCCTACCGTCATCGCCCGACCCGTGGCCAAGCGCCGGGCACGGGCATTGGGCTGATAATTGGCAGCGCGGGCAGCCTCAAGCACGCGGCGGCGCGTGGCGGCGCCCACTTCCGGATAGCCGTTCAGCGCACGGCTGACCGTGGTCTGCGACAAGCGCAGCGAGGCGGCGAGTTGGCGCAGATTCACGCGCTTGCGCTCCTGGTTGTGGGATCTTGAGACGCGGATGCGCCTTGGCGCCTGGCCTTGTGGGGCCCGTGATATGAAAGCGTTTCGTGCGGCATCGGCGCTTTGTGCACTGCCCGGTATGCGCCTGTCAAAAGCATGCGCGATGCAAAGGCTTGCTTCGAGAATGCCTGTCGTTCTTGTACGTCTCAAGGATTGACACGCGGACGCGCCTAGACCAGCGTGAAGCCAGCTCAAAGCGCTTTGAGAGAGAGGGCGCGGGGGCCAAAAACGCACAGCCGCCGGAAGAATGGCCGGCGGCGCGACATGGGAGAGACATACATGAACGTCACACGAGCATCGCTTTATGCGGGCGTCGCCGCTGTTTCGCTGACGGCAGGCGCGGGTTGGGCCGGCGGCCATTTGGCCTTTGCGCCCGGCGAAGGTGATTTCAACTGGGAGAGCTTCGAGGCCTATGCGGCTGCGAATGATTTTTCCGGTGAGACCGTGACCATCACTGGCCCCTGGACCGGCCTGGACGCCGAGCTTTTCGAAAGCGTAACGGCGTTTTTTGCCGAAGCCACGGGTGCGACGGTGGAATATTCCGGCTCGGACAGCTTTGAGCAGGATTTGGTCATCGCCACCCAGGCCGACACGCCTCCGAACATCGCTGTGATCCCGCAGCCGGGCCTGATGGCCGATTTGGCCGCGGCGGGCGAGTTGACGCCGCTGGGTGAGGACACGGCCGCTTGGATCGGTGACAACTATGCCGCCGGATCGTCCTGGGTGTCGCTGGGCACGGCGGCAGGCCCCGATGGCGCCGATGCGCTTTACGGCTTCTTCTATAAGGTCGATGTGAAGTCGCTGGTTTGGTACTCGCCCGAGGCCTTCGACGAGGCGGGATATGATATCCCGGAAACGATGGAAGACCTGCTGGCGCTCAGCGATCAGATTGTCGCCGATGGCGGCACGCCTTGGTGCATCGGTTTGGGCTCGGGGGCCGCGACCGGCTGGCCCGCGACGGACTGGGTCGAAGACATCATGCTGCGCACGCAACCGCCCGAGGTTTACGACGGCTGGGTCTCCAATGAGATCAGCTTTGACGATGAGCGCGTCGTGGGCGCGATCGAGACCTTTGGCACGTTCATCCGCAATGACGATTATGTCGTGGGCGGCTCGGAAGCGGCGGCGACCACCGATTTCCGCGACAGCCCAGGCGGTTTGTTTAACTTCCCGCCCGATTGCTACATGCACCGCCAGGCGTCGTTCATCCCGACCTTCTTCCCCGAAGACGCGGATTTCGACTTTTTCTACTTCCCGGCCTTCGAGAGCCAGGATCTCGGCAGCCCGGTTTTGGGCGCGGGCACGCTCTTTGCAGTGACTGAGGAAAGCCCGGCGGCGATGGCCTTCGTGGATTTCCTGCAGACCCCGATCGCCCATGAGATCTGGATGGCACAGTCGGGCTTCTTGACGCCCCATTCCGGCGTCAATCTCGACCTTTTCGGCGATGCGACGCTGCGCCAGATGAATGAGATCCTCTTGGGTGCGACGACGTTCCGCTTCGATGCCTCGGACCTGATGCCGTCTGAGATCGGCGCAGGCATCTTCTGGTCCGGCATGGTGGATTTCACGACCGGTGAGGATGCCGCCTCGGTGGCGACAGCGATCCAGGAGCGCTGGGACTCGATCCAGTAGGCAGATCTGGCGCCGCCTTTACTTGCGGCGCCGTCCGGGCCTTGGGGGCATCGAGCCCCCGCGGCCCGGGCGAAAGATCCTCTCTCGCGCTCTCTGGGATATTTCCGCGATAAAGACGGGGCCAGACGCGAGACTGGGTTTGATCAAATTGGGCTGATCACTTCGGGGAGGGAGATATGCATCCAGCGTTGCAAGGACTGGTGACGATCATCATCGGGGTTGGCGGCTGTGTGGGGTATTTTTACTTCGCGAACCTGGTGCTGGACCGGTTCATCTTTCCGGCCAAGGGCGCCGAGGCGGGCCGGAATATCAACCGGGCGAATGCCGTTCGGCCCTGGCTCTTTCTGCTTCCCGCGATGGCCGCGCTTGGGCTTTATCTCGTCTACCCGGTGTTTGGCAGCTTTTACCGCTCGCTCTTTGATCGGGCGGGGGACGGGTTCGTGGGCTTTGGCAATTACATCGATCTGATCGGTGATGAGGCCTTTCGGACGGCCTTTACCAACAACCTGCTCTGGGTCCTCGTGGTGCCGGCGGCGGCGACCTTTCTGGGCCTCTTGGTCGCGCAACTGACCGACCGGCTGAGCTGGGGCAATATCGCCAAATCGCTGATTTTCATGCCGATGGCGATTTCGTTTGTGGGCGCTTCGCTCATCTGGCGCTTTGTCTACGCCAACGACCCCGATATCGGCATCATCAACGCGATCCGGGTCTATTTTGGCGCCGATGCTCTCGATCCGCTTCAAGTGCCGTTCTGGAACAACTTTTTCCTGATGATCATCCTGGTCTGGATCCAAACCGGCTTTGCCATGGTGATCTTGTCGGCGGCCTTGCGCGGTATTCCGGAGGAGACGGTGGAGGCGGCTGTGATCGATGGCGCCTCACCCCGGCAGATCTTTTTCCGGATCAAAGTGCCGCAGATCATGCCGACCATCGTGGTGGTGTGGACGACCATTACCATCCTTGTCCTGAAGGTCTTTGACATCGTCTATGCGATGACCGGCGGCAATTTCGACACGGATATCCTGCCCAGCTACATGATGGATTTCATGTTCCGCAATGATGGGCGGGCCACGGCGGTGGCCTTCATCATAATGCTGGTCGTTCTACCGGTGATGATCTGGAACATCGTACAAGCCCGCAAGGAGATGCGGTGATGGCCCGCGACGGGAGGAGCAAATGATGGCCCGCGACGGGAGGAGCAAATGATGGCCCGCGACGGGAGGAAAACGTAATGGACGGCATGGCCGGACAAAAGGCGGGGCTAATCTGGGCCGTGCATATCTCAGTGGCGTTCCTGGTGCTGTTGTGGCTGATCCCCACCATCGGGCTTGCCGTCTCGAGCTTTCGCGACCGCGATCAGATCGGGCAATCCGCCTGGTGGGAGAGCGCGTTCCCGGTAGAGCAGCCCTTCCGCGCGCGGGCAGAGGGGTCGTTTCGCCCCGATGGCGATATGTGGGTGATCGAAGGCAATGTCTTCGAGGCCTCAGAAGTGGCGGCTGATTTCGCCGAGGGCCGCCCGCCGCTCACGGCCTTTGGCATTACCGGTCGTGAGCCAGGCGCCTTTGCTGTCGGTGAGGAGGCGCCAAACCGCGACAATGGAACGACAGTCGTGAATGCAGACGGCTCGTTCACCTTCACCACCGATGAGAACCCAGATGAGGAGGGTTTCCCCCGGATCTATTTCATCGCCGAGACACCGCCCGATTTCGATCTGGAGAACTATGACACCGTGCTGGGCGGCGCGGGGATGGGGCAGGCCTTTATCAACACGCTGACTGTGACGATACCGGCGACGATCATCCCGATCCTGATCGCGGCCTTTGCCGCCTATGCCCTTGCTTGGATGGAGTTTCCGGGGCGTGGCCTGCTCATCGCCTGTATCGTGGGTCTGCTGGTGGTGCCTTTGCAACTTGCGCTGGTGCCGCTGTTGAAGCTGCACCAACAGGTCGGGATTGGGCAAAGCTTCGTGGGGATTTGGCTTGCCCATACGGGCTTTGGTCTGCCGCTCGCGATCTATCTTTTGCGCAACTACATGGTTGGCCTGCCGCGCGACATCATCGAAAGTGCCAAGGTCGACGGGGCCACGGATTTTCAGATTTTCCTCAAGATCATCCTGCCGCTCAGCTTCCCAGCGCTCGCCAGTTTCGCGATTTTTCAGTTCCTGTGGACCTGGAATGACCTGCTGGTGGCGAAGGTCTTTCTGCCCGCCAATGACGAAAGCTGGGTGATGACGGTGCGGATCGCCGATGATTTGCTCGGCTCACGCGGCGGGGATTGGGGCATTCTGGCGGCGGCGGCCTTCGTCTCGATCGGGGTGCCGCTTCTCGTGTTTTTCACGATGCAGCGCTATCTGGTGCGCGGTCTTTTGGCCGGCTCGGTGAAGTGAGGACAGGACAATCATGACGATGATGACCCATGAAGCCCCGGCAGAGGTTTTCGCCAGCGATCGTGACTGGTGGCGGGGCGCTGTGATCTATCAGGTCTATCCGCGCAGCTTTCAGGACAGCAACCAGGACGGGATCGGCGATCTGGCGGGCATCATTCAGCGCCTGAGCCATATCTCGGATCTAGGCGTGGACGCGATCTGGATCAGCCCGTTCTTCCGCTCTCCCATGCGCGATTTCGGCTATGATGTCTCGGATTACCGGGACATTGATCCGATGTTCGGCTCGCTGAGCGATTTCGACGCCCTGATCGAGCGCGCCCATGCGCTTGGCTTGCGGGTGCTGATTGACCTGGTGCTGAGCCATACCTCGTCGGACCATCCCTGGTTTCAGGAAAGCCGGCTGGGGCGCGAGAACGCGAAATCAGATTGGTATGTCTGGGCCGATGCCAAGCCCGACGGCACGCCGCCCAATAATTGGCTCAGCATCTTCGGCGGCTCGGCCTGGGAATGGGATGGGGAGCGGATGCAGTACTACCTGCATAATTTCCTGGTCGAGCAACCCGACCTGAACTTCCACAACGCGCGGGTGCAAGACGAATTGTTGGATGTGGCCCGGTTCTGGCTGGAGCGTGGGGTAGACGGCTTCCGCCTTGATACGGTGAATTTCTATGTCCATGACGCGGAGCTTAGAGACAATCCGCCGCTCGACCCGGCGGAGCGCAATGCCGATACCGCGCCGGAGGTTAACCCCTACAATTTCCAAAACCACCTCTATTCCAAGAACCGGCCCGAAAACTTAGACTTTTTGCGCCGTTTGCGCGCGCTGATGGATCAATATCCGGCCGCGACCAGCGTGGGCGAGGTCGGCGAGGCGCAGCGCGGTATGGAGATCCAGGCCGAATACACCGCCGGCGATGACCTGCTGCATATGTGCTATGGCTTTGACTTTTTGTCCGGTCAGTTCCCCACACCGGCCCGGATCGGCGCGGTGATGGAGCGGTTCGACCGCGTGGCACCCGACAGTTGGGCCTGCTGGGCGTTTTCCAACCATGACGTGGTGCGCCACGCGTCGCGCTGGGGTCTCGATGACGCCGCGCTTAGGGCCTATACCGCGCTGCTCTTCTCGCTGCGTGGCTCGGTATGCCTCTATCAGGGCGAAGAGCTTGGCCTGACCGAGGCATATGTCGCCTATGAGGATCTGCAAGACCCCTATGGCAAGCGGTTCTGGCCGAAATTCCGCGGCCGTGACGGCTGTCGGACCCCGATGCCGTGGAACGCCGACAATCAATATGGTGGCTTTTCCGACCATGCGCCGTGGCTGCCCGTGGCGGTCGAGCATCTGGGCCAAGCGGCGGCCAATCAGGCGCGCGAGCCCGGCTCGATGCTAAACTTCTACGCGGAAATGCTGGCCTTCCGGCAGGGCTATCTGGCTCTGGCCAAAGGGGATTTCAAGCTGGTGGAGGCGACGGAGCAAGTGCTGGTTTTTGAAAGGGTCTTGGGGGCCGAGCGTCTGCTCTGCGCCTTCAATCTCAGCCCAGAGCCCGCACAAATCCGCCTGCCTGCGGGCGATTGGCAGGCCGACCGTGGCACGCCCTTTGAGACGCCGCTCGATCCCGCAGATGGGACGGGCGGCACGGCAATCGCGCTCGAAGGCTGGCAGGTCTATTTCGCGCAGGCGCGTTAGCGCGGCCCACAACAGTTCAGCGCATCAGGGGAGGGTGCCATGGCGAATTTGAAATTGACCGATGTCGAAAAGGTCTATGGCGGCGCCGTTAAGGTCTTGGGGGATGTCAATCTCGACATCGAACAGGGTGAGCTGATCGTCTTTGTCGGGCCCTCAGGCTGTGGCAAGTCCACGTTGCTCAGGATGATTGCGGGTCTGGAAAAGATCACGGGCGGCACGCTGGAGATCGACGGGAGCGTGGTCAATGACGTGCCTCCGTCCGAGCGTGGCATCGCGATGGTGTTCCAAAGCTACGCGCTCTACCCGCATATGACGGTGCGCGATAATATGGCTTTCGCGCTGCAGATTGCGGGCAAGTCGAAATCCGAGATCGACAAGCTGGTGCGCGCAGCGGCTGAGAAACTGCAGCTTGAGAACTTTCTCGACCGCCTCCCCAAGGCGCTGAGCGGTGGCCAGCGACAGCGCGTGGCGATTGGCCGGGCGATCGTGCGCGACCCAAAGGTTTACCTCTTTGATGAGCCGCTCTCGAACCTTGACGCGGCCCTGCGCGTGGCGACCCGGATCGAGATCGCGCAACTCAAGGAACAGATGCCCGACAGCACGATGATCTACGTGACCCATGACCAGGTCGAGGCGATGACGCTGGCCAGCCGGATCGTGGTGTTGGCCGGTGGCGGTGTGGCGCAAGTCGGCGCGCCGCTTGAGCTTTATGAGCGGCCCAACTCGACTTTCGTGGCGCGCTTTATCGGCAGCCCGGCGATGAATATGCTGGGCGGTGAGATCACTGGGACCGGTGCGCAGACTACGCTCAAGCTTGACCATGGTGGCGGCACGGTTTTGAGCGATTACCCGTCAGAGCCCGGTGATCAGGGCGCGCGGGTCGAAGTTGGGATCCGGCCCGAAGACATGGTTGAGACTGAGGACGATGCCTTTGCCTACCAGGGCAAGGTCGAAATTACCGAGGCCCTAGGCGAAGTGACGCTGCTTTATTTTGAGCGGGAGGAGGGCGCGGAGAACCCGGTGATCGGCAAGCTGCCCGGCATCCATGGCGGACTGCGTGGCAATGAGGTTAAGCTGACGGCGCCACCCCAAAAGGTGCATGTGTTCCGCGATGGCGTCTCGTTGCATCATCGCGACAAGGCGGTTTTCCTGCCCGGGGTGCAGCCGCACTAGGGGGCACGGTCGCAGGGGAGTATTTTCGGAAAAATGAAGGCAAGGTATGAGGCCTGCGCGCGTTCGCGGAGGTTATAGGGAAAGTCGTAATGGACATCTCGGATGTGAAAGCCGTCGTGACCGGCGGGGCGAGTGGCCTGGGCGAGGCGACAGTGCGTTATCTTCACGCGGCGGGTGCTCGGGTGGCGATTTTGGACCGGGATGCCGAGCGTGGCGCCGCCCTGGCACAAGAGCTGGGCGCGTCGGTGCATCCGCTCGACGTAACCTCCGAGCCTGAGGTGCAGGCGGCGCTTGACGCTGCACGGACCGAAATGGGCGGTTTGAATGTCGCGGTAAACTGCGCCGGGATCGCGACAGGCGCCAAGACCGTTGGCCGCTCCGGTCCGCATCCGCTCGGAAGTTTCGCGCGCACAATCGAGATCAATCTGGTCGGCGCGTTCAATGTTTCGCGCCTGGCCGCGGCGATGATGGCCGAGAATGCGCCCGATGCCGATGGCCAGCGCGGGGTGATCGTCCAGACCGCCTCGGTCGCGGCCTTTGACGGCCAGAAGGGGCAGAGCGCCTATAGCGCGTCGAAGGCCGGGGTCGCGGGCATGACCTTGCCCATGGCGCGGGATCTGGGCGCGCTGGGGATCCGGGTGATGGCGATTGCGCCGGGGATCTTTCGCACGCCGATGCTAGAGGGGTTGGGTCAGGAGATCATGGACGGCCTGGCCGAGGACGTCATCTTTCCGCGCCGCCTCGGTCGGCCTGAGGAGTTCGCCGCTTTGGTCGGCTTTATTTTGAGCTGCAGCTATCTCAACGGTGAGACGATCCGCCTGGATGGCGCGCTTAGGATGCCGCCCTGAACGTCCGTCACGGCGGGTTTTGTTCCCTCACAATCGCGCGAGCCTCGGCAAATGGGCCAAAGCGCGCCGATATTCCGGCGGCGGCTTGGCGGTCTCTAGCGCGTTATCTCATTATGTCAGAGTGTTACCAACCTCGTGATTGGTAATCCGGTGCCGCGCTTTCCATGTCTGACCCAACGCGCGGGCCGCACCTCCCAGGATGAAACTCATCCGCGGTCTGCGCGTTAGAGTGGATGCAAACAAAGGAGCAGTTCCATGCGCACCACATTTCTTTTGGGCACGGCCCTCAGCTTCGGCTTGGCCGGTGCAGCAACCGCTGGCGGCCTGCAAGCGCCCCAGCAAGAGCCAGTGACCATCGCACCCGCGCCGGTCGCGGCCACGACGCCGGATTGGACCGGCTTCTACTTCGGTGGCCAGTATGGCGGCGCCGATGTCGACACGTCCGGCGCGGCGACTGTCGGCGGTGACGGCGATTTCTTCGGCCTGCATGCGGGCTATCAGTGGGATTTCGGCACGACCGTCATCGGCGCCGAGATCGACTATGATGACGCCGATATCGACCTTGATGGCGGTGCGGGCACGATCGACGACATTGCACGCCTGCGGTTCCGCGGCGGCTATGACTTTGGCAACGGCTTTCTGGGCTATGGTGCCTTGGGCGTCGTGACGGCCGACGCCACGATCGGCGGCACGGAATTTTCCGATACCGGCTGGCTCGCGGGTCTTGGCGTCAACTATGACCTCGGCAACTCGGTCATCCTCGGCGGGGATGTCACTTACCATGAGTTCGACGATTTCGACGATACCGGGATCGACGTCGACGTGACGACCTTCAGCGCGCGGGTGTCCTACCGCTTCTGAAGCAGTCTCAATACGAACACATCCGTGCCGCTGACCCTCGCTGGGTCGGCGGCACGTTTCGTTTGCGGGTCAGGCTGTGGCGTGAACCTGGGCGGTGGCAAAGGCTATGAGCCGACCCATCGCATCTTCGAAGGCCTGATCCTCCAGCGTCATGGCCACGCGGATATGGCTCCGAGCCGCGGCACCGAAGCTAGCGCCTGGCATCACCGCGATCCCTTCTTCGTCCAATAGACGCTCCGCGAAGTCCGCCCCGCTCAGCCCGGTTCCGCTCACATCGAGCATCACATACATCGCGCCGTCCGCGGGCACTACGCTGAGCACGTTTTGGCCATCAAGCAGGCGCATCATCAGATTGCGCCGCCTCTGAAACGGGGCGCCAACGCGCGCCTCGATCTCCGCGCCCTGGCCAAGGCCAAACAGTCCCGCCTGCTGAATATAGCCCGGCACGCCGTAGGTCGTGGTCGTGGCCAGATCGATCATCGCCGCGATCAGATCGGCCGGGCCGATTACCCAACCGAGCCGTGAGCCGGTCATCGCGTGGCTTTTCGACATCGAGCCGATCACAAGCGTACGCTCCGCCATGCCGGGCAGCGTGAGCGGGCTCAGGTGACGCCCGTGCCAGATCTGGCTGTCATAAACCTCATCTGAAATGACCCAGAGATCGCGGGCCTGCGCCACCTCGGCAATGCCCTGGAGTGTCTGCTCGCTATAGACCGCGCCGGTTGGGTTATTCGGCGTGTTGATCAGCAGTGAACGGGCCTTGTGGGATGCGGCGGCTTGGTCGAGATCTTCCGCCTTGGGTTGAAAGCCATCGCTCGCACGGGCCTCGACGGCAACGGGCACGCCGCTGACGCCGCGGATCGTACCGGGATAGGTCGCATAAAAGGGATCGATATGCAGGCCGACATCGCCAGGATCGAGAACAGCGGCATGGGCGGAAAATAGGCCCGCCTGACCACCCGGCGTGATCAGCACATTCTCCCGCACGATTTGGGCGCCCGTCACACGCGCGGCGCGCGCCACCACCGCGTCACGCAATGCGTCCATACCCGGCACGGGAGCATAGCCGGTATCGCCCGAGCTTGCGGCCCGGTGGAGCACATCGAGGATAGACTGTTCGGTGGGAATATCATGCTCCCCGATGGTCAGCTCTAGAACCTTCTCGCCCGCCGCCACCATCTGCCGCGCGCGGTAGAAAAGGCCCCAGCCGTCATCGCCATCGCCGTTCAAGCCTCGCAAGCGTTCCGATGCGCGCATGTCGCCGTCTCCTCACCCCAAGCCATTCGCCCGGGCCGAGGGCAGTGGGGGCGTGGCTAGTGTAGCTGTTCGTTCGAAAGGGGCGGCAAGCCGCTAAGCACTTCGGCACTAAGCTCCCGCCTGATGCGCATATAGCTTGCCGTGAGGCGGGCGCGCAACTCATCGGGATTAGTCCGCTCCCAGGGGAACAAAACCCAGCCGCCGGGTTTGAGATAGGGCACGGATTCTGCCTGGCCGTTTTGCACAAGGCGTTGCGCGGTGGGCCCGTCCTCGCAACGGACCGAGAGGCCGCGCCCGTCATGGGTATATGCCGCGAACATACGACCACCCACTTTCCAGACCTCAGTCTCAGGTCCGAAAGGGTGTTGCGCTTCGGCTCCGGGCAGAGCCGCGCAATGCCGTTCTACGAGCTCACCAAACATGTCAGTTGCAGCATCTGTATTTGACAATCAAAACGCAAGCACTGTGCGCGAACCGAGATGCCATGCCGCACCTATGCGCCGGGTTTCGCCGAAAGCCGCAAGCCTCGACGGCGTTCCGACCGTCCACCCCGCGGGATCGGTCGTTGCTTGCGGCTTTTGCCTAGCCTATTCACAAGCGCACCGCGCTTCGGGCCGACCGGAGGCGCCACAACCTTCAACCAGACGCGATCCCCATGACCGATCAGCCCATAGAAATCCGCCTTCGCAACTCCAAAAGCCGCCGCATCGAGACGTTGCAGCCGATGGAACCCGGCAAGGTATCGCTCTATCTCTGTGGGCCGACCGTCTATGACCGCGCCCATATCGGCAATGCGCGCTCGGCGGTGGCGTTTGACCTGCTCTTTCGGCTATTGCGGCATGTCTACGGCGCTGAAAACGTGACTTTCGTGCGCAATTTCACAGACATAGACGACAAGATTAATGCACGCGCCGCTGAGACGGGCCGCCCGATCTCAGACATTACCGCGGAAACCTCGGGGTGGTATCTCGACGATCTGGCCGCCCTGGGCGTGTTGGAGCCCAACGCGATGCCGCGCGCCACGGATTACATTGCCCAGATGGTCGCGATGATCGAGGAACTGGTCACCAAGGGCCACGCATATGAGGCCGAGGGCCATGTGCTCTTTTCGGTGGCCAGTGACCCCGATTACGGCAGCTTCGCGGGTCGTTCGATCGAGGATATGATCGCGGGAGCCCGCGTCGAGGTGGCGCCCTACAAGCGCGACGCCATGGATTTCGTGCTCTGGAAACCCTCCGGCCCCGATCTGCCCGGTTGGGACAGCCCCTGGGGCCGCGGTCGCCCGGGCTGGCATATCGAGTGCTCTGCCATGGCCGCAGACTTGCTGGGCCCGGAATTTGACATCCATGCCGGGGGGTCGGATCTGCAGTTTCCGCACCACGAGAACGAGATGGCGCAATCGCGCTGCGTCGGGCACGGCATGGCGCGGATCTGGCTGCACAACGAGATGTTGCAGGTCGAGGGCCGGAAGATGTCCAAATCCCTGGGCAATTTCTTCACCGTGCGCGATCTGCTGGACGAGGGCGTGCCGGGTGAGGTGATCCGCCTGGTCCTTCTGGGCACGCAGTACCGCAAGACGCTCGATTGGACCGAGGCACGCCTGCGAGAGGCTGAGGGGCATTTGCGCAAATGGCGCGCGCTCACCGAAGGCGTGACCGCCGGTCCGGTGGCCCGAGACGTGCTGGCTGCCGTCGCTGATGATCTGAACTCCGCCGGGGCGATCGCGGCGCTCCACGCCATGGCCGCCAGGGGCGACGCAGCGGGCCTGAAAGGCTCGGCGCAGTTCATGGGCCTTTTGACGGAGGAGCTCGGCGGCTGGGTCGAGGATAGCACTGGCCCAGGCGCCGATCTCACGGCCTTCGAGGCCGCGCTCAGCGCTGCCCGTGCGCAGGCGATGCAGAGCAAGGACTTCACCGAGGTCGACCGGCTCAAAACAGCGTTGACTGGCGCAGGGCTCGAAGTGCGCATGTCCAAGACCGGCATCGAGCTGGTGGCACCGCCGGGCTTTGATCCGGCGGCCCTCGCGGGCATCCTATGACGCAAGGCGCATTCTGGCGCCTGCATGACGGGCTGCCCCGGGAAGGCCCGGGCGAGGCGGCGGATGTGGCCGGGCTCGGGCGCTTGCTTACCCTTCCTCGTGGCGCGGAAATCTGTGATGCAGCCTACGGGCCCGGCGCTGACATAGCTGCGCTGGAGCAATTGGCCCCCGAGGCCCGCGTCACCGCCTTCGACAAACATGCCCGCTTTGCCGCCCGCGCGCGGCGCGACCACCCCGAGGCCCGCGTTCTGCGCGGCCAATTGATCGCGCGTGAGCGGCTCGAGGATGGCACGGCGCATGATCCAGTCACCCTGGGGCCGTTCGATCTGATCTGGTGCGCAGGTGCGGCCTATATCGAAGGGATCGAGGCCTGCCTCGATCACTGGCGCAACGCGCTGAAGCCTCGCGGCGTGATTGCCTTCTCGGAATGTTGCTGGTTCACGGACACGCCGTCTTCTGAAGTGCGCGCGATGTGGGAAGACTATCCTGAGATGCGCAACGGTATCTCGACCTGGATCCATAAAACCGGCTTTCGTATCCTCGGACAGCGTCGCCTGAGTGCCGCGGCCTGGGAAAACTACTATCGACCGCTGGATGCACGGATTGAAGCTCTGCGCCTAGAGGCCGAAACCTATGAAGATTTGTCTGAAGTTCTGGCGATGGCCTCCTCCGAGGCCGAGATCTGGCGCGCCCATTCCGATGAGTTCGGCTATCTTTTAAGTGTGGTCAGCCTGTTCGAGCCCGCGGGCTAGCTTCACTTTTCAAAAATACTCAAACCCGCCGGGCAGGGTCTCAGGCCACGGCCGGGGTCCGCTCGCGCCGCCAAAGCCAGATCAACGCGCCTGCCGCCAGTGCCAGGAATGGCGCCATGGCGATGTTGACCGCCACCCAGCCATCGGTGATCTCGGGCCCGGAATTGATCAACCCACCAGAGGACAAAGACGCCACCGTCACCAGGCCGAAAACGAAAAAATCGTTCATGCCCTGGATCCGGCCGCGCTCTGCTGCGCTATGACTGGCCGCCAGAAGCGCCGTCGCGCCGATAAAGCCGAAATTCCAGCCAACCCCGAGCAGGATCAGCGCGATGAAGAAGTTCGACAATTCCACCCCGGCCAGGGCCACGCCGCCCGCCATCGCCAGACAGGCCAGGCCCACCGCGATAATCCTAAGCGCGCCGAACCGCCCGATCAGGTGGCCTGTGAAAAACGACGGCGCAAACATCGCCAGGACATGGGCCATCACGACATCGGCCGCATCGCCCGTGCCAAAGCCACAGCCCACCACGGCCAGAGGCGTCGACGTCATCATCAGGTTCATCAGCGCATAGCTGACCATGCCGCAGATCACAGCCACCGCGATGCGTGGATCGCGCAGCATCTCGGCCCGGCTGCGCAGCGGCCCGTCCGCCGCACTGGGTGGGGCGGGTTTGGGCAGATCCAAGAAAGCAAAGAGAAATACGCCCACCAGATTGAGCGCGACCACAGCAAGGTAGCTCGCGAAAAACGGAGTGGCCGTCGCGCCTTCGGTCAGCTTTACGAGCTGGGGGCCGATGATTGCAGAGAGAAGCCCGCCCGCCATCACATAGGAAATCGCCCGAGCGCGGATCGCTTCGCCGGCGCTATCGGCGGCGGCAAAGCGATAAAGGGCGTGGGCCGACATGTAGATGCCGGTGAAATAAGAGCCTACAGCGAGGTAAAGGAACTCCCCCTGGAGCATGCCGACCGCCCCGAGCGCGCTGCCCGCCGCCCCGCCGAGCGCGCCAATGACAAAGCCCAAGCGGCGACCCTGGCTTTGCATAAGCGCCGAGAGCCACGGCGAGGTTGTCATAGAGCCAAAGACAATCAGCGAGATCGGCAAAGTCGCCAAAAGCGGTGTCGGCGCCAGCTGTTGACCGGCAAGAGCTGAGACTACAAACAGCAGCGGCATCTGACCACCCAGCACGGCCTGCGCGGCCACCAAAACGCCGACATTGCGCCAGGTCCGGCGCGTCTGCCGCGCGGTCTCGGCGTCGTCGGCCGAATGGGTCTCAAGCATCGCCATATTCCGCTGCTAGCCTTTCGGCAGGCTTGCGTCTAGGCAGGGCCCATGCGGCGTATTGAGACAGAGGCCGATCTGGCCGAAGGGGCGGCGGCTCTGGCCCAGCTTGAGACGCGCTTCGGCCCGGTGCTTGCTGCAACGGGGCCCTTGCCGCTCATGCGTAAGCCCCAGGGCTTTGGCGCGCTGGCCTTCGCGATCATCGGCCAACAGGTCTCGACCCGGTCTGCGGCGGCGATCTGGGCCCGCTTTCAGGCGGCGGGGCTTGATGATCCATCGGTGATGACCGAGGCACCGGATGCGGTGCTGATCGAGGTCGGGCTCACGCGGCCGAAACAGGCCTATCTCCGCGCGCTCGCCGCCTCGGGTCAGGACTACGGCGCGCTGGCGCGGATGGAGCCGGAGGAGGCCGTCGCAAGCCTCTGCCGCCATAAGGGGATCGGGCGTTGGACCGCCGAGATCTACGCGATGCAGGCCCTGGGTCTGGCGGATGTCTTCGCCCCAGGAGATCTGGCGCTGCAAGAAGGCGTGCGCCTGATCTGGGAGCTGCCCGAACGTCCGTCGGAGCGCGCGCTCGATCAAATGGCGAGAAGCTGGGCGCCTTGGCGGGCGATTGCCGCTCGGGCGATTTGGGTCTACTACCTCGCCGCGAAGGGCCGACAGGAGCAGTTATGAGCGATATTTTGCGGCACGGGCGCGCGGGCGTGCCCCCGGGCGAAGCGCAGCGTTTGGTGATCTTCCTGCACGGCTATGGCGCGGATGGCGCCGATCTTTTGGGCCTCGCCGAGCCGCTTGGCCCGCATCTGCCCGGCACCGCTTTCGTGGCCCCTGATGCGCCCGAGCGTTCGGCGATGAACCCGGCGGGGTTTCAGTGGTTCCCGATCCCCTGGATCGACGGCTCCAGCGAAGAGGCGGCGATGGCCGGGATGGCGCGGGCGAGCGACGACCTGAACGCTTTCCTTGACGCGGTGATGGTCGAGGAGGGCGTGACAGCCGATCAGACCGCGATCATCGGTTTCAGCCAGGGCACGATGATGACGCTCCAAGTGGCGCTGCGCCGGGTTGAGCCCCTGGCCGCCCTGGTCGGCTTCTCCGGTCGGCTGCTGCAACCCGAGACCCTGGCCGATGAGATCGCTGTGCGCCCGCCGGTTTTGCTGATCCATGGCGACCAGGACGAAGTCGTGCCGCCGCAAAGCCTGCCAGAAGCGGCGCAAGCGTTGCAAGCCGCGGGTGTGGAGGTTTTCGCCCATGTCATGAAGGGCACGGGCCACGGCATCGCGCCGGACGGCTTAAGCGTGGCGCTGGCGTTTTTGCGGGACCGCCTCGGGCTCGAAGACGCCGCTTAGACGCCGCTCAGAACCACAGCCTGCGCTCGGCAAACTCCACCGAATTGCCCGCCGGATCGCGCAGATAGAGCGAGCGCGCGCCATTGGGCCAGGTGAAATCCGCATCGACCGGAATATCAGCCGCAAGGGCACGCGCTTTGAGAGCCTCGATCTCGTCGGCGGACATAGCGAAACACACATGACCTGGTCCTTGGGCCCCGTGCGGCGGGACGGGCAGGGCGCCTTGCGGTGGCGGTGTGACCGTCTCGGCCGGGTTGAACACCAAAAGCACCGTGCCGCCTGCATTGAAAAAAACGTGCCGATTGCCCGCGCGCAGCCGTATTTCCAGGCCCAGAAAGCCCGCGTAGAACGCTTCGGCCGCGTCGAGATTTTCGGCATACAGCGCGGCTTCCAAAACACCGTCGATGGCGCCTCTGCGTGGCGTGGTCATGGCCTCAGGCTACGGCTCAACCTATGCGGTCGCAAGCGCTAAGGAACGGGGCTTGTCAGATGCCAGCGCCTAGATATAGTGGCGCCAAGATCAGACGGAGTGCGCCAGCATCAAGCCGATCTGGACGCACCCGGCAGCACGATGTCGCGCGCCATGTAAGGCCGCGGCGCGGCAGGGGAAGCGGGCCGAGGTATATCAGCGATGGACAGCGAGTTCAGGACCAGTTTCGTGCGTGAGCCCGGCTCTCTGCGGCACAACCCCGCGCTGGTGCTCAACGCCGATTACCGCCCGCTGAGCTATTATCCCTTGTCGCTGTGGACCTGGCAGGAGGCGGTGAAGGCCGCGTTCCTTGACCGGGTTCAGATCGTGGCGGAATACGACGAGGTGGTGCGCTCCCCCACAACCGAGATCCGCATCCCTTCGGTGGTGGTCCTTCGCGACTACATCAAGCCGCAAAAGAAGGTTGCTTTCACCCGCTTTAATCTGTTTTTGCGCGACGCGTTCTCGTGCCAATATTGCGGCGCGAAGGGGGATCTGACTTTTGACCATGTTGTGCCACGGGCCCGGGGCGGCGTGACGACCTGGGAGAATGTCGTGGCGGCCTGCGGCAAATGCAATCTCAAGAAGGGCTCCAAAAGCCTCAAGCAATCCGGCTTGTCGCTGCGCCGCGCCCCGCGACAGCCGGGGGCCGAAGAGTTGCGCAATTTGGGGCGGAAGTTCCCGCCGAACCACCTGCACGAAACCTGGCTCGATTTCCTTTATTGGGATGCGGAGCTGGAGGCCTAAGCGACCGCTTGGCGTTTCGAGCTTGAGCCGGGGGCGCGGCACGGTCAGGGTGGCCGCACGCTTGCAGGAGGCCCCGAACGATGTCCCCCAATCCCGATCCCTTTTTCCAACCGCCATCTGGCACGGACCTGCCGCGCTATGCCGGTGTGCCGAGCTTCATGCGGTTGCCCTATCTGCCGCCGGATCATCCGCGCCGGGCGGAGGTCGATATCGGGATGTTCGGTCTGCCCTGGGACGGGGCGACATCGAACCGGCCGGGGGCGCGCCACGGCCCGCGCGCCCTGCGCGACGCCTCCACCATGATCCGCGAGATGAACCGCGCCACGGGGCAAGAACCCTTTAAGGCCGCCCGCGTTGCCGATCTGGGCGATGTCGCCATGAGCCCGGTCGACCAGGACGAGGCACTGGCCTCGGCGCAGGGCTTCGTCGGCGGTGTTCTGGCGCAAGGCATCCGGCCCCTCATGGTCGGCGGCGATCACCTATGCACGCTGACCGTTTTGCGTGAGCTTTATCGCAGCCGGGGTGCTCCGATGGGCTTGATCCTGCTCGACAGCCACACCGATCTCTACCCGCCCTATTTCGGCGGCGAAACCTTGACCCATGGCAATCCGTTCCGCCAGGCGATCGAGGAGGGCTGTCTCGATCCAAAGCGCTGCGTGATGCTGGGGATGCGCGGCACGTCCTACAACAATTCCGATTTTCAATACGGCTGGGATCGTGGCGTGCGGATCGTGCCGATTGAGGACTGCATGGCGATGGGTTGGCAGGCAGCGATGGATATCGCGCGAGAGGTCGCGGGAGACGGGCCGACATATCTGTCTTTCGATATCGATTTCATCGATCCCGCCTATGCGCCGGGTACGGGCACGCCGGAGGTCGGCGGGCCAACCTCGTTTGAGGCGGTTTCCTGCGTTCGGGCCCTGCGCGGCCTGGATTATGTGGGGGCCGATCTGGTCGAGGTCTCGCCACCCTTCGACACCGGTGGGATCACCGCTTGGCTGGGCGCGTCGATCTTGTTCGAGCTGCTCTGCACCTTGCAAGCGGAATAGCCCCGACGCCCCCGGCGCGCAGTTGCCGTGTGGGGGGAAGCTGTTAGAGTGGCGCCGATTTCGCGGCAATCCGGGCGAGGCAGGTAGGATGCAACACGACCGCAAAGCGCAGGCCGAGGCGCGAATGGTGTCGCGCGTTATTCCCGTTGAGCCTTTCGACCTGGTGATTTTCGGCGGTACCGGCGATCTGGCGCGCCGTAAGATCTTGCCGGGGCTTTATCGTCGGTTCTTGGCCGGTCAGATGCCGCCCGAGGCACGCGTCATCGGTGCGGCCAGGCGCGAGACGGATGCCGAGGGCTACCGGGAGCTCGCGCGAGAGGCGATCCGCGAGTTTGTGTCGGAAAAGCACTGCCAGCCCGATCAGATCGAGCCGTTTTTGGCGATGCTCGATTATATCTCAATCGACGCCACCGGCGAAGGCGGTTGGAAAGAGCTCGCCGGGATGATGCGGTCGGATGCGGTTCAGGCCTTCTATTTCTCGGTTGGGCCATCGTTGTTTGGAGCGATTGCAGAGCGGCTCAACAACTTTAATGTCGCCCGCCAAGACGCTCGGATCGTTGTAGAAAAACCTTTTGGCCGCGACCTATCCTCGGCCCAAGACCTCAACGCGACCTTGGCCAAACACTTCGAGGAAGCGCAGATCTACCGCATCGACCATTACCTGGGCAAAGAGACGGTCCAAAACCTGATGGCGATCCGCTTCGGCAATGTCCTATTTGAGCCGCTGTGGAACGCGCAATATGTCGATCATGTGCAGATCACCGTGGCCGAGACCGTGGGGATCGGTGGGCGCGGGGCCTATTATGACCGCTCCGGCGCGATGCGCGATATGGTGCAGAACCATTTGATGCAGCTGCTCTGCCTGACCGCGATGGAGGCGCCGACGCGCTTTGATCCCGGCGCTGTCCGGGACGAAAAGCTCAAAGTGATCCGCGCGCTCGATCCGGTGAAATCGACCAATATCGTGCGCGGCCAGTACAGCAGCGATAGCGAAGGGCCGTCCTATCGCGAGGATGTCGAAAGCTTCGACAGCACCACGGAAAGCTATATCGCGCTCAGGGTCGATATCTCGAACTGGCGCTGGAAAGGCACGCCGTTTTACCTGCGGACCGGCAAGCGGCTCAAGGCGCGAATGTCGGAGATCGTCATCCATTTCAAAGAGGCGCCGCATTCGATCTTCGAAGAGCAGACCGATCGCCATGCCAATGTGCTCAGTATCCGGCTCCAACCCGACGAAGGCATCGACCTGATGGTGACGATCAAAGAGCCTGGACCGGGCGGCATGCGCCTGGTCGATGTGCCGCTGGATATGACTTTCGCCGATGCCCTCGGCCCTGAAGCAGCCGCCGCGCCAGAGGCCTATGAACGGCTGATCATGGATGTGATCCGGGGCGATCAGACGCTGTTTATGCGCGGCGATGAGGTGGAGGCGGCGTGGGCTTGGACCGATCCGCTGATCGAGGGTTGGAAGGGGGCGGAACATGCGCCGCTGCCCTATGCGCCGGGCTCGGACGGTCCCGATGCCGCCGCTGCGCTGATGGCGCGCGATAGCCGTGCCTGGCGGGAGATCATCGGCTGAGCGATGCGGGAGCTCAAGGCATATCCTGACCGCGACCTCTTGATGCTCGGCCTGGCCGATGCCCTGGCCGGTGAGCTTGCTGCCGCTTTGCGCAGCCGCGAAACGGCCAGCTTTTGCGTGCCGGGCGGCACGACACCCGGTCCGCTGTTCGATATCCTGTCGGCGGTCGAGCTTGACTGGGCGCGTGTGCGGGTGGTCCTCAACGATGAGCGCTGGGTCCCGGAAAGCGATCCGCGCTCTAACACCGCCATGGTCAAAGCGCGGCTGTTCACAGGCTTTGCGGCGGCGGCTGAGTGGCTGCCGCTTTATAGTCGTGCGGCCGAAACACCGGGCGCTGCGGCCGAAGCGCTCTCGCAAGGGCTCGAGCCGCATCTGCCGCTCGATGTGCTTCTGCTTGGGATGGGCGAGGACCTTCACACGGCTAGCCTTTTCCCAGGCGATCCGGACCTGGCCCAGGCGCTTGCGCCCACTGCCCGGGCCGTTGAACCAGCCCGACAGCCGGGCAGTGGTGAGGCGCGGGTTACGCTGTCGGCGCGGGTGCTGGGCGGGGCTTTGTCCAAACATATCCTGATCACCGGAGAGCAAAAACGCGCCGCCCTGGTGCGTGTCCAGGACTTGGCCCAGGACGCGGCGCCGATCCGTGCGGTTTGGTCCGAGGCGGTGGTGCATTGGGCGGTTTAGCTTATGCGGATTTATGTGCTTAGTGCCGTAAAGCGTTGAGAATATTCACCTAAGATTGGAAATCTGCATGGATCTTTGGCACGAACTGAGCCAGCACCGCGCCGCACGCCACGATATCTCGATCACCGCGCTCTTTGACGCTTCATCCACCCGCGCGCGGTCCTTTTCCGCGCGGTTCGGCGACATGCTGTTCGACTATTCCAAGACCCAGATCGACGATGGTGCGCGGTCACTACTGTTGGAGCTGGCGCGCCGGTCCGGGCTGGAAGAGCGACGCGAGGCGATGTTCGGTGGCGCCAAGATCAACGAGACCGAGGGCCGTGCCGTCCTGCATACCGCCCTTCGCGCTGAAACTGGGCCGATTGAGGTCGAAGGTGTGGATGTGCTGTCCGGCGTGCTGGCGACGCGGGCGCGGATGGAAGCCTTTGCGCGCGATGTTCGTTCGGGCGCCTTCCAGGGTGCCGGTGGCGCGATCACGGACATTATCAATATCGGCATCGGCGGCTCCGATCTGGGCCCGGCGATGGCGACGCTGGCGCTGTCGCCTTACCATGACGGGCCGCGGCTGCATTACGTCTCCAACATCGACGGCGCGCATCTGGCCGACACGCTCAAGGGCCTGGATCCAACCACGACCCTGGTGATCGTGGCCTCCAAGACCTTCACGACGATCGAGACGATGACCAATGCGGCGAGTGCCCGAGACTGGATGGCGGGCGCGGTCGCTGATCCCGGCGCGCAATTCGCGGCACTCAGCTCGGCCGAGGAGAAGACCGCCGAGTTTGGCATCGCGCCCGAACGGGTCTTTGGCTTTGAGGATTGGGTCGGCGGGCGGTATTCGCTCTGGGGGCCGATCGGGCTGGGCCTGATGCTGGCGGTGGGGCCAGAGGATTTCGCGGCGTTTCTCGCCGGTGGGAGGGCAATGGACGAGCATTTCCGTGATGCGGATCTGGCCGAGAACCTACCCGTTCTGCTGGCTCTGGTGGGGATCTGGCACAACCAAATCTGCGGCCATGCCAGCCGTGCGGTGCTGCCCTATGATCAGCGTCTCGCGCGCCTGCCCGCCTATCTCCAACAACTTGAGATGGAGAGCAACGGCAAGGGCGTCGCGATGGACGGCAATGATCTGCCGCGCGACAGTGGCCCCATCGTCTGGGGGGAGCCGGGCACCAACGGTCAGCACGCGTTTTACCAGCTGATCCACCAGGGCACGCGCGTTGTGCCCTGTGAATTCCTAGTCGCGGCGCGCGGCCATGAGGCGGATATGGCGCATCACCAGACACTGCTCTTATCGAACGCGCTGGCCCAGTCGCAAGCGCTGATGCGCGGGCGCGGTCTGGACGAGGCGCGGGATTTGATGGCGGCCAAAGGCCTTGAGGGCGCAGAGCTCGAGCGCCAAGCCCGCCACCGGGTTTTTCCAGGCAATCGGCCGTCGACCACGCTGATCTATCCGCAACTCACTCCGGGCATGCTGGGCCAGATCATCGCGCTCTACGAGCATCGGGTTTTCATGGAGGGCGTGATCCTGGGCATCAATTCCTTCGATCAATGGGGGGTGGAGCTGGGCAAGGAGCTGGCCCTGAAGCTTCAGCCAGTGCTTGAGACCGGCCAGAGTGCGGGGCAAAGTACGGTGCAGAGTACGGGGCAGGGCGATGTGGACGGCTCCACCGCGATGTTGGTGGCGTTTGTGCGCGCGAGCTGAGGGCGGGCACGGCATGGTGCGGGGCTCATGAACGTATGGCGGGCCTGCACGGGCCTTTGGACGCATTGAGTATTTTCGGAAATATGAAGGGGCTAGATCAAGCCTAGATCAAACGATGTCCGCGCATGAGCGCGCAGGCCCAGAAGGCGGCCAGGACGAGGCTTAGAAGGGCGTTCCAGGAGGCCATCGACAGGCCGAGAGCCGTCCAGGCGACCTCATCGCACATCACGATTTGCGGGCCGGTGGTGAAATCGAGCAGTTCGGCCCCGCTCATCGCGCCAAGATCCTGAGAGGCGGTGGCGGCGCAACTCTGCGGGCCTTCCCACCAGGAGCGCTCAACCCCGGTGTGAAAGACGCCCAAACCCGCGCTCACCAGCATCGACGCCACACCCAGCGCGACGATCCCGTTGGAGGGCCGCAAGACACCGATGAGTGTCAGCGCCATGGCGATACGGTGCGGCCAGCGCTGCCACAGGCACATGGCGCAGGGCAGCAGACCGCCCAGGTATTGATAACCCAGGGCGGCGAGAAAGACCGTCGCAGAGCCTGCACCAGCGAGCAGGATCCAACCGCGCTGCGAAGGGGCGGATGCTTGGAAATCCGAGGCGTCGGGAGCGCTCATGGCGCGGACCCGGTGCCGCCCCATTGAGGTCGGCGTGGTTTCGGCAGGTTCAAAGGCATAAGTTGCGTCTCCGGCGTCACCGTCTGACATTCTGCCGGTCGGCGCGGGCCTGCAAGGGGCCCATGGTCGCGGACGGTCTCATATGCCGAGCCAGCCGCGGATCAGGCTTATCAGAGTGGCGCCCGCAAAGATGAGCGAGGCGATCCAGGCCGTCCCGAGAAGCGCGCCAAGGATCACCAGGATACCGTCGCGTTGCAGCAGGCCCATCGCCACCACCACGACGGCGAAACCGGGAACGGTGTTCGTCCCCGGCAGTGGCACCAGGATCGACGCGCTAAAGAGCACAAGTGCTAGGCCCACCACGCGGTCAAGCGGAGGCCGTGTGAGCCAGGCAAGGCGCGGATGGCTGACCGCTTCGATCCGCCTAAGCCAGGGACCGGCGCGCGTCGCGAGGTTTTCCAGAGACGTCTTCGCCACTTCTCTGGCGCCCAGACGCTCCGGCAGCCACGGCGTTGCGCGTCCAATCAGCATCTGAGCCGAGATGAACATCAGGGGCAGCGCCACCACCTGCGGCACGCCGTAGAGAAACGGGATGCAACAGGGCAGCGCTAGGATCAGCAGAAATAGCCCGAAAGCGCGCTCATTGAGTTGGGCCAGGATCCAGGTCAGCGGCACGCTTTCGGCATGCGCGTCGTCGGCCAATTGGCTCAGGCGTTCTGAGATCGAAAGCTCTGCTTGGGGCTGATCCGTCATCAGATATTCCTGGGCGGTTTGGTCATTGCTCTGGTCCCCCGTGCTTTTCCCCCGTGGCGGGTTCGGGACCGCGACGAGCGCCGCGGCGGAGTAACAGCCCAAGCCTGGCGATGCCAGAGCCCGCGCGCCCCGGCGCATAGATTGTTGGGCTCCTGCTGATCTGCGCGGTGAGACCGGGCATCGCATGCGGCTCGAGCCTGTGGCGGCGATGGGGTCTGGCAAAACATGATCAGTCAAAAAAGCGGGCGTTAAAAAGAGGGTGACAGTTACAAATCGCCCGCGCTAGCCTATCGCGCATGGGCGCAGCGTAGCGGCGTCAGATACAAAAACGAGGCTCCTGCGTTTCGAACGACCCGTTTGGAACCATAGGGGCAAGGGAGGAAAATATGACCAAGTTTAAAGCGGCCGCCGCGGCGGCGCTGCTCGGCTCGGTAATGCTGCCGTCCATGGCCGCGGCTCAAGCCGAATTCACCATCCGCTGTCAGCACTTTTTGCCGCCTGCCGGTTCAGTTCCGGCGATGTTCATGGAGCCTTGGGCCGAGGCGATCGAAGAGCAATCGGGCGGTCGGATCGATGTGGAGCTTTATCCGGCCATGCAATTGGGTGGCGCGCCGCCAGCGCTTTACGATCAGATCCGCGACGGCGTGATCGATTGCGGCTGGGCGCTTCCGGCCTATACGCCGGGCCGCTTTCCTGAGGCCGAGGCGATGGAGCTTCCCTTCATGACCTCGCTGAATGCCGAGGATGCCAGCCGCGCAGCCTGGGATTTCACGCAAGACTACCTTGCCGCTGAACGGTTCTCCGACGTGCATCTTATGGCGGTCCACGTGCATGGTCCCGGCGTTATCCACCTCTCGGGTGAGGCGATTGACGAGGTTGCCGATTTCGACGGTCTGCAATTGCGCGGGCCCAGCCGGATGGCCAATGCCCTGCTCGAAGAGCTTGGCGCAACGCCCGTGGGCATGCCCGTTCCGGCCTTCCCTGAGGCGCTGAGCCGCGGTGTCGTCGATGGTGGTGTGATCCCCTGGGAGGTTGTGCCCGCACTTCGGGTCGAGGAACTGGCCGAAAACCATACGGTGATCGGTGGGGACCGCGCGCTCTATAACACCTTCTTCATCTGGGCAATGAACCCAGAAACCTATGCCGCGCTGCCGCCCGATCTTCAGGCGGTGATCGATGCCAATTCCGGCTCGGACACGTCGGCGGCCGCAGGCCGAGCGATGGATATGGGCGATGACATGGCCTTTGAGGCGATCACGGCCCGGGGCAATAATATCGTCACGCTCGATGATGCCGTTGTGTCTGAACTTCGCGCCGTGGGCGATGCCGTGACGGCGAGCTGGATCGAAGAGATGAACGGTCTCGGGCTGCCCGGCGAGGAGATGGTGGAGCGCGCCCGCTCGCTCGTGGAGCAATACGACAACGAGATGTAGCCTGCGTTTTGAAGGATGCCTCGGGCGGTCTTTAGGCGCGCCCGAGGCTTTTTTGTCCGGTCATGGGCGCGCGCGGGGGCTTGCCAAGCGTGCGTTAGAGCGGAACAAAGCGGCGCAACCGGAGCGGTGGGGAGTACGCGCGCATGACCCGAGCGGGGATTTTGCCAGATCTCGAGGTGAGGGTGGGTCGCATGGCCTCAGCCCTGGCTCGGACGCTGGCGCTTTTTGGCGGCACGATCCTGGCAGCGATCTCGGTCATGGTAATGGCCTCGATCATCGGGCGCGCTTTGGATGGATGGCTGTTTTTCTCACCGATCACCGGGGATTATGAACTGGTGGAGATCGGCACGGCGATTGCGGTCTTTGCGTTCCTGCCCTGGTGTCAGCTCAACCGCGGCCATGTCTCGGTCGATATCCTGACCTCCCGCCTGCCGCTGCGGGGCCAAGCGATCACAGCCCTCATCGGGGACATCCTGCTCGCCATTGCGGCCTATATCATCTGCTGGCGGCTGTGGCTCGGCTTCGGCGAAAAGTTCCCCTATGGCTCGGATGGCCTGCGCGAGAGCTTCGGGATGGGCTACCGCCCGTTTTTCCCCGAAACCTCCTATGAGCTCGAGATCCCGATTTGGATCGCCTATGGGCTCAGTTGGCTGGGCTCGGCGGCGTTTTTGCTTGTGGCGCTCTATACCGTGTGGCGCGGCGTGAACGACGTGCTGCGCGGCGCCAAGGGCGAGGATCCCGCTATATGAGCGGTCTCGAGCTGGCGATCGTCGCCTTTATCCTGATGCTGCTGGCGATTTTCGCCCGCGTGCCCATCGGCGTGGCGATGGCCGCAACGGGGTTTCTGGGCTCTTGGTATGTGCTGGGGCGGCCGGGTCCGGTCCTCGAACAGCTTAAATCGCTGACTTATTCGGAATTTTCCAATTACAACCTGTCGATCGTGCCGCTGTTCCTTTTGATGGGGCAGTTTGCGACCAAATCGGGCATGTCGGGCGCGCTTTTTCAGGCCGCCTCCGACTGGCTGGGCCACCGCAAGGGTGGTGTTGCGATGGCGGCCGTGGGCGCCTGCGCGGGCTTTGGCGCGGTCTGCGGCTCGTCGCTCGCCACCGCATCGACCATGGGGCAGGTGGCGCTGCCCGAAATGCGAAAACGCGGCTATTCCGAAAGCCTGTCGACGGGGGTGCTAGCCGCCGGGGGCACGCTCGGCATCCTGATCCCGCCGTCGATCATCCTGGTGATCTACGCGATCCTAGCCCAGCAGAACATTGTGAAGATGTTCATCGCGGCTCTGGTGCCGGGTATCCTCGCGGCTTTGGGGTATATGCTCACGGTGGCGATTTATGTGCGCGTGCGGCCCAGTGCGGCGTCGACCGCCGAGCGCGTGCCCTATGCCGAACGGATGCGCACGCTCGCCAAAACCTGGCCGGTCGTGGCGATCTTTGGCCTAGTGATGGGCGGGATCGCTGCGGATTGGGATTGGGGCCAGGACGGCGTTCAGGCGCTTTTCACCCCGACCGAGGGCGCGGCGGTCGGCGCGCTGATGGCCGGGCTTTATGGGGTGCTGACCGGCGGGCTTAATTGGGCGGGCTTTGTCGATGCGGTCAAATCAACCGCTCAGGCCACGGCGATGATCTTTTTCATCGTGCTGGGTGCCAAAATCTTCAACTCTTTCCTTTCGATCACCCGGGCGCCCGATCAGCTGGTCGAGTGGGTGACGATGTCGGGCTTCGATCCGCTTCTGGTCCTTTCGATCATGCTTTTGGCGTATCTGATTTTTGGCTGCGTTATGGACTCGCTGTCGATGATCCTTTTGACGATCCCGATCTTTTACCCGGTCATCATCGCCCTGGAGTTCAACGTGCTAGGCTACGCCATGAGCCCGGAGGAGGCGGCGATCTGGTTCGGCATCTTGGCCCTGATCGTGGTCGAGGTGGGCCTGATTACGCCGCCCGTGGGGATGAACCTCTTCATCATCAATTCCATGGCGCGAGATATCCCGATCGCGCGGACCTATGCGGGCGTGGCGCCGTTTGTCGCCTCTGACCTGATCCGCGTGGTGATCCTGGTGCTTTTTCCCGGTATCACGCTGTGGCTCGTCGGTGCATTGTTTTAGCACGTAAAGCGCAGTTGACCCGGTCCAGGGCGCGGGCTAGACGGCAAGACGGGCCCGAGTGGCGGAATTGGTAGACGCAGGGGATTCAAAATCCCCCGCCGCGAGGCTTGTCGGTTCGAGTCCGACCTCGGGTACCAGGCCCTGACATCGACGGATGAGGACGCCGCCGCTGCATTTGCGGAGGCTTTCACGGGCGTTTATGGCTCCGCAGGGGCAAGAACTTTCATTTGATGACAATTTAAGCACTCGCCCAAGGGCCAAAGAGGTTTGTGTGGAATGAGAGACACTTAGGCCGCCTCGCTCATGCGGCCTTTCAGCCTTAGGCTGTGCGTTTTGGGTCTCAGATCCGCCGTGAACCGGCGTGGGAGACGCTCTGCCGTAGTTTTGATTATCGGACTTTGCAGCCTTAATGTAATCTAACCGAGCGCCCGGCTGGGGTGGGCGTTTGAGGAGTGCCGTGGGGTTGGCACGATGCCTAGGGGAAATCGTGAAACCCGTCTTGGCGCCCGGAAAGTCCGGGCCGCGCTCAACCAGGGCGCGGCCCGCTGCATTTCGGCGCGCGGGATCCAACTCCTAAAGTTCGCCTAACCGCCCAGCTTGCGGATCTTGAGCTGCGTCAGGCGGTTGCGCTCCCGCGCGGCGACTTCGAACAGAAAACCGTGAAAGCTAAACCGCTGGCCCTCAACCGGGATCATCTGCGCCTCGTGGATGACCAGGCCCGCGACCGTGTTGGCCTCTTCGTCGGGCAGGCTCCAATCGCAGGCGCGGTTGAGATCGCGGATCGTCATGGCGCCGTCGATCAGATAGGCGCCGTCTGAGCCGGGGGTGATCTCGGGCTCATCGGCGGTGTCAAACTCGTCCGTGATCTCGCCCACGATCTCTTCGAGAATATCCTCCAGCGTGATAAGACCCTGGAGCGCGCCGTATTCGTCAATCACCAGCGCAAAGTGTGTGTGGCGGCGTAAAAACTCGCGCATCTGATCGTCGAGCGTTGTGGTCTCGGGCACGAAATAGGGCGGATTGGCCACTTTGGTGATGTCGAAGGCCGTCAGACCCGGTGCATCGTCCCCGCGCATCAGCTTATCCATCGCGCGCAGCAGGTCCTTGGCATGGACGACGCCAATCAGGTTTTCCTTCTCGCCGCGAAAGACGGGCAGGCGGGTATGGGAGCTTTGCAGGGCTTGGCTCAGGATTTCGTGTGGGGCGGCGTCGGCGTCGATCATCTCGATGCCGGAGCGATGGAGCATGATCTCCTCGACGACCCGCTCATGCAAATCGAGCGCGCCCATCAGCCGGTCGCGTTGTTCCTTCTCCACCACGCCCTCGGAATGGCCGATGGAGAGCGCACCGGCAATCTCCTCATGGACCGAAAGCATCTGCGCGCCTGGATCGATCCTCAGCCCGAAGATGCGCAGCACGCCGCGCACAATCACGCGCACCAGGGCCACCAGGGGCGCCAGTGCAGCGATGATCAATTTTATCGGCAGCGCCACGCGAGAGGCCGCGCGTTCGGGATCGTTGATGGCATAGGTCTTGGGCAGAACCTCGGCAAAGATCAGCACCAGCGTCGTCATCACAAGCGTCGCCGCCGCCACGCCGCTCTCACCCAGAAGCGCGGTGAACAGGACCGTGGCCAGGGACGTGGCCAGAATATTGGCCAGGTTGTTGCCTAAAAGAATGCCGCCGATCAGGCGTTCATTGTCTTCCTTGAGCTCAAGCGCCCGTGCCGCGCCCTTCTGGCCGCGATCTGCCGAGGCCTTGAGCTTGCCGCGACTGGCCGCCGTAAGCGCCGTCTCCGAGCCGGAGAAAAAGCCGGAGAACACCAGTAAAAGCAGGATCGCGGCGGCGCTGATCCAGAGGGTGGGGTCGATCGAAAGGGTCTCGGGCATTGGGAAATGCGGTGTCCACGCTGAAAAGAAGGCTGTGCTGGTTATGGGCCCGGCGCGCCCGCCCTTCAAGATGCGCCCCGTTCTAGGGGGTCGACGCGTTAGCCCGGATCGCGCGCCAGGGGGTGTTTTTCGAGCACCAAATCGCGCAAGCGTTCGCTCAGGACATGGGTGTAGATCTCGGTCGTGGAAATCTCGGCATGGCCCAGCATCGTCTGGATCGCCCTGAGATCGGCCCCCCCGGCCAGAAGGTGGCTGGCGAAGGCATGGCGCAGGACATGGGGCGTGACATCACCCGGCGCAATCCCGGCCTGGACAGCTAGCTCTTTGATCAGCGTGAAGAACCGCACCCGGGTGAGGTGGCCGGATTTCCCGCGCGAGGGGAACAGATAAGGGCTTGGCGCTGCGGCCGAAAGCGGCTCGGCCTTGGCCTCCTCGACCCCGTCGCGATGGCTCAGCCAGGCGGCAAGCGCGGCTTGCGAGGGCGGTGACAGGGGCACAACCCGCTCCTTGCCGCCTTTGCCACGGATCAGCAGCGTCTCAGGCGCCCCGCGCGCCGCCGCAACGGGCAGAGACACAAGTTCGGTCACGCGCATACCGGTGGCGTAGAGCAGCTCCATCAGACAGGTCATGCGCAGCCGGTCTGCCTCATGGCGGCCATGGCGCCGGGCGGCGGCCAAAAGCGCGTCGACCTCAGCGTGGCTGAGCGTTTTGGGCAGGCGCTTGGCCTTTTTCGGCCCCTTGATACGCGCGGCCGGGTTGTCGTCCCTCAGACGCTCATCATACGTGAAACGGTAGAACTGCCGGATCGAGGACAGCCGCCGCGCCCGTGTTGCCACAGCCAAGCCTTCAGCCTCCAGCGCGATCAGATAATCCTCGATTGCCGCTTGATCAGCCTGGGCCAAATCACTCCCCCGCGCGATCAGCCAATCCTGCAACCCCAACAGGTCCCGGCCATAGGCGTCCTGGGTGTTCATCGCCGCGTTGAGCTCTGCCGCCTGCGCCTCCAGAAAGGCCGAGATCCAGGTGTCATAGCGCATCAGAACGCCGCATCCTGGGTGAGCAAAAGCTGCAGCGCGGTGCGCCGCGCCACGCTTTCGAGCCCCAGAGCGCGGAATAGGCTCAGCGCGGCGGCGATGTCATTTGCGTCGCGCTCCTCCGACATCAAAACGCCAATGGCCATCAACAGCGCCTCACCCCGGCGGTTCTCATTGATCAGCCAGGCATAGCGCGTAGGCATTTGCGTCGAGGCGAACGCATCGGCCACGGCGGCGGCAGTCCGGTTACCCGAAGGCGGACGCCCGGCCTGACCCATGGCGATGCCCAAGAGGAACCGCTCTTCGGCATCGGCGGGTGTGGCGCGTTGGGCCACGGTTTCATACGAAGCCGAGAGCAGGCCCACCAAATGCGCCTGCCGCCCGCTGAGCCCCGTCAGGGGCAGGCGCATCAGCGGCTCGCCGTAAAGCTCGGCGAAGGCCACGGACAGGCCCGCCTGACGCATCTCTGCCGCCGCATCGGGAAGGTATTCAGCCACATCGTCGATGTTATTGGCCAGAACCGCGGCGTCGAAGCGTTGCAGCGCGCGCAACCGGTCCCAGAGCGCGCCGGAGGCCGCCGGTCGGCGCGCGGTAGCGATGGCCAGCCATTCCTGCGGGGCGATGGCGCCCGAACGGATCAGACGCTCGGCGGCGAAGACCTGAGCCTGCCATCCGGCCACGGCGCTGAGATCGGAATGGGCGAAGGCCAGCGGTAGGCCGTTGGAGGCCGGCCGCTCGCCGATGGCCGCGCGCATCTCATAAAAGAGCGGTGTGACCCGAGGATCGGGGGGCAGGGGCGGCTCCCCTTCGAAAAGCTCTGGATCGAGAAAGCGCGCGATCACCTCGCTTGCCTCGGGTTCGATAAAGCCGAGCGTCTCCCCGATGCCCAGCGAAAGCGCAGCTGCTGGCCAATCGCCTCCGCGCGCCAGGCAAAAGATCCGCGTCGGAAAAGAGGGCTCGATATCCGGGTTCGCGCTCAGCGCTGCGCAGGCACGTTCAACCTGACCGGTCAGCAGCGAGACATCGAAAAAACGCCGGAACAGCTCGACATCCGTAGGGCCCGCCCGCTCGATCAGGGCGCGGGCAGGCTCCAGCGCGCCGCGCGCCAGGAGCATGTCGAGACGTGCGAGAAACAGCGCTCGGTCCGTGTCGCCCATCGCGGGCGCCTCAAGCTCCGCCAGGGCCAGGGTCTCGGAGAAATCGAGCATCCCGGGAAGGCCCTGCACCGGAAGCGCCGCGAAGAGCTCGGCCAAATCCTCGGGCCGACTGGCGCCCCAAAGGTCGGGCGGCAGGCCGGTAACGGCAAAGGGCAAAAGACCCACCGCGTCCAGACGTGGCGCGTCGAGCGGCATGGCCGTGATCGGGGCGGGCAGTGCGGAGGTGGCGATATTGCGGTGCGGCGCGACGATACTGTCAGACAGCCAATCCGGCGCGCTGGTGAACTCCGCCGCCCCGTTTTCAATCCCGTCCTCGACCGCGCCCTCAACAGCTGCTTCGGAGGTTGGCGCCTGAGCCCATGCGGGCGAAAGCGCGGCCACCAGGCCCGCGGTCAGCGCTAAGAGTTTCGGGGTGCGCAGCGCAGTCATTGCTCGCCGCTCAAATCAACCGGCGCCGTTATCTCGCGCGTATCTGGCTGCATCAGCCCGGAATAAGCATAGCCGATCAGGGCCGCGCCCGCCAACACCACCAATATCAACAGCAATCGGATCAATCGGCCCAACATGCCCAGTCTCTGCCCCTATTCTTTGGCCTCGTTTTCCGCCCTCATACTGTGCTGACCGCGCGGTGTCGGAGCCCCGGGGGACCCCGATCCGCCCACTCGCGCACCGGCGTATCATCGGCGTTTGCCCGCCGCTTGGAATGCATATAAGCCATGGCCACAGCCATTGCGCTAGGGCTGCCTGGGAAAAAGTGCCGGGCGAGAATTGGGATAAGCGAAAGCATGCCACCGTCCGAGCCTTCGAAATCAGCCTCACCGCGGACGCATTTGGGCGGTTCGGACGCTGGTGCGGGTGCTAAGGCTCTGATCGGTTACACGCTGCGCCAGACGCTCGTTCTGGTTGGAATGCCCGGCTCAGGTAAAAGCGCGATCGGGCGCACACTGGCTGCGCGGCTGGGCGTGCCGATGCGCGACAGCGATGCCGAGATCGAAGCCCGCGCGCGGCGCACCATCGCCGAGATCTTCGAGCGCGACGGCGAGGCGTTTTTCCGCGACCGGGAACGGCTGGTGATCGCCTCGCTTCTGAAGGGGCCGCCCGCGATCCTATCGACTGGTGGCGGCGCCTGGCTGAGTGAGCAAAACCGCACACTGATCTCGAAACGCGCGGCGGTTTTGTGGCTGCGCGCCGATCTTGAACTGCTCTGGAACCGGGTGAAACACCGCGACACCAGACCTTTGCTGCGCACAGCGGATCCCAAGGCGACGCTGACTGAGCTTTTCGAGGCGCGTCAGCCGGCCTACGCAAAGGCGCCACTGGCCATCGACGTGGCCGCGGATTGGTCAATTGAGGAAACCTGCGACGCGGTGCAGGCGGCGTTGATCGCGGCCGGTGTGATTGCCCGAACAGATACGGCGAAGGGTGTCTGAGATGCGCGAGACAAAGCACAGAAGCGACAGCGTCCGCGTCGATCTGGGCGCGCGAAGCTACGACGTGCGGATCGCTCAGGGCCTGATCGGACGGGCGGGCGCAGAGATCGCGCCGCTTTTGGCCCGACCCCGCGTTTGGATCGTCGCCGATGCCCGTGTGGCCGCGCTCCATGGCCCGGCGCTGGAGGCGGCGCTCGCGGAGGAGGGGATCGCGAGCGCACGGCTCGACGTGCCGCCGGGCGAGGCCTCCAAAAGCTGGTCCGAGCTGGAACGCGTGGCGGGCTGGCTCTTGGCCGAACGGGTGGAGCGGCGCGATGTGGTCCTGGCCCTGGGCGGTGGAGTGATCGGCGATCTCGTGGGCTTTGCTGCTGCGATCCTGCGCCGGGGCGTGCGCTTTGTGCAGATCCCAACAAGCCTTTTGGCGCAGGTCGACAGCTCGGTCGGTGGCAAGACCGGCATCAATACCGCGCACGGCAAGAATCTGATCGGCGCCTTCCACCAACCCAGTTTGGTTTTGGCCGATATCGACCTTCTGGGCACGCTCACGGCGCGGGATTTTTTGGCCGGGTATGGCGAGGTCGCGAAATACGGCCTTCTGGGCGATGCGGCGTTTTTCACCTGGCTTGAAGAGAACGGCCCGGCGTTGGCAGCGGGCGATGTGGCTGCGCGCGCCTACGCCGTGCGCCGCTCGGTTGAGATGAAGGCCGAGATCGTCGCCCGCGATGAGACCGAGGAGGGCGACCGCGCCCTGCTGAACCTCGGCCATACCTTTGCCCATGCCTTGGAGGCGGCGACGGGCTATTCGGACAGGCTCCTGCATGGCGAGGCGGTCGCGGTCGGCTGTGCCCTGGCCTATGAGCTTTCGGCGCAGCTAGGCCTGTGCGCGCAAGAGGATCCGAGCCGTGTTCGCGCCCATCTCAGCGACATGAAGATGTTGCGTAATCTGTCTGATATTCCAGGGAAATTGCCGGATGTCGACGGGCTTCTAACGCTCATGGCTCAGGACAAAAAGGTGATCGACGGTCAACTCCGCTTTATACTGGCCCGCGGCATCGGCGAGGCTTTTGTCGCCTCGGACGTGCCACGCGATGCGGTGCGCGCAGTGCTCACAGAGGCCCTCGCGGCGCGCTAGGCGAACCGGTCTGGCGCGCTCAGATACCGGGCCAAAGCGTTGAGTGTGGCGCGGATCGGCGCCTGGTGCCGGGCGTCCTGGTGACTGACCAGCCATTCCTCGGATTGCAACTCTTCGATCGGGTCTCCAAGGCGCTGCAACCCCGCCCGCCCGTCGCCGATAAAACACGGAAGCACGACCCGACCGAGGCCGGCCTCCGCCATCGCTAGGGCAAGCTGTGGGTCGTTTGCGGTGGTCGCTATCTCGGAGCCGTGGTGACGTTCGACCCAGGCCGCGCTTCGCGTGGCCGCACCGTCGCGGGCCGCGCCGATCCACGCCGTGATCTCGGGCCCCTTGGCATAGACGGCGTAGTGGATCGTGTTGGTGCGGCGCCCGGCAAGCCAGGGCTGTTCGGGTCGCGCATTGCGAATTCCGATATCGATTTCCCCTCGCGCCAAATCCATCACGTTGTTGCTTTGCAGAAATTCCGGCAGCCAAGACGCGTTGGGCGACCAGATCCGGGGCAGGGCGCGAGCCAAGGCATGCCCGGTCCAAGTGCCTGCCGAGATGCGGACCCGCGCGGCCTGGCCCGCGCGCGCCTGCCATGTCGCGATCCCGGCGGCGGCGCGCTCCATCCCGTCCATTTTCTGCAGCAGCGCCCGCCCGTCACGGCTCAGCTGATAGCCCGCGCTCCCGTGCAAGAAAAGCTGCCGTCCGGCCTGAACCTCAAGCGCGCGCATCCGGCGCGAAAGCGTCGCAACGCTTGTTCCACTCGCCTCCGCCGCGGCAGCAAGCGAGCCCGCGCGCGCGACACTGGCAAAGAGCGCGAGATCGGACCAATCGAGCGGCGTTTTCATTTTTGCAAATTTACTTGTGGAGCTGGCCATCGCGCGCAGAGGCGAGAGTGGTCAAATTTGGGCTGCAAATGACATCGGAGAAGGTCCATGATGGCAATGATACGCGCGATATCGCCCGCGCCGCAAGTCGAGACGAGTTATCGAAAAGAAATAGAAGGGTTTGCAGAATTGGAAAGGCGCCGACGTGCGACTGCCCGCGCTGAGTTTATCCAGAGGTGCCGCGATAGGGCTCGACATATTGCAGCGCCATATCCCAGGGAAAGAAAATCCAGGTATCCTGGCTGACCCCGGTGATGAAGGTGTCGACCAGCGGCTCCCCTTTGGGCTTCGCATAGACGGTGGCGAAATGCGCCTTGGGATAAAGCCCGCGCACGACTTCCAGCGTTTTGCCGGTATCGACCAAATCGTCCACCACCAAGACACCTTCGCCCTGATCGCCCATCAGGCTGTCTTCAGGGCGCGAGAGGACCTCCGGCTCGGTCTGCGCCTGGTGGTTATAGCTGCGGATTGAGATCGTATCGACCAGACGAATGTCGAGCTCCCGCGCGACGATCATCGCGGGCGCCATGCCGCCGCGCGTAATCGCCACGACCGCGCGCCAGGCGCCCTGATCGAGCGGCCCCCGTTTGTCCAGGCGCCAGGCCAGTGCACGGGCATCGCGGTGGATCTGGTCCCAAGAGACGTGAAAACCCTTTTCATGCGGCAGCGGGGTGATCATGGCGAAGTTACCTTTCGGGCAGCAGAAGTCGGAGGCCAAGGGCGCCAAGGACACCGGCAGAGACGCGGTCGATGACCATCTTGGCGCCGAGATATCGCCGACGCACGGCCTGGCTGGACAGCATCACGGCCAGGGCCGGCTGAAGCAGCCATTCGATGGCCAGATGATTGAAGAAAATCAGCGCTTTCTGGGCCGTTGTGAGATCGGGCGGGAAGATGACGACCAGGACCGAGGCTGCGAACAGCACCGATTTCGGATTGCCGAGATTGACCAGAAGCCCCTGGCGAAAGGCCCGGCCTTCGCGACCTGGGCGAGGTGCCTCGCCTATGGGGTCGCCCGCCGCGCGCCAAATTTTTATGGCGATCCAGATCAGATAGGCCGCACCACCAATTTTGAGCGTGAGATAGGCCCAAGGCGCCACGGCGAAAAGCGCGTCGAGCCCGATCAGCGCTCCACCCGTCCAAAGCGCCGCCATCAGGCCCAGTCCTAGCGCCGCGGCGATCCCGGCGACGCGCCCTTGGCCAAGCGCCGTGGCGCTTAGAAACAGTAGCGAGGGTCCGGGACTCGCGATCGCCAGAAGCAAAGTCAGATTGAAGGCCAGGAGGTGCTCAATCCCCATTGCGACGTTCCAGCGTCATATCCGGGGCCTCGGGGTTCTTCATGCCCACGACGTGATAACCGCTGTCGACATGGTGGGTCTCGCCGGTCACGGCGCTAGACAGATCAGAAAGCAGATAGAGCGCCGATTTGCCAACCTCGTCTTGGGTCACAGTGCGGCGAAGCGGGGCGTTGTTTTCATTCCATTTCAGGATGTAGCGGAAATCGCCAATGCCCGATGCAGCGAGGGTTTTGATGGTGCCCGCCGAAATAGCGTTCACGCGGATGCCCTTCCGGCCTAAATCCTCGGCGAGATACATCACCGAGGCCTCAAGGGCCGCCTTGGCAAGCCCCATGACATTGTAATGCGGCATGACCTTTTCGGCGCCGTAATAGGTGAGCGTCAGAAGCGATCCGCCATCGGGCATCATCTTTTCGGCGCGCTGACACACAGCCGTGAAGGAATAGACGGAGACATTCATCGTCATCGAAAAGTTGTCAGCCGAGGTGTCGACATAGCGGCCGCGCAGCTCATTTTTATCTGAAAAACCAATGGCATGAACGACGAAATCAATCTTGCCCCAGCGTGCTTTGAGGGCGTCAAATAGCGCGTCAAGGCTGTCTTCATCGGTAACGTCGCAAGGCAGAACGATGTCTGAGCCCACGCTTTCGGCCAGCGGGGCCACACGCTTAAGCAATTGCTCGCCCTGGTAGGAAAAGGCCAATTCCGCGCCCTGATCGGCCACGGCTTTGGCGATGCCCCAGGCGATCGACTTATCGTTGGCCAGCCCCATGATCAGGCCGCGCTTGCCCGCCATCAATCCGTTTTCCGCCATCCCAGATCCCGTCTTTTTGCTGCCCCCTTGGCGCGCTGCGCCATGCAATTCGGTGTAGGCTATGGCCCCGGCTGCTGCAAGCTATCGCGCGGAGCACCGGGGTTGAGCGCGCTTGCCGCCTCAGCAAGCCGCATCTTGATTGCGCATGTGGCAGGCCTAAGCTCTTGATCGCCGGAGGTTTGCCGCCGCCAAATTGACAACAGTGTTATAGCCTATGCTCGATCACACCGACCTCACTGAAAAAGATCCCTTCGTTATCGCGCGCGACTGGCTCGCCGAGGCGGAGAAAACCGAGATCAACGACCCCAACGCCATGGCGCTCTCGACGGTTGATGCCGATGGTTTGCCGAATGTTCGGATCGTTCTCCTGAAGGGTGTCGATGTGGCCGGCGGGGGCCAGGGCAGCTTTGTGTTTTACACCAACTATACGTCGACCAAAGCTCAGGAATTGGACGCGGCGGGTAAGGCCGCTTTTGTTATCCATTGGAAGTCCCTGCGCCGCCAGATCCGCGTGCGCGGTCGGGTGGAGAAGGAAGACGGGCCTGAGGCGGACGCTTATTATGCCACACGCTCTCTTCTGAGCCGTCATGGCGCGTGGGCGTCTGACCAGAGCGCGCCGCTGGAAAGCCGCGAGGTCTTATTGGCGCGTGTGCAGGAAATGGCCGAGACCCACGGCGAAAATCCGCCGCGTCCCCCTTATTGGGGCGGCTACAGGATAACACCAACGGAGATAGAGTTTTGGTCCGACGGTGAGGCGCGTTTGCACAACAGGTTTAGGTGGCGTTACGACAGCGCAACAACACAGTGGACAATCCAGCGATTGAACCCATAAATAAAGATGTGTCGTCAACAATGTGCGGCATTTGTGCAATTCACGCTGCATGAAATGACAGCGGATTGTTCAGAAACGATAAAATCGGCTTGTTCACAGGCAGGTCGGGGGCAACAGTAAAGAGCGGTGGGGGCGGATAGATGACAGTGTTATCCGTTAAGGAATTGGCGATGACGGAGGAAGACAGCGGCTATGACGCGGGAGCTGGCTCGGGGGAAACCGGATCAGCAATCGATGGCCGTGTGAAATGGTTTGATGCGGCCAAGGGTTTTGGCTTCATTGTTGCGGATACGGGCGGGCCGGACATTTTGCTGCACGCGAACGTCCTGCGAAACTTTGGGCAGGGCTCGGTCGCGGATAATTCGCGCATCAGCGTCGTCGTGCATCAGACACCGCGCGGCGTGCAGGCACAGGAAATTCTCGACATTACCCCGCCAGACGCGCCCGGCGGGCCGGAGGCGATGGTCTTTGAAGGGGCCGAAAACCTCTCCGATGACGTGCCCTTCGTGGCTGCACGTGTGAAATGGTTCGACAAGGCCAAGGGTTTCGGTTTTGCAAATTCCTTTGGTAATCCGGCGGATGTGTTCGTGCATATCGAAGTGCTCCGGCGATTTGGCCTCGCTGATCTTATGCCGGGCGAAGCGATAACGATGCGCGTTGTGGACGGCCCGCGCGGCAAGATGGCTGCGGAGGTTCGGCCATGGGATTACGTGCGCGACGACGCGTGAACGGCGCGTCTTGCGTCCGGCTTTTCCTAATATCGGCGCTTTCGGCGGTCGCGTGTATCGGCGCGGCCCATGCCACGTGCCAGGACAATGTGGTGCAGTTGCGCGGGGAGTTCGGCGAAGCGCGCTTTCGCGTTGAGATTGCCGATGAGCCAGCCGAGCGCGCGCAAGGTTTGATGAACCGAGAAACGATGCCGATGAGCGCGGGCATGCTCTTTATCTATGAGCGGGAGCAGGAGGTCTCGTTCTGGATGGAGAACACGCTTATTCCCCTCGATATGATTTTCGCGGATGCGCACGGTGTGGTGGTTAAAGTCCACGAAAATGCGATCCCGCTCGATCGCACCTCGATCCCGTCCGAGGCGCCGAGCCTTGCCGTGCTAGAGATCAATGGCGGACTTGCGGCCCAGATCGGCATCGAGCCGGGTGCTGAGCTGCGCCATCCCGGCCTGCCGCAGGCCGAGGCGGCTTGGCCTTGTGAGTAAGCGCTGTGTCGGCGCGCCCCGTTTTCGAATACCGCGTCTAGTCATAAGCGGGGCCTTTTCATAAGCGGGGTCTTTTCAAATACGTGGCGTCTTCGAACACTGGGCCTTTTCAAGCGCAGGTGCTTTCGCTAAAGCCGCCCATAGTCGGGGCGTAGCGCAGCCTGGTAGCGCGTCTGTTTTGGGTACAGAAGGTCGTGAGTTCGAATCTCGCCGCCCCGACCATCTCCTAGATCTTGTGTCGCTCGCCCTTAGCGCCTGGCCGATTCTGACCACGCGACACTAGATATAGAGACCTTGGCCCTGTAAAAGTGCCCTTCGCACCACATATTCGAATGCTTGCGTCCTGCAAGGGTCTTCCAAAGTTAAGCGATAGTTAACCGGCCGGCTTCACGTTAAACATCAACGCGGTCTGCTAAAGGTCCCGTCTCAAACTATTTTTTCCGAGGCGGTGCGGAGCCTGATTTGTCCGTGAATCACCTTTAGGCGACGACCCGGATGAGCGCGATTTTGGCAAGTGAAATTTTGCTAACAATTTGTCAAAAAGTCGGTTGACCCATCACCCGCCCATACGTCAGGTTGTGCTGGTCGGTCGGATAGCCACAACATTTAGTGGTCGGGCCGACAGGAGGGCATGACAACCCAGATGAACCCAGGCGGGGCCGCCGATGCATGTCGGCGGACGGGGCGTTGTTGTCTTTCGAGCAAAGCAAAGACGGTCAGAGCGCACGAGACGCTGGCAAGCCGCACCGAGAGAAATTCGAGAGAGAAACCCGAAGCCAAGAGGGCAGGCTGAGATGAAAATTGAACGTCGCTTCACCACTGCAGGCGCTGAAACCTACAGCGGTTTGGAATTCACCACCACGACCTCCGAGATCCGCAATCCTGACGGGACCATCGTCTTTAAGTTGGACGCGGTCGAAGTGCCGACCGGCTGGAGCCAGGTCGCCTCGGACGTGATTGCGCAGAAGTACTTTCGCAAAGCGGGCGTGCCCGCGGCTCTGAAGCCGGTGAAAGAGAAGGGCGTGCCGAGTTTCCTCTGGCGCCAAGTGGCCGACGAAAAGGCGCTGGAGGCAATGCCGGAGGACCAGCGCTATGGCGGGGAAACAAGCGCCAAGCAGGTCTTCCGGCGCCTTGCCGGGGCGTGGTGCTATTGGGGCTGGAAGGGCGGCTACTTCACGTCTGAAGACGACGCCCGTGCGTACTACGATGAGATGCAGCTGATGCTGGCGCGCCAAATGGCGGCGCCCAACTCTCCACAATGGTTCAACACCGGTCTGCACTGGGCCTATGGTATCGACGGGCCGAGCCAGGGCCACCATTACGTGGATTACAAAACCGGCAAGCTGACCAAATCGGACAGCGCCTATGAGCATCCGCAGCCCCATGCCTGCTTTATCCAATCCTGCGCCGATGATCTGGTGAATGACGGCGGCATCATGGATCTGTGGGTCCGCGAAGCGCGTCTCTTTAAGTACGGCTCGGGCACCGGCACCAATTTCAGCCATTTGCGCGGCGCGGGGGAAAAGCTCTCGGGCGGCGGCAAGTCCTCTGGCCTGATGGGCTTTCTCAAGATCGGCGACCGGGCAGCGGGCGCGATCAAATCGGGCGGCACCACGCGGCGCGCGGCCAAGATGGTCATCGTCGACGCCGATCACCCCGATATCGAGGCCTTCATCGACTGGAAGGTGATCGAGGAGCAGAAAGTGGCGAGCCTCGTGGCGGGCTCCAAGATGCACGAAAAGATGCTCAACGGCATTTTCGCGGCGATCACGGCCTGGGATGGCACGCTGGAGGATGCGGTGGATCCGGCCAAGAACGAAACGCTGAAAAAGGCGATCCGCTCGGCCAAGCAGGCGGCGATCCCGGACACTTATGTGAAGCGCGTGCTCGACTATGCGCGCCAGGGCCATACCGGGATCGAGTTCCCGACCTATGACACCGATTGGGACAGCGAGGCCTATAATTCGGTGTCGGGCCAAAACTCCAACAACTCGATCCGCGTGACCGACGCGTTCCTTTACGCCATCGAGAAGGACGCGGATTGGGAGCTGATCAACCGCACTGACGGCTCTGTCGCGCAGACCGTCAAAGCGCGCGAGCTGTGGGAGAAAGTGGGCCACGCGGCCTGGGCCTGCGCCGATCCCGGCATTCAGTTCCACGATACCGTCAATGCCTGGCACACCTGCCCGCAAGACGGTGAGATCCGCGGCTCCAACCCCTGCTCGGAATACATGTTCCTCGATGACACGGCCTGCAACCTGGCCTCGATGAACTTGCTGACCTTCCTGCAGGACGGCCAGTTCGACGCGGACGGCTATGTCCATGCCACCCGGCTTTGGACCCTGACGCTCGAGATCAGCGTGATGATGGCGCAGTTCCCCTCCAAGGAGATCGCGCAGCGCAGCTATGACTTCCGCACGCTGGGCCTGGGTTACGCCAATATCGGCGGCCTCCTGATGAATATGGGGCTGGGCTATGACAGCGTTGAGGGCCGCGCGCTTTGCGCTGCGTTGACAGCCGTGATGACCGGCGTGGCCTACGCCACCTCGGCCGAGATCGCCGGTGAGCTCGGGCCCTTCCCGGGCTATGACAAGAACCGCGCCGAGATGCTGCGCGTCATCCGCAACCACCGCAACGCCGCCTATGGTCGGAGCGAGGGCTATGAGGCGCTCAACGTGAACCCAGTGCCGCTCGATCAGGTCAATGGCCCCGAGCCCAAGCTGGTGGCGATGGCCAAAGCGGCCTGGGACGAGGCGCTGCAACTGGGCGAGAAGCACGGCTATCGCAACGCGCAGGCGACGGTGATCGCGCCCACGGGCACAATCGGCCTGGTGATGGATTGTGACACCACGGGGATCGAGCCGGACTTCGCCCTGGTGAAGTTCAAGAAGCTCGCCGGTGGTGGCTATTTCAAGATCATCAACCGCTCGGTGCCCTCGGCGCTCGAGACGCTGGGCTACAGCTCCAGCCAGATTGAAGAGATCATCGCCTACGCGGTCGGTCACGGGACCCTGGGCAATGCGCCCGGCATCACCCACACCGCGTTGATCGGGCATGGGTTCGGCCAGGCGGAGATCGAAAAGATCGAGGCCGCGCTGCCAAGCGCCTTCGACATCCGCTTCGTCTTCAACCAGTGGACCCTGGGCGCTGAGTTCTGCACCCAGACCCTAGGCATTCCGGCGGAGAAGCTCAACGATCCGAGCTTCGACCTGTTGCGCCATCTCGGCTTCTCCAAGGCCGATATCGACGCGGCGAATGACCATGTCTGTGGGACGATGACGCTGGAAGGCGCGCCGTTCCTCAAGGAAGAGCATTTGGCGGTGTTTGATTGCGCCAATCCCTGCGGCAAGAAGGGCAAGCGCTTCCTGAGTGTCGAAAGCCACATCCACATGATGGCCGCGGCGCAGAGCTTCATCTCGGGCGCGATCTCCAAAACGATCAACATGGCCAATTCGGCCACCATCGAAGATTGCCAGAAGGCCTATGAGCTGAGCTGGAGCCTGGGCGTGAAGGCCAATGCGCTTTACCGCGACGGCTCAAAATTGAGCCAGCCGTTGGCCGCCGCGCTGATAGAGGATGATGACGAGGCGGCCGAAGTGCTGGAGACCGGCACACCGGGCGAAAAGGCGCAAGTCCTGGCCGAGAAGGTGGTCGAGAAGATCATCGTCAAGGAAGTGGCGCGGGCCAGCCGTGAAAAGCTGCCGCATCGCCGCAAGGGCTATACCCAAAAGGCCATCGTCGGTGGACACAAGGTCTATCTGCGGACTGGCGAATACGAAGACGGCTCCCTGGGCGAGATCTTCATCGACCTCCACAAAGAGGGTGCGGGCTTCCGCGCGATGATGAACAACTTCGCTATCGCGGTGTCGGTCGGCCTGCAATACGGCGTGCCGCTGGAGGAGTTCGTGGACGCCTTCACTTTCACCAAGTTCGAGCCCTCGGGCATGGTGCAGGGCAACGACACGATCAAGAACGCCACCTCGATGCTCGACTATATCTTCCGCGAGCTGGCGGTGAGCTACCTTGACCGGACCGATCTGGCCCATGTTGCGCCCTCGGGCGAGACCTTCGACAGTCTGGATGCAGGCGACAGCCCGGCGGATGCGGGCGAGAACTTCGTCGAAGTGCCCGACAGCCGTGGGAGTTCTCCCATCGAGGTTCTGAAACAAGTTGCGTCGACCGGGTATCTCCGCAAACGCGCTCCGCAACAGCTCGTGGTCCTGAAGGGCGGCGCGGAGGCAGTGGAGGCCTTGGCGACCGCAACGCCCGATCTCACCTCAGGATCGGGCAAGGGCGGCTCCATGGCGGCGGCCGCGGCTTCCCCAGCCGTGGCGACAAGTGCGCTGGCCATGGACGCCGTCTCTAAGGCCAAGATGCAGGGCTATGAAGGCGAGGCCTGCGGCGAATGCGGCAACTACACGCTGGTTCGGAATGGGACCTGCATGAAGTGCAACACCTGCGGCGGGACGTCGGGGTGTAGCTGAGGGGGATTTGGGGCGCGCTGCTCAGAGTGCTGGCGCGCCTCATGTGAGACCGGGTGGGTTTTCGGGCGGTCGCAAGCGACCCCCTGCCACCCACTCGACGCAAAGCCCACGGGCTTTGCTTCGGTTCCGGGGCGGGTGCGCTCGCCCCTGACGCGGATCAGGCCGCAGGCAGAAACCGGGCGGTACATTAACGGAGCCTGATCAGCGAAACTCGATAGGGGCGTCTCCGGGCGCCCCTTTTTTCTTCGGATCATTATGGCCCTGACGGGCGGCGGCGCGGGCTGGCTCGTGGCCCCCCAGGGGGCCCTCGCCGGCCCCCCTGGGGCTCGAGAGCCCCAGGGGCCTGGCCCCCGTCGATGCGGGCGCGACCTGTGGATGTGGGGTTCCTGCTGAGAAGCGGTTTACGGGGCATCTTGCCCATAAACACGCCATCCCCAGTGTGGTGCGAGTCGTTCCGGCCTCAAGGACGCCTGCGGCGCCGGCTGCGCCGGTCTGCGATCCTTGACCCCGGCCCGACTCACAGTTGGAGGGGGCAGGGGCTGTGATCGGACCTTAGTCCTTCAGGCTCTCTTCCCTGAGGCCATCGGCCAGGAGGTTGAGGCCCAGAACCAGGCTCATCAGCGCCAGCGCCGGTGCCAGCGCGGGATGGGGCGCCAGGGTCAGTAGGCGGCGGCCCTCATTGATGGTCGAGCCCCAATCAGGGCTTTCCGGGCTCACACCTAGGCCGAAGAAGCCAAGCGTGCCCAAAAGGATCGTCGTGTAGCCGATGCGCAGGCAAAAATCGACGATGAGCGGCCCGCGCGCATTGGGCAGGATCTCCCACAGCATGATGTACCAAGGACCTTCGCCTCGGGTCTGAGCGGCGGCGACATAGTCGCGCGTCTGCACGTCCAGTGTGATGCCCCGCACGATGCGGAATACCGTGGGCGAGTTCACGAAAACGACCGAGACGAACACGATCAAGAGGTTGCCGTCCATCGGCACCACGTCGAGGACGGCGGGCATGAAGTTCACCACGTCCGAGTTCGGATCACTCAGGATCGACAGATAGGCCCAGGCCCCGATGACGAGCGTGATCGCCACCAAAAGGTTCCGCGTCGGCGGCCTCGTGTGGAAGCGCGAGTTGAAGAGCACCACGAAGAAGATGATCGGGAATAGGAACAGCACCGCGGCCATATAGACCGGGATACCAGCGGCCACGATTTCGGGCGTCACCAGCAGGAAGAACAGGAGCAGCACCGGAAAGGCCAGGACCAGATTCGCCACGAAGGTCAGAACCGTGTCGATCCGCCCGCCAAGATAGCCCGCCGGAAGGCCCAGCGTGATGCCCACCATGAAGGCGAAAAGCGTCGCCAGCGGCGCGATGGTCAGCACGTCGGCGGCGCCCAGCACCATCCGGCTAAAGACATCGCGGCCCAGATTGTCCCCGCCCAGTAGGTAGAAGGGGTACCCTTCCGTCCCCGCAGGCAACGCACTGCCCGGCGGACCGTTCTGGTTGCGCAGCGCCGGGATCTGCTCCAGCGGCGGGTGGGTGCCGATGTAATTGGCAAATATCGCCGTGAAGACCCAGAACATAACCAAGCCAAAGCCAATGAGGCCCACGGGGCTTTCAAAGAGCTTGCCGTAGAGGCCCAGGCGTTCGCGGAAGATGGCCGAGATTGTAAAGAGCACGATCAACGCGATCCAGACGGGCAAAAACCGCTGCGCCATCGCGCCCAAAATGCCTTTTTGCTCGAGGCCGGGCACGAAGATGCCCTGGAGAACATAAAGCAGGATGCAGACCACAAAGATCAGCGTGGCATATTTCATCGTCATCAAAGCGTAATCTGACGGCGTCTTGGCCAGCGTGACCGTGCCGTCGAGGCTTACCTCCACCTCCGCCGGACGGATCCCGGCCAGGGCGAGGCCGAGATTAGAGACAAACGCGATCATAAAGACCGTGAATGCCGCCAGCATCAGCGGGTTCAAGATGGGGCCGAGAAGGCCGGTCCAGGTCAAAGCTTCCATGGAGGGCCTCTCTTATGAAATTCGGATGCGCGGGTTGAGGAACACATAGCCGATATCCGAGATCAGCTGTGTCACCAGAACCACCAGAACGGCGACGATTGAGCAGGTCAAAAGCAGCTCGATGTCGTTGTTGGAGGCCGCCTGCACAAGCGTCCAGCCGAAGCCGTTATAATTGAAGAGCGTCTCGACGATCACCACACCGGTCAGCAGCCAGGGGAATTGCAGCATGATCACCGTGAAAGGTGCGATCAGCGCGTTCCTGAGCGCATGTTTGACAACGATGTTGCGAAAGCTCACGCCCTTGAGCCGCGCGGTGCGGATATATTGCGCCGTCATCACCTCGGCCATCGAAGCGCGGGTCATGCGCGCGATATAGCCCATGCCGTAGAGCGCGATGGTCATCACCGGCAGGGTGAAGTTCCAGAAGGTGGCATCGGTCATGGCGGACCGCGAGGAGCCAAGAAAAAGCGTCGGGCTGTCGATCCAGCCCCAGGAATTCAGGAGCGGCGACAGTCCCGCCTGGGACGAGGCGAGCAGCACGATGAAGATCACGCCCGACACGTATTCCGGTGTCGCCGTGGTCGCGATGGCGAAGGTCGAAAGACTTCTGTCCGTGCGGGAGCCCTCTCGCATGCCCGCCAGCACGCCCACCAGAAGCGCGGCGGGCACCATGATCGCAAAGGCCCAGAACATGAGCTTTCCGGTCAGCAGCAGCCGCCCACCGACGATGCTGGCGACCTCGTCATCGGAGACAGTCGAGTAGCCCAGATCGCCTTGCAACACGCCGCAAAAGCGCGGGGCTTCCTCGGCGGGGGTCTCGAAATCGATGCAGCGCCCGGTGATCTCGCCGGTCTCCGCATCCTCTAGCGTCCAGCCCGGCACCACGCCCAGCCATTCGCCATATCGCACCAAAAGCGGCTCCCCATAGCCGTTGCGATCTAGCCAGGAGGCCACCTGTTCATCCGTCATCCGGTTATTGCCCAGCGTTTTCGCGAGCTTTTCCAGGTTCGGGTAAAGGTTGGTGAGATAGAAAACGATGAATGTCAGGCAAAGTGCCGTCAGTGCCATCACGCCGATGCGTCTTAGGATGAAAAGTCCCATGCGTGTCCCGTGATCCCCCGAGTTGTCCCGTCTGCGCCGCGTGCTGTTGCCGCCGTTTCGCCCAGGACGCGGGCGTGGCGGTCAATAGGCGCCCCAAAACGAGCGGGGCGGCACCTTGGCCGCCCCGCCCTCGTCGCTTGTCCCTAGGCCATCATGCCCAGGTAATGGACGTTGATCTCGAACTTCGGGTGCATATCCGCATTGGCGATGTTCGACTTATAGTGACGGTAAAGCGAGCGCCAATAGGGCTGCACGATGACGCCGTCATCCTGCATGGTCTGCTGGATCTGCGCCATGACCTCACGCCGCGCATCGGCGTCCTGGATACCGTTGGCCTGATCGAGGAGCGCGTCGAACTCGGGGTTCGCATAGCCCGCCTCGTTCCACGGCACGCCCGAGCGGTAGGCCAGGTTGAGGACCTGAACGCCGAGCTCTCGGTGGTTCCAGTTGGTCGACGAGAACGGATAGACCGCCCAGTCGTTCCAAAAGGTCGAGCCCGGGATCACCGTCCGCGTCACGTTAAAGCCCGCTTCGCGCAGCTGGGCTGCGGCGGCATCGGTGGTGTTGCGGCGATAATCGTCGTCGATCGAGATCAGCTCGAACTCGAAATCGGACTGACCGGCCTCGGCCAGAAGCGCGGCCGCGGCTTCCTTGTCGACCATCCGCTCGGGCAGCTCGGCGTATTCCGGGTGGATCGGGCAGACATGGTGGTTTTCCGCCATCGTGCCTTGGCCGTTGATGCCCAGATCAAGCAGCACCTGGTTGTCGATCGCCATGCCAATGGCCCGGCGCACGCGCACATCGTCATAGGGCGCGTTGGTCTGGTTCGGGCGAACCACCACGGTGGCAGCTGTTGTCACTTCGGACTGGGTCCAGCCGATGGCGGCGAAGAGGTCGACGAATTGGCCCACGGTTTCGTAGGTCATGTCAAACTCGTCGGCCTCAGCACCGGCTAGCCAGGCAGCCGGGTCTTGGCCCAAATCGACGAAATCGATCTGATCGAGATAGGTCTCGCCCCAATATTCGTGATCGGCCTTGCGGCTCAGGGTGGCCGAGACACCCACTTCGTAGGCGGTGATCTCATAAGCGCCCGTGCCCACGCCGTGATCGGCGGGGTTGGTGCCGATCAGGTCGCGGTGCTGGATCGCCGAGGGGTAATCCGCGATGCCCGGGACAAAGGTGATGTCGGGCGACGGGAAGTTGACGGTCAGCGTGTTGGCGTCGATCACTTCGACCCCGCCTTCGCGCAGCTGATTGGTGTCGGGATCCACAAGCGCGCCCATCCGGCTCGCCATCGAATTGCCCTCGACATCGGCGTCACACCAGCCTGCGATATTGGCGGCCACATCCTCGGCGCCGAAATCGTCGCCGTTATTCCACTTCACGCCCTGGCGGGTGCGCAGCGTGTATTGTGTGGCGTCTTCGTTGGCTTCCCAGCTTTCCAGAAGGATGCCGGAGAACGAGCCGTCGGCGTTATATTCCACGAGGTACTCGAGGAAGCCGCGGGTAACGTTGGCCATCTGGCTCCAGTCGTAGGTGCGCGGATCCTTGAGGGCGCGGACCTCTTGCTGAATGCGCAGGGTGCCGCCCATGGCGGGCACGACGCGGTGGCCACCGGCCCGAGCGGGGCTGGCGCCGATCATCGAATAGGCACCAGCTGCGGTGACCCCGAGCGCGGTGGCGCGCACCATAAACTCCCGACGGCTCATCTCGCCGGCGAGGTGTTCGCGCGCATACATTTCAGCGACCGGATGGGTCGTTCCGTTGCGTGTCAGTTTCGACATAAAACTCTCCCTGTTATGCCTGATTTTGCGCCTGAGGCGGTCGTTCGGGCCGGTATTACGACTGGCCCGCTGCCGTGATGGATCGTTTTTGCGAAGTCCCCTCGCACTTTGTCCTGGCGCTCATAGGGTATTCCGCACAGCTTTTTGAGAAAGGTCAACGGTTCGATCCGTCATTTGAGATAATATTTGCGACATCGGCGTGACGCTTTCGGACCTTCCCTGGGGGAAATCGCAAACGGAAACGCCCTAACTTTTAAGCGCTGGCCACACGCCGCACGCCCGGGCGCCGGAACTCACCGGGCGTAGCGCCAGTATATTGCGCAAAGGCGCGTGTGAAATAGGCGGGCGAGGAAAAGCCCAGCCGTTCCGAGATCGCCTTAGCGCTCAGCGTGGTGTCCGAAAGGAGCACCCGCGCCTCATGCATCACGCGTTCATGGATCAGGGCATGGGCCGGGCGCCCGGCAGCCTCCCGGCAGATACGGCTAAGATGGGTCGGGGTGACGCCGAGGCTTTCGGCATAATCCGCCACGCCAAAGCCCTGGTGAAACGACCCTTCCAGGAGCGCCGCGAAACGCTCGACCAGAATGTGGCTTTTGAGCCGCCTGACCGTGCCGTCTTGGCGCTGTTCTTCGCGGGAGATCCAGGTGGACACGAGCAGGGCATAGGCGGTCAACGCGCGGTCCATCGCGGTGGCTTGGCCGACAAGCTCCCGCTCGATACGCTCGATGTAAGAGGTGATGTTTCCCTGCGCCTCGATATTGGAGATGCGAAGGTGCAGCGATTGCGTTGGTAAATCGAGCGGCGCTTGGGTCGGCATCTGTAACACCAGGCCTTGGATTTGCGCCGGTAGTTCCAGCGCCATGACGGTACGGGCGGGGACGAAAATGGCCGTGTTGGGCCCGTAGCCGCGATTTATGCAGCCGACGATGACGCGCCCCTGACCGCGGGTGATCCAATAGAAGTGGTGCCGGTCGTGGCCGTGCAGCTCTTGCGTCCGCCAGGGCGCCAGCATCCGCATTTTCGTGAGAGAAGTCACTTCGAAGCCGGTGGTCATGCCACGTTTATACAGGTTCGAATTGTGTAAGGAAAGTGGCTAAGCATCTGATGCATCTCGGGGAAGCGAGGCGGCGCTGCAGGGGCATCGAGCCCCCGCAGCACCGGCGAGGGGTACTCCCCTCACGCTCCCCGGGATATTTTCGCGATAAAGACAGTTCGAGCCGGTCCAGCTTGCTGGTGAAAGCACTGCTTTCAAGGCGAGAACGGGCGGAGCCCAAAGCCGGTTCAGCTTTAGCTGACAAATGCACCGCATTTGAAGCCACGACAGGCGGAGCCGCGGGAAAACGGGCGCAGCTCGGGAGCCGTCGGTCTTTACAAAACGCGTCGTCTTCAGCCCGTCGCGGGCACGAGAATGGATTGCCATCCCCCCATACGGGCGCGGAACCAGGTCCGCTGGCGTTTGGCGTATTGGCGGCTCGCTATGATGGCACGCTCAGTCGCTGTGGCCAGATCGATATCGCCGCGCAGATGGGCTGCAAGCTCTGGCGCGCCGATCGCCTTGCGCGCGCCGCCGAGCCGTTCCCAATCGGGCAGAACGCTACGCACCTCCTCCAGCGCGCCCTCCTTGAGCATAGCCTCGAACCGGGTCGCAATGCGCGCGGTCAGCCAATCAGGCTCAGCCTCCAGCAGAATGGGCGTCGCGCGGTCGACCGGTAGGAGCGGGGGCGCGGTCTCAGCCTGCCATAACGAAAGGGCGCGACCCGTGGCCCGCCAAACCTCCCATCCGCGTTGGACGCGGGCGCGATTAACGCGGTCGATCCGGGCGCTGAGCTCGGGGTCGTGACGGTCAAGCTCGGCCAGTAGGGCGGCGTGGGTCATGCCATCTGCCTCCTGCCGGACCTCCGCGGGGACCTCTGGGATCTCCGCAAGCCCCTCGGTCAGCGCGCGGAAATAGAGACCCGTGCCACCGACGATGATCGGGCGCAGGTCATCAAGCAGGGGCGCGACGTCGCGTAGCCAAGCGCCGACGGAATAGTCCGTGCCCGCACTGACATGGCCGTAAAGCGCGTGCGGCGCCCGGGCCAATTCGTCCGCGTCGGGGCGCGCGGTCAGCACGCGAAAGCACTCATAGACTTGCAGCGCGTCGGCATTCAGGATGCGTCCGCCCCCGTGCTCCGCGATAGCCAAGGCCAAGGCCGATTTGCCCGACGCGGTCGGACCGGCGATCAAAACTGGCCGGTCAGTTGGTATTTTCTTGATATCTATCAAATGGAAGCGCAGTGATCTTCACGTGAATATCGGATGCGCCGCCGCGGTGCCAGTCTGGTTGAAGCCGACGCCGTTTTGCGCCATGGTCCGCGTAACCGCATCCTGCCGCCCCCTTTGCCGAAAGCCCCTTGATGACTGCCTCCAGCGCTGCCGAAAAGCCCCTCTACAACCGTGTTTTGTTGAAGATTTCGGGGGAGGCGCTGATGGGGACGCAGGGCTTTGGCTTGCATCCACCCACCGTGCAACGCATCGCCGCCGAAGTGAAGTCGGTTCACGCGATGGGGGTGCAGATCTGCATGGTCATCGGCGGGGGCAATATCTTTCGCGGCCTGCAAGGTTCGGCCCAGGGCATGGAGCGGACAACGGCCGACTATATGGGAATGTTGGCCACGGTGATGAATGCCCTGGCGATGCAGTCGGCGCTTGAGGGCTTGGGCATTTATACCCGCGTCATTTCGGCCATCACGATGAATGAAGTGGCCGAGCCCTATATCCGTCGCCGGGCAATCCGACATCTGGAGAAAAACCGCGTATGCATTTTCGCGGCCGGCACGGGCAATCCCTATTTCACGACCGATACCGCGGCGACACTGCGCGCCAATGAGATGGATTGCGAGGCGATTTTCAAGGGCACCAAGGTCGACGGTGTCTATGACAAGGACCCGGCCAAACATTCCGATGCCAAGCGTTTTGAAACAATCACTTACGATGAGGTCTTGGCGCAGCATCTGGGTGTTATGGACGCCTCGGCGATCGCGCTTGCACGCGAAAACAAGAAACCGATTGTGGTCTTTTCGCTGGATGAGCCGGGCGGTTTCGGTGGGATCCTGGCCGGTCGCGGGACCTACACAATCGTGCGCGATTAGTCCCCGACAGATGGGCGCGCAGTCGCCTTCGCAAGGGTGTCAGCGCCTATACAATCGCCAGCAAACCGCCTAATTAGCGACAAAATACCAGTCAATACCCGGCCGTGATCCCGGGATGACACGGGATGAAGGGGCCACCATGTCTGACGACATCGACATTGATATCGACGATCTTTCCCGCCGCATGGACGGCGCGCTTGCGGCTTTGCGGACGGAATTTGCCTCGCTGCGCACCGGGCGCGCCTCGGCGGCGATGCTCGAGCCGGTGACGGTCGAGGCTTACGGACAACCCACGCCGATCAATCAGGTCGGCACCGTCAATGTGCCTGAGCCGCGGATGGTCACCATCAATGTCTGGGACAAATCCATGGTCGGCGCGGTCGAAAAGGCGATTCGTGAAAGCGGTCTGGGCATCAATCCGCAACTCAACGGCACCATCATCATGCTGCCGATCCCCGAATTGAACGAAGAGCGCCGCCGAGAATTGACCAAAGTTGCGGCGCAATACGCAGAAAATGCACGCGTTGCCGTCAGAAATGTGCGCCGGGACGGGATGGATCAGATCAAGAAAGCCAAGGCCGACGGGATGGGCGAGGATGACCAAAAGCTCTGGGAGGGCGAGGTCCAAGACCTGACGAACACCCATATCGCGCAAATCGACAGCGCGCTGGAGACAAAGCAGGGCGAGATTATGCAGGTGTAAGCCTGCCGCCCGCGCCGATTATTTACGCGTCACGGTCGAGCCTTGGCGCGTACAGGAGACAGTGACTATGAGTTTTAGCGCGAATTTTACCGCAAAGTCGCGGCAGCCTTTTCCCGGAAGTGTGGACTCCGCCACCCACAGCAAAAGCGGGGGCTCGGGCGGGTCCGACGCGCGCCATGTTGCCATCATCATGGACGGCAATGGTCGTTGGGCGGTCAATCGCGGGCGGCCGCGCCTGGTCGGTCACCATGCCGGCGCCCGGCGGGTCAAAGAGATCGTGCGGGCCTGCCCCGATCTCGGCGTGCGCTATCTGACAATTTTTGCCTTCTCGACGGAAAACTGGAAGCGGACCCAAGCGGAAGTGGCGGGCCTGATGGCGCTGTTCAAGCGCTACATCAAGCGAGAGGCCAAAGCCTTGCTTGAGGAGGGCGTGCGGGTGCGCTTCATCGGCGACCGCGTCAAACTTGAGCCGTCGCTCATCGATTTGATGGACAGCCTTGAGGCGATGACTGCGCACAATACGCGCGTCGATCTAACGATCGCGCTCAATTACGGCGGACGCGATGAGGTGGCGCGTGCCACCAAACGCCTGGCGCTCGATGTCGCCTCGGGCGCGCTATGCCCCAAGACGATCGATGACGAGACCTTGCCGCGCTATCTCGACACGCATTTTCTGCCCGATCCGGACCTGGTCATCCGCACGTCGGGCGAGGCGCGCATCTCAAACTTTTTGTTGTGGCAATCGGCCTATGCGGAATACGAGTTCATCGACACCTTGTGGCCGGACTTCACGCAAGAGGAATTTACCCGCGTGATGGACCGTTTCGCGACGCGCGACCGCAGGTTCGGCGCAGCTCCAGTCTGAAGAAAGCCACTGCTGAGGAGAGCGGGGGCAGTCGCTCAGGCTAAGGGTCACGGAGAGAGCAGGGGGAGAGGCTCTGAACACACAACCCGCTATGTGGGAGGATTTGAGGCGCCGGGTTCTGACCGCCGTCGTCCTGGCATGCCTGGGGCTCGGAGCGATTTGGCTGGGCGAGCTTGTCTTCCTGATTTTCGTGCTGATCCTCGTGGGCGTCCTAACCTGGGAGCTTGCCCGCCTGCTCGAGGCGTCCGAGGTCAAGGCGCTTGCGCTTGGGATCGGTGTCGCGGCTGGCTTTACGGCGGCGAATTTTCTACCCGGTCCGGCGTGGTGGCTGCTGCTGTCGGGGCTGGCGGCGGTCTCGATGCTCTTCGTCCGGCGCCACAAACGGGCCTATCTGTTGTTTTCGCTGGCGATTCTGTTTGCCGCGGAGGGGTTGGTCTTTCACCGCGACCTCTTTGGCCTCACATGGATGGTCTGGCTGGTTCTCGTCGTCGCGGTCACCGATATCTTTGGCTATTTCGCGGGCCGCATGGTGGGCGGGCCGAAGTTTTGGCCGAGCGTCAGCCCAAAGAAAACCTGGTCCGGCACGGTGGCGGGCTGGGTCGGGTCAGGACTTGTCGGTCTGGTCTTTATGGCGCTCACCCCGGCGGGATTTGAACTGGTGCCGATCTCGATACTGCTCAGCTTTGCCAGCCAGTTGGGCGATATCGCGGAAAGCGCGCTCAAGCGGCGTATGGGGGCTAAGGACAGCTCAAACCTCTTGCCCGGCCATGGCGGTGTCTTCGACCGGTTTGACGGGATGATGGGCGCGGCGCTGGCGCTTCTCCTGGTCGAAAGTGTCACGCGATTTCCGCCTCCAATGCCCTGATCACCCATGCGAAAACACGCCAGTTTGCACTGATCGGTCATGGCGTGGCCTTGCCGTTGACGCATTCCCGGGCCATCTGATGCAATAGACAGCCGCGCGGCGTTCTTTGCCGTGCTAAGGGCTGCGCAAGATTGCGGCCGACACATAAAGGGTGGCTTGATGGATTTTCTTCCCAGCTTCGGCAGTTTTGGCCTGACCATCGCGGCCTTTGTCGTGGCGTTGTCTGTCATCGTGGCGGTGCACGAATACGGCCATTACATCGTGGGCCGTTGGACGGGGATCAAAGCGGATGTCTTTTCGGTCGGCTTCGGGCCGATCCTGTTCAAACGCACCGACCGCCACGGCACGCAATGGCAGGTCGCGGCTCTGCCTTTTGGGGGCTACGTGAAATTTCGCGGCGACGCCAATGCCGCCTCTGCCGGGGCTGACACTGAGGCGATGAACGCGATGAGTGCGGCCGACCGGCGGCAAACCATGCACGGCGCGCCCCTGTGGGCCCGCGCGGCAACAGTTGCGGCAGGTCCCATCTTCAACTTTATCCTGGCCTTCCTCATTTTCACAGGCTTTGCGCTGACCTCTGGCGTGGCCACCGAAGAGGCGCGCATCGGCGCCGTCGTCGACGCCCCCGAAAGCGTGGAGCTTTTGCAGGAAAACGATCTCGTCCTTGAGGTCGACGGCACCCCGGTCAATTCGCTTGCCGAATTCGTAGCGCTCGCCGAGGGCCCGACTGAGCGCTACACAATCGAGCGCGACGGTCAGCGCATGGTCGTCGACGCCGCAGGCGCAATTATCCCGTCCATCGGCAATGTTACGCTGCTGTCGGCTGCGGGCGACGCGGGGATCGAACCCGGCGATTACGTCGTCAGCGTCGCGGGCGTGCCGATTGACGATTTCAACGACATTCGGCCCCTGGTCGATGCCAGTGGCGGCGACCCGATCGAGATCGGTCTCTGGCGCGCCGGTGAGACGCTGACGGTTACGCTCGAGCCGCGCATGACGGGCACACCCACACCGGATGGCGGCTTTGAAGACAGGTTTCTCATCGGCATCGGCGCGAGCCTGTTTTTCGAGCCCTATACCGAGCCCCGCGGCCTAGGCGGCGCGATCACGGCCGGTGCGCAATCGGTTGTGGAGTCCCTACGGCAAAACCTGCGCGGCATCGGTGCGATCATCACCGGTCAGATCGGCACCTGTAATCTGCAGGGCGTGATCCGCATCGCTGAAGTGAGCGGCGAGGCAGCCGAACGCGGCCCAGACTATTTCATCTCGATCATCGCGGGCCTGTCGCTGATGATTGGTCTCGTGAACCTGTTGCCGATCCCGGTGCTGGATGGCGGGCATCTGGTGTTTCACGCCTATGAGGCCATCGCCCGCCGACCCCCATCGGAAAAGGCGATGCGCATGATGATGTCGGTGGGTCTGACCTTATTGCTGTCGCTGATGGTCTTTGCGCTCTTGAACGATCTGTTTTGTTAGACCAGCGCGACGGCGCTTTGCGCCGGCGCGCGAGCAGCGCCCCCGCGCGAGCAACAGCGGCTATGCCGCGAGCGGCGTTGCGACGCTGGCATTGGCATGCTTGACGGGCCGTCAAACGGCCCCGACGCTGCCGCATTGGCGCCACATTCGAAATCGATTGTTTCAGTGATGTTTTGCCAATTGCGGTGACCACCATGAAATCCATCGTTGCCAATGTGCGTCCGATCGCTGTGTTTCTTGAGATCAATGTTGACCGCCTTCTTCCGCCTTTGCTTGTCATCGGTGCTTTGACCATTGCGGGCTGGCTGTTGTCGTACGCTACCGTCTCCCTCGGCTGATCCAGTTCGCGTCGACCAGCACGCTGCACGCGCCGTTTATGGCCGCGCGGCCAGCTTTAAAAATCCCTCGTAGACCCACTTTGCGGGCCTGTCCCATTCCCCGGACAGGCCCGTTTTTTCGCGCTCTGTGCCGCGACTGTTGCATCTGTGAAATCCCCAGCGAAAAAGCCCACTTGGCGTTTTGACAAGCCCAAGTCGCTCGGCTACCTGTGGATCAATTAAAAAGATGCCCTGGGGGGGCGGATTCGATGATGGTGCGTGTCGCAGGTATGCCGCGAGCGGGTTTCACAGGTTATATAATTGCCATTGCAGTGTTTTTCAGCATCGCATTGGGTACGGCTTCGCTCGCGCAGTCGTTCCGGTTTTCGAATTTTACCGTCGAAGGCAATCAGCGCATCGAAGCGGCCAGTGTTCTGACGCTTGCAGGCCTTCAGCCGGGACAGGCGGTGTCGGCCGGTCAGGTGAATGACGCGCAGCAGCGGCTGCAAAACTCGGGCCTTTTTGAAAGCGTTGAGATCGTGCCGCAGGGTAGCACCCTTGTGATACAGGTGCGCGAATTTCCGACGATCAACCAGATTGCCATCGAAGGAAATCGCCGCTTGGACGACGAGGACCTGCTGCCTCTGATCAATTCGCAGGTGCGCCGCGTCTACAGCCCTGCCGTGGCCGAGCAAGACGCCGCCGCGATCGCGGGCGCCTATCGTCAAACCGGTCGACTTGCCGCCACCGTGCGGCCGGTGATCGTGCGCCGCGATGAAAATCGCGTCGATCTTGTCTTTGAGGTCAGCGAGGGCCGCATCGTCGAGACCCAGCGCATCGCATTTAACGGCAACCGCGCTTATTCTGACCGCCGCCTGCGCCGCGTGGTTGAAAGCACGCAAGCCGGGATATTCCGCGCCATCGTGAGCCGCGACACCTTCATTGAAGACCGCATCGCCTTCGATCAGCAATTGCTGTCGGACTTTTATCAAGACCGCGGCTATGTCGATTTCGAGGTCCTGTCCGTCACGTCCGAGCTGGCGCGCGGACGCGACGCGTTTTTCGTGACCTTCAACCTGCGCGAGGGTCAGAGCTTTGACTTCGGACAGGTGAGCGTCACCTCGAACCTCGCCGAGATCGACGTTGCGGAATATCAATCCGTGATCCGCGTTGGCCCGGGCACGACCTATTCGCCGCGCCTCGTCGATGCCACGATCACGCGGCTCGAAAACCTCGCTACACAACAGGGGCTGCGGTTCATCCGCGTTGAGCCGCGCGTCACCCGCAATGACGCCGCGCTGACCCTGGACGTAGAGTTTATCATCAGCCGGGGTGAGCGGGTCTTTGTCGAGCGCATCGACATCGAAGGCAACGCCACCACGCTCGACCGGGTGATCCGGCGCCAGTTCGACACCGTGGAAGGCGACCCCTTCGATCCGCGCGCGATCCGCCGCGCCGCCGACCGCATCCGTGCGCTGTCATACTTCACCAATGTCGACGTCAATTCGCGACAAGGCACCACCACCAGCGATGTGATCATCGATGTGGATGTCGAAGAACAGCCGACGGGCTCGCTGGGCTTTTCGGTCAGCTATTCGAGCGATTTCGGCGCAGGTCTTGCAATCAATTTCTCCGAGGCAAATTTCCTCGGCCGTGGACAGCGTGTGGCCTTTGGTGTGAACACGGTCGAAGACTCGCGGTCCTTCACCTTCAGCTTCACCGAGCCCGCCTTTCTGCGCCGCGATCTGTCGTTGGACCTCTCGGCAGGCTATACCGAAAGCAACAACCAAAACGCCGATTATGACCTGGAGCGCGGCTTTGCCGAGGTCGGGTTTGGTTTTGCCACCGGCGAAGACAGCCGCGCCAGGGTGTTCTACCGCTTCGAGGACGAGACGATCCTAGATGTGACGACCGACAGCTCGGTCATCATCCAGAACGAGGCTGGCACGCGGACCAGTTCGATCGTCGGCTATGGTGTTACCTATGACACGCGCAATTCCGGCCTGGATGTCACATCCGGCGTCCTGCTGCAGTTTCAACAAGAATTCGCGGGGCTGGGCGGGGACAACGAATATGTCCGCACCACGGCGTTGGCCCAAGGTGTGACCAGCATCGCGCGCGAGGAAATCCGGCTGAGCGCGACTGTCGAAGGCGGTGCTCTGAGTTTCTCCAATGGCGGCAGCCGCGTCACTGACCGGTTCCGCATGTCGTCGCGCCAGATGCGCGGCTTTGAGGCCTTTGGTATGGGCCCGCGGGATATCACGGCGGTCAATGAGGACGCACTGGGCGGCAATTACTTTGCGGTGGCGCGGCTTGAGGCGGGCTTCCCGATCGGCCTGCCCGATGAATACGGCATCACCGGCGGTGTGTTCTTCGATGTCGGCTCTGTCTGGGGCTTGGATGACACAGCGGGCACCGGGGGACCGGTCGATGATGAACTGAGCTGGCGTTCGGTTATCGGCTTCTCGGTCTTCTGGGATACAGCCTTTGGCCCCCTACGCTTCAACTTCTCGCACCCGCTTGAGGTTGAGGAGTTCGATCGTACGCGAGAGTTCGAATTCACGGTTCAGACGCAATTCTAACCCGCTGGCACACCGGCGCCGCGCGGCGCTGGCGCGGGATGGCTGGCCTGGCCTTCGCCGGTTTGCTTGCTTGGGGCCTGCTTCTCGGCGCAGCTCAGGCGCAGGGCTTGAGCCAGGGGGAGCCGGTGGACGGGCCCGATGCCGCGCCCGAAGGCATCTTGATCCTCAACCAGGACCGCTTCTTCAGCGACAGCCAATATGGCCAACGCGTCCAGGCCGAGCTTGAAGCCGCGGGCTTGGCCCTGGCCACAGAGAACCGCGAGATTGAGGCGCGGCTGACCGAGGAAGAGCTGCAACTGACCGAGGATCGCCAAAGTCTGGAGCGCGATGAGTTCATGGTCCGTGCGGCGGAGTTCGATCAGCAGGTCGAGACCATTCGGGCAACCCAGGATGCCAAAACGCGCGCCCTCAACGCCGCGGCAGAGGCCGCCCAGCGGCGCTTCTTCAACCTAGCCGTGCCGATCCTGCTCGAGGTGGTGGCAGAGCGGCGCGCAGCGGTGATCCTCGACAGCCGTACGGTGCTGCTGGCGGCAGATACGGTCGACATCACCGACACGGCGATTGCCCGGGTTGATGCGGAATTGGGCGATGGCGGTGAGGCGGCGTTGATCGATTTGCAAAGCGCTGTGGAAGAGGTCCCTCCGCAATTGGTCGATCCGGCTGATGGTCTGAGCGAGAACGGACCGGGCGTTAGCGGCCTGGAGGAAAGTGGCCTCGAAGAAAGCGGGACCGAGCCATAAATCTGCGGCTATGATCGCGGCGCTTGTCGCTGGGCCATGCGGTTGCTACCACGGTCGCAGATAATCAAAAACCGAGAGGCTCCATGTCGGACCCACAGGCCACAATCGACACCGACGCCATCCCGAGCAGCGCGGATATCGATATGATCCAGCGCATCATCCCGCATCGCTATCCCTTCCTGCTGATCGACAAGCTGCGCGATATCGTGCCCTTTGAGCGGGCCACTGGCATTAAGAACGTCACCTTCAACGAGCCGCATTTCCAGGGTCATTTTCCGGGCGCTCCGATCATGCCGGGCGTGACGATTATCGAGGCGATGGCCCAGACGGCGGCGGTGATGGTGGGCCTGAGCATGCAGATGGTGGACCGCGATCTGCTGGTGTATTTCATGGCGATCGACAGCGCGAAGTTTCGCCGCAAGGTGGGCCCGGGCGATGTGCTTGAGCTTCATGTCGAGGCCACGCGCGGTAAACCCGGCGGAAAGGTCTGGCGCTTCGCGGGCAAAGGCCTTGTCGACGGGGAGTTGGCCGCGCAGGCCGAGTTCACCGCGATGCTCGATCTTGGGGCGGGCGATGCCAAGGGGTCGGGCGATGATTGACGCGGATGCGCAGATCCACGCCGCGGCCGTGATCGAGCCCGGCGCCGTGATCGGCGCGGGCTGCGTCGTCGGGCCTTTCTGCGCCGTCGGCCCGGAGGTCCGGTTGGCCGAGGGCGTGACGCTGCACAGCCATGTAGCCCTGACCGGGCAAACCGAGATCGGCGAGGGGACCGAGATCTTTCCTTTCGCCTCGATCGGCGCGATCCCGCAGGACAAGAAGTTCGCCGGTGAAAAGACCCGTCTGGTGATCGGCAAACGCAACCGCATCCGCGAGGGCGTGACGATGAATACCGGCACCGAAGGCGGTGGCGGCGTCACGCGGGTGGGCGATGACGGGCTGTTTCTGGCCAATTCGCATATCGCCCATGACGCCCAGGTCGGCGACCGGGTGGTGATGGTCAATTGCGCCTCGCTCGCGGGCCATTGCGTGGTTGGCGATGACGTGATCATCGGCGGCCTGTCCGGCGTGCACCAATTCGTTCGTATCGGGCGCGGCGCCATCATTGGCGCGGTCACGATGGTGACCCATGACGTGATCCCCTACGGCCTGGTCCATGCGGCGCGCGGGGAATTGGCGGGGCTCAACCTGGTGGGGCTCAAACGCTCGGGCGTGCCCAAGCAGGAGATAACGGCACTCCGGGCGGCCTATCAGGCCTTGGCTCAGGGCGAGGGCTCGTTTCACGAGCGGGCCGAGCGGCTGTCGAGCGACCAATCCAAATATGTGCGCGATGTTGTCGAGTTTGTGCTGGGTGCCAGCGATCGTTCTTTCCTGACGCCGGGCTGAGGCCGTGGCGCGGGCGATCCTGGCCGGACGGGGCGCGTTGCCCGGGCTGCTGATGCAGGCCGGACCCGCTGAGCTTGTCACCTTTGCCGGTGTGACGGCTGCTAAACTGCCGCGCACCAAACCGATCGAGGCACGGTTTGAACGCCTGGGCGAGATGTTCGAGGCCCTGCGCGCGCGCGGCATAACCGAGCTGTGCCTGGCGGGTGCGATGACGCGGCCCAGTTTCGATGCCGCAGCGCTCGATGGCACGACCCGGGCCTTGTTGCCCCGTCTTATGATGGCGATGGGGCGGGGCGATGATGGGCTTCTGCGCGAGGTTATGGCGATCCTAGAAGAGCAGGGCTTTAAGATCGTTGCCGCGCAGGATCTGCGCCCCGATCTGGTGGCCGAGGCCGGGAACCTCGTCAGCAGCCCGAGCCCGGCACAGCTCAAGGATGCCGAACGCGGCCGCGCGGTGCTCGCCGCCCTGGCGCCGCTTGATGTCGGGCAAAGCGCGGTTGTGGCGCGTGGTCAGCTGCTGGGCATTGAGACGCTGCAGGGCACGGATGCGATGCTGGCCTTCGTGGTCGCCACCGCCAAGCCCATCACCAAGGATGCCGGCGGCGTTTTGATCAAGCGGCCCAAGGCCGGCCAAGACCTGCGCGTCGATGTCCCCGTGATCGGCCCAAAGACCATTGCGGCGGCGGCCGAGGCGGGGCTGAAGGGTATCGAGATCGCTGCGGGCTCTGTCCTGCTTCTCGACCGGGCCAAGGTTATCGCCGCGGCCCAGACCATGGGCCTGGCGCTTTGGGCCGCCCCGTGAGCTTGGGCGATAGCGGCGGCGCCGACCTCTCGATCTTTTTGATCGCCGGAGAGGCATCGGGGGACCGTCTGGGCGCCGGGCTGATGCAGCGGCTCAAGAGCCTCGCACCCTCAATTGAGTTTCACGGCATCGGAGGGCCGTTGATGGAGGCCGAGGGGCTGCGGTCGCTCTTTCCCATGCATGAGCTCTCTGTGATGGGCCTAGCCGAAGTGCTGCCGCGTCTGCCAGCGCTTTTCCGGCGCCGTGATCAGGCGGTGGCCGAGATCGCGCGGCTCGAGCCCGATATCCTGATCACCATCGACAGCCCCGATTTCTGCCTGCGCGTGGCCAAACGGGCCAAGGCGGCGGCGCCCGATCTGATCACGGCGCATTACGTGGCGCCCTCGGTCTGGGCCTGGCGCGCGGGCCGTGCGGCCAAGATGGCGCGCTATATCGACCATGTCTTGGCGCTGTTGCCCTTCGAGCCCGATCTGATGCGCGCGGCGGGGATGGGCTGTGATTTTGTGGGCCACCCGGTCGTGTCTGAGCCCCGGGCCAGTGCCGATGACATCCAGGAGTTTCGCGCCCGCCACGGCCTGGAACGCGCCGATATCGTCCTGGTCCTTCCGGGCTCTCGCGGCTCCGAAGTCAAGCGGATGGGCCCGGTCTTCGGCAATGCTCTGCGCCGCGCGCTGCCACAAGCGCCCGACGCCAGACCGGTCGTGGTGGCCGCGCCCGCCGTCGCCGAGACGGTCGCCGCCCAGATCCGCGATTGGCCTGGCCAACCCGTCCTGGTCGATCCACGCCAGAGCGATCCCGACAGCTTCCAAGAAGACAAACGCGCCGCCTTCGCCGCCGCAGATCTCGCGCTGGCCGCATCAGGGACTGTGTCGCTGGAGCTTGCCGCGCATGAGACGCCCATGGTGATCGGCTATGATCTCGCGCCGTTCTCGCGCCTGATGATCGGGGCGATGCTGCAGGTCGATACAGTGACCCTGGTCAATCTGGTCTCCGAAAGCCGGGCAGTGCCGGAATTTCTCGGCGCCAATTGCCGGCCGGAGCCCATCGGCGCGCATCTTGGGGAGCTCTTGCAGGATCCCAGCCTGCGGGAGCCGCAATTTGACGCCATGGCGCTGACGATGGAGCGGTTGGGCCGGGGCCAAGAGCCGCCCGACCTGCGTGCCGCCCGCGCGGTGCTGCGCCTCATTGGCTGAGCGGCCTGCGTTGCAGAGCCTTGCTCCGCCCGCCACACTGCGCCTATGACCGATCTCGGACCCTTTGCCGGACGTATCACGCGCCAACCCCTTGCATTAGACAAGGCGCGTGCGGAGGATCTCATGCGCGGGCTGCCGGATCTGGGCCCGGAGCTTGGCGCGCTGCTGCATGGTGTGGCCGGGACCTCGCCCTATCTGGGCCGCTCCATTGAGCGGGAGGCGGAGTGGCTTGCCGAGGCCCTGGACCAAGCACCTGAGGCCACGATGGCCACGCTCTGCGACGGGGCGCGGCTTGCCGAACGGCCGGAGATCGGGACCACACTACGACGGCTCAAACGCCGCGCGGCGCTGATTATAGCATTGGCCGATCTGGGCGGGCTCTGGCCCTTCGAGACGGTCACCGGAGCGCTCACGGATTTCGCCGAAGCGAGCGCTGCTGCGGCCCTCGTTGCAGCTTTACGCCCGAGCGTCGAGAAGGGCCGTTTGCCCGGGCTCACGACCGATGATCTGGACCAGGGCGCAGGTCTTTTCGTCCTGGCCATGGGTAAGATGGGCGCGCGCGAGCTCAATTATTCCTCCGATATCGACCTGATATGCCTGTTCGATGCCAAGCGGTTTGAGCGAGATGCGCTGTTTCGCGCGCGGGAGGGCTATATCCGCGCGGTGCGGCGCTTCACCCAGACGCTCAGCCAGCAAACGGAGGAGGGCTATGTCTTTCGCACCGATCTGCGGCTGAGGCCGGATGCGGGCTCCACCCCGGTGGCGATGTCGTTGCAGGCGGCTGAACTTTACTATGAGGCCGAGGGTCGGACCTGGGAGCGGGGCGCGTTCATCAAAGCCCGCGCGAGCCTCGGCGATCTCGACCGGGGCAGGGGCTTTTTGCGGGCACTTCAGCCCTTCATCTGGCGCAAGCATCTCGATTTCGCGACGCTGCACGACGTCCAGGATATCCGCTCACGTATCCGTCAGCACAAGGCTCTAGATCGGGGTGCCGAGGCGGTGGCTGGCCATGATGTCAAGCTCGGGCGGGGCGGGATCCGGGACATCGAGTTCTTCACCCAGACCCGGCAATTGATCGCAGGCGGGCGTGATCCCGGCCTGCGCGCGCCCGGCACGGTTCCGGCGCTTGCGGCGCTCGCACAGCGCGATTGGATCTCCCAGGACACGGCCGATCGGCTGAGCGCGCGCTACGTGGAGCTGCGCGAGGTCGAGCACCGGCTGCAGATGATCGCGGATGCCCAAACGCACCGCTTGCCGAAAACGCGCGAGGGCTTCGAACAGCTCGCCTGCCTTATGGGGCACAGCGATGCCGCGCGGCTTGAGCGTGATCTCGCGGAGCTGTTCGCAGACGTCGATGCGCTTGCCGCGCCGTTTCTGAGCCCGGGCGCGCCGCTCAACCCAAGCGCCGCGCTTGCTCCGCCCAGCGATGAGGTGCAGCGCCTTGTGGACCGCTGGCCGAGCTATCCAGCTTTGCGATCCGAACGCGGGCGGCAGATCTTCGAGCGGCTCAAACCCAGCTTGCTGGCACAGTTCGCGCGCGCCGCACGGCCCGAGGAAGCGCTGGCAAGTTTCGACAGCTTTCTCAACCAGTTGCCCGCCGGTGTTCAACTGTTTTCCCTATTCGAGGCCAATCCGGCACTGGTCGATCTGCTCGTCGATATCTGCGCGGTGTCTCCCGCGCTCGCACGATATCTCAGCCGCCATGCCGGGGTTCTCGACGCGGTTCTGATGGGCGAGTTTTTCGCGCCTTGGCCGGGTTTGGAGGCGCTGACTGAGGGCCTGAACGCAGCGCTCGAGGGTCTCGACTATGAGGCGGCCATGGATACTGCCCGGCGCTGGCAGAAGGAATGGCATTTTCGCATCGGCGTGCATGTCCTGCGAGGTTTGATCACCCCCGCAGAGGCGGCGGGGCAGTATAGCGATTTGGCCCAAGCGGTGCTGAGCGGGTTGTGGCCCGTGGCACAGGCCGAAACGGCGCGACGGCACGGCTGGATCCCGGGCGGCGCGGGCGCGGTCCTGGCCATGGGGAGCCTGGGCGCGAGACAGATGAATGCCGCCTCTGACCTAGACTTGATCGTGATCTTCGAGGCGCAGGGTGGCGCGGTCTCAGACGGGGCGCGGCCCTTGGAGGCGCGCGGTTGGTACGCCAAGGCTACCAAGGCGCTGATCGCAGCGCTTAGCGCGCCGACGGGCAAGGGGGTGATCTATGCGGTCGATCTCAGGCTCAGGCCCTCGGGTGGCTCGGGGCCCGTCGCCACCAGCTTGCAAGCCTTCGAGAGTTATCAGCGTGACAAGGCCTGGACCTGGGAGCATTTGGCCCTGACCCGCGCGCGTGCAGTCGCGGGGCCGGCCGCGCTGCGCGCTTCGGTCGAGGCGGTGCGCTGCGCCGAATTGGCCCGCCCGCGCGATCCTGAGATGGTACTGCGCGACACCGCTGAGATGCGCGCCAAACTCCGGGAGGCGGGCCGGATGGGCAGCACATTCGCGCTCAAAGACGGGCCGGGTGGCCTCCAGGATATCGAGCTGACGGCGCAGGCCTGGGCCCTGATCGGCGGGATCGATGCCCAAGCGCCAAGCGCGCAACTGACCCTTGCCGGTCGCCAAGGATTGATCGAAATGCAAGCGGCTGACCGTCTTGCGGCTATCCACGGCGCCCAGTCTGAGGTTCTCCAAATCCTGCGCTTGGTCGGCCCGAGTGAGAGCGACGGCAAAGCGCTTGTGCCCGAAGACTTCGGTGCTGCGGCGCTGAGCTTGCTTTTAGGCGCGGCCAAAGCGTCGGAGATGGACGTTTTGAAGGCGAAACTGGACGCGCTCAGGTCTGAGGCGGCGGCGATTGTGGCGTCACTTTCCGGGCCCGAGGCCGGTTGATCAAAGGCAAAGACCGCAAAAATGGCGCGTAGCAACGACCCCCAGGACCCCAAGGGCCTGATCCGTGAAGCCTACAGGATCGACGGGATCACCGGCCCGGAATGCCGGACGATTTTCATGGATTGGGCGCTCTCGATAGAGGGCGAGCAGGTGGCTATGATCCCTGACCTGATCGCCCGTTACGGCGCGGACACGCCCGAACATCCGATGACCATTGTGCTTCGGGAAGGCCTCGCCTCAGCGCCAAAACCCAAGCGTCGCGGCGGCCGGATGGGTCGACGCGGCGGCTGAAGGGGGCTACATAGGCGCCCATTCAGCGTCCACCTGATCGGAAGGCGCGTGCGCTTTCCGAAAACGGCCAAGTGGCCGTTCGCCCCGACCGGGCCGAATGCGACGCAGATCGATGAGGGAGGCAAACTTGGGCAACGTAGGGCGTTACCTAGCGTATGGGTTGATGGCGGCTTTGGGGATCTCAGCGCTCGGTACGGCGGGGATGTCGTTGGCGCTTTGGTTGGGAATCATCAGCCCGAGCCTGCCCGATGTGCCCGATTTCATGCTGGATTTGCCCGAGGATCTGAACGCGGCCAATGCGGAATTTGCAACGCGCGTTCTCAACCGCTTCAGCGAAACGCCCATCAACGAGGTGCGGCGCGAGCTGCAATCCATCGGTTATTCGCTGCAGGTCGGCTCAACCCAGCCCCTTTGGAAATACGAATACAGTGCCTTTCCCTGCCAGTACGGCTGGACCGTTCTTTGGGAGGAAGATGCCGAGACAGGCGCTGATGTCAGCACTCTGTTTGAGGACAATTGTCGATAGGCCAGCATTACATGCCCACGCGTGAGGCCTGCGCGCCGCGTTCGCGATAGGGCGTTGTGTCATACTGCGCCCGGTAGCATTTCGAGAAATGCGAGGGCGAGGTGAAGCCGCAGGCCAGGGCCACGTTGATCACGCTCATATCGGTTTGCATCAGCAAGTTGCGCGCTTTGCCCAGGCGCAGCTCCATGTAGTAGCGCTTGGGCGAGCGGTTCACATAGCGGCGAAAGAGCCGTTCGAGCTGACGCGTGGACATGCCGACATGGTTGGCCAGGATCGCGGGGCTGATCGGCTCTTCGATGTTTTGCTCCATCATCCGGATCACTTGGCTGAGCTTGGGATGCCGCACGCCGATCCGGGTAGGGATCGAGAGGCGCTGACTGTCTTGATCGGTGCGGATCGAAGTGTAGATCAATTGATCAGCCACCAGCGTGGCAAGCTCCTCGCCGTGCTCGCCTGCAATGATCTTGAGCATCAGATCCACCGAGGAGGTGCCGCCCGCTGTCGTCATCCGGTTGCCGTCGATAACGAACACGGATTTCGTCAGCGCAACCTCATCGAATTCCTCCAGAAAGCTGTCTTGGTTTTCCCAGTGGATGGTCGCCTTCTTGCCATCGAGCAGACCCGCCCGCGCCAGCGTATAGGCGCCCGTGCACAGACCCGCCACTTGCAGCCCGCGCCGCGCCTCGCGGCGCAACCAAGCGACGATGCGCTTGGTCGAGGAGGCCTGCACATCGACACCGCCGCAAACAAGGATCGTGTCATCGCGGTTCAGCTCGCTCAGATCGCCGTCAACCTCGAAGCGAAAACCGGTCGAGCAGGTCACCGCCGCGCCGTCTTCGGCGACGAGAGACCAGGAATAGAGCTCCCGCCCCGCCATCCTATTGGCCACGCGCAGCGCCTCAGTGGCACAGGCGAAAGACAAAAGGGTGAAGTTGTTCAGAAGGACAAAGACAAAGTGGCGCGGCTTTTGCTCGGGGGACATGCGCCCGGTTGCGGTCGCTCCGCTGCTTGTGTGGCTGTCGGCGCGCGGCGTAGATGGCATGCGCGGGCGTCCTTCTCGCTAAATGACCGCCAGAGTGCTGGCAGTATTTTTTACCTCTGGCAAGAGGTTGTCGGCAGGGCCGTTAATCAGCGACCCTTAACCCTGGGCCACCTCTTTGTGCAGCGCCCGGTGGTCGAGACCACGGTGCGAATTGAGGTTGGAACGCGCCCGCCGATCCAGTAAGCAGCGCCGACCGGACCGAAAGGGAACAGTATGGCCAGCACTTGGACAAAATCTGATTGGCGCGCAAAGCCGCGGGTGCAGATGCCCGATTACCCCGACGCCGCCGCTTTGGCCGCTGTCGAGGGGCAGTTGTCGCGGATGCCGCCCCTGGTCTTTGCTGGTGAGGCGCGGCGCCTGCGCACAGAGCTTGCCGAAGTGGCCGCCGGGAACGCCTTTTTGCTGCAAGGCGGTGATTGCGCCGAGAGCTTTGCGGAGTTCAGCGCTGACAATATCCGCGACACCTTCAAGGTGATCCTGCAGATGGCCATCGTGCTCACCTATGGCGCGAAAATGCCGGTGGTGAAGGTGGGCCGGATGGCCGGCCAATTCGCCAAGCCACGCTCTGCGCCGATGGAGGCCAAGGACGGGATCGAGCTGCCCAGCTATCGCGGCGACATCATCAATGAGCTTGATTTCACCGAAGCCGCGCGTCTGCCTGATCCGGCCCGGATGCTGCAGGCCTACACTCAGGCGGCGGCGACGCTGAACCTTGTGCGTGCCTTCTCGACGGGTGGCTTTGCCGATGTCCATCAGGTTCATTCCTGGACACTTGGCTTTGCCGGAGGGCCGGGGGCCGAGCGCTACCGTGATATCGCGGCGCGCATCCAAGACACGCTCGATTTCATGACAGCGGCGGGTCTGAGCGGTGAGACGAACCATGAATTGGCAAGCGTCGATTTCTATACCAGTCACGAGGCGCTCCTGCTGGAATATGAAGAGGCACTGACGCGGGTGGACTCGCTGACCGGCTCGACCATCGCAGGCTCGGGGCATCTGATCTGGATTGGCGACCGCACCCGTCAGCCCGACGGAGCCCATGTGGAGTTTTGCAAGGGCGTGCAAAACCCGATCGGCCTGAAATGCGGGCCGAGCCTGAGCTCAGAGGATCTCAAGGTCCTGATGGCTGCGCTCAATCCCATGAACGAGGCCGGACGCCTGGTCTTGATCTCGCGCTTTGGGGCTGGGACCGTCGGCGATCACCTGCCGCGCCTGATCAAGACGGTGCAGGATGAGGGCGCCAATGTTGTCTGGACCTGCGATCCGATGCACGGCAACACGATCAAGTCGAACACCGGCTATAAGACGCGTCCGTTTCAGTCCGTCCTGCAAGAGGTGCAGGAGTTTTTCGCCGTCCACCGCGCCGAGGGCACCGTGCCGGGCGGCGTGCATTTCGAGATGACGGGCCAGGATGTGACGGAATGTACCGGAGGGGTGCGCGCGGTGACCGAGGAAGATCTGTCCTCGCGCTATCACACGGCCTGCGATCCGCGTCTGAATGCCAGCCAATCGCTGGAGCTGGCATTTCTTGTGGCTGAGGAATTGTCTTCGGTCCGTCAGGCGGCGCGGCAAGTCGGCTGAGCCGGCGAACGGGCGAAGGCGCATCAGACAAAGAGAAGGCCCGACAGTACTCTCCGGGCCTTTTTCATGTCCACGAATTGGAACTATCCGCCAAGCCCCTCAGGGGCCGTCCCGGTCTGCGGGTCAAGGTCCCGGCTGGAGCAGTCTTAGCGCGACCCGACACTGGAGGATGGCTGGCCCGTTAGGGCTTGCCACCCTCAAGCACCGTGAGTGTCGGCTTGGAAAGGTCCATCCGCTCGGTCGTTTCGATCCGGCTCATGAGGCTGGTCCCGCTACGCCAGTCGCCCTGCGCGCTTTGGTCCAATGCGGGCCCGAGCTCTTGTCCCGTGCTGGATTTCGCCTCTGGCGCCGCGCCGCGCCCGGGGACGGTCCGCTCGCCCGGCAGGCGTTCCCCGCGGTGGCGGCCCGGTTCCAGATGATTGCGGTCCACACCGGGCAAAAGCCGGTCGGGCAGGGCCGGGGGCGCGCCGTCAAAGGGGCTGCGATCCTCGGACAGGCCAGCAGGGAGAAGCTGGCGCGTCGTCGTATCAGCGGCCAACACCCCTTCGCGCAGCGAGGTCACGGCGAAACCACGGGTCGCAAAACGTGTGGGCCCATCATGAACCAACCCTTCCGTCACCAGCACGCCCAAGGCACGGTCGATGGCGCCAGCGCCAGAGCGCAGGGGCAAAAGGGCCAATTTGCCTGTCACCACACCGAGGATCCCACGATCGGCGCGCAAGTCTACGACGACCATCGCGGGCTCTTCAAAGACGCGTTCAACCTGTTCCATCATCCGGGTGCGGTAGGCCACTTCACACAGCGAGCGCAGTGGCATGCCGCGTGCCTCCATGCCGAGGACGTCGTTAAGATGCATTCCAGATAGCCGAAACCGCACCGTGCCAGGGCGCGGGCGATCGACGATAAAGGCATTGGGCAAAACCGATTGAATGGCGCGCGGGTCAATCTCCTCGCGCGTGGGCACAAGGCGGCCGTCGCGAAGGCTGTCCCAATACCGCGTTACTCGGTCCAAAATGGGATGTGTCATGTCCGTCCTCGCCGCCATTTTCGTCGCCGTTAAATGTGTCGCCGGGAAGGCGACGATATCCGCGCTCGGCCCGTTCGGGCTGTCATTATTGTGCATCACATACCTCTGATCTGGCGCCGTCACGGGCCCGTCTCAGCGAAATGTTCAACCACGCTGGACCTTATCCGGACAATCGTTACTGGTACCTTAATAAAGCCAGTTTGAATGAAATCGGCGGGGAAACTTCATCAATGGTTAACTCGTTGGACAAGAGCATGTCGCAAATTGGGCTGAGTTCGCTCACCGGCTTCGCGGCGCGCGAGGGTGCGGCGGGCGATTTGGCCTGGTCGTGGGAGCTGCGCTCGGTCAATGCGCGCGGCTTGGATTTGCGCTTGCGCCTGCCCGAAGCGGCTCAAAGCCTCGATCAACCCGTGCGCGGGCGGCTGAGCGCGGCCCTCAGCCGCGGCGCGGTCAATGTCACGCTTAAGCTGCGCAGCACCGGAGGCGCCCGCCTGCCACAGCCCAGCGATGCCGCCTTGGCGGAGGCGGCGGCCTTGGTCATGCGCGGTGAGGCGGCCTTGCGCGCGGCAGGCATCGAGCCCGCGCCAAGCGGCGTGATGTCTCTTCTCGCTGTGCCCGGGCTCATGGCCGAGCAGGCCAAATCGACCGAGCTTCCGCAGTCCGCACTCCTGGACGACTTTGAAAGCGCCTTGGCAGAGCTGAAGGCCATGCGTGCCTCTGAGGGAGCGGCCCTGGCGGAGGTGTTGGACGGTCACCTGGACGCAGTCGACGGCCTGCTCGATGTTGCCAAGGGCGCGGTCACCCGTCGCGGTGAGACCCAAGAGGCCCGCTTCGTGACTGAAATCCACCGCCTGACCGAGGCCGCTGGCCGCGCGGTCGATCCGGACAAACTTGCGCAAGATCTGGCGCTTTTGGTGGTCAAAGGCGATGTCACCGAGGAGCTTGACCGCCTGACCGCGCATCTGGCGGCGGCGCGAGAGTTGGTCGCCCAGGGCGGTCCGGTGGGGCGCAAGTTCGACTTCTTGTTGCAGGAGTTCAACCGGGAGGCGAACACGCTTTGTGCCAAATCCGGCGACAGCGCGCTGACCCAGGCGGGGCTTGACCTGAAACTGCGCATCGATCAGATGCGCGAGCAGATCCAAAACGTGGAGTAATCCCCGGTGCAAAGCGATCGCCGCGGCCTTTTGATCATCCTTTCCTCGCCTTCTGGCGCGGGCAAATCCACCCTGGCGCGGCGGCTCATGGCCTGGGACGGGGATCTGACCTTCTCGGTGTCTGCGACTACGCGTGCCCCGCGCCCCGGTGAGATCGACGGGCAGCATTACCGTTTTCTTGCCGAGAGTGAATTCAAAGCCCTGGTTGGCGACGGGCAAATGCTTGAACACGCCCATGTCTTCGGCCATTTCTATGGCTCACCTCTGGGTCCGGTCGAGGCAGCGATTAGCGCGGGCCGCGATGTGCTTTTCGACATCGATTGGCAGGGCGCGCAACAGATCCAAACTGGCCCGTTGCAAAGCTCGGTGCTTTCGATCTTCATCCTTCCGCCCTCGATCGCCGAGTTGCGCCGCCGGCTGGAGACGCGCGATCAAGACGCCGCCGAAGTCATCGCCAAGCGCATGCAAAAAAGCTGGGACGAAATCAGCCATTGGGACAGCTATGACTACGTGCTGATCAATGACGATCTAGACGCGACCGAGGCGCGCCTGCGCAAGATCATCGAGGCCGAGCGCCTTAAGGCCAGTCGTCAGAGCCATCTTTCAAGCCATGTCCGTGCCCTGCAATCAGAGTTTCAGGAGGCTCAGCCGTGATCTACGCCCTTGGCGACCGCAAGCCCGACATTGATGCCGATGCCTGGATCGCCCCCGGGGCGCATGTGATGGGCGATGTGGTTCTTGGCGCAGGTGTGGGCGTGTGGTTCGGGGCGGTGCTGCGCGGCGACAATGAGCCGATCCGCGTAGGTGAGGCCACGAATATCCAGGAAAACGCGGTGCTGCACACCGATATCGGCTTTCCGCTAGAGGTCGGCCCGCGCTGCACGATCGGGCACAAGGCGATGCTGCATGGCTGCCGGATCGGGGAGGGTTCTCTCATCGGGATGGGCGCGACCGTCTTGAACGGCGCTGTGATCGGCAAACATTGCCTGATCGGGGCCTGCGCGTTGATCACCGAGGGCAAGGAAATCCCCGACGGATCGCTGGTGATGGGCGCCCCCGGCAAGGTTGTGCGAATGCTCGATAGCGAGGCAATCGCGCTCCTTAAGGCGTCGGCCGTCGGCTATCGCGCGAATATGGAGCGTTTCCGCGAGACGCTGACCCCGTTGGAATAGCGGCGGTTTGACGAAACGGTGGCGATTTATGCCCTCAGCGTGAAACGATCACTGCCGGGTTCAAATTTGATGCGGCGATTTTGGCTGACAACCTCTTGGCGCAAAAGCAGAAACTGGACATCGGCAGCCCGAGGCGTGCTGCGCGGGGTTTCACCTTGAAGCAGGCCAAACAGCTCGGGATCGAGGTTTAGGCGGCTGCTCTGGCCTTGCAGCGCCACACCGCCATTATTGGCGACCATGGTGATCTGACCACCCAGCGGCAGGGCCGTCTCGGCGCAACACAGCATCAAAAGCGCCAGCTTCAGTTCTGGTCGCGGCATATCCCGGCCGGGAGCGAAAGACACTTGTGTCCGGCCGCCCTTGCCGTAAAGCCCATCCACAATCGCCGTTATCTCCCGCAAGGCCACGACTTGGTCGGGTGCCGCCGCGCCGAATGCGATGCGGAAAAAGGCGATCCGGGCCTGCGCATCGCGCACGGCCTCTTGGATAAGGGACATTTCCGGGCTCTCACTGGTGCCCGACATGGCCATGAGCTCAACGCCATTGCCGATGGCGCCGAGTGGATTGATCAAATCGTGACACAGCCGCGAGCCCACCAACGAGGCAAGATCCTCGTTTGAGAAATTGGGTCTGTCGTCCATACTGGCCCCCTCCGCCGCCACCGATGTTCCATCCTGGGCCATTCGGCCAGGTCGGGGGCGCTTACATTCGACACTCATTGCCCAGGCGCTATCCCACGCCGTGCTTTAACCGGACGGTGTGGCCGTCCTTTGGCGCCTTGCCATGCGCGCCTTCGTCTTTGATCCCAGTTCCGAGACCATGAGTGTGTGCCGTGGTCTGCGGGATGTGGTGTAGTGTACTTCGTGCCTGCTTCTTGGATAGCTAGCACAAAGTTAACAAAGTCTTAAGTCCGTGCCGAAATTGGAGCCAGCAACACGTCCGGAGCGCCGGGCTTTTGCGAAAGCCAATAGAGCGCGGTGCCTGCGTGCAGGACGAGCGCGCACGAATAGACGCCGCGCGGCCGCTTTGATAGAGGACGGTCGGAAAGGCGCCTACGTTGCGCAATTGGGCGAGCGAGCGGATGTATTTGGACACAGAGCATTTCGAAGTGCGCTTGGCCGAAAGTGACGCCGAGATCGAGGCCGCGCAGCGGTTGCGCTATGCGGTCTTCGTTGAAGAGCTTGGCGCCGCTGGTCCGCTGGTCGATCATGACGCGCGTCTCGAGCGCGACCGTTTTGACCCCCATGTCGATCATCTATTGCTCTTTGACCTACGACGCCCTGCTGCAAACCGGGTTGTCGGCGCTTACCGTTTAATGAGGGCGGCCCAGGCTGCGGCGGGCGATGGCTTTTATGCGCAGTCCGAGTTCGACTTGAGCCCTATCCTGGTCTCCAGGCGCCGTGTGCTAGAGCTTGGCCGGTCTTGCCTGCACGCCAATTATCGCGGCGGCGCGGGCCTGTTGCATCTGTGGTCGGGCTTGGCGGGCTATGTGGCGCGTCACCGGATCGAGATCCTCTTTGGTGTAGCCTCGTTTCAGGGCACTGATCCCCAGTCTATCGCGGCGCCGCTCTCCCTGCTTCATCACCGACATCGCGCGCCTGCCTCGCTCTGCCCGAGGGCTTTGGAGCCGGGGCGGCAACGCATGGATCTGCTCGAACCGGATAGCTATGATCCAAGTGCTGCGATGCGCGCGGTCCCGGCGCTGATCAAGGCCTATCTCCGCCTTGGCGGCCTGGTCGGTCCGGAGGCCTGGCTCGACAGACCCTTCAATTGCATCGATGTATGCCTGGTGCTCGACACCGCTGCGATGCCGGACAAGCAGCGCGCACTCTACGATAGCCGCGCGAAGGCGCAGCCGCATGCCGCAATTGCCACCCATACCGCCAACCACACCGACGTATCCCGGTGACAAAGCAGCAGCGTCCCGTGGCGCCGATCTCAGAGCAATTCAGTTGGTCGGGCGAGGGGCCAGGTATGACGCCGCCCAAGATCACGGCGCTTGGCTGGCTGCGCGTGGTCCTGCGCGGCGCAGCGATCCTGGCGGTGTTGATCCCGTGCTTTCTCGCCCTGCTGCTCCTGCGCCCCGTTGAGGCCGCCTTCTGCGGTCAAAATCGACCCGCCACACCCTATCTGACTCAACTCGTGTGCATCTGGACCTGTCGCATCCTGGGCCTCGCGGCACGCGTAACCGGCACCCCGATGACGGCACGCGGCGCCTGTGTGGCCAATCACAGCTCATGGCTGGATATCTTCGTGCTGAACGCGGCGGCGCGGATCTACTTTGTCGCCAAATCAGAGGTGCGCGACTGGGGCGGGATCGGTTGGCTGGCCCGGGCCACAGGGACTGTCTTTGTGGTCCGAGCGCGCGCCGCCGCTGCGCGCCAGCAGGCACAGTTGCGCGACCGGCTGTTGGCGGGGCATCAGTTGGTCTTCTTTCCCGAAGCCACCAGCACCGACTCCCGGCGAGTTTTGCACTTTAAATCAACACCTTTCGCGGCTTTCTTTGCGCAAGAGCTGCGCGATGAGTTGTCCGTTCAACCGGTCTCGATGGTTTATGTCGCGCCGCTGGGCCAGGATCCGCGCTTTTACGGCTGGTGGGGAGATATGGGGTTCGGGGAAAGCCTACTTTGGGTTCTGGCCCAGGCGCCGCAGGGCCGCGTCGAGGTGATCTATCACCCGCCGCTGCGAGTGGCCGATTTCGAGGATCGTAAGGCCCTGGCCCAGGCTGCTGAGACGGCGGTGCGCACGGGGTGGGAAGCGCGGTGGGAGGCCCAGCAGGAGACGCAGGTCTAGGCGCTTTAGCGCGCGAGCGGTGCGATGAGTTGGGCAAGCGCGGCCGCAGGATCGTCTCTGTGCCAAATTTCCGGCCCGATGGCGAAGAAATCAGTGATCGGCGCCAAGGCCGTGATCAGATCCGGCGTCAAGCCGCCCTCGGCCACAACAGGCACCTCGATCATCTCCGACCACCAGGCGAAAAGCTCAGCCTCGGCCAGGGCGGGCGCGCCAAGATCGGTCTCGCCAACGGGGCCAAAGGTGATGTAATCGGCCCCGGCCTCACCGGCGGCCATACCGTCATGGCGCGACGCCCCGGCGCTGGCGCCGATGATCGGATCGGGGCCGAAATCCCGCCTGAGATCGCGAAGGCCGCGCGCATCGTGCAGATGCACACCATCGAGGCCTAAGCGCTGAACCAATTGGCTGTGCGTGTCGATCACCAAGGGGATGTCGCGGGCATGGGCGATCTCCCGACAGGTATCCGCCGCGCGAGCCAGCGCGTCCGCGTCTTGACCCGCCGCAGTCAGGCGCAGGCACGCGATCGCGTAGCGGTCGAGGATCCCCGCGAGAAATCCTGCAAAGCTCTCCGGGTCAAGCTGCGGCGGTGTCAGAAGGTAGATCTGGGGCGTCTCGGTCATGGCCGGGGTCTAGCGGGCCATCGGGTCCGGGGCAATACGCCCGCAAGCTTGATCCGGGGCATTATGCCCCGAGGCTTAGTAAAGCGCGATGCGGCTCACGCTCAGATCGGCATTATGGTCGCGGCCATAAGCGACAAGTCCGATGGAGCGGATCTCGTCGGCGCTGAACCGCGCGGGCAGACTACCTTGTGAGGCTTCGAACGCGCTCAAGGGCAGCGTGATGTCTTGCCACTCGGCATTTGCGGTGAAGGAGGCGCGGTAGGAATGCCAGGGGCGTTGCGCCGAGGTGGTGCGCAGAAACACGTAGTAGCGTTCCCCATTGCCGCGCACCCGAAGGTTCAGGCCTTCGACATCTGCCGGCCAGCCGTCAATTAAGCGCTGGCGTACCTGAATGAAGCCGCCATTGTTGTCGGTCGAAACCGTTCCGGTCAGGCGAATGGCGCCGTCTTCCAGCGCGGCCTGTCCCTGACTGACGCCGCCCATGACGCCGTCTTGCACATAGTCCCATCGCGCCTCGGCGCCCGCGTCGAAGGCTTCGATCACATTCATTGCTTGCGCCTCCGATTGAGCCCACGATTGAGCACTGGCCTGGACCACGCCGAGGGCTGCGGTCGCCAACAAGGTCAGGAGGCTGATGGTCGTCCAAACGCGGATGCGGGTCACGGCGCGCTCCTTGCATCGATGAGACGCACCTATTCGGGGCTTACACCGGGACAAGAGCACCTGCGACGCTCTGTCCAGGAAATCGTCTGATCCGGACAAATGTTGTATTTGGGGTCTTCTGCGCCCGGCGCGCCCGGTCTAGGTTGCACTGCAAGGATCTTGGCGGGGAGAGCAATGGCCTGGTGGCGCCGATTTTTGACCGGGCGTGATGGGGATGTCGGCGGGTTACGTGACGCGGGGCCGGACGATCCGCAGGCCTCGACGCCCCGGCACCGCACCATCGTGTCGCTTAATGGCGGGGGGCTGCGCGGTCTGATCAGTCTTGGGCTTTTGACCCGGCTCGAAGAGGGCTATGGCGGCGGTCCATTAGCGCGCCACGTCGATCTGATCGGCGGAACTTCCACCGGTGCTGTGATCGCTACAGGCCTCGCGCTCGAGCTGCCGATTGAAGAAATGCGACGCGCCTATACCGAGATTGCGCCTGCCGCGTTCCGCCGCTCCTACTGGCGCCTTCCCGGCCTGCACGCACTCTTCGATGCAGCACCAATGAACACCTATATCGAGAGCGTTTGCGGCGACCGGACGCTGGCCTCGGGGGATTTGCGGACCGGGCTCGCGCTGCTGCTCAAACGGCTCGACACCGATGAAATTTGGACGGTCACCAACAATCCCGATGCGCCGTTCTGGCAAGAGCCGGGCGATGGCTCCTTCGTGGCCAACCGGGACTACCGCTTGAGCGATCTGATCCGCGCTGCAACCGCCGCGCCGCATTATTTTGACCCTGAACCCATCGAAGTCGGCGGTGACGCGCAGGGCATATTCATCGATGCGGGCGTCACGCCCTATAACAACCCGGCGCTGATGCTTTTTCACCTGATCGCCTCAGCTCAGCACGGTTATAGCTGGCCGCTCGGGGCCGATCATCTGCGGATCATCTCGGTGGGGACGGGCAGCTATCGCCATCGCCAGGATCCGGAGCGACTGCTCAATATGTCGTCCTCGGGCCTTGCGTTGAGTGCTCTCCTGTCCTCGGTGCGCCATGGCGGCAAGATGATCAGCCGCGAGCTCAAATATCTGGGCCGAGACATGCGCACGGGGCACGCGACCCTCGCTCAGCCGCTTTATGAAACGCTGCGCCTGGATGTGACGCTCGAGAGCGATTGGTTAGAGGCAGAGCTTGGCATGCGGGTCAGCGAGGCGGATGTGGCGCAGCTTCGGCGTTTGGACAACACGCAGATGCTCGATCTGGCCTTCGAGATCGGCCTGCGTGCGGGCGAGCGGTTGATTGACGACCATGTTGCAGCAGCGTTGGCCGAGGACCAAACACCCGCGCAGGTCTGACGATTCGGCGCCTTTCACGCGTCTTTTGGACCGAAATCGAACGCCGGGCGCGTGCCGTCCGAAATTATTTTGACAATCTCAAGCTGTGGGTGCGGGTGGGTGTACACGCATGTATGCCGCCGGGTCCGAGCGGCATTTTCAGTATACTTTGCCATGCATTAGCGGGATTTGGCTTGCGAAGGCACGCCTTATGCAATCGCGGGTCAGCGGCTCGGGTTGTCTCTCCCGTCGAACGTGATGGAAAGTGACACTCAACTCTTGGGCGAGTGGAGCAATTTCTGCGCGCTGCAATTCTATCATAAGAAATTAAATTCCTCTTGATGCGTGTTTTGCGCAATTTACTTACTCGACGGGTGTGATCCGCCGGGCAACCGGTTTGAATTGTGACTTATGGGAGGAAACCATGACCCGCATTATTCGTCAGCTTGGCCTGTCTTGTGGCGCGGCCGCGCTTTTGGCCTTTTCGCCGATCTCGGCTACGGCCCAGGAATGGGAGCCCAGCCGCCCCATCGATTTCACCATCATGGCCGGGCCGGGCGGCGGCGCCGATCAGATCGCGCGCTTCCTACAGTCGGTCGCCGAAGAATACGACATGACCAACCGTCCGCTCGTCCCCAGCAATCGCGGCGGTGGTTCGGGCGCTGAGGCGCTGTTGCATGTCTCGGGCACCAACGATCCCGACCACACGATCCTGGTAACGCTGAACTCGTTCTTCACCACGCCGATCCGGCAGGAGAACCTCGGCATCGATATCTCGACCTTCACGCCGGTGGCGATGATGGGCGTCGACCCATTTGTTCTGTGGGTCCATGCCGATAGCGGCATCACCGATTTCGACCAATACGTGGCGCAGGTGCAAGAGATGGGCGGCGACTTCGTCATGGGCGGCACCGGCTCGGGGCAGGAAGACAGCATCGTCATCGCATTTATGTCGGGCGTCTATGATCTCGACATCAACTATATCCCCTATGATGGCGGCGGCGCCGTGGCCCGCGATCTGGCCGGTCAGCAGATCATGGCGACTGTGAACAACCCGGCCGAAGCCAAGGGCTTTTACGAGGCGGGCGATTTCGTGCCGCTCCTGGCCTTCTCGGACGAGCGTTTGCCGGCCTACCCGGATGTGCCCACCATAGGTGAGCTTGGCCATGACTTCTCCTACTACAACCAACGGGCCGTGGTCGGCGCGCCGGGCATGTCGGATGAGGCCGCAGCCTATTACCAGGAGCTCTTTGCGCGCATCTATGAAAGCGATGAGTGGCAGGGCTACCTGGAATCCGAGAGCCTCTCGCCGCTCTGGATGGATGCCGATGAGCAGCGCGCCTATTGGGAGACCCAGGTCGAGAACCACCGTGACCTGCTTGCCGCGCTCGGCGAGTAAAGCGGCCTGACGGGGGACGCACCGATGCGCATCGGTGAGATCGTGACGGCCGGCATCCTGGCGCTGTTTTCCATCTATCTGATGTGGAAGAGCACCGAGCTGCCGGTCGGCTATATCCCGGACCGGGGGCCAGGCGGCGGCGCTTGGCCCTTTTGGCTGTCTGCGATCATGCTGATCTGTTGCGGTGTGATCGCGTTCAACTGGTGGCGCGGCACCAGCCCGCCCAGCCGCTCGCGCGATCCGTTTCTAGACGGGCATGGTTGGCGCAGCGTGATCTTTGTGGGCGGGGGCGTGGTGGCTTTTGTGGCGCTCGTGCCAATCGTCTCCATGTATGGCGCGATCGCTTTGTTTTTACTCTACTATCTCAAGCTGCTTGGCCGCCATGGCTGGGGCCTGACACTCATGCTTGCTGTGATCACACCGCTCGCGCTGTTTTTCTTTTTCGAAGGGGCAATGCGGATCAGCATGCCGACGGGCATGTCCTTCACCGATCCGGTTTTCGATATCCTCTATGAGATCATCTACTAGGCGGGGCGGCGACGATGGAGACCTTAAGCCTTCTGGGCGATGGCATGCTGCTGGCGCTGCAGCCCCTAAACCTGGCGCTGATCCTGTTTGGCGTGACCTTCGGGCTTTTCATCGGCGCGATGCCGGGTCTGGGCTCGGTCAATGGCGTGGCCATCCTGCTTCCGGTGACGTTCCTGGTGCCGCCCTCGGGCGCGATCATCTTTCTCGCCGCGCTTTATTATGGGGCGATGTATGGCGGGGCGATCTCCTCGGTGACGCTGGGCATACCGGGCGCTTCAACGGCGGTGGCGACCACCTTTGACGGCAGACCCTTGGCGCGGCAGGGGCGAGCGTCGCTGGCACTGGTCACGGCTGCACTGGCCTCTTTCATCGGCGGCACCGTCGCCAATATCTTTTTCACCGCCTTCGCGCCGCTTCTGGCCGATGTGGCGCTGAGCTTTGGCCCGCCTGAGATTTTCGCCCTGATGCTCCTGGCCTTCGCAACCTTCGTGGGTCTGGGTGGCGATGACATCCCCAAAACGATCTTTTCGATCTGCTTCGGTCTGGTTCTCGGCGCCATCGGCTTTGATCAGATTTCCGGCGCGCCGCGCCTGGTGCTTTTCGACATCAACGGCTTTTTGCAAGGCATCGGCTTTCTCGTCCTGGCCATCGGGGTCTACGGCATCGGTGAGATGCTTTGGACGATTGAGCAATCGCGCGGAAACGTTGAGACGACCAACCCGAAGATGACGCTAAAGGGCATGGCCTCCGACACGGCCGAGGCAGGGCGCACGGCCTGGAAGGGCACGATGATCGGCTCGATCCTGGGGTTCTTCGTGGGGATCCTGCCAGCAGCAGGCGCGACGCCCGCCTCGCTCATGTCCTACGGCGTGGCCAAGATGGTCTCCAAGCGGCCCGAAGAGTTCGGCCAGGGCAGCGCGGACGGTGTGGCCGCACCCGAGGCTGCGAACAATTCCGCCTCCACCGGATCGATGCTGCCGATGCTGACCCTGGGCATCCCTGGTTCACCGACGACGGCAATCCTTTTGGGCGGCATGGTGATCTGGGGCCTTGTGCCCGGGCCGCTTTTGTTCGTGCAGGAAACCGAGTTTGTTTGGGGCCTGATCGGGTCGTTCTATATCTCGAACCTCGCCGCCGTTCTGATCAACCTGGCCTTCATTCCGGTCTTTATCTGGATGCTGCGGATGCCGTTTACGATCTTGGCGCCGATGATTTTCGTGCTGTCGATTGCCGGGGGCTATGCCGCGACGCGGGACATGTTCGATATCTGGCTGATCGTGGTGTTCGGGCTGGGCGCCTTCGTGCTGCGCCGCTTCGACTATCCTCTGGCGCCGGCGGTCCTGGCCATCGTGCTCGGACCCATCGCTGAGCCGACGCTGCGCCAGTCGCTGCTTCTGTCCCAGGGCAATCCGGCGATCTTTTTCACCCGCCCGGTTTCCGGGCCGCTGATGGTGATCGCGATTGTTCTGTTGCTCCTGCCGCTTTTGAAGGTCGTTCGTCGGGGCCGGGCCAAGGCGGTCGAGCAGTCTTAGCGGTCGGGAGCGAGGGGCCAGCCCCGCCGCCATTGTCGCTCGGACCAATGGCGCATCCAATGTCGGCCCCACGGGATATTTGGACGATAAAGACTGGCAGGGCGGACCTATTCGCGGGCATGGCGCCAACCGGGCCAAAAGGAGCCCGGGAGCTGCTGCCGCTGCGTCATGGCGCGCAAAGATTTGCCAAAGCGCTCCATTTGCGATTGTGTGCACGCGAAGCGATGGGAGGGAGGCCTATGGCGGACAAAAACAGGCCCTGGACGGCCTTTTACGGGCCTGGGATCCGGGCCGAGATCCCTGAGGCAAGCTACCGCAATCTGCCCGATCTGATCCGGTCCGTGGCCGAGACCTATGGCCGGGCCAAGGCCTTCACCACCTGTTTGCCCAATGGCATGAACGGCACGCTGACCTTCGAGCAGCTCGATGAGATGTCGGACGCTTTGGCCGTGTATCTTCGCGAAGTGGCAGGCCTGAAGGCCGGGGACCGGGTAGCGCTACAGATGCCCAATGCGCTTGGCTTTCCGGTGGCGGCTTTCGCGATCTTCAAAGCGGGCTGCGTGCTGGTCAATGTCAATCCGCTCTACACAACCGAGGAGATGGCCAAGCAGTTCGAGGATGCCAAGCCGCAAGCGCTGATCATCATCGACATGTTCGCCGACAAGATCCCCGCTGCCACACGCGGCCACGCGATCCCCAATGTCATCGTAACCCGGGTGGCCGAGTTCTTCCCTGCGATGCCGCGCGGGATCGTAGGATTGGTGCAAAAATACTGGGACCGTTCGGTCAAACCCGTCGAAGTGCCCCATATCCGTCTGCCCGAGGCGATCCGCACCGGACGCGCACATATCGCCAGCCACAAGGTCGAGGCCGACGCCTATCATCAAGGGATCGGCGGCGACGATATCGCTGTGTTGCAGTACACCGGCGGGACGACCGGCGTAGCTAAGGGCGCCATGCTCAGCCACGCCAACCTGATCCTCAACATGGAGCAATCCATGGAGCTCTTGGCGGGCGATATGGAGAAGGGCCAGGAGGTCATCCTAACGGCCCTGCCGCTCTATCATATCTTCGCTTTCACGGTGAATATGCTGTCGTTTTACTGGTTGGGCGCGCGCAACATCCTGATCCCCAATCCGCGCCCGTTGACGGCGCTCAAACGCGCCTTTGAGAATTACAAAATCACCTGGATGAGCGGTGTGAACACGCTCTTCAATGGGCTCAACAATGAGATCTGGTTTACTGACAGCCCGCCCAAACACCTGAAATTCGCGGGCGCTGGTGGCATGGCGCTTCAGGCCTCGGTGGCCGAACGCTGGCGCGAGATTACGGGCGTCGAGGTGCTCCAGGGCTACGGTCTGACCGAAACCTCGCCGGTTTTGACCTTCGAGCCCAAGGGCAAGGCCCGGGCGGGAACGATTGGCATCCCGATCCCCTCCACTCAGATCGCATGTTTTGGCGAAGACGGCACGCCGCTGCCGGTGGGCGAAGTGGGCGAGATCGGCGCATGCGGGCCGCAGGTCATGCTGGGCTATTGGCAGAAGCCCGACGAGACTGAGAAAGTCATGGCGGGCGAGTGGTTCCTAACGGGCGATATCGGCGTGATGGAGCCCGACGGCTATATCCGCATCGTCGACCGCAAGAAGGATATGGTCGTGGTCTCGGGGTTCAACGTATATCCCAATGAGGTCGAAGACGTGCTGGCCGCGCACCCGGCAGTCCTTGAGGTCGCGGTGATCGGTGTGCCCGATGAGACCAGCGGCGAGGCCGTGCGCGCCTATGTGATCAAGGCCGATCCGGGTGTCTCGGCGCAGGATTTGCGCGCCTACGCCAAAGAGCACCTGACGGCCTACAAAGTGCCCAAACAGGTCGAGTTCCGCGACGAGTTGCCAAAATCCAACGTGGGCAAAATCCTTAGAAAAGACTTGCGGGCCGAAGTGCTCGCCGGGCAGGCGGCGGAGTAGGGCGCGATGGTCGATGAATTTACCCAGACGCTGCTTGGGATCATGGTGGCGGTCATTATGCTGGGCATGGGCGCCTCGCTCACGCCGCGCGATTTTTACCTGGCGCTCCGGCGGCCCTACGGCCTGGCCATCGGCATCATTAGCCAATACGGGATCATGCCGCTTCTGGGTTTCCTGCTGGCGCTGACCCTGACCGTGCCCGAGACGATTGCCGTGGGCATTCTGATCATGGCCTGCATGCCCGGCGGCACGACGTCGAATATCTTCACCTATTTCTCCAAGGGCAATCTGGCCCTGAGCGTTTTGATGACGGTGACCTCGACCCTGACGGGCGTGATCATGATCCCTATTATCCTGATCCTCTATGCCAGCGCGCTTGATCTGGAGATACCACGCGAGGATATCATCGCGGTTCTGATCGTCCTGCTCGTACCGGTGGCCATCGGGATGGGGCTGCGCAAGCTCAACGCCAATGTGGGCGCCGTGATTGAGTTTTGCGGCTCGATCCTGGCGGTGTTCTTCATTTTCTTCATCATGGTGACCTGGATTCCGCAGAACTGGCAGTTCCTGCTCAACACGACGCCCGCCACCTATGTGGCTGCGATTGGCTTGGGGCTTGTGGGGATCACGGTTGGTTATCTCTTCGCCAAATCGCTGAAGCTGCATCCGAGGAATGCGCGCACCGTGGCGCTTGAGACGGGGATCCAGAACGGCCCGCTGGCCATCGCGATCATCGTCTTCACGTTCCCGCCCGAGAACCAACAGGCGATCATGGCGGTGCCCGCGCTGTATTCGCTATTCATCGTGCTGGTTTCGACGGCAGTGACGCTGTTTTTCCGTCGCGCGAATACGGCGGCCGAGCAAAAGCTGCCCGATAGCTTGCTGTGAGGTGAGGCTGTGATCTAGGGTCTCCTCTCGCCGGTCCGTGGGAGCTGAGACGCCATGCAGCCAAATTACGACCTTAAAGAAGAGATCCGGGCGTTTTGGTCGGAGAGGTCCGAGACCTTCGACGAAAGCGTGGCGCACCGGATCGAGGAGCGGCACGGCATGCCGGAATGGCAGGCGCTGGTGCGCCAGGCCCTGGATCTGGCGCCGGGGGCACGGGCTGATGGCGTCCGCGCGCTTGATCTGGCTTGCGGCACAGGGGAGATCAGCCGACTTTTGTGCTCTCTTGGCGCCGAGGTCACGGGGCTCGACTTTTCCGAAGCGATGCTGGCGCGCGCCACGCAGAAGCTCTCTGGTCTGGCCTGGACGCCGGTATTGGGCGATGCCGAGCGGCTGCTGACGCTGGCCGATCAGAGCTTTGATTTTGCCATGACGCGGCACTTGGCTTGGACCCTGACGGACCCGGAGGCGGCCTATGCCGAGTGGTTTCGCGTGCTTCGCCCCGGCGGACGTCTTTTGGTCAATGACGGGGATTGGGCGGGCCGCAATACGATTGCGTATCGGCTTCGTCGCGTTTTGGCCGACCTCTTGGCGCGTAAGCCCGAGGAGGACGAGGAAACGAGAGCCGAGCATCGGGAGATCTTTCAAAGGCTCCCTTACCGGGAGGGATTGAGCGCCGAGCGGCTCACCGACGCGTTGAGGAGCGCTGGCTTTGCCTTTGTTCGCGCGCTCGATACCGGGCCGCTCTACGGCAGGGCGATGCGCAGTCATGGCCTCGCCGACCGGCTGCGGCAAACGCGGGAGAACCGGTTCTCGCTGGTCTTCGAACGCCCGATCTAGAACCCGCTACCCGGCAAGTCGAGGAAGGCCACGAAGGACACCAGCCCGATCAGCGTGACAATGATCGCGCCGCCGAAATTCATCGCGTGGCGCACCATGACAACGCCCGTGCCGCCGCCATCACCCGCCGCTAACATCCGCGTCGCCGTTTGGCGCGCGAGGATCGCGCCGACACCCAGCAAACAGATCGTGAGCCCGATGCCGATGGACATCGATCCCACCAGAAGGAAGCCCGGATAAATCATATTGTTGGCCACTGCATAGAGCATAATCAGAACCGCGCCGGGGCAGGGCACAATGCCAGCAGCAAAGGCGATGAGGCGGCTTTCGGTGCGTGAGGCCTCCGATATACCGCTGGCCGCGCTGTGAGAGGCGCTTTCGGCATGGCTGTGCCCGTGACTCTCACCATGACTGTGACCCTCGCTATGGCTATGCGCGTGACTATGGGCACTTTCGGGTGCGCTTTCCGGCGCGGCGGCCTCGCTATGCCCATGCCCGTGACCGTGACCATGCCCGTGGCCCCCGCCGCTATGGCTGTGCCCGTGCAGCGCCATGGCCGGATCGATATAGCCCAAGGCCGCGCGGATCGCCTGATAAAGCATGTAAAGCCCGATCGCCGCGATGATCAGGAAACTGGCCGCGCGTACGCCCGGCACGTCTCCCAGGCCAATGCCCGCGCTGCTTCTGAGGATCACATCGGCGAGCCAGACCAGCACCACGGCCGCGATCACATGGACCAGCGCGATCTGCACCGACATCCACACGCCCCGCGCCACATTGGCGTCACGGCCTACGAAGTACGACATCACGATGAACTTTCCGTGGCCCGGCCCGAAGGCATGGACGATCCCGTAAACGAAGGCGATGCCGAGCCCGAGGAAGAACGCGCCGAGATCATCGCCGCGTTGAACCGCGTTCATATGCGTGGCGACCTCGGCATTGGCGCGGCGTTGAAAATCCACCAGGAAGTCGGTCCAGCGGTCCCACATGCCACGCTGCTCCTCGGCGACCTCGATCATCGGCACCAACGCGCCTTGGTCTTGGGCCAGGACAGGTGCCGCGAGCAGGGCAACGAGCATCGCCAAGGCCAGCGCGAGACGGCGAGAGAGCGGCATGAGGCTCATTCCGGGCATAGCAGACGCAGGGTTTGGGGCAGCCCGTCAAGTGGGCCCGTGCCCTCTTCCACGCGGAACCGGCATAGGGCGTTGAAATCGCCCTCCACCGTCAGAAACTCGCCCTCGGCAAGGCTGAAATCATAGGCGCGCGGGTCGTGGGTGACGAAGGCCACGGAGGTGTCCTGATAGTCCAACGGGGCCAGGGGTGTGAGGGTGAAGGAAAGGACCAATTGCTCGCCTTCCATGCGCGGCGTGAAGCTTGAAAGCTGCATTGGCTCCGGTGTCTCGCCCGAGGCGACGCGGACAAAATAGCCCTCATCCGCCAGGGGCGCGAAGATCTCCTCTTGCAGCGCGCTTGTCTCATCTGCAGAAAATGCGCCGTCGCCGTCCAGGTCATAGGTGTTGAGCGCTTGATCGCTGTAGAACACGTCGAAGACCCAATCGAGCGACAGAGCGGTCAGCGCGTCCTCCGCGAAGGACAGCTCGTATTTCACCTTCACAAAGAAATCGGGATGCGCGTGTGCCGGGGTGAGGGGCGCCGAGGCAAGGGCCAGCGCGAGGCAAGCGGCGGATGTCTTGGGGAAGGCATGAATCATGGGGCAGTCCAATTGCTGCGGATTGATCCCAGACATAGACATTTCACGTGACATGTCAAATGATGCCGCGCATGTTTCGCGATCTGATCGAATACGTCCGCAATCCCTATCCCTGGCACCTGGCGCCGATGGGCTATGTGCGTGAAGTGACCATGACGGGGAAGCGCGGCGCGTCCGAGGCGCACGCTTGGGACAGCCATCTCGCGGCAACACGCGCGGCGATCGAGGCCTGTTTGCCTGATCCGGGCGCGGGTCGGGGCGGCGCTGCCATGATCATCGGGGCGGGCAATCTGCTCGACATCCCGCTAGAGGCGCTGTCGGCGGGCTTTGAGGATGTCGCCCTGGTCGATATCTTCCATCCCAGAGCGGGTCGCGCCCGTATCCGAGGCCTGGGCAATATCCGCCTGGTCCAGGCCGATGTGACTGGGGTGTCGCGGGCCGTCTTCGATGCTGCGCGCTGCCGCCGCGTCGCCGCTTTGCCCAGGCCCGCCCCGCCAAGCCTCTCGCCCCGTCGCGTCGATCTCATTGTCTCGGTCAATCTGCTCTCACAGCTGTCGGTGATCCCTTGCGCCTATCTCCGGGCGCATTGCCCGGGCATCCCTCCGGCGCGGCTCGACGCCTTCGCGCGAGAGCTGCGGCAGAGCCATCTCGACTGGCTTGGTCAAAGTGCGCATCGCGTTTGTTTGGTGAGTGATGTGACGCGTATCGAGCGGTTTACGGACGGGCGCGAGATCCGCAAAGACATCGTCGCCGGTGTCAATTTGCCGGCGCCCGATCTCGCCTGGGATTGGCATATCGCGCCGCTTGGTGGCGTCTATCGCGACCGCGACGTGACGCACCGGGTCCAGGCGCATCTGGACTACCGCCCTTGAGAAACCCCGCGCAGCTTCAGTCTGGACGAGCGGGTGTCTCGGCCACAAAGGCCTCGATGATCCGCGTCTGACTGGCCCGGATCGTCGCCTCGGCGATCTGGCTGGCACGCGCGCCGTCCCCTGCGATCAGCGCCTCGACGAGATTGTCATGGACATGGTGGAACTCGGCGGGCCGGTTCTGCACCCGCAGGCTGAAATGGATGATCCGCTCATGTTGCTCGATCAGGGCGGCGACCATCCCGGCCAGCCGCTCATTCCCGCCAGCTCGCGCGATATAGGTGTGGAGCGCGTAATTCGCCTCGCGATAGGCATCGTCCGTCGTGGCATTCCCGGCAGCGTGGCAGGCCTCAACCTGGGCCTCAAGCGTGCGCAAGATCTCGGCATCGACGCGGCCCGCGGCAAGACGCGTGGCCTCGATCTCCAGCAGCAGGCGGAGCTGAAAGACCTCGCGAACATCCTGGAGCGTGATCGGCGCCACGATATTGCCCAGTCGCCCGCGCGTCAGCACAAATTTCTCCTGCCTCAGCCGCCCCAAGGCATGGCGGATCGGGGCCTTTCCCAAGCCAAAGCGCTGAACCAGCACGCCTTCGGAAATCTCCGCACCCGGGGCGAGGCGGCAGAGGAGGATCTCGTTTTTCAAAAGCGCATAGGCCTGATCATTGAGGCTGGCGCCCTTACGCGTGCCAGATACCACGACAGATAATTGGGGTGAGGAGGGGCTCGGCATGCCGCTATCTTTAGCTTGCCTTGCAGCTAAGCGCAAAAAGCCGTTTGGTCTTGCCGCGGGCGCAGTTGCTCAAGAGCGGTGGCTAACGAGTCGGGAGATGACGAAATACCGGTTGCATAATCGCCTCGGCTCGGGCGGCTTCGCAGTGCAGGCCGCCCTCACCCTGGCTGGGATCGACTTCGACTATGAGCCGATCGCCTCGCTGCCCAATGACGCGGTGGCGAACAAGATCGGTCGACTGAACCCCTGGGGGCAGGTTCCAGTGCTGGAGCTTGAGACGGGCGCGCGCATCACCGAGGTCGCGGCTATCCTGGGCTATCTGGCGCAGTCTGAACCCACGATGGCCGAGGGTCCTGCGCTCTGGGTCGATGACTGGCCAAGTTTTCATCGCTGGACGACGTTTTTGGCGGTGAACGTCTATGAGGCGATCCTGCGTAGAAGTTACCCCGAGCGCTTTTTCACGGCATTGGAGGGAGAGGCGTCGGACGAGATGAATGCCGTGATGCGGGCGCAGGTCTGCGACGCGGCCAATGCGCGCTGTCATCAAGCCTTGCTGTGTCTGGAAGAGGAAACGGCGGGTCATGACTACCTCCTGAGCGACCGGCTTTCGCCTTGTGATCTCTTCCTGGCGCAGCTCTATGCCTGGCATAACCCCAAACCGGACCTGCCCAAATGCACTTGGATCACTCGGCAGATTGCGACCCATGCGGCAATCCGACCGCTCTGGAAGCAAAACTTCGAGCGGTTCCTCGACGTGAAATGGCACGAGATGTGAGGCGCTTAGGACAGCAGGTCTCTGAGCCGGGCATAGGCGCCGAGCAGCGGCAATCCTTGGCGCGCGAAAGGCGGGAAGGCGCGCCGTGGCATTTGCGCGAAGTTCGTCTCGTAAGCGCTTGCTTCTTCACCTAAAACAGCGCGCGCGAGAGCCTCACCCAGCAGCGCTGAGATTTGCGCGCCATGGCCCGACAGGCCCAGGGCGTAATGCGCGCCCTCCTGCGTTTGGCCGAGCCTTGGCAGGCGGTCCACCGACATGTCCACCAGCCCGCCAAAGGCGTGTTCTATCTCGATGCCAGCAAGGCTCGGGAACAGTTGCCCCAATGTCCGGCGCAGGATCGGCACGGACCGCGCCGCCGCCGCGCCATCCGCGCGGGCTGAAAACCGCGCCCGCCCGCCGAAGATCAGCCGATTGTCCGGGGCGAGGTGAAAATAGCTGCCGACATTGAGCGAGGTGACATAGGTCCGCCGCCCGGGGATGGTTGCCGCGATTTCCGCCTCGCTCAGTGGCCTTGTCGCGATGATATAGCTTCCAATCGGCAAGACCTGGCGCGCCAGTTCGGGCGACAGACCGGCGCCGGTTGCGCCGCCCGCCAGAATGAGATGCCGGGCGTGCACGTGCCCCGAGGCGAGCGTGATGTCCCAATCCTCGCCGTCTCTGCGCGTGGCCTTGACCGCGCAACCCTCGAAGATCTGCGCGCCGTGGCGCAGGCAGGCGTCCGCCAGGCCCGTCAAATAGCGGCCCATATGCATCGCGGCGCTTTTGGGAAACAGCACGCCGCCATGGACCTCGTCGCTGCGGATTTCTGAGCCCAGATCCTCACGCGGAAGAAACCGCACGGACGCGTCGGTGCCGTCGCGAATGAGGGCCGCATCGGCGCTGAGACCCGCCACATGGCCGGGCTTGGAGGCAAGCTTGAGCTTGCCCGCGCGGTGAAAATCGCAGCGGATCTGCTCCTCTTCGATCACCGTCTCGATCAAGTCGATGCTCGCGTCGAAAGCGTGGTAGAGCCTGCGCGCCCGCTCAGGCCCCCAAGCGCGAACTGCCCCGGCATAGCTATGGGCCAGGCCATTGTTGAGATGCCCGCCATTGCGCCCGGACGCGCCCGCGCCGATCGTGCCGCGCTCGAACACCACCGCGCGCATCCCGGACTTGGCTAGATACCGTGCTGCAGTCAGGCCGGTGAAACCTGCGCCCACAATTGCCACATCATAGCGCGGGCCAGGCGCGCCGGGCGAGGCGGTGAAGTCCGGCGCCGAGGCCAGCCAGTAGGAGGATTGCTTTGTCCTCACAGGCCCAATAGGCCGGGCAGGGCGCCGATATCGGGGATGATGTCGGTCTCATAGCCGCGCGCCACGATCTCGACCCCGCGATCGACAAAGACACGGCGGCCAAAGCCCATATCGCGGGCGGTCATTATGTCATAGCGATAGTGACACGAGACATGCATGATGTCTTCGGGCGCGCATTTGAGCTGCGCCAGCATATACTCAAAGGCCTGGAACCGTGGCTTATAGGCGCCCGCCTCCTCGGCGGTGAAAACATGCTCGAATGGCGCGCCGAGCCGGTCCACATTGTACATAATCAGATCGCGCATCGAGTTCGATAGGATCACGAGGGGTATCCGGCCGGCGAGCTTTTGCAGCCCCGCCGTCACATCCGGATGCGGACCCCAGCCGGGGATCGCGTCGTATATCGCCCCGGCAGATGCGGGGTCATGAGCAAGGCCATGCTTGGCCGAGGCCCGCGCCAGGGCATCGCCGATCACATCTGCATAGGGCTTCCACGCGCCCAGCACCTCATCCCGGCGGAAATGCGCGAAATCGGCCAGGAAGATCTCGAGCGCGTCCGGCGCAAGGCGTCCTTGATAGAGCGCGCGTGTCGTCTCGCCGATCTCGAACTTGGTCAATGTGCCATAGCAATCGAAAGAGATGAATTTTGGGTCCACGACGAACGCACCTTTTCTTGGGCCAAAGATCGGTCTACCTCTCGGCGCATAGCCTGCCAGCGCCTTACGCAAGCTGCGGTCTTTTGCGCGGAACGTCCATGGTAAGCACAATTTCAAGCAAAGCGCGGTCGGCTCTGGGCGGTATAGATCTGGGCGGTATAGATCTAATGCCGTTCACCGACGCGCATCTGGACGGCGGCGTGGCGCTGTCGGCGGCTGAGGGCTGGGCGCATGGGCGTGCCGATTGGGCGCTCAGCCTCGCGGTGTCGCGCGGTGTGGCGGCGCTGAGCCGGGGGCGCGTTGTCGGGACGACTTTGCGCTCGGATTTCGGGCCCCGGCTTTCGACGGTGAATATGGTGCTGGTGGAGGCGGGCCATCGCGGCCGCGGTCTCGGCCGGGCTGTGATGGAGGCCGCGATTGGGTCAGAGGCTCGCGCTCTGCGCCTTGTGGCCACGCATGAGGGCCGTCCGCTTTACGAAAAGCTGGGATTTGAGACCGTGGGCGAGATCGCCTGCATGCAAGGTGTCGTGACCGACGCGCAGACCCATCTCGAACTGCGGGATGCAACCGATGAGGATTTGGCCGAGATCGCCGCGCTGGAAAGCGCCAGTTTCGGTGGAGACCGCGCGGAAATGATCGCCCAACTGGCGGGCTGCGCTCGGATCGCGCTTTTGGGTGCGCAGGGTGATTTGCGCGGCTTCGCGGCCTGCCGGGCGTTCGGCCGGGGCCATGTGATCGGCCCGGTCGTGGCGCCGGATGCTCAGGCGGGATTGGCTCTGATCGCGCATTTGGCGCAGCCGCTCATCGGCCGCCCTCTGCGCGTCGATGTCCTGGCGCAGGCTGGTTTGGAGCCAGGTCTGGCCAAGATGGGCCTGACCTCCGAGTATCGCGTGCCGGTCATGCAGCGCGGGGACCAAAGCATCGGCGGCGACCGTCTGGCGCTGCTCAGTCAGGGATTGTGCTAGGCCATGCCCGCGCCGCTTCTCCGGATTGAAACCGACGACACGTTGCCCAAGCAAACCGAGGTGGTGGTGATCGGCGGCGGTATCGTTGGCGTGTCGTCGGCCTATTACCTCGCGCGGCGCGGTGTGCCGGTGGTTCTGATCGAAAAGGGCCGCGTCGGGGGCGAGCAATCGAGCCGCAATTGGGGCTGGTGCCGCCAGCAAAACCGCGACGCGCGGGAGCTGCCGATGGCGACCAAAGCCCTCGCGCTCTGGGACCGGTTCCGCCAGGAATTAGGCCAAGACATCGGCTTTCGCCGCTGCGGGCTGCTTTACCTGAGCGATGACGCCGACGAGATCGAAGGCTGGGCCGCCTGGACCCGCTTTGCCGCTGATCAGGGCGTGATCAGCCATCCCCTCGATGCCCAAGCCGCGACTGAGCGCGGTGTTGCGACCGGCCGGGCCTGGAAGGGCGGCGTGTTCTCCGAAAGCGACGCGGTGGCCGATCCTTCCCGCGCGGTGCCGATGCTGGCCCAGGGGGTGATCGATGCGGGCGGCCAGGTGATCCAGGATTGCGCCGTGCGCGGCGTGCTGACCCAAGCAGGCCGTGTTTCCGGCGTGGTGACGGAGCGGGGCGAGATCACCTGCGGTCAGGTCGTGATGGCGGGCGGGGCTTGGGCTTCGTCTTTTTGTCATCAGCTTGGCATTTCGTTCCCCCAGGCCTCGATCCGCTCAACCATCATGTCGGTCGAGCCCGGCGCCGAGGGCCTGCCGGACGCGCTTCACACCGCCCGGGCCTCGGTGACGCGGCGCGGTGATGGCGGCTATGCCTTGGCGGTCAGCGGCCGGGGTCAGGTGGATCTCTCGGCGCAAAAGCTGGCCTATGGGCGGGACTTTCTGCCGATGTTCGCGCGGCGCTGGCGGCTTGTCTCGCCCGGCATGACCCAAGCGCCGCATGAGACGCGGCGTCGTTGGGCGCTTGACCGGCCTACGCCGATGGAAAGCGCGCGCGCCCTTGATCCGGCGCCCAATGCCGCGATCACGCGTGAGACCCTGGCGCGGAGCAGGGCCCTTTTGCCCGGCTTGAAGGATGCCAAAGTGCAGGCCGCCTGGGCCGGCTTCATCGACACAACGCCCGATGGTGTCCCCGTGATCGATCCATCTGAGACGCTACCGGGCTTTATGCTCGCGGCAGGGTTCAGCGGGCACGGCTTTGGCATCGGCCCGGCCGCGGGGCATCTGGTGGCCGACCTGATCACCGGCGCGCCGCCGATCGTCGAGCCCGAGCAATTCAGACTGGCGCGGCTCAGGGCCTCGTCCTGGGGGCGGGTCGCGGAGATGTAGCGCAGAGCCTGGCAGAGCGCGGGTGCGGACGCGGTTTGCGTATTTACCGGGCAGCCAATCTCCATCCATGAGCGGCAAACCATCGCAGTCGGTGCCGGGTCGGCGTTTGTTCTTGACAAAAATACCCGGTCTTTTACCGAAAACGCACTTCGGTTTCGGCGCATTGAGCGTCGAAGAATAGGGAACGCAGGCGGGCATGCGCCCGAAGCTGCGGCTGCCCCCGCAACTGTGAGCGGAGAGCCACCCCGGACAGGCCACTGCGGCGCGAAACGCGCCGTGGGAAGGCCCGGGCTAGCCCAGACCCGTGAGCCAGGAGACCTGCCGATGTGATCATCCGGTCCGTGCGCGGAGGGCGCATGTGGCAGCGGTTCTTCCGTAGCGGTGACATGACAAGGGTTCGTCAACGGCGGGGTCTCTCGTCGTTGGCTCAACGCAAATATGAGGGGGCGGACGCGCGACACGGCGTTCATCGTAAATGTTATATTGTAACGTCTCACGGATTGCACCAATGTGTCTCCGCGGAGGCGGAATGCCACGTCACCGACGGTCGGGCCAAAGAGCCCCTCGAAACGACAGGAAGAGATCAGACATGAAATTATTTACACGGGCCGCGCTGGTTGCATCGGTTGCGATTGCCTCCGCGCTTCCGGCCGCTGCACAGCAGGGGACGTTGACCATCGGTTCGGGCTTTGGCCCCAGCGCCGAGGTCCCCGATCCGCGCGCGGCGTATAACGGCTGGACCTCAAACCAGGTCGGCGTCACCGAGACTCTCATGGGCATCGATTATGAGCTCAATCTGTTCCCGCGTCTCGCCGAGAGCGTCGAGCAGGTTGAGCCCACAACCTGGCAGGTGACCCTTCGCGACGGCGTTACATTCCATGACGGCACGCCCCTGACAGCTGAGGCCGTGGTCGCATCCATTGAGCCGATCTTGGAGGAGGGCAACGAGGCCCATAACGCCCGGATCGCAAGCCTTTTGGACCTGGCCGGTATGTCGACCGATGGCGACAGCGTTGTGATCTTCGAGACGAACGCGCCGAACGCAGCGTTCCCCTGGTCGCTATCGGAGCCGGGCATCGCCATTCTTGGTGCGCCGTCCGAGGACTTCCCGATCAACGCTACCGGTCCGTTTGTCTTCCGTGAGGCCGTGGTTGGGCAATCCTACCGCGCCGAGGCCAACGTGGATTACCGCTTGGGCACACCCGCTCTGGAAGAGGTTGTCGTCGTCTATAACGATGATGAGGCCACCACGGCCCTGGCCTTTGAGGCCGGTGAGGTCGATATGGTCATCAATTACCCGGTCACCGACCTTGAGCGCATCATGGAAACGGGCGCTGAGAGCTATTCGGCACCGACATCGCGGCTGTTTTTCTACACCGTGAATGCGTCGAGCGGACCGATGGCCGACCCGTTGATCCGCCGCGCTGTCTCCATGGCGATTGACCGGCCCGGTGTTGTCGAAGCGGTGCTCTCGGGTGTTGGCGGTCAGCCAGCGAGCACAATGTTCCCAGACGGCATGGGCTGGGCCGCCGATATCGACATCGATTATGATCCGGCCGCGGCAGAGGCGCTTTTGGCCGAAGCGGGCGCTGTGAAGGACGGCGGCATCTGGACGCTCGACGGGGAGCCGCTGGAGATCGACATCGTCACCTATACCGGACGCGCGCAGCTGTCGCCTACGGCGGAGCTGACGCAAGCCTTCCTGCAGGCGATCGGCGTGCAATCGAATGTGCGGATCGGCGAATGGGGCGCGATGACGGAAGAAATCGCGGCCGGGAATGCGGATTTGTTCCTCCAGGCCTGGAACATGACGCCCCAGGGCGATCCGGGCGGTGTGCTCGAGACGCTGTTGACCACCGAGGGCGGCTCCAATTCCGGGCGCTACTCCAACGCAGAGCTTGACGCTTTGTTGGCCGACGGCCGGACCACCTTCGATCCCGAAGGCCGCGAAGAGATCTTCGACCGCGTGCAAGAGATCATCGCCGCCGAAGCGGCCCTGATCCCGGTCTTCCACGTGAGCCAGGTCAATGTCGCACAGCCCGGCCTGTCGGGCTATTCGGTGCATCCGGGTGAGGTCTACTGGGTCACCCACGAGACCAGCTTGGCCGAGTAAATGACGCTTCAAGTGTCCGGCCTGAGCGCAGTGCGTTCGGGCCGGACCATCCTGCACCCCACTTCGCTTGAGATCGCGCCGCGCGCTCGGCTCGGCCTGGTCGGGTCGTCGGGATCGGGAAAATCGACCCTGGGCCATGCCGTGATCGACGATCTGCAGGCCCAGGGCCATTCCGTCGCCCATGTCCCGCAAAGCCCTGACGAGGCGCTCGACCCTCTGCGCACGATGGCGTTCCATTGGCGCGAGGCGGAGGCGGCTCTGGGGCTTGCGCCGAACAAAGCGCTCCAGCAAGAGCTGTTCGAGGCCCTGCGCATTGGCCACGGGGATCTGCGCAAGCGGCCCTGGGGTTGGAGCCGGGGGATGCAGCAGCGCTTTGTCATCGCCATGGCGCTGATCGGCGCGCCCGATCTGATCGTCTTGGATGAGCCGACCTCGGCGCTTGACCCGGTGGTGGCGGCGCAGACCATGGCACTGCTCGATAGGGTGCTGTCGGGTCGTGACACCGCCATGCTGCTCATCACTCACGATCTGGGCCTTGCCGCAAGGCGCGTGGATCGCCTGTTGGTGATGGATGCGGGCCACCTGGTCGAGCAGGCGGCCACCTATCAGATCCTGGAGCAACCAAAGAGCAAAGCGGCCCGCGCGCTGTCGGCCCATCGAAGCTGGGTCGAGCTGCCATGTTGAGCGTCGAAGGCGTCTCGGTCCGGCGCGGCAAGGCCCTGGCCCTCGAAGGCGTCAACTTGTCGATCGAGGCGGGACAAACCCTGGCGGTGGTGGGCGAAAGTGGGGCGGGCAAATCGACCTTGATCTCTGCCATTCTGGGCCTCCTCGCGCCCTCTGAAGGCACGATCACCTGGGCCGGTGCGCCGGTCCGTGAGTGCCGCCCCGCACTTGTGATGCAGGAGCCGCGCGCCGCCTTTAACCCGGCTTTGCGTCTGCGCCGCTCGGTCCTTGAGCCGCTCAGCGCGCGGGGTTTGCCCGTCCCGAACGACCGCCTGACGCGTCTGTGCGCCGAGCTTGAGTTGCCCGTTGAGACGCTCGAGCGAAAACCGCATGAGGTCTCCATTGGACAGGCGCAGCGGCTTGGCATCGTGCGCGCGCTGATCGCCGCCTCGCCTTTGATCCTCTTCGATGAGCCGCTGTCAGCACTCGACGCTGTTACGCAGAAACACACCGCGCGCCTGATCGCGGACCTCCAGCGTGAAGAAGGCTTCGCCGCTGTCATCGTGACCCATGATCTGGGTTATGCCTGCGCCTATTCCGACACCGTCGCGGTCCTTCGGGCCGGGCGGATCGAAGAGACCGCGCCCACGCACGATTTCCTGACATCGCCGCAAACCGAATACGGCCTCAGCCTGCGCGATGCAGCGATTTCGCTCGGAGCCCTGGAGATGGCGTCATGATCCTGGCCATTGGCTCTCTCATGCTGCGCGCCGCTGTCGTTGTGACCGGGGCCGCGATGCTGACCTTCGTGCTGTTATGGTTCGCGCCGGGTGATCCGGCCATGGCCATCGCCCAGGCGCGATTTCAGGCTGTTGTCTCGGCCGATGTGGTCGATCAAGTCCGCGCCGAGGTTGGCCTGGATGCGGGCTTTTGGCGGGCTTTCATCGATTGGATCGTCCCGCTGCTGCGCGGTGATTTCGGCAATTCCTCGGTCACCGGCCGCCCGGTCTGGCCCGATATGGCGAATGCGATCGGGTACACTTTGCCGCTGGCCTTGGCCGGGCTCGCTGTCGGTTTGGCGATCTCCGTGCCTCTGGCGGTAATCGCGGCGCGGTACCAGGGCCGTTGGCCGGACCGTCTGGCCGTAGCGATCGCTTCATTGGGTGTCGCGGTGCCGCAGTTTTGGCTGGGCCTGCTGTTGATCCTCCTCTTCGCAGTGCAGCTCGGCCTGTTGCCCGCGATGGGCGCGCGCACACCGGCCCATATCGTGCTGCCTGCTTTGACGCTTGCCCTCGGTGTGGCGGCCTCGATGACGCGGATCATCCGGTCCGGCCTTTTAGAGGCGCGCGGCCAAAGCTTCCTGCCCGCCTTCAAACGCCGCGGGGTGCAGGAGCGGCGGATCTCGCGCGACCATGTGGGCCCCCATGCGGCGATCCCGGTGGTGACGGTTCTGGGCCTGGAGCTGGCCTTTCTGCTCGAGGGCGTCGTCGTGGTCGAAGTGATCTTCGGCCGTCCTGGCCTGGGTGAGTTTCTCGTCAGCGCCATCTTTTCCCGGGACTTTCCCAAAGTTCAGGCGGTCGTGCTTTTGACGGCTTTGATTTTCGTTGCGATCAACCTGCTTATCGACATTTTCTACCAAGTGCTTGATCCCCGGATCGGAGAAGGCGATGCGTAGCGTTCTCATCCTGGCCGCGTGTTTCATCGCCTTGGCGGGCTTTGGCCCGCTCTTTGCGCCCTACGATCCTACGGCCATCGATATCCCGAACCGGTTGAGCCCGCCCTCGGCCCAGTTCCCCCTGGGCACGGATGCGCTGGGGCGCGATATCCTGTCTCGGATCCTGCACGGCGCGCGTTGGTCGCTTGGCCTGGCCTTCCTCATCTCGCTCATCGGTCTGATGATCGGCACGCTTGTGGGTCTGGTCGCGGCCCAGGGCGGCAAGATCACCGATTGGATCGTAATGCGCACCACCGACACGTTCCTGGCCTTCCCGGAACTGGTGGCGGCCGTGGTGATCGCGGGTCTGCTGGGTGCCGGGACCGGCAGTCTGATCTTCGCGTTGAGCATCACAAGCTGGATGCGCTATGCCCGGGTCGCGCGCGGTATCGGCCTGTCGCTCAAAAGCCGCGGCTATGTGATCCAGGCCCAGCTTGCCGGGATGTCGCCGCTGGCGCGGGCGCGCTGGCACCTGCTGCCGTCCCTCGTGCCCTCGCTCGTTGTGGTTTGGACGGGGATGTTTGCCCGCGCGATCCTGGGCATCTCGGCGCTCGGCTTTCTGGGCTTCGGCGTGCAGCCCCCAATGCCGGAATGGGGCACGATGCTGCTCGATGCCCGGCCGCATCTGCGCTCAACCCCGCTGCAGATGATCTGGCCTGGGATTGCGGTCGTGACCTGCGTGCTGGCGATCAATCTGTGCGGGGATGCCCTGCGTGACAAGTTGGCCGAGCAGCAGGGCTAACGGGTGCGGCCACACCCGTCGCCAGGGGCCAGCTTCCCCTAAGCGATGTTGGTCCTGGTGCGCCGTTTCGCCTGGGCCATCAAACCCAGACCTACCACAAGCAGCCAGCCCGAGGCCGGCAGCGGCACCGGGGCGACGGGGGGCGTATCTTGGTCGGGATAGGGCTCGCCGACAACCTGAACAATTCCTTGGCTCGTATCGGTGCTCACCAGGAAAGAGATTGACAAGCCCGCGTCTTGGATAAAATCGACGTTGGAAGGGTCGAAATCTGCGATCAGATCCGGATCGTAGAGTGCCGGGCCGAAGGCCTCATCGTCGAGCATAGCGGCCGTGGTATCGACGACCTCGTAGAGGAAAAAGGTAGGTGACCATCCGTCCAACGAGGCCCCGGTGACGGAATGAAACGAAGTGATCTGATCGCCCACGAACGAGTCGTTTATCACTGTGGTCAAATTCACCATGCCTGCTGGCCCAGCCTCATTGAAGCTGTAGCTGCCGATCGAGCCGGTGAGGCTGATGAGCGAGTTCAAATATCTCGTTGAGGCGGGGCCGGTGATCGGGGCGACGCTGTCGTCGAATTCGGCGGTGATGGAGATCGTGTCGCCCACAGAGAATGGGGAATTTTCGGCGATAACTGGGTCCTGCGTCGAGATTTCCGAGACCACGGTATTGAACGTGACGGTGAAGGTCGCGGCCTGGGCGGGCAGGGCCAGAAGACTCAGGGCCATGGCGCAGGCGAGCTGGCCGGGGGATTTCAAAAGTTTTGCGGGAGTGAGACCTAGGACACTGGACAACACTGGGATGACCTTTCTTTTACAGAAACGAGTAGGGGCCGCGCATCTTCTCAAGCGCATGCACACGACACTGGGACGGCGGATCAAAACGCTTCAACGCGATCTGCTTTAGGCTGCATGGGTCCGACTTTGCCGTTTCGCTCCGAACAACAGCCCCAGACCGGCCAGAAGCAGCCAGACCGAGGCCGGAAGCGGCACCGGGGCGAGGGGCGGTGTATCTTGACCGGCCGTGAGGTCAGCAGTGACCCGCACACGTTGCGGGTTGCCGTTGGTAAAGCTGGTCAGGTCGAAATATACCAAAAGACGGGCGCTTTGGAACGTATCCGGGTCGTCTGGATCAATTGCCGCGAGCAGTGCGTCATCAAAGAGCTCTTGCCCGTAAGCATCATCATCCAGCAGTGTCGCGGTGCTGTCATAGACCGAGAAGAGGAAACTAGACGCCGCCCAACCGCCGATCGGGTCCCCAGCGATAGAATGTGCCGAACTGATCGTGTCCCCAGCGAATGAGCCGTATTCAGCACCGCGCACGGAGGTCGCGTTGAACCGGCCACTTGGGCCGGCTTCGGTGAAGGTGTAGCTGCCGATGGAGCCGGTAAGGCTGACAAGCGAGTTTTCATAGCGGGTCGTGCCGACACTGGGGGTCGGGGGGACAACGCTTTGAAATTCAGCGCTGATGGTCATCGTGTCGCCGACTGCGAACGGGGCAATGTCGAAAAATACCGGAAGTGGCGATGAGATTTCCGAGACTTCAGCGCTGAAGTTGACGGTGAATGTCGCGGCCTGCGCGGGCAGGGCCAGAAGGCTGACGGCCAGGGCGCAGGCGAGGTGGCGGGGGGATTTCGACAGCTTAGTCGAAGCGAGACGCGGGATAAGGGACAACACTTGGACGACCTTTCTTCTACACGAACCAAAGGGGACCAAGCACCACGCATCTTCCCCCCGAGGCCACCTGACCCTTGACGCGGGCCGGTCTTCAATGAACAAGATCGCAACCGTAAAGTGCAAAATTGCACATCAAGGTGATTTTATGGGTGCTAAATCGCAGTGGAATGGGATGATCTGAAATACGTGCTGGCCGTGGCGCGGTCGGGCTCATTTCTAGGCGCCGCGCACCTGCTCAAGGTGACGCATACGACGGTCGGACGGCGCATCAAATCGCTCGAACGCGATCTGCGTCAGCCCCTGTTTAAACGCACCCGCGACGGGGCGGAGCCCACCGATATCTGTCAGCGGATCCTGCCGACAGCCGAAGAGATCGAACAGCAGGTCCGGCATATCTCACTGGCGGCGGCGCACGATGTGGCCGAGCCCGAAGGGCCAGTGCGGCTGCACACGGCGGCCTGGCTGATCGAGCATGTGCTGATGCCCAAACTGCCCGAACTTCGCGCGGCCTTCCCAAAGGTGACGCTGTTTTTCGTGGGCGATGTGGTCGACACAATTGGCGAGAGCGCGACGCCGTCGCTATCGCTGCGCTTTGACGTCATGGCCAAGCGCAACGAGGTGGAGGTGGAGATCGCGCAGTTCCCGTTTTCGGTCTACCACCTGCAGGGGCGCGACCCGGCAGGCCTCGATTGGGTCACGGTCAGCGGTGGGCCGGTGCGGATGCGGACGACAGCCTGGCTGGAGAATGCGGGCGTTGCGGCGGACCGGGTCCGCGTCCTGGCCAATGACGCGCAACTTGTCCGCGCCGCCGTGCGAACAGGGGCGTTTAAGGGCATGATGCCCGAGCTTTTGGGCGAGGCCGATCCGCAGCTGACGCGGCTGAGCGCCGGGCCGCCCGACCTGATCCGCCGGTTGCGCACCATCACGCCGCGCCGGATCCGCGCCCATGCAGAAGTTCAGGCCGTGCTGGGCTGGCTCAAGGAAACGCTGCACCCGTTTCGGGCGGAGGGGCAGTGAGTTTCGCGGGCCTCGGGCCGTTGAAGATCGCGAAGCTCAGCATGTTCATCCTGCCACGGCTCGGGAGGATCGGAAAATCTTCCTCACGAGATCAGCGCTTTGACAGCCGCCAGGATGCTCTCGGTCGACGGCATCGTCGCGGCATAGGCGGGGCCCGTGGCGATAAAGCTGTCCTCGGCCGTGAGGCGCGCGTGTGGAATGCCCGATTGCTCGGTGAGCAGAGCCATCAGCCCCTCGGCCACGCCACCCGAGCGCCGCGTCTCATCGATGATCAAGGCGTGCGAACAGTCCTGCAAGGCGGTCATCAGGCTCGCCTCGGGAAGGGGGGACAACCAGCGCAGATCGATAACGCGGGTCGCGATCCCCTCCGTGGCCAGTCGCGCCTGGGCCTGTAGGCTCATTAAATGACCGTTGGCAAAGCTGATCAGGGCCAGGGGCCCGTTCCCGGTCACGCCGACCTCGCCCAGGGCCAGGCTCTCGCCCGGCGCCGGATAGCGCTTGAGCCAGCCGCCATCGCCGGGCTCGTGCAGATCGCGCATCGGGTATAGGGCAATCGGCTCTAAGAAGACGCAAACGCGCTGTTCCTGGCGCGCCAAGCGCACACAAGTTCGCAGCATCGCCGCCGCATCCGCGCCATGGGATGGGCAGGCCAAGATCAGACCTGGGATGTCGCGCAGGACCGCCAGGGCGTTGTCATTGTGAAAATGCCCGCCAAAGCCCTTTTGATAGCCCAGCCCCGCGATCCGGACGACCATGGGGTTGCTAAACTGACCATTCGAGAAAAAGGGCAGGGTCGCGGCCTCCCCGCGGAGCTGATCCTCGGCATTGTGCAAATAGGCCAGAAACTGGATCTCTGGGATCGGGACAAAGCCGTTATGAGCCATGCCGATGGCCAGCCCCAGGATCGATTGCTCATCGAGAAGCGTATCCACCACGCGGTCAGCGCCCAAGCGCGCCTGCAGCTTTTGCGTGACCCCGTAGACCCCGCCTTTGCGCCCGATATCTTCGCCCATCAGGACGATCTCTGGGTGCTCCAGCATCAAATCGGTCAGCGTCCAATTGATCAGGCGTGACATGATCTGCGGCTCGGCCATCGCCTTAAGATCGGCGACGAAGGCTGCGCGGCGGGCCTCGGCGCTGGGGCCATTGGTGGGCGCAGAGGCGCGTGGCGGCGGGATCAGCGAGGCCATCACGTCCGAGGCCGTTTTCAGATGCGGGCGGGTGACAGCCTCGGCGGCAAGCTCAGTGACCTGCGCGCGGGTTTCTTGATAGATCTCCAAAGCCTGCGCCGGGGCGAGAGCGCCCGCATCTCGCAACAGCCGCACGCTGTGCAGGAGCGGATCGTTGGCCTCATCGCCTTCGACCTCAGCTTTCGGAAGGTAAGACGTGGCCACATCAGCCCCGGCATGGCCGTAAAGACGCACCGTTCGGATATGCAGGAATGCAGGTCTTCGGCGCCGGCGGACATAATCAGCGGCCTCGCGCGTGAAGCGGTAAGTGTCGTAAAGGTCGAGCCCGTCGCAGGCGAAGTATTTGAGCCCTGGCCGGTTGGCAAAGCTTGCCGCGATCCAGCCCTTAGGTGTCTTGACCGAGATCCCGATCCCGTTGTCCTCGCAGACGAATAAAAGCGGCAGGGGCGAGGATTGATAAGCCGTCCAGCCTGCGGTGTTGAAGGCGCCTTGGGCGGTCGAATGGTTGGCGGATGCGTCGCCAAAGCTGCACATGATTATGGCGTCGTCGGGCATCACACGATGCTCGGGCGCGTGGCGCCGGGCCGCGCCGACCGCATAGGCCGCGCCGACGGCTTTTGGGAGATGCGAGGCGATGGTCGAGGTCTGCGGCGGGATCATCAGCGCCTTGGATCCCAGGACTTTGTGGCGCCCCCCAGAGATCGGATCCTCGGACGAGCAGGCAAAACTCAAGAGCATATCCCGCACGATGGACTGCCCCGGAACCTGATCAGCGCGGGCGATCTGAAAGGCTGCATCGCGGTAGTGCAGAAAGGCCATATCCGTGGGCCGAAGCGCCGCCGCGACCGCTGCCATACCCTCATGGCCGGAAGATCCGATGGTGTAAAAGCCCTGACCGGCCTTTTGCATGTCGCGGCTTTGCAAATCCAAAGCGCGGCTAAGGCAGGCGGCGCGGAATAGGGCCACGGCCCGCTCAGAGCTAAGCGGGCCAGACGGCGGGCGGCCATGCGGAAGGTCCCCGGCGCGGACCCGGTCGAGGAAATTGCTCTCTACAATCGCTGCGCGGTCCAAGATCCGCCCCCTTAAATCCTTTGCGGCGTTTGCCACGAAAAGACGATGCAATATAGCGGATAGCGAGTCTCAGCAGCCGGGGAAACACACACATGGTCGCGCCGCGTCACCCGGTTCAGGGGCAAAAGATCTGTGTGCTGGGCGCGGGCATGGTGGGTGTCTGCGCGGCGCTAGAGCTTCAGGCACGGGGGGCTGAGGTTACTCTGATCGACAGGCGGGAGCCAGGTCAGGAGACCTCGTGGGGCAATGCCGGCGTGCTGGCCCGCTCTTCGCTTGTGCCGTTGAACAATCCCAGCCTTTGGAAGAATCTGGCCGGTCTGATCGGCAACCGCAGCGCGTCGTTGCGCTATGATCCCAAGTTCCTCCTGCAAAACCTGAGCTGGCTTTCTGGATTTTTGTCCCATTGCACGGCGAAAAACCTGGCCGAGACCTCCGCCGCGCTCGATGGATTGATCCAGCTGTCGATGACCGCGCATCGGCGCATGATCTCTGAATGCGGGCTTGAGGCGCATTTGTCCGATAAGGGCTGGCTCTTGCTCTACCGCAATGAGGCCGCGTTTGACCGGGCCGCTTTGGCGCGCGACGTGATGGACAAGGCCGATGTCGCGACCGAGCTTTTGTCTGCAGGCGCGCTGCGGGATCTGGAGCCGGGACTGAACCCGATCTTTGCCCGCGCCCTGTGGGTCCGCGATGCCTGGAGCTTCGATGACCCCGGCACGCTGGTGTCGGCCTATGCAAGGGCCTTTGTCCAGCAAGGAGGCAAGCTGATGCGGGCAGAGGCGCGAGGCCTGAGTGAGGGGGAGGATGGCGTGACGATCCAGGCCGATGGAGCCGATGCCCCGCGTTTCGACCGGGTTGTCATGTGCCTGGGCCCCTGGGGGCGCAGGTTTCTGGAACGATGCGGCTACCGCGTGCCGATGGCCTATGAACGCGGCTACCACCGCCACTATCAGAGCGAGGGCGCGGGGGGCGACAACGCGCAGCTTTCGCGCCCGATCCACGACACGGGTGGCGGTTATGTGCTGTCACCGATGGGGCAGGGCCTGCGTCTGACCACGGGTGTCGAGCTTAGCACCCAAGAGGCTGCGCCCAATGATCGGCAGATGCATCAGGCCGAAGCCGCAGCCCGCGAGGCGATCGCTCTCGGGGATCCTGCCGAGGACGAGATCTGGCTGGGCAGTCGCCCAACCTTTCCCGACAGCCGCCCAGTGATCGGGGCGTTGCCACAGCGCCGTAGGGTCTGGGTCTCTTTCGGTCACCAGCATATCGGGTTTTCAACAGGGCCGGGCAGCGCGCGCCTGCTGGTGGATCTGATGGAGGGGCGCGAGCCGCCCATACCGGCCGCACCCTTCCGGCCGGAGCGCTTTCTTCGGCGGCGTTGATCTTATGGACGGTCCGCGCGCCCCTGCTGCGCTTTGACCAGGGCGATTGCGGCATCAAGCATATGGAACACGGGCAGGCCCGTTGCCCGCCCAACCGCACCCGCATAGGGCGGCAGGTTTCCGCATTCCAAAAGCATCGCGGAGAGATCGCCGTGCTCTGCCTGCAAGCGCAGGGCCTTAGCCACCGCCGCCCGTTCTATGGCCTCTTGGTCCAGTGTGGCGGGCTGCGCGCTGCGTGTGACGAGAATGGCGTTGGCAAACTCGGGCACATCCTCCATTCCGGCAATCGCGAGCGGCGCCGCACTGAGACCTGCCGCCGCGATCGCGTTGGGCCCCAGCGCTTTCGCAGATGCGGTCAGGATCCCGGTCCGGCCCGGGCAGACGGTCTGGATCAGGGGCCCAAGCGACAGGGCGGAGAGCATGACGGGGACAGTCACAGAGGACGCAATCCGTTGCTGCGAGGTGACCAGAAAGCCGCAGGTCGAGACGATGGCGCAGGCTCCGCGCGCCTCTAAATCCTGCGCCGCAGCGATAAACTTTTGGATCAGGTCTTGGTCCGGGGCGCCGTCTTGGACGATTTTCGGACTGTCCGAGCCATCCACGACGGCGATCTCGACCGCAAAGGGATAGCTCTCGGGACATCCCACATCCCCGGGAGGGCGCGGGAATTGGGTGTCCAAGGACAAGATGCCCAAACGGCCTGGGCGGTCGATTGTGATCGGATCGATCATGGCCTGCTTTCGGCGCAAGAGTGCATCGGGTTGCGAGCCGTTCTAGCCCAAGCTTCGGGACGGAGGAAACGGGCATCCCTCCGCCACGCGCCCCGCTGTGGGATCCTTGCCGCTTCGGTGGCGCAATAATTGAGCATGCGCTGCGCGCGCCCTCGCTTAACGCTTCCCAAAGTCGAAAAATGCAGTAGCGTTCATCCGTCTGCGCAAAAAAACGACAGGGAGTATCACCGATGAAACGCTTTAGCCTCATTGCGGCCACCTCAACCTTCGCTCTGACCGCTTGGTCGGCCCAAGCCGAAACCTGGGATATGGCCCTGGCTTACTCGGCCACCAATTACCATTCCGAGATTGCTGCGGCCTTTGCCGCCGAGGTTACCGCGAACTCTGATCTTGAGGTCGTCACGCATCCCGGTGGATCGCTGTTCTCCGGTGGTGAGATCTTTGGCGCGGTGCGGCGCGGCCTCGCCCCGATGGGCGAGCGTCTGATATCGGCGCTGTCGAACGAGGACCCGATCTATGAGATCGACTCCGTGCCGTTCCTGGCCACGGGTTTTGACGGGGCACTCGCGCTTTATGAGGCGTCCCGCCCGGCCTTGGAGGAGACCTTGAACGAGGCAGGCCTCCACTTCCTTTATTCATGCCCCTGGCCGCCGCAGGGCTTTTACTCTGTGGCCGAGGCCAACAGCCTCGATGACCTCGATGGGCTTAAATTCCGCGCCTATAACGCCACGACATCGCGAATGGCCGAGGGCCTTGGCATGGTGCCAACCACCATCGAGGCGGCCGAACTGAGCCAGGCCTTTGCCACCGGTGTCGCGGAGTCGATGATTTCTTCGGGCTCGACCGGCTATGACCGCAGCCTGTGGGAGCATGTCGATTATTTCTACGACGTTCAGGCCTGGCTGCCGCGCAACATGGTGATCGTGAACCAAGGCATGTGGGATGGGCTGGATGCCGAGACGCAAGAGGTGATCAACACCGCCGCCGCAACCGCCGAGGAAACCTGCTGGGCCAGGGCCGAAGAGCTTTCGGGCTTTTACCTCGAGCAATTCGAAGCCAACGGCATGACGCTGGGTACGCTCAACGATGACATGATGGCCGCCTTCCAATCGGTCGGCGCCGATTTGAGCGCCGATTGGCTGGAGCGTGCGGGCGAGGCGGGTCAAGCCATCGTCGATCAACTGCAATAAGCGCTGTCCGCCGCGAGTTCGGCGGCCCTTATGCGCCGACCGGTGGCGTCGCCGGTCGGCACCTTCTCGGTCCTGAGCGAAGGCTACGTCGATGTGGCGATCCATCTCAAACGGCCTTGAGCGTGTCTATACATGGTCCGGCTACGGCGCGGGCGCGCTGCTCGTCTTTCTTTGCGGCCTGATCCTCTATTCCGTTCTGGCGCGCTTGCTCGGGCTCTATCTGGGCGGTGTGAACGACATTGCCGGATACGTCATGGCGACCAGCACCTTCATGGCGCTCAGCTACACCTTCCGCTCGAACGGCCACATTCGCGTAGGCCTCATCATCCAACGGTTTACCGGCAGCACCCGCCGCGGTCTTGAGATCCTCTGCTTGTCGATCATGGCGGGCGTGATCTGGTATTTCGCCTGGTATATGGGGCGCCTGGTCTACTTCACGTACATCTTCGGAGAGCGCAGCGAGGGGGCTGATGCGACACCGCTTTGGATCCCGCAAACGCCGGTCGCCATGGGTTCGGCCCTTTTTGCCATCGCGGTCACGCACAGCCTGATCCAGGCCCTGTTCGACTACGACACGGTTGATCCTGAACGTGCAGACGGCGAGGCGCGCGAGGTTTGATGGAAATCCTCGCAATCGTCATTTTCGTCGGCACGCTGTTTTTGCTCTTAGGCCTCGGCGTCTGGGTCGGTGCGGCCCTGCTGACGACGGCGGGCCTGGGGATGATGCTGTTTACGTCGCGGCCCATCGGGGATTCCATGGCGCTGACGATCTGGTCCGAGCAATCCTCCTGGACGCTGACCGCCCTGCCGCTTTTCATATGGATGGGCGAGATCCTGTTTCGCACGAAACTGTCCGAGACGCTGTTTCGCGGCCTGGCTCCCTTTATGAAAGGCCTTCCCGGCAGTCTGCTGCATGTCAATATCGGAGCTTCGGCGGTCTTTGCCGCGATTTCGGGCTCCTCTGCCGCGACGGTCGCCACGGTCGGAAAGATGTCGATCCCCGAGCTGCGCGCGCGCCAATACCCCGAAAAGATGATCATCGGCACGCTGTCGGGGGCGGGCACGCTGGGCCTTCTCATTCCGCCCTCCATCGCCATGATCGTCTTTGGCGTCACCGTGAATGAAAGCATCTCCAAGCTGTTCATGGCCGCGCTGATCCCAGGGCTCTGCCTCGCGCTGTGCATGATGGTTTATGTCGCGTGCTGGGCGATGATCAACAAAGGCACGTTCAACCCGGTCCAGGAGGTCGACGTCTCCCATATCGGGCGCCGCTTGCTGGACCTGCTGCCCGTGCTTTTGCTGATTATGGGCGTCATCGGCTCGATCTATGCGGGCATCGCAACCGCGACCGAGGCGGCCGCACTCGGGGTTTTCGGGGCGATCTTACTTTCGGCCCTGCAACGAACGCTCACCTGGCCAAGCCTGATGGAAAGCATCGTGGGAGCAATCCGCACCAATGCGATGATCATGCTGATCCTGATGGGCGCGGGCTTTCTGAGCTTGGCCATGGGCTTTACCGGCATTCCCCGCGCCCTGGCCGAGGGCATTGAGGCCTGGAACCTAAGTCCGATCATGCTGATCGTGATCTTGACGATCTTCTACATTATCTTGGGCTGCTTTCTGGACGGGCTCAGCTCAATCGTGCTGACGATGGCCGTGATCGAGCCGATGGTGCGTGCTGCGGGCTTCGACATGCTGTGGTTCGGGGTCTATGTGATGATCGTGGTCGAGATGGCGCAGATCACGCCGCCCATCGGGTTCAATCTCTTCGTGCTCCAAGGCATGACGGGCAAAGATATGGGCTTTATCAGCCGGGCGTCCTTTCCGATGTTTTGCGTGATGGGGGTCTTTATCGTGATCTTGTTCATGTTCCCCGAGCTTGCGACTTGGCTACCCGAAGTGCTCAGCCGGCGCGATTAGCGGCCCTAGGGTCTCGCCGAAACGCGCGATCAGGGATATAAGCGTCTGGCAAGCCGCACACGCGGTCACCGCCTTTAGGTTGAAAATGTCGAAACAAAACCTGTCACAGCAGGCGCGGCTCTCCATCGCACCTATGATGGGCTGTAGTGATTTCGGCTTGATTTCAGCGGTTTGCATGATTCCATGTGCAGCACATGTTCATTTTCAATCGCGTGATCTCGCGTTGCGTCGCGGGAATTTCGATCATGTGGGAGACATTGGGGTCGGTGATGCGCCGTCCCGTCTACAGAGTTGAGCAATCGACGATGTCTACTTCGCAGTTGCCGCCTTTCTCGGTGAAATCAGCCGATTGACTTGAGCGACTAATAGGTCTGCTGAGCGGACGAAACCGCCGTCCAACGGCTATGTGCGAATGGCTGCAATGAGAGTTTGACCATTTTGATCTCAAGCCCTTAGCTTACTGTAGCGCAACTGAAGGAACGCGATGATGACGATGGAAACGTACATGATCTATCTGGCAGCGGTTGCGGTTTTCTTTGCGACACCGCCGGACACCAGTCAGCTTCTCATCATTTCGAACAGCGTCAGACATGGGCTGAAGCGGAGCGCCTACACCATTGCCGGAGACCTGACTGCCAACAGCTTGCAAATGACCGGCGCGGCTTTCGGTCTTGCTGCAATCATCGCGACATCAGCGAGCGCTTTCATTTGGATCAAATGGCTCGGCGTCGCCTATTTGGTGTGGATTGGCGTTCAGCTTATTCTATCGAAAGATCAAGCTGATAACGTCGCTGCCGCTGAATCCGGCCAATCGTTTCGGTTGTTTCGTCAGGGCTTTGTGACGTCGATGGCAAACCCTTTTGCTGTCGTTTTTTTCGGAGCGCTCTTTCCTCAGTTCATCGACCCAACGTTGCCTGTGCTGCCCCAGCTTCTGATCTTAGGTGTCACTTACCTTGTCGTAGACGGAGCAATTTTGCTGGTCTGGGGATGGCTTGGCGTCCGAGCGGCAACGGCACTAAGGCGGTTTTCCTTTGGCTTGGTGAATAAGATTTGTGGCACGCTTATGATCGGCGCAGCGGCGTTGCTGGCAAGCAAAGACTTTCAGCCCCAGCGTTAGTAGCTGGGTCGCACTGCTGACATTCGTGCGCTGTGCAGCATCCGCGACTCTGGGCTCCCCGCGGCCATTCTCTGCTCCGCCGCATCAGGCAGGGCTTGGCGCGAGTTCGTCGCCGCGGACGGCCCATTGCAGTCACTGATCATGGTAACTCATTGCTGCGATTGCAGCCCACATAGCCAACATTCGCGACACGAGCGAAGTTGAGGGCTGAACGAAACGAGTAGGGCACGTTTTTGCGCCAAGCCAAACTGGTTGGCGTGATTACGTGTTCTGCAGCAACTTTTAGGGAGGCCCTGTGAGAGCGGCAACGTCCTCAGAAGTTCGTTGTCATCGAAGCAACGGAACAGGCGGTCCAATTCGTCCGTAGTAGGACGCCGGTCCCTCTCCGTGCCCTTGCCGATCAGGCCGAGACGCTTTAGCGCGACACGCGGCAGATCGACGGGCTCCGGAGAGATGTCTAGGCCGTGCACAGCCGCCGCATGGGCGATGATACTCTTAATCACTCCTATATCGTTCCCAGAGTCACCGGACCCGCACCTTGTTCCGAGCGCATCTTTCCGTAGTCGACAAGACTCGAGCTGTCGAGGTGGCCGATCTTCTCTTTGCCCAGATCGCGCTTGAGCGTCGTGAGCGTGGCGGCCTTGGCTCACAACGCGGCGGTTTCCCTACCTCGCACATATCGGCTCTATGAAGATCGATTAGGTCGCCGAAGGTCTGGAGGCGGGAGCCGGACGTGCTCGTAGGCGCCAGCCCCGGATCGACGCAGGGCTTTCCGCCTGGCGAGCTTGAGCATGCCTATCGATGCCCATTCCTCAGCGAAGAGCCTGAGAACGAACGAATGATCCCGAATATGCCGAGTTGCATCGGTACACTCGTCTCAGGCCAGACATGTACGCAAAATTCTGCACCGAACTCGGACCACTTTCAGAGGTCGAGACCAAACACCTTTCAGATCATCAAAGGAGTTTTTACGCGGCTTCAGAAAATCACTAAAATTGACCATTAAATCAAGCATGTCCGCTTCACTTGATGACGGTCAGCGATTTCGCGGATGGCGCTTTGCGGCTCTCTCATTTCCACGTCTGTAGCTCCCGGTCAATCGAGCCATCTCTTGCTGTTGCGACGCAAAACACAGATCGTTCATCTCTTCCAAGAACCATGCCGCCTTATCTTTGCGGAGCGTGGTTGCTTGTTTGCCACGAAGGGACACTACGACATCTCCGTCTTTCAATTTCTTGAAGGTGAAACTCAAGTCGGCATCGTTCACGTCAGCGCAACCTCGATTGAGAACCAGACGTTAGGTGTGCAGCAGAATTTGAGCAAGTCCGGCTCCTGCCCGTTATTCAGGATGCTCGGTCGGTATCGACGTGATCTACAGGTCCTGCTACGGCAGAGCATGGCTGCTAATCTCGATCACCATGCCCGTCTTAGCGTCGCGCCCATGATGGATTGGACCGACCGCCATTGCCGCTATCTGCACCGGCTCATGAGCCGTCATGCCTTGCTTTATACCGAGATGGTGACCTCTGCCGCGTTGGTCCATGGCGATCCGGTGCGCCATTTGGCCTTTGATGCAGCGGAGCATCCCCTGGCCCTGCAGCTTGGTGGCTCGCACCCGGCTGAGCTTGCCCGCGCGGCGCGGATCGGGGCGGAGTGGGGCTATGATGAGATCAACCTGAATGTCGGCTGTCCCTCCGACCGGGTCCAATCGGGCGCCTTTGGCGCAGTTTTGATGCAAAGCCCGGATCTCGTGGCCGAGTGCCTCGCCGCGATGGCCGAGGCGCAGCCGCGCGAAGTCACCGTCAAATGCCGGATCGGTGTCGATGAACAGGTGCCTGAAGTGGCGCTGCACGCGTTTCTTCGCGCGGTCGAGGGTGCCGGGGTCAGGCGGGTGATCGTCCACGCCCGCAAGGCCTGGCTGCAAGGGCTCAGCCCCAAGGAAAACCGCGATATCCCGCCGCTGGATTATGAGCTCGTGGCACGGATGAAGGCCGAGTTTCCCCGCCTGCACATCTCGCTCAACGGCGGCATCGAGAGCCTTGAGACCGCGCGCGCGCATCTCGATGCGGGCTTTGACGGGGTGATGGTGGGCCGGGCGGCTTATCAGCGGCCCGCGGATCTTTTGCTGAGCGCCGACCGGGTGATCTTCGAGGACACCCCGCGTTTTGACGATCCGCGCGACGTGGTCGTGGCGATGCTGCCCTATATCGCGGCGCATCTGCGCTCCGGCGGTCGCCTGCACCATGTCACGCGCCATATGCTGGGCCTTTTCGCCGGTCAGACCGGAGCGCGCGCCTGGCGGCGGATCCTGTCGGAAGGCGCGAACCTGCCTGGGGCGGGGCCAGAGCTCCTCGAGGCAGCCCTGGCGGCGACGCAGGCTCAGGCGGCGTGAGGCCGGATGCAAGACAGTGACAACGCTGGGAAAGTCATCGCGGGGCAGGGGCTTTGGTAGCGGCGCTTGGGCCCCAGGGCTGGGCCGTCTACGACAACGATCCGGACCTGACCGCTTGGCTCGATCATGTCCGGCCTCGCTCGCGCGAGCTAGCTCACCGCGCGGACCTCCGACAGGCCTGGCTGCGCCACGGCGGCACCTGGTTCGCCGGTGTCGATGTGTTGGAGAACGACGAGGCGGGCCGGGTCGCGGACGGCCCGCCGCTGAGCGCACGGGCGCTAGAGGATGCGGGCGCCTTGCCGCTTCATCCAGGGCAGCTTTCGGTTACCTATCCGGGCTATCCGCGCCGCGATGCGGATGAAACCGACGCGGCCCACGGATATCGCCTTCGGCGCGATGCAGCCCATCTCGACGGGTTGTTGCCCATAGGCGCCGAGCGCCGCCGCATGATACGGGAGCCCCATGCCTGGGTCCTTGGATTGCCGCTCGATCCGATGCGCGCGCACCAGGCGCCGCTTGTGGTGTGGGAAGGCAGCCAAGAGATCCTGCGTGAGGCTTTGCGCGATGCTCTGCGGCCCTCCGCGCCGGAGAGCTGGTCCGATGTCGATGTGACGGAAGTCTATCAGGCGGCGCGCCGTGAGATTTTCAAGCGCTGCCCGAGGGTCGAAATCACAGCAGAGCCCGGCCAGGCGATCCTGCTGCACCGGTTGAGCCTGCACGGTGTGGGGCCTTGGCCGGAGACCGAGCATGCCGGGCACGAGGTGTCCCGCGCCGTCATCTATTTCCGACCGCTTCTGCCCGGTGGGATCGTGGATTGGCTGACGCTGCCCTAACGGTGCGCGCTCAGCCCGAGCCGCCCTGCCGCGCGGCCAGCCGAGCCTTGCGTCCACCGCGGCGCTGTTTCAACGCATCCTCACGGTCAGGCAGATGCGCCATGATGTCGGCGCGGGTCTCGTTGTCCATTTTGCCCCAGGCCATGATCTCATCGATCGTGCGCAAACAGCCGGTGCAGATTTTCGCTTCCGGATGGATCACGCAGACCTTCACGCAAGGCGAGGCAATCTCCTCGCGCCGCCAAACTTCTTCGCTGGGCTGTGTCATACCTGGCTTTCGCTCCCCCGCTCATCCTCAATCACGCGCAACCTGTCGAGCGCTCCTTGCAAGATAACGCTGGCGGCGACCTGGTCGATAACTTCATTGCGACGTTTCCGCGACGTATCGGCCGCCAATAGGGCCTTTTCCGCCGCCACCGTGCTCAGCCGCTCATCCCAGAGCAGGATCGGCTGATCTTCGAATGGGCCGAAATGGCTGAGCGAGCGGGCCAGGGCGCGGGCCGATTGCGCGCGCGGACCCTCGCTGCCGTCCATATTGTACGGCAGGCCGATGACGATCCCGCCCAGATCGCGCGCAGCGAAGATCTCCGAAAGCCTTGCGGCATCCAGCGAGAATTTGCGCCGCTGGATTGTCTCATGGGCGCTGGCCACCAGGCGCAAGGGGTCGCTGAGCGCCACACCGATGGTCTTGGTGCCGGGATCAAGGCCGAGCAGCCCACGCCCGAGCGAGAGCTTTGCGGCAAAGTCGATTGCATCTTGGAAGACCATCACGGTGCGGTTCCCGGTGGTGAACTCGGTGCTGGGCCCGGTTCTGTTCCCGGCGCGAGGATCGGGGTTGCGGCCTCGTCGATCAGGGCGATCGCCTGGGGGCTCTCGGCGAAAACCTCGCGTGCCTCGTCGAGAATGGCGCGGGCCTCAGGCTCTCGATCCAGAACGGCAAGCGCGCGGATCAGCCTGGCCCAATCTTCGGCTGGCCCACCTTCGGCGGCGAGGCGACCCGACAGCCGTTCGACCATGCCTTCGATGGCGGCCTGGCGTTCGGCTTCGGGCAGATTGGCGATGGCGGCGGCGGGATCCATACCTGGTGCCGGTGAGGCAGGCCTAGGCGCTGCCATAGCCACTAGGGCTGGGTCGACCCCTGCGGCAATCGCCACAGCCTCGATGTCGCGTTGCAAGACGCCCAGCCAGGGATCGTCCGGACCGCTGTCTCTGAGCAACCGTTGCCAGATCGGAAAGGCCAGATCAGGGCGGCCTTGTTGGGCATACATCAGCCCGAGCGAATACCGCGCAGAGCCCAAGTTAGGATCGAGCGCAAGCGCCGATCTCAGCGCGGTTTCGGCCTCAGGCGATACAAACCCGCCTGCGGCTAAGATCATCAGCTCCGCCAGATCCGCCTGCGCCCGGGCGAGCGTCTCGGGCGCCACATCCTGGCGGCTTTGAAGCAGATCGAGAAGCCGACCCTGGGCCAGCCGCGCGGCGCGGAAATTGCCCAGGCTTGCCTCGGTCCGCACCAGGATTGCCAGGCCTTCGCCATCTTCCGTGCGCGTCTCCATCACCTGGCGCAGCTCGGCCACTTCGGCGGCGATGTCCTCTGGCGGCGGGTTCACGGGGGCGGCACGCGCGGCCTCCACCTCGGCCTGAGAGGCGCGCGCGGCGCGGGCGCGGTCGATATCGGCCACGCGGCTTGCAAGGGGCAGATCCCGCGCGCCGGGCGCACCGATCACAGCATAAGTGGCATAGCTCGCCGCAACCATGGCGAGGACGGCCAACCCAAGATAGAGCGTCCCTGGCGCGCTGCCTGACGCCTCTTGAACCTGGTCGCCCAGGGCTTTGTCGGCGGCCAGAATGCGGCGCTGGATCTCAAGCTTGGCGCGCTCCGCCTCAGCCGCGCTGAGCGTGCCGCGCGCGAGGTCGCGGTCAAGCTCACTGAGCTGATCGCGGTAGACCTCCAAGTCGTAGGCCGCGCCCCGCAGGTCTTCTCGCTCCTCAGGCCGTGCCGCGCCGTGCGAGCTGCGTCCCAGGCCAAAGCGCCACAGGATCAGAGAAACCGCAATCACCGCGATGCTACTGATAAGCCAGAACAGAGCGGTCTCCTCCGAGCGATGGGTCCTAGGGCAATCCGTCTTGCAGGCAGATAGGGCGAAAGCCGTGGGGATAAAAGTCCCCCGAGCTTTGCGTGTTCTGCGCGTGTGCTTTGCACGTATTTTGCAGCCTGCGTCGCAACTGAGGGCCAAAATGCCGCCTCAGGTCTTTTGACATGAAAGGGTCTGCCGCATATCAACGTTCAGTCCCGGCGGCCTTCGCGCGGGGTTTGAGGGGATGTTAAGCTATGCGCAAATACTCCGCTTTTGCTATCGCCCGAGAGGCCATGCGCCACCATCAAGGCTGGGAGCGGGCCTGGGCCTCGCCCGAGCCGCGTGACCGCTATGACGTGATCATCGTGGGCGCCGGAGGGCATGGACTGGCAACGGCCTATTACCTCGGCAAGAATTACGGCATCACCAATGTTGCCGTGCTCGAGAACGGCTGGCTCGGCGGGGGCAATACCGGGCGCAACACGACGATCATCCGCTCGAATTACCTGCAAGATGCTTCAGCGGCGATCTATGAGAAATCCCGAAGCCTCTATGAGACCTTGAGCCAGGACCTCAACTACAACATCATGTTCAGCCCGCGCGGTGTAATGATGTTGGCCCAGACCGAGCATGAGATCCGCGGTTACCAACGCACCGCCCATGCCAATGCGCTCCAAGGGGTCGAGACCGAGTTTATCGGGCCTCAGCGGGTCAAGGAGCTTTGTCCGATCATCTCGCTCGATGGGCCCCGCTATCCAGTGCTGGGCGCGCTCTGGCAGCCCCGCGGCGGCACCGCGCGCCATGACGCAGTGGCCTGGGGCTATGCGCGCGCGTGCTCGGATATGGGCATGCACATCGTGCAGCAATGCGAAGTGACGGGCGTGCGGCAATCCAACGGCCAGGTGATGGGCGTGGAGACGACCAAGGGCCCGATCGACTGCACCAAGCTCGCCATCGTGGTGGCCGGACATTCGGGCGTGCTGGCCGATATGGCGGGCTTTCGTCTGCCGGTGGAGTCTGTCGCGCTTCAGGCTCTGGTGTCCGAGCCGATCAAGCCCTGCATGGATGTCGTCGTCATGGCCAATACGGTGCACGGCTATATGAGCCAGTCTGATAAGGGTGAGATGGTGATCGGCGGCGGTGCGGACGGGTTCAACAACTACACCCAACGCGGCAGCTTCCACCATGTCGAAGAGACGGTGCGCGCGCTCATCGAAACCTTCCCGATGATCTCCCGGCTAAAAATGCTGCGCTGGTGGGGCGGGATCGTCGATATGACTGGCGACCGATCACCCATCATCTCACGCACGCCTCTGGGCAATTGCTTTATCAATTGCGGTTGGGGCACGGGTGGCTTCAAGGCGATCCCGGGTTCGGGCTGGGCGATGGCCGATCTGGTCGCCAAGGGCGAGGCCGGGCCGCTCAGCGCGGAGTTCGGGCTCGAGCGGTTCCGCGAAGGGCGCTTTATCGATGAAAGCGTGGCCGCGGGAGTGGCGCATTGAGCGGAGTGTCGAAATCCTTACTCGGAGCCATGAAGTTCTTCTTGGATCTCCCCGATTATTTGGCGGATGTTTTGATAGTCGATATCCGCGATCCGAAGCTCTTCCTTCTTGGCGCACATCCTTTGGTAGGCTTGAGAATATTGCGTTTCGGCAAACTCAAAGTTCTCAATCGCGCATTTGCGACGCACGCGCATTGGCTCGGCTTTCGCCAACGCAACCTCGAGCTCGTACATTAGATGGTTTCTCCGATTGCTCATAAAATCTGCTCCAATGCCGTTCATGTTTTGTACGCTGGAATACGGGTACGTCGGGTCCCAAAGTCGGTCAATCAGGATAAGGCATCACCTGTGGATGATCTGGTCTTGTCTTTATCGCGCAAATATCCCGGGGAGCATGAGGGGCAGAGCCCCTCGACCGCGCCTCAGACCCTCGATGGGTCTGAGGCGCGGGTTCAGCGCGACGCGGGACGCGGCGCCATTCCCAATGGCGGAGGCCTGACATGCTGCTTTTGACCTGCCCCTATTGCGGTGTCGCGGCCGAAGAAACCGAGCTCCATGCCGGTGGCGAGGCACATATCTCGCGGGCTGGGACAGCTTCCGATGACGACTCCTTTGAGGCCTATCTGTTCCACCGCAAGAACCCCAAGGGCGTGCATTTTGAGCGCTGGCGCCATGTGATGGGGTGCGGAAAGTGGTTTCATGCGGCGCGCTGTACCGCGAGCCTTGAGGTTTTCGGCACTTATTCGGCGCAAACGCTCGAGCCGCCCGAACATATCCTTGAGGTCATCAAAACCCGCCGACCCGACGAGGAGGCCCTGAATTGAGCACGCGACTGTCGCGCGGCGGGGCGTTGATCGACCGGTCGCGAAAGATCTCCTTCACCTTCAATGGCAAGCGCTTCAGCGGTCATCCCGGTGATACGCTCGCTTCGGCACTGCTTGCCAATAACCAAGTTCTGGTTGGCAGGTCCTTCAAATACCACCGGCCGCGGGGCCTGGTCGCCTCGGGCGCGGAGGAGCCCAATGCGCTTGTCGGGCTCGGCGTGAATGGCCGCTTCGAGCCAAATCAGCGGGCGACCCTCGCCGAGCTCCATGATGGCCTGGAGGCGCGCAGCCAGAACCACTGGCCCAGCCTCGATTACGATATCGGCAGTGCCAACCAAGCGCTCAGCCGGTTCTTCCCGGCGGGGTTCTATTACAAGACCTTCATCCATCCGCGGCCCTTCTGGAAGCATGTCTTTGAGCCCGTGATCCGTCGCGCAGCGGGTCTGGGCGATGCCCCCAAGGACCGTGACGCGGATAGTTATGAATACACATACGCGTTCTGCGACCTCCTGGTCGTGGGCGCGGGCGTCGCCGGTCTGCAGGCCGCCCTGGAGGCCGGGCGCGCGGGCAAGCGGGTGCTGCTTTTGGAGCAACAAGGCCATATCGGCGGGCGCAGCGGGACCGACCATGGCGCGGCCGCGCGGGCCTGGATCGAGACCGCGCGCGCGGAAATCGAGGCCTCGGACAGCATTACTTTGATGACCCGCACCATGATGGCGGGGCTCTACGATCATAACTACGCCATCGGCTATGAGCGGCTGACCGATCACTTGGAGGACAAGACCGCGGGCCCGCGCCACAGGCTTTGGCGGATCCGCGCGGGCCATGTCTGTGTCGCGACTGGCGCGCTGGAACGGCCGCTGAGCTTTGTAGGCAATGACACGCCCGGGGTGATGCTGGCCTCAGCTATGCGCGACTACGCGGGCAATTTCGGTGTCTCGCCGGGGGATCGCACCGTGGTCGTCACAAACAATGACGACGCCTACCGTACGGCCCTGGCGCTTCATGAGGCGGGCCTTGGCGTGCCGGTGATCGTCGATGCGCGGGCTCAAGCCGAAGGCGCCCTACCTGAGGCCGCGCGTGCGGCGGGTCTCGATGTGCGGACGGGCACCGGGATCGCGGCGGTCAAAGGCGGCAAGCGCGTCACGGGCGTGGCGCTTTGTGCCCAGGCGGGCGAGGGGGCCGTCACCGAGGAGATCGCCTGCGACGCCGTCGCCATGTCGGGCGGTTGGTCGCCCGTGGTCCATGTCTGGTCTCATACCGGGGGTAAGCTTACCTGGGATGAGGCCGGTGCATTTTTCCGCCCCGATCCCCTGCGCCCGCCCACAGGTGCGGATGGCTTTGCCGCCGTGTCGATCACCGGTGCGGCCAATGGTGATCTGCGCTTGGGTGAGATCGTCGAGGAGTTGCGAGAGGATCAGCCCGATGAGGCTCCGCTCGAGCCCGTCTGGCTAATGCCGCAAGGCGCGGGGATCGAGAAACGCTCCAAAATGTTCCTCGATTTCCAGAACGACGTGAAAGTGGCCGATGTGCAGCTTGCAGCGCGCGAGGGGTTCGAAAGCGTCGAGCACACCAAGCGCTACACCACTTTGGGCATGGCGACGGATCAGGGGAAGTTGAGCAATATCAACGGACTTGCGGTCCTCGCGGATGCGCTTGGCGCACCGATCCCAGAGGTGGGCACCACGACCTTCCGCCCACCCTATACGCCGATTTCCATGGGCGCGATTGCGGGTGAGGCGCGCGGTGAGTTGTTTCAGCCGATCCGGCGCAGCCCTGTTCAGGACTGGCACGAGGCAAATGGCGCCGATGTCGAGCCTGTTGGCCATTGGCGGCGGCCCTATTGCTTCCCCCGTACGGGCGAGGACAGGCAGGCGGCGGTCAAGCGCGAGATCCTGGCCACACGCGGCTCGGTCGGTCTCCTTGATGCCTCAACCTTGGGCAAGATCATTGTCAAAGGCCCCGATGCCGCCCGGCTGATGGACATGCTCTATACCGGGCTGCTGAGCAGCTTGAAGGTGGGGCGCTGCCGCTACGGGCTGATGTGCTCGGAGAACGGTTTTCTCATCGATGACGGCGTGGTGGCGCGACTGTCTGAGGATACGTTCCTGATCCATACGACGACCGGCGGGGCAGACCGCATCCACGGCCATATCGAGGAATGGCTGCAGACCGAATGGTGGGATTGGCAGGTCTACGCGGTCAATGTGACCGAGCAATATGCGCAGATCGGCGTTGTCGGTCCCAAGGCGCGCGAGGTGCTGCAAAAGCTTGGCGGGGATCTTGATCTGAGCGCCGAAGCGCTGCCCTTCATGGCCTATGCCGAGGGAAAGATCGGGCAATTCGACGCCCGTGCCTTCCGCATCTCGTTCTCCGGAGAGTTGAGCTTTGAGGTGGCCGTCCCCGCGAGCCAGGGCCGCGCGTTTTGGGATTCGCTGCTGGAGGCGGGGGCCGAGTTCGGGATCACCCCCTACGGCACCGAAGCGCTGCATGTGATGCGGGCCGAGAAGGGCTTCATCATGATCGGTGATGAGACCGACGGTACTGTCATTCCGCAAGATCTCGGGATGAGCTGGGCAATCTCGAAAAAGAAAGAGGACTATCTGGGCAAGCGGGCGCAGGCCCGGGTGCATATGACCGATCCAGATCGCTGGCAGCTGGTGGGCCTGGAGACGCTCGATGGCGGTGTTTTGCCCGATGGCAGCTATGCCGTGGCCGAAGGGCAGAACGCCAATGGCCAGGCACATGTGCAGGGCCGCGTGACCTCAACCTATTACTCGCCGACGCTCGACCGGGGCATCGCGATGGGTCTGGTCAAGCACGGGCCCAAGCGGATGGGCGAAGTGATCGAGTTCAACACGGTCGACGGGGGCCGCATTCCGGCGCGCATCGTCAGCCCGGTCTTCTACGACCCGGACGGGGAGAAGCAGAATGTCTGAGCATCAGCAAAGCGCGCTGATGGGCGCGGAGCGGCGGGGAGATGTCACTGTGCGAGAGGCCGGGCTGCAAGGTATGATCACCCTGCGCGGCGATCTGAGCGATCAAGGGATCCGCGATGCGGTGGCCGGAGTAACGCTGATGGCTGTGCCCGAAATGCGCGGGGTCACCGGCGATCTGGGCGGGGGCATGGCTTGGATGTCGCCCGATGAGGCGATGATCTTCTGTGCCCATGACCGGGCCGAGGCCCTGGCCCAGGAGCTCAGCGCGCGGCTCCAGGGTCAGCATCACCTTGCACTGAACGTCTCGGATGCTCGGGCGGCCTTCTCGGCGGAGGGCGCTTGTGTGCGCGGTGTCATGGCCAAGCTCAGTCCCGTGGATTGGTACGCGGGCGGCTTTGGCGCGGGAGAGATGCGGCGGACCCGGCTGGGCCAAGTCGCAGCGGCGGTTTGGATGCCCGCCGAGGGCGCGGTCAGGGTGATCTGCTTTCGCTCGGTGGCCGCGTATACGTTTGAGCTTTTGAGCAATGCTGCGGCGTCGGAAAAATCGAACTTTTTCGCTTCTTAACAGGCTCTTATGGCGCGACGCTCACGCGCTGTGAGCCGAGATTGCGCCAGGCCTCAGTTGGGCTATGCTTAAGAAGATATGCGGCGATTGCCTGCGCCTCGGGTCCTGCATCCGGATGCGCCAGCAGGTCGATCTCGACATGCACGCCAAGCTCGTCGGGACAAATGGCCAGCGTTCGTGCTTGCGGAACGGGCGCGATATTGCTCAGCGGCAAGCAGGCTATATCCACTTCACCAGCCAGAAGCGCGCGCATCGGGCCGCCGCCTGGCAGGCCGATGAGGTGTTCCGGCGGCACCCGCGCGTCCAGATCCGTGAGAAGCTTACGCAGCATATCCCCTGACGTGCCGGTCTCGGTGAAGCCAATCCGCAGGCCTGCCGCGGCCCAGCCTGTGACACACTCGGCAATCGAAGCTCGGTCCCGAACCGGTGGCGACGCGGCCCCGTCGCCCTCAGCCCTCTCGGCAAACGCCAATGGCGTGCGCAACAGCGGCCAGTGGTCGGCGCCGTCTAGATGTCCTGCCGCGCGAAGCTCCTCCACATGGTGCGGGTTGGTGAGCGCCAAATCCCAGGCCACACCTTCGGCAATGTCACGCGCGATGTCCGGATTGAGCCGTGAGACCCGCTCCAACGCCACGCGCGGCGCCTCCGACAGGGCAAAGAGCGCGTCAAAGCTCTCGGTCAGGGCAATCGGTGTCAGCAGGCGCAGCGGCTCAGTCATCCCTTGAGCTATAAGCCGCGCGATAGACAAACGAAACTACCTCTGCATCGGCAAACGGAGCGGTTTTGCGACTTGACGGCGCCGGGGTCGCGGCTCAGGTAAGGCTGCAATAGCCAACAGACTTGAAAGAGGGGTTTTCCGATGGCCTTTTCGCTTCCCGACCTGCCTTATGCCTATGATGCGCTCGCCGATTTGGGCATGAGCCAGGAGACGCTCGAATTTCACCACGACCTGCACCACAAGGCCTATGTCGACAACGGCAACAAGCTGATCGACGGGACCGAATGGGCCGACAAGTCCCTCGAAGAGATCGTCGCAGGCACCTATCAAGCGGGCGCCGTGGCGCAGTCGGGCATCTTCAACAATGCCAGCCAGCATTGGAACCACATCCAGTTCTGGGAGATGATGGGCCCGGGCGAGGGCGGCATGCCCGGTGAGCTTGAGGCGGCCATCGTCGACGCCTTTGGCTCGGTCGATCAGTTCAAAAGCGAGTTCGCGGCGGCAGGCGCGGGTCAATTCGGCTCAGGCTGGTGCTGGCTCGTCAAAGACACCGACGGGAGCCTGAAGGTCACCAAGACCGAGAACGGCGTGAACCCGCTCTGCTTCGGCCAAACCGCGCTTTTGGGCTGCGATGTTTGGGAGCACAGCTACTACATCGACTTCCGCAACAAGCGCCCGGTGTACCTGCAGAACTTCCTCGATAAGCTGGTGAACTGGGAGAATGTCGCGGCCCGGATGGCGTCGGCGTAGGGCTTAACGTTCAGCGATTTTGACAGGCCTGCTGGCACCTATGCTGGCAGGCCTTTTTTGTCGTTCTGTCGCATTGCCGTTGGACCGACCTGGGTGGATGATTTACCTGTCTGACGGCGCTAACTTCGGGTGCCGAACATTTTGTCAAAGTATCGAGTGAGAGGGGAATTCATGCTCAAAACATTACTTATCGCTGGTGTCATAACATGCTCAGCTAGTGCGGCGTCGGCCGCGTCATTGTTGTTCCAAGGTACAGTAGGCGGCAGCGGGTCTATAACAGGCCCGATAAATCTTATCGAAATGGTCGGCTTCCGACTGAACGCCTCAGTTCAACCAGGAAGCGGCGGCGCGTTTTGCGATCAGCCCGGAGTTATCGGATGCGGAGTGAGTGTTTCGCTTGGCAATGTGGTCGACAGCTACACAATCGATGCGAGCAATGACAGTGAGTTCGCCACCTTTGCTGCGAATGCTTTCGACCCGACGGTCACTAGCGTGACCTTCGGCCTCCAAGGTCTGACCACGTCAGAGGGCGCGGCATTCGGTACTGCTTTTGCTCCGCTAGAGGCAGGAACGACCCTCACCTCTGTTGTGCTCGAGATTGCGCGCTACGATCGCCAGTCCACGTTGTTTTCTGACGGAGTGAACGGCAGAGTATCTTATCGGTTTAGGGGGATCGTGAAGTTGTTCGGGGAAGGGCCGGGAGGGTCTACACCCGTGCCGGAAGATCCCGCGCCCGTGCCGCTCCCGGCTGGCGCCGTGCTGCTTTTGACAGGTCTCGCCGGATTGGCCGTCGCGCGGAGGAAGCGCGCGGTCTGACGCATTGCGACCTGAGAAAATGAGCCCCCCGCCAGCGTGAGTTGAGCGGGGGTTTTTGTTTGTGAGCGAGGATGGCGAAGGTCGGGTTTGAGCCCATAAAGTGCGGGATGTCTGCACCGCAGCGAAAGGCCGCAACCTATTGGATTGGATCATCCAATCTACCCGCAGTCATTCCTTGTGGTAGGCAGTACCCGCATTCAGCGCAGAGCTTTGCCTTTGGTGTTCTGAATGGTCTGGAGCACTCTGGACACAGGCCGCCATAGTCTTGCAGTCGCAAACCCCAAAGCTGATCTGGGTGATCTAACCTCAAGCCTGTGAGCGCCTCATATAGGTCCAGTGCTGCTTGCCCGACCGGCTCTTCTCTTCGAGCTTCATCAATCGAGCAACCCGTTTGCCTTAGATACTCCATAATCCATTTCGAACGGTCTTTGAGAACTGACGAGATCTCTTTCCACTCGTCCTCATCTAGAAGGTCTGCCTCGCGACCGATCCGAAATGCATAAGCTCGAATTGCCATAAGTGTACTTGGACCCGATCAATCTTGCGTTGCATCACAGTGTTGCAAAGTACGTTAGGAGACGGAGATTTGGAAAGCGGACTTTGGTGAGAACCGACCGAATGGCTTCTTAGTCCCGCAGAGCAGACGTTCACGGTAGAAAGGCTCGCCAAGTCCGATAAGTAGAACGAGCTTTTCAGGGGTCTGCTCGGTGACCAAGCCCCTCCATACACACCTCCACCGTCCCGACCACGCGGAACAACCCCCGCAAGCTCTCATCCGCAAACCCCTTCGCGATCACATGCTCGATCAGCGCCACCAGCGGTTGCCAATAGCCCTCCACATCTAGCAGCAGGATCGGCTTGCGGTGGAGGCCCAGTTGCGCCCAGGTCAGCACTTCGAAGAACTCATCGAGCGAGCCCGCGCCACCCGGCAACACCACCACCGCGTCGCAATTCATGAACATCACCTTTTTGCGCTCATGCATGGTCTGGGTGACGACGAAGCGGTTTAGGTCGGTCTTGGCGACCTCTCGGTTGACCAGATGCTCGGGGATCACGCCGAAGGTCTCGCCGCCCGCCTCCTGCGCCGCGCGGGCCACCTGGCCCATCAGCCCGACATCTCCCGCGCCATAGACCAAGCGCAGCCCGGCCTCGGCCAGGGCCCTGCCCAGGGCGTCGGCGGCGGCGCCATAGGCCGGGTCGGCGCCCGCGCGGGAGCCGCAGAAAACGCAGACGGATGACATGTCTTTGGGCAAGGCGATCTCCTGATCTGAGGCGGTTGGGCTTGGGCCTGTGGCCGTGGTTGCGGCATGGCCTTTGCCGGATCGGGGCAAGCCTAGTGGAAGCCCTGCGCGTTGCAATATCCTCAAGCGCCTCCAGCGCCTGATGCAATCGGGTCACAGCACCGCGACCACCCTTTCCAAGGCAGCCTTTTTGCGAGATGCTGCGCGCGGGATGGCTGATCGATCTGTGACACCTTTGCGCTTGGTTTTGGTCCTTTTGGGGGTAACCGGCCTCGTGGGGACGGGCTTGTTGTTGAACCAACGGGAGACCGGCGGCGACACAGCGGATCTACAGGCGGGGGATCTACAGGTGGGCGCCGATACGGATGCGGGCGGCGCCACCGAGGCTGAGCCCCAGACCGAGCCCCAGACCGAGGCCCAGACCGAAACGGCGGATATGGAGGCGACCCCAGAGGCGCAGGCGCCTGACGCCAGCTCTGAAAGCGCGCCTTTGGACGAAGCGATGCAAAGCGCGCAAGATGATGCGCCACCGCGCCCGCCTCAGCGATTGCCCGGCGCCCTGCCGGAATACGATCCTGAGATCGATGTCGTGCGGGTCGAGCCGGATGGATCAGCTCTGATCGCGGGCTATTCCGAGCCCAATGCTCAGGTGATGATCCTGCTCGACGGGGTGGATTTCCAGCAGGTCGAAGCCGATGGGGGCGGAAATTTCGCGGCATTGGTCGATCTTGGCCCGTCCGCGACGCCGCAGATCTTAGCGCTCGAGATGGTCTTACCCGACGGCACACGCCGTCCGGGCGTGGGCGAGGTGATCTTGGCGCCCCGGGCCAGCGTTGAGGCTTTGGCCGATACCGCGCCGGACGCGGATGGGGCAGGGACAGGGACAGGGACTGGGACTGGGGCTGCCATGGTTTCCGAAGCGGATATTGGAGATGCATCGACCGCGGACATAGAAATAGCCTCGGCGGATGACGTCGGTGGTGACGAGGCCGGTGTTAGCGACGCTGCGGATACGGGGACGACCGAGGCGCAATCGCCGGCGATGGCCGAGAGCACCCAAGACCCGTCATCGGTGACGTCTGAGGCGGAAGCTGCGTCGATCGATGCCTTGGGCGAGGTCACGACGGGAACGACTGTGACGGTCGTCCCTGAGACCGAAGGGAATGCAGAAGCCGAAGCCAGCGCGGTTGCTGAAGCCAACGCGGATGCCCAAGCCGACGCAGAGGTCGCGAGCGCACAGACAGGCTCGGCGGAGGCAAATCTTCCCGCCACGTCAGGCGCAGAAACCGGGTCCGCTGAGGAGGTCGCTTCATCGCAGCTGCCCAGCTCTCAGAGCGCTGAAACGCCCGCGACTGCCACAGCAGGCGACGCCCCTCAAAGCGCGGCGGTAACTGACCCTGAAACTGAGCCCGAAACGGCGCCCGAAACAGCGTCTGCCCAGAGCGTTGCCGACGCGCCCGAACTGCCAAGCGCGATCATATCCGACGCTGACGGCGTGCGCTCGCTATCGGCCACGCCGCAGATCCAGGGCCAAATCGTCATCGACGCGATCACCTATGATGAGACCGGCGAGGTGAGCCTTTCGGGCCGCGGCTCCTCCGATCAGGCGGCGCAGATCTATCTCGACAACCAACCCGTGGAACTGGCGCAGATCGACGCCTTGGGCAATTGGTCCATTGACCTGCCCGATGTGGATCCAGGCACCTATACCCTGCGCATCGATCAGCTCAGCGCTGAGGGCCAGGTGTCGAGCCGGGTCGAGACGCCGTTTTTGCGCGAAGAGCCCGAGGTGATCGCCGCCCTACCTGAGCTTGAAGAGAACGGTGTAAACATCGTCACCGTCCAGACCGGCAACACGCTGTGGGGCATCGCACGGGAGCGCTACGGCGAGGGACAGCTTTATGTGCAGGTCTTTGACGCCAATCGCGATCAGATCCGCGATCCAGATATGATCTTCCCGGGTCAAATCTTCACAATCCCGGAATTGCGCTAAAAGCGCATTCGTCACGCCACGTCGCGTAGAGGCCGTGCCTCCGGCGGGAGTATTTGGAGAAAAGTGAAGGCGGCGCGCGCGGCGTGTGAGACGGCCTTTACGGCAATCGTTTGCGTCTCTCTATGGAACTTACGCCGCGCGCGGATTAGCTATGGCTCATGGCGGGCTGAGACGGCTTCGCCGAAGGAAGCCATGGTCGATATCTCCACCCAACCTGACGACATAGGCGCCGATGAGCGTCGCTCTGCCCTGCGCACGATGCTCAAGGTTGCGCCCTATCTCTGGCCCGAGGGAGAGACCTGGGCAAAGCGGCGTGTTGTTCTGGCGCTAGTGATGCTGCTGGCGGCTAAACTGGTCGCGGTGCTCACGCCGTTTCTTTACAAGGCCGGGGTCGATGCCCTTGCGGGCGATGCGGCGGCCGATGCAGCCTTGACCCTTGGTCTGGGGGCTGTCGGGCTGACCATCGCTTATGGCATGGCACGGGCGATGTCGGTCGGCTTTCAAGAGCTGCGCGATGCGATTTTTACCCGGGTGGGAGCAAGGGCTTTGCGCAAGCTGGCACTCGAGACCTTCCAGCATATCCACGCGCTCAGCCTGCGCTTCCATATCAGCCGCAAGACGGGCGGTCTAAGCCGTGTGATCGAACGCGGGATCAAGGGCGTCGATTTCCTGCTGCGCTTCATGCTGTTTTCCGTGGGCCCGCTGATCCTAGAGCTATTGCTGACCTGCGTGATCCTCGCGCTGGCCTTTGACATCACCTACATGCTGGTGCTGGCCGTCACCGTGGTGATCTATGTCAGCTTTACGTTTCTGGTGACGGAGTGGCGGGTCAGGATCCGTCGTGTCCTTAACGAACAGGATACCGATGCCAATCAAAAGGCCGTCGACAGCCTGCTCAATTATGAAACAGTGAAATATTTCAATGCCGAAGCCCGCGAAGCCGAGCGCTATGACGCGGCGATGGCGGGGTTCGAAGCGGCTTCGATCAAGACCAACCATTCCCTGGCGCTGCTCAATATCGGCCAGACGGTGATCATCTCTTCGGGTCTCGTCATCGTCATGGTGATGGCGGCCCTTGGGGTGTCTCGCGGAGAGCTGACGGTCGGCGATTTCGTCCTGGTGAACGCGTATATGATCCAGATCACCATCCCGCTAAACATGCTGGGCTGGGTCTATCGTGAGATCCGGCAATCTTTGGTCGATATGGGCACGATGTTCGAGCTGCTGGAGCAGCCGCGCGAAATCACCGAGCCGCCGGGCGCCGCTGCGCTCAAGGTGCCCGAGGGCGAAGTGCGCTTCGAGGCGGTTGAGTTCGGCTATGACCCAGAGCGCCAAATCCTGCATGGGCTGAGCTTTACGGCCGCGCCGGGCCAGACAATCGCGCTTGTCGGGCCGTCGGGCTCGGGCAAGTCGACGTTGGGGCGGTTGCTCTTTCGCTTCTACGATGTCGGTGCGGGCGCGATATCGATCGATGGGCAGGATCTGCGTGCGGTCAGCCAAAGCTCGCTCCACGCTGCGATCGGCGTGGTGCCGCAGGATACCGTGCTTTTCAACGACACGATCCGCTACAATATCGGCTATGGCCGCCCGGACGCGAGCTTTGCCGAGATCGAAGAGGCGGCGCGTGCGGCCAAGATCCATGAGTTCATTACCGCCTTGCCGGAAGGCTACGAAACCACAGTGGGGGAGCGGGGGCTCAAGCTATCGGGCGGGGAGAAACAGCGTGTGGGCATCGCGCGGACGCTTCTGAAAAACCCGCCGATCCTCTTGCTCGATGAGGCGACCTCCGCGCTCGATACCGAGACCGAGCAGGACATCCTGGCCGAGCTTAAGGCGATGGGCGAGGGGCGCACGGTCCTGACCATCGCGCATCGGCTCTCGACAGTCGTCCATGCCGATCAAATCTTCGTGCTAGAGAAGGGCCGGATCGTCGAACAAGGCACCCATGATCAGCTTTTGGCGCGCCACGGGCGTTATGCCGATCTGTGGTCGCTTCAGGCGGCAGAGCAGGAAGACGCTGCCTGAGGCGGAAGTCCACCTAGCCGTAAGCCCTTCGGTCGTTAACCGAGCCGCGCGTTACTCCGCAGCTTTCAGCGGCGGCCCGTCTGGATGAGGGCGGCTGTCTGTATCGCTGTCCGCCGCCACCTCTTCGGGTTCCGGTGCGGGTACGACCTGCTCTTCGATCTCTTCCATCGCCACGCCTTCATCGAGCGGCACATCGCTCTCGGGCGCGGGCGCCGGTGGGACGGGCTCAGGCTCGGCCGGGCGCTCATCCCAAAAGATCGTCGGATTGGCGGCGCGGCGCGCCTGACCTTGAAGCGACCAGTCCTGGGCCGTTCGGCTCATGCGGCGGGCGCCCAGGCGGGCCAGACCGCGTGCGATGGCGCCGAGGATTGTCCAGAACCAAACCCTGAGCGCCAGGAGCGATGGCGTAAAGATCAACGTCAGGACCGTCGCCACGCCGAGGCCGAAGACGACCGCCGTCGCGAGTTGTTTCCACCACAGGGCTGTGGGCGCGTCGATCGTGTAGCCGCCCTCGGCAAAGTTGAGCGAGATGCCGAACATCATCGGAGCCAGGCCCGCCATCGTCGTGATGGTCGTCAGCAAGACCGGCCGGATCCGCGCCTCAGCCGTGCGCACGATGGCCTCAAGCCGCGGCATATAGCGGCTGTACTCCTGATAGGTGTCGATCAGGACAATGTTGTTGTTCACCACGATCCCGGCGAGCGCCACGATCCCGGTGCCCGTCATGATGATAGAGAAGGTCTGATCCATCACGAGCATGCCCACAAGCACGCCCGTCGTCGACAATACAACCGCCAAAAGCACGAGCAGAGCGTTGTAGAACGAGTTGAACTGCGCCAGCAGGATGATGAACATCAGCCCGAGTGCTGCGGCAAAGGCCGAGGACAGGAACTCCTGGCTTTCCTGCTGTTCTTCTTGATCGCCACCCCAGCTCCATTCGACCGAGGCGGGCAGGGGTTGCTCGGATTGCAGCCATTCGGTGATCCGTTCGATGCGTTCGGTGGGTGTAAGGGGCAGGGCGGTCAGCGACACCTCACCATCGGCAATCTGCGCGCTGATCTCGGCGAAATCGAGGCTGGGATCGGCATCGGGCAGGTGGTGATAGGTGATGGTCGGCTCGGCATTGAAAAGGAGCGCCAGACCGGTTGGCGGTGTGACGATCCGCAAGCTCCACTCCGCGCCTTCATCGACCTCGGCCTGGGTCACCGGGGCGCCAAAGCCCAGTTGAACGGCCTCGGCGTCCTCGATCGGCTCACCATCGTCACCCAGCGGCGTGAGAGAATAGATCGTCACATCGGTGACCGTATCGGCCTTAACCTCAAGCAGGCGCGCCCGGTCGAGCCGGTCGATCTGGGCCAGTTGCGGCGCGGGTTGCCAGCTGACGAAGTTGGTCAGGGGCACCAGACCCTCATCAGTGCGCACTCTCAGGGTCTCGAGCGTCGACAGGTTGCGTTGATCTTCAGGAAAGCGGACACGGATCTCGATCTCGTCATCCGAGCTTGGCACCCGCATCGTGTCGAGAAGGATCCCGCGGGTCACCAATTGCACCATCGCGCCCACTGTCGCAACAGAGGCATTATAACGGCCTGCTTGTTCGACATCGACGGGAAGCTCCCAATCGATGCCGGGCAGGGGCAGCGTGTCTTCGATCAAGACCAGACCGGGCAGGTTTTCATAATGCTGGCGCACGATGGCCGAGGCTTCTTGGAGCTCTTCCCAATTATCGCCGCGCAACTGCATGACCACGGGTTTCCCGGAGGCGGGGCCTTGGGCCAATTCGAAGACTTCCGTGCGGATGCCGGGGATATCTGCGATGCGCTCCTCGATCTCTTGCAGGATCGAGTTGCCCGTCCATTCCGGGGCGGTCACCTGCGTGGGCCAGGACAAAAGCCCGCCCAGGATCGGCCGCCAGACCGTCTCGGTCGGGCGTTCATCCCACGCCAGGAAGTCGAACTGAATCTGGCCGATTGTGTCGCCGGGCGCAGCGGCGCCGCCGGTATTGTTGTTGAGCCCACCATTGCCCGCGAAGGCGAAGGCGTCCCGCACGCCGCGAACCTGGAGCACCTCTTCTTCGACTTGGCGCACTAGGGCGTCTTGCTCATCAATCGACATGTTGCCGCGCGCCAGCACGTAGACGAGGGCGTTTTCGGGCTCGGTTGTGACGAAGAATTCGACACCGTTGTTGTCGCGCCCAAACCAGGAAAACACCGCGCCCACAATGCCGACCACGACTACGATGGAGACAACCGGCATGACCGGATTGCCGACGAGCGCGTGGATAAAATGGCCAAAGGGGCTGCGCCGGTAGCCGCCGCGCACGGACTTGCGACGGGACCCAGATTGCAACGAGCCAATGGTGATCGACATGAAGACCGAGGCGAGAACAAACAGAACGGCGCCGGGAAGCATCCCGGCAAATCCGGCGCCGGATCCCCCGCCAAGAATGACCATGACCGCGGCGAAGGCCATCAATGCGCCCGCGCCGATGGCCAAGAGCAGGCGCAGCGGCCAAACCGGAAGCAGAGCGCGCAAAGCGGCGGAGCCTGTTTCGATCAATCGGCTGGCCCGCGCGGCCACACCGCCCATCACAGGCAGATAGATCAGCGCCACGATCAGCGAGGCCGAGAGGACGAAGATCAGCGTCACCGGCAGCATGCCCATGAACTCTCCCGGCACGCCCGGCCAAAAGAGCATCGGCAGAAACGCGCAAAGGGTCGTCGCGGTCGAGGAGACGATGGGCCAGAACATGCGCTTGGCCGCATCGGTATAGGCCTGCATCGGCCGCGCACCCTGTTTGAGGCGTTTGTCGGCGTATTCCACCACCACGATCGCGCCATCCACCAGCATGCCCACAGCCAGGATCAGGCCGAACATTACGATGTTCGAGATCGCGATCCCCATTAGGCCCAAAAGGATGAAGCATAGCAGGAACGACGTTGGGATCGCGAAGCCGACCAGCAGGGCCGAGCGCGTGCCAAGCGCGGCGAGCACCACGATCATCACCAGGGCGACAGCAGTCAGGACCGAGCTTTCGAGCTGGCTGACCATATCCTCAACCTGCACCGACAGATCGAGCGTGGCCTCCATGGTGACCGAGGCCTGAAGCCCCTCGGGCCAGGTTTCCTGGATCGCAGCGATTTCCTCACGCACCAGCGCCACCGTGTCGATGACGTTAAAGCCCTGACGCTTGATCACTTGCAGCGCCACGGTCGTCTCCCCGTTGAACCGCGCCGTGCCCTCACGGTCTTCGAAGGTGAGGCGGATATCGGCCAGATCGCCCAGGGTCACGACCCGGTCCCCATTCACGGAAACCGGCAAGTCATAGACATCTTGCGTGGTATCGAAGGACGAAGGAATGCGCACGGCAAAGGCACTGGTGTCGCTGCGCACTTCGTCGGCGGCAATGAGCTGGTTGTTGTTGACCACGGCCGAGATCAGATCGTTGGCGGTGACCCCGTAGGCCTCAAGCGCCAGGGGGTCGATCACCACTTCGAGCAGCTCTTCGCGGTCCCCGGCCAATCCGGCCTCGAGGATCGGGGGCAGGCCCTCCAAACGGTCCTGGATATCGCGCGCAAGGGCCAAAAGCGTTCGCTCCGGCGCGCTCCCCGATAAGGCCACGATGATGATCGGAAACTCCGAGAAATTGATTTCATCGATCGTGTATTGCTCAGCGCCGATGGGGAACTCGGCCTGGGCCGCGTTCATCGCGTCGCGGACATCGGCGATCGTGGCGGATTTGTCCCAGCCGAACTCAAACTCCAGGAAGATCCCGGCAAAGCCTTCGGCGGCGGTGGAATTGATCGAGACGAGCCCGTCGAGGTCTTGGAACTCGGTTTCCATCGGGCGGACGAGCTGGTCCTCGCTGTCCTCTGCCGAAATCCCGCTGAAGGGGACGGCCACGAAGAGGCCCGGAATGTCGATATCGGGCTCACCCTCCTTCGGCAGGCCGACATAGGCCAGCGCACCCGCCGTGAGCGAAAGCGCGATAAAAGCGATGACCATGCGGGCGCGCGATGCGGCCCAATCGACGATCCCGGTCATGGGAGCCCCCCGATCATTGTGTTAATTCTTGATAGCTGACGCGCACGGGCACGCCTTGGGTCACAAATTCCTGGCCCACGACGATAACATCCGCTTCCTCGGGCAGGCCCGTGACGACAACGCCGTTTTGCGTGTCGCGCAGCACGCGGATGGGCACGAAAGCCACAATGCCGTCTTCCACGATGCGCATGCCGAGCTGTCCATCATCGTTCAGCGTCATCGCCGAACCCGGCAGCAGATGCGCAGGCTCCCCGGCGGTGGCCAGGAAGATGTCCGCGGTTTGGCCGTCGCGGATGCTCAGATCGGCATTGTCCACCGTCACTTCCACCCGGAAGGTGCGCGTCTGTGGGTCGGCCGAGCGGCTCAAAAAGGTGACATCACCTGTGATCTCGCGGCCTGAGCTCAACACCGCTCGGGCGCCTCGGCCAAGCTCTAGTCGGTCAACCTGGCTCTCAGGCACAAAGCCCACAAGCTTCATTGGATCGAGCTCGATGATCGTGGCACAGGGCACACCGGGTTGCAGCAATGATCCAATTTCTGCCGTGTCAGTCTCTAGCAGGCCCGCGAACGGCGCCACAATCTCCAGGCGCGAGATCTCTTCCTCAGCCCGGGTCACACCCGCTTCGGCGCTTTCGATCCCGCTGCTCGCGGCTTCGACCCCAGCAGCGGCCGAGCGGATCGCCGCTTCGGCGGCCCGCAAGCTGGCGGCAGTGGTCGCGGCCCGGGTTTCGGAGGCAAAGCCGCTTTCGCTCAAGCGGCTCGCGGCATTGGCGTCGATTTGGGCTGCGGTTAGGGCGGCTTCAGCCTCGTCTTGGCGCGCAATCGCCTCGGGCAGGCGCGCCTCCGCGGTGGCCAGATTGGCGCGCGCTTCGGCCAAAGCTGCCTGCCGCGTGCCTGGATCGATGCGGCACATCACGGCCCCTTCCTCCACAAAGGCACCGGCGCGGATCGGCTCAGACACCACGCGCCCGCTGGTCTCGGCCGATGCCGTCACCTGACGGGCGGCCTCGGTCCGGCCGCGTAGAAGGATCTCATCGGAGACCGTGCTGGCGCGCGATGCGACGACCAACACATGCACCAAGCCGTCATCCTCGGTTTCGGCCATTGCCTCGGTCGCGTCGGCCTCAGATGCGGCCTCGGCATCCCCCATCTGTGCCGTTTCTGCGGGCGCATCTGGTTGAAAACGCGCGGCAAATGCCAGCAATCGGTCGCGGTCGAGCACGACGAAATAGATCGCCACGCAGACCAAGATCGCCACTATGACCGACAGAATACGCATCTTCGACGTTCCTTCTAAAGCCCGAACCTGACCGGGCTATTCGTTTTTTTATGCTGCACTGCGGCGGTTTGGCGATATGCGGACCATCGCCGCAGGGCAGCTAGACGGTAATTAAGCTGTAATTGGCGTTCTTCCAGCAATGTTAGTCATTCTAAGATCGCCGCTAGAGCGCTGCAAGTTTGAACGCGGCAGGATGTGAATTGTCGTTTGCGGAAATCAAGAAATCTGACGCGCCCTGTCAGCGGTCCTGTCAGCGGCCCCGTCAGCGGTTCCGTCAGCGGCCCGGTCAGCGGATGTGAACTCCGCGGCGATCCCTTGGCAAGCGGTCCTGTTCCATGCCAAAAGGCGTCGGGCTGTGGATAGGTACGCCTCAGGGCGCCGTTTCCGCAAAGGTGGAATTGGGAGGCTGGGTCAGCCGAAGATGTCGAACAACGAGACATTCATCGATGAGGTGAGCGAAGAGGTCCGCCGCGATCAGCTTTTCGCCATGTTTCGCCGTTGGGGCTGGTTGGCGGGTCTGATCGTTCTGGCCCTCGTCGGCACGGCGGCGTTCTTTGAGGTGCGCCGGTCGCAGGAGGAAAGGGCCTCGCAAGCCTTTGGTGATGCGGTGCTCGTTGCCCTGGAGGGCGAAACCGCCGAGGCGCGGCAGGCGGCCCTGAGCGAGATTTCGCCCGAAAGCCCAGGCGCGGAGATGCTGCTCGCGCTGTTGACGGCTGCGCAAGCCAGTGATGCGGGTGACGCAGACACCGCGGCGGAGACCTTGCGCGCCGTAGCCGAGCAATCGCAAATGCCGCAACGCTATAGAGATTTGGCGCTATTGAAGGCGCATATGCTTGCACCGCAAGCCGCCGAAGTCGCACGCGCGACCCTAGATCGCCTAGCGCAGCCTGGCGCGCCCTATCGTCCGCTGGCGCTCGAGCAATTGGCCTATGTCGAGATTGCAGAGGGTGACGTGGAGGCGGGCTTGGCACTTTTGGAGGAATTGCGCGTGGAGGCGGGCGTCTCGCTTGAGATGCGCGACCGGGCGCGCATCGCGATCTCTGCGCTCAGCCAGGGCGCGACGCTCATTGATGAGCCTTTGCCCGAGCCTACGGCGGTCGAAGACGCAGCAGATCCATTGGCCCTGCCGCCCGCGAATTTTGGTGCGGCGCAGGATGATGCGGCGCCCACCCAGAGCAGTTCCGAAGAGGGCGTGGATGCGTCCGATGTAAGTGAGTGATGGCCCGGGGTATCGCGGGCAAGACATCAATGACAGAGAGCATGTGATCATGGGCCAGAGCCATTTCACCGCCCCCACCGATCGAAAGTTGACGCAACGCGCCTCACGCAGGGTTGGTCAATTGGGCTGGGCGCGTGTCGCGATCCTGGGCGGGGCCTGTGTCATGCTTGCGGCCTGCGGCAGCCTGACGGATCGCGAAGAGCGCATCTTCGGCCAACGCTTCGACACCCGCGTGCCCCTATCCGCGACGCTGCCGAATGCCGCGGGCGAGGTGCCGGTGATCGACGAGACGCCGGTCGACCGCACCGCACCGATTAGCCTTCCCGCCGCGCAACAGATCGCCGCCTGGCCTCAGCGCGGCGCCAATGCCCAAAACCGCATCCCCCATGCCGCCTTTGCCGGGCAGGGACAGATTTGGGCCGTGGATATCGGCGCGGGCAATGGTCGGCGCAACCGCCTGACCGCCGATCCGGTCGCAGGCGGCGGGCGCATTTTCACCCTCGATGCCGACGGCCAAGTGACCGCAGTGTCAGAAGCGGGCTCGGTTCTATGGCGCGCCGATCTAACCGCAGGCTTTGACCGCGGCGGCGGCATTTCGGGCGGTGGCCTCGCGCTGGAGGGTGGCGGTCTTTATGTGGCGACCGGCTATGGCGAGGTTGTGGCGCTCGACGCGGCCAGCGGGGATGTGCGCTGGCGTCAACGGCTCGACGCAGGCGCGACAACACCCACAGTTGCGGGCGGCTTGGTTTATGTCGTCAGCCGCGACAACCAGGCGTGGGCGATCGACGCAAGCAGTGGCCGCGTGCGCTGGCAATTGCAGACAGCACCCTCGGGCGCCGTGCTAAAAGGCGGCGCTGCACCCGCCGTCGCCGATGGCACCGTACTTTTCCCCTTCGGCACCGGTGAGCTTATCGCCGCCTCCGCCAATGCAGGCGTCCGCTCTTGGGGCACAACTGTCGCCGGAGAGCGGCGGGGCGTGGCCTATGCCAATGTCAACGACATCTCGGGTGATCCGCTGATCGTCGGCGGCACGGCCTATGTCGGCAATCAATCAGGCCGGGTCGTGGCATTGAATGCCAGCAGCGGCACACGGCTTTGGACTGCGCAAGATGGTGCCTATTCCCCGCTTTTGCCCGCGGGCGGCGCGCTCTTTTTCGTCTCTGACCGCAATGAACTGATCCGCTTGGACGCCGCCACGGGTGAGCGGGTCTGGGGCACGGAGCTGCCGCTATTTGTGAATTCGCGGGAGCGGCGCAGGCGGGCCGTCTTCACCCATTTCGGTCCGATCCTAGCGGGCGGACAACTTGTCGTTGCCTCAGGCGATGGCGCGCTGCGCTTCTTTGATCCGGCGAGTGGCACCCAAACGCGGGAGATCAGCTTTCGCGGCGGGGCGGCCTCGAACCCCATCGTGATGAACGGCACGCTCTATGTGGTCAGCGAGAGCGGCCGCTTGCTCGCCTTCCGCTGAAGCCGCGTCGCGCGGGCCGGCGCCATGAGTGAGGTTTGGCCCAGGCAGGTGGTCGCCGAAGCGCTCGGCACCGGGCTGCTGGTGGCGACCGTCGTGGGCTCCGGCATCATGGCCGAGACCCTGACCCCCGATCCCGGGCTGCAGCTTTTGGCCAATACGCTGCCAACAGGCGCCATACTTGTGGTCCTGATCACCGCCCTGGGCCCGGTGTCCGGCGCGCATTTCAACCCGGCTGTCACGCTGGTTTTCGCGTTGCAACGCGTGCTGCCCCTCCCGCTGGCCGCGCTTTATGTGATCGGACAAATCTTCGGTGGCACACTGGGGACGATCCTGGCCCATGCGATGTTCGAGCTTCCGCTCGCGCAATTCTCCAGCACGGCGCGCAGTGGCCCGGCCCAGCTTTTGTCGGAAGTCGTGGCGACCTTCGGGCTTGTCGCGGTTATTTTGGCAGGGCTGCGCGCGCGGGCTGAGGCTGTCGCCTGGCTTGTGGGGCTCTATATCACGGCGGCCTATTGGTTCACGGCCTCAACCTCGTTCGCCAACCCGGCCGTGGCGATCGCGCGCAGTTTTAGTGACACCTTTTCCGGCATTCGGCCGCTCGATCTGCCGGGCTTTGTCTTAGCCCAGCTTGTCGGCGCGGTGATTGCGTTGGTGCTTATGCGCTGGCTCTTGCGGCTAGAGCGATAGCGCCGCGCGGATCAGCGGGCTTTCGGGGCTGGCCAAGTCCTCGATGACGTCGAAATGGTGCTTGCCCGGTTGATAGACATCGCGCGCGCCCCAGGCCTCGGCCAAAAGGCGCGTCTGGCGCAGAAATTCCGGCCGCTCCCTGGCGCCCACCCAGGCCGTCACCGGCACGTCGAGGCGTTTTGCTTGCAGGGCCGGACTTTCGCGTCGGGCTTCTTGCGCATCCAAGCGCAGGACCTCATTCATTTGGGTGGCCATAAGCGGCCTGAGATCATGCAGGCCCGAGATGCTGAGCACCGAGGCGATGCGCGCGGACGTGGCCGCATCGAGAGGGGCGTCCCCAGCGATCAGGCGCGTCACCAGATGCCCGCCCGCCGAATGCCCCGCCAGGTGCAGGGGGCCAGGCACGCGCGCGGCGATGGTGGCCAGCGCCCAGGCGATCTCGGCCGCGATGTCGCTCAGCCGGGCCTCGGGCGCGAGGGTGTAAGAGGGCAGGGCGGCGGCAAAGCCCAGGGCGAGGGCGCCCCCAGCCATATGCGACCAAGTTGATTTGTCAAATTTGTGCCAATAGCCGCCATGGACAAACACCAGCGTGCCGCGCGGCGCCGTGGGCGGCTCAAAAAGGTCGAGCACCTGGCGTGAGCCGGGACCGTAGGGCAGGTCGACGACGCTCCGCCCATCGCGCGTGGCCACCGAGGCGCGAAACGCCGCCGCAGCCTTGTCCCATCGGGGCGGAAAGTCTTCGGCGCCAGGGATATAGGCCGCATTTTGAAACGCGTCGTCCCAGTCGAGGAGGTCGTGGGCTGTCGGGGAGGGCGTTTGGTTCATCGGCGGATGAGCTTTCGGACGGACAGAGCAGCAGGGGCCACCCCAAGCGCCACCCGACTAGCGCAAAACAGGGGTCTGCGACACTAAAGAAAGTGATTTGTCAGTCTCAGCACAACCGGGCGCGAGCTTGCTGAATATTACCCGTGGAGCTCGTCTAACTTGGCACTCGTCTAACTGGGCCCTTGTCTAACTAGGCACGCGTCTCATCGATCCAGCCGTGCCGTCCTGAACCTAGTAACCCGAATGCGGCTCAAGCCCGCGCTCTGCCAGGGCCGCGGCGTTGATCGCGACCATATCGGCCGAGCGGGCATGGTTGGCGTGGCCTGGATCGGCCGCGATGTTGCTCCAGCGGCGGTGATTGTTGCGAAGGCGGCCGTCGCTGAATTCATCGGCGTCCAGACGGCGGCTATAGGCATTGGCGATTTGAGTGTCGTTCATCGCGGTGGCGTTGCGCTGCAACAGCTCTAGCGGCGACAGGAAGGCCACGTTTTCGCCGGGCTCAATAGCGGCCAGGTCATCGGCCACAGCGTTCGAGCTTGAATTGACGCCGTCCGAGACAATTGCAAAGGCCGCGAGGCCGAAACCAACGATTGCGGCGGTTAGAACGACGAAATCGGTGGTCACAGCCCCGCTGTCTTCAGCTAGGAAATACCGCATGATCACTCGTCCTCTACCAGACCCGAACGCTCGCTACCGCACCGCATCGCGCGCCAATTCGCCCGCTGCTTGCGCCAATATATGGCACGGCTTCGCGCAGTCTTTAAGGAAAGTGTGTGAAGACTTTTAGTTAAACTAAGGGGATTTCGCGGCGCCTACCCTTGGAATATGGCGCGCCAAATTTGGCGCCGCTTGCGGGGGCAGCAAACCCTTAGAAGAACGCCTGCAGCCCCGTCTGCGCGCGGCCCAGGATCAGGGCATGCACGTCATGGGTGCCCTCATAGGTGTTGACCGCCTCCAAGTTCATCACGTGGCGAATAACGCCGTATTCGTCGCTGATCCCGTTGCCGCCATGCATGTCGCGACTGGTCCGCGCGATCTCCAGCGCTTTGCCGCAATTGTTGCGCTTCATCAGCGAGATAAGCTCAACCGGGGCGGTGTGATCGTCCATCATCCTGCCCAGTCGCAGCGCGCCCAGCAGGCCCAGGGAAATCTCGGTCTGCATATCGGCGAGCTTTTTCTGGATAAGCTGCGTGGCGGCCAGGGGGCGGCCGAATTGTTGTCGGTCGAGCGTGTATTGGCGGCCCGCGTGCCAGCAGAACTCCGCCGCGCCCATCGCGCCCCAGGCAATGCCGTAGCGCGCGCGATTAAGGCATCCGAAGGGCCCGGCCAGGCCCTCGACATGGGGCAGAAGGTTGTCTTCGGGCACGAACACCTCATCCATCTGGATCATCCCGGTGGTTGAGGCGCGAAGCGAAAACTTGCCGTCGATCTTGGGCAGCGCCAGACCCCTGGCCCCGCTCTCGACGATAAAGCCTTTGATTTTGCCGCCATGGGCCTCGGATTTGGCCCAGACCACGCAAATATCGGCGATGGGTGCGTTGGTGATCCAGTTTTTGGCACCGGTCAGGTGATAGCCGCCATCGGTCGGCTTGGCGCGGGTCGTCATCGAGGCCGGGTCAGAGCCCGCATCGGGCTCAGTCAGGCCGAAACAACCGACCATCTCGCCGCTGGCAAGCTTGGGCAGGAACCGCTCTCGCTGCGCCTGGGTGCCGTAGGCGAAGATCGGGTGCATCACCAGGGAGCTTTGCACAGACATCGCCGAGCGATAGCCGCTATCGACGCGCTCCACCGCGCGGGCAGTCAGGCCGTAGCTGACGTAATTGGCGCCGACACCGCCATATTCCGACGGGATGGTGGCGCCCAAAAGGCCAAGCGCACCCATCTCGGTCATGATCTCGCGGTCAAAGCGCTCTTCACGGTTGGCGGTGAGAACGCGGGGGGCGAGTTTGTCTTGGCAGAACGCCTCCGCCGTCTCCCCGATCATCCGCTCTTCCTCGGTCAAAAGCGTGCTGAGACGGAACGGGTCGGACCAGTCGAAGGGCGCAGGCTTTGCGCGCGCCTGTTCCGGGGTGGCGGCGGGCGGGAAATCCTTGGCAGTGTCCATGCGCGCTCTCCTGCGGCTTTGGCTGGTCTGATCGGTCATTTCGTATGACATGAATTTATCGCTGCCGGAAGGCTTGGCCAGTCCAGGGACGCGCCAACGCAGCGCGGCGGATCGCCTCCGGCGGGAGTATTTGGGGAAAAATGAAGGGGCGGGTACGGGAACTTCGGCCGTGGGAGGCTTGACGGCTGGGGGCAAAGTGAGGCTGGACTTGGCCCATGCAAGTGCTTTTGCTCGAAGACAATGCTGAGACGGCCGCGTTTATCACGAGTGGGCTGTCTGAGATTGGCTGGCAGGTCGAGCGCTTTGCCACGCCCGAGCCTGCGATCCTTAGACTTGGCGGCGGCGGGATCGACCTGGCGGTGTTCGACCGCATGCTTCCCGGCATGGACGGTCTTGATGTCCTGCGCTTGGTGCGCGGGGCGGGGGTGACGGTGCCGGTTCTCATGCTGACGGCGCGCGCCGGGCTCGATGACCGGGTCGCGGGGCTGGATGCCGGGGCGGATGACTATCTAGTCAAGCCGTTTGCCATGGCCGAGTTGATCGCGCGGCTCAAGACGCTCGCCCGCCGCCCGCCGCAGATGAGCCTGGAGGCGACCGAGCGCGTGATCGGCGATCTGCGCCTTGACCGGGTGGGGCACCGTGCCGAGCGGGGCGGGCAGCCGCTGGACCTGTCTCCGCTTGAGTTCAAACTGCTCGATTGCCTAATGGCCCATGAGGGCGAGGTCGTGACCCGCACCATGCTGCTCGAGAAGGTCTGGGGCTATGCCTTCGATCCGAAAACCAGCCTGGTGCAGACCCATCTCAGCCGGTTGCGCGCCAAGGTCGATCGCGGCCGCGAGACAGAGCTGATCCGCACGATCCGAGGGGCAGGCTATGTCATCGCCGCGCCTTAGGGAAATCCTGGCCAGCCGGGTCTTCAAGCTTGTTCTGGCGGCTGCGGCCGGCTTCGTGGCCCTGGCCCTCGCCGCGCTTTGGGGCCTCGGGGCTATCGCGATTGCGCAGATCGACGCCGCGCAATCGGGTCGTATTCAGGAGCGTCTGGAATTTGGCACGTTCCTGTTCGAAGCGGAGGGGCCAGAGGCGATTATCGAGGCAGTGATGCGCAGCGGCCGCCCGATCTGGGACGAGGATGCGATCTATGCCGTGCTCGAAAACGACGCCGAACTGGCGGTTCTGCGCGGGCCGGATGACACGGTTCTGGCGGGCTATCCTGGGCTTTATGCTTGGCCGGATGAGCCCGATGCGGTCCTCGATCACCCCGAGATCTTCCACCCTGTGACGGCCGAAGCCATTACCCTGGGCGAGGGTTATGTCCTGGCCGTGGGCCGTTTCGTGCCTGACGACCGCGCCGAATTGCAGACCTTTTTGCGCTTCGTGACCGGGGCGCTTCTCGTGATCGTCTTGCCCCTGGCGTTGATCACCGGGTTCCTGCTCAGCCGGTCGGTGCTCAAGCGCGTGCTGGCCATTTCACAGACGGCGGACCGGGTCGCGGCGGGGGCTTTGGCGGAACGGGCCGCAGTGACCGGCGCGGGCGATGAGTTCGACAAGATGGCTGGCGCGCTCAACCGAATGTTCGACCAACTGGAAGCCACCGGGCGAAATATCGAGGCCGTCTCGATCGGAGTGGCCCACGATCTTAAGACGCCCCTGGCCAATCTGCGAGGGCGGCTGGAGCTCATCGACCGCGACCGCAAGCGGCCGGAAGATGTGGCGCGCCATGCTGCGGCGGGAGAGGCGCATCTTGGTCAGGTCCTGGGCATTTTCGACGCGCTTTTGCGCCTGGGGGAGGTCGAGGCGGGGCAGCGACGCCAGGCCTTTCGCCGCTTCGATCTTTCAGCGCTCGTGGCTGGGATGGGCGAGAGCTATGCGCCGCTGTTTGAGGATGCCGACAAAAGCCTTGGCCAAGCGGTGGCGCCGGGTCTGGACGTGCAGGGCGATCCCGATCTGATCCAGCAACTGATCGCCAATCTTCTCGACAATGCGCTGGAACATGCGCGCGATGGCGCCCGGGTTCAGCTGTCTCTGACGCCGCTGCCGGAGGCGGCTGTGCTCAGCGTGGGCGATGATGGGCCGGGCATCTCACCGGTTTTGCGCGACCGGGTGTTTGAGCGGTTTTTCCGCGCCGATGCCAGTCGGTCGAGGCCGGGCAACGGGTTGGGATTAAGCTTGGTCAAAGCGATCGCGGACCTACACGGCGCCACACTTGAGTTGGACCCAGAGGCGCAGGGCGCGGTCTTTACCCTGCGGCTGCCGCGTGGCTGAAACGCCCGCTAAGCACGCATTACAAAACTGTATGAAAACCGCGCCGGAGATGTAAACCGCACCGCACCGCGCATCTGCTAGCTCTTGGGCAACCGCCACTGCCCGAGGTCTGCCATGCGCCCGCTCATCCTGCTTTTGCCCTACTTTCTCGCCGCCTTCCTGGCGTCTGGCCCGCTCAAGGCCGGCCCGGACGCGATGGATGTTACGGAAGCACGGCATCTGATCTCTCGCACGGGCTTTGGCGCGGCCCCCGATGAAATCGCCGCCCTGACCGGCCTCAGCTATGCCGAGGGCGTGGATCAAATCCTTTCCGGACTTGGCGCGCCACCGGTCACACCACTGCCCGCTTGGACGTCGCATTGGGGCTATCCGGCCCAGCAGATTTACACGCTTGAACAGACGGCAGCGGAGCTCTTCTTTGCCATGCGCTATCTGGAACTGGCGGAGCTTCAGCAATGGTGGCTGGCCGAAATGATCGCCACGCCTAACCCAATGCAGGAACGCCTGACGCTCTTTTGGCACAGCCATTTCGCCACTAGTTTCGAGGGCGTCGAAAACCCGCTTTTGATGGCGCGGCAGCACGGTTTGCTGCGCATGCATGCCAGCGGCGATTTCGCCGCGCTCGCCCGGGGCATTCTGACCGATCCGGCGATGCTGATCTATTTGTCGAACACGGAAAACAGCCGGGAGGCGCCCAACGAAGACCTGGCGCGGGAATTTTTCGAACTTTTCACCCTGGGCGAGGGGCGCGGCTATACCGAGGCCGATATCGCCGAAGCCGCGCGCGCACTAACAGGCTATGGCGTGGCCGAGTTGAGCGCGCCGGTTTTTCGCTTTGTCGACGAGGCCCATGACCCGGAGACAAAGACGATCCTGGGACGCAGCGGCACATTCCGGGGCGAGGACTTGGCCGACCTGGCGCTAGAGCATCCCACTTTCGGTCCCTACATCGTTGAGCGTCTGTGGCGGGAGTTCATCTCCGACACGCCGGATCCGCTGGCTGTTGAGGAACTCGTGGAGGTCTGGCGCGCGGCGGAGTGGCAACTGCAGCCCCTCTTGCGGGCCATGCTGCTCCATGAGGCGTTTTGGGCCGAGGATAACCGTGGCCGCCTGATAAAAGGCCCGATTGAGCTTATGGTGGGTGCCATCCGCAGCCTCGGCGTTGAGCTTGGCGATATGGCCGCGCTGGCCTGGGTCCTGCGAGAGATGGGCCAGGAGGTGTTTCTGCCGCCCAACGTGGCCGGCTGGCCCCAAGGGGGCGACTGGATCACCGAGACGAGCGTGGCCGCCCGCGCCCAGGCGTTGAGTTACCTCACCGATCCGAACGCGCGGCGCTATATCGCGCGGGAGGCCGAGACGGCGATGGCGGCGCTGGAGCGGGAGATGGCGCGCTTTGACGTGCCGCCCTTGCCCGAGGTGGATGCGGGCGATCTGCGCATCGGTCAGGTCTTCGGCCTTGAAGCGATTGAGGGCACCGGCCCGGCCAGTCATGTTGAATTGGTCCTGTCGCTTTATGATGTGAGCTTTCAGGGGGAAACCTTCCGCTCGCTCAACCTCTATGTCGGGCGCGAGGCGGCGGATGAGCCCTGGGTCATGGGCTTTCACACGGCCGATTGCCGCCCGGGATGCTTTGCCAATTGGCCCAGTGAGGATGATCCGGACTGGGTGGGCTTCGTGCCGGTTCTGGGCCCGCCCAGTGCCGCACTTCGCGACCACGAACTGGTGGCGGCCATCGTCGGGCATTTCGAGCAGATTTTGGAAAACACCTCGGAGCAGCGGGTCTGGCGCCATGGCGGCTGGGAGGTCGGGGAAAATGAGCGGCCGATGCGGGAACGTACTGCCCGGGCGATGATCCGAGAGCTCCAGGAGGCCGTTTTCACGCGCATCGCGCCCGTCGACACCGAGATCGTCTTTGCCGCAAGCGCCCAGGGCGGCCTCGGTCTGGCGCCGTTTTATCGCCCCGGCCTCGACCGGGAACGCGGTGAGGAGATGTTCGATCTCATGGCCGAAGGACAGCGCCGGGCCGCCGCACCAAGCCATCTCTACCGCGACGCAGAAGCCTGGGTCGAAGCACTGCCCGAGGGTGCCTTGCTCGATCGCGACCGGCTTCTGGAGGCGCTGATGGCGCTGCCGCCCCAGGGCCTGTTGGAGACGCCAGCGCTCTTTGGACCCGACCTCAACGAGGTCCTGCGCGATGCGGTGCTTGCGCCCGAATTTCAGCTCAACTGATCTGTTGTGATCGGCACCCTGGAGACAGCGATGACCCAAAACAGCCCGCATCCCACGCGCCCCTTTTTGCCCTCCTGCGCGCAGCCGTCGGTCTTGAACCCGGGGCGGCGGTGTTTTTTGCAGGCACTCGGCGCGGGCGCCGCGCTGAGCTTACCCAGCCTGGCGCTGCCGGGATTTGTGCGCGCAGCGGGCGCGGCGCCGGGGCGGGGCAAAACGCTGATCCTGATCGAGCTGGCCGGTGGCAATGACGGGCTCAACACGATTGTGCCAATCCGCGATCCTGCCTATCGCGGGCTTAGGCCTCAGATCGGCATCGCGGCGCGGGACGCCCTAGGGCTGAATGACGACACGGCACTCCATCCGGCCCTGCGCCCACTCATGGCGCTATGGGAGGCGGGGGAGATGCGCCTTATCGAAGGCGTTGGCTATCCCGATCCCAACCGCTCGCATTTCCGCTCCATCGAGATCTGGAATGCCGGGGGCGGGGCAGCGCATTTCGACCGGGAGGGCTGGGTGCCCCGGGCCTTTGCTGGGCGTCCAAACCTAGGCCTCGAGGCCGAGGGCCTGATCCTCGGCGGCCCGGCTGGCCCCTTGGACGGCCCTGGCCGCTTTGCGGCGCTACGTGCTGAGGAGGCCTATTTCGAAGCGCTCGACACCCTGGCTGACGCACAGAACGCGCCAGCCACCGGGCAAAGCCCCCTCGATCACGTCCTAGGCACCTATGAAAGCGCGCAACTTATGGGCGAGCGCCTGCGCCAGCGGCTTGAACGGACCGCCGCGCGACGGTTCGAATTTCCAGGCGGCGTGCTGGGCGAACAGCTCAGCGTTGCAGCGCGTTTGCTGGCGGCGGGGGCGGAGGTGCCGGTGATGAAAGTGATCCAGCCGGGCTATGATACCCACCAGGGCCAGCCTGACCGCCACGCAGAATTGCTCGGCGAGCTGGGCGCCTCCATTGCCGCTTTTGCCGACAGCTTGCGCGGGGAGGGGCGGTGGCAAGATGTGACACTGGTGACGTATTCCGAGTTCGGCCGCACCGCGCGGGAAAACGCTTCGGCAGGCACGGACCATGGCACGGCGGCGCCCGTTCTGGTGGCCGGGGGCAATGTGGTGGGCGGCTTTGACGGGGCGCGGCCCGATCTGAGCGCGCTCTATGAGGACGATCTGGTCCATACCACCGACTACCGCGCGCTTTATCGCGCGATCCTAGCCGATCTATGGGCGATTGATTTCGCGCCCGATCCGGGCTGGCGGCAGAGCGACTTACGCCTGTTGAGGCCCGCTTAGTCGATCCCGAGTGTCGCCCGCTCATCTTGCGTAAATAGACGTGAGCGCGTCAGAAACCGACGCTCTGTCCCATTGTCGAGGCTGAACATCCCGCCGCGCCCGGGCACAACGTCGAGGATCAGCTGGGTATGCTTCCAGGCCTCGAACTGCGGCCCAGAGATATAGAACTCCGCTCCGTCGATCTCGCCCAGCTTCACATCGGAGGCGCCGGTGCGGAAATCGCCCACCGGATAGCACATCGGCGATGAGCCGTCACAGCAGCCGCCCGATTGATGGAACATGATCTCTCCGTGGCGGGCTTTGATCTCGGCCATCAGCTCGCGCGCGGCAGGCGTGACAGCGACCCGAGACAGCGGATCTGTGCCTTCGACCACTTCGGCGTCCGTGGCGCACGAGATCGTGACATGTTCGGTCATAGCGGCAGCTCCTCAAACTTTTTTCATCCGTTGGCATTTTTTTAACGCTGGCATTTTTTTAATTCAAATTTTGCTCGGGGCAAACTCTTGATTTCGCAATAGTATTTACACGCAACGGTGCTGCACTGCGGCAAAACCCGTCGCGACCACAACCATCGGGTGATCCGAATACCTCTGTCTACCGTATCCCTTACAGCTATGAAAAACAGCGAGAATTCAGCCTGATTGCGTAGGGATGTCGCAACGCATTGAAGCAGGCCTAGCCAGAGACAATTTAGAGAGCAGAACGACGCGACGCAAACAGAGGAACAGCAAATGAGTGCCGTTGACACCATTCTGCGCAGCACTGGGCGCAGCATCGAAAATCTTCCCGATATCCGGGCCATCCATTGGCTTCCGCGGATCCTTTTGGCCGCAATTATCCTGCAGCAGGGTTGGTTGAAAATCCCGATCACGGCTGAGACCGCTCAGAGCCTGGGCATCCCGCTTGTGCTTTATGGCATGTCGGCCCTTGGCGAGATCGCCGCTGGTGTGGCCCTGCTGGTCGGTGGCGCGATGCGCAACCCAATCGGCGATCTGTTGACCCGCGCCGGTGGTCTTACGATCGCCTTCATCACGTTCTCGGTGCTGGTGGTCGTGTATCAGATCTTCACGTTGACCCCAGACATCATCTGGCTGTCGAACCAGCTGCACCTGCTGCTAATTGTGGGCGGTCTGTACTTTGCAGCGCGCGGAAACGCAGCCTAAATCACAACTTTCCTATCGGATCAGTGGAACGGCGGGCCTTCGGGCTCGCCGTTTTGCGTTCTTGGAGTTGCCACAAAAAACGGCGGGCCCGAAGACCCGCCGTTCCATCGTAATAGACCAGTGCTTTAGAAGAAGCCCAGCTTGTTAGGGCTGTAGCTTACCAGCATGTTCTTGGTCTGCTGATAGTGATCGAGCATCATCTTGTGGGTCTCACGCCCGATGCCGGACTGCTTATAACCTCCGAAGGCCGCATGTGCGGGATAGAGGTGGTAGCAGTTGGTCCAAACGCGGCCCGCCTTGATTTCCCGACCAAAGCGGTAGCACTTGTTGGCATCGCGCGACCAGACGCCCGCGCCCAGGCCGTAGAGCGTGTCATTGGCCTGCTCGAGCGCGTCGTTTTCGTCCTTGAACGTGGTCACCGAGACGACCGGTCCAAAGATTTCTTCCTGGAAGACGCGCATCTTGTTGTTGCCGCGCAGGATGGTGGGTTCGATGTAATGGCCCTCGGCCATATCGCCCGACATCTGACGCTCTTTGCCTCCGGTCACGACCTCGGCGCCTTCCTGCTGGCCGATGTCGAAATAGCTCAGGATCTTTTCCTTTTGCTCGCCTGAGGCTTGCGCGCCCATCATCGTGTCGCCGTCGCGCGGATCGCCGCAATTGATCGCCTTGGTGCGTTCAATCGCCTTCTCCATGAACTTATCATAGATGTCTTCGTGGATCAGCGCGCGGCTGGGGCAGGTGCAAACCTCACCTTGGTTCAGCGCGAACATGACAAAGCCCTCGACGGCCTTATCGAAGAACGCGTCATCCTCGTCGCAGACATCCTTATGGAAGACGTTGGGCGATTTACCACCGAGTTCCAGCGTGACCGGAATGATGTTCTCGGACGCGTACTGCATGATCAGGCGGCCGGTGGTTGTCTCACCGGTGAAGGCCACTTTTGCCACGCGGGTCGATTGCGCAAGCGGCTTACCCGCCTCCAGGCCAAAGCCGTTGACGATGTTCAGAACGCCCGGGGGCAGCAGATCGGCGATCAGTTCGGCAAAGACCATCACGGTCGCAGGCGTTTGCTCGGCCGGCTTCAGAACCACGCAATTCCCTGCGGCCAGCGCAGGCGCCAGCTTCCATGTCGCCATCAAAAGCGGGAAGTTCCAAGGAATGATCTGGCCCACAACGCCCAGCGGCTCATGGAAGTGATAGGCCACTGTATCGGCGTCGATCTCACCCATCGTGCCCTCTTGGGCGCGGATGCAGCTTGCGAAGTAGCGGAAATGATCAATCGCCAGCGGCAGGTCAGCGGCACGGGTCTCGCGGATTGCCTTGCCGTTGTCCCAGCATTCGCAGATTGCCAGAAGCTCCAGATTGCTTTCCAGAATGTCAGCGATCTTGAGCAGGATGTTCGAGCGCTCGGTCACGCTGGTGCGGCCCCAGGCATCGGCGGCTTTGTGGGCCGCGTCGAGGGCTGCGTTGATGTCGTCGGCGTTTGAGCGCGCAACTTCGCCGATCACGCCGCCGGTGATGGGCGAGGTGTTTTGGAAATACTCGCCCGAAAGCGGATCGCGGAATTCACCGCCGATGAAGTTGCCGTAGCGCTTGGCAAATGGCGACACATGGGTGCCGGCATCAATGAGCGTCATATCGTTCATGAGGTCCTCCCTAAAATAGGTTGGCCTGCGTCTCTCAGCGCAAACCACGGCGTCAGCTTAGCCTAACCTGAGCAGGCCGGGAGACGAATGGCGCCGCTTGATCCGGGACTGTCTCAGCGCTGAGACAGATGGCCAAGGGTTTTTGCAGGTTTTGCCGGGGCTGCATTCCTGGAGCGCCCCGCATTGAACTTGAGACGCGAAACACTCTGCCGCGCTGCGCGCTCTCGGGACATTTCGGTCAGGTGATATTGCAGGCGAAAGGCGGGGCGCTCTAGTCGTTCGGCGCGCCGTCGAGCCCCAGGCGCTTCATCCGGCGGTAGAGTGTCGCGCGCCCGATCCCCAGCGCTTTGGCCGCCGCACTGGCATTGCCGCCGCTGCGCAAAAGGGCCCGGCGCAAAGCGGCCGCCTCGGCCCCGTCAAAGCCGCCCTGACGGCCCACATTGCCCAGCAGATCGGCGCAGGGCAGGGGCAGGGTGCGCTCGCCCGGGCCACCCTCAGAGCTCAACCCGAAGCGGCGCCGCGCCGCGCGGGTGGCGCCGATCACCACGTCATGGGCATCGACCGCCAAGAGCCCCGGGAGTGCTGCGGGATCGCTGCTATCGGTCTCGATCAGGACGATCCGCGCGCCGGGAAAGGCGCGGCGAAAGGCGATCTCCTCGATCTGCGCGGCGCTGCGTTGCACCGCGTCGAGCATCAGCGCGTTCAGCGCGCCGCTCTGATCGGCGCGTGCCGATGATATGTCGAGCGCACCCATCAGCCGTCCATCGGGGCCGAAAATCGGCGCATCGATACAGCTCATGGCGATGTTTCTGAGCGAGTAATGCTCATCGCGGTGGATGATGACGGCGCGCTCTTCGGCCAGACACGTGCCCACGCCGTTGGTGCCTTCCGAGCTTTCGCTCCAATCGCTACCCTCGGTCAGGTTCCATCCGTCGAAATCCGCCCTGTCGCCGTCGCCCACGCGCTGATCCAGGATCACGCCTTGGGCGTCCGTCAAAAAGACGCCGCAGCCTGACATCCGCACCCGCTGAAAGAGCCTGTCGATTGCGTCGCTCGCCAAGACATGCAGATCACCTGAAGCGCCGCGAATATTGCACAGCTGCCGCTCGCATACGCGGTCGCGCCTTTGCGCGTCACCCGGATCGAGCGCGTGTTTGACATAGGAGCGGCGCCAAGACGCCACCAGGCGAGAGCGCGCCGCGCCCGAGGGCGACAAGGCGGCTTCGGTCACGCGCTTGACGTGACGATGTCTCGTCGGCTGTCTCATGCTCCGGCGTCCTCCCAGCGGCGGTAGCGGTGCGATGACGGCGTTCGCTGGCCCAGAAGGGGCTATCGCCGTCGGTCACACAATGAGTGTGCCACAGGACGTGTCTTGCGCAAAGCAAAGAAATCCTCAGCGGCTCAGTTGGATCAATTCCAGCAAGCCGAGGGTAAAGACGGCGATGAAGAGCGTATGCGTGACAATCAGGCCAATGGCGCGCCCGCCGACATCGACGACATCTTTGAGCGAGGTCTTCACCCCAACCGCCGCAATCGCCGCCAACAATGCCCAGCGCGAAACCTGCGCGCCCAGCTCACTGATCGCGGTGGGGATCAGGCCAAAAGAATTGGCCGTCACCAGGACCAGAAAGCCCACAACGAAACTGGGCAGGATCGGCGGCTTGTCGCCGGAACCTTCCGCGTTTTTCATCTGCGCCCGAATGATCAGCGAGGCGATCAGGATCACCGGCGCAAGCATCGCCACCCGGATCAGTTTGACCAAAGTGGCCAATTCGCCGACCTCTTCGGACACCGAAAAGCCCGCGCCGACCACTTGCGCGACATCGTGGATCGTGGCGCCCAGAAAGACGCCCGCCAGCTGCGTGTCAAAGCCCAGGGCCGAGGTCAGGATTGGGTAAAGCACCATGGCTATGGTGGACAGAACGGTGACGCCCACGACGGTGAAGACCAAGCGTTCTTCAGAGCGGTCATCCTTTGGCAGGACGGCTGAAATGGCCAGAGCCGCCGACGCGCCACAGATCGCCACAGCGCCCGCCGACAGAAAGCCAAAACGCGGCCCATAGCCGAAAAAGCGCGCGATGAAGATGCCAAATCCAATGGTGGTCACAACGCCCGCGACCGCCACACCCAAAAGGGCAGGCCCAAGTGAGGCGGCCATCTCGTAAGTGATGCGAAGACCCAGCAGCGCCACGCCCAAGCGCAGCACCGTGCGCGAGGTGAAGGCGATCCCCGGCGCACAGCTTGGCTCTTTGCTGAGGAAGTTCACCGCGATCCCGAACAATAGCGCCATCAGCATCGCGGGCGCGCCGTAATGGTCCGAGATAAACTGGGCGGCTAGGGCCGTAATCCCGGCGATGATCAGACCGGGCAAAAGCGGCTGCACACGGTCCGACCAGGCCGATTTCAAGCCCATCCCCCGGTCCATCCCCCGGTCATCATCATCGGTACGCTCAGTCATCTTTGCCTTTCCCAGCGGTGACCAGCTTTAGCACCGCCCGCTCATCACAAACCCCTTAAAGCATGGCAGGCCGCGCATCGCATGTCCAAAAGCGCGCCCTCTATGGCGCCAGGCTCGTCTCGGGTGCCGTAGCGAAAGGAGGCTTGCCGCATTGGCTGTCATGTGCAACTTTTTCACCTGTGCCACTTTTTTGAGCGGCATTCGGGAGCTTTGGCGGGTTAGACGGCTGTTCTGCGTCGTATTTTACCGGATAGTCAAAAAATCTTGACAGGGCGGCCAGCGAAGGAAACCGTCGAGTTATGGATGGTGGTCAGTTTCAACGGATAGATGGTGCGCAGCAGGCCGAGGCCTGGACGTTTGCGCGCCTGGCGTCTTTGTCACCGGAGGCCGTCGCCGCAAGCCTGCCCGCAATGATGCAGGCCGCCGCCGCCAAACGCGATGCCCATTGGGGCCGGCGCGTTAGCTATTCGCGCAAGGTCTTCGCACCGCTGACAAATATGTGCCGCGACACCTGCGGCTATTGCACCTTCGTCAAACATCCGAGCGATCCCGAGGCGCGCATCATGACGCCCGAGCAAGTGCTCGAGACCGCGCGCGAGGGTGAGGCGACCGGCTGTAAGGAGATGCTGCTGAGCCTCGGCGAAAAGCCCGAGCTGCGCTATGACGCGGCCCGCGCGGGTCTTGCGCGCCTGGGCTATACCCGCATGACCGACTACCTGGCCGATATCTGCGCTCTGGTCCTGTCGGAAACCACTCTGATCCCCCATATCAATGCGGGCACGATGAGCCGGGAGGAGTTTGAGCTGCTCAAGCCGGTCGCGGGCTCCATGGGCATGATGCTCGAGACCACGAGCCGCGCGCTGACCCGGGAGGGCGGGCCGCATTATGCCTGCCCTGACAAAGTCCCGGTGCAGCGGCTGCGCACGATGGAACGCGCCGGGCAAGCTGGGGTGCCTTTCACCACCGGGCTGCTCATCGGGATTGGCGAAAGTTGGGCCGACCGGATCGCGGCGCTTGAGGCCATCGCCGCAAACCATGCCCGCCACGGCCATATCCAAGAGGTCATTATCCAGAACTTTCAGGCCAAACCCGGCATCGCGATGGAAAACCATCTCGAGCCGAGCCTGGAGGACATGCTGGCCAGTCTCGCCGCCGCGCGGCTCATTTTGCCCGCCGAGATTTCGCTCCAGGCGCCGCCCAATCTTAGCGCGCGCCACATCGCCTATCTGGATGCCGGGATCAATGACTGGGGCGGGATTTCTCCAGTGACAATCGACTTCATCAATCCCGGCCATGCCTGGCCTGAGATCGACACGTTGGCACGGTCCTGCGCGGCGGCGGGCTTTGCTTTGGAAGAGCGTTTGACGATCTACCCGCGCTTTCTGGATCGCGCGGAACACTTCGTCAGCCCCGGTCTGCGGGCGCCCCTTGCCGCGATGGCGCGGGCCGACGGAATGGCCCAAGATCAAGCCCTGGATCAAGCCCAAGATCATGCCTTGCATCAAGCGCGTGAAGGCGTCGCGCAATGAGTGTCGTCCCCGCGCCCGACGAGATCTTTCGCCAGGCCGAATCGGGGCCGGGATTGTCTGTCAGTCCCGAGATCCGACATGCGTTGCAAAATGTTCTGGATGGTGGGGAGCTGAGCGAACGCCAAGCGATCACGCTTTTCGAGGCGCAAGGCGCCGATGCGCAGGCTGTCTTCCGCACCGCCGATGCCCTGCGCGCGCGCGCAAACGGGGACCGCGTCAGTTTCGTGGTGAACCGCAACATCAATTTCACCAATGTTTGCTATATGGGCTGCCGCTTTTGCGGCTTTGCCAAACGGGCCGAAGCGCCGGGTGCCGAATGGCTCTCACCCGAGGAGGTCGCCGACCGCGCCGCCGAGGCCTGGGATCGTGGCGCCACGGAGGTTTGCATACAGGGCGGGCTGCATCCCAAACTGCCCGGCGATTTCTATGCTCGGATCTGTCGCGCGATCAAAGACCGCCTGCCGGGCATGCATATCCACGCCTTCTCCCCGTTCGAGATCTGGTATGGCGCCGCAAAATCGCGCCTGAGCACGCGGGAATTCCTCCTTAGCCTCAAAGAAGCCGGTCTCGACACCATGCCCGGCACGGCCGCCGAGATCCTCGACACTGAGATCCGCCAGCAACTGACCCAAAACAAGCTGAGCGCCGAGAAATGGGTGGAGATCATCCGCACGGCCCATGATGTCGGGATCCGGACTTCGGCGACGATTATGTATGGCCATATCGATGCCCCGCGCCATTGGGCGGCCCATATCGGCCTGCTGCGCGACATTCAAAAGGACACGGGCGGCTTTACCGAGCTTGTGCCCTTATCCTTCGTGCATACCGAAAGCCCGCTTTACGCGAAGAACCCCGATCGCGTGCGCCCCGGCCCGACGGCGGATGAGGTCGACAAAATGCATGCCGTCTCACGCATCATGCTGCATGGCTGGATCGACAATATTCAGGTCTCTTGGACCAAGCTGGGGGCTGAGCGGGCGGTTGAGATGTTGCGGCGCGGCGTCAACGATCTAGGTGGCACGCTTATGAATGAGAGTATTTCCCGCGCGGCGGGGGCGGCGCATGGCCAGGAGATCACCGCCAAGGAGCTGTGCGATATGATCCGTGCCGCAGGCCGGGTGCCGGTCCGACGCAACACCGTCTATGGCCACCGCGAGGTCTATGCCAATCACGACCCCGAGGACTTGGCCCCGCTTGTTGACAGGCAGGGGCGCGATCCCCTGGATTTTCTACGCATGTTTCCCGAGCGGCCGGTGGCTGGCCCCGAAGCTGGCCCCGTGGCTGGAGTGCAGGGCGGATGAGCGATGGCAAGCTGGCGGTGACGCTTCTGGCCGGTGGGGTCGGGGGTGCCAAGATGGCCGAGGGTTTTGCAGGGCTCCCGGGCGTCGATCTAACGGTAATAGGAAATGTCGGCGACGACGATCAATTTCACGGCCTCTGGGTCTCGCCCGATATCGACACGTTGATCTATACGCTCTCGGGGCGGATCGACCGCGACCAGGGCTGGGGCGTGGCCGATGAGGGCACGCGCGCGCTGCAAGTCCTGGCGGAACTGGGTCAGGACACCTGGATGACGCTGGGCGACCGGGATCTGGGACTGCATATCTATCGCACGATGCGCCGTCGCAAAGGCCACCGGCCCAGCGACATCACAGCCGACATCGCCCGCGCTTTCGGCGTGCCCGCGCGGATTGTCCTCTCGACCGACGACAAAGTGACGACGCGGGTCAAGACCGAGGCCGGCTGGCAAAGCTTTCAGGAATATTTCGTGCGCGACAAAACCCATCCCGATGTGCTCGCGCTGGACTATCTGGGCGCCGATGATGCAAGCGCGACGCCTGAGGCCCTGGCCGCGATCCAGGGCGCCGATCTCATCGTCATCGCCCCTTCGAACCCGCTCGCTTCGATCAAGCCCATTCTGTCCATCCCAGGCATCGCCCCGGCCCTAGCCCAAAGCGAGGCGCCGAAAGTGGCGGTCTCTCCGCTAATCGAGGGCGCTGCGGTCAAAGGCCCTGCCGCGCGGATGATGCAGAGCCTGGGCAAACGCGCGGATGCGCTTGGCGTGACCAAGATCTACCGAGAGATCGCCCAAGTTTTGCTGATTGATACCGCCGACCGCGCGCTTAAACCTGAGATCGAGGCCGAGGGTCTGAGGGCCGTGGCGACAGATATCATGATGCCCGATCAGGCGGCCAAAGCGCGTTTGGCGGGCGCGGTCTTGGAGGCTGCAGGCCTTGCGGTAGAGGTGCGCGCATGACGGGTGACGCCCCCAAGACCGACATGCCCGAGCGCGACCTCGTGGCGATCGCGCTGCGCGATCCGGCGGGTGGCAAAACGCGCTTGCGTGACACCCTGAGCGGGCGGCAGACCGAAGCGCTAAGTTGGGCGCTCTTCGACCGACTCATCGTCGAGCTTTCCGCCGCTCGACCCGCTTGCGTCGATCTTGCCGTGATCAGCGGCCAGGAGGTGGTGCAAGAGCGCGCTCGCCAGGCTGGACTTGCGGTAATCTCGGATGCCACCACAGGGTTGAGCGATGCGGCGGAGGCGGCGCGGGACTGGGCCACCGAGCGGCGCTATCGCTCGATGACGATCCTGCCCAGTGATCTCGCCGATCCCGATCAGCGCGATCTAAGCCTGCTGATGCGAGTGCCATGTCCGGCGAACCAGGTCCTGCTGGTGCCGTCGCAAGATCTGGGCACCAACGGATTGCGCATGACCCTGCCGGGCGGGCGTTTTGGCTTCCGCTACGGCCCACGCTCTTACACAAAGCATCTGGGCACGGCGGAGGAGGCGGGTCTGACGCCGATCACGCTGCAACTGCCGAGCCTCAGGCGCGATATCGACCGGCCGGAGGATCTGACCGATCTGCCCCTGCCGATCCGCGCAGCGCTGGATGCGGCCGCGGAGCAAGACACGGGGCAAAACACGGGGCAACAAGAGGACACGGCCGAGCCACACCCCGACACGACTGCCGATCCCTCGCGCAAAGGCCCCCATGGTTCAGATCGTGCCTATCCCAAATCTGCCTGAAATCGGCCCTGGCGACGATTTGGCCGGGCTCATCGCCCAGGCCGCGCGCGCCGCCGAGCTGGATTTGCAGGGCAGCGATATCCTCTGCGTGGCGCAAAAGGTCGTCTCAAAAGCCGAGGGCTGTCTGGTGGCACTGTCCGATGTGACGCCCGGCCCGGAAGCACGCCGTTATGCCGATGAGCTTGGCAAAGACGCGCGCAAGGTCGAGGTCGTGCTTGGCGAAAGCGCCCGCGTGCTGCGCGCCTTCAAACATCCCCACCAGGACGAAGGCACGATGATCTGCGAACACCGGCTGGGCTTTATCTCGGCCAACGCGGGCGTGGATGAGAGTAATCTAGGCCAAGACGATGCCGTGCTGACCCTGCCGCGCGATCCCGATGGCTCGGCACGCGGACTTGCAGAGCAGTTGGAGGGGGTCTTCGGCGGCCCCATCGGCATCGTTATTACCGATACATTCGGGCGGCCCTGGCGGTTGGGCCAGGTCAATGTGGCCATCGGTCTGGCCCGCGTGCCCGCCACACGAGTGATGGAGGGCGAAGATGACGCCTGGGGCCGCACGCTCCGCGTGACCGAGCCTGCCTTCGCCGACGAATTGGCCGCCGCCGCAGGTCTGGTGATGGGTAAGGCCGACCGCGTGCCGGTGATCTTGCTGCGCGATGTCGACTGGGCGCCGGTCGAAATGAGCTCGGCCGCGGATATTCTGCGGCCCCAGAAAGAGGATCAGTTTCAATGAGGGCCAATGACTGAACAAATTGAGCGCGTGGCGATCATCGGCGGGACTGGGCCGCAAGGTCAGGGTCTGGCCCTGCGCCTGGCCGTGGCTGGCGTGCCGGTGGTTCTAGGCTCCCGCGACGCGGCCCGGGCGGCGGAGATCGCGCTGGAGCTTTCCGGCAAACTGCCCGAGGGTGCGGCAGAGATCTCAGGCACAGACAATGGCGCCGCGGTTGCGGCTGCGGGCGAGATGGTGATCCTGGCCGTGCCTTGGTCGGGCCATAACGCGACAGTGGAGGTGATTGCCCCCGGCCTCGCGGGCAAAATCCTGGTCGATATCGTCGTGCCCCTGGCCCAAGACGATCCCAAAAAGGTCGACATGCCGCCCGAAGGCTCGGCAACCGAAGCCGCGCAGGCGATCCTAGGCCCGGAGATCCCGGTGATCGGCGCGCTGCACAATGTGTCGGCCACGACGCTCAACAACCTGGATTGGACGATCAATTGCGACGTCCTGGTCTGTGGCAATGGGCTTGAGCCGCGCAAGAAGGTCATGGCGCTGATCGAGCGGATCGGCGTGACCTGCTACAATGCAGGCGACGCGCAATCGGCCCGCGCTATCGAGGCGCTCACGCCCATCCTGATCCGCATCAATATCTCAAAACAGGTGCCTTTCAGCCATGCCGGGCTGAAGATCTGGCCACCCGAACACTAAGGCGCAGCTTAAGGGGAAGAACATGGAATTTGGTATCACGTTCAAAGGGTTCATGGAGCCGGCACGCGCCCGTTATCTGGTGCGGCAGGCCGAGGAAGCGGGCTTTACCTATTGCTGGTTCTACGACAGCCACATCCTGTGGCGTGAGAGCTATATGGCGATGGCCATGTGCATGGAGCACACCAAAAAGATGCGCTTCGGCCCCTGTGTAACGAACCCCAATACGCGCGACTGGTCGCTTGCGGCCTCGATGTTTGGCTCGCTTGCCAAGCAATCCGAGGGCCGGTTTGATATCGGCGTGGGGCGTGGGGACAGCGCTGTGCGCGTGATGGGCATGAAGCCCTCGCCGCTCGCGCGGATGGAGGAGTTCATCCACAAGACCAAAGCGCTCGTACGCGGCGAAGAGGTCAGCTACGGCGAAGTGCCCGCGCCGATCAAGTTTCCCTGGGCCTGGGGCTATGAGCTGCCGGTCTGGGTCGCGGCCTATGGGCCCAAGGCGTTGAGCTCTGCCGGTCGCGTGGGCGACGGTCTGATCCTGCAGATCGCTGAGCCGACAATCGTGAAATGGCTCACCGAACAGGCCGTCGCGGCAGGCAAGGCCGAGGGTCGCGATATGGCGGATTATAAAGTGATGGTAGCCGCCCCCGCTTATTTCGGCACGCGCGAACAGGCGATTGAGGCCACCCGCTGGTTCCCCGCGATGGTCGGCAACCATGTGGCGGATATCGTTGAGAAATACGGCACCGACCGGGACGATATCCCGCCCTCCCTCACGGCCTATATCAAGGACCGCAAGGGCTATGATTACTCGAAGCACGGTCAATCCGATAACGCCTATCTCGACTTCATCACCGACGATATCGTGGAAGGCTTCACCGTGATCGGCGATCCCCAGGCGCATATCGACAAGCTCAAAGTCCTCGAAGGCGCGGGCATGACACAGTTCAACATCTATCTGGACAATGGCCGCGAGGAAGAGATCCTGATGGAGTACGGCAACACGATCATTCCGGCCCTGGCGGGGTGAGTTCGTTACGCATCTCACCGGTGGCGTCTATCCCGGGGGGGGCTCCGCCCGTCATGGTCGCAAACGCGATGCGTTTGTCAGCTCACACTGAACCGACCATCCCCCGGGGCTACGCCCGTCATGGTCTCAAACGCGATGCGTTTGTCAGCTTACGCTGAACAGACCATCCCCCGGGGCTACGCCCGTCATGGTCTCAAACGCGATGCGTTTGTCAGCTTACGCTGAACAGACCATGACCCTCCGGCGGGAGTATTTTGGGAAAGATAAACAAGCGCGACTAGCCTAGCACCGAGAAGCTTGATTCCTCATTGATCGGGCGTTTGCGCGAGTAAAACCCCATATCGATCGGCGCGTCGATATAGGGCAGGCGGGTTTGCAGCGGCGCTTCGTCGTGATCATTGCCCGCCTCGCAATAGGCGACCAGTTCGGCCATCAGTTTGCCCGCGATAGGTGCGTTTTTGTACTGATTGCCGCTGGAGCCACAGGCCATGTAAAAGCCGGGCAGGGCGCTTTTATCATAGATCGGGATCCAGTCGGTCGAGGCATCGTAAAGGTCCACAACCCCCTTCATGCGGCTCGGGATGCCTAGAGACGGGACGCGTTGCGCATAGCGCATGGCCTGGATGCGCCATTGCTCGGTGAAATCGCGCGGATAATCCGTGTCGCTGTCCGTCCAAAAATGCGGATCGCAGGCCGGGTCTTCTGAGCCGATGAGGATGTGGTTGCCCTTTTCCGGCCGGACATAGCAGGCGATATCGCTGTCAGAGACGACCATGCCGTCGCGCTCAAAATCAAAGCCTTCGGGCGCGGGAACATGGACGACCTCTTGGCGGAGGGGACGGGTTTCGATCGTCATATCTTGGGTCACGCCAGCGAGCGCGTTAACGGCGGCTGAGCCGGGACCTGCCACGTTGATGACGATGGGCGCGTGGATCTCTTCGCCCGTGCTCAGTTTCACGCCGCTCACCCGTCCGCCGGATTGAAGGATCTCGGTCACCTCGGCGCCCAGGCGCACGGTACCGCCCACCTGCTGCGCCGCGCCCGCGAGGTTTTGCGCCGAAAGCGCCGGGTCGGTCACATAGCCCGCCTTGGGCCAAAAAACGCCGCCCCGGAGCGCGCCGCCATTGCTGTGGCCAAATTCCGGATCATCGGCCGCGCGGGCCGGGGCGTAGCTGTCGAGGTTATAAACCGGCATCCGACCGGTGATGTGATCCGCTTCCCAGACCTCGAAGGGGCAATTGAGCTGCGAGGAATAGCTCATATGCTTCTCGAGGTGCCCGTTGGTCTCGGTCTGCATCACCAGGCAGCCCGTCTCGATGAAGCGCGCCAGATCTGCGGTGTCGGGCAGGCCCAGATAGTCATGCCAATCGCGCCAGTAATGGTAGCCCTCCCAAGCGAGCGCGGTGCCGTCCCAGGTGGAGTAATGCATGCGGATGATGGCGCAGGACCCCGCCGTTGAGCCGTGGCCCACGGCCTGATTGCGGTCGAGCGACAGGGTTTTGATCCCGGCTTTGCAAAGCTCGAACGCGATGGCGCTGCCGATAACACCGGTGCCGATGATGATTGCGTCAGGGCGTGCCATGTTTTCTCCAGTGCTGGCTTGCGAGGCGGGTGAAGGCGTCGATCTCGGCCGGATCGGGCGTCTGGCCGGTGAAGACAAAGAGGTAATCGGCGACGCGGTCGAGCCGGTATTGCGGGCTGTGGCCCAGATCGGCGAGGTCATAGCCGATCTGCTGATAGTAGAGCGTGCAGGCGCGGATCTCGGCCTCGCGCGCGGGATAGCCGTAGCGCGCGAACATTTCGGTCAGGGCAGCGACACGTTTTGCGTCGGAGCCTTTGACCAGGGCGGCCACGTCTTTTGAGGCCCGGGCCCAGTCCCGCATGGCGAAATCAAGCGCAGTTTCATAAAGCTCGGTATCAACCACGCAGAGCTGCACGTTGCAGACGGCGGCAGTGATCGACGCGGCGGGTGCTTCGGCCTGCGCGATGAGGGCGCCGGTATTCTTGCGCTGCCACGCCTCGATCAGCGCGCTGTGGAGCTCGGCCAGGTTCCGGAAATACCAATAGAAACTGCTGCGCGACACGCCCATGGCCTGGGCGAGCGGCATGATTTTGACGTGCGAGATACCTTGGGCGATCAGCACCGCCTTGGCCTGAGCCAGCCAGTCGTCGCGGGTGACCTTGGCATTTCCCTGGAGCGGCGCGCGGGCCGGGTCGTCGCGGTGCAGGAGCGGGGCTTCCATTACGACCAACCCATCACGAAACCCTCATCATGAAACGGGCGCCGCGCCACCGGCCTCCCGCATGCGGGCAGCTTTGTCCTGGAAATGACCCAGGCGTTTTGTGTCGATGCGTGGACGTGGCGGCTCGGCCAGGATTGCCTGCCAGGCGCTTGTGGCGCGTTCGCTGAGGCCTTGCGCACCCGCCTCCTGCCAGCTGCCATAGTTGGGATAGGCGTGCAGGACGGGCTCATAAAACTCGCTCGCATAGCGCGCCATGGTCTGTCCGGTGGCAAAGAAATGGCCCTGGGGCGCAACCTCGCTCAGCGCGTCGAAGCCGATCTCGTCGCCGCCCGCCTGGGCGCCCGCGCAAAGCTCGGCCACCATGTTTAGGATTTCGACATCGCAGATCAGTTTCTCATAGCTGACGGTTAGGCCGCCTTCGAGCCAGCCTGCCGCATGGATCACCACCGTCGCCCCCGCCATCAGACAGCCCCAGAGGCCGAACTGGTTCTCGTTCGCGGCTTGAACATCGTTCATATTGGCCGCCGACCCCGCAGCGGAGCGCCAGGGCAGGCCGATCAGCCGCGCCAATTGCCCGGCGGCCAGTGAGGCCTGAAAATGCGACGGCGTGCCAAAGGCGGGAGCGCCCGATTTCATGTCCACATTCGAGGTGAAGGTGCCGTAACAGACCGGCGCGCCGGGGCGGATCAGTTGCGTGAGCGTGATCGCCGCCAGCGCCTCTGCATGGCTGAGCGTAATGGCGCCTGCGACTGTAATCGGCGCCATCGCCCCCATCAGGGTGAAGGGCGTGACGATCGACACCTGACCCATGCGGGCGAAATCGATCAGGCCCTGGGCCATCGGCACATCGAGCGTGCGCGGCGAGTTGGTGTTGATGATGTTATAGGCGTGAACAGTGTTCATAAGCGCCGCATCGTCGAGGCCGCGGAAATCGCGCAAAAGCTCCAGGCTTTGCATGACTTGTGGCGTGCCACGGGAAAAGATGAAGGGCAGCTTGTCGCTGAGCGTCAGTTGCGCCTCGAGCGTGGCGTAGTGGCGGATATGGGTGTCGATATCCTGCGGCTCGACCAGGGGCGGGATCATATGCAAAATGTCGAAGGCCTGCGTCAGCGTCACCAGATCGCGGAAGTCACTCAGGCGTCCGGGGCGGCGGCCTTGGGTCCGGTCCGTGGCATGGGGCGCGCCCGCGCCGGGCTGAAAGGCCAGATTGCCGAGCGCGAGCGTCACATCGCGGGCCGGATCGCCGCCATGGCAGGGGATGGCGCGCGGGGCGCTCTCAAGCGCTGCCTCGACGATGTCGAGTCCCAGAAACACCATGTCCTCGTCTACGCGCGCGCCTGCCTTGGCGAAGGCCTCCCGCGCTTCGGGGAGCAGCACGCGCATCCCAAGCTCTTCGAGCGTCTTGAGCGCGGTTTCGTGCATCGCCGTGATCTCATCGGTTGAGAACACGTCCATCGGCGGGAAGGGATTTTTGAGCTGGCGGTAATTGACCGCGCGCCCCGGCGGCGGGGCGCTGTCTCGCCGCCGCCTGCGCCCGCGACCGCCGACACGATCCTTTTCGTCCAGGCTCATCCCCGCATCGCCAAGCCTTCGGGGTCATAGGGCGAGGGCGGGATGACCCGCGCCGCACGCTCCACGCCCACGACATGCACGCTCAGATCGGTGCCGGGCTCAGAAACATCCGGCTCGACCAATGCCATAGCGAGCGACTTTTTCAGCGTGTGCCCGAAACCGCCCGAGGTCACGAAGCCGACCTTTTCGCCATTGGACCAGATCGGCTCGAACCCGCTGGCATCGCTGTCCCCGTCGGCGATTTCCAATGTCACCAGCTTTTTCGCCGGGCCGTTGCCGTCCCGTTCGGTAATGGCCGCCGCGCGTCCGGTGAAGGCCGGTTTGTCCCAGGCGATCCAGCGATCCATGCCGGTCATGCCGGGCGTATACCCTTGGGTAAACTCCGCCGACCAGATGCCAAAGCTTTTCTCCAATCGCAGGGACAGGAGCGCATTGAAGCCGTATTCGCGGATCCCATGCTCCGCGCCCGCCTCCAGCAGCATCCGGCGCAGAGCTACGTGATCGCCGTAGCGGCAGTTGATCTCAAAGCCGAGCTCTCCGGCGACGCTCATCCGGGCGACGCTGGCGCGAATGAGGCCGATATCGAAGCGCCCGCAGCCCATGAAGGGAAGCGCGCTGACCGGGTCTTCGGTCAGGCTTTCGATCACGGCGCGCGAGTTCGGCCCGGCCAGGGAGAATCCGCATACCTCCTCGCCCAAATCCCGCACGAAAACATTGCCTTGCAGGTGATCGTTAAACCAGCGCATGTGCCAGCGGCGCAGGTAATAACTGCCCATGATCCACCAGGTTCCATCGCCCCAGTTGAACACGGTCAAATCGCCCTTGAGGCGGCCATCCTCGGCCAGCATCGGCGCGAGCTTGGCGCGGCCCGGCTTGGGGAGTTTGCAGGCCAAAAGTCCGTCGAGCCAGCTTTCGGCATCGGGCCCGGTGACCTCGTAGCGGGAGAAGGCGGAGATATCGAGCAGGCCCACCGCCCCGCGCACGGCGCGGCATTCCTCAGCCACGATGTCATGCGCGTTCGAGCGTTTGAGTGTGGGCGTCTCGGCGAAGTCCTTGGGCGCGAAGTAGAGCGGCACTTCCATGTCCCAGGAGGTGCCCCAGACCGCGCCCGCGGCGTCCATAGCGTCATGGGCGGGCGCCATTTTCAGCGGCCGCCCCGCAGGCAGTTGCTCGTTCGGGTAGGTCATCACGAAGCGGCGCGAATAGAACTGTCCCGTGGTCTCGCGGATATAGCGCCGGTTCTCGGCCCAGGTGCCAAACCGCGTGACATCCATCGACCAGACATCGGCCTCGGCCTCCCCGTGGATCATCCATTCGGCCAGCGATTTACCCACGCCGCCGCCCTGTAGGAAGCCCGCCATCACCGCGCAGGCGCACCAATAACCCGGCTTGCCCGGCACGGGACCCACCAGGGGGTTGCCGTCAGGCGCGAAGGTGAAGGCGCCGTTGACCCAGGTCTTTACTCCCACATCTTGGAGCACGGGATAGCGGTTGAAGCCGCAGATAAGCTCATTCTCGATCCGGTCAGTCTGTTCCTGGAACAGCTCCATCCCGTAATCCCAAGGCGCGCCGTCCATCGCCCAATGCTCATGGTTGATCTCGTAGATGCCCAGCAGAACGCCCTTTTGGTCCTGGCGCAAATAGGTGAAGCCCTCGAGGTCCACCGCCATCGGCATCTCGAAATTAATCTCCTCCAGCGCTGGGATCGTATCTGAGATAAGGTAGTGGTGCTTGAGCGGGCTCACCGGAAGCTCAATCCCCGCCATCCGGCCCACTTGCTTAGCCCAGAGCCCGGCGGCATTCACCACATGCTCGCAGGTGATGGTGCCCTTGTCGGTGACGATCTTCCATCCCTCGGAGGTCTGGATCAGCTCTTCGACCTTGGTGTGCTCAAAAATGCTGGCGCCGCGCATTTTGGCGGCCGTTGCATACGCATGCACCGTGCCGGTCGTGTCCACATAGCCCTCGCGGTCGGCCCACATAGCCCCGGTGATGCCCTCGGTCGACATGATCGGGCACCGGCGCTGCGCCTCTTCGGGGCTGATCAGTTCGCAATCTTCGATGCCGATGGACTGAAAGACGCGATAGGCCGATTGCAGCCATTCCCAGCGGTCTTGCGTGCCGGCAAGCACCAATCCGCCGGTCATATGCAGGCCGATATCCTGACCTGACTCCTCTTGAATCTCGGAGAGCAGATCGATGGTGTAGCCCTGCAGCGCGGCCATGTTGGGATCGGCGTTAAGCGCGTGCACCCCGCCCGCTGCGTGCCAGGAGGAGCCCGCGGTGAGGACCGACCGCTCCAGCAGACAGACATCGCTCCAGCCGTATTTCGCGAGATGGTAGGCGACCGAGGTGCCGACGACCCCGCCGCCGATGATCACGACGCGATAATGTGAGTTCATTGCCATTGTGACGCCCCCTGAAAGTTGAGCCCGAATCTGATCCTTCGACCGAGCTTGGCACGTCGTTTCGCATCCGCCTAGACATTTGTGTCTAGAAGCGAGATTTGATGGCGCAAGGCACGGCGCGGCCTCTTGCCGGTGACCGGCCGCACCCATAGGCTCGCGGCAAAGGATAAAGGGAGGGCGGGCAGATGGCGGCACCGCGAAACAAGCTCAAAGCGGCCCTGGCAGACGGGGCACGGCTGGAAGGGCTGTGGCTCAATCTGGGCTCAGACAATGTGGCCGAGATCGCCGGGATGTGCGGCTTTGATTGGTGCCTCATTGACGCAGAGCACGGCCCCTGGGACCCGGTCGGCATTCAAGCGCAATTGCGCACGCTAGAGCCCACACCGGCGGAGGCCATCGTGCGCGTGCCCGCGGCGGAGACCTGGATCCTCAAGCAGGTCCTCGATCTGGGCGCGCAAACCATCCTGGTGCCGATCATCAACACGCCCCAGGAGGCCCAGGCCGTCGTGCGCGCCTGTCGCTACCCGCCCGAAGGCATCCGCGGCAATGGCGCCAGCGTCGCGCGGGCCACACGCTTCGGTGCGATCCAGGGCTACCAGGCAAGTGCCAATGCGGAGATCTGCGTGATCGTACAGATCGAAACCGCCGAGGCTGTCGCGAATATTGAGGCGATTGCCGCGGTGGAGGGGATCGACGGGCTCTTCATTGGCCCGGCCGATCTCGCCGCCGATATGGGCTATCTGGCCGAGCCGGATCACCCGGATATGCAGGCCGCAATCAAGGATGCCATCTTACGCATTCACGCCGCAGGCAAACCGTCCGGCATCGTCAGCCATTCCGATGAGACCCGCGCACGCTACCGCGCCCTGGGCGTCAATCTGCAAAGCCTGGGTGGCGATGCGGGTGTTCTGCGTGAGGCGCTCCTGCGGCTCCCACAATGATTGAGCTCAGGCACGGCGATGCCCGCCTCACACTCGATCCCGGGCCAGGCAATATCCCGCTTTGGCAGGTCTTGGGCCGTGACGTGCTGCACCGGGCGCCCTGGCGAGATGAGCCGGAGATGCAGGCGCTCGAAAGCCTGGCGGTCTGCGAAAAGCGCCTGGCGGGGGATTTCTTTTGCTTGCCGTTCTGCGCCGACGATGTGGCGGGTGGCCCGCTCCATGGCGCCTCTGCCACGGGTCCTTGGGAGGTGGTGTCGCAAGACGTCTCCCGCGCCGCGCTTTACTTGAGGAATGAGCTTTATAACGTTGATATTACGAAAGAGATTTCTGTATTAGATCAGGTGCTCTATTCAAGCCATACGTTGGATGGCGGCGCGGGTGAGGTGTCGCTCGCGCATCATCCGATGGCGCGGATGCAGGCCGGTGGCACCTTAAGCTTTTCACCAAAACGCGCCGTTTTGACCGATCCCAAGCCGCAATATGAGGGCCGCAACCTCTGGGCCCTTGGCCAAATTCGCCCGGATCTGAGCCTGGCTTGCGAGGACGGTAGCCAATGGGATCTCCGCCGATACCCCGCCGCCCATACGGTGGAGGATTTCGCGATCTTGGTTGAGGCACGGGGTGCGCGGCTCGGCTGGACCGTCCTGATGCGCGAGGCCGAGGACGACATGCTGGTGGTGCTCAAAGACGCACGCCAATTGCCCGTGACGATGCTGTGGATCTCAAACGGAGGCAGGGATTTCGCGCCCTGGAATGGGCGGCATACCGGCGTGATCGGGATCGAAGATGGGATCGCCGCCGGGGCCACTGGCCTCAGCTACAGCCAGGGCGAAAATCCCTTGCGCGCGATGGAGGTGCCCACGACGCTGACCTTGGGGCCGCGCCATGTGATCCGGCATGCGATGATCTCGCTGCCGCGTCCGCCGGGCTGGTCCGAGGTGGTGGCGATCGAGGAGGGCCGTGACACGCTCACGCTGAGGGATATCAGCGGCAGAGACCTTTCGGTGCCCTTCGACACCGGTTTCTTCCCCGCTTAAATCCGCCCTTTCAAAATCTTCCTGGCTCGTGCCTTTCCAACCGCGCAGGGCTGAGGTAAGCGCGGCCATGGCCTTCACCCTCGCCATCATCGGACGCCCGAATGTGGGCAAATCGGCCTTGTTCAACCGGCTGGTGGGCAAGCGCTTGGCGCTTGTCGATGATCAGCCGGGCGTGACGCGCGATCTGCGCGAGGGCGAGGCGCGGCTGGGCCCGTTTAGCTTTACTGTGATCGACACGGCAGGTTTGGAACTGGCCCAGGATGAGAGCCTCCAGGGCCGCATGCGCAAGCTGACCGAGCGGGCAGTGGCCATGGCCGATGCCTGCCTGTTCCTCGTCGATGCGCGGGCCGGCCTGACGCCAGTGGATCGGGACTTCGCCGAGCTTTTGCGCCGTCAGGACCGGCAGGTGATCTTGGGCGTGAACAAGTCTGAGGGCAGGGCGGGTGAGGCCGGTGTGCTTGAAGCCTATGAGCTTGGGCTGGGCGAGCCGCTTGCCCTGTCGGCCGAACATGGCGAGGGGATGGGAGAGTTGGCCGCAGCTTTGGCGCCCCTGATCGAGGCTGCGGAGGAAGCCTCAGACGGGCGCGATACTGCACTGGCCGATCTCGATGTCGAAGATGCCGAGGCGGCTGCCGAGGCCGCTGCGCGGCCAATGCAGATCGCCGTCATCGGGCGGCCCAATGCGGGCAAATCCACGCTGATTAACAAGATACTCGGCGATGAGCGTTTGCTGACCGGCCCCGAGGCCGGCATCACGCGAGACGCCATCGCCGTGCCGCTCACCTGGGCCGGCACGCCAATGCGGATCTTTGATACCGCGGGGATGCGCAAAAAGGCCAAAGTACAGGAAAAGCTGGAAAAACTCTCAGTCTCGGACGGGCTGCGCGCGGTGCAGTTCGCCGAGGTGGTGGTCGTTCTGCTCGATGCGGCGATCCCGTTCGAACAACAAGACCTGCGCATCGCCGATCTCGCCGAGCGGGAGGGCCGCGCGGTGGTCGTCGCGGTCAACAAATGGGACCTTGAGGGCGAAAAGCAGGAGAAGCTCGCAGAGCTGAAAGAGGCCTTTACCCGCCTTCTACCGCAGCTTCGCGGCGCGCCTCTGGTGACGCTCTCGGCCAAGACGGGCAAGGGGCTGGAACGGTTGCGCGGGGCGATCCTGCGCGCCCATGAGGTTTGGAACCGCCGCGTGCCCACGGCCCAGCTCAACGAATGGTTGGCCGAGATGACCGCAGCGCATCCGCCCCCAGCTCCGGGCGGGCGGCGCATCAAGCTGCGCTACATCACCCAGGCCAAGACCCGCCCGCCGGGCTTTGTGGTGATGTGCTCGCTCCCGGATAAACTGCCCGAAAGCTATTCGCGATATCTTATCAATGGTTTGCGCGAGGACTTTGACATGCCGGGCACGCCGATCCGGCTATGGATGCGCAGCCGGGCCGAGAAAAATCCCTATAAGGACCGCAAGAAATCCACGCCCTCGCGCCTGGCCAAACATGTGCGCCGGGGCGCCACCAAAAAGTCCTAAGACAGGCCGCCGAAGGACCCGCTCCTTCACTTTTCCTTAAATACTCAAATCCCGCCCGCGCGCACGACGCAGCGGGCCAGGCTCAAGCGTTATGCTCGCGGATCTTCTCCGCCGCGGCTTTGTCAAATGTCACGCCGTTCGTCTCGAAGAGCTGATCGAGCTCACCTGACAGGGTCATCTCAATGACGATGTCACAGCCGCCGATGAACTCGCCTTTGACATAAAGCTGCGGGATCGTCGGCCAGTCGGAAAAGTCTTTGATGCCCTGACGGATCGTGTCGTCCATCAGCACGTTGATGTCCTGATACTCGATGTTGAGGTAATTGAGCACACCCGCGACTTTGTTCGAAAAGCCGCATTGCGGCATCATCTTGGTGCCCTTCATGAACAGCACCACGTCGTTTTCCCCGATCACCGTTTTGATCGCGTCTTCGGCGGAGTTCAGCTCGGTCGTCATGTCAATTCCTCACGCTCGTTGAAACCTATCGGGCAAATCTATCGGCTCCATATGCCCATAACTGAGCCGAAGGTCGAGTGCGGCTCTCATAAACGTCGCCGCCGCGTCTCGAAATAGGCGTAGACGCACAGGCCGACAAACCCGACCGCGCTTGCGACTTCAAAGGCCAGCCATAGCAGGCCCGCAGGATCCAGCCCGCTCATTCCGGCGCCCGCCCCGCTCATTCCGGCGCCCGCGTCGTGAGCGCAAGGGCGTGGAGCTCACCGTCTGGCCCATCCATCTTGCCCTTGAGCGCCGCATAGACCGCGCGCTGTTGCTGCACCCGGTTCATGCCGCGAAAGCTTTCGTCGACGACCATCGCGGCCATATGCACACCGTCGCTGCCATCGACGCGGATCTCAGCCTCGGGAAAGCGTTCCCGCAGGAGGGCTTCGATCTCATTGGCCTGCATCGGCATGGCTGTGTCCTTGCATAGCTAAAGCGCGCCTCGAAAAGGTAAGGCGCTGCGTGGGTCGGCGCAAGACGGCGTGGGGTTGTCCGTTAGGGGTGGCCCATTATGCAAAGGTCCTGGCAAAGCTCTCGTTGTAGATCGTGCGCAGGTCCCGCAGCGGTGCCTCAACGCGCCCAAATCTCAGAGCGTTCCCGCCAAATTGCCCGACGGTCTGCAAGGAGAGCCCCGCGGAGGAGGCCTCGATCATTAGCCATTCGGCGATGTCATAGGTGCAGGCGATGAGATAGCGGCCCTGATCCTCGCCAAAGAGGAAAGGCGTCTCATCAGATTGGATCTGTAGGCCGGTATCGGCGGCTTCGGCCATCTCGAAGGCGGCCAGCGCCAGGCCGCCATCGGCGATATCGGTGCAGGCTGCGATCCACTGCGCGCGCTCACGGATGAACGCGCCATGGGCTCGCTCTAGGTTCAGATCGACGGTCGGGGCGTCGCCCTCTTCACGGCCAAAAACCTCAGCCAGCAGCGCGGATTGCCCCAGATGCTCACCCGGCGGACCGAGCATGAGAGCCAGCATACCGTTCGCGGCCCGGCCCATGATCGCCGCTGCAGCATCCTCGATCAGACCGACCGCACCGATCGTGGGCGTAGGCAGGATCGGGGCGCCATCGGTTTCGTTGTAAAGTGAGACATTGCCCGAGACGATCGGCATATCGAGCGCGGTGCAGGCCGCGCCGATCCCCTCAAGCGCGCCAACGAACTGGCCCATGATTTCGGGCTTTTCGGGATTGCCGAAATTAAGATTGTCGGTCGTGGCCAGGGGCCTCGCGCCCATCGCGGAGAGGTTGCGATAGGCCTCGGCCACGGCCTGTTTGCCGCCTTCGACGGGATTGGCGCGCACATAGCGCGGGGTGACATCCGAGGTGAAAGCCAGCGCCTTTTGGGTGCCATGCACGCGGATAAGACCCGCGCCCAGACCCGGACCATGGAGCGTGTCGGCCATGACGGTGCTGTCATATTGCTCATAGACCCAGGCCTTGCTGGTGTAATTGGGACTGCTTAATAGCGCGCGAAGCCCGTCGATCGGGTCGATCCCAGGCACGGTGCCAAGCGGTTCGGCGGGCGGGGTCGGCACATGGGGGCGGTCATATTCCGGCGCCTCGGAGGACAGTTTCGAAAGCGGCACATCCGCCTTCACCTCGCCGCCATGCTCGATGATAAAGCGATCCTCGGCGATGGTCTCACCCACGACGGCGAAATCCAGATCCCACTTTTCGAAGATGGCGCGCGCGGTGTCCTCAAGCTCGGGGCGCAGGACCATCAGCATCCGCTCCTGGCTTTCGCTCAGCATCATCTCATAGGCAGTCATCTGGGTTTCCCGCACGGGCACCGCGTCAAGGTTGAGGCGCACGCCCAGCCCGCCCTTGTCGCCCATCTCCACTGCGGAACATGTCAGGCCTGCTGCACCCATATCCTGGATCGAAATCACTGCGCCCGAGGCCATCAGCTCCAGACAGGCCTCCAGCAAGCGCTTTTCGGTGAAGGGGTCACCAACTTGCACGGTGGGCCGCTTTTCTTCGATCGTGTCGTCGAACTCGGCGGAGGCCATCGTCGCGCCCCCTACGCCGTCGCGGCCCGTTTTGGCTCCTAGGTATACGACCGGCATGCCGACGCCCGAGGCGGCGGAGTAGAAGATCTTGTCGGCCTCCGCGATCCCGGCGGCAAAGGCATTGACCAGGCAATTGCCGTTATAGGCGGGGTGAAATCGGACCTCTCCGCCCACGGTTGGCACACCGAAGCAATTGCCATAGCCGCCGATCCCTTCGACGACGCCGTGCACGAGGCCGCGGGTCTTGGGATGCGCGGGCTCACCAAAGCTTAGGGAGTTCATCGCGGCGACGGGCCGCGCGCCCATGGTGAACACATCACGCAGGATGCCGCCCATGCCGGTCGCGGCCCCTTGGAAGGGCTCGATATAGGAGGGATGGTTGTGGCTTTCCATTTTGAAAACCACGGCCAGCTTTTGCCCATCAGGACCATCGCCGATATCGACCACACCGGCATTCTCACCAGGTCCACAGATCACTTGCGGCCCAGTCGTGGGAAGCTGCCGCAGCCACTTTTTCGAGGATTTATACGAGCAATGCTCATTCCACATCGCCGAGAAGATCCCGAGCTCGGTAAAGCTCGGCGTGCGGCCTAGGATTTCAAGGATGCGGTCGTATTCATCGGAATTCAGGCCGTGAGCTTGAGTCAGCTCTGGCGTGATCGCCGGCTCGGTCATGCGCGTATGTCCCCTCGGTGTGGGGCTGGTTTACGGCAAGCCCCCCGGCATGCCAAGCATAAGAGGCCAAGCGAAAGGGGCCAAGCACCACCGAGCGGCAAATCGCGCCGACCCGCGACCAGCCGACGCGGTGCCCTGGACCGGGCGAGGCCGAATGTTTAGTGTCCCAACATGGACTTCGTAAAGAATAGTCTGGACTGGGTTGCATTGCAGTGCCGCACCGTTGCGGTCGCTCTGCTTTCGGGCTGTTGCCGGCGCTTCGGCTTCCATGAGATCGAAGACCGAGTTTTAGCCCTTCCGAGCGGCCAACGCGCGGGCATCATCGGCGCGACCTTGGCTCTGATGTTCGGGGCCAGCATGATCGCCGCGCAATTTGGCCTATTGGGCATGGCCGTGTTCTTTGCGGCGGTGGTCTTTCTGGTGGGTTAGAAAAAATCGTCTTGATTTTGATCCAACTCCGCTGACGCTGCGTAACCCTCTACATCCACAACGGTTGCACCGGTCGATGATTTCGCCCGCAAGCACCTGCCCGACCACAGAGGGACGCCATTCACGGCAAGGAGAGAGCAATGTTGGAACTTGGACTGTCGCTTCAGACCTTCGGAACTTTGGGCTTTGCGCTGGCCTTCATCTACGCCGCGCGCCGCGCCACAGAGAAGCACCGCCGCTCAAACGCGCCGGAATCAGCCTTGTCGCGCGATAAGGCCTTTGCACGGATCTCGCGCGCTTACGGCCGCTAAACCATTACCTGAAAACAGAATTCAAGCGCCTTGGCCCACTTGCCAGGGCGCTTTTTCTTTTCCGGAATGAAAAAAGGGGGGGGGACGGCCGGCACCTTCGGGGGGGACATCGGTGCCGGCCTTAGGACAGGGCGCATTTAAGCGCCTCATTGTTCTCGCTACAGATTAAATCAGGCGAAACTGCGGTGAATTGTGGCGGTTTGCGGAATTGATCGCGACCATTCAAAGACGGTGGCGTTCAAGCAAGCTGCTGTGCAGCAACAAAAAAAGGCCGAGACGAATCTCGGCCGAAGTCCAACAGGGAGGATGAGACGCCCTTGAGCGCCTCAACATCAAAGGTAATGGCGCAGCGGTTTTCAATCAAGGTGAGCGGTTCGTTTTGCGCGTCAAGGGGCCAAGCTGTGGCCCATTCCCCACAAATTGACCTGTTGGGCAACTAAGCCTGATCGCGCCGCCGTCGGCGATAAGCGATGATTTCCTCGGTCACGAAATCCCGAAAGACCTCTATTCGTTTTGAATGTCGGAGCTCTTCTGGATAGGCGAGAAAGACCGGCACGTCGCCAGACATCACGTCGGGCAAGACCTGCACCAGATCCGGGAAATCCTCGGTCAGGTAGTCAGGCAGAACACCGATGCCAAGGTCATGGATGACACCTTGCAGCACGCCGAAATAGTTGTTCACGGTCAACACACTGCCGATTTCGTGGGCCATAAGCTCGCGCACCAGGGCCGCACCTGCACCGACCTGCGGCGCATTGGTTTGTTGGCTGATCAGGCGATGGGGCCCGAGGTCTTCGAGTGTGCGCGGTGTGCCGTTCTGCTCCAGGTATCTGGGCGAGGCGTAGAGGCGCATATTGATTGACATCAGTTTGCGCCGGATCAGGTCGGCTTGGCTCGGCTCTTTCATGCGGATCGCCACGTCGGCCTCGCGCATCGGGAGGTCCAGCAGGCGTTCTTCGAGCATCAGATCGATCTTGAGGCCGGGATATTCGGCATAGAGCTGACCCAGGCGCGGGGCGAGCCAAAGCGCCCCGAACCCAAAGGTCGTGGTGACGCGGAGTTGGCCGAAAACCTCCTCCTCACTGTCGCGGATCCGCGCGGCCGCGGCGTCCAGGCGTTTGGACATCGAACGGGTGGCATCGAAGAGAAGCTCACCTTGTTCGGTGAGGATGAGGCCCCTGGCATGGCGGTGAAACAGCGTGGTGTTAAGGCTTTCTTCCAGGGCGCGGACCTGACGCGACACGGCCGATTGCGACAGATGCAGCGCGTCACCGGCATGGGTCAGGCTGCCGGCATCCGCCACCGCGTGAAAGATGCGCAATTTATCCCAGTCCATATGCGTGTCCGCCCTGATCCGTCGGGCAAGACTTACGCCTTGGCGCGCCGCAATCAAAGCGGGAACGCGCGTGCATTGGCGAATTCCGGCTTGGCGGGGCGGTGACTGCTCAGATCACAGGCGCTCAGCCGTCGGGGGGGATCAGGCCAAGGCCGCGCAGATAGATGCCGATCCCGGCCTCCAAAAGCTCTTCTGGCGGGAAGGGGGCGTTGTTGCCAGGTTTGCCGCGGGCGAAAAGCTCCACCACGCCGTGGCTCATGGCCCAGATATGGGCCGAGAACATCGAGGGCGGGGGGCGCTTTTCCGGCGGGATATTCTCTGACAGGGCGGTGGCGGCGCGTTCGAGAACCGCGCGGCTGCGCCCGGCGGCTTGGGCCAGTTCCGCGGTCGCATTGGCCGAAATCCCGCTTTCGAACATCGCCATGTAATGGCCCGGGTGCTTGCGGGCGAAGGCGAGATAGGCGCGGCCCGTGGCTTCGAACGCTTCGAGCGCCGAGGGCTGACCGCCGGCGAAGGCGTAGTCCATCAGATCAGCAAAGATCTCATGACCCTGGCGCGCAGCCTCGACGATCAGATCCTCGCGGCCCTGGAAATGGCGATAGACGGCCGCGGGAGTAACACCGGCATTCTTAGCCGCCTCCGACAGCGTAAAGCCCGTCGGGCCCTTTTCTTCGATCAGCGACAGAGCCGCCTCGACCAGGGCCTGCTTGAGATTGCCGTGGTGATAGCCGCGTTTACGCATCGCGTTCCCAAGACCAAATCTCCGGCCCACCGCAGATTTTGGGATCGGGACGGGCGACGACGGCCTCATCCTTGCCGTCATAGTCAAAGTCCTGGAGGATCGCCCGGATCACAGCTAGGCGCGCGCGACGTTTGTCGTCTGAGCGAATGACGGTCCAGGGTGCGGTATCCGAATGGCTGCGGCTCAGGGTTTCCTCGATGGCCTCGCTATAGGCGTCCCAGCGCGCCAGGCCTTTGACGTCGATCCCGCTGAGCTTCCATTGCTTCAAGGGGTCACCCTCACGGTCGAGAAAGCGGCGCAGTTGCTCGGCGCGGCCGACGTTGAGCCAAATCTTGATCAGTGTGATCCCGTCATCGACCAGCATGCGTTCATAATCCGGCAGCTGGCCGAAAAACGCCTCACGCTGCGCGGGTGTGCAAAAGCCGAAGACATGTTCGACCACGCCGCGATTGTACCAGGAACGGTCGAAAAGGCGGATGTCACCGGCGCTTGGCAGGTGCTGGATGTAGCGCTGAAAATACCACTGCCCGGCCTCCCGCTCCGTCGGTTTGGAGAGCGCGACGACACCGGCCACACGGGGGTTGAGGTTCTCGCGCACGCGTTTAATCGCGCCGCCCTTACCCGCGGCATCCCGGCCTTCGAAGACCACGGCCACGCGGCTGCCGGAAGCTCGGATCCAGGACTGCCACTTAACCAGTTCGATCTGCAGCGCGCCGAGGTCGTCTTCATAGTCGCCCTTGTCCATGCGCGTGTCATAGGGGAAGGCCGGGTCGAGGACGCTGTCTTTTTTGGCCTTTTCGATCGCCTTGCGGACGGATTTTGGCGCTTCGTCGTGGAAGAATGCGCTGATCGCGCCGTCGAAGGGTTTGGCCATTGAGTGTCCTGCTCTCTGAGGGGTGCAGTATGCTGTGCCGGGCGCTGGCGCGCAATCATGCGCTGGCAAACCGCGGTTTTACCGGAGACCTGCGCGCGCGGCGACGGCATCGATGGCCTCGATCACCTGGGGCTCAGCGGTGTGTTGCAGCATATGGCCCTGGCCCGGCAGGATCTGGAGCCGAGCATCGGGCAATTGCCGGGAAAGCGGCTCGGAATGGATCTGATGGGGCACGATGGGGTCGGCATCGCCGTGCAGGATCTCCACCGGCACGTCGATATCCCCGTAGAGCGGCACTTGAGCGGCGATCTCCTCGAGCAGGCCCGCGCGTTGCAGGGCGTTTTCACGCATCACCTCAGTGCGCAGGGTCAGCGGTACGCCAAAATACTCGATATAGCCTTCGGGCACCGCGCCGGGGGCGAAAATGCAGGCCATGCTGCTCTCGATCCGCGCATCTGTCGCCCAGGCGGTGATTGCAGGCGCCATGAAGGCCTGGCCCGGCGCGCTGGTCAGCAGGTTGTAATAGGTGCCAAGCCCGGTATCCCAGGTGTTCGACGCCGCAGCCAAAAGCACCAGTCCCGAGGTTTCATGGCGTGTCGCCCAAGCCAGCGTCACCGCGCCGCCATAGGATTGGCCGAGGATCAGCGGCCGGTCGATGCCAAGCTGCGCCGCCGCCTGGGCCAGGATATTGGCCTGGGCGCCGATGGACATGCCGGGCTCGGTGCGCGGGGTATAGCCCAGCCCCGGCCGGTCGAAGGCAGTGACGCGGTAGCGGTCGGACAGTTGGTCCATGAGCGAAAAGGAGAAGTCCCTCAGATTGCCGGACGCGCCGTGGATCAGCACTAGATCGGGCCCGGTGCCGCGGGTTAGGTAATGCACGGGCAGGCCGTCGACCTCCACGAACTCCCCCGTCGGTGGATATTCGGCCAACGCCGCCTCGGAATTGCGCGCGGCGCGCCAAAAGGTCAGCGCGACGGCCAGCGCCAGCAGGCAGAGGATGCCAAGCGCAATCTTCATACGCGCAGATCCGTGCTGCTTTGGCCTATCTCGTCCATGTCGAAGGGCGTGGTCAGGTACACCTCGGAAATCCAATTGCCATAGAGGAGATGCGCGTGGCTGCGCCAGCGGTTCTGCGGCGTCTCTTCGGGGTTGTCGCCGGGATAGTAATTGGCGGGCACGTTGATAGGCGCACCCTCGGCACGGTCGCGGTCGAACTCTTGCTTCAACGTGTGGGAATCGTATTCGAAATGGTTGAAGATATAGAGCGCGCGGCGGCCGGGATCCTCGACCAGGCACGGCCCAACTTCATCCGAGCCAATGAGCGTGGTCAGACCCGGGGCCGCGTCGATCTCGGCCTGGCGCATCTCGGTCCAACGGCTGACGGGGATCACGCAATCGTCGGAAAAGCCGCGCAGATAGGCAGAGGCCGGCTGCATCACGCGGTGGCGGAAACAACCGAAAGCCTTCTCGCTCAGCATGTGTTTGGCGACACCGTGGAAATGGTTGATCATCGCCATCCCGCCCCAGCACACGCCGAAGGTGGAATGCACATGGGTCTGCGTCCAGTCGAAGATCTCGGTCAGCTCCCCCCAATAAGTGACCTCCTCGAAGGGCAGATGCTCAATCGGGGCGCCGGTAATGATCAGCCCGTCGAACTTCTCACCCGTTGCCGCGACCTCGGCGAAGGAGCGGTAAAACTCCGCCATATGTTCGGCTGAGGTGTTCTTGGTCTCGTGCTCGGTCATGCGGATGAGGCTCAACTCGATCTGCAGGGGTGAGGCGCCGATGAGACGGGCGAATTGCGTCTCGGTCTGGATCTTCTTGGGCATCAGATTGAGCAGCCCGATCCGCAGCGGGCGGATGTCCTGTTTGTCGGCTGCTCGCGCGCCCATCACCATCACACCCTCATCGCGCAAAACGCGGAAGGCGGGCAGGGAGGAGGGCAGTTTGATCGGCATGGGCGGCGGTCCGGGCTCAACGACAGGGTGGGAAGCTGCGATCTAGGCGGCGGCGCCCTGCTTGCCAAGGGCGCTGGCCACCAGATCAAGGCAATCGGCGGCATCGCGCACGGTCGCGACATCGGCGGCACGCACCGAAATCCCCCAATACCGGGCCATCGCTGCATAGATCGGGGCGCGGCGGACAATGGCGCTGCTATAAGCGAAGGTGACGAAGTCATCGGGGTCAACGTCGCCTTCTGAGGTATTGTTTAACTTGAGAAATTCCGTCCAAAGTGCCGTCATTACCGGACCATCGTAATACATCGGCTTGGGGGCCTGGCGAAAGCGGGCGATCAGCTCTTCGGTATGGCCATCCGCGGCCTCGATCCAGACCATCAGGCATTGGCTGCGGAGCTGGCCCAGGACCGGGTCTTCCGGGTTCTCCGGGTCGACCACTTCGCAAATCGAGCCGCCGGTATCGGCGACGAAATGCGGATAGCCGTAGAGATCACGGGCGCGGGCGATGAAGGCGGGCGTGTCGAGCAGCGCGTTAATCTCGGCGCGGCGATGAAGCTCTTGGCGGCGCATATATTCCGCGAACGGCAGGCCGCCCTTGGCCGGATCGCCGGGCTTGCCCAGAAAGGTCGAGAGCGGCGCGAGATTGTCGAAAGTGATGTTGGAGCCGAGATAGATCGAATCCGAGCGCAAAAGCTCGGCCAAGAACGGGACCTGCATCGCCTGACGCTTGAGATTGTCGGCAATATGCTCGCCCATATAGGCGGTGCCGATGCGGTAATCGATGGAGTAATGAAACCACTCGCCCGCCCCGCGCAGCAGATTGGCCAGGTGCGTTTTGCCAAGGCCGGACATGCCGAAAAACAGCAGGTGTTTTTGCGGAGCGGCGGCAAAAGCGCTGGGGCTGTCATAGAGCAGGGCCATGGCGAGAGGGCTTAGCGCGGTGCCCGGTTCCGTGCAGCAAGAAAATGCGAGAGCCTGCGCGGGATGCGGCCATCGAGCACCACCAGCCCCGCCGCGATCAGGACAAAGCCACCGATCGCCGTCGGGGCGAGGCGTTCGCCTAAGGTGACGGCGCCGAGGATGATCGAGATCGGCGGGATGATCAGCGTCACCAGCATCGCATTGCCCGAGCCCGCCTGGGCCACGATGCGGTAATAGAGCAGATAGGCCAGGGCCGTGCCGGGCAGGGCGTAATAGGCGATGGCGGCGTAGGTGATGGCGAGGCTTGGCACCTGCGGCGGGCCGTCGAGGATCAGCGCCAGGGGCAGCATGAGCGCACTTGCGGCGGTGAGCATGCCCGTGGCGGCCACTTGCGGCGGGAGGTGGCTGAGCCGGGACCGCGCCCAGGCTGAAGCAAACGCATAGCTGAGCGTTCCGGCCAGGACCGCGAGCTGTGCCAGTGATCTGAGATCGAAACCGCGCAGCGCTTCGGCGCCGAGGGCCAGAACGACACCGCCAAAGGCCAGGGCCACGCCTGTGACGCGGCGGGCGCTGAGCCGCTCATCGGCGAAGAAGAGGGCCGCGACCAGGACGCCCCAGATCGCAGTGGCCGAGTTGAAGATCGCCGTCAGGCCCGTCTCGATGAATTGCTGCCCCCAGGCCATCAGCAGGAAGGGGACGATGTTGTTGAGTGTGCCCATGACCAAGAACGCGCCCCAGATCCGCGCACCGCGCGGCATCGACCAGCCGCGCCAGAGCGCGAGCGCCCAGAGGAGTGCTGCCGCCCAAAAGACCCGGTGCGCCACGAGTGTGATCACCGGCAGCTCTCCCAGGGCCAGTTTGATGGCCAGAAACGAAGCGCCCCAGATCAGACCGAGAAGGATGAGATCGGCCCAGGCGCGTGTGGTTAGCTCGGGTTGCATGGGGCCAGTGTGTCACGGGCCAGCTGCGCGCGCGATCCGAAAGCTGCGCAAAGCGCCGGTAAGGTTGGCGCAAAAAGAAACCCCCGCCGGGGTCGGGCGGGGGCTTAATTTTGGATTTGGAGGGCTCGTTTAGAAGCTAAAGCCCACGGTCACACCTGCGGCGATGGTCGTGTTGCCTTCGAAGGTGCCGGTGCCGACCGCGGGTTCCGTGATCGTGTTGCCAAGCCAGGAATACTGGATGCCGCCCGAGATCTCGACGCCTTCGGGCGTGGTGTAGGTTCCACCGATCCCAAGGCCAATGCGGCCATCGGTTGGACCAAGATTGGAACCCGGCAGGCTGTTGTTCTCGGGCTCGTAGACCACCGAGACGGCGCCTGACAGACTGTCGGAGAAGCGACGACCCACACCGATTGTGTAGGTGATGGTGTCGTCGTCGTAGCTGACGAGCGAGCCACCCGGCACCACGAAGGTGGTATAGTTGGTCGGCGTGATGTCGAACTCGGTCCAGTCGACCCAGCGGATCGAGCCAAACAGCAGCGTGTCCTCGGCAATGCCCGACTGCGCTTCCAGGAACAGTGATTGCGGGATTTCCGAGGTGAAGGTCGTGTTGCCCGGGACCGGGCCGCCCTCGGTTGCGTCGAACTCATGGTCATACGCGGAGCTGTAGGTCAGCGAGACACGCAGGGCGATTTCCGGCACTTCGTAGGCAACACCGGCAACAAAACCCACGGCCGTATCGGCGTTGGTCTCAAGCGTGTAGTTGGCAGCGAAGGGCAGACTTGCCTCACCGGAGGCGCGGCTGACGCGCACGCCGCCATAGACTGAGAATTGGGTCGGAAATTCGTACCGCAAAAGGCCTGTGAGGCTGTAGCCGTCAACGCTCGCGCTTGCTCCCTGGATCGGGTAGGGCGCACCCGCGGGATATGCAACCTCTGCGCCGATATGCTCTTCCCCGATCAGGGCGAAGGAGAGATTGGCGTTGATGTCCTGGCGGTAGCGGAAGGTCAGCGACCGATAGCTCGGTGCGATATCACCCGACGAGCCAGTGGTTGCCGACGAGACACCCGAAATGTCCGGTGAGACGTTGGTGAACCCAAGCTCAACATAGCGGCCTTCCTCGAACAGGATGCCAACGGATTGGTTGCCGCGTTCAATGCCACCGGCCTGGGCCACCGCCGTCGTGGCCAGAAGCGCTGCTGCGGCTTTCATAGCTGTCTTCATGGATTATCCCTCTCCCATCCCCGCAGAGTGAAATGCGGGCCTTGTACTGCTCTTGCCTAAAGATACGGCAATCGGTCTAGAATTCCCCAGCGTCACGACAGTTTAGCTGTCTGTTTTTGATGGGATTGCCGGGCAAGCGTGACCGAAATGCTACAATCGGGCAGATCGGCCGGTTTGTGCCGTGGCTCAGGCGGATCGGGTGGCGGCGCGCTGTGAGGCCAGGATGTTGAGATAGTTGGCCCCAAAGATCAGTGTCGCCCCCGCCAAAACCGCCCAATCCAGTGCCTCTTGGTAAAGCAACACACCGATGATCGCGATCAGGGGCAGACGCACGAAATCGACTGGCATCACAAGGCTCGCCGGTGCCAGGCTCAGCGCTGTGGTCAGGCAGAAATGTGCGGCTAGCCCGCAAACCCCGATGGTGATGAGCCAGCCCCATTGCCCCGTCTCAGGCCAGGCGATTTGGCCATCAGCCAAGCTGCAGATCAGGCCAAACCCAAGCTGCATCGCGGTCAGGTAAAGCATGATCGACAGGATACTTTCCCTCTGGGTGAGCTTTTTGGTGAAGATCGCTGTCACCGCAAACCCAAAAGCCGCCGCCGCTGCAGCGAGCATTCCAGCCGACAGGGGAACGGCACCGGGCCGCACCACCAAGAGCACGCCAAGAAAGCCGATTACACCAACCCCTGCCTTGAGCCACGTCATCCGCTCGCCCAGAAACAGCGCCGCCAAGACGATCACCCAGAGCGGCGAGGTAAACTCAAGCGCGAAGACCTGCGCGAGCGGGATCACGGTGATCGCGTAAAACCACAGGTTCTGTGCGGTAAAATGCGCCAAATTGCGCGCGCCGTGGAGCGTAAGGTTGGCGCGTGAGACCTCGTTCCAACGGCGCATCGCGGTCAGCACTGCCAGCATTATGAGAATGCCCACAGCAGAGCGATAAGTCATAATTTCGAACGTATCGAAAGTGAGACCTGCCTCGCGGCCAGCCACGGCCATGGTCGAGAAAGACACAATCGCGCCGATCATCCAGACCGCGGCAAGACCTGGCCGATCAGGCGCCACGGGATTGGGTGCGGCATGCGCGCGCGGCGCGCTCTGAGACGTCATAACCCCGCCGCCTTGGCACGATTCCAGAGCGCATCCATCTCGGCCAGGTCGCTTTGGGCGGGCGAGCGGCCGTCCTCGGCGAGGGCCCGCTCGATATAGGCGAAGCGCCGGGTGAACTTGGCATTGGCGCCGCGCAGGGCGGTTTCAGGATCGACTTTAAGATGGCGCGCCAAGTTTGCCATCACGAACAATAAATCGCCCATCTCGTCCTGGATCTGCTCGGGCGATTTGCTATCGCGCGCAGCGACCAGTTCGGCGCTTTCTTCCGCCAGTTTGGCAAGAACATCGCCGGTCTCGGGCCAGTCAAAGCCGACGCGAGCGGCGCGCTTTTGCAGCTTTTCGGCGCGCATCAGGGCGGGCAGATTGGCCGCCACATCGTCGAGAACGCCACCGCGCGCGCGTCCGGCCCGCTCGGCCGCTTTGACGGCTTCCCAATCCGCGCTCTGCTCCTCGGCGGTTTTGTCCCGGCTTTGATCCCCGAAGACATGGGGGTGACGGTCGATCATTTTTTGCGAGACCGCTTGGGCCACTCGGTCAAAGTCGAACAGCCCGCGCTCTGAGGCGATTTGGGCGTGATAGACGACCTGCAACAACAGATCGCCTAACTCGCTTTCAAGCTCACCCCAGGCCGCGCGCTCGATGGCGTCGGCGACCTCATACGCCTCCTCGATGGTGTAGGGGGCGATTGTCTCGAAGCTTTGCTCGATATCCCACGGACAGCCTGTCTGGGGGTCGCGCAGGCGGCGCATGATCTCTAGCAGGCGAGGCAATCCCGCACCTGGGCCGCCGCCGGCAAATGTCGGGTCGATTGCGCTTGCCTTATCTTCGCTCATGGCCCCTCATGACAGCTTGCGCGTCGATTGACCATGGAGCGGAGTGGTCAGGGCGTCGGTCTGAGAAGGGGCGGGGTGAAACGGAGGCAGACATGCCAGTTTTGAATAGAATCGCCGCTTTTGCAGAGGATATGACCGCCTGGCGCCAGCATCTCCACGCGAACCCAGAGCTCGGCTTCGCGTGTCACGCCACGGCGGACTTCATCGTTCAGCGTTTGCAAGAATTCGGCATCGATCAAATCGAGACAGGCATCGCAGAAACCGGCCTTGTTGCGGTGATCGAAGGCCAAGAGCCGGGACCCGTCATTGGCCTGCGCGCCGATATGGATGCCTTACCCATCGAAGAGGAGACCGGGCTCAACTATGGCTCACAGGTCCCCGGTCGGATGCATGCTTGCGGCCATGATGGGCATGTCACGATGCTTCTGGGCGCGGCGCGATATTTGAGCGAAACCAGAGCCTTCCGGGGCAAAGCTGCATTGATTTTTCAACCGGCCGAAGAAAACGGTGCAGGGGCTGAGGTCATGGTGCAAGAGGGCATCATGGAGCGGTTCGGCATCGAGCAAGTCTTTGCGATGCACAATTCCCCCGGCCTACCCGAGGGTGAGATCTTTACGACGCCGGGCCCGATCCTGGCGGCGGCCGATACGATTGAGATATGGCTCGACGGGGCGGGCGGGCATGGCGCGCTGCCCGCCCGCAGCCGAGACCCGATCCCTGGTGCCGTGGCCCTGGTCCAAGCGCTGCAAACCATCGTCAGCCGCAACATCACCGCGCAGGATGAGTTGGTGATATCGGTCACGCAAATCCACGCCGGCACCGCAGACAACATCATCCCCGAAAGCTGCTATATCTGTGGAACAGTGCGCAGTTTTGCGCCTGAGATGCGCGACCTGGCTGAACGCCGCTGCGCTGAGATCGCGGAAGGCATCGCCGCGGCTCACAATCTTGCGGCGCGCGTGGTTTATACGCGCGGCTATCCCGCGACTGTGAATACGCCAGATGAGGCTGCCTTCGCCGCCGATGTTGCGGCGGATGTTGTGGGGGAAGACCGCGTCGATGCCGAATTCGGGCGCGATATGGGGGCGGAGGACTTTGCCTATATGCTCGAAGCGCGCCCCGGCGCCTACCTGTTGCTCGGCGCGGGCGAGGGCCCGCCTCTGCACAATTCAGGATTTGACTTCAACGACCGGATCGCGCCGATCGGGGCAAGCCTCTTCGCCCGCCTCGTCGAACGCGCGCAGCCGCTCAAGGCTCCGTAGCCTTCATTTTTCCATAAATACTCAACTTTCGGCGATGCGCTGGATCCCCGCGCAAAGGGCATAATCTTTCCCCTTAGGGCTCAGTGATGCTCTGGCCTGAGATACCGGCGCATTCCGTAAAGCAACGGCTTTCCCTCACCCGCGAGGTGCACTTCTTGTACGGCTCCGATGCAGACGTAATGCGAGCCGACCCTAAGAGCGGACATCAGCGTGCAGTCAAAGCTCACCAGGGCCTCTGTGAGGCGCGGCGCGCCGGTGGCTGACAGCGTATGGGGCGTTGCGTTGAACTTATCGCCGCCAGGCGCTTCCACACGGCTGGAGAATACGTCGGAGATCTCGTTCTGATCGATCCGCAGGACGTTGATGCAAAAGGCCTCGTTTTTCAAAAGCGGCCCCAGCGCTGAGGTGGTCTCATTAAGGCAGGCCAGCATCGTGGGTTGCGCGCCATCCGCCGAGATCGAGGTCATCGCGCTGACCGTCACCCCTGCGCGTCCGGCCGGTCCGTCGGTCGTCACCACGGAGACTGAGGCGGCCGACCGGCTCATGCCTTCGAGAAACTGCGATTTCAGCGTGTCTTGCTCGGTCATGCCGACTCACTTGCGGGCTAAATTGATATCTGATTGCTACATATCTTGATTGAAGCCGCTCGGCCATGCTGAGTTGGCAGACTTGTGCAGCGGGAGGGGCGGACATGGCCTTGGAGGACGCGAAAACCCAGATCGACCGGGCCTTCACCGCCCAAGAGTTGCGCGGTCTGGCTTTCGAAAACACGTTTTCAGGCGCTATGAGCTTTCTGAGGCGCCGCTTCACCAAGGATCTAGGCGCCGCCGATCTGGCGATCACCGGGATCCCCTTCGACCAAGCCGTCACCAACCGGCCCGGCGCGCGGTTCGGGCCGCGCGCGATCCGCGAGGCCTCCGCCCTGCAACCCTATGACCCGCCCTATGGCTGGGACGGGTATTCACCGCTCGAGGCTCTGGCCATCGCCGATTACGGCGATATGGCCTTTGACTATGCTCAAGTGCCGGATGTGCCCGGACTGATCGAGGCGCATATTGCCGGGATCCTGGCGACGGGGACGGGGGCGATCACGCTGGGGGGCGATCACTCGATCACTCTGCCGATCCTGCGGGCCCATGCCGCGAAGTATGGTCCGATGGCGCTGATCCAGGTCGATGCCCATACCGATACCTGGCCCAATTATGAGCCTAGCCGCGTCGATCACGCCACGTTCTGCTACACTGCGGTGCAAGAGGGGCTGATCGATGTATCACGCTCCGTCCATATCGGCATTCGCACCGTCGTGGACGACAATCTCGGCATTGCCATCTTGGATGCGCGTGCCGTGCACGAACGCGGACCCGCCGCGATTGCCGCCCAGGCGCGGGAGCTCGTGGGCGACGCCCCGGTCTATCTGAGTTTTGACATCGATGGCCTCGATCCAGCCTATGCCCCGGGTACAGGCACGCCGGTTTGGGGCGGGCTGAGCAGCGGGCAGGCGGCGATTATGCTGCGAGAGCTTGCCGGGATCGACCTGAAAGGCGGCGACGTTGTCGAGGTCGCCCCAGCTTACGATCAAAGCGGCATCACCGCCGTGGCCGCCGCGCATGTTGCGATGGAGCTGATCTGTTTGTGGGGCTGGACCCGACGCTAGCAAGGCGGGGACGTCAGATTTCGGGACCAGATTTCATAGATTGTTTACTGGCACCGTCCTACGCGATGTCCTATGCCCCTGCGCAATGGCCCGGCTGGGAACTGGGCTTGGCGGGGAATGGAATTTGCCGTGAGTGGAAAGCGCGTCAGCAAGCACGAAAAACGCCAACGCCGCCGGGATGCGCGCGACATCACCTATGCGGCCGAAGCCGAGACGCGGTCAGGGCGCGCGATGATCCGGGTCATGGAGAATGCGACCGGTCGCCTGAGCCTGATGAAGCGCGCAAATGGCTATGCCGAAGAGGTCCGGCGCGGCGGCAATTTCTGGGAGATTATGGTCCAGCGCTACGGCGTGACGCTCGATATCGTGGGCGGCAGCTTGGACAATATCCCGCGCCACGGACCGGTCGTGGTGGTCGCCAACCATCCCTACGGCATATTGGACGGCCTGATCCTGGGCTATGTGATGTCACGCGCGCGGGGCGATTTTCGCATCCTTGCCAATCGCGTCTTTCGCCGCGCCGCCGATCTGGATCGGATCATCTTGCCGATCTCGTTTGAGGCCACCAAAGAGGCTACCGCGCTCAACATCGCGACGCGAAAAACCTCGTTGCATTACTTGTCACAAGGAGGCGCGATCGGGGTCTTTCCCGGCGGCACGGTCTCGACCGCGGCCAAGCCCTTCGCGCGGCCCATGGATCCCAATTGGCGCAGCTTTACCGCCCGGATGATCGCGAAATCAGAGGCCCAGGTCGTGCCGATCTTCTTCGAGGGCCAAAACTCACGCCTGTTCCAGATGGCCAGCCGGATGCATGCCACCCTGCGCACAGGGCTCTTCATCAAAGAGTTCAAAAAGGGCATTAAAAAGCCGGTCCGCATGGTGGTGGGCGAGCCGATCCCGCGCCCCGAGATCAACGCCTACCGGGCCGATGCCCGGGCGATGATGGACTTTCTGCGGGAAAGGACCTATGCGCTCAGCCCGGAGCCGCTGGACGCAACGCAAATCGGCTTTGAGTTTGAAGGCAAGGCCGGCAACGGACCGCGGATGCGCGATTGGTACTGAGCGAGCAATGGCAGTTGGTATTTTTGACAGCGGATTGGGTGGGCTGACAGTCCTGGATGCGGTGGCCAAGCGGCTGCCTGAGGTGCCTTTTGTCTATTTCGGCGACAACGCCCATGCCCCCTATGGCGTACGCGATCACGAGGATATCTATGAGCTGACGACGGCGGCGACGGCGCGGCTGTTTGAGGCAGGGTGCGATCTGGTGATCCTGGCCTGCAACACCGCCAGCGCCGTGGCTTTGCGCCGGATGCAGGAGGCCTGGCTGCCCGAGGGCAAGCGCGTGCTGGGTGTCTTCGTGCCGCTGATCGAGGCCCTGACGGAGCGGCAATGGGGCGACAATTCACCGCCGCGTGAGGTCGCGGTGAAAACGGTCGCGCTGTTCGCGACGCCCGCGACGGTGGCCAGCCGTGCCTTTCAGAGGGAACTGGCCTTTCGCGCCATCGGTGTCGATGTCGAGGCCCAGGCCTGTGGCGGCGTGGTCGATGCCATCGAAGACGGTGATATGATCTTGGCCGAAGCCTTGGTGCGCAGCCATGTCGAGGCGCTTTTGCGCAAGATGCCCAAGCCAGATGCGGCTATCCTGGGCTCCACGCATTATCCGATCATGAAGGACGCGTTTCAGGCCGCCCTTGGCGCTGATGTGAAAGTTTTCAGTCAGGCCGATCTGGTCGCCCAGAGCCTTGCCGATTACCTGGCGCGGCATCCTGATATGCTGGGCGCGGGGCAGGACAGCGCTTTTCTAACCACCGGCGACCCGGGGAAAGTGGCAGGCGAAGCCACGCGCTTTTTGCGACGACAAACCGAGTTTGTGTCCGCCTGAGGCCGCCCGTGCGGGTGGCCCTCGTCAAATTTCGCGCCAATCACATTCCCCGTCTTCTACACCTGACAGGGAGCGTCAGCCCGACACGTTAGCATTTTGGGGATCATTATGGAGACCGAGCCTATGAGCCAGTCCATCGCCATTCTAGGAGCCTCCGGCTATACCGGGGCAGAGCTTGTCCGCCTGATCGCCACCCATCCCAGTTTGCGGATCACCGCGCTGACAGGGGAGCGGAAGGCGGGCCAACCCATGGCCGCCGTCTATCCCTTTCTACGCCATCTCGATCTGCCCGATCTGTGTCGGATCGAGGAAGTGGATTTCAGCGGTGTTGATCTCGCCTTTTGCGCGCTACCGCATGCCACTTCGCAGAGCGTTATCAAGAAATTGCCGGATGAGCTTAAAGTCATTGATCTCAGCGCGGATTTCCGGCTGCGCGACCCGGACGCCTATGCCAAGTGGTATGGCAAACCGCATGATGCGCCCGAGCTTCAGTCGCAAGCGGTATATGGCTTGACGGAATTTTACCGTGAGGAGATCCGGGCCGCGCGTCTGGTCGCGGGTACCGGTTGCAACGCGGCGACAGGGCAATACGCGCTGCGCCCTCTGATCAGTGCGGGGCTTATTGATCTCGACGACATCCACATCACGCTGATGGCCGGTGTGTCGGGGGCAGGGCGAGCGTTGAAGGAAAACCTGCTCCATGCCGAGTTGAGCGAGGGGGTAGGCGCCTACGGGTTTGGCGGCACGCACCGGCATTTGGGTGAGTTCGACCAGGAGTTCTCGGCCCTGGCCGGGCGGCCCGTTCAAGTGCGGATGACGCCGCATCTGCTGCCGATGAACCGCGGCATTCTTATTAGCGTGGCGGTCAAGGGCGAGGCGGAGGCGATCCATGCCGAACTAGCCCGCGCGTATTCGGGTGAGCCCTTCCTGCACGTCCTGCCCTTTGGTCAGGCCCCGGCAACGCGGGATGTGCGCGGCTCAAACTTCTGCCATCTTGGCGTGGTCGGGGATCGTGTGCCAGGCAATGCGACGGTTTTCGCCGCGCTCGACAACCTCGCCAAGGGTTCTTCCGGGCAAGCATTGCAAAACGCCAACCTCATGCTGGGCCTGGAGGAGACCACGGGGCTTTTACAAGCGCCGATCTACCCCTAACTGAGGGGGGTGAGCCACTTTATCCCTTAGGGAGTGCTTTGCGGGGATTGAAGAAGCAAAGACGGGTGCAAATCCTGATCGCGACCGCCGTGGCCCTGACCCTGGCCACGGTGCTCATTGGCTATGGCTTTCGCCAGGGGATCAACTTTTTCCGCACGCCCAGCGAGGTTGCCGCAGAGCCGCCCTTGCCCAGCGAGGTCTTTCGCATCGGCGGTCTGGTCCTAGAGGGCAGTTTGGAGCGGGGCTCGGGCGAGACGGTCACGTTCTTGGTGACGGATGGCGGGGCCAGTGTGCCGGTCGCCTATACCGGGGTGCTGCCCGATCTCTTTGGCGAGGGCGAGGGGATGGTGGGCACCGGATCGCTGATTGGCGGCATCTTCCAAGCGACCGAGATTCTCGCCCGCCATGATGAGACCTATATGCCCGCCGAAGTGATAGAGGCGCTGCAAGAGCAAGGCGTTTACCGCGAACCCGACGCCTGAGCTGTACCTTCTGCTAATCCCGCTGTTGCGTCTTCGGCCCCTGCACCGTGCGGGGCGCCCCTGTTTTTTGGCGCGGGCTTAACCGCGATCTGATCCCCTGGCCCTTAACCCGCATTCCAGCGCCAAGAGGGGCCACGCCATGCTTTCAGTCCGTGAAATCGCCGAGGCGATTGTTGTCCGTGAGGGTGGCTATGTGAACGATCCCGACGATCCGGGCGGCGCCACCAATTTCGGCGTGACGATCCACACGATGCGCCGCTTGGAGATGGATCTCGACGGAGACGGCGATGTCGATCCGGCCGATGTGCGCGCACTCAACCGCGAGCAGGCGGTCGATATCTTCCTTCGCCATTACTATGCGCGCCCGCGCCTGGCGCTCTTGCCCGAGATGCTGCAACCGAGCGTCTTCGACATGTATGTCAATGCAGGCGCCAATGCGGTCACACTGCTTCAGCGGCTGCTGAGGGATATGGGCCAAGACATCGCGGTGGACGGCATTCTAGGCCCTCAGACCGCGCGTGCCGCGCATCGGGCAGCAGCGGATGCGCCGGGTCATTTGGTGGACGCCTACGGCATTGCGCGGCGCAATTACTATTACCGCATCGCCGATCTTCGCCCGCGCAGCCGCAAATATGCGCGGCGTCGTGACGGCGGCAAAGGCGGCTGGATCAAGCGTGCGGAAGAGTTCATCTCGGCACCGCATCACCTGACAGCGGCTGAGCATCGGGCACGGGTCGCGGCATGGGGTTGATCGGCAAAGTCATTGGCGGGGCCGAGGCCACCAAGGCCCTTGGCGGCGCGGTCGAAGGCGTGGCAGAGGTCTTTACGCCCAATGCAACGCGCCGGATGGAAATCTCAGCCGAGATGCAGCGCGCCGCGATGGAAGCGATGGCGGCCGAGTTTCAATACGACCGCCCGGGCCTTTTCGATCGGCTGATCAACGGGCTCAATCGGCTGCCGCGCCCGCTTTTGGCCTTTGGCACACTGGGCCTCTTTGCCTTTGCAATGCTCGACCCTGTCGGGTTCGGACAGCGGATGGCGGGCCTAACCCACGTGCCCGAGCCGCTCTGGTGGCTTTTGGGCGCGATCGTGAGCTTTTATTTTGGCGCGCGAGAGCTGCACTATTTTCGCACGCCCGGGCGCCGGGCCGAGCAGCACAGCCGCTCGGTTTTGGAGCGCCTGCGGCCACGTCGAGAACCCGCCCCGGTCGCACCGCCCGGCACGGGGAGCAATTCGGCGATCTCGGCCTGGCGGGCAGAGAACGACTAACCTCGCATCCTCTGAGCATTGGCATCAAAGAGCGGCGCCGTGAGGGGGCGCGCGGCGATCTTTTCGCCCAAAAGCTCGACCTCCCAGCCTTCGGCCGCGTCAGCGCGCTCTCGCGGGACATATCCCATCGCGACCGATGTGGCCGAGTTATGGGCATATCCGCCAGAGGTCACCCAGCCCACGACCTCACCGCCCTGATAGATCGGCTCATCGCCGATGACATCGGCGTCGCGGGCCTCTAGCGCGAAGCTGAGCAGTCTTAGGGCGCCGCCGCTGTCACGCTCGGCCAAGGAGGCGTCGCGGCCTACGAAATCCGATTTGTCATAGGCCACGAAGCGGCTCAGCCCGGCCTCAAGCGGGCCGTAGAGCGGGCGGTATTCCCTGGCCCAGCCGCCAAAGCCCTTCTCCAAACGCATCGCATTGAGCGCCCTGAGACCGAAGGGTTTGAGGCCTAAACCCACGCCTTCCGCCATCAGTCGCTCGAAGATATGGCGCTGATATTCCGGCGCCATCCAGATCTCATAGCCCAGATCGCCCGTGAAGCTCACCCGGCTAACCAGGGCCTGGGCGAGGCCGAGATCCATCTGGCGGACGCCCATGAAGCGGAATGCGGTGTTCGAGACGTCCTCCGCCGTCACCCGCGCCAGCAAATCGCGCGCGCGCGGCCCTGCAATCGACAGGCCGGTTAGGCCGAGACCGACAACCTCGAGCGTCACATCGCGCGGAAGATGCGCCTCGAGCCAGCGGGCATAGAACACCTCTGCCTGGCCCGAGCCGAAAAGCATGAAGGTCTCAGCATTCAGGCACGCCACGGTCAGGTCGCCCTGCAGCTTACCATCCTCCTTGAGCATCGGTGCCAGCGCCATCCGGCCCGGGGCGGGCAGGCGGCAGGCGAGCATCCGGTCGAGAAAGCCCCGCGCACTGGGCCCCGTGACGCGAAACTTGGAAAAGCCCGAAACCTCCATGATCCCGACAGCCTCACGGCAGGCGCGCACTTCCTCGGCGATATGGGGGAAGTCGTCCGAGCGGCGCCACGAAAAGCGGTCTTGGGTACCATCGGGCGAGAACCAGAGCGGCGTTTCAAGCCCCCAATTGTCGCCCATCTGGGCGCCAAGACCCAGTAGGCGGTCATAGATCGGCGTGGTTTTGAGGGGGCGGCCCGCGGGCAGTTCCTCATTGGGGAAGCGGATCGAGAAGCGGCGGGAATAGTTCTCCTGCACTTTGGGATTGGTATAGCTGAGCGTTGCCCAATCGCCGTAGCGGGCGACATCCATGGCCCAGACATCGAAACCCGGATCGCCCTCGGTGATCCAGTTGGCCAGGGCCAGCCCCACGCCGCCGCCTTGGCTGAAGCCCGCCATCACAGCGCAGGCCGACCAGAAGCCAGGCAGGCCACGGATCGGCCCCACAAGCGGATTGCCGTCGGGGGCAAAGGTGAAGGGGCCGTTGATGATCTGTTTGATCCCGGCGTTTTGGAAGGCCGGGAAATGCTCAAAACCAACCTCAAGAGACGGCGCGATACGGTCGAGATCGGGTTGCAGCAGCTCATGGCCAAACTCCCACGGCGTCTGACGCTCTGACCAGGGCACGCAAGCCTTTTCATAGGTGCCCATCAGCATGCCGCCGCGCTCTTGCCGCAGGTAAAGCTCTCCGTCGAAGTCGACCGCGTGGATAACCTCCTTGCCGGTTTTCTCATTGATCTCGGCCACTTCGGGCATGTCTTCGGTCAGAAGATACATGTGCTCCATGGCCAGGACCGGAAGCTCTAGGCCGACCATCCGGCCAACTTCACGCGCCCAAAGCCCTCCGGCATTCACCACATGCTCGCAGGTGATCGTGCCCTGGGCCGTTTCCACCAGCCAGCCGTCCGACGTCCTACGGATCCCCTCGACCTTGCAATGGGTGCGGATTTGCGCGCCCAGCTTTTTGGCCGCCTTGGCATAGGCATAGGTGACGCCGGACGGGTCGAGATGGCCGTCGACCTGGGTTTTGAGGGCGCCGACGAAGCATTTGGGATCGAGAAGCGGCATGAGATCATGGGCCTCTTTCGGCGTGATCACTTGCGTTTCGATGCCCATATAACGGCCCTTTGCGGCCATGGATTTCAGCCAGTCGAAGCGTTCGGGCGTGGAGGCGAGCATCACCCCGCCCGTCATATGAAAGCCTGTGGCCTGGCCCGACAGCTCTTCGATCTCGCGGTAAAGATCGATCGTGTATTTCTGCAGTTTGGCGACGTTCGGATCGCCATTCACGGTGTGACACCCCCCCGCCGCGTGCCAGGTCGAGCCCGAGGTCAGCTCCGAACGCTCCAGCAACAACACATCGGACCAGCCCGCGCGCGCGAGGTGGTAGAGGACCGAACAGCCGACGACACCACCGCCGATGATGACGACGCGCGCAGAGTCTTGGGGGGTAGAGTCTCGGGCTGCGGTGTCTTGAGGGGCTTGGTCGTTCATCCTGCGCGCTCCTGCTTCGTTGGGCGGGTGCGATCAGGGTAGCGCTCGGGTGGGGGCATCGATGGACCATCCGCGACGAAAAGCCGGGGGCAAATGGCGGAGATTGGCGGGGTCGATGCAGGTGTTCCCCTGGGTTATAGCTGAGTCTGCCTAGTCCGACAGAGCGAGGCGTGCGCCCAGAAACGCGAATGTGCCCGCAAAGCCACGCTTGATCCAAGCCAGCACGGATGGCCGCCTGATGACATAATCGCGCGCCCAGGCCGCACAGACCCCATAACCCACGAAGACCGCGAAGGTCATCGCCATGAAAACACTTGCCAAAAGGATCAGCTGCCCAGTTACGCCACCGGCTGAGGCAGTAGCCTCCGCGTTGATGAATTGCGGTAGGAAAGCGAGAAAGAACAGGCTCAGCTTGGGGTTCAGGACGTTGATCAGGGTGCCGGTGGCAGCAATTTGGAACAGGCCCTTGCGCGACCCGTCCTCCTTGACGTCCATCGCGCCGCCGTCACGCAATATGGTCCAGGCCATGTAGAACAGATATGCGATGCCGAGCCATTTGAGCACCTGAAAGGCCAGCGCGCTTGTGTGCAGAAGGGCTGCGAGGCCGACTATGCTGGCGCCAGCAGCGGGCAAGATGCCAAGGGTGCAGCCGAAGGCGGCGGCGATGCTGGCGCGAAAGCCCCGCCCAAGGCCTATGGCGAGCGTGTAGATCACTCCGGTCCCTGGCAAAATAACGACAACCAATGATGTGAGCAGGAATTCGAGCGACATGCGGGCCTCCTTGCGCTTGGAAAGACGCTCCTCTGCTGATGCTGCATTGTCAACGTAAGCTGTTTTTCCAGGTCATCTGTCTTGGTAGGGCTACCCCTGAGACAGCCATCGCATTGCCGCAAAATCAGTATGGACGATTGCGACGTTTCAAGCGCGCGATCCCCATGAGAAGCCGTCGACCTCGTACTTCAAATGAAGCACAGGTTTGACCTCGCGCAGAGCTTGCCGGACCACTGACCCCGTTCCTCCGGGCTTGCCCACCTCGCCATCCCAGACCGCGAGGATGCGGTCCGATCGCGCCACCAAAGCCCCCGCCAAGGCGGACCAATCAATCGGTGGTGTCTGTTCCAGACAGGCCACACGTGCCCGTGTGACGAGGGCGTCAAAACGCGCCGGAGCTAAAACGTGCGAGATATGAGCGCGCCAGCCGGCCACATCTGTCGGCAAAAGGCCCAAAAGTGTCCGATCCTGCGGCCATTGCTCGGCCAAGATGGTGTCTGTGCCCTCCGCAAGACACGACAACAACGCGCAGTCGGGATCCACTTCGGCAAAGAGCTCTCGACAGATATCGACCAAATGGGCCTCGTGCTGCGGCGTCAGGCGATCCAAACGATGGCCCGTTACACCGATTATGCCCGGCTGCTTGAAAAATGCTTTTTGGTGCACGGGATCCGAGGCTGGCGTCTGGCGGTTCCGTTTAGCGTCCATCTTGGGCACCGATGAGTGTCAAATACGCGTGCACACCTGCCTCTTTTCTCACCTTCCAGCAGGCACAGAGTGGCACTAACTTGACTGCGCTCACAACACGCGTTCGAGTATTACTTTAGTGCCGCACGCCGCGGGCCAGCGCGGGATTCACGTGCATGGGTTGGGGGCTTTTGAGATCCATATAACGGTGAGAATAGTCCGAGAAGGTCTCCATTGGATTATGCGCTTTTCCGGCGCGATCCTGTTTGTGATCGTCTTGGCCGTCGGCTGGTGGGGGTATCACCAATGCAGCCAAAGCACTGGCGTCTGGGCAGATATCTATAAATCTATTCAACACTTTGCGCTGGCATCTGACGCAGCGTGTATCAGCCCTGACACGGCACTTGAGATTAATCTAGCGCGCTTTGGCGCGGCGGTTTTGCTGGTCTTCACCGTCATTCGGTTGCTGTCATCTTCGTTGCTCAACGTCACCAAGCTTGTGACCCAAGCCGCAAACCCGATCAGCGAGCGATATATTCTGATCGGCTATGGGGCGATCAACCAAGAGATTGCTGGGCACCTGGCGCGGTCGGGCTGCCGTTTGACGATTGCCGCGCGCGCCTTTGACGGTGCGGCGCGCGATTTCGCGGCCAAATACCGATGCGTTCTGGTGGAAGGTGACGTGCGGGAGCCGCGTGTGTTGCGACGACTGATGCTCCGCCGGGCCACGCGCATCATTGTAGCCCTCGGCGAGGATAGCCTGACACTGGAAACCGCTCAGCTCGCTTGCGATATCATCCGATCCCCACGCCGTGGCGGTCAGCCTAGGGCGGCAAGCGAAACCAATACGAAAGACATCGTCTTCGCCCATTTTACCGGCTCTGAGATGCACCGTCAGTTTCAGATGAGCGCGGATTTTGGGCTGACCAAGCAGCGCGGCTTTACCGGCTTCGCGATCCGAGAGGCTGCAGCGCGGTATCTGTTTTCGCGGACATGGCTGGCTGAGACGGCGGCCGAAGCGGCGACAATCGAAGGTGAAAGCAAGCCCCGGCTGCATGTGGTGATCGTAGGCGCGGGCGATCTCGGCATGGCGATGACGCGCGAGGCGGTGCTGCATGGCTGCTCGGCCAAGCTTGGCCGACCAAAGGTGACCATCGTCGACCGTGAAAGCAATGCCGGTGAAGCGCGCTTTCGGGCGGCCATGCCACACCTGTTCGACATGACGATCCCCGAAGAAGACCGTCCTGAGATTAAATTCACGCCATGCAGCGCTGAGGATCTTTGCCCGGCCGATCTGCAAGATGGCGTACCGATTACCGCCTGGATTTTATGCTGCGGCGAAGATGCGACGAACCACGCGCTTGCGATGCGGCTGGAAGGGGAAATGCGTCGGGGTCTGCGACCACCGGCGCCGATCTATCCGCGGATTTGGCAAGGTAATGTCCGCGATGGCCACCGGCATCGGCTGGGCCAAGAAGACCCTTGGCGAGTCGTCGTGCCCTTCGGTGGCATGCAGGACGTTGTTCCCACCTTGGGATTTCTCGACAAAGCCTGGCTTGAGATCGCTCAGAGCATTCACGCTGCATATGACGAGACGGTGCAACGCAATCTTGTGGCCTCTGGTTTGGCCGCTGTCATCGAGCAATTTGGACCGCCACCTTGGGACGATGAAAACGGCCCTGACGGTGTTGATCGGGGACAGTTGGAGGCCGCTTGGCGGCATGAGCAAAAGCGGTTTCGTGGCGAGTGGGCCGATCTTCCTGAAGACGCGAAACTGGCCAATCTCGCAGCGGCCTATCAGTCCGCTTTGCGCCTTTGGGAATTGGGCTACGATTGGAAATCGCGCTTTGCAGGCGGATTGCCAATGATTGACCACACCGCGATCAAAAGCCTTTTCGCGCCAGAAAACCTGGAGGATCTGAGCCCCGAGACGCGGCTTGGCGCGGTTTGTGAGGCTGAACATCGCCGCTGGATGGTGGAACGGGCCATGCGCGGTTGGTCAGCCGTCAAGGACGGTGAAGGCCGGCAAAATGAGTTGAAACTTCATACCGATTTTCGCTCCTATGGGGATCTTTATGCCGAGGCGAGATCTACTGCAAAAGATGCAACGGCCTCTGCTGCAACACTTGGCGCCGCGATCAGACGGCTGGATGCTGCAAGCCTGCGTGGCGTGATGCAGGCTCTGGAGGAAGTTGAAGATGGATACCCGGCGCGGGCCATCGATGATGCCGTTGCGCCGGTCCCAGTTGCTGAGCTTCCAGTGCAATTCACCGGCAGGCGGATGACGATTTCGGTGTCGGCGCCCCCCGATCTTTCAGCTCCGAAAGGTACACAAGAGGACCAAGTTCAGGGCGTTCAAGCCATGCAGAAAGAGGAGTTCTCCGACAAGGTGGTTGCAAGTGTTGAGCGATTGCAAGCTTGGGCAAGACCCAACACTGACGCGAAACAGCAAGATCACGCCTTCGAAGTGCGACTAGTGGAGCAAGATGAGGGGGCGTTGGCGCATACGCTCTATACGGAAGCATTCGACCGTCTTTTGAAGATCTGCAAGAAAAGCGACGTGCAAATCACGGTAAAGTATCTGGACATGACAAAGAGCCGCTCGGAAGCAGAAATCGATCACAGTGCTTGATCGAGCCAAACGCCGCGCACGTGTCCATTGCCCGATGTCGCGTCGCCAAGTGGCGAGCCGAGCGGCGATGTGTCGTCTGAGCCAACTGCGCTTGGCGCATCGCGTTTTTCTTGAGCGATCGGGCGCAAGCCGGTAAAATCTGAAACGAAGTAGTTGGGGGTAAAAAGTGACGGGCCACGTTTTGCGACCGGGCTATTCGCGCCGCGACACCTTGCTCGCCAATCCATTCGAAGGGGTGGACCTCGATGCTTTTCCTGAAGGCGCAAAATCGGCGGTTTTGCATCGGGACAATCATGAATGTCAGGCCTGCGGGTTCGCCTCAGACCGCTTTTGCGAGATTGTTGCGGCGGTCGATCCTGCATTTTTGGCCGAAGACTATGTCACGCTGTGTCGGGCATGCTGGCTTTTTGAGAACTTGGATCGGGCCGCGATGCTTAATGCCGCTGCATTCATTTGGGCGCCGGAGCTCAGTCAGCTCGAGATAAACAGGGCAGCGCCGATCCTTTACACGGAGCGGTTGTCGAAGACGAGCAAGGCACGCCCTGCCATCGAAAACCTTCTGAAGACCTTGAAAGAGCGAAGACAGAGGGCCAACCGCGAATTCGGAGTTGGGCCGGAAGACGATATGCTTAAGATCTTGTCGCGCGACGGCGGGTCGATCCGGCCCGTGGACGACGTGATCGAAAAACTGAGCGGTGGCGTAAGGCTTTGGCCCTTGGACCGGTGGATCGAACGGGCAGGGCAGTATGAGTACAACACGTATCACAGCATGCTCGCTTATTGGCGGCGTATGATACCGACGTCTGAGCCTGGCAATTACGGTGCTAACGCGATCACGCAAGACTGGCTCGCGAGGTTAGGCTGAGGCGGCGTTTACGCGAGATCTGAGGAGATGCCGGAGCAAACACCGAGCGCTCGCTGCCCGACGAAGGCCCCCACACTTTAAGCTATCGGTAAGTCAAGCTTGACCGGAAGGTCCGCTGCGATCGGCTCATCGCGCAACATCTCAATGTTTCCAGTGGCGTGCACGGCAAGCTCGGCAATGAATATGGCGTTGGAGTACCAGATCACAGCACTTGTCAGGATCTTTCCATCGTCGCTCCGGCCGTCGATCGTGACGGGCCGCGCTGTGCCTTCGGCCACTTTGCGCAACTCCGGCTCTTTCATCGGAAGCAACGGATCTCGATGGTCTTCGATAATGTAAAACGGACCTTCCTTCGATCGGACAAAAAAACAGAAGAACCGCAGGTAATCAGCCACGTTGGTTTCGTTCAGCTGGATCGGCGCTTGCTTGTTCACCTGATGGATTGGCGGGGAGGTCCCGTTGAGGCGAAACAATTCCTCGCCGCGCGACAGGTAAAAGAATGAGAGGTCCGACCGGATCAGGCTGCTATCCTTAACACAGATCAACGTCATATCATCGTAGAATGGCAGATCACGCTGGTGACAGGAGAGTGTGCCCTGGTTCAACCGGTACTTTCCATCGACGGGCGTGATCTTGGCAATGAACGCGTCCCGCTTTTCGCCCTCAAATGCTCGCCATAGCTTTTTGCGGCGGTCCAGATGCGGGTAGAGGTCGCAGGACAGGCCGTACTTGCGCGATTGGGTCATGCCGCCGCGCCCGGCACCAACAGATTTACGAATTGGCTTGCCGGAGCCTGCCGAGACCGGCGTCGTCGTCGTTTTGCGCCCAGGAGCGGCCCCACCGGGCTCCGGTTCCAGCGGCTTTGCAGGCGGGGTGTCCGCGGCGTCCGGCGTCCCTTTGGGAAATAGGATCGCTTCGAGACGTTCGGCCGGGGCGGGCAGTGATTTCGGGAAAGCGGTCTTTCGCCGCTCCCGCAGCGCCAAATAACGGGCCGACAAAAGGCCACCGCCATCCGGATCTTCAAAATCCGCGAGCTCTGAAGTTTCCAGCAAGCACGCGGCACAGTCAAAATGGCCGAACCTCACGGCTTGCCAGACTAAGGATTTTATCGGCAGGTTTGTCACGCCGCACGCCTCGAGAAGCTTCTGTACAATTGCCTCCCGCCCACCTTGCACCGCTGTTGCCGCTGCGGTGACGGTCTCTCGGTCCTTGATGGGGCGCATTGGATCCACATCCTCGCGCAATATGAGCCAGCCATAGGCCTCTTCATGGCCATTGAGGGCCGCGATCATCAACGGCGTGAGACCTATGCGGTCGTAGGCATCCGCCGGATAGCCTGCTTCGACAAGGTGTTGCACCAATTTGGCCGAGCCTCCGCGCGCCGCGGCGTGCAAGAGCTCGGGACACACACTGTGCAGATCACGATTCTGCACCGATTTGATCAGGGCCATTGCTGTGCGGTATCGACCAGCGAAACATGCCAGGTCCAGAGCGGTGTCACCTTTCCCATCGGGCGCGAAGACGTCGAACTGATCCTGTGCGAGCAAAAGCGCCACCTGCTCAGCTTGCCCATTCGCCGCCGCGACATGCAGCGGAGAGCGCCCAAAAGCATCCTCAAGCGGTCCGCGCGGTGGCGTGTCGAGCAGGAACTTCGTGACTTTCGCGGCATCCTCGGCGGCCGCCTTGTGCAGGAGCGTGAGCTTTTGCGCATCGGTCACGCGCGTCATATGGATATAGTCGAACTTGCGCGAGGGATCGTGGCTTGCGATTTCCATCGCCATTGTCAGATCAGATTTCAGGAACACCGCCTTGCGGATCGCAGCCTGCAGTGGCGTCGTTCCCGACCCGTCGCGCAGCTTGAGATCGGCGGCTTTGGCCAGTGGGTTGACGCATTTCTCATGGCCTTCCGAGATCGCCACCATCAAGGGCGTTTGATCGTTGCGATTGCGCGTGTCGGGCTTCACGCCCGCGTCCAATAGGGCGTAAAGGCACCGCAGATCATCCTTCCCGACGGCAAGGTGAAGCGGCGTGCAATCGGCAAGCTGTAGGAATTTGGTTTCGGGTTTGTCCTTCTTGAGGCCTTCGATGATCGTGTGGAGCGGCTCCTTGGTCCACCAATTGATCGCCTTGGGATTGCCGCCGTCACCGCCCGCCTTCTCCATCCGATCAGCTAAAAACCGCACAGTGTTCGGTTGATCGTGCTGAACGGCATAATGCAGAGCGGTTGCGCCGCCGCGATCGGCTTGGTTGAGTGGAACACCTTGGTCCAAAAGAGCCTTTGCGAAGTCTAGCGCGCCATTGGCAGCCGCGATGTGGAGCGCGGTCATACCAAAGGGCTTTTCAGCATCCGGATCGATCGTCGCATTGAGATCGGCACGATCCGCCAGGATCTCAAGCGCGGCGCATTTGTTTTCTGCGGCCGCACACATGATCGGGGTCCAGCCCATTTTGGTTCGGATATCCGCGCCGACGCCGTGTGTTTTCAGGTAATAAGACACCACATCGGTCTTGTCGTGCTGAGCGGCTGTGTGGATCGGATGGGCTGGCACGTCCGGGATCTTGGCGCCCGCTTCAATCAGTTTGCGGGTGAACGCGACGTCGCCGCCAATTGCCGCAAAGTGCAGGGGCACATAGCCGTCCTTGTCGGCGCTGTTGACGTCGGCTTCGAAGGCCAAAAGCGTGTCGAGAACCTCGTGATCGGACACAAAACCTGGCGTCATGATCGCAGTGCGGTCGTCGCTGCGTTGTAGGTTTACTGCGTCGCGATCCCTCTCCAGCATCTCGCGGAGGATATCCGCGCGCCCATAGAGCGAGGCAATGTGCAGGTGTGTCGATTTAAACTGCGTCTTTTCGATCACCGCGCGAGGCGTGCAAACCCGCTTCATCAGCGCGAGGCAGTAATCGCGCAGCATGATGTCTTCGGGATCCAGCTGCGGTGTAAAGAATTCGTGGAAACGCTGCGCCCAAAGCCCCAGCATATCGCAGGCAATGTCTGCGAATTCCTCGACCTTTGTTTGGTCGATCTCGCGCCTAACTAACCAACGAAGCGCATCAGCGCGCATCTCTTGTGCCAAAAGATAAAGCGGTCGCTCTCGATCAATGAATTGAGCAGCCTCCGGCCATTCTTTGAGAACTGTCTCATGTGCTAGACGAACCAAACCATCGCCTTCATCCGTCAAGAGCCGTTGTTTCTTTAAAGCCCTAGCCAGCACGGCTTCATCGCCGTGAGATGGCATTTGAATTGTCGGGAGCGAAAATTGCGTATCTCCGTCCTCTCGGCCACCGGTCCATCGAACAAGCTTACGAAATAGGTCGTCGAGAGTGCTGTCTTGCGACCCTAGTTTGGCATTCAACCTGTATTCCTGCATCGCCTCGGCCACCAAAGATGGCAGATATTGCATAGCCTTTTCTAAACTTGCGTGTTGCTTAGCTAACTCCAAAGTAATTTTGACCTGCTTTTTGCCCGACGCTTTTGGTGCAGCCACTAGGTTCATTTCGTTGGAGGCTTCGCGATTTTCGCGACGATCGCGGCCGTCCCGATTTTTTTTGTTTGCCTTGCCCCATTCCACTTCGCCGACTTGTTCATGAAGCTGTTGCAGAGCGTTTGAAAGCAATGGCATCACGCGTCCCACGCGTCGGCCCTCTTCTTTCATTTGTATTGCGTCGATTTGGCTGAGAATATGGTTCACCAGATCTTCGCTTGGAAAGCTGTGGCCGACGAGTCGGAAGGAGCGCTCGATGATTTGGCGAAAGTCTTTCCGGCTCGGTAAGCGAAGCTCGTATTGGTTACGCGAGCTTCGCTCCCATAGCGGTCCAAGGCCCGGGTGTTTTCGCATCTTTTCCAGGCGTTTCTGCCTAAGAGTTGATAAGACGAAAACACGTTGGCCCGTCGGCGCCACAGTCATAAAATCCACGAAGCTTGACCACTGTTCATTTCGCGCTTCGTCAAAGAGCATGTCGACGATTTCTTCAAACTGATCGATGCCGATTAGCAAGCGAAACGGCAAATCAGCCCCTTCGGGCTGAAGCTGAGCGACGACGTAGTCGAGGGTTCGCAAAACCCAATTTCCCCGTGCCTCAGGCCTTAGGTCATAATATGTTTTGGCATAGTCATTGAAGTCGGGTGGGTGGTAGGTTTCCGCCTGAAAAAATCTGTAAATTTGTTCTAATGCCAGAGAAAACATCGCCTGTAGAGGATCACTCAATCCATCCAGAGCGGCCTTCGACAAGAGCTCGTTCGGTCGAAACACGATGTATGCGTAGCGTCCAATCGAAAAATAAGAGTTCACTAGCTCACCAATCAAACCAGCTCTCAGGAAAGAAGATTTCCCGACGCCCGACGCGCCTTTGACCCAATAGCAATTCGGTGCTTCGGCCTTTTCAAAGATGCTCTCAATTATGCTTGATACGGCTTTGACCTCATCTTCGCGGCCAAAATAGACCGCGTGCTCCGTGACGTCATAACTTCGCAATCCAATGAATGGATCAATCTCGAGAGCATCAGACGGTGCCGCGAATTCGTTATCGACGATCCACTTCCGATAGGCCTCTTCGATCTCTTCACGTTTGGACAGAAAGCGAAGTTCATAGCCTGCCAGGGTCAGATATCTCGCGAAATTCGCCAGCTTTTGGCGTTGAAGAGACAGGGCATCCTGCTCGCGTCGCAGCCGTCGCTTCTCCCCTTTGAAGGCCTCATAGGTGGCATCCCAAAGGCGGTGTGAGCCCCAAGGCGCGTCTTCGTCATTCTCGGCGTCGAGGACTTCTTTGGGCGATGCAAAACAGATGAATGCCGGTAAACGACGCTCGGACCCCTGCGCTTCCAATCGCTTCTGACCCGACAGGGCGCAAAGCACTTCGAAGGTGCTGCCGGTCAGAGGAAACCCACCGGTTTCCTCGGCCCCTTCCTCCCAGGGATGCACGAGGCGGTAGCGTTTGTCACTCGCTGCAATCCCAGTGAACAGATCCGGCAAGTCAGCCAGCATGCCCTTTTCGGATTGAGAATGGAGGTCCTTGCCCACCTTCTCGCCGAAAAACGCCACCAAGCCTTCCGACAGCTTGTCATCGGGGCGGCAGATCAATTCTTGGATCGGTTTCGCATCAGTGTTTTCAAGGACGGCGTCTTCGTATGTGTAGATTTGCACCGATGCGACGCGCCCGCCTTCGTGATTGGCTTCTTCGAATATCTTCGAGGCCATACGGCGCAGATCGACCATGTCGCCCGGTGAGGCAACAAAGAGCGAAGGCACATCCAAAGTTGGAAAAACCGCGACCATCAACCCACTCCCGCAGGCAAAGGCTACGGCTGGCAAAGCGTCGAAACAACATTTTTTTGAACAAGTTAGAGCGCGGTCTTTGCCGCCCGATTGATCGTTTCAGCCTGGGTCGGGCGCGGCAAACACAGTCATTTCGTGGTCGCCGACAATGGTTGCGCCTTTCGCGGGTATCGTTAGCCTCAGCTTGCGCGGTGTGGAGGGTCACGATGTATATGGATGATAGATGGACGGCGGTTACGGGCGATGAACTCACGGCCATGATCGAAAAGATCAATCCCATCGGTGATCGTTACCCGGTCACTGAGGCCTCCACCGATATCGGTAAGCGCAGGCTCCCGTTTTACGACAATGTCGAGTTCTTCCGCGTCAAAGATCCCGCCTGGGAGCCGAGGAACCTGTTCATCTATTTCCTCAAGCTCGGCGATGAATTTTATTGGTTGAACGGCACGTCTCCGCCTTTGCACCAAATCAACGCTGCGGCTCCAATCAAGCTCACCGACGATTACGTTCTGAGTTACTTGGTGTTTTTCACATTCTTTGTTCGGGGCGAAGAGGGGCCGTTCTACGTCGCCCAATCTCCAGAAGACACGTATGTGCCCAAGAAGATCAGTCCGGATGTGGCAACCGTGTTCCGCAACACCCTGCGACCGGCAATCTTCGACGGCAGAGATGAAAAAGGCAATTTTTTGTGTGACGCGACGATCTATTACTCAAATGCGATTTTCGAGGCTGAGTTCCGGGTTCAACCGAGCGGTATGGTGGAGATGATCGACGACGAGCCGATCGCGTCGGATCTTCCAGTTAAGATCGACGCGCCACTATCCTAGTGTCTTGTCGGGCCTAGTTTATTGCCGGGCCTAATGTCCTGTCGGGCAACAAGATCGGCGCCCCTGGCCTAAATTGCTGACTTCCACGGCAGCATGGCAGACGATCAAAACGCAGACGATCAAAACAAGGTGTTGAGGATGGCGGAGAGACAGGGATTCGAACCCTGGGTGGGCTTGCACCCACAACGGTTTTCGAGACCGCCCCGTTCGACCACTCCGGCACCTCTCCGCGGGAGCTTTCGGCTCAGGCGCGGGGCATAGCGGCCCCAGACGCGCCATGCAATAGAAAATGGGCAGGGGTCAAAGGCGTCTGGGCTGCCATGCGACCCGCATAGGTTGCTTCGATTTTGCGCCAAGCAGCGCTTGACTTACCGTGGGTCCTGCGGCACATCCAGCGCTCTCAGCGGCGATACCGCTGGGCATTTGTATGACAGGCCCCAAACGGGCCCGCCGTCCGAGGCGCGGAATAGTCCGCACAACACCCGATCCGGGGGCCGCAGGGCGCGATGAGATAAGGAAGACGCTATGTTTGCGGTCCTCAAGACCGGCGGCAAGCAGTATAAGGTCCAGTCGGGCGACGTGCTGCGCGTAGAGAAGCTGGCCGCTGAAGCGGGTGAAACCGTTCAATTCAATGAGATTTTGATGCTGGGCGGTGACAGCCCGGTCATCGGCGCGCCCCTGGTGGATGGCGCGGGGGTCCAGGCTAAGGTCATGGACCAAATCAAGGGCGAGAAGCTGGTGCATTTCGTCAAGCGCCGCCGTAAGCACTCGTCGAAGCGTAAAAAGGGCCATCGTCAGCAGCTCACACTGCTGCGGGTCACCGAGATCATGGCCAAGGGTGCCGAGAAAAGCGGTGTAAAGGCGGCGGTCGGCGCGGGTTCTGTCGCGGCAGTTGCGGCTGTGGCGGCTGCTGCGAAGCCGAAAGCCAAGCCTGCGGCGAAGAAAGCAGAGGCGGCCCCCAAGGCCGAGGCGCCCAAGGCCGCGAAGCCCAAAGCCGAAAAGCCTAAGGCCGTGCCCAAAGCCGCGGCTTCTGGCGCGGACGATCTCAAGAAGCTGTCGGGTGTTGGTCCTGCGCTGGAGAAGAAGTTGCACGAAAATGGCGTGACGAGCTTTGCTCAGATCGCTGCGTGGACGCCCGAAGACGTGGCTGACATGGATGACAAACTTTCGTTCAAGGGCCGCATCGAGCGGGACGGTTGGATCGAACAGGCCGCCAAGCTGGCAGCCAGCGAAGAGTAAGGAGAGAGGCCATGGCACACAAAAAAGCAGGCGGCTCCTCGCGCAACGGGCGCGATTCCGCAGGTCGACGTTTGGGCGTGAAGAAATTTGGCGGCGAAGCCGTGATCCCGGGCAACATTATCGTGCGCCAGCGCGGCACGCGGTGGTATCCGGGCGAGGGCACCGGCATTGGCAAGGACCACACGATTTTTGCCGTTGCCGAGGGCCGAGTAGGCTTCCGCAAGGGCCTCAAAGGGCGCACTTTCATTACCGTGCTTCCCGAGGCTCAAGCCGCCGAGTAACCACCTATGACATCATGAGGGTGGGGGATCGGCGCCAAGCCGCATCCCCCACTTTCATTTTCAGACCAAGGCGTCGACGCGCCGATCCGCGTCACTGCCACAAAAACGACCCACCGGGATGCAAGACCCGCGGCTTCGAAGCCAGGCTTCGGGTCTCAAGCGGACTTTTCGCGGCCCGTTCGGCTCTGTTGGAGGAGAGTTGATGAAACAGGATGTGATCGTCGCCCAGGAGGTCTTTGACAGCCCTCGGTTCGAGTTGCGCCCGCTGCGCCGCTCGGATGAAGGCCTGATGACGCTTTACACCTCTGACAAGCGCGTGGCGTCGATGACCTCTTCGATCCCGCATCCGCTACCGCCTGGTTCGGTCGAGGCCTTCATCGCCAAGGCCAATGCGACCGAACGCCAGGAACATGTCTGGGCCATGGATGCATCGCGGTTCGGTGGCTCCGAGCTGCTCGGGGTGATCTCGCTCAAGCAGATGGACCGGGATCAGTCTGAGATCGGCTTTTGGGTGGCGCCCGCGATGTGGAACACGGGCCTCGGCTCGGAGGCCGTGCGAACGTTGATCGCGGCAAATCCCCTGGCCAATTCGACAATATTCGCCACGGTGTTTCAGGACAATCCCGCCTCGGCGCGGGTGCTGACCAATGCCGGGTTTGATTATCTGGGCGACGCCGAGAGCTTTTCGGTGGCCCGCGGCCATGCAGCGCCAACCTGGACCTATTTGAAAAAGCTGGCCTAAGCCGGTAAGCCGCGCGCGGACGATCTCGATCGGGGCGAGGGGCCAGCCCCTCGCGCTCCCCGGAGTATTTTTGGAAAAATGAAAAGGGGCGGGGGCGGCTGAGATGAAGTTTCTCGATCTGGCCAAAGTCTATATCCGCTCAGGCGGCGGCGGGGCGGGATGCGTGAGCTTCCGGCGCGAGAAATACATCGAATATGGCGGACCCGATGGCGGCGATGGCGGACGCGGCGGCGATGTCTGGGCCGAGGCGGTGGACGGGCTGAACACGCTCATCGACTTCCGCTATCAACAGCATTTCTTTGCCAAGAACGGCCAACCGGGCATGGGTAAGCAGCGCACCGGCAAGGACGGCGCGGATATCGTCCTGCGCGTGCCCGCCGGAACCGAACTTTTGGAAGATGACGAAGAGACGGTCCTGGCCGATTTGACGGAGGTCGGGGATCGCGTCCTGTTGGCCCGCGGCGGCAATGGCGGCTTTGGCAACCTGCATTTCAAATCCTCGACCAATCAGGCCCCGCGCCGCGCCAATCCTGGTCAAGACGGGGTTGAGCGGACACTGTGGCTGCGGCTCAAACTCATCGCGGATGTGGGGCTGGTGGGCCTGCCAAATGCGGGCAAGTCGACCTTCCTGGCGGCCACGTCGAATGCGCGGCCCAAAGTGGCGGATTACCCCTTCACGACTCTGGTCCCGGGGCTCGGCGTGGTGGGCGTGGACGGGGCGGAATTCGTTGTGGCGGACATTCCTGGCCTGATCGAGGGTGCCCATGAGGGCAGGGGCCTTGGCGATCGGTTTCTCGGCCATGTGGAGCGCTGTTCGGTCCTGCTACATTTGGTTGATGGCACATCGGATAACGTGGCCGAAGATTGGCGCGTGATCCAAGAGGAGCTTGATCTTTATGGCGGCGATCTTGCCGGCAAACCAAAGATCACCACGCTGAACAAAATCGACGCGCTCGATGAGGAGACCTTGGCCAGCCAGCGCGCCGCGCTGGAGGCGGTGGCCGGGCCGGTGATGGAGATGTCGGGCGTGGCACGCACCGGACTGACCGAGGTTTTGCGAAGCCTGCGGGCGCAGATCGACGCGGACCGCGCCGCCGCGCGTGGGGCGCGTGAGGACGTGGTTCCATGGCGGCCTTAGGCGCGGGCGCCAAGCCGCGCCTGGCCGATGCCAAGCGCGTGGTCGTCAAGATTGGCTCGGCTCTGTTGGTCGATGCGGAAACGGGCGATCTGCGCGCCGGTTGGCTGAGGGCGATGGCTGAGGACGTGGCCCGGCTCAGGGCGCGGGGAACGGACGTCATCCTGGTCTCCTCGGGCTCCATTGCCCTGGGCCGCGCGGTGTTGAACCTCGCGCCCGGTGCCATTGCCCTTGAAGAGGCGCAGGCGGCGGCTGCGGTCGGTCAGATCCGCCTGGCTCGGGCCTATGAAGAGGCGCTGGCGCCCCACGGTCAGACCACGGCGCAGATCCTCGTGACCCTCGATGACAGTGCGGACCGGCGCCGCTATCTGAACTCGCGGGCGACACTTGCGACACTTCTGGCGCGCGGGGTTGTGCCGATCGTCAATGAAAACGACAGCGTCGCCACAGATGAGATCCGCTATGGCGACAATGACCGGCTCGCGGCGAATGTGGCCGTCATGGCGGGCGCCGATCAGCTTGTCCTGCTCAGCGATGTCGATGGCTTTTACAGCGGCGATCCGAGGCGCGATCCTGAGGCAGGGCGCTATGATGTGATTGCATCGATTACGCCTGAGATCGAGGCAATGGCGGGGGAGGCGGCTTCGGGCCTGTCCCGGGGCGGGATGAAAACCAAGCTCATGGCCGCTTGGACCGCGCGTCAGGGCGGATGCGTGACCGCGATTACATTAGGAACGCCGGACAACCCGTTGCAAAAGCTTGAAAACGGAGCGCCCGCGACATGGTTCCTGGCCGATGGCGATCCGCATCACGCGCGCAAAAACTGGATCGCGGCGATGAAGCCGCGCGGGGCGCTGACGCTCGATCCGGGCGCTGTGGCGGCGCTCCGGCGCGGCAAGTCGCTGCTGCCTGCTGGAGTGAGTGCGGTTGAGGGCGCCTTCAAGCGCGGCGATCCGGTGGCCTTGCTGGATCCCGAGGGGCGACAATTGGGCATCGGGCTCAGCCGCTACACGGCCGAGGAGGCCGGGGCCATTGCGCGGCATCAAAGCTCAGAGATTGCCGAGATCCTCGGCTATCCCGGCCGTGCGGCGCTCATTCACCGCGATGATATGGCGCTTTGAAGCGAGCGGCTGTACCATAGCGCTGAACGGCAAGGAGGCTATCCGATGAAGGATCTGGAGACATCGATCCAAGACCTGATGCAGGATCTGGGACGTCGCGCCAAAGGGGCGGCGGCGGAGTTGGCCTTTGCCAAGCCAGAGACCAAGCGCGCCGCCTTGGAGGCCGCCGCTAAGGCGGTCGATGGGCGTCGGGCTGAGATCATCGAGGCCAATGCCAAGGACTTGGAGTTCGGGCGCGAGAAGGGCCTGAGCGGCGCCATGATGGACCGTCTGATGCTCGATGATGCGCGCATCGACGCGATCATCGCCGGGTTGCGCGCCGTGGCCGAACAGACCGACCCGGTGGGCGCCGTTATCGCCGAATGGGAGCAGCCGACGGGCCTCAAGATACAGCGCGTGCGAACCCCGCTGGGCGTGATCGGCGTGATCTATGAAAGTCGACCCAACGTGACCGCCGATGCCGGGGCTCTGTGCATGAAATCAGGCAATGCGGTGATCCTGCGCGGCGGCTCGGAAAGCCACCATTCCTCGACACTCTTGGCCGCGTGTCTGCAAGACGGCCTAAGCGCAGCCGGGCTTCCCGCGGATGCGGTGCAGCTTGTGCCCACCCGCGACCGTGAGGCTGTGCGCGCATTGTTGGGCCTGACGGAGTTTGTTGACGTGATCGTGCCGCGCGGGGGCAAGGGCCTCGTGGGCCTGGTCCAGCGTGAGGCCAGGGTGCCGGTCTTCGCCCATCTCGAAGGGATTTGTCACATCTATCTCGACACGGCGGCGGACCCGCAAAAGGCGCTGGCCGTGACGCTGAACGCTAAGACGCGGCGCACCGGGATTTGTGGCGCGGCGGAGTGTCTGTTGATCCATGAGGCCGTCGCCGAGACCATCGGGCAGGGGGTCATTCGCGCCCTGATCGAGGCAGGCGTAGAAGTGCGCGCGGATGCGGCGCTTCAGCATATCGAGGGCACCGTTGCAGCCAACGAAGAAGACTGGGGCACAGAGTTCCTCGATATGATCATCGCGGCGCGGGTCGTGCCCGATATCGACGCGGCGATCGCGCATATCGGCACCTATGGTTCGAACCACACCGAGGCGATCATCACTGAAGATCCTACGGCTGTCGCCCAGTTTTTCGACCGCGTGGACAGCGCGATCCTGATGCACAACGCCTCCACCCAGTTCGCCGATGGGGGGGAGTTTGGCATGGGCGCCGAGATCGGCATCGCCACGGGTAAGCTACACGCCCGTGGTCCGGTGGGCGCGGATCAGTTAACCTCGTTCAAATACCTGGTGAAGGGCGACGGAACCGTCCGGTCATAGTCGGGCGGCCCAAGGCGCGACTAGACACCGTAAAGCGGCGTGGACCGGTCCAAGGCCACAGCCGCAAAGCTCAGCTGCGGGGCAGCGAGGCGGATTTCCTGCTCGATCAAAGCGATATCCGTTAGGCCATGGCCTACGGCGATATAGCGCCCGCGATAGCCCGCCTTTTGGAGGTCTGCTGCGATCTCGACCGCGTCGAGCGGCGCATCGGCCAGGGGCGAGATCACGAGTTCCGGCGCACCAGGCGCACGAAAATCGATTGACCCCAAGGCGAAGATATCAAGCTGGCGCACCGGGCTACCGGGTTCCAGCACGTGGGCGGGGAGGGCCTTGAGGGCGCCCTCAGTTAAGCCCAGGCACAGTATGCGGGGGCTGGGCTCAGGCCCGTCTCGGCCATTGGCAGAAGCTCCGGTCATTTTAGATCAGATAGGTTGTCACGGCTTTGCGAAAGATAAGGCGCGACACGGATTTGATAAGGGCCGTGCAGGCATTACAGTGCGTCGGATGCGCGCAGGACGAACCGCGCCTTGCCCTAGGCTGCATTTGCAGTGCGTCCATCAAATCGCTAACCCTTGGCCAATGCTCTATAAAATCTCCCATACCGCGCCACGCGGCCTGTGTTGTTGTCCATGACCCAAGACTGGGCGACGGCGCTTTTGTCGGCGGTCCCGGCGCCGATGCTCTGGCTGGATGCGACCGGTCGGATCGGAGCGGCCAATAAAAAGGCGGGTGAGGTCTTCGGTGATTGGCTTATCGGGCAACCCTACGCGCTGTTGCGCAATCCGCAGCTGCTCGGCCTGATCGAGACGGCCTATCGCCACGGCGCAGGCGGGGAGGCGCGCTTTGTGGCAACGGGCCGCGCCGCGCCGGAAGTGTTCCGCGTCAATATCCAGCCCGTTTCCTGGGACGGAGCCGAGCAAGGGCTGATGCTGCATTTTGAAGACCTGACGCATCTGCGTGACGCGGAAGAACAGCGCCGCGATTTCGTCGCCAATGTCAGCCATGAATTGCGCACGCCTTTGACCGCGATCATGGGCTTCATCGAAACCCTGCGCGGACCGGCGCGCGGCGATAACGCCGCCGCTGATCGGTTTTTGGGCATTATGGAGGAAGAGGCGCGGCGCATGAACCGCATCGTCTCAGACCTGCTGTCGCTCGGCCGCGTCGAGGCCAATGAGCGTATCCGGCCCGATAGCGAGGTGGTGCTGAGCGACGTCTTGGAAACGGTCGTTGCGGCCCTCAGGCCGCAGGCGGCGGAGGCAGGCAATACGCTCGCGCTCGATGTCGAAGCGGCGTCCGATCCGCGTGTGCTGGGCGACCAGGACCAGTTGATCCAGGTGGTGATGAACCTGACGGAGAACGCTTTGAAATACGGTGGGCCAGACAAGCCAGTGACGCTGAGGCTCAGCCAGGCAGAGCGCGGTCTGGGCGTGCGCGGGCCTGTGGCGCGGCTTGACGTCATCGATCGGGGTGAAGGGATCGATGCCGCGCATATCCCACGCCTGACCGAGCGCTTTTACCGCGTCGATGCCCATCGCAGCCGCGCCATGGGCGGCACGGGCTTGGGCCTGGCCATCGTCAAACACATCGTCAACCGCCACCGCGGCCAGCTCGAGATCAGCAGCGCACCGGGGCAGGGAAGCACGTTTACTGTGTGGCTGCCGCGTTTGGGGTGAGTTGCGATGCTTGATAGGCTCACGGTGTGTTCGTCAATTTCATCCGACATACAAAACTCTGCTAATCGTGATTATGTTAAATATTAGCACCGGCAGTCGCGCAGCCTTTGTCCTTGGTTTCACGGCCCATTCACGCATTGCCAGATAGACAAGCGGCGGATCTGTCGCCTAAAGTCCTCTTTGAACGAGGGGTTGTGCTATGCGCGTGTTGGTCTTGAATGGACCAAATCTCAATCTTTTGGGCGAACGTGAGCCCGGGATCTATGGCAGCGCGGGTTTGCCGGAGATCGAGGCCACCTGCGCGACGCTGTCGGATGAACTTGGTGTGACGCTATCATTTCAGCAATCGAACCACGAAGGCGCGCTTGTGGATGCGCTGCATACGGCGCGGGAGACCCAGGACGGCGTGATCTTCAATGCCGGCGCTTACACACACAGCTCAATCGCGCTCAGGGATGCGATCTCGGCCATCTCGGTGCCGGTGATCGAGCTCCACCTCAGCAACACCCATGCGCGTGAGGAATTTCGCCATCGCTCGCTGATTGCGCCCGTGGCGCTCGGTGTGATCGCGGGCTTCGGCGCACAGGGCTATCTTTTGGCGATCCGGGCCATGGTGGCCCATTTAGAAGCGGAGGCTGCGGCAGCATGAAGCGACTGAAGGCCTATCTGAGCATGCGCAGTGTCGATGATCTTTGGCGCCAACATACCGCAACGATGGCCGGTTACGGCTTTGATCGGCTGTTCTATGTCTATTCCGCCTTTCGCCGGGCCGGAACGTTCGGCGATCCCAATGATGCGCTGATCCTGTCCAACCACGACCCCTCCTATATTGAAGCCTTTGTGAATAAAGGACTTTTTCGAGGCGGACCGATGATGCGGTGGGCCAATGAGAATATCGGGGCCACGTCCTGGCGCAAAGTTCTGACCGATTTTCAGGAGCGTAACCTCAGCGATATCGAGAAGATGGCCCTGGCGCTGAACGCGCGCTACGGGCTGAAAGCAGGCTATACGATCAGCTTTCCGATGGCGATGAAACATGCCGCCGCGGGGATCGGCTTAACCGCGCGACGTGGGCTCAGCCAGGACGATGTGGACGCGATCTGGCAGCGCGACGGCGATGAGATCGAGGTCTTCAACCAGGTGGCGCATCTGTGCATCGCAAACCTGCCCGCCACCGGCCAAAGCCGCGTTCTGACGCCGCGGCAAACCGAGGTTCTCGAGCTGGTGGCTGACGGGAAGACGATCCAGGATATCGCCCTGATTCTCGAACGCAATTCGGCCACTGTCGAGAAGCATTTGCGCGGCGCGCGCGACACTTTGGGTGTGGAAACCACGGCGCAAGCGGTGCGCAAGGCCTCGGTTTTGAACCAGATCTTTCTTATCGAACCGGAAATTACGGCGCACTAAGCTATTTTAATTCAATACCTTACGCGCAGTTTATACCAAAAGGTAAGGAAATCCTGACTTTGCAAAAACAAGCGTTTTACGCAAGGTCAACCTGTTCCGTGAGTGATGGCTGTTTTCGAGCCAGGAGCATCGGCACCGAGGGCTTTCAGTCTGCCCCACGGGCCAGACCGGGTAACCGGAGAGCGGTGCGCGCCCAGTATTTTCGGGCTGGCGGCCGTTCATTTCTGACCAGCGCATCCCCATCTCGCGCAGGGGTTAGATTGAGCGGCACCCCCTTGTCCCTGGGAGGTGCCGTTCTTTGTTTTGGCCGATAATATTTTGGCGGCGTTGTGTCCCTGATTTAACGATCAAGGCAAAGCAACCGCCTTTGACAATATCGAAACGTGTCGTTAGGCCGCCGTGATGACGGCGGCTGACCCAGATGACGTTGAGCGTCAAATTCAACGGCTCCTCCAGGGCATAAGCAGTGGTCACATCCCCACAGAGCGCGATGCTTGGCGCGCCCTCCACGCGCTGGACGGTGCGGTGTCCGCGGTGCAAGCAAAGCTCATGTCAGCGCAATGGTCCAAGCCCGCGCGCGGCCCAAGCGGCCAGTACTTCGGCGCGTTGTTGGCGGTCTTGGCCGATTTGGACAATGAGCGGTTCGCCGAAACGGTGGCGTGGCTAGAGGCCCGCAAGCTTAGCCCGATGCACCGTCGCACACTCGATCTTTTGGCCAAACGTGTCGGCGAAGTGCCCGTCGCGTGGTTGGACGACGCTACGCCGCTTTACGTCTCGGCGGATCTGCACAATGCCTCTGAAATTGTGAAATCCTTGGACAGGTGGAGGCTGACGCCGGGTATCTCGCTCGATGATATCACTCGGATCGACGTTATCGCGCCCTCACCGGAACAAGACTATCTGGGTCTCTATTCCCTCCACACCTCCAGTATTGTGATCGTCTGGCCCAAGCGGACGGCTTGGTGGCGACGCCCCTGGGCGCGTATTCGCCGTGAAATCACCTTCTACCACGAGGTGGGCCACCACATGCTGAGGCATGAGGAATCGGGCCAAGAGGTGACGCAAGAGCGCGAAGCGAGAAGGTTTGCCGCAGCGCGGTTTTGGGACGCGCGTCCATGGCTGCGCGCGGCACTCAAGACTGTCTTATTGCCGATGAAACCGATCCTCATCCGGCTTCTGGGGTCGCGCGGTCACTATCTCAATTAACGTGCAATGCATCCAAATACCTCACCGCTGTCGTGGGCAATCCACGGCGAAATCTTGCTAGGATGCTCTGCTTATCTGCAGGCACGGAGAAGCGGCGGCGAGGTAGGAGCCGCACAGATGTTCGATGATGGCGCGAAGATGATGCTGTTTTTTGCGGGCGTTGCGGCGGTTGTGCTTTCCATGGCGGCTGAGCAAAACGCGCCACGGGAAGCCTTGAGCACCGATGTGAACACGGCCGGATTGCCTGCATTGCCGCTGGCCGCAGATCTCGTATCGGGCCCAGCGCAGGCCTCGGTTTCATCTGGGCCGGTCGCCCTGGGCGATGGGTTTGAGGCCGAATTGCTCTATGGATATGTGCTCGAGGGGCGTGCGGTGACGCGGCGCGAGTTCAGGACCGATGCCACCAGTTCGATCTCACCGCTCGATCTCGGGATCGTATGAGGAGATTTGGGTGAGCCCGGTGGAATCGAGCACTTTGAGTTTAGTGCCCTGCCCTGCGCGCTTGGCTACCGTGTTCAGGCGGACCTGCGGCTCACCGATGCGATGGAAGCGCAGATCACCAACAATCACCGGATCCCCGCTTATCAATCGATCAATGATGCGCTCATGGCGGTAAATGTCGGCAGCCGCATTCGTCTCAGCGGCTATCTGGTTGAGGTAACTGGGGAAAATATTTCGCGCTGGCGCTCATCGACGCGCCGCGATGACGCGACGATGATCGGCGGTTGCGAAATCATCCTGGTGACGGGTGTCACAATTATTGATCCGAGTGGCGAGCCCTAGCTAAGACGCGCTGTCTCGTACCAAAAACGGCGAGGTCTTACCCCGCCGTTTTCATGTCGTGATGCGCTCCGGTCTCAGCCGCCGGCGGCCTTGGCGACCTCGGCGGCGAAGTCTTCCTTCTCCACTTCGATCCCCTCGCCCACTTCGAGCCTCACGAAGCCGGTGATCTCAACGCCCACGGCTTTGGACGCGTCGCCCACCGTGGTCTTGCCGTCTTCCGACTTCACATAGGCCTGATTGACCAGCGTCACCTCGGAGAGCCATTTCTGCATCCGGCCGCCGATCATTTTCTCGATAACCGCCTCGGGCTTGCCGCTCTCGCGCGCGATGTCCATCTGGATCGTCTTTTCCTTCTCCACGATCGCCGGGTCGAGATCAGCCTCGGACAAAGACGCCGGGTTGATCGCCGCGATATGCATGCCGACGCCGCGCGCGAAATCCGCGTCATCGCCAGTATAGGCTACCAGCACGCCGATCTTGCCCATGCCGTCAGTGGCGGCGTTGTGCACGTAGGTAACGACGTTTTCACCCTCGAGCGTGGCCATCCGGCGGATGGACATGTTTTCGCCGATGGTGGCGATTTTGTCGGTCAGCGCGGCCTCGATGGACTTGCCGCCGAGATCGGCCTGCTTGAGCGCCTCGACATCGGCCACGCCCGTCGCAGCACTTGCAATACCGGCCACAAATTCCTGAAATTCAGCGTTTTTCGCCACGAAGTCGGTCTCTGAATTGACCTCAACGGCCACGCCTTTACCACCGTCAACGCGCACCGCCACCAGGCCCTCAGCCGCGGTACGGCCGGACTTTTTCGCAGCCTTCGCCAGGCCCTTCGTGCGCAGCCAATCCATGGCGGCTTCCATATCGCCATCGGTTTCGGTCAGCGCTTTTTTCGCGTCCATCATGCCGGCGCCGGTCTTGTCGCGCAGCTCTTTGACCAGGGATGCTGTGATCGCCATGGGTTCTCTCCTGCAATTTGGGGTACGGCGCGGGATATGGGTCCCGCGCCTGGTTTGCGCAAGATGCGCTTAGTCTTTGCTCTCGTCAGCAGCGGGGGCTTCGGCCTCGGCTGTTGCTTCCGCCGGGGCCTCCTCGGCCGCCGCTTCAACCGCTGTTTCAGCCGCCACCTCTGCCACGGGTTCCGTCGGAGCTTCTGCGGGCGCCTCCTCGACGATGGCCTCGCTGGTATCCTCCAGCGCGCCAATATCCACGCCAGCGGTCTCAAGCTGTGCGCTCATACCGTCCAGCGCCGCTCGGCTGACGAGATCGCAGTAGAGCGCGATGGCCCGTGCCGCGTCGTCATTGCCCGGGATGATATAATCGACATCAGCGGGAGAGCAGTTGGTGTCGACAACGGCCACAACCGGGATACCGAGCTTTTTGGCTTCGGCGATGGCCAAGTCTTCTTTGTTCACGTCGACCACGAAAAGCAGATCGGGCAGACCGCCCATTTCGCGGATCCCGCCGAGCGAGGCCTGCAGTTTGGCCTGCTCCCGCTCCATGCCAAGGCGCTCTTTCTTGGTAAGGCCGTCGGCCCCTTCTGACATCTTCTCATCGATGGCGCGCAGGCGACCGATCGAGTTCGACACAGTCTTCCAGTTGGTCAGCGTGCCGCCCAACCAGCGGTGATTCATGTAGTATTGAGCGCATTTCTCAGCCGCTTCGGCGACCGGCTTTTGCGCCTGGCGCTTGGTGCCGACGAACAGGATGCGCCCGCCCTTGGCCACCGTCTCGCGCACGACCTGAAGCGCGGCGTCCAGCATCGGGACTGTCTGGGTCAGATCGATGATGTGAATGCCATTGCGGTCACCATAAATGAACTCACCCATGCGGGGGTTCCAACGGTGCGTCTGGTGGCCAAAATGCACGCCCGCTTCGAGAAGCTGACGCATGGAAAACTCTGGCAGAGCCATGATCTCAAGTCCTTTCCGGTTTCATACCTTGGTCGGGGGATGAGGCTTGCGCCAACCGGTGGACCTTCGGGGATGTCTCCCCCGAGGGCCCGCCCCCGCCTGTGAAGTGCGCCGCGTTTAGCCGCAATGGCGCGGGCGTGCAAGCGGGGATCTTGTGTCTTCGGGCGGTGCGGCGGCTTTGCGGCGTTGGCGTGAGTATTTACGGAAAGATGAAGGTGGGCGATGTCGCGATATGGACCCGGTGGGTCTGGGCTTGTATGCGCGAAGCGTGAAAAAGGATGACCATAAAAGACCCGATATCTTATGTATCGGCTCGGTCCTGTGGGACGTGATCGGTCGGACGGATCGCGACATGGCCCTGGGCAATGACAAGCCAGGCCAGATCGCGCGCCTTCCGGGCGGCGTCGCCTTAAATATCGCGGTCAGCTTGGCGCGTTTCGGTTGGCGGCCCGCGCTTTTGAGCGTCATCGGGGAGGATGGGCCAGGGAGGGAGCTTTGCGCGCGCTGTGAGGATATGAGCTTAAAGACAGAATATATGCTCCGAGATCCTGCCCTGCCGACGGATCAGTACATGGCGATCGAGGCTCAGGGCGAGATGATCGCTGCCATCGCCGATGCCCGCTCGCTTGAGACCGTCGGGGCGCGCGTTCTCGCCCCGCTCGAGGATGGACGTTTGGGCAGCGCTGAGGCGCCTTGGTCCGGCCCTTTGGCGCTCGACGGTAACTTGACCGCGCCGCTTTTGGCGGACATCGCGGGCTCACCCCTTTTTGCGGCGGCTGACCTCAGGCTGGCGCCCGCGTCGCCGGGTAAGATCCCGCGTCTCAGGCCGTATCTAACCCGGGCTAGGACGACGCTTTATCTCAATCGGGAGGAGGCCGGTCTGCTGCTAGAGCGCAGCTTCGATACGGCGGGCCAGGCGGCGGCGGCTTTGGTCGGTCACGGCGCGGCGCGCGTGCTGGTCACTGATGGGCCGCGTGAGGCGGCCTCGGCCTGCGATGGCGCGCTCCAAACCGCATGCCCCAAGCGGGTCGAGGCGCGGCGCGTGACCGGCGCGGGCGATACGTTCATGGCGGCCCATATCACCGCCGAAGCACGCGGGGCAGACGGGGCCGCAGCGCTTCACTATGCGCTGGATGTGGCGGCGCATTACGTCTCAGAGAAAACATGAAGTATTCCGCAGAAGTCCATGAGGCCAAACGCTTATCGAAGCCGATCGTGGCGCTTGAAAGCACCATCATCACCCATGGCATGCCTTATCCGCAAAACCTTGAAACCGCCCGGGCCGTCGAGGAGGAGGTGCGCGCACAAGGTGCCGTTCCAGCCACAATCGCCGTCCTACGCGGGGTGCCCCATATCGGCCTCGCGCCCGCTGACCTGGAGGCCCTCGCCAAGGCGCGCGACGTCTGGAAGCTCAGCCGCGCCGATCTCGCCGTGGCCATTGCGCGCGGCGGCATGGGGGCGACCACCGTGGCGGCCACGATGATCCTGGCCGCGCGCGCGGGGATCGAGGTTTTCGCCACGGGGGGCATCGGCGGCGTGCACCAAGGCGCGGAAGAGAGCTTTGATGTCTCCGCCGATCTAATGGAGCTGGCGCAGACGCCCGTCACGGTTGTCTCGGCCGGGGCCAAGGCGATCCTCGATCTCGAAAAAACGCTCGAAGTGCTAGAAACCCAGGGCGTGCCCGTGATCGCCTATGCTCAAGACGCCCTGCCCGCCTTCTGGTCGCGCGACAGCGGCCTCACCGCGCCCCTGCGCCTCGATACACCCGCCGAGATCGCCCGCGCCCACCGCGTCCGAGCTGGGCTTGGCCTGCCGGGCGGGCAGCTCATCGCCAATCCGATCCCTGAAAAGGACGAGCTGACGCGCGAGATGCTGGCTCCGATCATAAACGCCGCCCAGGCGCGCGCAGACGCGCAAGGGATCCGAGGCAAAGCCGTCACACCGTTTCTCCTGCAAACGATCTTCGAGGAGACCGCAGGAAAAAGCCTCGTCGCCAATATCGCATTGATCCTCAACAATGCCCGCCTGGCCGCGCAAATTGCCCGTGCCTTGGCCGAGGACCGGCCCGACGTGGAGTGATCCCGCCAAGAGCGCTGCGCAAGCCGCGGTGCAGCATGTTCTTGTGCGACACCCTTGCCGCGTCTACATATTCTCTCGGGATGACGACACGAGGGTGCAGATGCAGCTGCCCGAAACACCACCGCCGCCGAAACGCGGCTTTTTCTCCTCGCTGAGGAGTAATTTTTTCACCGGCCTGGTGGTGATCGGCCCGATCGGCCTGACGATTTGGCTGATTTGGAGCGTTGTAGGCTGGATTGATGGCTGGGTGCTGCCGCTGATCCCCGGCGCTTACAATCCGGCGACGATCATTCGCGATCTCACGGGCATTCCGATTGATATTCGCGGTGTGGGCGTTGTCACCTTCTTGATCTTCTCCGTGATCGTCGGTTGGATCGCCAAGGGCATCATTGGCCGCTCGCTCATCCGCTGGGCCGAGGGCTTGGTCCTGTCGATCCCGCTGATCCGGTCGCTTTATTCCGGGCTCAAACAGATCATCGAAACGGTCCTGAGCCAGGGTGAGCAGAACTTTGAGAAAGCCTGTCTGATCGAGTATCCGCGCAAAGGGATCTGGGCCATTGGCTTTATCTCGACGACCGCCAAGGGCGAAGTGGCAGCGCGCTACGGCGCTGAGCCAATGGTGTCGGTCTTCGTGCCCACCACGCCCAATCCTACATCAGGGTTTTTGCTGTTTTTCCCGAAAAGCGACGTGATCGAGCTTGATATGAGTGTCGAAGATGCCGCCAAGCTGATCATTTCGGCAGGTCTGGTCTATCCCAACGGCGAGAACGGTGGCGAACCGGTGAACATGCCCACGCCCGACGCGGCGGAGTAGCGAGCTAAGGTATTCGACGACAGCGTTGGTCTCTCGGGCTTCGCCCGTTCTACCGGGGCTCCGCCCGTCGTGGCCTCAAATGCGGTGCATTTGTCAGCTGAAGCTGAACCGGCCACGACCCTCAAACGCGATGCGTTTGCCAGCCGACGCTGGATCGGCTCTAACTCTTTATCGCTCAAATATCCGGGGGGCGCGAGGGGCGTCGTCCATTGTCCTCGGACCAATGGCGCACAACGAACGACCCTCGCACGCGCGACGCGCTCAAGGCGCAGCGCAAACCCTATTCCTCGACCCACCAGACATCTGGCGACCAGCCCAGCCAATCGCCGTAGATCGGCAGATCTTCGGACCAGGCGAACTCTGCGCCATGCGCAATCCGGCTGGTGCGCGAGAACCAGAACGGCACGACATAGCGCTCGGACATCAGCACACGGTCAAGCGCTTGCACGGCGGCCACGTAATCGGCCTGATCGGCGGAGGTGAGCATTCGGTCAACCATCGCCTCAATCGCCGGGTTGCACGCCCCCATTAGGTTACGGCTGCCTTCGGTCTCAGCCGCCTCACAGCCCCAATAGAGCCGCTGCTCATTGCCTGGGCTCAGGCTTAGGCCCCGGCGATAGCGGGTCATGGCGAAATCGAAGGCATCCGTGCGTTCGCGGTATTGCGCGTCATCCACAGTCTCAAGGCCAACTTCGATCCCGAGACGATCCAGAGCCTCGATGTAGATATTCGCGATCGCCTGGGTCTCGGCTGAACCGCTCTCTAGTAGGATGTCAAAGGCAAAGGGCATGCCATCCGGCCCGGTCATGACCCCATTCTCGACGGTAAAACCGGCCTCTTCCAACAGCGCCATCGCCCGGCGCACACCGGCGCGGTTGCGCTCGGTCCCGTCGCCCTCGGGAAGCGCATACCCTTCGAGCGCGCCGGGGTTCAGGTCGGCCATGAAGGGCTCCAAGAATTCGGCCACACGGCCCTCGGCCCGGCCGAGCTGTGAACTGAGTGGCGAGTTGGAGAAGTACGACGTGATACGTGGGTCGATCCCAGCATTCACCGTTTGGCTGACAAACTCAAAATTGAAGGCCTCGATCATAGCCTGGCGCACCCGCCAATCGTCAAAGGGCGCGACCCGTGTGTTCATCACAAAGCCAGTGATGCCGGAGGGCCGCTGATGGGCCACCTCGCTCAGCTCCACCTCGCCTGAGCGCACGCGTGGGAAGTCATAGCGGCTCTCCCAAGCGGCAGCATCTGTCTCGCGGATCATTGAGATCTCCCCGGCAGTGAACGCCTCAAAGAGCGCGGTCGCATCACCAAAGAATTCTAGCCGGATCACGTCCATGTTTTGCGTGCCGCGCCGAAACGGCACTTCGGCGCCCCAATAGTCGGGATCGCGGCGCAACTCGACATAGCGGCCGGCCTGGAAATCTTCGATCACATAGGGCGCGCTGGCGATCGGGATCACGTCGAGGCCGGAGGTCGCGAAATCGGTCTGCTCCCACTGCCCCGCTTTCAGGATCGGGCGCATCCCCATGATCAGCCCCATCTCACGGTCGGCCTCATTGAACGTAAAGCGGATGCCCCGCTCTCCCACGGCCTCCATGCTCGCGACATTAGACCAAGCATTGGCGTAACGCGGGTGGCCCTCTGTGCCGAGCGTCTCGTAGGACCACATCACATCGGCCACCGTAACGGGGCTACCATCGGAAAAGCGCGCCTCCGGCCGAAGGGTATACTCGACCCAGAGACCATTCGGATCAGCCTCAACCGATTCGGCCAAAAGACCGTAAAGCGCGAAGGGCTCGGCATAGGAACGGCCCATGAGTGTCTCATAGGCCAGGAAGCGCAATTGCCACGGCACGCGGCCCAGACGCGAATGCGGATTGAGGCTGTCGAAGCTGCCGACCTCCCCGGTCACCATCCGCCCTCCCGTTGGCGCGTCAGGGTTGGCATAGGGTAGATGCGCAAAATCTGGTGGCAGGGCGGGGTCCCCATACATAGCGATGCCATGGGCGGGCTCTGCGATCGCGCCGCCAAGCGCGAGCCATCCACTCACGAGCGCACTCACACTGGCCGTGAAAACTCTTTGCAACATTTGGAAACACTCCCCGATCGCCGTTGTTCTATTTGGCCTCAGCCTATGGGTGTCATTCAAGCATTTCAAACTTTTAGGTTGCGGGACCGGCGAAGCCTTGCGTATAACAACCGCACTGCTCGATAGGTTTCTTGCCTGTATGAAACCTGCCTCAATAACTTAACGCCGGCTTCGTGCCGGCGTTTTTTTTGGTTTGCAGGCGGCGGTCGCGTGAGACCGGAGCGAGATGATCCGACCGCAATGAAATCTTAGAGGTTTGCCCGTCATAGCCTTGGCTCAAAGATCCGAGGACCCGTATGACTGCCGCACTTCCCAAAGCCCTGTCGATCGAGAGCTTTCAACCGCCGCCGACCGAGGCACCGATCAAAACCGCGCGCAAGGATGGAGGTCGAGCCGCACGCGACAAAGCCGATAGTTTGATCGATGAGGCACTGGCGACGATCCGCGATCATTTCGGCATGCCCGTCGCGTATCTGTCGCGCTTCGAGGGGAATAAGACGGTCTTTCGCAACGTCTCAGCGCCCGGTCTTGAGGATATGATCAAACCGGGCGACGCGCAAAAGCTTGCGGATGTCTATTGTCCGCATATCGTCTCGGGCGCCCTGCCTCATTTGATCCCCGATACCAGGCACGAAAAGCTCTGCCAGGACATGCCGATCACCCATAATCTGCCCATTGGCTCCCATGTGTCACTGCCGATCTATAATGAAGATGACTCGATCTATGGGATGTTCTGCTGTTTGGCCCCAGTGCCCAAACCCTCGCTCAATCCCCGCGATCTTGCGGTCATGGCAAGCTTTGCCAATCTGGCCAACCGTCAGGTGCTGATCCAGGAGGAATTGACGCGAAAATCCGACGCGACGCGTGCGCGGATTGAGCGTGTATTGTCAAGCTCAGACTTTTACGCCGTCTATCAGCCCCTCGTGCGCCTTCGCGACCGGCGCGTGATTGGCTATGAAGCGCTCAGCCGGTTCACCGCCCCCGAAAAGATGACGCCCGACATCTGGTTTTTGGACGCCGCTGATGTGGGCCTTGGCATCGATCTGGAGCTTGCCACACTTAAAGCCGCATTGGATGGTCTGACAGCGTTGCCGCAAGGCACATATCTATCGATCAACGCCTCGCCAGATTTGATCTCGGACCCGCAATTCATCGAGTTGCTCAAAATGCATCCGGTGAAACGGCTGCTTCTGGAAATCTCTGAGCTCAGCGATGCGCAGGACAACGCGGCCTTCCATCGCGGCGTGCAGGAGATCAAGCGTCTGGGCCTGCGCATTGCCATCGACGATGTGGGCGCGGGCTATTCCGGCTTGCAGCGCATCGCCTTGTTGCAGCCCGATATGCTCAAAATCGATCGCGCGCTGGCGCAGGAGATCGACCTCAACATCACCCACCGCGCCATCGTCTCGGCGCTCGTGCATTTCGCCCAAGAAACCGGCACCCAGGTCCTGGTCGAGGGCGTCGAACGCCCCGAAGAGGCCGCCGCCCTGCGCGTGCTTGGTGTGAACTTTGCCCAGGGCTGGCATTTCGGAAAACCAGGCCCGATCAACGATTTCACCAAACAAGTCTCCTAATGCCCGATCTTGGGTTTGGCGTCGGGCCGCGCAGGTCTCGCGCAATCAGGCCTTTCCAATCTTCGACCGCGGGGGCAATAATGCTGCACCTGCAAAGACGCGCCGCCCCGGACCAATTCGACACCAAATCAACCCAGGGCAAGCTCGCGCGGATCGTTCATTGGAGACGCTATGCTCGCTGGAAAAACCGCAATCATCACCGGCTCGAACTCCGGCATCGGCCTGGGTATGGCCCAAGGCCTGGCAAAGGCCGGCGCCAATGTCGTGTTGAACTCCTTCACCGACGATGAGGAAGACCATGCCTTGGCCGCAGAGATCGCCGCCGAGTACGGTGTTGAGGCGCGCTATATCAAAGCGGATATGTCAGACGGAACGCAGTGTCGTCACCTGATCGAACAGGCCGGTGCTTGCGATATCCTGATCAACAATGCTGGCATCCAGCACGTTGAAGCGATTGATAAATTCCCGGTGGACAAATGGGACGCGATCATCGCGATTAACATGACCTCGGCCTTTCACACCACGGCCGCAGCCCTGCCGCTGATGCGTGCGGCGGGCTGGGGCCGGATCATAAATGTGGCCTCCGCCCATGGCCTGCGCGCCTCGGCTTACAAGACCGCCTATGTCACCGCCAAGCACGGCGTCGTCGGCATGACCAAAGCTGTCGCGATGGAGACCGCGGAGGAGCCCATCACCTGCAACGCGATCTGCCCGGGCTATGTTCTGACCCCCATCGTGGAAAAGCAGATCCCCGATCAAATGAAGGCCCATAACATGGACCGTGAGACCGTCCTGCGTGAGGTGATCCTGGTCAAACACCCCTCCAAGCAATTCGCCACCATCGAAGAAATGACGAGCGCGACGCTGATGCTCTGCGGGGAGCATTCGACCCAGATCACCGGCACCACCATCAGCATCGATGGCGGCTGGACGGCGGGCTGAGGTGTAGAACAATGAGAAAAATCCTAAGCACAATTATGCTGCTGATCGTTTTGTGTGCTTGTGCGGTAGAGGACCCGCAAACCCCCGAATTCGCTGCGCTTCAGTCTGCCTGTGCAGAAGGCGACACGACGGCTTGTTTCCAGGTCGAACAAATCCGGCTCGAACTCCAGCGGCAGCAGAATGAAATGCTCTTCGGCAGTGACACTGTAATCGTGAACGGATTCTAGAGCGGAGACGTGTGTCGAATGGCAGATGGAGCAAAAAAGAGGCGGATGGCCCGCAAACGCATCTCCCTGGCCCTGCAGGGCGGCGGGGCGCATGGCGCTTTCACCTGGGGCGTGCTCGACCGGCTTATCGCCGATGACAGGCTCGAGATCGCGGCGATGTCGGGCACGTCGGCCGGGGCCCTGAATGGCGCGGCGGTTAAGGCCGGTCTTCGACGTAACGGGGTGGACGGCGCGCTCGACAATCTGGCGTGGTTTTGGAGCCAAGTGGGCGCATTGGAGGATCGCGGCCTAGATGCCTGGCTCGGTGCGGTCTCACCCGCCGCGATTTCACAGTTGATCGAGGCGTCCCTGCCCTTTGCGGTCTCAGACGCGATCAGCCGCGTGATCAGCCCCTATGACAACCCGATCTATAGTAATCCTCTGCGCTCCATCGTTGAACGCTTTCAATACCAAGATGTCTGCGCCGATACCGGGCCCGAATTGACCGTCTGCGCCACCAATGTGCGGACGGGGAAGATCCGGACGTTCAGCGGCGATGAAATCACGCCCGAGGCGCTGATGGCTTCCGCCTGTCTGCCCACGCTGTTCCAGGCGATCGAAATGCCCTGCCCCGACTCCGGTCAAGCTGAGGCCTATTGGGACGGCGGCTATACCGGGAACCCCGCGCTTTATCCGCTGTTCAAATCCGAACTGCCCGACGATCTGGTGGTGATCAATATCAACCCGCTCTACCGCGAGGAGCTTCCGAAAACCGCGCGCGCGATCCAAAACCGGATCAATGAGATCAGCTTCAACTCCTCGCTTTTGCGGGAATTGCGAGCCATCGAGTTCGTCCAGAGATTGCTTGACGATGGCCGGGTCCCAAAGGGCGCGATGAAGCGGATCAATGTGCATATGATCGCCGATGACGCTTTGATGGCGCAGTTATCCGTGGCGACCAAGACCACGCCCAACCCGGCCGTCCTTCATCAACTTCGCGTTGCCGGGCATGACGCGGCTGACGCTTTCCTGAACGCGCATTTCGAGACCATCGGCAAGGCCAGCAGCGTCGACTTACCTGCGATGTTCGCCTGAACCGTCCTGCCCATTCCGCCCCGCCTAATCCCGCCGTGCCTGATCCCGCCCCGCCCAAACACGCCATATCCGAGCCCTGCCCCGAGCCTTTTAACCTCGCGCAATATGTCCTGGCGGCGGGGCGGACCCAACTCGACAAAATCGCTTTGGCCATCGTCGACCCCGGCGGATCAGAACGCTGGTCTTATGATCGCCTCTCCCAGGCCGTTGAGCGGATGGCTGGGGCCCTGTCGCAGTGCGCAGACCCCGGCGACTTCGTGCTTTTGCGCCTTGCGAACACGCCCGGCTTTCCGATCGCGTTTCTGGCATCAATCTGGGCCGGATTGGTGCCTGTACCAACCGCAGCAGGCCTGACAAAGCCTGAGATCACGGCCCTGGCAAGCCGCCTGCCGATCCGCCTTATCCTCGCGGATCCCGGTCTTAGCCTGCCGGATGTTTCGGCACCCGTTATTCCGGATCCAAGCGCGCTTTCTGGTGCGCCCATCCCGCCCAACCTTGGGAGTGCAGACCGCCTCGCCTATGCCGTTTTCACATCAGGCTCATCGGGTGACGCCAAGGCTGTCGCTCATGCGCATCGGGCGATTTGGGCGCGGCGGATGATGCGCCAGGGTTGGGATGGGATTGGGCCGGACGACCGGGTCATGCATTCCGGCGCCTTCAACTGGACGTACACTTTGGGCACGGGTCTGCTTGACCCCTGGAGTGTCGGGGCGACGGCAGTGATCCCGCGCGAGGGGACCGACCCGCAGACCCTGCCGCTTTTGCTCAAGCGCCATGACATCACTATTTTTGCCTCTGTGCCGGGTATTTACCGGAAGATCCTCAAGCAAAGCACTGCGCAGATTCTGCCGAAACTGCGGCACGGGCTGAGCGCGGGGGAGGCTTTGTCCGTCGATCTTCGCGAAACGTGGGAGGCCGCGACCGGTACTGCCATTCACGAAGCGCTCGGCATGTCGGAATGCTCCACTTATCTCTCTAGCGCGCCTGGCCGCCCTGCACCGCGAGGCAGCACGGGGTATGTGCAGTCAGGTCGCGCGGTCGCTGTTCTCGACCTGGGCCCTGGCGGCGTGGGTGAGCTTGCGATCCGCGAAGATGAGATGGGTTTGATGCTGGGCTATCTCGACGAGGCCGGTCAGCCGCACCTGCGCCTTGACGATGGCTGGTTTCGAACCGGCGATCTGGTGCGCCAGGCCGAGGACGGCGCCATCGCGACTGCCGGGCGCCGCGATGACCTGATCACGGCGGGCGGTTTCCGCATTGCCCCACAGGAGATCGAAGCCGCCTTTGAGGGGCTGGGTTCCTGCGCCGCCTTTTCCGCACCGCTGACCTCCGGGGCATTCGTGGTTGCGTTGGCTGTGGAAGGCGCGTTCAGTGAGGACGACGCCCGGGCGCGGGCCGAGGCCTGCCTTGCGGCTTACAAAAGACCGCGCATCTATATTCCCTGCGCGGCCCTGCCCCGAAATCCCAACGGCAAGCTGAACCGGCGCGCCCTGACTGAACTTTGGCCCGAACTTTCGAAAGCCCATAAATGATACGCCTCGATATCCTTTCTGATCCGATCTGCCCCTGGTGCTTCATTGGTTGGACGCATCTAACCCGCGCACTGGAGGCGCGGCCCGAGCATCCTTTCGCCATCGAGTGGCACCCTTTCATGCTCAACCCCGACATGGCGCCCGAAGGCATGGACCGGCGCGCCTATCTGGAGGGCAAGTTTGGCGGCAAAGACGGCGCCGATGAGGTCTATGGCCGGATTAAGGACGCCGCAGAAGCCGCTGGTGTAAGTGTAGATTTTGACGCCATTCAGCGCACGCCATCCACAGTTGACGCCCACCGGCTGATCCATTGGGCAGGCCTCGAAGGGCGGCAAACACCGGTGAAGCTGGGGCTCTTTAAGGCCTATTTTCAACAGGGTCGCGATATCGGCGACCGGTCCGAATTGCTCCAAATCGCAGAGACAGCCGGCCTTGACCGGGATATGATCGCACGGCTGCTGGACAGCGATGCCGACCGCGACGACATCCTCAAACGGGACGCCCATGCCCGCAGCCGGGGCGTCAGCGGCGTGCCGACCTTCATCGTGGCCGAACAACACGCCGTGCCGGGCGCACAGCCGCCTGAGGTTTGGCTTAAGGTGATCGACGAGTTGAGCGCGCAGGCGGCCACCGCGCCGTGATCACGGCGCATCTGCCATCGGGCTACGTGTTGTCGCGCGCGCTCTCGGGCGGGCAGGCCGTGGCCATCGCCGCCATCGCCGGGGCCTTGGCCCCAGATCTCGATTTGATCTGGTTTTACACCGTGGATGCGCACGCCATCCATCACCACCGCTATTGGGTGCACGCCCCTACCTTCGCGCTCGTCGTCTCCGCCCTTGCCCTCGGGCTGGGAAAGGCGCTGCGCCCCGGCTTGACGCCGATCATCCTCGCTTTTGCCATTGGTTGGCTCTTGCATATCGCGCTCGACAGCATTGCAGGCGGCATCATGTGGCTGTGGCCGGTCTCTGACACGCTTTTTGCGCTCATCGAGGTGCCAGCGACCTACAGCCATTTCCTCATCTCATTCCTGCTCCATCCCAGTTTTCTGCTCGAAGTGGCGGTTTGGGTCGTCGCGCTATGGCTTTGGTTCAGACGATGAGGGCCCATCCCCCTTCACCCAAACCCCTCTCGCGCGGTGAGTTCATCGCGCTTTTGGGTGTGCTCTTTGCGACGATCGCCTTCTCCATCGACGCGATGCTGCCCGCCCTGCCCCAGATCGCCGCTGAGCTTAGCCCTGACCGGGTGACACTCGCGCAACTGGTGCTCACCAGCTTTGTTCTCGGGCTTGGCATCGGCACTTTTCTGGCTGGGCCGCTCTCGGACCATTTCGGGCGCAAGCCGGTGATCATAGCTGGTGGCCTGCTGTACATCGCGGGCGCAATGCTGGCCTATTTCGCGCCAAGCCTTGAGCTGATCCTGGCCGCGCGCGTGGTGCAAGGCCTGGGAGCCGCCGGGCCGCGTGTTGTCTCGCTGGCCATGGTGCGCGATCTTTATTCGGGCCGCGCGATGGCCCAAGTGATCTCGTTCGCGATGCTGGTCTTCACACTGTTTCCCGCTGTCGCCCCCTTGATGGGCGCCGCGATCATCGCGGGCTTTGGCTGGCGGGCGATCTTTGCCGCTTTCATCTGTTTCGCTGTATTTTCCGTCGGTTGGCTCTGGCTGCGCCAGCCCGAAACCCTACTGAGATCAGCCCGCGTCAGCCTCAATCCGGGAAGTCTTTGGTCCGGCGCGCGTGAGGCCTTAGCGCATAAGCAAATGCAGCTTTCTATCCTGTGCCAGACCCTGGTTTTCGGCGCGCTCTTCGCCACGATTTCCTCAATCCAGCAGGTCTTTGAGTTCAGCTATGGCCGTGCGGAGAGCTTTCCGGTTTACTTCGCGCTGATCGCACTCTGCGCTTCACCGGCCGCCCCTCTCAATGGCTGGTTGGTGGCGCGGTTGGGCATGCGCCCGCTGATCCGCCGCGCCCTGGTCGCGCAGACCGTGCTCTCAATCACGATGGCGGTTCTGCTTGCAACGGCAATTTTGGGAAGCGCCGAGTTTTGGACCTATCTGGCTTGGTCCGTGACGATCTTTGCGATGCTTGGCTTCACTGTCGGCAATCTCAACACCCTGGCCCTTGAGCCTCTGGGCCATATCGCGGGCCTGGCCTCTTCGTTGATGGGCGGGCTTGCCACGGTGGGCGGGGCGGCTCTGGGTGCCGCGGTCGGACAGCTTTTTGATGGCTCCGCCCTGCCCCTCGCCCTGGCCTGCGCGGTTCTCTCCGGGGCTGCAGCGCTTCTGATGCGCAACATGCCGCGCGAAGGGAGGGCGGAGCCTGCCAGCTAGGCCCCCCTCTCCGTCTTTATCGCGCAAATATCCCAGAGAGTCTGAGAGAAGATCTCTCAGGGTTTGCGCAAGGGGCTCAATGCCCCTGAAGCAAACCTCCCCCCCGGCGACGTCGCCAGACGGCGCAAACCATGGCTTTCTCACGCCGCTGGCTTCTGCGCGCGGGCTTTCTCGGCCAGGTCGCGGGCCACGGCGAAGGCGCCTTTGATCTTGTCGGCCTCCCGCTCCCAATCGCGGCGCACGATGATCTTGTTGTCCTTGACCTTAGCCAGGCCACCCTGGTCCTGCACGAAAGCCACGAGGCCCGCAGGATTGGCAAATTTATCGTTGTGAAACTGGATCGTCGCGCCCTTGGGCCCGGCATCGAGCCGCGCAATCCCGGCGCGTTTGCACATCGCCTTGATCCGCACCACCAGCATCAGCGTGTTCACCTCACGCGGCAGCTTGCCGAAGCGGTCAATGAGCTCGGCGGCAAAGCCTTCGAGATCGACCTTCGTCGTCAGTTGGCTCAGGCGACGATAGAGCCCCAGCCGCACATCGAGATCGGGCACATAGGCCTCTGGGATCAGGACCGGCACGCCGAGATTAATGACCGGCGCCCATTGCCCATCCTCATCGCTCAATCCCTCACCCTGGCCCGAGCGGAGATTGGCGATCGCCTCCTCCAGCATGGATTGGTAAAGCTCGAAGCCTACCTCGCGGACATGTCCCGATTGCTCCTCGCCCACGATATTGCCGGCCCCGCGCAGGTCGAGGTCTTGGCTGGCGATGGTGAAGCCCGCGCCGAGGCTGTCGAGGCTGCCTAGGACGCGCAGGCGCTTTTCGGCCTGGGGGGTGAGTTTGGCGAGCGGTTTGGTGGTGAGATAGGCATAGGCGCGTGTCTTGGAGCGGCCCACGCGCCCCCGGATCTGATACAGCTGCGCCAGGCCGAACATATCGGCGCGGTGGATGATCATCGTGTTGGCCGTCGGGATGTCGATCCCGCTTTCGATGATCGTCGTGGCAAGAAGCACGTCGAACTTGCCGTCATAGAACGCGTTCATTTTATCGTCGAGCTCACCCGCCGCCATCTGTCCATGGGCGATGACAAAGCTGACCTCAGGCACCTCATCGCGTAGGAAGGCCTCGATCTCGGACAAATCCTTGATCCGTGGCACCACGAAAAAGCTCTGCCCGCCGCGATAATGCTCGCGCAAGAGCGCCTCGCGCAGGGTCACCGTGTCAAAGGCGCTCACATAGGTGCGGATCGCCAGGCGGTCGACGGGTGGCGTGCCAATGAGGCTGAGATCGCGCACGCCCGACAGCGACATCTGCAACGTGCGCGGGATCGGCGTTGCGCTGAGCGTGAGGACATGCACGTCCGAGCGCATTTCCTTCAGGCGCTCCTTATGACCCACGCCAAAGCGCTGTTCCTCGTCGATGATCAGCAAGCCCAGATTGTGAAACCGGATGCCCTTGGCCAAAAGCGCGTGGGTGCCTATGACGATATCGACCGAGCCATCGGCAAGCCCCGCCCGCACGGCATCGGCCTCCTTATGGCCGACAAAGCGGCTGAGTTGGCGCACCTTGAGGGGGAAGCCGCGGAACCGTTCGCGGAAGGTCGCCGCGTGCTGACGGCTCAGCAGCGTGGTCGGCGCGATCACCGCGACTTGATAGCCCGCCGCCGCCGCCGCGAAGGCCGCGCGCATGGCCACTTCGGTCTTGCCAAAGCCCACATCGCCCACCACGAGACGGTCCATCGGGCGCCCGCGTTCGAGGTCTTCCATCACATCGGCGATGGCCGAAAGCTGATCGTCGGTCTCCTCATAGGGGAAGCGCGCGGCGAAGCTCTCCCAGAGATCTCCAGGCGCCTCCAGCACGGGGGCAGACCGCAGCTCACGCTCGGCCGCGATCCGAATGAGCCGATCAGCGATCTGGCGGATGCGCTCTTTGAGCTTGGCCTTCTTGGCCTGCCAGGCCCCGCCGCCCAGTCGATCCAGCAGACCCTCTTCATGGCCGTAGCGGCTGAGCAGTTCGATGTTTTCGACCGGCAGAAAGAGCCGATCACCGCCCGCATATTCCAGCGCGATACATTCATGGGGCGCGCCCGCCGCTGTGACGGTCTCAAGGCCGTTGTAGCGGCCGACACCGTGATCGACATGCACGATCAGATCGCCGGGGCTCAGCGATTGCGCCTCGGTCAGGTAATTCTCGGCCCGTTTGCGCTTGCGTTGAGGCCGGACAAGGCGGTCACCTAGAACGTCTTGCTCGGAAATCACCGTCAGGCCCGGCGCGGTGAAGCCTTCTTCCAGGGGCCAAACGGCAAGGTGAACTTGGCCCGCATCTCCGAGGTCGGCCCCGGTGTCGATCAGGCGGGGGCTAGAGAGGCCCTCATCTTCCAACAATCCCTGCAATCGTTCGCGCGCGCCTTCGGACCAGGAGGCGATGACGACGCTATCGGACGCCGCGCGAGCTTTAACATGATCGACCAAGGCGCCGAAAAGACTTGCACTTTCCTGCTGTCTCTCGGGCGCGAAGTTCCGCCCCACGCGGCCGCCGGCATCAACCACGCCCGGGCCCGAGGCCTGGGCCAGGGGCGAGAAAGCCACGCGGCGGTGGCCGCTCAGCGCGGCTTCCCAGGCCGCCTGGTTAAGGTAGAGCTGCTCCGGCGGACAGGGTTTATAGACCGTGTCGAGCCGCCCCTTCTGGCCCATAGCCTCACGCCGCGCATCGTATTGGTCGAGCATCGCCTCCCACCGCGCCTGTCGCTGTGGCTCGGTCTGGTCATCTGTGGTAACGGTGGCGCCGGGCAGATAATCGAAAAGCGTCTCGAGACGGTCATGAAAAAATGGCAGCCAATGCTCCATGCCTGCATGTTTGCGCCCCGCGCTGATCGCCTCATAGAGCGGATCATCCGAGCCTGCGGCGCCAAACTCGATCCGGTAGTTTTGGCGAAAGCGGCGGATCGAGGCCTCGTCGAGGATAATCTCAGACATCGGCGCAAGCTCCACCGATTCGAGTTTTTCGCTCGTGCGTTGCGTCGCGGGATCGAAATGGCGTGCCCCGTCCAGAACGTCTCCGAAAAGATCTAGGCGAATGGGCTGCGGCGCGCCGGGGGGCCAGACATCGATGATGCCGCCGCGCACGGCATAATCGCCAGGCTCTGTGACCGTGGGCGCCTGCATATACCCCATCCGCGCCAAAAAGCTGCGCAGCCCCGCCTCATCGATGCGCCCGCCGACCCGCGCCGCAAACGACGCCCCGTCCAGCATGGCGCGGGGCGGGATATACTGCGTCGCCGCGCCGAGCGTGGTCAGAATGATCGACGGCACCGCCAAACCTGCCTGCAGCGCGGCCAGCGTCACCATCCTCTCGGCCGAGATATCCGCCTGGGGCGACATCCGATCAAAGGGCAGGCAATCCCAGGAAGGAAATTCCAGAACCGGCACATCCGACGCGAAAAACCTCAACGCCGCGCGCATCGCCGCCAGGCGCTTATCATCGCGCGCGACATGCAAAACCGCGCCGGTCCCATCGCGCTCAAGCTCAGCCAAGATTAGCTTGGCGTCGTAGCCCTCCGGCGCGCCGCCCATGCGGATATGTTGAGGCGTTTGGCTCATGGCCGTGAGCTACGCGCGCGGCGCGGCATGTCAAGGCAGCGCTCCGACAAAGGCCTAGATCGCAAGGGGATCGACGCGGATGTTGACCGCCATACCCCAAAGCGCAGTGACAAAGATGAACACGACCCCCATCATCTGCACACCGACGCGGTGGATCCTAAGCTTTTGCGGCAAGTTCTCGAAATCGCTGTCGCGCAAGACCCGCGCCGTCCTGAGCGACCAGGCGCCCACCAGAACCAGCGGCGCAAGCAAAAGGAAAAGCGCTTGGCAGAACTCATTGCCGAAGAAAAATCCATAGGTCGCGAGGCCCGTTAGCATGAAGGCCGTGAAGGCCGTGGCCGGAACCCCCGACGCCTCGACCAGGGCAAGAAGCCGATTGGCATTCACCTCGGCCAGAATGCGCATATCGCGGGCGGCCTGCTCATTGCCGCGTTTGGCGAGTGTAACCATGTCATAGGGCACGCCCACGCAATAATGGCTCAACCCCGACCACAGCACCGCCAGGACAATCCAGTACCAAAGATTTGAGAACGACCGCAGGTCAATGACCTCCATCGCGCGGTCGAGTATAGCGAAGTCCAAGAAACGGCCCCCAGGGTCTGCAGCGAGAACGTCCCGGGGTATAGATTGCCCGGACGGGCCTGACCATCCCGTGACGCCGCTTTCTTCGCTTGTGATCCAGCGGCCACTATGTCACCCCTGCTTGACGGTTTACTTGTCAATGCCAGGCGAAATTCATGCCCCGCATCCCTGCCCCCTACCCGATGACGCGCCTGCGCCGAACCCGCGCCACACCGGCCCTCAGAGCGTTGACGCGAGAGGCGGAATTATCAGTGAGCGATCTGATTTGGCCCGTTTTCGTGTGCGACGGCCAGGCCGAGCGACAGGCCGTGGCCTCGATGCCCGGAGTTGAGCGCTTGAGCGTCGATCTGATCGTCGAAGCGGCACGGGAGGCGGCGAGCCTGGGCATTCCGGCCATCTGCCTTTTTCCCTACACCGATGCCGCGCTCAAGACCGAGGATTGCGCCGAGGCCTGGAACCCCGACAACCTATCGAACCGCGCCACCGCTGCGATAAAGGATGCAGGGATCGAAATCGCGGTGATGACGGACATCGCGCTCGATCCCTATAACGCCAATGGCCATGACGGGTTTGTGGTGGATGGTGAGATCGTCAATGACGCCAGTGTCGAGGCGCTGGTGAAAATGGCGTTGAGCCAGGCGCGCGCGGGCGCCGACATTCTCGGCCCCTCCGACATGATGGATGGACGCATAGGCGCGATCCGCACGGCTCTTGAGGCCGAGGGCCACCACAACGTGACCATCATGTCCTATGCCGCGAAATTCGCGAGTGCCTTCTACGGCCCGTTCCGGGATGCCGTCGGCGCGTCGGGCGCGCTCAAAGGGGACAAGAGCACCTATCAGATCGACCCGATGAATGCGCAGGAAGCCTTGGCCTGCGTGGCGCGCGATCTGGCTGAGGGTGCCGATATGGTCATGGTAAAGCCCGGCCTGCCCTATCTCGATATCTGCCGTCAGGTGAAAGATCAGTTCTGCGCGCCAACCTATGCCTATCAAGTGTCGGGCGAATACGCGATGATCGAGGCCGCCGCGGCGCAGGGTTGGATCGACGGAGAGAAGGTCATGCTCGAAAGCCTGACTGCCTTCCGCCGTTCGGGCTGTGACGGAGTCCTCAGCTATTTTGCTCCACGCGTGGCGCGGATCCTGAACGGCTAAGCGCGTCTCGGGCCCTGGCAAATGCCCCATGATCTCGTGGGTCAGACGACAAAAACCTGCATATCTGGTTTATTTTGGCTGACTTTGCCGGTGACACCCGGTCGTCGCCCTGATAAAACAAAGATAATCCGCAATCATAGCGGTGCCCCTGAGGTCGACAATTTACGCCCAAGCGGCGGGAGGTCAGCGATGCAGTCGAAATCCGTGCAGAAAACCCCTTATCTGAGCCGCCGTGCCTTTTTGACGGCCGCGGCCGCTGCACCCCTGGCGGCCTGCTCGAACGGCCTGGCCAGTGAGGGGGGGCAACGCATCGACATCCGCGTCGATAACGCCATGCAATTGATGTACCGCGAAGTGCCGGGCAGCCAGGATCTCGAACAAGACGCAGCTGGCATGCTGATTATGCCCTTGGTCACAGAGGCGGGCTTTGGCTTCGGTGGCTCATACGGGCGCGGCGCGCTCCGGATCAACAATACGACCGTTGATTATTACTCGGCTATCTCGGGCACATTCGGCCTGCAGATCGGGGCGCAGCAATACTCCCATGCACTGTTTTTCATGACGCCTCAGGCACTGAGTGATTTCCGCAATACCGGCGCTTGGGCAGTCGGCGCGGATGTGCGCTATGCGGTCAACACAGATGCCGCCAATCTCGGCATCGACAGCACGGCAGTGCTCGATCCGGTGATCGCCGTTGTCTTCGGTCAGGCGGGCCTGATCGCAGGGGCAACGCTCGACGGGACGCGCTACAACCGCATCCTCCCCTGACGTCTCGGCACCCTTCAATCAAAGGGCCGTTGCCGCGGTTTCAGAGCCCTAGCCGCTGTGCTAGCCTCCACCTGTTGGGGCAAGACGAAAGGGTCACGCGATGCGAATTGTGTTGAAGTGGCTCGTGCGCCTGACCAGCATAGCCGTCGCAATAATTGTTGTAGCTGTCGCGGTGGCTTGGTGGTTTGCCAGCCGCTCTCTGCCCGACTACGATGCAGACTGGGCCGTGCGCGGCGTGACGGGCGAGGTTGAGATCGTCCGCTCCAACGCCAATGTGCCCCACATCTTCGGCCCCACCGATGAAGATGTCGTCTTCGGCTTGGGCTTTGCCCATGCACAGGACCGTCTGTGGCAAATGCTGATGACCCGGCAGACGGCGCAGGGGCGGCTGTCTGAGCTCTTCGGCGAGCGTACGCTCAGCATCGATGACCTGCTGCGGCGGCTCGATCTCGATGGCCATGCCGATCGCTCCGTCGCTTCACTCGATCCGCGCTCTCTCGGCCTGCTTGAGGCCTATGCCGACGGGGTGAATGCCTGGATCGAGATCGTTTCGCGGGAGGCCTTGGGGCGTGGCGCGCCGGAACTGTTCCTTTTTGAGCCGGAAATTGCACCTTGGCGCCCCGCCGACAGTGTGGCGGTCAGTGCGATGATGGCGCTGCAACTCCAAATCCATGCGGCTGACGAGGTCTTGCGCGCACGCACCTCTCTGGCCCTGCCCGATCCAGACAGGCTGCGCGATATCATGCCCGACGCGCCCGGCGGTGGGGTCGCCGATATGCCAGAGTTTTCGGCCCTATTCGACGGGCCCTGGCCCGAATACGCGGCCCGCACGCCGCCGCGCGATCCGCTGCATCCTGTGCCACCGCGCGGCCTTTCGGGGGCGTCCAACTCCTGGGCCGCAGCGCCCAGCCGGTCCGTCTCGGGCGCCGCAATCCTGGCCAATGACCCGCATCTGGGCCTGTCCGCGCCGACGATCTGGTATCTCGCGCGCCTTGAGCTCAGCTCTGGGGGTGCCATCGGGGCGACGATCCCGGGCATGCCGGTCATCCTGTCGGGCCGCAATGACCGCCTCGCCTGGGGTGTTACAACAGCCTATCTCGACGACACGGACCTCTATATCGAAGAGCTAAACCCGGACGACCCCGATCAGTACCGCGTGCCGGGCCCGCCGGATAATCCCCGCTGGGCGCGCTTTGAGGAACGCAGGGAGATCATTGAGATCGCCGATGCCCCGCCTGTGACGATCACGATAAGGCGGACGCAAAATGGCCTGGTCCTGCCGCCCGAGCACTGGGATGTCGGCACGGTCACGCCGCCCGGCCATGTCATGAGTATGGCCTGGACCGCCTTCAGCGACGACAACACCTCGATCCGCACAGGCCTCGATCTGATGTTCTCGAGCAGTGTCGAGGAGGCGCTGGCGGCCGGAGAGCATTTCGTGGCGCCTGCGCAGAACCTCACCGTGGCCGATGCCGACGGCAATATCGCCATGCAGGTGATTGGGCATATGCCCTGGCGCGACGATGATCACCAAAGCCTTGCCCGCCTGCCCAGCCCGGGTTGGCAGCCGGTCAATCGCTGGCTCGGCGTGACGCAGTATTTCGGAAATCCGACCTTTCTGAATCCGGAAACCGGCCTGCTGGGCAACACCAACAACAAGACAATCGACCGGGAATTCCCGCTCCATGTCAGCCATTACTGGGGCGATACGCAGCGTATCACCCGGCTAGAGGCGCTGATGGGCAGCCGGGACGTGCATACCCGCGACAGTTTCGCGGATGCCCAGCTCGACACGATCTCCGCGGCGGCGGTCAATGTCCTGCCCCTGGTGGCGCGCGATCTGTGGTTCACGGGTCAGCTTGCACCCGCCGGCACGCCTGAGCGGCGCCGTCAGGAAGCGCTGCAACTCCTGGCCGATTGGAACGGCGAGATGAACGAGCATCTGCCCGAGCCGCTCATTTACGCGGCCTGGATGCGCGCGCTGCAACAACGCCTGATCCGCGACGATATCGGACCGCTCGCCGAGGAGTTCTACAAGCCGCAGCCCCTGTTCCTGGAACGCGTCTTCCGCGACACCGACGGTGCCTCGGCTTGGTGCGATGTGCGCACCTCGAGTCCGATTGAGACCTGCACCCAGACGGCCCAGGACGCGCTTGATGACGCGCTACAACAGCTCGAAGAGCGCTACGGCGCCAATATCGAAAGCTGGCGTTGGGGCGAGGCGCATGAGGCGCAGCACGACCACCAAATCCTGGGCGATACGCGGCTGTTTTCGTGGGTGGTGAATATCCGGCAATCGACCAGCGGCGGCGATCACACGTTGCAACGCGGCTCCACCACCGGCGCCCCGCCCGACCCCTTCGCCAATGTCCATTCGGCGGGCTATCGCGGTGTCTACGACTTCGCCGACCCCGACACGTCGCTGTTCATCACGTCGACCGGCCAATCCGGCCATCCCCTCTCGCCCTACTATGACGATCTGGGAGAGCTGTGGCGGCGCGGAGAGTACATCCCGATGTCGCTCGATCCCGAGCTGGCGCGGGCGGGGAATGTGGGGGTGACGGTGCTCAGGCCGCGGTGAGGGGTGATTGTGGTGTGTTCCGTGGAGGGCGGCTTTGAGCGAGAGCGGCATGGCGTCTCGTCGCGGTTGCTATTTTTTGTCGGGTTGAAGTGCCGGAAAGTGATCGCAATGGCTGTAATGCCGAAAGACGGGTTTGCGGGACTTTGCTGCCGTTGCAGATGCCGCCGCTTTGGTTCTAACTCTCAGCCATGAATAGGTTCGCCCCTATCCTAGATGCGCTAAGCAAGGAAGGATGGTCGTTCATGCCAGTGGAGCTTGCTAGTGATTGCTGGTGGGCAAAAGACATCTGGCAGCTTCAGTCGGAGTGGACACCGAAAGACGCCATGATCTACCTTTTTTTGTTGGTTGATCCGATGGTAGAGGCCGATCACAATAATGTCCCTGACACGGCGGTTTGGGCAGTCGGCTTGTCAGCGAATGTCCCCCACGACCGATTGGAGGCAGAGCAGATTTTGGTGCCAATCAAAAGTAGAGTGAACGAGGCAATTGCGGAGATTGTGGCGGAAGCCGCCAGACTACGAGCGGCAACGTAGGGCTCAGAACAGACATTCGCTGCGTCTGCGTCGTGAGCAGACTTGCCGCTAGCCTTCCTTTCGCCGGCGCATTTAACCCCTACAACCCCTCAAACGCCTCACGCTGGCGCTGGGTCCAGTGCACCCGCAGGCTCAGGCTATCCGCTGCCATCGTCTCCTCCTCGACCACGCCTTGCTCATAGAGCCAGGCGCGTTTGCGGCCCTCGGACGGCTCCAGCGACAGCTCGGCGTGGTGGCGGTCTGGCGTGATGCGGGGGGTGATCTCGGCCACAAGCGCCTCGATCCCCTCGCCCGTCCAGGCCGACAGCGCGATGACATTCGCGCGCGTCTCGGCGGCGGCAAGTCGCGCGCTGAGCGCGGGCTCTTCGACCAGGTCGATCTTGTTCCAGACCTCAATCAGCGGCGCGTCCTCGGCCACGCCAAGCTCGGCCAGGATCGCCATCACGTCCTCTGCTTGGCCTTCGGTCTCGGCATGGCTGATGTCGCGGACATGGACGATCAGATCGGCGGCCAGCACCTCTTCGAGGGTGGCGCGGAAGGCAGCGACCAGATGCGTGGGAAGGTCTGAGATAAAGCCCACTGTGTCGGACAAGATCACCGCCGGGCCGCCCGGAAGCTCTACTGCGCGCATGGTGGGGTCGAGCGTAGCGAACAGCATGTCTTTGGCCATTACATCCGCCCCGGTCAGGCGGTTGAACAGCGTCGATTTCCCAGCATTGGTATAGCCCACGAGCGCCACGATCGGATAGGGCACCTTGGCCCGGGCGGCGCGGTGCAGCGCGCGGGTTTTGACCACTTTGCTCAGTTGTTTGCGGATGCGGGCGACGGCGTCGTCGATGGCGCGCCGGTCGGCCTCGATCTGCGTCTCACCCGGCCCGCCGACAAAGCCCAAACCGCCGCGCTGACGCTCCAGGTGGGTCCAGGCGCGGACCAGGCGCGTGCGCTGATAGCTGAGCGCGGCCAACTCGACCTGAAGCACCCCCTCCCGCGTGCGGGCGCGATCGGCGAAAATCTCAAGGATCAAGCCCGTACGGTCGAGCACTTTGGTCTTCCAAGCGCGCTCCAGGTTGCGCTGTTGCACCGGCGTTACCGGCCCGTCGATGATCACCAGGCCGATCTCGAGCGCGTCGATCTTCTCGGCCAGCTCATCGAGCTTACCCGGCCCGAAAAGCTGCCCGGGATGGGGTTTGGGCAGGCGCACGATGTCACTGTCCAGAACCTCCAACCCCGGAAGCGCCACGGCAAGCGAGACCGCCTCATCCAAACCCGCGTGCGCATCCCTGCGCCCCCGGTCGGAGGTCAGATCGGGATGCAGAACCAACGTTTTTGTGTCGGCCACGGCCGTCTCGTGCGGATCAGCGTGATCCGCGCCCTGGGCCGGCGTAAAGTTCGGGAGGTCGCGCGGCGGCTCAGACGTCACTCTTCGCCGTCATAAAGGTTGATCGGCTGCGCGGGCATGACCGTCGAAATGGCGTGTTTATAAACCAGCTGTGACTGGCCATCGCGGCGCAGAAGCACGCAAAAATTGTCAAACCAGGTGATGACACCCTGGAGCTTAACGCCGTTGATCAGAAAGATCGTGACCGGGACCTTGGTTTTGCGGACATGGTTGAGAAATGCGTCCTGCAGATTTTGTTTATTTTCGGCCATTTAGAAACGCGCCCTGTTGCTGTTTGTTGCCCCCATGGGCTTATTGTTCCCAAAGTATGGGCATTAAGGACTGGGAGTTCCACCCCAATATCAACACTTTGGCAATTCCGGCCGTGTCCGTTGCGCGAGGCCCCGCGCTTCAGGCCCGCCAAAAGCCCGGATTGAGCAACGCGATCAGAACCAGCGTCTCAAGCCGGCCCACGACCATCGCCACTGCCAAAATCAGCTTGGCGGGATCGCTTAGCAGGACATAGCGCGTCACCTCGGTGCCCGCGATTTCGGCCAGGGGGCCGGTGGTGGTCAACGCCGCGACCGACAGGACCATCGCGCTTTCAAAGTCGAGGCCGGTCAAGGCCAGAGCCGTCATGCACGCCGCAAGGCTGAGCGCGAACAGCATGAAGAAAATCCAAGCGATATAGGCGCCTTCCCGGCGGATGCGACGGCCAAGACGCCCTGCGGAGGCCACGGAATTGGGATGGACCAGCTTTTCGATCTCCCGTTTGCCGTGCTTATAGAGCGCATATACCCGCATCAGCTTGACACCGCCTGCCGTGGTCGCCACCCCGCCGCCCATCATGCAGAGCCCCATCAGCAAAAGCCCCGGCGTGGGCAGTCCGGACCAGGCCCGCGCGGCTTCCCATTCATCCGAGATGAAACCCGTGGTGGTCAGAAACGAGGCGATGGTGAAGACCGCCCCCCAGATCGCGGCCAGAGCTTCTTCGGGGGAGCGCGGCTCAGTCAGGTCGAGCGCGGCCAGCCAATGGCGCAGGAAAAGGAGCGCGCTGAGCACGACGATCACGACCAGCGCGAGCCAAAGCTCCCGGTCACGCGACAGGCGGTCCCACAGCCCCTCGCCCTGGGCGGTCACATAGGTGCGGCGCGTCATCGCCAGGGCAAAGAAGACAAAGATCACGGCTTCAGAGGCGAACCCGGACGCCAGGCCGTCCTGGCCCAGAATGCCCGACGTCGACAGCGTGGCCATCGCGTGCAGCGCGGCATTGAGCGGCAGCATCCCCGACAGCAGTAGGCCGATCCAAATCAGCACGGTCAGGCCCAGATAGATCGGCGCAAATTTCACCGCCACCCGGCGCATGCGTTCCTGGGGGCGTACGGCCTGGATCTGGCTTGTGGCGCCGTCATCGCTCAGCCGTGCCTCCGAGGTCACTTCGAACCCGCCGAGGTTCATCGGTGCCAAAACCGCGATGGCCGTAACCCACACCAGAAACCCGCCAAGCCAGGCAACCATACCGCGCCATAGATGCATGGGCTCGGTCAGGCGGCTGGGCTCAAAAAAGCTCGCCCCCGTCGTGGTCAGCGACGATAGCATCTCCATGTAGACGTTGAAAAACTGCGTGTTGCCAATGGCTTGGTAGAGCGGCAGGGCCAGCAGCGCGGGGAGCGTCAGATAGGCGATTAAAAGACCGATGAGATGGGTCGCGGCCCGTTGTGCCGGGCGCAGGGTCTGGGTGGCGATCCAGGCAAAGAGCGTGACGATCAGGCTAAGGAGGCCGGTGTAGAAAAACACCCGGCCCAGCTCATGCTCATCGAGATTGGCGGCAACGGCGGCGGGGACGAACATCGCCACGCCCGAGATCGCTGCGAGCAACACCAGGAACGGCAATCGCCGCCGCCGTTGGGCCGGGGGGCGCAAGCCCGTGCGGCCAGGCTGGAGGATTTGGGAAGCGTCCTGCATGGCCGCCTAGAAATAATCCACTGAGACCTGAAGCTGGGTCTCGACCCCGGGCACATCGCCCGACATTGCGAAAATCACCACCAGATCGCCGTCTTCCAGCACAGTGGCGCCATCCGGGCGGATGACGTTCTTACCTTTGCGCACGGCCCCGATCAGCGCGCCTTCGGGCAGGTCGATATCGCGGATCGGTTTGCCCGCGATGGGCGAGGTCGAGAGGACCTGTGCCTCGATGATCTCGGCCTCTGCATCGCCGATCGAATAGACACCCCGCACCCGGCCATGGCGGACATGGCGCAGGATCGAGCTGACGGTCGTGGCGCGCGGATTGACATAGGCGTCGATATCGAGCGCGCCCATCAGCGGCACGAGTGTGGGGTCATTCACGATCGCGATGGCGATTTTCGCCCCTGCGGTCTTGGCGCGCACGGCGGCCAGCAGGTTGGTCTTGTCGTCATCGGTCACGCACAGGATCGCGTCAGCGCGGTCGACACCCGCCTCGCGCAGGATCTCGGCATCCAGACCGTCTCCATTGAGCACAATGGTGCGCTCGAGTGCATCGGCCGCGATCTCAGCCCGTGCGCGATCCCGCTCGATCACCTTGGCGCGGATCTTGCGCCCTGCGCTCTCGAGTTTGCGCGCCACAGCCAGACCCACGTTGCCGCCGCCCAGCACCACGATGCGCTCCTGCGCTTTTGGCGCTTTGCCGAAGATATCGAGCGTCCGGGCCACATCCTCGGCGTGGGAAAAGACGTAGATCTGATCTTCGGCGTAGAGCTGATCGGAGGGTTTGGGCACAAAGAGCTTTCCCTGCCGCCGCACGCCGACAACCAGGGCGCGCAGGGTCGAAAACAGGTCTGTCAGCTGCCTCAGTGGTGTGTCGAGAACCGGGCAATCCGCTTCCAGCTGAAGGCCCAGAAGCTGCGCCTCGCCGCCCAGAAAGCTCTCGGTTTCAAAGGAGGTCGGTGATCCTAGCCGCCGCAGCGTCGCCTCAGCCACTTCGCGTTCGGGGCTGATGATGACGTCGATGGGCAGATGCTCACGCCGATAGAGGTCGGAATAGGCCGGGTTGAGATAGGCCTGGGCGCGGACACGGGCGATCTTGCGCGGCACATCGAAGACCGAATGCGCGACTTGGCAGGTCACCATGTTGACCTCGTCGGAAAAGGTCGCAGCGATAATCATATCGGCGTCCCGCGCGCCCGCCCGGTCCAGGATATCGGGATAGGAGGCATGGCCCGCGACCCCCTGGACGTCGAGGGTATCGGTCGCACGCGCAACCAGGCGGGGATTGTTGTCCACCACCGTTACATCGTTGTTTTCGCGGGAAAGATGGCGCGCGATTTGCCAGCCGACCTGACCGGCGCCACAGATGATGACCTTCATGGAATAGCTTCTGCTGCCCCTGGGTTGGCGGGGTATAGGCGACTGGGGGTGCCCCGGTCAATGAAAACGCACCTTCGCGGGATCACGCCAAGGCGGCGCGTTGCGGGCCGGACTCACCTAGATTGGGCCCTGCCCCTAGCCCTGTTCGACCTGCGCCACCCGTCCCCCGGCCTTGTTCGTCGTCACAACGCCCAGAGATTTGAGCTTTCGGTGCAGGGCCGAGCGCTCCATGCCGACGAAATTCGCCGTCCGAGAGATATTGCCACCGAAGCGGTTAATCTGTGCCATCAGGTAGTGACGCTCAAAAAGCTCGCGCGCCTCGCGCAGCGGGAGCGTGGTAAGGGACGCGCTGAGCGATAGGTCGTCTTCAACTCCGCCCTTCTCCTCAGTGCCGCCCGCCCCGGGCAGATCGCGCGGCTCAATCGGGCCGGTGCCGTCTCCCAGGATCAGCACCCGTTCCACCACGTTCTTGAGCTGGCGCACATTGCCAGGCCAATTCATCGTCTGCAGCATCGCGGTGGCATCATCTGCGAATTCGCGCAGTGGCAGGCCCTGTTCGGCGTTGAAGCCTTGGACGAAATGGTCTGCCAGAACCGGGATATCCTCCCGCCGCTCCGACAGGCTGGGCACGTGGATAGGCACGACGTTCAGGCGGTGATAAAGCTCTTCTCGGAAATTACCCGCCGCGATCTCATCGCTCAGATCCCGGTTCGTCGAGGAGATGACCCGCAGATCGACGCGCACCTTGGCGGTGCCGCCCACGCGGCTGAAGGATTGATCGACCAGGACGCGCAGGATCTTCGACTGGGTGCCCAGCGGCATATCGGCGATCTCGTCGAAATAAATCAGCCCGCCATGGGCCTGCTCCAAAAGGCCCTGCTCCACCCCGCGCTCAGCCGTCTCGCGACCGAACAGGACCTCCTCCATGCGTTCGGGCGCGATGGAGGCGGAATTGACCGTCACAAAGGGCGCATCCGCCCGGTTCGATTGGGCGTGGATGTAGCGCGCGGCCATCTCCTTACCCGCACCCGGCCCGCCGGTCAGCATGACGCGGCCGTTTGATTTGGTGACTTTGTCGAGCTGCCCTTTGAGGGTGCGGAAGGCCGGCGAGGTCCCGATCATATCGGCCGATTTGCCATCTTGGCGGCGCAGGGCGGAGTTTTCCTTGCGCAGGCGCGCGGTCTCCATAGCGCGGCGGATGACGACCATCAGCTGGTCGATATTAAACGGCTTTTCGATGAAATCATAGGCGCCCTGCTTGATCGCCGCGACCGCGATTTCGATATTGCCGTGACCCGAGATGATCACCACCGGCACTTCTGGGTTATCGCGCTTGGTATGGGTCAGGATGTCGATCCCGTCCATATTGCTGTCCTTGAGCCAGATATCGAGGACCATCAGCGCGGGCGGCTGGGCGTTGAGCTCGGCCATCGCCTCATCGGAATTGCCAGCCATCCGGGTCGAGAACCCTTCATCCTGTAGGATGTCACAGATCAGCTCGCGGATATCACGCTCATCATCGACGACCAGAATGTCGCTCATACCTCATCTCCTGTGCTTGAACCGGCGCGCGGCAATACGATGCGCGCCAATGCGCCCCTATGTTGGACGTCTGTTGAAAACGGCTCGGCGTCGTGCAGCTCAAAACTGCCGCCATGCTCTTCAATGATCTTCTTGACGATGGGCAGGCCGAGGCCCGTGCCTTTGTCGCGGGTGGTGACGTAAGGCTCAAAGAGGCGTGCCCGGTCGGCGGGCAGGCCCGCGCCGTTGTCGGCGATCTCGATCACCGCTTGGTCTAGCCCCTCGCTGAGCCGTACACGCAACTCGGGCTGGTATCCGAAGGGTGCGCCCTTCTCCATCAAGGTCTCGGTCGCCTCGCCTGCATTCTTGAGGACATTGGTCAGCGCCTGGCCGATCATCGTCGGATCGAGCTCAACACTGACCTCATGCTGGGGAATATCGACCTGCCAGAGGATCCCGGGCTGTCCGGCCTGTTGCAAAACGACCGCGTCGCGCAGCACCTGGGCTAGGTTATCCAAACGGCGCTCAGGCTCAGGCATGCGGGCGAATTTCGAAAACTCATCGACGATGCGGCGCAGATCCCCCGTTTGGCGCACGATCACATCGGTCAGTTCGCCCAGTCGCGTGGCGTCGTCCTCTTCCAGCTTACTATGAAACTTGCGCCGCACCCGCTCCGCCGAAAGCTGAATAGGGGTGAGCGGGTTCTTGATCTCATGGGCGATGCGCCGCGCCACGTCACCCCAAGCCGCCATACGCTGCGCGCTGACCAAATCCGTCACGTCTTCCATCGCCACCACGTGGCCCTCCAGCGCGCCATCGGCATCGAGGCGCGTGGCCATCCGGACGAGAAGGCTCTCGGTCTGGCCGCGGCGGGCGATCTTGATCTCTTCCTGAACCGCGTCCGAGGGTCGCGCCAGAAGCTTGTCGTAAAGCCCCGAAAGCTCGGGCACGATCTTGCCTAGGCGTTGCCCAGTATCGCGGCCCTCCTTCATATCCAAAAGCTTGCTGGCCGAGCGATTGATGAACTCGATCCGCCCCTCGGCATCCAGGCCGATCACACCCGAGGTGACGGACCCCAGCACACTATCGAAGAGGCGGCGGCGTTCTTCGGTCGCGTCGTTCTGCTCGATCAGCGCGTCGCGTTGACCCTTGAGCTGACGCGTCATCTGGTTGAACAGACGACCGACCATAGCAATCTCGTCATCGCCGCGTTCCTCGGGGATCTGCACGTTCAGATCGCCCTGCCCCACACGTTGCGCCGCACTGGCCAGGCGGCCCACGGGCTTGGACAGGCGCTCGGCGAACCAAAGGCCCAGCCAGACCGCCGCCACGATCATGATCAGCGAAAAGCCCAGATAGACCAGCGCGAACTCAAAAAGCGTCCGCCCGCGCTCACTTTCAAGCTGTCGGTAAAGCTGCGTGGTTTGCTCGGTCTCATCGAGCAGTGACAGGATCTGACCGTCGACGCTTCGAGAGATGTAGAGAAAGCGGTCGTTGAAGGCCGCTAGGCGCAGGAGTGCGCGCACCTCATTGATCTCGAAATCGTCGATAATCACAAGCTCTCCATCGAGCGCGCGGCTCAGATCATCGGGGTGGATAGCCTCGAAATCGAAACGATAGGAGCGTTCTCCGCGCTGGCGCAATTCGCCGGTGCCATCGACCACGAAGGCCTCGCGCAAACCACGCTGGATCCGGCTTTGACCCGCCGCCAACGCCTGGCGCAGATCACCGTCGGAAAAAAGCCTGTTGTTGCGCTGCGCCGCGTCACGATTGGCGTTGAGAAAGGCGGCGAGTGCCGCGGCATCGGCGGCCAGATCGTCGCGCTGTTCCTGGGCATAGGCCTGGGCTGCCTCGACGGAATTGCCGAGCGCATCGCTGACCCGGCTGGAAAACCAACCCTCGAGCCCGAGATTGATCACGATTGTGCCGAAAATCGCGACTAGAATGGTCGGCACCAGGGCGACCAGGGCAAAGACACCCGTCAGCCGCAAGTGCAGGCGAGAGCCCGCCGACCGCGCCCGCCGCGCCGCCACCATGCGCCCCACCTGTCGCAATACCAGGGCCGCGACGACCAGGATATAGATGAAATCGGCCAGCAGGATCAGCCGAAGGCCGCGCGTATCCGTCACCTCAGTCAGCGGCCCGAGGATCAGAACCGTCGCCGCAATCAGGACCGGAGCCAGCAGAACCAGGCCAATCGTGCCGGCATTGCGCACGCGACGCTGCCGCCGCCAGGCCGCGAGACGGGTCATGAAACCCTTGGCTTGCGCCCCCGATGGAGACCCGGTTTGGGCCCCGGACTGAGATTGTGATGCGTCAGACACCGCCCGTCCGTCACCCCGTTCACCGATGGGCGGCCCTTCTTTCGGGTCCGTCCCGTCCGGCGGATCTGTCGCGCCCAGGGCACAGTTCGCGCCTCGGCTTGCTTTTACCCGCCGCTACATTTGGGGCAAAGCGCACCCCGCACAGCTTGATGCAGTGGCGTGCCGGGACAGCCCGGCAACCTGTCGTCAAAACGCCACTAGCTGTTGCGGTTTTACATCAACTTCCGGCGCCGTGTCACGCGAATATCGAGATCAGTGATCTTCTTGCGCAGGGTATTTCGGTTGATGCCCAGAAGATCGGCGCAACGGGCTTGATTGCCGCCCGTCGCCTCAAGCGCGATCTCAATGAGTGGCAGCTCCACCTCACGCAGGATCCGGCCATAAAGACCACGCGGCGGCAAGACACCGCCATGCAGATCGAAATACCGCCTAAGATGTTTGCCTACTGAAGCCGAGAGCTTGTCCCCCTCGCCCACACCCACCAGGGGCTCAATCGCGGGCTGATTGCCCAGCACCGCTTCGATCTCGGATTTCGAGATTTCCTCGGCCTGGCTGGTCACGGTCAGGCGGCGCACGGCGTTCTCCAACTGGCGCACATTGCCGGGCCATGAATAGGCGCGGATCAGATCCATCGCCTCGGCCGCAATGCGCCGCGTCGGCGTGCCATCGCCCTCGGCACGGGCCAGGAAGTGATTGGCCAAAAGCGGGATGTCGTCGACGCGTTCGCGCAAGGAGGGCACATCAATCGCCACGCCGCCCAGGCGGTAGAACAGATCCTGCCGAAACTGCCCGTCTTCCATCTTGAGCATCAGATCCTTCTGCGAGGTTGCCATGACCCGCGGCGCGTTGGCTCCAAAGGCATCGAGCATCCGGACGATCTTACCCTGCGCGGCATCGTCGAAATCGCCGATCTCATCAAAGAGCAGGGAGCCACCCTTGGCCCGGCTCAAGACCATGCCGGGCCCGTCCATCCCGTCGAGATCCGCCGCAGACACCGTGACGAACGGCAGCGTGCGACGGTCCGAGAAATCGTGGATCGCGCGGGCGATCAGGCTTTTGCCCGTGCCGCTTTCGCCAGAAATCATCACCGACAGATCAGTGTTCATCACCCGCGCCACCAAGCGGTAAAGCGACTGCATCGCCGCCGTTCGCCCAATGAGCGGCAGGTCTTCTTGCGGCGGACGCGCCAAAGACGCCGCGCCGGGCGCTTCGCTTTCTTCCGCCGTTGCGGGTTTGGCCACCGGCAGTCGGCGTTTTTGATCCAACGCGCGCGCCGCACGTTTCATCAGATCGGGCAGGTCGAAGGGCTTGGGGAGGTAATCGTAGGCATCGGCTTCCGTCGCCTGGATTGCCGTCATGATCGTGTTCTGCGCTGAGATCACGATCACCGGGAGCCCTGGGCGGCGTTCGGTGATTTTCGGCAGCGTTTCCAGACCGTTGCCGTCCGGCATGATCACATCCGAGATCACCAGATCGCCCTTCCCCTCGTCAACCCAACGCATCAGCGTCATCAGCGAGGAGGTGGCATGGACCTTGCAGCCAGCCCGCGTCAGGGCCTGGGTCAAAACGGTGCGAATGGTGCGGTCGTCATCTGCGACGAGGATGGTGCCATCCATGGATGTTCTCTTTCTTTAAGGTGCGGCCGCCTTCGGCGGCAGCGGCAGCGATATTCGAAAAACGGTGCGGCCCGGGACACTGTCGAGCGTGATGAGGCCGTCATGATCGGCGATGATTTTAGCGACGAGCGCGAGGCCCAGACCGGTGCCGTTCTCCCGGCCCGAGACGAAGGGCTCAAAAATGTCGGCGGCCAGGTCTGGCTCGATCCCCGGCCCATCGTCGATGATCTCAACCTGAAGGGGCACGGCTTGGAGTGAGCCGTCGCGGCGATGGACCTTAAAGCCACCCTCATAGAAGGAGCGGATGCGGATCTCGCCGCCCGACTGGCCCGAGGCCTCGGCCGCGTTCTTCAGCAGGTTCAAGAACACCTGTTGCAACTGATCGGCATCGGCGAAGGCCGCGGGAAGCGAGGGGTCATAGTCGTCACTGATCGCCATATGGGCGGCAAAGCCGACCTTGGCCGAGGTGCGCGCCCGGTCGAGAATATCGTGGATGTTGATGGGTTTGCGATCGGGCGGCCGTAGATTGCCGAAATCCTCGACCTGATCGAGCAGTTTCACAATCCGGCGGGTCTCGGCCACGATCAGATCTGTGAGCTCACGGTCTTCGCCCTTGAGCGACATAGAAATGAGCTGTGCCGCGCCAGTGATCCCGGCCAGCGGGTTCTTGATCTCATGGGCCAGCATCTCGGCCATGCCCACGGCGGATTTGGCGGCTGTTTTTGAGCTTTTGGCGCGATCAAGCCGCCCGGCCATTTCACGCCCCTCGAAAAGGACCAGGACAAAGCGCCCTGCCCGGCCCAGCGGTGCGATCTGCATGTCGCAGGTCATAGGCTTGCGGGAGCCCGTTCCGATGGCCACGGCGTTCACAAATAGGGGCGCCTGACCCGAGCGGACGCGCGCGAAGGCCGCTTCAAGCGGGGCATCGACATAGAGCTTTTCCCAGATCGTTTCACCCACCAGGGATTTGGCTGAGGCAATCAAAAAGGTCTCGGCGGCTGGGTTCGCATCGGCCACCTTGTCATCGGCGTCGAGGATCAGCGCCGGGATCGGCAATGCGGCCCAAAGATCGCCCGACATCTCGACCGCCACGCTCATGCCGCGACCTCATGGGCGCCAAGCACGGCCTGGCGCAAGAGCGAAAGGGTGTGTCGAGGCTCCGTTGTGGTCAAGATAGCGCGGCGCAGGTCCTGCGGGACGTCGCGCATATCATCAAGGTACCAGCCCAGATGTTTGCGCGCCACACGAGACCCCATGGCAACGCCATAAAAGGTGAGCATCGCGTCGTAATGCTCTGCGATTACATCGAAAAGCGCTTGCCCGCTTGGCGCCTTCACGGCTGGCGCGATGGCAGCATCGCGGGCCAACTCAGCCCGGATCTGCGCCAAGCGCCAAGGCCGCCCCTGCGCCCCGCGCCCGACCATGACCCCGTCGGCGCCCGATGCTGTCAGCGCCGCCCGCGCCGTTGCCGTATCGGTGATGTCTCCATTGGCAATGACCGGTATCGACACAGCGTCTTTGACGGCGCCAATCGCCGCCCAATCGGCACGGCCTTTATAGAACTGACACCTAGTCCGGCCGTGGATCGTGATCGCGCGGATCCCCGCCCCTTCGGCCCGCCGGGCAATGTCTGGCGCGTTCAAGACTGTCTCATCCCAGCCCAACCGGGTCTTCAACGTCACGGGCACATCGACCGCGCCAACGACTGCCTCGATCAGGCTCAGCGCCAGGTCCGGCTCCCGCAGCAGCGCCGAGCCGCAGGCGCCATTGCCGCTGCTGGAGGTGACTTTTTTGGCGGGACAGCCCATATTTATGTCGATCGCGCGCGCGCCCTGCGCCTCGGCGATGCGCGCGGCCTCGGCCATCCAATGCGCCTCACGCCCGGCCAGTTGCACCGAGGTGCGGGCCTGATCAAAACCAAGTTCAGCTTTGGCCAGGGCCGAGGGGCGCGCGTTGACCATATCAGCGCTCGCCACCATTTCCGACACGACCCAGCTTGCTCCAAACCGCTGCACAAGCCTACGGAACGGCAGATCTGTGATCCCCGCCAACGGTGCCAGGGCCACGGCCGGCCCTGCCTGCGCGTCCTCCGCGGACGCCCCCCAAATTTCAGCAGCCCAATGACCCATAGCTCAAACTTTACGCAGTCGCGCCAGACGTTAAGATCACGAGGCCGCGAAGGGGATTCCTGCGCGGATACCTCTGACGCTTTCCGGCCTACAAGCCTAAAAAATATACGCTAGGATGAAAGTTTAGGCAATGGATGCGCAACTCCAAGTGATTCCAAGAAATTTCCAAATCACTTTTGCCTACCGATGCGGCGTGAAAGCCATTGAGTTGCGCAAGCGTTTACCTAGGAATTTTGCCGAAGCGCCGGGGCATCCGTGAGCTTGCAAAGCCCAGCGGGCAGGATCGCCACATTGGGGCCAGTCGGCCATATCCGGCCAGCGCCCGGCACTTGGGGCAGTCTGGCCGCCATACCCCTGGCCTTTGCGCTGCATCAGCTGGGCGGCATAGTTGCCTTGGCTGCGGCGAGCCTGGTGATCACCGCCCTCGGTGTCTGGGCCATAAGACGCGCGACCGGTGCAGGCACGGACCACGATCCCTCCGAAATCGTCATCGACGAGGTCGCGGGTCAATGGATCGCCCTTTGGCCCGTCTCACTGGGCGCAGAGCTCAGCGGCGCGCCAATCCTCGCGCTTTGGCCGGGCATCCTCGCCGCTTTCGTCTTGTTTCGCCTGTTCGATATCTTAAAACCCGGACCCGTGGGATGGGCGGATCGTATGCAGAGCCCGCTGGGCGTGATGCTCGACGATGTGATCGCGGGCGCATTTGCGGCCCTGGGTGTCGCGGCTCTCGCCGCAATCGCCCATCTATAGGACGGCGTCTATAGGACGCGGGGAGTTGAGGCTGAATGAGCGCACTAGAGGTGAAATTGCTCCTGGAGGAGCGGGGTTGGATGCTGGCCACAGCCGAAAGTTGCACCGGCGGCATGATTGCGGCGGCCCTGACCGATATACCGGGATCTTCGGCGGTCTTTGATCGCGGCTTCATCACCTATTCCAACCCGGCCAAGATCGAAACGCTCGGCGTCAAGATCGAAACGCTGGCGGCCCATGGCGCGGTCTCTGAGCCTGTCGTGGCCGAGATGGCGGAAGGCGCGCGCGCCCGCTCCCGCGCGTTCATGTCGATCGCCGTCAGCGGCATTGCGGGTCCCGGCCCGTCCGAGAACAAACCCGAAGGCCGGGTCTGCTTCGGGCTGTCGTTCGGATCAGACGTGGCGACGGAGACCGTAGATTTTGGCGCTCGAGGCCGCGATGCGGTGCGTCGGGCCACAGTCGAGCATGCGCTGGCGCTTATTCTGCTGCATGCGGGGGATGATTAGGTCGCGCCCCGCTCTATTGGGCGGCTTGCTTCTGGTCGTAAAGCTCAGCCGCCCGCGTCTCGAAGGCGCGCACAATCCGCTGCATGGCCTCGGTAAAGAACATCCCCGACGCACCCTGTAACAGCCGGTTTTTGAACTCAAAATCCACCGAAAAACGCACTTCGCAACCATCGGCGTGGGGCAAGAATTCCCAGTTCGAGATCATATGCTTGAACGGACCTTCGATATACTCGGTGTCCAGCCGCCGCTGCTCGGGCCAAAGAACGACCCGGCTGAGCCATTTTTCCCGGAACATACGAAAGCCCACGATCAGATCGGCCAGCATGATGTCATGATCACCCTTTTCCTGCACCGAGCGGACGCGCGCGGCATTTACCCAAGGAATGAATTCCGGGTAGCGCGCTACATCGGCGACGATCTCGTAGAACTGATCGGGGGTGTAGGGGAGAACCCGGCTTTCGGAATGGGAGGGCATGGCTCGATGAGGCTTTTATTCTCTGGCGTGTCTTTGCATTGTCTTAGGGGCCGTTGGCAGATGCGGCAAGCCGGAGGGACAACATGGCGCATCAAGAGCAAACGGCGGAAGACACCACTGAGCCGCAGCGGACGGCGCCGCCGCCCTACCGCGTTGAGACGATGATCTCGGCCAAAACGATCGCTGCGCGGATCGAAGATCTGGCCCGGGCGATTGAGGCGGACTACGGGGGCACCGACAAGCTCGTGGTGGTGGGACTCCTGCGCGGCTCTTTCGTGTTCATCGCTGATCTGGTGCGTGAGATAGAACTGCCGATCGAAGTGGATTTCCTCGAGGCTTCCTCCTACGGCTCAGCGATGGAGAGCTCTCGGGAAGTGAAGATCCTCAAGGATTTGCGCGGGGAGATCGGCGGTCGCGATGTGTTGGTGGTCGAGGATATCGTCGATACAGGGCACACGCTGTGGCATGTTTCAGCGCTTTTGCGCTCTCGCGCGCCGCGCAAGCTCAAGACCATCGCGCTCCTGGATAAACCCAGCCGTCGCGAGGTTGATGTGAAGGCCGACTGGACCGGCTTTGAGATCCCCGATGAGTTCGTCGTGGGCTACGGCATCGATTACGCGCAACGCAACCGCAACCTGCCCTATATCGGGCGGGTGGTGATGGAGACATAGGGCGCGCTAGAATCGCTCGGTCAGGTTTGTGAAAATCCCGCGCGCTTCGATCTTTTGCTCAGCGCTCAACATCTCGCTCGTGCGCTGCAGACACTCTTGATAAAGCTCCATCACGCCATTGCTTTCGGCGTTGTAGAGCCGTCCGAACTCACACCAGGCATACCCTTCGACCGGATCATATTGCCCCCCGTCCGGATCCATTAGATGCGCGCTCAGGTTCATGGCGCCATAGCCATCGCGCAATTCGGCCGCGCGGCGGTAGAGCGTGATTGCCCGGGGCATATCGACGGCCGTGCCGAGGCCGTCGGCGAACATCACACCAAGATCGTTCATCGCGCCCGCATCGCCGAGATCAACGGCCTGCTGCAGAAGCTCCCGCGCGCGCCCATAATCCTGCGCCACCCCTTCACCGTCCCAATAGAGGTGGCTGAGATCGACCATGGCGCCGCTATCGCCCCGCTCCACACCCAATTCTAAAAGCGGAAAACGGCGAGACGTGTCCGCGGGCAGGTTCGGGCCGCCATCGCGCAGCAAATTGGCCAGGTTGCGCGGCGCATAGCGATTGCCCATGTCAATCGCGCTCTCATACCACAAAGCCGAGCGTTGCGCGTTGGGCTGGAGCGAGCCACTTCCAAGCTCGAACAGCACGCCCAGATCGTTTGCCGCCGAGGACGAGCCGCCATCGGCTGCGCGCATATAATTCTGAACCGCCAGATCATTGTCCTGAGGCACACCTTCGCCAAGCTCATAGGCATAGCCCAAAAAACGATACGCGCGGGGAAAGCCCTCGGCGACGGCCAATCGCAAATACTCGACCGCACGGACCTGATCCTGCGGCACGCCACGCCCGTCGAAGTAAAGGCTCGCGATATTGACCGTCGCGTCCAAATCACCGCCCGCATGGGCCCGCTCATAAAGGTCCAGAATCCGCACCCAATCCGGCGGACCGGCATGGCCGTTTTCCAAAAACGCGCCCAGATTGTTCAGCGCACCCACATGACCCATCGCCACACCGCGCTCATACGCATCACCTGCGCGGGCCATATCGGGCGGCAAGCCCGGCGCCCCGTTCTGATAAAGAAGGCCCAGATTGTTCCAGCCATGCGCGTTGCCAAGCTCTGCCGCGCGCTCGTAAAGCTCGATGGCGCGCACCGTGTTCTGCGCGACCCCTTCCCCGAACTCATGCATGACCCCAAGAAGGTTGATCGCGCGGTCATCTCCGCCCTCGGCGAGCGGTTCAAGTATGGCAAGGCTGCGGGTGAAATCACCGGCTTCATAGGCATCGCGCGCCGCGTCATAACTCTGCGCCTGGGCAATGCCCGTCCAGCACACGACAAGCAAAAGCGTCGCAAAATAACGTGTCTGATGGAACATTCCGGCCCCCTGAACTCGTGCTGCCCGCTCAGACTAACCCCGCCCGGAGAGATCGGCCAAGCCTCTTCATGTGTCACGAGGCGTTCGCTATGGCTCAGGCTCGGTTTAACTTTTTGAGCCGGGCCGCGCGAAGCTGTGCGAAGTCGTCGCCCGCATGATAGCTTGAACGCGTCAGCGGTGTGGCTGAGACCATCGAGAAGCCTTTGCCATAGGCGGATTTTTCGTAACCGGAGAATTCCTCAGGCGTCACAAAGCGGTCAACTCGGTGATGCTTTGGCGTGGGTTGAAGATACTGCCCGATGGTCAGAAAATCGATATCGGCGGCGCGCATATCATCCATCACCTGGAGCACTTCGACCCGCGTCTCTCCTAGGCCGACCATGATCCCCGACTTGGTGAAAATCGTCGGATCCATCTCTTTGACCCGCTGCAGCAGCCGCAGAGAGTGGAAATAGCGAGCGCCGGGCCGCACTGTTGTATAGAGGCTCGGCACGGTTTCCAGGTTGTGATTGAAAACGTCCGGCTTCGCCTCCACCACCAATTCCAGAACGCTTGGATCACAGCGCAGAAAGTCCGGCGTGAGGATCTCAATCGTCGTGCCGGGAGAGCGGTGCCGGATCGCGCGGATGGTTTGCGCGAAATGCTCAGCGCCACCATCGCTTACGTCATCGCGGTCCACCGAGGTGATGACGACATGGTTCAAGCCCAGCTTTTGCACCGCCAGGGCCACGCGACCCGGCTCGAACGCGTCGAGCGGCTCTGGCGGTTTGCCGGTGGAAATATTGCAAAAGGTGCAGCCGCGCGTGCAGACCTCGCCCATGATCATCATGGTGGCGTGGCCCTGGCTCCAACACTCGCCGACATTCGGACAGGCCGCTTCTTCGCAAACCGTGGTCAGGCGGTTGTCGCGCATGATTTTTCGCGTGTCGAAATAGCCTTCGGATGTGGGCGCGCGCACCCGGATCCAAGACGGCTTTTTCGGCTGCGCATTGTCAGGGCGATGCGCTTTTTCAGGATGGCGAAGGCGTGGCGGGGCGTCGTCCCGGGGGGCCATGGGCTGCTCCTTGTCGTTGACAAGAAGCTAGTGTGCAAATGTGACGATGTCCAACCGTGGCGCCATGCATGGGGCGCATGGCTCTGCGGCAGATGGCCGCTTGGCCCAAAGGGTGCCCGGACGGTGAAGGCCCGGGCAAACGGGCCTCAGAGCGCCTCTGCGGGCTGAAATCCGTAGGCGTCTTGGTAATGTTTGGCGAGGCGTTGCAAACCGATCTTCAGGACGATTTTCCCTGACCGCGCCGACCACCCGAGGCGTTTTTCCGCGGATTCGAGGCCTTCGAGAAAGCAGCACACCCGCAACACCACATCGGCCAAGCCCGGCCCAAGCTCATCGAGGGCGGCCGAGACGCGGTTGCGCGCCTCACGCGGCCCCTCGGCCAAGCCGGAATCGTTCAAAAAACCGCCGCGATCGACACCCGTCAGAAAACGATCCCAGTTCTGTCCGACGCGCGGGCCCATCTGCGCGCGTTCAAAATCCTCGCGCAGCTTCTCACCCACTTGCACCAGCCCGGCACTTAAGAAGGGTTTACCATCAACACCCTTGCGCCGCGCGAGGCCCGCCAGCGGGCTTTCAGCCAGGTTCACGCGGGTCTTTTTCGGCGTGCCTTGCTCGTCGCGGATCAGCCGGTCACCCCATTCACGGTGCTGCGCCTGAAAGGCAGACTGCGCCTCGGAGAAGCCCGCGCCCGGGCGGCGGTCGGCGGATTGGCGGCGCTGCCGGTCGTCTTCGATCAACCGCTTCAGCGCAGAGCGTCCGGTCTGAGTGATCGAATATTTCGACAATCGCCCTACCGCATCGGCCTTGATCCACTCCTTCAGCACGAAAGCCCCCGCGATCGACCGATCCACCACAGCGGTGCGCGTTTGCTCTCCGGCCGGGCCGGGACGCAGGACCACCGCTTTTTCCATATCGTTTGCCAGAACCAAGAGCGCGCCGGTTTCGCACAGCCGCCGCAGGATCCGCCGGCCTTCTTTATTGATCGTCTTTTCATCGGCCAAAGCGGGCCGGAGCAGCGTTGCGTCCATGGGTGTCTCCTCGGGTGAAGGGCTATTCGCGGACGCTTCGCCAGACGCGGCAGCGGCCTTGTGCAGGGGGTATTCGAGAAACTTGGTAAGTGTGCTCAAGGCTTCGTCCAGGAGCGGATCATCGCGCCGAGCTTCGATGCGTCGGACTTGGCGAAGAACGGTGGATGCGGCATTCGCATCGACGCGAGCGATGTGTCGAATCGACTGTCCCCAAGCGATATGGTGCAAGTAATGCCGGGTGGCCAGTGGAAGCCATTTTGGCAGCGCATTTGCGGTTGTTGCGGTCCCGTCCGACACCAGAGCAGCCTTCTCGTTTGTGTGGATAACCCTGCCGAAATTTCGCCAGATTTATTACCAAAGCGTTAATTTCGGGTCAAAATACGGTAAATTGTTTCCATTTAGTAAACAGTTGTCCACATACCGTGCTCCTGCAGCATTCCGGCGCAACGCAACCGCTCAGGGCCATAGCCTGAGGCCGTGTTGCCAATCTGGGATTCCTCAAAATGACTGAACTTGCCGCAGAACTTGCCGCCCTCTCCCGCCCTTCAGTGCTCGTGCGTGCTGCGCGTTTCGGCGCCGCGGCCAGCCTGCGCAATCCGCCCAAGCCGCGCGCTCTCAGCCGCAAACCTTGGCCCAAATTGCTGCAAGAAGAAGCGGGTCTCGACGCGGCGCGCCGCGGCGGTGACGCGGCCTATTCGCCTACGCGCCATGTCGAAGTGCTGGTGCATCTGCTGACCGCGCTGGGGGCCCAGTCTTAGATCGCAGTCTTAGATCGCGCGCCTAGATCACGCAAAGCTCAGATGAACGCGTCGGGCATTGCGGCCTTTCGTTTGGCGACATATGCGCGCAGCTCTTCGGCAATGCCAGGATCAAGGGCCGGCTGTTGGTACTCCGCCAAGAGCTTCGCCACCCGCGCTGAGGCGAGGGTTTGCGTATCGCGGCTGCCCTCATCGGCCCAGGTCTCAAAGGGTTTGTAGTCGAGCAGGTCCGAGCGCCAGAACGCCTCTTTGAAATTGGACTGGGTATGGGCGCAGCCGAGGAAGTGACCGCCCGGTCCAACCTCTCGCAGCGCATCCATGGCTTGGGCGTTCTCATCCACCTCCACACCCTTCGCGAGCCCATGCAGTACGCCCAATTGGTCGGCGTCCATCACGAATTTCTCCGGGCTCGCCACCAGGCCACCCTCCAGCCAGCCGCAGGCATGGAGCATAAAGTTCACCCCGCCCAAAAGCCCCGCATTCAGCGAGTTCGCGCTTTCATAGGCCGCCTGCGCATCCGGCAGCTTGGCGCCGGTAAAGCCCCCGCCCGAGCGGTAGGGCAGCCCTAGGCGCCGGGCAATCTGTCCCGCGCCATAGGTGATTTGCGCGGCCTCCGGTGTGCCAAAGGTCGGGGCGCCTGAATTCATGTCGATTGAAGTCACGAACGTGCCCATTATGACGGGCGCACCGGGCCGGATCAGCTGGCTATAGGCGATGCCTGCCAGAACCTCGGCCATCACTTGGGTCAGCGTACCGGCAACCGAGACCGGCGCCATCGCACCGCCCACGATGAAGGGTGATATGATCGCGGCCTGATTGGCGGCGGCATATTCGTCGAGCGCGCCCATCATGATCCCGTCAAAGGTCAGCGGCGAGTTGATGTTAATGAGCGAGGTCATCATTGTTTGATCGTCGCCGGACGCGTTGCGCGCCGCATCCCCGAACAAAATTCGCGCCATGGCCACCGAATCGGCCGCGCGCTCCGGCGCGGTGACTGAGCCCATGAACGGTTTGTCACTCAATGTCATATGCGCCATCAGCATGTCGAAATGACGCTTGTTGACCGGCACATCCGTTGGCTCGCAGACCGTGCCGCCGGAATGGTGCAGCCATTTGGACATGTAGCCAAGCTTTACGAAGGTTTCGAAATCGGCCATCGTTGCATAGCGGCGCCCGCCGGCTGCATCGCGCATGAAGGGCGGGCCATAGACAGGCGCCAAGACGAGGGAATTGCCGCCGATCTCAACCGAACGCGCCGGATTGCGCGCGATCTGCGTAAAGCGACCGGGTGCTGTTTTGATCAGCTCCCGTGCCAAGCCCTTGGGCAGGTGCACCCGCTCACCATCGACATCGGCGCCCGCCCGGCGCCAACGCTCAAGCGCGGCGGGGTTTTCGACAAAATTGACGCCGATCTCTTCCAGAACCGTTTCGGCATTGGCCTCGATGATCTCGAGCGCCTCTTCGGTCAGGATGTCAAAATTGGGAATGTTGCGCTCGATGAACCGCGCCGCTTCGATGCGCACCGCGCCGCGTTCCGCGCGCCTTGCTGCTCCGCCGCCACTGCGCGCTCTGCGTCTTGCTTCTGCCATCGCAACACCCTCCAAGCTATGCCGGAGGGTCTAGCCGTTGCCAAACCATGGGGCCGGGGCAGAAACGGCGCTTGAGCGAGAAAACCGACATGGGCGCGGGGTCATACCCACCGCGGCCCGCCAAACGGGCCAGAAAGGGTCGGACCAACGCGGTCATCTTGGCCCCCTCTTGCACCCCACAACTGCCGCCCCTATTGCAGATCTATGCAGAGCCCGTCCCCAAAGCATCACGAACGCCTTTTGATCATCGACTTTGGCAGTCAGGTGACGCAACTGATCGCGCGGCGCCTGCGCGAGTTGAGCGTCTATTGCGAGATTCATCCGTTTCAATCCGTCACCGACGCCTTTCTAGACGCATTCGGGCCCCGCGCGATCATCCTGTCGGGCGGCCCGGCCAGTGTGACACGCGCCGACGCGCCCCGCCCTCCGGCGAGCGTGTTCGAACGCGGCTTACCGATCCTGGGCATCTGTTACGGTCAGCAAGTGATGATGGACATGCTAGGCGGGGAGGTCAGGGGCGGCAAGATCTCAGGCGGCGGCGGCACGGCGGAGTTTGGTCGCGCCAAGGTCTCGCCCGAGGGGACGCTCGACCTGCTGGAGGGCTGGTTCGCCGACGGCCCCGAACAGGTCTGGATGAGCCATGGCGATCATGTCAGCCGCCTGGCCCCGGGCTTTGAGGTCTACGGCACGTCGCCCAACGCGCCCTACGCGATCACGGCGGACACCAAGCGCCGCTTCACCGCCGTGCAGTTCCATCCGGAGGTCTATCACACGACCCACGGCGCGAAGCTCTTCGCCAATTTCATCCGTCAGGCCGGGTTTTCGGGCGACTGGACCATGGGCGCCTTCCGCGAAGAGGCCATCGCCCAGATCCGCGCGCAGGTGGGCGACAAGCGGGTGATCTGCGGTCTGTCGGGCGGCGTCGACAGCACCGTCGCCGCGGTGTTGATCCATGAGGCTATCGGCGATCAGCTGACTTGCGTTTTCGTCGATCACGGCCTGCTCCGGCTTAACGAGGCCAGCGAAGTCGTCGGAATGTTCCGCGATCACCTGAACCTGCCGCTGATCCATGCCGAAGCCTCGGAAATGTTTCTTGGCGCGCTCGACGGCGTCTCGGACCCCGAGGAAAAGCGCAAAATTATCGGGCGGCTGTTCATCGATGTCTTTCAAGAGCACGCCAACGCCATCGAGGGGGCAGAGTTTCTCGCCCAGGGCACGCTTTACCCCGATGTCATCGAAAGCGTGAGTTTTTCCGGCGGCCCGTCGGCCACGATCAAATCGCACCACAATGTCGGCGGGCTACCCGAGAAGATGGGTCTCAAGCTGGTTGAGCCCCTGCGTGAGCTCTTCAAAGACGAGGTGCGCGCGCTCGGCCGAGAGCTTGGCCTGCCGCAGGGCTTTATCGGCCGCCATCCCTTTCCAGGCCCGGGCCTGGCAATCCGCTGTCCCGGTGAGATCACCCGTGAGAAGCTCGATATCCTGCGCCAGGCCGATGCCGTCTATATCGACCAGATCCGCCGCCACGGCCTTTATGATGAGATTTGGCAGGCTTTCGCCGCGATCCTGCCGGTGCGCACGGTGGGCGTGATGGGTGACGGACGGACCTATGATTACGCCGTCGCCCTGCGCGCGGTGACATCTGTGGATGGGATGACGGCGGATTACTATCCGTTCAGCCATGAGTTTTTGTCGGAGACAGCGACGCGGATGATCAATGAGGTCGCGGGCATCAATCGCGTGACCTATGACATCACGTCGAAACCGCCCGGCACGATCGAATACGAATAATGCGGAGTGCGGGCCGTCAGCCGCCCGCCGCCTCCCGCGCTTTGCGCGCATCCCGAAAGCTTTTGATGAAGGCGACCATGGCAAGCACGCCCGTGACAAACATCGCCAGCACCCGGATCAGCGCGACCGTATCGCCCCCCGAAAGGGCCGAGCGGAGCGGCATGACCAGGGCGATGAGCATCAAGAAAGTTACTAGCACGGCGATATGAGCGATCACCTTGTCCTCCCGGCTCACGCCAGGCTGACACAGCAAGAGCGCAACGCCCGCGCCCGCCGGGATCAAAGCGGTCAGTGACATCATCTCGATGGCGAGAAACGCCCAGACCGACATGACAATCAGACACAGCGCGTTTAGCAAGTTTGCGAAAGGGGCGGACATTCGTATCTCCGTGTGGGTGAGGCTATCTGTGGCTGGCCCCGGGACGCTTCGTCCAATCGGAGCTGACGCGCTGGCGGAGAGACAGGGATTCGAACCCTGGAGACGGTTTCCCGCCTACACGCGTTCCAGGCGTGCGCCTTCGACCACTCGGCCACCTCTCCGGTGTGGGGGACATAGCCAAAACAGCGGGTTGCCTGCAAGCGCCAATGCATCGCTCCCAGCGCCTATCAAGTCGTCCGTGCCTTAAGCCCTGCCCGCCCGCGATCAGCCCGTCAAAGCGAGCGTCACGCGCCGGTTTTGACGGCCCTTGTTTTCAGTCTTGGCAATCTCAACGCGGCCGATCTCGGCTGTGCGACCGACATGAGTTCCGCCGCAAGGTTGCAGATCGACGGGGTCGGCCTCGCCTCCAATCCGGACGAGGCGGATCTGGCCCGCGCCGCGCGGCGGCTGAACCGAGAGCGTTTTGACCAGGCCGGGATTGGCGTCGAGCTCGGCCTCTGTGATCCAGTGCTCAGTGACCGGCAGATCCCGCTCAATCAGCATATTGAGCTGACCCTGCAAGACGGCCTTGTCCTGCGGCGGCTCGGGCATCAGGAAATCGAGCCGTCCACGCTCAGCCCCGATGGCACCCCCGGTCACAGCGAGCGGGATCACCACCGATAGCAGATGCAGCGCGGTGTGCATGCGCATATGGCCGTAGCGCCGCTCCCAATCGAGGCTCATCTCGATCTCCTGGCCGATCTCCGGAAGGCCCTGGGGCGCGGCAGGAAGGTGGATCACGGCACCGTCGTCGTCTTTGACCGCTGTAGCGATCTCGAGCTGACCGCCGCCCCATGTCAGCCGCCCACTATCGCCCGGCTGACCGCCGCCGCGCGGGTAAAAGAGCGTGCGCTCAAGCACAACGCCGCCCTCTTCAGTCAGGCCCACGACGCGCGCCTTCGCTGTCTTGCGATAGGGATCGGCGCGGAACATGAGCTCGGTCATTCCTGCGATCCCGTCTCGTCTGTCTCGGGCGCGGCGTCTTGCGCGTCAGGGGTCTGCGGCCCCGCGCTCGCTTGCGCACCAGGCAACGCTTCCGGGTTCCGCAACCAAATATCGCGCTGCGCGAATGGGATCTCGATCCCCTCCTCCAAAAAGCGCTCATTGATGCGGTGATTGATCTCAGTCGTCGTCTTCACCAGCGTGGTGACGTCGCGCAGGATGGCGCGGACCCGGAAGTCCAGACTATCGGCCCCGAAGCCCAGGAAATCGACGCCCGGTTCGGGGAAGGCCGCGACATCGGGGTTCTCGCGCGCAATCTCAAGCAGGATCTCCTGCACGCGCCGGGTATCGGTGCCGTAGGCGACACCGACCGTCATCATCGCCCGGCCGATATTGTTGCCGCGCGTCCAGTTGGTCACGGTGCCAGAGATGAAATCGGCATTGGGCACGATCACATCCGTTTTGGCGAAAGTTTCGATCCGGGTGGAGCGCACAGAGATGGATTTCACGATACCCATATGGCCGCCCACTTCGATCCAGTCGCCCTCCGAGATCGGCCTCTCAATCAGTAGGATGATGCCCGAGACGAAATTCGAGACCACGTTTTGCAGGCCAAAGCCGATGCCGACCGATAGGGCCGAGAGGACGAAGGCCAAGGCGGTCAGGTCGATCCCCGCCGCCGTCACCGCGATCACGCTGGCCAGCGCAATGCCGACATAGCCCACCCCTGAAGTCAGGGAGTTGCGCGCGCCCAGATCCATTTTAGTACGCGGCAGGATGGTGCCTCGCAGGGCCGATTGGATCAGGCGCGTGATAATAAGGCCGATGGCAAAGACCACGACGATCGAGATGATCGCGCCGGGTGTGATCCGCACCTCACCCAGCGAGAATCCGTCGATGAAACGCGTCCAAAGCTCCGAAAGCTGTGCCTCCCGCAGGCCCCAGATCAGCAGGAACAGTGGCACCGAGGCCAAAACCAGACAGAAAGTGATGACGACGGGCACCAAATCGCCGCCCGCATCCTCATAGCTCTTGTGCCGGATCGCCGCCCAGAGATCGCGCACCGGCACCTGAAGCGCGGCGAGCGCAGCCAAAAGCCCCAGCGTCGTGGCGGCCGGCACCACCAGCGCCTGCGCCGCGTTCAAATAGCCTGCCGCCGCCAAGAGCGGACCGACCACTGCAATCACCTTGAGCGCATTGCCCAGGATCGCCAGGACCTTCGATTTGAGCGCTGAGCTTCCATCCTCAGTGGCTTCCTCAGCGTTCTTTCGAGCGTCCCTCAGGCTTGAGGCCAAGCGGAAGAGCAGATAGCCCTGGACCAGGTAGAGGGGCAGAACAAAAACCCCGCGCGCGCCAGGCGCCACCGGGGCAAGTCCCGAGAGCGTCTCGGCCAGGATCGTCAGGCCTAAAACCAGACCGATTAAGACGCTCAACCGCCGGGACGAGGCCCGCCGCTCATCGCTCAGCTCGAAAGGCGCCGGAATGGCGGGATCAACCGGGTAAAGCCGCCCGCCAAGCCAAGCGCCCAAAAACCCCGCCATCAGGGTAAAGACCGTAGCGCGCATCAGCGCTTCGCCGTTTGCACCCAGAACGCCAGTGCTCAGGATCGCCGCAACCAGCAGAACGGTGCCTGCCAAAGGCACGAGAACTTGACCCAATGAGACCAGGAAATTCAGTGCCAATTTTCCCTGCGGCCTCGGCCGTGTCAGCACCGCAGCGGTGGCTCGCACCATCCAGCGCCGTCCGCGCAACAGCAAGATGATACCGGCCAGCGCCAGGGCGATGGTCAGCGGCAAGCCATCGCGCAGCTCTTGTTGCCGCAGCTCGAACTGCGTGTTGACCCGCACTTCGCGGCGAAGCTCGGCCCCAACAGCCTCGAACGAGGTGAGCGCGGCCGCCCAATTGATCGGGTTCAAGGGCGTCGGCCCTGCATCGAGCAGCGCGGCCGTCTCGCGTTCGCCGATCAAGGTGTCGATTTCCGCGATCAGGCCGTTGGCTCGGCTGCGCGCCGCAAGCGCCTCTCGTCGCGGTGTTGTGGCGGTGTTCAGCTCGGCTTCCAGTACCGCACGGCGTTCGGCCAGTTGCGGCGCCTCGCTCTCGCCCTCCGCAGGCTCGGGTCCGAGCGCCTCGATCTGGGTCTCGAGCGTTTCGATCCTGCTGGCATTGATGCTTTCGGCGTCGAGAAATTGCGCGCGGGCATCGGCGATCTCGCGGCGCAGAGCTTCGAACTCGGCCGTCGACAACTCGCCCGCCCCCACGGCCTGCTCCGCGCGGGTGGCCAAGCTCTCCCATTGCGCGGTGTCGATGGGCCCGCCTTCTTGAGCAGCAGCCAAAACCCCAAACAGCGCCAAGAGCGCTGCAAGCAAGAAAAGTCTCAGACGGGTCATGGTTGCGCGTATACCTCTGGAATTGCGGCAGGTTCCTGATCGAGCCATGCTGGCACGGGCAAGCCTTTGGAGCGCAGAAACTCCGGGTTCCACACCTTCGACTGATAGCGCTGCCCGCTGTCGCAAAGAATGGTTACGATTGTGTGGCCCGGCCCAAGCTCACGCGCAGCGCGTACAGCACCCGCCATGTTGATCGCGGTTGAGCCGCCCATCAGCAGGCCCTCTTCGGCCAGCAGATCATAAATCAGCGGAAGCGCCTCAGTATCAGGGATCTTATAGGCGAGATCGGGGGTGAAGCCTTCCAGGTTGGCGGTGATCCGCCCCTGCCCGATCCCCTCGGAGATCGAGGAGCCGGAAGGATCGCCCGTCCTGGTTGTCATCAGCCCATGCACGCCCGAGCCTTCGGGATCGGCAAGGCCCACTTTCACCCCCTTGGGTTGCAGCGCCATGCCGACACCGGCCAGAGTCCCGCCAGAACCGACAGCAGCGACGAACGCGTCCACCCGCCCCTCCGTCTGCGCCCAGATCTCAGGCCCGGTGGTCTCGACATGGGCTTGGCGATTGGCAACATTGTCAAATTGGTTCGCCCAAATCGCTCCATCCGAAAGCTCGGCGTTCAGAGCCTCAGCCAGACGCTCAGAATAGCGGACATAATTGTTGGGATTTTTGTAAGGTACAGCAGGCACTTGCACCAATTCCGCCCCTGCCAGGCGGATCATCTCTTTTTTCTCCTCGGACTGCGTTTCCGGGATCACGATGACCGTCTTATATCCCAACGATGCGCCGACGAGGGCCAAGCCGATCCCGGTATTGCCCGCCGTACCCTCAACGATGGTGCCGCCGGGCTTGAGGCGGCCAGAGCGTTCGGCGTCGCGGATCATATACAGCGCCGCGCGGTCTTTTACGGAGCCGCCGGGGTTCAGAAACTCGGCCTTGCCCAGGATCTCACAACCCGTGGCCTCCGAGATTTTATTCAGCCGGATCAACGGGGTGTTGCCCACCGCTTCGGCTAAATTTTTGTAGATCTGCATCGCTGTCTCCCATCGGGACCCTCGGGCGCGTTGCCTGTCGCGCTTCCGCGCTTTGCATAGAAAACCGCCCCGCCCGGCGCAAGGTAAAGCCGCCCCTAGGACCCGCTGAATTGCGCGCGGTATCCGGCCCGATTTTGGGCCAAGTACTGCGCGCTGAGGATGATCGGCGCATTGGCCAGTTCGCCGGTCTCGAGCAAGGTCGCGAATTGTGCGTAATCCACCAGATGCACCGCGATGTCTTCGCCCTCGGACGCCAGACCACCCGATTGCGACAGCCCGTCTGGCAAGTCGGCCAGGCCGATATAAGAATGCAAAACCTGCGCCACACCGCCGGGTGAGGGATAGTAGCGCGCGATAAAATGCAGCGATTTGAGAAGGATGCCCGCCTCTTCTCGGGTCTCCCGGTGACCGGCGGCCTCAACGCTTTCGCCCGGATCGACAATGCCCGCAATCGGCTCAAGCAACCAGGGATCGGGGTCGTTCTGCGCCGCGGCGCCGACGCGAAACTGCTCGATCAACAGCACCCGGTCGCGCATAGGGTCATAGGGCAGCACCGTCACCGCTTCGCCCGCGCGAAAGACCGTGCGCGCGACCTCGAGGGGGGCCGCGTCGTGCTGGCTGTCATGGCGAAAGCGCTGGGTTTCGAGCGCGAAGAAGTCCAAATGCTCAATATTGCGCGATATGAGCTGAAAGTTCTCGGCCGACTTGCGCGAGCCGATGGAGCGAGGCCTGTGCCAGGCGCCTGCATGAAGTTCGGCCTGGGCGCGGCTCCATGCCGTATCGGCGGCCAAAGCGGCCCGTTCGGCGGGTACATAGTTGCGCCCGGCCATGATCTCGGGCGCGGCGCGGGTTGCCACATCGCCGAACCGGGCCACCCAGGCGTCAAAGGACCAAGGACCCGAAACAGACCAGCGGCCTTCCTGCGCGAGGTACACCTCGGCCTCAACTGGGCCGCTCTCGGTCATGACTTGGACGGGCTGACGGGCATAGCCGAAGGGCACTTCGTAGTAATCAAGCCGTGCGAGTGCGTCGTCATCCACCTCTACCAACAGGCCTTCGGCGCGCCCGGCTCGCTGACGGCGTAGAACCGGAAAATCGGCGCCTTCGACCTGGCGGGCAGATTGGCCCTCAAGCCAGGCTTCGCGCGGGGAAACATCTGTCCCGGCCACCGACCGCAGCAGCGGCACATGGCGCAAAGTGCCAAAGAGAAAGATCCGATGCACGGGCCCGTCGCCTAGCGCCAGACCCGCTTGGCCGCTTCGGCCACAATGCCGATGACCATGCCGCCCAAGCCTAGGGTCATCCAGGCCTCATAGATCAGCAGGAATTGCTGCCCGTATTGCAGGAACAGACCCATCGCATCAAAGAGCGCCACGCCAAAATCATTGTAGCGAAGTTGGCCCGAGCGGATGAACATCTCGCGCAGCGCGAAAAACAGCAGACCAAAGATCGTGATCTGGACCGAGGTGCGAAAGCCCTGCCCCAGACTGGCGTAATAGCCCTGCCCGGCCTGCTTGCCTAAAACGGTCCAGCCCTGCCAGAGGCCGATGATCGCGATCGCATGGGGAAAATAATCCGCCGCCACCCCTTCGTTGAAGGTCGCGCGCGTCAGCAGGCCGCAATAATAGCCAAGGGCGCAAAACATGATGGCCGAGAGCAACCGGGCCATAGTCCAGGTCATGTTGCGCTCCTTCTTTTTATTATCGCGGGCTTGTTATTGTCGCGGGGTCAGATTGCGAATGGCCCGGTTTTATCGCCTAAATCAATGGCCGCGTCACCGTAATCTGTGTCACGTCACAATTGGCAAATGCGAAGGTCGCCGCGCAAGAGGTAAGATAAAGGTTCCACATCCGGCGAAAGCGGTCGTCAAAGCCCAAGGCCGCGACCTCGTCCCAGCGGTCGTTGAAGGTGTCGAACCAACGGCGGCAGGTTTGGGAATAGCTCTCGCCAAACTCGACCGAGCCCGCAACATCTAGCCCTGCGCGCTGAACTTCTTCCCGCAGGACCACCGGCGAGGGGAGCATGCCGCCTGGAAAGATATATTTCTGAATGAAATCAACGCCTCGCTTATACATCTCCCAGCGGGCATGTTGCACGGTGATGATCTGCAGCACGGCATTGCGCCCCGGCACCAGACGCTCACGCAGGGTGTTGAAATAGGTGGCCCAGTATTTCTGACCCACCGCCTCGAACATCTCGATCGAGGCGATGCCGTCATAATGCCCGTCGATATCGCGGTAGTCTTGCAGCCGGATCTCAACCTGGTCCGACAGACCCGCCTTGGCAATCCGCTCCACCGCGTAATCATGCTGTTCCTGGCTGATCGTTACGGCCGTGACCTTGAGGCCCCGCTGACCGGCTGCGTATTCGGCGAACCCGCCCCAGCCACAGCCGATCTCCAGCACATGCTCGCCCGGCTCCACGCCCATCAGATCAACCATCTGCGCGTATTTCTGCTCCTGCGCCTTCTCAGTCGACTCCTGGCCCGTTTTGAACAGGGCCGAGGAATAGGTCATCGTATCATCGAGCCATAAGCCATAGAAATCATTGCCCAAATCATAGTGGAACGCGATGTTCTTCTTGGCTTGCCGCTTGGTGTTTGACTGCAGCCAAAAGCGCAGTTTTTCAAAGGCGCGGACCAGTTTCAGGCCCAAAAACCCGTCATAGAGGTCGTTATTGTCGGCATGGACCAGGTCCATGAAAGCCTGCAGGTCCGGCGTGTCCCACCAGCCTTCCAGATAGGCCTCGCAAAAGCCCAGATCGCCCTCTCGAATAAGGCGCGTAAAGGTCTCTGGATGTTTGATCTCAAGAACCGCGACAGGCCCGGGCCCCTTGCCCTCAGTGCGGAACACCCTTCCATCGGGCAGCACCATATCCAGGCGGCCGTTTTGCAGCGCCTGGGACTTTTCGTAGACCTGGGCGAAATAGCGCGGCAAATCGGTCTCGCCGCGCAAGCTTGTTTTTGGCGTCATGTTCACTCCCATCCCCGAGTATTTGGCCTCAGCGCAGGGACGCCCACAAGCACTTTTTTAAGGCTTTTTCGTCGTCCCGCTCGCGCGCCACCTCAAAAGTCGCGGTTTTTGTAAGCGGCCAAGGCGCGGTCCCGGCCCGCCGACATGCTGACAATGGGCTGGGACGGATACCCATCGCCCTGCGCCATGCCCCAAGAGCTTGGGATCGCATCGAAAAAGCTCAGCGCCTCGGCGCCGGGATCGCCTTGCCCCTCGGCGAGCCAGCGACGGCGATAGGTCTCGGCCGGGTCGAACTTTTCGGCCTGGGTCTCGGCGTTGAAGACGCGGAAATAGGGCGTCGCGTCGGGGCCAGAGCCCGCGGACCATTGCCAGCCCATGGCGTTTGAAGCCGGATCCCAATCGACAAGGCAATCGGCGAACCAGTTCAGCCCAATTTTCCAGTGACACATCAGGTGCTTGGTCAGGTATGAGGCCACCAGCATCCGCGTGCGGTTGTGCATCCGCCCGCTGACGTAAAGCTCCCGCATGGCGGCATCGACGACGCGCACTCCGGTGCGGCCCCGCTTCCAGGCGCGCACTTCCGCCAGGCGCTCGTCTTCATTCCACGGGAACGCATCCCATTCCGGGCGCCAGTTCCCGCTGGTGATATGGGGCGTATGGAAGACCAAATGGGTCGCAAAATCGCGCCAGATCAGCTCCTTGAGGAAGGTTTCGGCGCCGGGTTTACCGTCGGCCATCGCCCGCGCCCCGGCATGCCAACAGGTGCGAATGCCAATCTCGCCATAGGCCAAGGGTTCACTGAGGCCCGACGTGCCGTCAAGATCCAGCCGGTCGCGGTTTTTGTCATAGGCCCCGATCCCGTCTGCGATGAAGGCGCCGAGGCGCCCGCGTGCCGCGCTCTCTCCCAGGCAGAGATGGCCGCGCACCACATCCGCCCCCCGCGCCATCGCATCACCCAGGCCCCAGCCGTCGATATCATCGCTCTGAGGCCAGCTTGTCGGCGCGGGGATCTTACTCGGAGCCGAGATAGGCTCCGGGAAGTCGCGAACGCGCACCGCTTTCCAAAACGGCGTGTAGACCTTGTAGAACCCGCCCGATCCGGTCTCGACGCTCCAAGGTTCATTCAGAACATGACCCGCGACGCTTTCGGCCTGCAGCCCAGCATCCTTGAGCGCCGACTTCACATCCGTGTCGACCTCGCGGCGTTCGGGATCATAGTTGCGTGTCCAAAGAACTTGACCCGCTTCGGTTTCCTCCGCGAGCGCAAGAAGTGTCTTGGCCGCCGGACCCCGGCGAAAAATCAGCCGTGAGCCGACCTCGCGAAGGGCCTTGTCAAACGCCACCGCGCCAAGGCCAAAGCGCCATTTCGGCGCGGCGCCCATACCTTCGAGGACTTCGTCACAGAGGAATACCGGGATCACCGGCCCTCCCGCGTCCAGCACCTTTTGCAAGGTTGGATTGTCGCTCAGGCGCAAGTCCCGGCGGACCCACCAGATCACCGGCTGTTCGCTCATTCTCGTCCCCTCGTCCCCGTCCCTTTTCCTTGTCGGGAGAGAGCTAGGGCGACAGAGCCGGGATCAAGGTGCGGTGGCCTTTTCTGGCTCAGGCATTCACGTCAACGACGACCCGGCCCCGTACGCCGCCCTTGAGGATCGCGGCGCCAAGCTCCGGCAGATCGGACAACGCGGCCGGATGCACCATCGCCTCAAGCTTATCCATCGGCAGATCGCTGGCGATCCGCTGCCAGGCCTCTAGCCGGTTGTCATAGGGCTGCATCACGCTGTCGATGCCCAGCAGGTTCACACCGCGTAAGAGGAAGGGGATGACCGTCGCCGGAAGGCCGGCCCCGCCCGCGAGCCCCACCGCCGCGACCGAGCCACCATAGGTGATTTGACCCAAGACACGCGCGAGCATCGCACCGCCCACCGCATCGACACAGCCCGACCAGGTCTCTTTCTCCAGCGGACGCTTGGTCGTCTCATTGAGCTCTTCACGCGGCACGATGCGGCTGGCCCCGAGAGAGGTGAGGTAATCGGCCTGTTCGGGCCGGCCCGTCACACCGGCGACCTTGTGTCCGAGACTGGCCAGGATCGCGGTGGCGACCGAGCCCACACCGCCCGCGGCACCTGTCACCAGGACCTCTCGCTCACCGGGTGTGAGCCCGTGCTTTTCCAAAGCCATCACCGCCAGCATCGCGGTGAAGCCCGCGGTGCCTACAGCCATGGCTTGGCGGGTATCGATGCCGCCCGGAAGCGGGACCAGCCAATCGGCCTTGACCCGCGCCTTTTCGGCGTAGCCGCCCCAATGCACCTCACCCACGCGCCAGCCGGTCAGCACCACTTTGTCGCCAGGCTTGTAACGGGCATCGTCTGAGGCCTCGACACTGCCCGCAAAATCGATCCCGGGCACATGGGGATAGGCCCGCACCAGACCGCCGCCAGGCCCGATGCAAAGCCCGTCTTTGTAGTTCAACGTCGAGTATTCGACCGCGACCGTGACATCGCCCTCGGGCAATTGATCTTCCGAGATCTCTTCGACCGCCGCGCTGGTCTTGCCGCTGTCTTCGTCTTTTTGCACCAGTAATGCGCGCATGGGATGTCCTTTCGGGGTCGGGTCAGTCTCGGGTCAGGGTTGATCTAAAGCAGCCGGGCTCAGGCTGGGCAAGGGGATCGGCGCGGGCGCGGGCTCAAATCGGATCTCCTCGTCTTCGAAACGGCCGATGAGGGCGCAAGTGGACCGGTCGTGCGCCTCCTCGCACAGCTCAGATTGGCGCCAGACCACCATGCGCGGCGCGCCGTCCTGAGCCTCGGAAGAAACCGCGTCAACGGCAAAGTACTCGACCGTCTCAGCTGCGCGCGCGGTCAGATAGAGCCGGTGACGGCAGGAATTGGCCCCGCAGAGGCCCAGGCCCGTCAGAAGGCTCTGAGATCCCCGACACCGCAGCAAGCGCGGGCGCAAAAGCACATCGTCCGCTCCGTCCCCGTCGATATCGAGGGCCTGCGCCCAGGCCCCATCGCGGTCCAGGACACGGCCGTCGCGAAACACCACCTCGCCCTGGAGTGTCTCGACCGGCGTGCCGTCGCAGCGCTCAGACAAAGCCCTCAAATCTACTGACAGTCGGTCCCACGCGGGCGATTGTGCCGCCACCGGGTGCGCGACCGCGATCAATGCCGCGATGAGCGGCCAAAACCGCATTCGGCTCAGGCCCAAAAGACACCGTAAACCACCGCCGGGCGCACATCGCCGCCGGGCAAGAGCACGTCGACATCGGTGAACGGCTCCCAATGGGTCATACGCACCATGCCGATGGCCACATTGGTCTCGAAATCCGGCGACCAGGCGGCTGAGGTCACCTGCCCCACTTGAGACTGGCCCGCCATGATCGGCCAAGGCCGGTCGCAGTTCGGCACCTTTTTGCCTTCGATTGCGATGGCGCGGATCTGTTTGACCGGGCCATCCTTGGCCACGCGCAGCAGCGCGTCGCGCCCCACACAGCCGATGGCCATCATCGTGTCGCAGAACCGGCCGAGCCCGCATTCATGGGGGGTGTTGTCGCGGGTCATATCACTGCCATAGCTGAGCAATCCGCCCTCGATCCGCTCAATCGTCGAGGGACAGCCTGCATGCACATCGAGGTCTTTGCCCGCCTCCATCAACGCATTCCAAAGCGGCATCCCGTTCTGCCAGCCCTCGACATAAATCTCAAACCCGCCCTGCTTGGAATAGCCCGAGCGCGCGATGTTGAAGGATTTGCCCTGGAACTCAAATTGTCCAAAGCGGAAAAAGCGAATGTCTCGGATCGCGTCCCCGAAGACCCGCGCCATCAATTCATCGGCCTTGGGCCCCTGCACCGCGAGCGGCGAGACATCGGGCTCATCAACGAGCACATCGAGCCGGTAGCCATAGGCGATCCCCTTGACCCAAAGCAGCAGATCGCTATCGGCGATGGAGATCCAATAGCGGTCCTCGGCCAGCTTCAGACCCACCGGATCGTTGAGCATCCCGCCGGTCTCATCGACCATCGGCAGATAAAAGCACTGGCCCGGCATCATCCCACGCAGGTCGCGCGGGGTAAGCATCTGCATCAGCCTTTGCGCATCGGGGCCGCGCAACTCGACCTGGCGCTCCACGGCCACGTCCCAGACCTGGACCGCGCTTTTGAGGTGGCGATAATCCTCCTCGGGTGAGCGGAAGATCGTCGGAAGCAGCATGTGGTTGTAGACGGTGTAGCCCTTGACGCCCGCCGCCTCGACGCCTTCGGAGAACGGTGTGCGGCGCAGGCGCGGCGTCGGTGTGATTATGGCCATGGCGGGAGATCCTCCGGCATGAATGGAAGGTCGGTGTCATCGGGCCGCGCCCCCGCGGCGGTCAGCATGGCATGGACTTGGCCGCGATGATGTGTCTGGTGGTTGAAGAACTGGATGACGCAGAGGCCCTTGGGTTTGCTCACGTCGCGGCCGAGAAAGCCGGAATACCAGGTGAGATCGCCAGTCAGATCCTCCCCCGGGACAGCTTCGGCCCAGGCCATGATGCGCGCGTCGAGATCGGGCCGCTCCGCCATCAGCGCCGCCCAATCATAGGCCCTGTCACTGGCCTTGCCCGAGCCTTGGGCGCCGGGGCCGCCATCAAAGCGGCTCAGCCAGGTCAGATCGCCCCACATCAGATGGCTCAGCGTGCCTTGCATTGAATGCCAGAACGCGCCGCGATCGGCTTGGCGGTCCGCCTCGCTGAGACCCGCAGCAGCCGTGTAAAGAGAGCGGTTCTGCCAGGTGTTGTAGCGCGCCATGAGCCGGCAATACTCCGGCCCGATCAACGGGGCGCTCACCCCGCGGACCCACCCCAGTCGATAGGACATATCTCGGCCGATTTGCCGCCGAAATCCCAGACCTTGCCGTAATCGCGCACTTTGGATTTCAGGCCGACCGCAGCGATGATGTCCGGGCCCATCCAGTATTTGGTGTTGGAGATAACGATGGGCTCATCGGCAGAGGCACCCTCGAGCATCTCGATCTCACCTTGGATCTTGCGCCCGATATAAAGCCCGCGCTTGCGGCCCTCGCGCACGATCTCTACCTTCTCGCGCTCGGCTCCGATGATGTCGGAGACCAGCATCGTGAACAGACCCGTCGTGCCGCCCGCCGTGCCCGAGAAGATTTCAAGCAGGCCCTGATAAGCCTTCCCACTCGCGCGCTCATCGACATAGGCCGCGACCTGCCAGCCGCCCTCGGCCATGCGGCCCGGAATATCGACCATCAGACCCACATTCAGGCCCGACAGATCCTCGCCTTCGAAATGCCCTTCATCGATGGCGATGGCCATCCAGGCCTTGCACTCGCCTTCGGTTGGCGGGTGCTTGCCCAGTGAAACCACGCAGGGGCAAAAGACCGTGCAGGAGCAATTGAGAAAAAGCTCGCCCTTAATGGCCCAGTTCTTCGGACTCGCGCGGCGACGGCGCGGATTGTCCATGCGCTGATCGATGCGCTGGCTGACCGGCAGGCGGTCCGCGTCGGGGCGTCTTTTCACAGCCATCCCGTTCTCCTCCCATCTCAGGCCGCCCCAAACAGGGCCGCACCTCCCACATATAGACCGGCAGCGATCAGGATCGCGCCCATCGGTTTGGTCAAGACCTGGCCGATCTGCGGCAGTTTCTCCAGCACCATAAAGAGCGTCGCGAGGCCCATCCACAACAGGCTCATGACGCCGCCGACAAAGCCCAGGGCCATAAAGCCCCAGCAGCAGCCGACACAGAACGCGCCAAGACCAAAGCCCATCCGCGCCCCGCCGAGAAAGCCGGGATGCCAGTGCCCCAGGAAATAGCTCATAGGTGTGTGGCAGACGCCGTGGCAGATCTCTTTGGCGCGGGTGAATTGATAGATGCCCACGACGATCAATAGACCGGCGGCAAAAAGCGCCGAGTTCGGAATGCCCAGCATGTCGATCACGCCACCGAACAGCAACGCAAGCTGCACCCCCGTGATCAGCGCAGCAAAGCCAACCCAAGCGACGAAATACCCCACGACAACGCCAAGCCATCCGGCCCGCGTGCCGTCCGCCGATACGATCAGGTCTTCGTAGGTCCTCAGCGTCGGCACCATCGTAGGCAGCATCATCGCGGCCATCATGATCGCCCACATCGACAAGAGCGGGCCAAAGCGCGCCATGGGCATATCCATGTCCATGCGCGGGTCCATCATCGCCATGCGCTGGGCCATCTCATTGGGCCGCCCGATCACGTCGAGCCCCATGCCAATGGCCATCATGTAAAGGAACACCCAGGACAGCAGGATGATCGCAAAAAACCCAAGCCAAAGGCCCGAGCGCAGTAGTCCGCTATTTTGATGCTGCTCGATCTTCGTCCCTCCCCAAGGCCAAGTGCCGCTCCGTCGGGCGCGTTTGCCAAAGAAACCGGGGCCCGGCAAGTCCTTGGGCGACACGCAAATAGTCTGTTTGCGCCATGCTGAGCAATGACGTGGCGTTCAGGTCTGCTTTGGGTCCTGAACCGGCGGCTTTTGCTCCGGCGCGCTCACCGCATAAACACGGCTCAAAACCGCTGCACCCCCGAGGATCAAGGCGATCTCAGAGGCGATCCGCGCGGCAGCGACGAGAACCAATTGCCGGTCGCTGCGCGGGGTCTCGAAATCAACCGGGCGCACCAGGTCGAGCCACATGGGCCCTAGGGTCAAAAGCAAAGTCACCGCCGTCACAGCCAGAGCAGTGCGCAGCAAAGCGCGGTGCAGTGGCGCTGTCCACTGCCAGCTCTGGCGCATCGGCAGGGCAGTGCCCGTGACCGCGATATGCGGCAAGCCCATCGCAGCGCGAAAGTACAGATAGCTGAAGATCGCGATTGCCAGGCCATAGGCGATGATTTGCGGAAGCCACAGCACTAGGGCCAAAAGGCCCGCGCCCGGCCCCGAATTGAACGGCCCGAGCAACACGAGATCCAACAAAGGGTCTCCGCCGAGCAAAAACAACAACCCACCGATCAGCACCAGCGGAAGGACCACCGCTAGGGTGATCAGCAGGCCGTAGATGACCCAATGGAGCAGATAAAGCGCCAGGCGTTTGAGCTTGCCCGGCGCCTCTTGCCAGGACGGCGCGCCATTGGCCTCGCACAGGATCAACCAGTGCCAAGGCAATGCGATCAAGGGCACGAGCGCCAGGCCCATCAGCGTCACCGCCCATTCCAGTACGTAAGGATAGGGCACCGAGACGTCGAAAATCATACGCTCCACGGCTTGCAGATAGCGCCGCTCAACCGCCACCAGGATCACAAAGAGCCAGATCACAAGGCCGAAGGCCGCGCGTTTGTGGCGCCAGACATCGGCCATGGCGGCGCGGAAAATCGTTGGGGTTTGCGGGTTTAACATGCTTAGAAAAGCTCCGCCGGATCCGGTTCCGTCGCAAGATAGACCTGGGCCAAGAGCCCCGCTACGATCAATTGGATCAAGATTGTGCTGAGTGGCGGGACGGCGACGCGGGCGGCGAACATCCAATTTACATCCAAACCAGGCGACATGCCGAATGAGGCAACCGTGCTCAGCCCCCAAGTCAGTGCCTTGATCACCAGCCACAGCGCCGTTCCAGCGAAGGCCGCGCGCCACAGCGCCCGGGACATCCCGCGTGTGCGCCGCCAAGACGCTGCAAGCGAAAGCGGTTTGCCCTCGGCGACATAGCTCGGCAGGCCAAGCGCCATGCGCAGCCAGAAGTAGAGCAAAATCGGCAAAATAATAATGACGTTCATCCCGCTCGAGATTATCATGGTCATCTCGAAAATACGGTTCATTGCGACGTCGTGTTGGAAGAGTTGACCCAATAAGAAATGCTCGGCCGTAACGAACATCGCTATCTGGCCAATGTCAGAGCGCGATAGCGCATGCAGCCAGGCCAGCACAAAGGCCCCCATGAGGGCACTACGCCAGGCCCATTCTGCCCCGTAGCGCAGCACACGGGCTGGGCGCGGGCGGCCCGCTGGCACCGCGCCTAGAACATGCTGCTGCCAGATCACTGCGATCCACCCAACCGCCATGCACAAGCAAAGGGGCCAAAGCCCCAGCGCGAGGACGATGTTGCGATCCTCATGCACGAAGAAGCCTTCCAGCAACCCGCCCACCCAATTTTCACGCACTGACCGGTAATAAGCGTGCGACAGGCTCAACAGCACAAACGCGGGCAGCATCGCGAGACGGGCCGCGCCCGGCGCGCGCCAAATGTCACCGAGGGTGGCGCGCAAAAGCCTGGGGTATCTGGCGTGCATTCTCAAAACACCTCCGCCGGATCAGGCTCCGTCGCCAAGTAGACCCGCGCCAGGAGGCCGGCTGCGATCAGTTGGATGAGCGCGGTGTTGATCGGCGGGACGGCGACGCGGGCGGCAAACATCCAAGCGGCCTCGTCGGGCGCGCCATAACCGATGGACGCAACGATGCTCAGCGACCATGCGATGACTTTGATCGCGAGCCACAGCGCTGTTCCCGCCAGAGCGGCCCGCCAGAGCGCGCGGGAAAATCCCCTCGACCGTTGCCATGATGCCTTGAGCAACAGGGGTGTGCCCGTTGCGACATAGGCCGGAAGCCCAAGCGCCAAGCGCAGCCATAAATAGAGAAACGGCACCACGCCGACGGAAGAGATCACGCCAAGCGAGACGGTCGCCGTAAGTTCACCTGACCTTGGAAAGGGGACGTCTAGGTCCCTGAGCAGCGCCGCCAGTGCCATTTCAGCCTGTACAAAAAAACCATTTTGAAAGACCCGTTCCGCGATGATCAGGGGTGTCAAAGTGATCAACGTCAGCGGCAAGCCCAGCACGATAGACCGCCAGATCCATTCGGCTCCGTATCGCAAGATCGGGCTCAAACCGAGGCGTGGTTCTGTGCCGAGAACCAAGGGCTGCCAACGCGTCGCGATCAGACCAACGGCGAGGATCGTCGCCACCACATAAAGCCCCAGCACAAATACAAATTGCTCTTCGTAGAGGCTTAAGTATCGCCCAAAGACCGGCACATCGCGGCCCTCCTCAAAGCCGCGGAAAAGCCAGTGGGCAAAACCGAGCGCGACCCATGCGGGCGCCATTGCCCAAACCGCCGCCCCGGGTTGGCGTGCGATGTCGGCCAGCGTCTCGCGCAGCAGACGCGGCACGCGCGCAGGGGTGGCAAGGTTAAGGCGGCTCTCGGTCAAAAGGGTCAAAACTCGGGCGTCTAGGGGTGCAACAAATGCGGTGAGTGGTGAGGTATCGGCCATGCGCTTAGTTCAAGCAAGTGCAGCACCCGCGCACGCAGCGAAAACCGCTTGATGCCTCAGGCGCGTCTGCTAGGCGTATTCCGTCTTGCAACACCGATCACTCGCGAGGGGATGCCCCATGAAACTCAACCCCATGACACCTTCTGCTGCCACCCGCCTCGGCCTCGGCACCGCGCTGGCGGGCTGCCTGGCCCTGCCCTCACTGGCCCAGGACCTCACCGTTTTCGACTATTCCGGCTTTGAGGACCCGAGCTTTCACGGCCCCTTCACTGCGCAACACGGCGACAGCCCGGAATTTGTGTTCTTCGGCGACGAGGATGAGGCCTTTCAGCGCCTCGTCTCGGGCTTCCAGGCCGATGTGACGCATATATGCGCGGGTTCTGTGCCGCGTTGGCAGGAAAGCGGCATCATCGAGCCTTGGGACACCGCGCAATTGGCTGCATTTGAGACGCTGAACGCCGATCTGGTGGGCCAGGACATTCTCGCGGGCTCTGAGGAGTTGTTCTTCCTGCCGGTCGATTATGGCTCAACCGCGGTGACATATAATGCCGCCGATGTCCCTGCCGAGGACGTGGCGAGCCTCGATGTCTTCCTCAATCCCGCCTATGCCGGGCGGCTGTCGATTCCCGACAATGTCGATGACGCCTATGCCCTGGCCTATCTGGCCACCGGGGTAAGCGATTGGGCTGATGCCTCGGATGCTGAGTTCGAAGCGGCGACCGAATGGTTGCGGAGCATCCATCCGAACTTGCGCACCTATTGGGTCGACCCTGCCGAGATCAGCCAGCTCCACGCCTCGGGTGAGGTCCTGGTCAGCTGGGCCTGGAACGAAGTGCCCGTGGCGCTGGCCGATGAAGGCTTTGACGTGGGCTATGCGCGCAACACCGCCGAAGGCACCAGCGTTTGGCTCTGCGGTTATGTCAACATGGCCGAGGGCCCCGGCGATGAGGCGCAAGCCTATGATTACGTGAACGCGGTACTGTCCGCCGACAGCGCCGGGCCGCTTCTGAGCGAGGGCTTCGGCTCGGCCAATCAGGCCGCGCTTGAGCCGCTGGGCGCTGAGGCGATGGACGCGGCGGGTCTGGGCGAGGTTAGCGTGCCGGTTCTCGCGCAACTGCCGATCTCAAACGATCAGCGCCAGGCACAAGCCGAAGCGTTTGAGCGCATTAAGGCCGGCTTCTAAGCTGCTTCTAAAAAACGGAAAAAGGGCGTCGGACGGCGCCCTTTTTTCATGTGCATCTCGGCCGAGGGCCGGGACGCCAAGCGCGGGACCCAAGATTCAAGTAGCTTTTGATACGCAATTCGCCCGCCCGCTGTGCGAGATCGGTTGAATTGCCCGCGGTCACACCGTAAGTGTTGAGGGTCACTTCGGTGACTATGGACATAAACGCGCGTGTAATAAGCGGATCGGACCCGGGGGCGGTACCCGGCGGCTCCACCAAATCCTGTCGTTGGAAGGTTGCGGGGCCGAAATAGGATCGACGAACGTCTAAAGGCGTTAGCTTTGTCCCGGTGAGATACCACCGTTATCGGTTCACTAAGCATAATTGCCAACGACAATCGTGCTCCGGTCGCTCTGGCTGCGTAAGCAGTTCGAGAGATCGAAATTTAAGCCCTTAGGCCTAGCCGCCTAAGGCGGGGCCCGCCGGAGCCTGGCAACAGAATCCGGCATTTTCAAACATCGCAGGCACCTGGCACCAAAAGCCCGCTTTTATCTCTTTATCGCAAGCCGGTTTCAAACGCCGCTTTGAGCGCGTCCGCTCCGTCGCGATACCATTGCGATCCGATCCATACTCTTGCTTCCCACAAATATTTTCAATCGGAGTGATCCAAACGCTGTCCCAAAGCGTTAAAGGAGCAGCAAAGCAGCCACGGAGCCACTCATGTTTGCCGCCCTCTCGGCCATCGACGTCATAAATTACCTTATCGCCATCGTCTCAATCGGGCTTGGCATGTGCGGCTGGTTCGCCCCGCGCTGGACCATGCAACAACTCGACATGTCTTCGGGTCCGAGCAATATGGCCTATACCGAGGTCTCGGCTGTTTCGGGCTGTTTGTTCGTGGGTCTTGGGATCGGCGCAATCATCCTCAATGAGCCGTTTGCGTGGCTTTTGATGGGAGCTTGTTATGCTGGTGCCGCCGTTGGTCGCGTAACGTCGATCATGCGCGATAATGCGGGCTCGCGCCAAAGTTGGACCTTTTTTGGCACCGAAGCGGCACTTGGGGTTTGGTTGATCCTCGCAAACGTCTAGCGCTGTTCCGGCGCACGTGTCAGAGCGTCCGAGATTGTTCGGGCGTTTGAGCGCCACCTCGCTTTCTTTCCCCCGCGAATCCCCTATGCTGAGGACGTTCCCTTCGGCAGCATGGTGGCGGCATGGCTCAACCCGGCTCGGACCAGATCGAATACGGCCAATTGATGCACCGCGCGATGCGTGGACTGATCAAAACCGTGCTGGGCGATGTGGGACAAAACGGCCTTCCGGGTGAGCACCACTTTTTCATCACCTTCGATGTCAACGCACAGGGCGTACAGATCGCGCCTTGGCTGCGGGAGCGCTATCCCGACGAAATGACCATCGTGATCCAGCATTGGTTCGACGGGCTCGAAGTCGATGATGCCGGCTTCGACATCACGCTGAATTTCGGAGATCAGCCAGAAGCTCTGCGCGTGCCATTCGATGCGATTGTCACCTTCGTCGATCCATCGGTGGAGTTCGGATTACGGTTCGAGGCGCGCACGGACGAAGCGGAGAGCAGTCACTCCAGCCCTGGCATGGAGGACGCCGAGGTTGATACCCTGCCAATTGCCGACAGCCCTGAACCCGAGGAGGCACCTTCCGAGCCCGCAAAGGATAGCGACGCGGATGTCGTCAGCCTCGATAGTTTCCGCAAAGGCTCCTGAACCGCCGCTGCGGATCCCAAGGCGATTTCTGGACGAAAGACCAAGACCGATGCACCGGGCCACTTGTGTCGGGCCTCTTGTGTCCGCGTGCGCGACATGGTTGCCCTGCCCACGCGATAGCGAAGGATTAAGGCCCTCGCGATAGCGAAGGATAAAGGGATGCCGTCCGATTTCCGGATTTTCATGACGCAACTCTTGCGCAAGCCGCATCAGGTCGTGGCGCTCGCGCCGTCTTCGCAGGGCTTGGCCGAAGAGATGGCACGCCGCGTTGCCCCAGAAGGCGGCGCAGTGATCGAGCTTGGCGCGGGCACCGGCAAGATCACCCGAGCGATCCTGGCGCGCGGTCTGCCGCAAGCCCAACTCCACGCCGTGGAGATGAACCCGGTCTTTTGCCAGCGCCTGCGCGAGACGTTGCCTGGCATCCAAGTCCACCAGATGAGCGCAGGAGATATCGGCGGATTGGATATAGGGCCGGTGCAAGCGGTGATCTCTGGCCTGCCGCTCCTCTCGATGCCCACCGCTTTGCAGCACGCGATCCTGGGCGGCGCGATGGCGCAGCTCGGGTGCAAAGGTGACTATGTGCAGTTTACCTACGGCCCCAAACCGCCCGTGACGCGGGTGGTGCGCGAGGAGCTGAGCCTGAGCTGGGAGGTCAGCCGCCGGATCTGGTGGAACGCGCCCCCGGCCCGGGTCTACCGATTTCGCCAGCCTGAAAACGGCGCTCAAGAGGACAGTTGAGCGCATTGCCCGCCCTAGGCCGGACCGTTAGAGAGCGCTTACCGACCCGGTAACAGGGGCCCAAGGAGCGAGACCATGACCCAGACCCGCAGCGAAACCGACAGTTTCGGCCCCCTTGATGTTCCGGCGGATAAGTACTGGGGCGCCCAGACGCAGCGCTCGATCCTGAATTTTCCCATCGGTTGGGAGAAACAACCCGTGGCCATCGTGCGCGCTTTGGGCGTGATCAAGCGCGCCTGCGCCGAGGCCAACACGGCCTCCGGCAAGCTCGACGCGGCACTCGGCGATGCGATCATCGCCGCCGCGCAAGAGGTGATCGACGGCAAGCTCGACGACAACTTCCCCCTCGTCGTCTGGCAGACCGGCTCGGGCACGCAGTCGAACATGAACGCCAACGAAGTGATCGCGAACCGCGCCATCGAAATGCTCGGCGGCGTGATCGGCTCCAAGGACCCGGTCCACCCGAACGATCACTGCAACATGGGCCAAAGCTCCAACGACACCTTCCCCACGGCGATGCATATCGCGGTGGCGGTGACAGCGGCGAACGTTCTGCTACCGGGGCTGCGCAAGCTGCATACTGCGCTTGTCGGCAAGGTTTCGGCCTTTGACGGCATCATCAAGATCGGCCGCACCCACACCCAGGACGCCACGCCCCTGACCCTGAGCCAAGAGTTTTCGGGCTATGCCCATCAGGTCGCAATGGCGATCGCGCGCATCGAAGGCGCCCTGCCCCGGATCTATGAGCTGGCTCAGGGTGGCACGGCCGTTGGCACCGGGCTGAACACCGCACCGGGCTGGGACGTAGACGTGGCCGCGAATATGGCGCGGATCACCGGCCTGCCCTTCGTGACGGCGCCCAACAAATTCGAAGCGCTCGCCGCCCATGACGCGCTCGTCGAGATGTCAGGCGCGCTCAAGACTGCGGCGGCGAGCCTGTTTAAGATCGCCAATGACATAAGGCTCCTAGGCTCCGGCCCGCGCTGTGGCTTGGGAGAGCTAGTCCTGCCGGAGAATGAGCCCGGCTCATCGATCATGCCGGGCAAGGTCAACCCGACCCAATGCGAGGCGCTAACCCAGGTCTGCGCCCATGTGATGGGCAACGATGCCGCGGTAGGCTTTGCAGGCTCCCAGGGACATTTTGAGCTGAATGTCTACAAGCCCATGATGGCCTATAACGTGCTGCAATCGATGCAGCTTTTGGGCGATGCCTCCGTCGCCTTCACCGACAATCTGATCGAAGGGCTCGACGCGAATCGCGACCGGATCGAGACGCTGATGCGCGAGAGCCTGATGCTGGTGACTGCACTCGCGCCGACGATCGGCTATGACAAAGCCACAACAGTTGCCAAAACCGCGCATAAGAACGGCACAACGCTGAAGGAAGAAGCGATCCGCCTGGGCTTTGTCGATGAAGCAACGTTTGACGCAGTGGTGCGGCCAGAGCAGATGGTCGGGCCCAAATAGCGCCGTGGCCGACCGCCCGATCAGCCTTAGCAAAGCGCGCAAAGCCAAGGCGCGCGCGGCGGCCAAACGCCAGGCCGATGCCAATGCGATGCGTTTCGGGCGCAGCAAGCCCGCGCGGCGCGCCGAGGAGGCCGAGACGGACCGCGCGACGCGCAAGCTCGACGGCCACCAGAGCGCGCCAAAGCACGAGCCATGAAGACCGCCCACGGCCCCGGCGATCTGCGCCCGCGCAAACGCTCCCTCACCCTGCGCGGGCATCGCACCTCCGTCTCGCTGGAGGAGCCATTCTGGCGCGGGCTTTTGGCTGAGGCCGCGCGGCGCGGGCTGTCGGTCAATGCGCTTGTGGCGGAGATTGACGAAGCGCGCGGTCTCAAAAGCGGTCTGGCCTCAGCAATCCGGGTCTATGTGTTGGAAGCGGCGCAGTCTGGGGATGCGGCGCGCAAAGAGGCCGACGGCTCGCCCGAAGAGTGAGTATTTGCCGAAAAGTGAAGCCGCGGGTCTATCCGAGCGGCTTGAGCTTGAGCCAGATGCCGGTCTTTGAGCGCACAGTCAGATGGGCCACGGGCACGGGCTTTTGGCCTGGGACGGCCGAGACCTCGAAGGCGCGGATGATCTGGGACAGGATCAGCGGGCCTTCAAGCATGGCGAACCCCGCCCCGGGACAGGTGCGAGGACCGGCCGAGAAGGGCAGATAAGCAGTGTTTGCCGCGCTTCGACCCTCTTCGGTCTCAAAGCGTTCGGGCCAGAAGCGATCGGGCTCGGCCCAGAAGCGCGCATTGCGTTGCAGGTGCCAGGGCGACAGGACCAGTTGCGCGCCGGGTTTTTGACAGCGCCCGCGCAGGGCCTCTTGCCCCGTCGTCTCCCGCACCATCATCGGCACCGGCGGATAAAGGCGCAGCGTCTCGCGAAAGACATCGCGGGTGAAGCGCATCGCGCGCAGCGCCCTGAGATCTGGCTTTGCCGTGGCCTCCGCCCGCAGCCGTTCCTGCGCCTCGGGGTCGAGCGCCAAGAGGTAGAGCGCCCAAGCGAGCGCACTGGCCGAGGTTTCATGACCTGCGAGAAAGAAGATCGCGACTTGATCGACCATCTCCCCCGCCTCGAAGCGCGCACCGGTTTCGGGATCGGCCGTGGTCAGGATTTTCGTGGCCAGGTCATCGGGCGCGCGCCCCGCGGCGATCTCCTGGAGCCTGCCCGCCACAAGCTCTTCGATGAGGGTGCGGATTTCCTTGGCCGCGCGGCGCACCTCGCGGCGGTGCCAGCCGGGCAAACCCGGTAGAAAAGCGCGCAGGTTCAAAAGCGGCTGCGCCCGCTGGTAGCGGCGGAAGGCTTGGAACACGCGTTGCGCCAGGGGTGTGTCGATGGGCACCGAAAAAAGCGCGCGAAAGATCACATCCGCCGCGGCGTGGCTCATCGCCTCTTCGATCTCGACAGGCGCACCGTTTGCCTGGGTCAGGCGCGCCACGGCCGCCTCCGCCGCCCCCTGCATCGCGGGTAGGTTCTGGCGCAGATCGCCGCCCGCGAAGGCCGGATCGATAATGCGCCTTTGCCGCGCCCAGGTCTCCCCGTTGCTGAGGAAAACCGAATTGCCCAGAAGCGGTCGCAGGCCCGCACCGATACGCTCAGACTTTGGGAAGTCACCGGGACGTCGGCGCAGGACCTCGTCCAGAAGCGCCGGCTCGCCCAATAGGTAGGAGCGGAAAAACGGCGTGCGGAACTCTGCCATCTTCGCCTGGTAGAGATGGGCGGGCTGGGCCGATAGGATATCTTGGCGAAAGAGCGCCAGGTGGCGCAGGATCGAGACCCGGCGGGGACGCGCCTTTGGCTTCGGCGCAAGCGGCGCGGTCATCGCGGGGCGCATGGGACAGCTCATGCCGCGCGGTCCCGATGCGGGCTGAGCGCGGTTTCGATGCGGCTTTGCGAAGGGCGCCGCCCGCTGATGCGCTGCGCGAGGCTCAGTGGGCCCGCGGTGATGGCAAAATAGTCGTAGAGCCCGGGGTGATCGAAGGCGCTGAGATACTGGAAATGCAGCCGGAAAAAGCGCCAGCGGAGCGCGTGGCGGCGCTCAGGCGATAGGGTCTGGCGGAAGGCGGCGGAGATCACGAGCGGCCAGCGCTTGCCCGGGCCCGCCACACCGCTGACGGCGACCGGATCGCAGAGCGCGAAGGCACAGCCATCGCCGGGGGCCGAAACATCGAGCCAAGTGATGGCGTCGCTCTCGCTGAGTTGGGCGAGATCTGCGCGCAAGCGCGTGGCACCGGGCAAAAAACTAAGCATCGGGATGGCATGGCCCAGGGTCAGGAGCGCGACCTGGCCCTTGGGCAAGCGTCCCTCCCGCTCCAGCCTGGCCAGAAGCGAAACGGCCAGCGCGGCCCCGGAGGAGTGCCCGACGATCAGGACCTCATCGAATTGGGTTGCGGCTTGGGTTGCAGCGTGGGCATTGGCCACGCGGTCGGCGAAGGCATTCAACCGCGCTGCAAGCTCCTCGGGATAGGCGCCGCGATCCTGCACGGCATAGGCAAAATCGTGGATAAGGTAATGGGCCAGCAGCCGCCCGTCATGGCGTTTGAACCAAGCGAGAAGCGCGTAGGCCGGGCCCAGGCCCAACAGCCAACCTAGAAGCGCGCCGGGCAATCCCCAGGTGCCTCCCAGAGTGCCGAGGACCGTGACGGGCACCAGGGCCAAGAGCGCCTGGATGAGCAAGACCCATACCGGATAGGAAATCGCCAGTACCGGCCCCTTGCGCAGGCGCACGAGCCGTCGCAGCGCCCCGCTGCTCATGTAGATCCAAGCCGTGCGGGCGAGCCGTGCATAGCTCAGCAGTGGGCCGCCGCGCATTTGCCGCGCCACGATATCGGACCAGGAAAGAACTTCGATCTGGGACTGACACTCGGCTGCGTCAATCCGGCCGCGCACGGACCAGGCATGTGGGCCGGCGGTGGCGCCGCCAAATTCCAGCTCATAGCCGCTGATCGCCGCCTGCTCCGCCCCCTCCCGGCGATACCGTTCGCGATGTTGACGCGGCGAAGCTGGATCGAAGCCCGGCACAAAGAACACCGCGCGCCGCCGGATCTGGGCGGCGTTGATCGGGACTTGCGGGGGGTGCTCGGGCGACATGGCCGCCAGAGTATGGCGACGGTGGCGGTTTGTCAGCCGAAAGCGTCAGCCGATCTGGCCGAGGGCGGGAAACGCCTCGAGCAGCCAGAAGGCGAAAGCGGAGAAGGCACCCGTGATCATCGCCACACCGACGCCCACCAACAGGACACCCATTGCCCGCTCGATCCAGACCATATGGCGCTTGATCCGCGTCATCAGGCCTTGCGCGCGGGTCAGAAAGGCCGCCGTCAGCAGGAAGGGCACGCCCAGACCCACAGCGTAGACGGCCAAAAGGACGGTGCCGCGTTCCACGCTGGCCTCGGTCGCCGCCAGCGCCAGTATAACCGAGAGCTGCGGCCCGATGCACGGCGTCCAACCGAAGGCAAAAGCGAGGCCGAGGATGTAAGACCCGAAGGCCGAGCCGCCCTGATCGCCCGCCTCAAGCCGCGCTTCGCGGTTTAAGATCGGCAGAGTGATCAAGCCCAAAAAATGCAATCCAAAGACGATGATCACCGCACCGGCGATCTGGCCCAAAAGGATCTGATTGGCGAGGAAAAACTGCCCGAATAGCGAGGCGGTAAAGCCCAGAAAGATAAAGACGGTCGACAGGCCTAGGACGAAAAACGCCGAGGCCATAAGCGCCTTACGCTTGGCGGCCCGCTCCTCGGCCATGTCCTGCATTGTGATGCCGCCCATATAGGCCACATAAGCGGGCACGATCGGCAGAACGCAGGGGCTCAGAAAGCTGAGAACACCCGCCGTGAGGGCCACGAGCATCCCGGGCAGAAGCGCCGCGTCGAAGAGATCTATGCCGAACATAAAGCCCATGTAGCTGCGCGCGGCGCCCACGTCACCCAGAGTGGCGTCACAAAGGCGTGGCTTTTTGCAACATTGCGGCGCATGTAGCTCGGGGTGCGACGGTTCGCAGAAGCAGGTGATGAGCGAAGACATGCAGGTGGATTTGGAGGTTGATGCGGCGGGGCTGCTCTGTCCGCTGCCGGTTCTGCGCCTACGCAAGCGTATGCAGCTTCTGCCCGACGGTGCGGTGATTCGCTTGATCGCCACCGATGCCGCCGCTCATGTCGATGTTCCGCATTTTTGCGCTGAGCAGGGTCACGGGTTCCTCGGGAGCGAGGAGGCCGGGGGCGGCGCCACGCATTTCCATATCGTCAAGAACGGCATGAAGATCGACGCGTAGCGCGCTGATTTACTTGAAAAAGAGAAATGCGCTGGGATCCCAGGCGAGCTGCACTTTCGCCCCCGGCTTATGCAGTGGACGGCCCGGCGCGTTGCGCATCACCGCCTCGAGCACCGCGTCGCTGCCTTCGGGCCGCAACCGGTAGGTCGTGGTCTCTCCGCCATAGGCGCGCTCCTCCACCTGGGCCTGGGTCAGATGCGCCCCCTTCCCAGCCCCCTCGCCCGGCGCGAGCACGCGCAGCACTTCAGGCCGGATCGCGATCACGCCCGTCTCGTCGAAGCCGTCTGGCGCTTGGCTTTCGCTCAGCGTGACCTCGCCCAGCCCCTCCACCGCACAGCGCCCCGCGCCCAGATGCCGTGCGGGCACAAAGCTCATCCGGCCCACGAAGGCACCGACCTGGCGGCTCTTGGGTCTGCGATAGAGCTCGGTTGGCGGGGCGATCTGCGCGATCTGGCCCTCGAACATCACCGCGATTCGGTCTGACATGGACAGCGCCTCGTCCTGGTCGTGGGTGACGAGGATGAAGGTGATGCCGACCTGACGCTGCAACCGGCGCAGCTCGGCCTGCATGTGGCCGCGCAGGGCCTTGTCGAGGGCCGAGAGCGGCTCGTCGAGCAGAAGGACCTGGGGTTTTAGGATCAGCGCCCGGGCCAACGCCACCCGCTGACGCTGCCCGCCCGAGAGCGCATGGGCCGCGCGCGCGCCCAGATCACCCAGGCCCACCATCTCAAGCGCCTCGCCCACACGGCGGTGTCGCTCATCTGGGTTCAGACCCAAACGGCGCAACCCGAAGGCCACGTTTTCCGCCACGCTGAGATGCGGGAAAATCGCATAGGATTGAAAGACCATGTTCGTGGGGCGCTTGTTTGGCGGCACACCGGCCATATCCCGGCCCGCGATGGTGATCGTTCCGCTGCTGGGCGGCTCAAAGCCTGCGATGGCGCGGAGCAGCGTGGTCTTGCCGCAGCCCGATGGCCCCAGGAGCGAAAAGAACTCACCCGCGCCGATCTCCGCCGAGATGCCGCGCAGCGCGTGGTAATTGCCGAAGGATTTCTCGACCGCATCCAGCGTGATGAGCGGGCTCATATCAGGCTCCCGCCGCGATCACTTAGCCCAGCCCGGCGCAATCCGCGCCGTCGCATGACCTCCGCCCCAATGAGAAGCGCGATGGAGGCCAGGACCAGGATCGTTCCGAGCGCAAAGACGATAGGCAGGCGCCCCGGAAAGCGCAGCTGCCCCCAAAGATAGACCGGCAGGGTCGGGTCATTGCCCGACAGAAAGAAGGCGATGATGAATTCGTCGAGCGAGATGGTGAAACAGATCAGCGCCGAGGCGATCAGACCCGGCCAGATGAGCGGGAGTGTAACGAGGCGAAAGCTCGACAACCGCCCCTCCCCTAGATCGACCGCCGCCTCTTCGAGGCTCGGGTCGAGCCCGGCAAAGGCGCCCGACAGGATCGCCGTGGCAAAGGGCACGCAGAGCAAGACATGGCCCGCGACCACGGTCCAGATCGACAGGCTCAGGCCCAGTTGCAGCAGGATAACCAGGAGCGACAGGGCCACGATGATCTCGGGCAGGACCAGGGGCAGCATGATGAAGCCCACGACCCCCGCTTTGCCCGGAAAGCGATATCGGCTGGTCGCGCGGGCGGCGAAGACCCCCAAACTGGTGGCCAGACCCGCCGTCGCGCCCGCGATGATCAGCGAATTGACCGCCGCCTCATGGAGCGCCTCGGTCTGAGCCAGTTCCGCGAACCAGGCGGTGGTGAAGCCGCGCAGGGGGAAGGCGATGACCGTGCCGTCATTGAAGGCAAAGAGCGGCAAAAGCACAATCGGCGCGTAGAGAAACGCCAGATAGAGCAGCGTATAAAGGCGCAGGGACGTCATCGCTTGAGGCTCCAGCGCCGGGTCAAAAGCGTGACGGCCAGCGCGAGTGAGCCCACGATGGTCATGGCGCAGACTGCCAGGGTCGCCCCCATGGGCCGGTCGTTCAGATCGAAAATCTGGGCGTAGATCATGTTGGCGATCATCGTGCCTTGGGTGCCGCCGACAAGCCTCGGCGTGACATAGTCGCCGATTGTCGGGATGAAAACGATGAGGGAGGCGGCCAGGATCCCCGGTGCTGTGAGCGGCAGCGTCACGCGCAGAAAGGCCATTGCGGCGCTTTCCCCCAGATCGCGCGCCGCCTCGACCAGGGCGCGGTCAATCCGCTCGAGCGACACGAAAATCGGCAGGATTGCGAAGGGCGCGAAGGCGTGGGCCAGCGTTATGATCACCGCATTGGCGTTGTAGAGCAGAAAGGGCAGCGGCTCATCGATGAGGCCGAGGCCCATCAGCGAGCCATTGACCGGGCCGTCAAAGGCCAGGATCACCCGCCACAGAAACACACGGATCAGATAGCTTGTCCAAAACGGGATCGTGATCAGAAACAGCCAAAGCGATTTGCGCGAGGGGGCGACGTGAAAGGACACGTAATAGGCGATCGGAAAGGCCAAAAGCACCGTGATCAGCGTGACCAGGCCCGCGATCCTGAGCGAGCGTAGCATCAGTGTGCGGTAGAGCGGATCGGTGAGGGCCTCGCGGTAATTACCGAGCTGAAAATCCCGCTCGATGGTCATGAAATCCTGGCTCCAGAAGCTCAAAAGCAGGATTGAGGCCAAAGGGGCGGCGAGCAGGAGAAGCGCATAGAGAAAGGGCGGCGCGACGAGCGTGAGCCCGCGCTTTGCCTCCCCGTCCGGCCGCCATATCCTGCTTTGGCTAGCCATTCACCTGTCCCTGTAGCTGGTGGTCGCTACGTTTAGACTGCGGCCCCGCGGGCGTGGGCACAAGATGGGAAATGCTTGGGCCACGGCCCGGCCGAAGCGGGTGAGTATTTATGGAAAAATGAAGGCTTACGCCGCCCGATTGCCGAAGCAGAGGCCTACTGATCCCAGTTGGGCGGCCGCTTCTCCAGGAAGGCCTCGATCCCCTCGCCCGTATCCGGCTCACGCAGATTGGACAGCATGACCTGGCCGGTATGCACATAGGCGTCATGGCGGCTCATCTGCAGTTGCTCATAGAAGGCGCGCTTGCCGATGCGGATGGCGGGGCCGAGCTTGGCCGCGATCTGCGAGGCGAGGGCGTCGGTCTCTGGGGCGAGCGCGGCGGCGGGCACGACACGGTTGATCAGCCCCATCTCCCGCGCCTCATGGGCGCTGCGAAACTCCCCGGTCACCAGCATCTCAAAGGCCTGTTTCGGCGGCACCACGCGGCTGAGCGCGACCATCGGCGTCGAACAAAAAAGCCCGATATTGACCCCATTCACCCCGAACCGCGCATCATCGGCGGCCACCACAAGATCGCAGGACGCGGCGAGCTGACAGCCGGCGGCGGTGGCGATGCCGTGGACCTGAGCGATGACGGGCTGCGGCAGGCGGGGCAGCAGTTGCATCAGATCCGAGCAGCGATCGAAGAGGTCTTTGATCGCGGCAGCGCCGCCATCGGCTGTTTGGCGTTTGGCCTGTATCTCGCTAAGGTCATGGCCCGCGCAAAAGGCGCGTCCCGCGCCCGCCAGGATGATCACCCGCTGAGATCTGTCGATTTCGAGCTCACGGAGCGCTGTTGTCAACGCCGCCAGCATCGCGTCAGAGAGCGCGTTGAGCTTATCGGGCAGGTTCAGCGTCAGGCGCGTTACGGCGCCCGTGTCCTGGCGCAAGATCAGGCCGGTCTTCGCCGTATCTCCATCCGCCATGCTTTACCTCCCCAGCTTCCAAGACTTGCCACCGTCCAAGACTTGCCACCTTCCAAGGCTTGAATGTCCGCGCAAAGCCCGGTCAAGTCTAGGGTAAAGACCGGGGTGGAGCAAAGATGGGGGGCAAAGAGGGAGCACGGGACAGATGGCAGAGCCTCGCGCGTTGAAGATGGACAAGCCGCAGCTGGAAGCCTTTCTGGCCGCGGAGTTTCCGCAAGTGGCCGGTGAGTTCGCGATCGATGAGCTGGCGCCTATGGCGATCCGGATGCGCCTTCTGGTGGGGGAGCGGCATTTACGGCCGGGCGGCACGGTGTCGGGGCCGTCGATGTTCTCGCTGGCGGATGTGTCGGTCTATCTGGCCGCGCTGGCGATGATCGGGCCGCAAGGCTTGGCCGTCACGACGAGTTGCGCCATCGATTTCATGCGCAAACCCGCCCCGGACCGCAATCTGATCTCGGAGTGCCGCCTCCTCAAGCTGGGCCGGGTTCTGGTGGTGGGCGAGTGCCATCTGACCTCGGAGGGGGATCCGAGGCCGGTGGCGCGGGCATCCCTGACCTATTCGATCCCACCTTGAATTATGGGGTAAAATAAAACCTCATATACATGCCACTGAAATTACTTGCTTTTACAGCATCTAAGGCAATCAAAGCGCCTTGACCGTGGCGTGAAAGTCGGTAGGAAACGCTAAGACAGGCGCGTCAGGCCAACACCCTCGCGCCGTGACCCCGACCTCAGTATCTGCGGAGCAGAGATATGAAAACCTTTTCCGCCACGCCGGGCGATATCGACAAGAGCTGGATCTTGATCGACGCCGAAGGTGTGGTTCTGGGCCGATTGGCCTCCATCATCGCCATGCGTCTGCGCGGCAAACACAAGGCCAGCTTCACGCCGAGCCAGGACATGGGCGACAATGTGATCGTCATCAATGCCGAGAAGGTGCAGCTGACCGGTAATAAGCGCGCCAAGCCGAATTACTGGCACACCGGCTATCCGGGCGGGATCAAGTCGCGCACCACAGGCCAGATCCTAGAAGGCGCGCATCCCGAACGCGTGGTCATGCAGGCGGTCAAGCGGATGCTTCCGGGCGGGCCGTTGTCGCGCCAGCAAATGACCAATCTGCGCGTCTATGCCGGGGCCGAGCACCCGCATGAAGCGCAGCAGCCCGCCGTTCTCGACGTGGCTGGCATGAATTCGAAGAACACGCGCACGAAAACCGGGGGTGCATGAGCATGGCCGAGACACTCAATTCGCTCGATGAGCTCAAAGGTGCGGTCGCAGGCGGTGACGCCGGAGGCGAGGCGCCTACAGATATGGTCACAGAGACCACCATCTCGCGCGATCCTGTGCGCGATGCGCTGGGGCGGTCTTACGCGACAGGCAAGCGGAAGGACGCGGTTGCGCGGGTCTGGATAAAGCCGGGTTCCGGCAAGGTGTCCGTGAACGGCAAGGACATGTCGGCCTATTTCGCGCGGCCGGTGCTGCAGATGATCCTGCGCCAGCCCTTTACGGTTGCGGGCGTGGAAGATCAGTTCGACGTGATGGCCACGGTCAAAGGCGGCGGACTTTCGGGTCAGGCCGGTGCGGTCAAGCACGGCATCTCCAAGGCGCTGCAGCTTTATGAGCCGAGCTTGCGCCCCGCGCTCAAAGCCGCAGGCTTCCTGACCCGCGACAGCCGCGTGGTGGAGCGGAAGAAATACGGTAAGCGCAAGGCGCGCCGGAGCTTCCAGTTCTCCAAGCGCTGATCGCTGGATACGAGACGAACGAAAACGCCGGGCCGTCGCGCCCGGCGTTTTTTATTGCGGTTGCGCCTAGAGGCTGTAAAGCGCGCCGAATTTTGCTTCTAGATAGTCGAGAAGGGGCGCCTCGCTGACGGGTGCGCCCGTGGCCTCTTCGATCACCTGGCGCGGAGCCTTGCTGGCGCCGTGGCGTTGGACCCGCTCGCCCAACCAGGCGGTCGCTGCACCGGTATCTCCGCGCGCCAGGTCTTCGTCCAGCGCGGGCAGATCGCGGCGCAAGGCCTCGTGCAGGCATCCGGCATAGACATTGCCCAGCGTGTAGGTCGGGAAATAGCCGAACAGCCCGCAGGACCAATGCACATCCTGCAACAGCCCGTGGCTCGGCCGGTCAACCGCCACGCCGAAATCAGCCGCGAACCGCGCATTCCAGGCATCATTGAGATCGGCAACATCCAGCCCGCCCTGGATCAGATCGCGCTCCAGATCGAAGCGGAGCATGACGTGCAGATTGTAATGCAGCTCATCGGCCTCGGTGCGGATATAGCCCGCCCGCACGGCGTTGACCGTGGCGTAAAATTGCGCGGCGTCCTCAGGCTGGAACGCGCCGAAGGTCTCGGACATCGCCCCGTGCATCCAGGTGCAGAAGGCTTCCGAGCGGCCCAGTTGGTTTTCGTAGATCCGGCTTTGGCTTTCATGCACGCCCATCGACACGCCCTGCCCCAACCGCGTGAGCCCGAGCGCTGCGGCCACGTTCTGCTCATAGCTGGCGTGGCCGACCTCGTGGATCGTGGAGTAAAAGCAGTTGAACGGATCGCTCTCATCGACGCGGGTGGTGATGCGCACATCGGCGCCCGAGCCTGAGCTGAACGGATGCACGGCGAGATCGATCCTGCCCCGGCCCAGATCATAGCCAAAGCGTTCGGCCAAAAGGGCCGCGAAGCGGAGCTGATCGGCCTGGGCGAATTGTCCCTGGAGCGGCGCTTTGGCTGCGGCCTTGCCCAGGACCGCATCCCGCAGGGCCACCAGACGCGGGCGCATCCGATCAAACAAAGCGGCAATCTCCGCGCCAGTCAGGCCCGGCTCGTAATCCTCTACCAGAGCGTCGTAGCGGTCCTGCGTTCCCGCCGCCGCGCACCAGGCATCGGCGGCCTCGCGTTTGAGCGCGATCATCTCGCTGAGCGCGGGCAGAAAGGCGGCAACATCCTCATCGGCGCGGGCCTTGGCCCAGATCCCCTGCCCGGTCGAGGCGGCGCGGGCCAGCGCTACGGCCAGATCGGCGGGCAGCGCGCGGGCCCGTTGGTAGTCGCGTGCGATCAGGTCCAGTCGCGCGGCGTCGGTCTCGCTTTCGGGGTCGGCCTCAGACAACCAATCGCCCAAGCGCGGGTCCTGGCGGCGGGCATGGAGCACGGCTTCAAGCGCGCCGATCTCCTCGGCCCGTTGCGCGGCAGAGCCCGGCGGCATGACCGTCTCTTGATCCCAGTGCAACCGACCCATGATCTGCCCCAATGCAGAGGTCTGGGCGTCATGGGCAAAGAGCGCCTCAAGTGCCCCGCTCATGCCGTTGCCATCCGCACCGATTGCGCCGGCGGGTAGATCGCCAGGAAGCGGGCACGCAGGATCACGCTGACCAGCACAACCGCGCCGAACTGATGCGTCAGGCCCAGCCAGAGCGGGGCCGCGTTCAAGATCGTGACGATGCCGATCACCATCTGCGCGAACATCGCCGCCAGCATCCAATCATAGGCGCGCCGCAGCCCCCTGTTCGCACTGCGGCGCGAGCGGACCCAAACCCCGATCCCGAACAGGACAAGCGCATAGCCCAACACGCGGTGGACGAACTGCACCGTCCCCGCATTCTCAAAGAAGTTGCGCCAGAGCGGGTCGAACACCCACATCTGCGGCGGGAAAAACTGACCGTTCATCAGCGGCCAGTCGACGTAGCTGCGCCCGGCATCGATGCCCGCGACCAGAGCGCCGACGAGGACTTGCACAAATGTCACCGCCAACAAGGCCGTGGACCAGCGTTTGAGCCCGTGATCGGCGCCGCGTCGCGCCTGCATCAACTCCGCCTCGGGGCGTGACAGCTGCAACATATAGGACCCGATGAAGGCCAGGATGATAAAGGCCAGGCCCAGATGCGTGGCCAGCCGGTAGGAGGCCACGTCGAGCATACCCGGCGCTAGACCGCTGGAGACCATCCACCAGCCGATGGCGCCCTGCAGTCCGCCAAGCGCGCCGATAAAGACAAACCGGCCAAGCCAGCCCGGCGGCACCGCACGGGCGATCAACAGCCCTGCAAGGCCCACACCCCAGACCAGGCCGATGACGCGGCCCAATTGCCTGTGCCCCCATTCCCACCAATAAATGAAGCGGAAATCTGCCATCGACATGCCGGAGTTTTGCTCCTGGTACTCGGTGGTTGTCTGGTAAAGCGCGAATTCGCGGTCCCAATCCGCTTGGCTGAGCGGTGGCACGGCGCCTTGGATCGGTGCCCATTCGGTGATCGACAGCCCGCTATCGGTCAGCCGCGTGGCCCCGCCGATGGCGATCATCAAAACGACTAGGAAAAAAAGCGTGGCCAACCAGGCATTGAGCCAAATACGCCCCCGGTTGCGGTCGCGGCTCAGCGCGCCAGGCGTCGCTTTGGCGCGTGTCTCGACGCCGACCTCTTCAAAGATTGCACGTTGCTCGGCCATGGCCCCTCCGTTTCTCCACAGCTAATGCGATCACGGGACGCGATCAACCTCAGGTAGCTTTCGCGCGCATCGGGTCCGCTTCAACGATCGAGGTCGCGGCCATCGGTCTCAGCATGGGCTGGATCCGCAGGCGATGTCTCAGGGACAGTGCCATCAGGCCGGGGCTGGCGCCGGGCCCAGCGGACCATCTGGCGCAAAACGCCATGTAGCACCTGCACATCCGCCCGGGTAAGCGCGAGCCGCGCCCAAAGATTGCGAAGCGTCAGTTTCATGCCGGGCGCCTTGTCGGCGGGAAAGAAAAACCCCGCCTCCTCCAGCTGCGCCTCATAGTGATCGCCCAGCTTTTCGATCTCAAGCGCGCTGGCGAAATCGGTCCCGGCGAGCTCCATCCGTTCGGGCAGGGGCGCAGTGTTTCGGCTGAGCTCATAGGCCATCAGAAGGACGCATTGCGCCAAGTTGAGCGATGGAAAGTCCGGGTTCACCGGCACGTTGATGATCGCGCTGGCGCGGCTGATCTCAGCATTTTCGAGCCCTGCCCGTTCGGGGCCAAAGACGAGCCCCGCGCGCTTGCCCTGGGCCTGCAAGGCCACGATCTCTTGCGCGGCGCGTTCGGGCGTGACGATCCGCTTTGTCAGGCCGCGCGGGCGGGCCGTCGTGGCATAGACCACGTCGCAATCGGCAATCGCGCCCGGAAAATCAGCGTGCAGCCCCGCCCCATCCAAGAGCCGACCCGCGCCAGACGCCAGCGCCACGGCCCGCTCATTGGGCCAGCCATCGCGCGGGTCGACAACGCGCAGGCGGTCTTGGCCAAAATTCCACATCGCGCGCGCCGCCGCGCCGATATTCTCGCCCATCTGCGGACGCACCAGGATGAAGACCGGATTTGCCATGGCGCCGCGATAGGGCCAAGCGCGGCCGAGTTCAACATCGAGCGAAAAACGGCGGGCCCGCTCTACAGCCCCGGCCGCGCCATCCGGTAGAGCGTGCTGTCATTGACGGACAAGAACCAGACCGCGCCATCGGGGGCCACGCGGATATCACGCACCCGGCCGGTCTCGGGCGTTTGGATCTGCTCGACCTCGGTCATGCCGCTGTCCGGGTCAAGCCGTGAGATCAGATCGAAGGCCAGCGCGCCAACGAGCAGATCCCCCTGCCATTCCGGAAACATTTCGCCCTCGTAGATAGCCAGTCCCGATGGCGCGATGGACGGGTCCCAGAAGTGTAGCGGCTGCTCCATGCCGGGCGCCTCTGTGCCCACGCCGATCTGGCCGCCGGAATAATGCTGACCATAAGCGATGACGGGCCAGCCGTAATTCAACCCGGCCTCGACCCGGTTGACCTCATCCCCGCCCGCCGCGCCATGCTCGACAACATAGAGCGTGCCATCGCTGGCGATAGCGGCGCCTTGGGGGTTGCGGTGGCCGTAGGAATAGATCGCCGGGGCCGCGCCTGCCGTGTCAAGGAACGGATTGTCGCCCGGCACGCTGCCGTCGCGGTTCACACGCACAACCGTGCCGTTCTCATTGCTCAGATCCTGCGCCGAAGGCCGCTCTCCCCGGTCGCCGATCGTGACATAGAGCGCGCCATCCGCACCCTCGACCACCCGGCTTCCGAAATGGCGTCCACCGGCGGAGCCAGGGGTTAGCTCCCAGATCACCTCGACCGCGCTGAGGCTGTTGCCATCCAGCCGCGCCCGGGCCAGCGCCGTGCCCTCGCGAAAGCCCTGGCGCTTGGCGAAAGTCAGGAAGATCTCACCGCTCTGTGCAAAGTCACGCGGCACAAGCACGTCGAGAAGACCTCCCTGCCCGCCCGCCTGCACCGCAGGCACGCCCGAGACCTCGGCCACCGTGCCGTCGGCGCCGACGCGAAGCAGGCTGCCGCCGCGCAAAGTCACGAGAAAGCCACCATCGGGCAGAAAGCCCACGGCCCAGGGCTCATTGAGGCCGCGCAATACCGGGGTAATCTCGACTGGCCCGGTGGACGTATCGCGGATCTCGGCACTGAGCGGGGCTAGAGGGACCAGGCTGAGCAGCAAAGCCGGAAGCCAGGCATTCGCCAGACCGCGCCGCTTGAGGCCAGTGAATCGCAACACTGTCGAACTTCTAGCCATCATCTCTCGGATCTCCCTGCTTCAGAGTATCTTGCGGGCCTGACCGATAGCCTACCGACTATGAAGGTAAGCCCCGCTGGCATGGGCGCAATGGCCGGGCGGGCCGTGCGCCGGAAATCGCCGCTCTTTCGGGCCTTTTGACCCTCAAGCGCCATGACAACCGCGTGAGGGCGCACAATCCGCTGGAATTCTGCGCTGGGGCTTGGGAGGGTGCCGAAATGTCCATTCCGTTATTGAGACCTGCCGAGAAGATCCGGTCCCAGCTCGCCCTACGTCTGGCCTGTATGTCCGCAGGCTTCGCACTTGTCGTCCTGACCAGCGGACCTGTGGCGGCCCAAACGCCCTGCCAAGCGATTGGCAGCGCCGAGTTCTGCCCCTTCGAGACGATCTGGGCCGAGGCGGATCGTGGCGAGGCACCAGCGGGATCGCTTGCCTTCGAGGCGGAAGGGATCGCGCTCAGGCTCAGTGCCAGCGCGCCGCTGGATGCAGCTGGTGCCACGACGGCAAGCGCCGTTTTGCGCGCCGTCGCGAGTTCCCAGAGCGCCGAGATCACCGCCACCTGGGACGCCGAAGATGACGCCTTCAGCCTGCCAACACTCGCGCTCACGGTGCCCGATGCGGACATCATAGCTTTGATGTCGCTCGCGCGAGGGGCAGAGCACGACATCCTCATCACAACGCTCTCCCGGGGCCAAATCCAGACGCAACGCCAGTTCGCGGCCCACCGCGCGGCGCTTGCGGCGCTGGCTCTGCCTGCCGACGCCGTGCAGGCGACCCCGCCCCCGACTGCATCGGCGCGGGCCTCGGGGGATTGCGTGCCCCTAGGCGGCGATTGGGTCTGCCCCAGTAATGCCGAAGCCTGGGCTGGCTTGACGCTTGTGGAGGTAGATGCGCGCAGTGTCGTCGGCCGGGAGGCGCCGATCAGGCTGCGGGTGCAAGCGTATCCACTGCGTGATGCACCGGATGCCGCCATCGATCCGCTGAGCTGGATGAGCGCGCGCCTTGAAGGCCAAGGACAGGTGATCCTGCGCCGCCTAGATGCCGGGAACACCGAGTTCGATCTACCGAGTTTGGCCTTTCGGGGCACCGATGCGCCCGATGGAAGTCCCGAGGTGATCGGCTCACTGCGTTTGATCGAAGATTGGCTCTACTTCGTGACCACGCAAGCCATAGACGCGCAGGGCGATCAGACCGACGTCGCCACCGCCCATCGCGCCGCGATCGATATGCTGCGGCAGGCTCCTTAAATCCGGCGCCTGAGGCATGACTGGCGGCGTGAAACGGCGTAGCGTGGGGCGAGTCGCATGCCCAACGCATACGCCAACACTGCATTCCAACTAAGGACGTTTGCTCAGATGCCTTCTCTTCGCCTCCTCACCCCAAAGCTGACCGCCGCCACCCTCCTGGTGCTGATCACGACCCTCGCCAGCCCCGCCTTGGCGCAAAACGTGGTTGGCCGCGGCACGGTCGATGGCCGCGACGTGGCGCTCCTCTCGAACAATACCTGGCGCTTCGAAGAACGCACAGCGCTGCCCGAGGATTGCGAATTGGTGCGCCTGCCGGTGGCCTTTTGCGGCTCCGACAGCCGCTGGAACCAGCTTCCCTTCCCGCCTTCCCCGGTGATCAATGCGATGTACCAACTCGATGACCGCACCTATGCGATGTTCATCGTCGAGGGGCTCGGGACCAATGACGGGCTGAGCTACGACAATTACCGCAACGCGATCATCACCAACTTCGCGGGCATCACGGGTGTGGCCCCGGCCAATGTGCCGATCCTGGATGAGTTCACCGCTCAGGTCGATGGCGAGGCGGCGCCGAGCTTTGTCTATTCCGGCGAGGTCGAGGGCTTGGATTTCACCTATGCCAATTCCACCTTTCTGACCGATATCGCGGCCGTGCAGATGGTGACCTATGTGATCGGGCCTGACTATACCGACGCCCATAAGCTCATCCATGATGAGTTTTTGTCGCTTATCGATTTACAATAGCTTGTCGAAGGCGGCGAAGCTGCGCCGCGTCGGCGTTGTCCTTGCGCTCTGTTTGGGCCTCACGGGCGGTCCTTTGAGCGCTCAGACCGGCCTCGGCGCGGCGGCGGTTTATGCCTGTGATGCCGAGCGCGTTTGTCACTCTGATGGCGGATGCGCCTCGGGTGGGGCGCGCATCTTTATTATCGAGAGCTTTGCCATGGGTGGCGCGCAAGGACCGATCTTTGTGGCCGAACCCCTGCCCGGCACCGCCGCCGCGATCTTTGATGAACGCCCCGTGACGCCCCTGTCCCCTGGCATGGAGCCCGAGGAGATCTTTGCACGCTATCCGCCGATCCTCGAAAGCCCGCTCTATTTCTCCCAACCCGTCGCGGGTGAGGTCGACACCTATCTCGTGATCCGCTCCACCGTGGAGAACGACCCGCTTCACTCCGAGCGCACGCTGACGCAGTATCGCTGTGAGCAGCAGGCCTTCCGCTGAGCCCAAGCGTCAATCGCGGGGACCAGCGCCGTTCCACGACCGAAAGGAGCCGCGATATGACAGCCATTATACCGACCTGGCCGCGTCTTTGCACATTGGCAGCCCTCACTGCGCTGGCCCCCGCGAGCGCAGCCGCCGATCAGATCTATGGCGCCTGCGTGCTCGATGTGATCTGCATCGACACACGGCCCTGCGCCGATTGGGATCAAAGCCTGATCCTCACGGGACGGATCCAAGACGATGGCGGCATCGCTTGGGAGGGCGACTGGCTGGGCGAGCGCGTCACGCAATATGTCGACCTGGCCGAGATCCGTGCGCCTGAAGAGGCGGTCGATCCAACCACGCTGCACATCCTCTATTTCGAGAACACCGAGACCCAGTCTTTCCAGATGATCAGCCTCGCCCAAACCGGCGAGATCGTGGTCAATTTCACCCAGCCGATGCTGATGCCCCGCGCGGTGACGGCCTATGGCAGTTGCGAGATGGAGTTCGGATGAGCACATCGTTTCGACGCGGCACGCCGCGCATTTTCCGCCGCGCGCTCTCCTACGCCATGGCTCTCGCGCTCCTCCCCGTTGGCGCACTCGCCGAGCCCTGGGGCTGTGAATTCACGGTAAGCTGCGTGGCCGGGGCGGCCTGCGACGCGCTCGATCCGTCCATCGGCATCGAAGTGCTTCCGGCCGACCACCAGGGGGAGCTCTTCATGGTTTTCGCCCTGGTCACGCCTGTCCCGGTGGAACGACTGACACCCGAAGATGAGCCAATCGCACGCTATACGACCGGCGCCGAAATCCTGACCGTCGCACCCGATGGTCGCGCGGCCTATTCCAAGCATATCGTGGCGGGTGCGCTCGAAGCACAGACCCTGCTGGGCACGTGTGAGCGGCTCTAGCGTCCCTCGAACCGAGGCGCGCGCTTTTCCAAGAAGGCCACCACGCCCTCTTTGAAATCGCGGGTCTTGCCGCATTCACCCTGCAGCTTGGCCTCCAGCTTAAGCTGCGTGTCCTCGTTATTGCCGAAGCTCTGGCGCAGGGCCTGTTTGACGCGGGCATAGGCCTGGGTCGGACCAGCAGCGAGATGGGCAGCGCGGGCACGCCAATGGCTGTCGAACTCGGCGTCGGGCACGGCTTCCCAGATCATCCCCCAATCGCTGGCCTGCCCGGCGCTGATCTTGTCGGCGAAGAGCGCGGCACCCATGGCCTTGGCGAGGCCCATCTGACGCGGCAAGACATGGGTACCGCCGACATCCGGGATCAGACCGATCCGGGTGAAGGCCTGAATAAAGCTCGCGCTTTCGCAGGCGATGACCACATCGGCGGCCAAGGCGAGATTGGCGCCCGCCCCAGCCGCGGTGCCGTTGACGGCCGCAATCGTCGGCACTTTGCACTCGGTGATCGCGGCCAGCATCGGCATATATTCGTCGCGCAACGTCCGTTCGAGGTTGAGATTGGCGGCATTGGCGCGGTCGCCCAAATCCTGGCCCGAGCAAAAGGCGCGGCCCTCACCGGTCAGCACGACGACGCGGTTGCGGGCGGCAGCATCGGTGACGGCAAAGGCGATCTCAGCCCGCATCTGGGTGTTGAGCGCGTTCATAACATCGGCGCGGCGGAGCGTGATCACCGCGATATCGTCGGCTTCCTCTAGGGTGATGGTCTCAAAATCCATGGCGCTCCCCTCCTGGGCGGTCTCTCAGACGTGATCCCCGTCGTTTTATCTGGCCTAGAGGTCTGGGCGAATGGGCGCAAGCGGGCAGACGGCGGCACGAAGGCCTCGCCTCCCGAAACGCCGCGTCATTCGGGGGTCTTGTCCCGCTGTGGATCGGCGTCAGATACGGCAGCCTCCTCACCCAAGATCTCGCTCAGCCGGGCAGCTTCCGCGTCACTCAAGGCCTGGGCCCCGGCCTCCTCAATACCCAATGTGTCCCGGCTGCGCACGTAAAAGACCGCCAGGCCCAGCCCGGCCAGGCCCAAGGCCGGACCGGCCAGCCACAGGATCCAGCTTGAACCCGTCACGGGCGGGTTCAACAGCACATATTCGCCGTAGCGCGCCACGATATATTCAAGCGCCTCGTCGTCACTGTCGCCCGCCACCAGTCGTTCGCGCACCAAAAGGCGCAGATCGCGGGCCAGCTCTGCCGAGGAAGCATCGATCGACTCGTTGCGGCAGACCAGACAACGCAATTCCTCGGACAGCGCGCGGGCGCGGGCTTCGAGGTCTGGGTCCGCCAAGACTTCGTCGGGTTCAACGGCCAAGGCGGGTTGCATGAGCACGCTCAGTGCGAAAGCGGCCCAGACCAGGCGCCGGGACGGAGCCATCATCGGGCGAGGGCCATCATTCTGCGGGCACCCCGTCGCGCGTCGGACGCGCGGCCTTTGCGCTGGGTTTGGACGCGCGCGGCGCCCCCGCCGCCACACGGTAGCGCCGGTCCGTGAGCGACATGAGCCCGCCAAGCGCCATCAGGCCCGCCCCGGCCCACATCCAATTGGCAAAGGGTTTGATCCAGAACCGGACGACCCAGCCGCCGGCTTCCTGCGGATCGCCGATGACCGCGTAGAGATCGCGCATCACGTTGCTGGCAATCGCGGCTTCGGTCGTGGGCATGCCTGCGACGGGGTAAAATCGGCGTTCAGGCGTGAGGGTGGCGATGAGCACACCTCCCTGGCGTACCTCAATGCGGGCCATGCGGCTGACGTAATTGGGGCCTTCGACTGGATCGACACCCTGCAAAACGATTGTATAGCGCCCCACCTGATAGGCCTCGCCCACCTGGGCCACGCGGATATCCTCGGTCTGGAATGTCACGAGGCCCGCCACGCCAAGGATCGCCACACCGACGCCCGCATGGGAGATAGACTTGCCCCAATCGGCGCGCGGCAGGCGGGTGAGACGGCTGAGCCGTCCGGCAAACTTTCCCCGGCCGGTCCGCTGCCAAAGATCGGACGCCGCACCAGCAACAAGCCAGGCGCCGAGGCCCAGCATGATCGGGCCCATCGCGCTTTCGCCGGTGGAAACGGCATAGCTCAGGAGCAGGACCGCCACGCCAAGGATTGCGGCGGGCACAAGCGGGCGCCAAAGCTTCTCGAACCGGCCCCGCTTCCACGGCAGCATTGCCCCGATGGGCAGCGCTAGGGCTGCGGCGATCACGAACGGGTTAAAGCTCGCGTTGAAAAACGGCGGGCCGACCGACAGCGTGCGGTCAAAGAAGAGCTCCGCCACCAGGGGCCAGATCGTGCCGATGAAGACGATGGCGCAGGACACCGCGAGGATCAGGTTGTTGAAGATGAGCGCGCTTTCCCGGCTGACGGTGGAAAAGACCCCCTGGCTCACCATGGCCGGGCCGCGCCAGGCGAAAAGCGCGAGCGGCACGACCAGGAAAAAGCCGATCATGCCGAGGATATAGACGCCGCGCTCGGGGTCATTGGCGAAGGCGTGAACCGAGGTCAGCACGCCCGAGCGCACGATGAAGGTGCCGATCAGCGAAAAGCCGAAGGCCAGGATGGCAAGCAGGATCGTCCAGGCTTTGAGCGCCTCGCGTTTTTCCACCACAATCGCGGAATGGAGTAAAGCAGCGGCGATGAGCCACGGCATGAAGGAGGCGTTTTCGACTGGATCCCAGAACCAGAAACCGCCCCAACCCAGCTCATAATAGGCCCACCAAGAGCCGATCGCGATGCCGATGGTCAGGAAGATCCAAGCCGCGAGTGTCCAGGGCCGGACCCAGCGGCCCCAGGCGGCATCGACCCGCCCCTCGAGCAGGGCGGCGACGGCGAAGGAAAACGCCATCGAAAGCCCGACATAGCCGAGATAGAGGAAGGGAGGATGCAGAACGAGGCCCGGATCTTGCAACAGCGGGTTAAGGTCACGCCCGTCGAAGGGCGGCGCGCTGGTGCGTAGAAACGGGTTCGAGGTGAACAGGATGAAGGCGAAAAATGCCACCGCGACCGAGGATTGCACCGCGAGGACCCGAGCCTTGAGCCGGGGCGGCAGGTTGGTGCCATAATACGCCGCCGCCGCTCCGAAGAGCGTCAGGATCAACACCCATAGGAGCAGGGAGCCCTCGTGATTGCCCCAAACACCGGTAATCTTATAGATCATCGGCTTGAGCGTGTGGGAATTGTCGACGACCAGCTGGACCGAGAAATCCGAAGTGACGAAGGCATAGGTCAACGCGCCAAAGCTCAGCGCCGTAAGCCCGAACTGCAGATGCGCTGCGGGCACAGCCACGCCCATCCATCCGGTCCAGCCCCGTGCCGCGCCGACCATAGGCACGACCATCTGAAACAGGGCGACCGCGAAGGCTAGGATCAGGGCAAAGTGGCCGAGCTCAACGATCATGGGGGTTAGGTAGCCTTTATCACTGCACCGGCCAATAGCTTGCGGGGCGATCGGCTCGTGCTTCAGTGAAAATGATGCCTACCAACCACCGCCTTACACCATCGGCATCTGCTGTGTGGCGCAGTGGATGCCGCCGCCAATCTCGCCCAGGGGGTCGACATTCAGCGCGATGATCTCACGTCCGGGATAGTGCCGCGCCAGGGCATCCACGGCGATCGCATCAGTGTCTGGATCGCCAAACTCTGCTGTCAGGACCGCACCGTTGCAGACGTAGTAGTTCACGTAGGACGCCACGAAATCATAGCTGTTTACGCGGCGCCTTTCGGGCTCGGGGATCACTTCGACCGAGAGCCCCGCGGCCAGCAGTGCCTCGTGGGTCTCGCGTGCCGTTTGGTGGAATGGATCGCGCGGGTCGGGGGTGCTCGGAAGGTTCATCAAGACCCGGCCCGGTCCGGTAAACCGCGCCAGGCTGTCGATATGGTAATCGGTGATGTCTTCGCCGCGCAGACCGTCCGCCCAGATCATCCGCTCGGCCCCATAGGCGTTAAGCAGACGGTCGATGATCTCGTCCGGGCTGAGGCCTGAATTGCGGCTGACCGTGTCCCAGGAGCTGGCATGGGCCATCATCAGGCCGTGCCCGTCATGGTCCACCCCGCCGCTCTCGCCCACTAGGCCGGAGGGTACAAGCTCTAGCCCCAATCGCTCGGCGAGGCGTCGGGCGATGTCCCGGTCGTTGACGTCGGTCTGTTTGCCGCCCCAACCGTTGAACTGGATATGGCTGACTGCCAGAGTGCCATCGGCCTTTTGCGCGAAAATCGGCCCGCAATCTCGGCACCAGAGATCATCGGTGGGGATGTCCCAGATCTCGACGGCTTCCGACAGCGACGCCGCCGCGCGCGCCTGATGCTCAGACGCCATCAGCATGGTCACGGGCTCAAACTCAGCCAGGGTGTTGGCGACCTCGGCAATTGTCGCTTGCACCTGCTGCAAAAACCACCTGTCGCGGTAGACGCTCCGGTTGACCGGCCATTGCATGAACGTCCGTGCGTGCGCGCCCTCTTCTGGCGGGACGTAAAGCGCAGGCCCCGGGGCGCCCGGCTCAGTCGCGAAACCGGGTGCGGTCATACTGGCCAAAGCCGCAGTACCGGAAAGGAACTCACGCCGCCTCATCGCCCTCGGAAAAGCCCGCCCAGCACTCCGCGCACCACCGCCTTGCCTGCCCGCGTGCCGAGCTGCCTCGCGAAGCTTTTGGCGAATGCCGTTCCGACACTGTCAGACCGGCTCGAGCGGCGGGATTTGGTGGCGGATGAGCGGCCCACGCGGGCGCCGGAATAGCGCCTTCCGGTTGCGTATTCGCGCTCATGGGCCTCGGCCTCCTCTTCCCGGGCTTCCGCCTCTTCGGCCTCCAGCGCGGCGGTCTCGGCCCGGGCAGCCAGCACTTCATAGGCGCTTTCTCGGTCCACGGCCTTGTCATAGGTGGCGCCAAATGGGGACGCGGCCAGGATCGCGGCGCGCTCTGCCTCGGTGATCGGGCCGAGTTGTGAGGATGGCGGGCGTATGAGCGTGCGCTGCACCACGCCCGGCACACCCTTTTTTTCGAGCATCGAGGTTACCGCCTCACCCACGCCGACCTCGCGGATCGCGTCCTCGGTGTCGAAATCGGGGTTCTCGCGGTAATTCTCCGCCGCCTGGCGCAGCTCCCGCCGGTCTTTGGCGGTGAAGGCCCTGAGCGCGTGCTGAATACGGTTGCCAAGCTGGCCCAGGACATCCTCGGGCACGTCGGCCGGGTTTTGCGTCACGAAATAGACGCCTACGCCTTTGGAGCGGATGAGGCGGGCGACCTGCTCGACCTTATCGACCAGGGCTTTGGGTGCGTCTTCAAAGAGCAGATGCGCCTCATCGAAGAAAAATACCAGCTTGGGCCGGTCGGCATCGCCCACTTCGGGCAGCGTTTCAAACAGCTCGGAGAGCAGCCAAAGCAAGAAGGTTGCGTAAAGGCGCGGCGCTTGCATCAACTCATCGGCGGCCAGGATATTGATGCGCCCGCGCCCGTCGGTGTCATGGCTCATAAGGTCGGCCAGATCGAGGGCCGGTTCCCCAAAGAGCTGCGCGCCGCCCTGGGTTTCCAGGACCAGGAGGCGGCGCTGGATCGCGCCGATGGAAGAGGTCGCGATATTGCCGTAGCGCAGGCCAAGCTCTGCCCGGTTTTGCCCGACCCAGACGAGCAGGGCTTGCAGGTCCTTCAGATCGAGCAGCGCCATGCCCTGTTCATCGGCGACGCGGAAGGCGATGTTGAGGATGCCCTCCTGCGCCTCGCTCAGTTCCAACAGGCGCGCGATCAGCAGCGGTCCCATCTCCGAGATCGTGCAGCGCACGGGATGACCCTGACGCGCGAAGATGTCCCAGAATGTCACGGGAAAGGCCGTGTAGGCATAATCGCCGAACCCAATTGTTGCCGCACGTTCGGTGAAGGCACCGTGCAGCTTGAAATCGGCCGAGCCTGCCTTGGCGAGCCCAGAGAGATCGCCCTTCACATCCGACAGGATGACCGGAACGCCCTGGGCCGAGAACTGCTCGGCCATGATCTGCAGCGTCACGGTCTTACCGGTGCCTGTAGCGCCCGCGACCAGGCCGTGGCGGTTGGCGTATTTGAGCGCCAAATACTGGCCTTCGGCATAGTCTGGGCCCCCGCCGCCGATGAAAATCGCGTCATCTTTGAGAGCCATGTTGCCCTGTTTTGCCGTGTCCCCGCCCAATTCTCGATCCCCTTGCCATACCGTCGCGTTAAAATTTCCCGCAATTGCCGCGAAGTCAGCATACTTTGTTAACGATTGCACGGCATCTTGAGGCTGTAATGTCCTTCCTCCCTTGGGCGTTACATCTTCCTCCCTGTCAACTGGCCGCGCTTCGTGCGCGGCTTTTTTTTGGCCTGCGCGCTTTGCTTGGTTTGACCGGATGACCCAATCCCGGAGGCGGTCTTCGGCGAATTTTCGGGATAGGGACAAACCTGTTAACAAGCCTGTTGACGCCGCGACATCGCTGGCATAGCGTCCGCTCAGAAAGTCGGCCAGTCCGACAGGGAGAGAAAAAAGACAATGGAAAGGGCCTCACTCAGGCCCTTTTCTTTTTGTCTTTCGCCGCCGAGACGACGGGCGCCTCTAGGCCCCGTGCTCAGCCACTCCTTCGTCCCTTTCCCCCTCACATATCAAGCAACCCAGGATGGTGGCATGGGTGTAATTTGCGCTGACAGGCCGTGTCGGACATGCTAGCCCGTGGCTCAGAAGGTGCAGGCCCGGATCGGGCTCGCTGCGCCCACCAAAAGTGAACAAAGTACAAAGGCACGATTGAGCAATGAGAACTGTTTTCGACACCTTGGCTATATCTCGAGTGACCCTCGCAACCTGCGCCGTCTTGGCCCTTGGCCTCAGCCCGTTCAACAGCGCCATGGCCCAAGATGATACCCCAATTGACACCGCCGAAGAAGAAGCACCCGACCCTCTTGCGTTAAGCCGAGGAGAACCTGTCGGCGAAGAGGGCGGCGTCGGATCCACCTATATCCTGGAAGAACACGGTGATTGGGAGATCCGCTGTCTCGTGGCGCCCGAAGGTCAGACCGACCCCTGCCAGCTCTATCAGCTTCTGGTCGATGAGACCGGCAACCCAACGGCCGAGTTCAATCTGTTCGTGCTTCCCGAAGGCGACGATGTCACTGCGGGCGCAACTGTTGTGACACCGCTCGACACACTTTTGAGCGCACAGATGCGGATGCGCGTGGATGACGGGCAGACCTTGCGCTTCCCGTTCAGCTTTTGTCAGCCGATCGGCTGTTTCGTGCGCCTGGGCCTCAGCGAGGACGATGTGGACGTGTTCAAGGCCGGGGGTGAGGCAACGATCACCATCGTGCCCCTGCCTGCGCCGGATCAGACCGTGGACCTGACCCTATCGTTGAGCGGGTTTACGGCTGGGATGGACGCGCTGGAATTGCTGCCCGCACCGGAACAGCAATAGGGCGACTTATATCGCGCGCAGGGCGAGGACCGCGTTGAAGCCGCCGAAGGCGAACGCGTTCGACAGGACGGCACCGACCTCGGCCTCGCGCGCCTCATTGGGCACCACGTCCAGCGCACATTCGGGATCGGCCTCTTCATAGCCGACCGTGGGGGCGATCACACCGTCCCGCAGCGCCATGATACAGGCCAAAAGCTCGACCGCGCCGGTGCCGCCGATCAGATGGCCGTGCATGCTTTTGGTCGAGGAGATCATCAGCTTGTCCGCCTGGGCGCCAAACGCATCGGCAACGGCGGCGCATTCCACTTTGTCATTGGCCGCCGTGCCCGTGCCATGGGCGTTGATATAGCCGACATCATCGGGCGCAAGCCCAGCATCGTCCAGCGCCCCCCGCATCGCCCGCGCAGCCCCCTGTTTGGAGGGCATGACGATATCGGCCGCGTCTGAGGTCATAGCAAAGCCCACCATTTCGGCCAGGATCTCAGCCCCGCGGGCACGGGCATGCTCATACTCCTCGAAGACAAAGACCGCCGCGCCTTCGCCCTGGACCATGCCGTTGCGCGTGGCCGAGAAGGGGCGGCAGGCGTCTTTGGACATCACGCGCAGCCCCTCCCACGCCTTTACGCCGCCGAAACACAGCATCGCCTCCGAGCCGCCGGTGACCATGACATCGGCCGTCCCGGCCCGGATCATATGGAAGGCCTGGCCCATCGCGTGGTTCGACGACGCGCAGGCGGTGGCCACGGTGAAACTCGGCCCCTTCAGGTTCCACTCCATCGAGACGTGGCTGGCCGCGGAATTGTTCATCAGTTTGGGCACGATGAAGGGATGGACGCGGTTTTTGCCCTCCTCATAGACGGCACGGTAATTCTCGTCCTGCGTAGAAAGCCCGCCGCCGGAGGTGCCCAGGACCACGCCGGAGCGCGCCGCGAGATCGCCCGAAAAGCTCAACCCCGCCTGCCCGAGCGCCTCGCGCGCCGCGATCAGCGTAAACTGCGTGAACCGGTCGTAAAGCGCGATCTGCTGGCGGTTGAACAACGCCTCAGGATCATAGTCTTTGACCTGACCGCCGATCTTGACGGCCAAACGCTCCACATCGCGGATCTCGAGCGGGCCGATGGCGCAGCGCCCCTCGCGCATCGCCTCAAGCGTTCCGGGCACGTCGCGGCCAAGGGGATTGATCGTGCCCTGCCCAGTGATCACGACCCGCCGCATTAGCCGGGCGGTGTGCTGACGTCTGGGGCGGCGCTTTGCTCAACCACCAAGGCCTCAACGGCACGGGTGATGGCGTCTACCGAGGAGATGTCGAAGCCGCTTTCTTCCGGCGCGTTGGCATTGAACGGCACCGAGATATCGAACGCCTCTTCGATCGCGAAAATCGCTTCGACCAGGCCCATGGAATCGATGCCGAGATCCTCCAAGCTGTCGCTGCCCGAGACATCGCTCACCTCGAGGATGGCCTGCTCGGCGATGATCTCTTTGACTTTGGCGCGAATATCCATGCCGCTCTCCACCACGGCTTTCCTTCGGCGCGCGGCTTATCTCCCATCTATCTTAGGGGCGGATTTAGTCCGTTGGGCCGCGCTTGGAAATGGCTGTTTTGAGCGCCTCGACCTGGCGGGCCAAACGCGGCAGGCGGCGCAGCGCCTTATACATCTCCACATGGCTCTCCATCTTGACCGCCGGGCTGCCCATCAACATTCGGCCCGGGGGCACGTTGGAATAGATCTTGGTGGCCCCGGCCCCGATGACATCATCGCCGATGACGATATTGTCGGATACACCGCATTGCCCGCCCAAAACCACACGGTCGCCCAATACGGCTGAGCCCGCCATGCCGACCTGGCCGCAGATCAGGCAGTCGCGCCCGATCTTCACGTTGTGGCCGATATGCACGAGGTTATCGAGCTTGGTGCCGTCACCAATCTCGGTATCAGCCACGGTGCCTCGGTCGATGGCGCAGCCCGCGCCGATCTCCACATCATCGCCGAGCCGCACGGCGCCGAGCGAATGGATGCGCGTCCAGCTTTGTGCGGGGCCCGCGGCGTCGTTCTGGCCCAGGCTCTCTCGGGCCGCCTCGACCTGGCTTTTCTCCGGCGTCACGAAGCTGAAACCGTCGCCGCCGATCACCGCGTTGGGTTGGATGATCACCCGGGCGCCGATACGCACACCCGCGCCGATCTTGGCACCCGTATGGATCAGGGCGTCCGGGCCGATCTCAGCCCCGCGCGATATGAGAACCTGCGCGTCGATCCGGCTGTTCGCGCCGATCCGCACACCCGCGCCAATCACCGTGAAGGGTCCAATAGAGACGCCATCGGCAAGCTCAGCACTGTCGGCGACGCTAGCCAGGGGATGAACGCCCTCGGGGATCGCAGGACCGGGATCGAGCGCGCGCGTCAGATGCGCCATGGCATAGCGCGGGCGTGGCGCGATAATTGCCGCCTCAAGCCCGAGCGCCTGCCAGTCCATCTCGGCCGCAATCAAGGCCGCACGGGCTCCGCCCTGCCCCAAAGCCTCGGCATAAGCAGGCTTCATCGCGAGCGCGAGGTCGTCGGGACCGGCCCGGCCGGGCTCAGCGGCGCCTGTCACAATAAGATCGGCGGCGCCCAGGGCCTCTGCCCCAAGCGCCGCCGCAATCTCTGCGATTGTAAAGCCGGACTGTCCTGCCGCCATCCATCTCGCCTCCGACCGGTCAGGCGCCCCGATGTCGAGGGCGCCGCCGGATTGAGGCGGTGTTAGCTGGTCGAGCCGCCGATCTCCACCCCTGCCGCTTCCATCGCGTCCCACAGGCGGGCATTCCGCCCATAGATATCGCGGCGGTAATTAGCGCGGCCGTCGGGCGTCACGAAGGCGGTCCAATAGACGATATGGACCGGCACGTAAGTCTCGAGATCGACATAGGTCTCCTGACCGGAGGCAAGCGTCGTGTCGAAGAAGTTTTGCGCATTGTCGCCCTCCTGCAGCTCCAGCAGGTGATAGGCGAGCTCCAGCGGGCGATGCACCCGCACGCAACCATGGCTATAGGCACGGACTTCGCGGCTGAAGAGGTTTCGCGCGGGAGTGTCGTGCAGATAGATGTTCCACTGATTGGGGAACATGAACTTCACGCGCCCCAGCGCGTTGCCCGGGCCCGGGGGCTGACGCAGATCGAACGGGATCGCGTTCGGTGAGCCCCAGGCGGCGAAATCAATGCCGCCGCGCCCGACGGTGCGACCGCCCTGCATTAGCTGCAGATGACCGGCCGCGCCCGGATTGGCCATCATCTGAGGGAAGTATTCGTTCACCGCAATCGAGCGCGGCACATACCAGCTCGGATTGATGACCATATGCTCCATCTCGTCGGAGAACTCCGGCGTCATGCGATCACGCGGCGTGGCGCCGACGACGACGCGGGTGGTGAAGGTCACCTCCTCGTCGTCGATCACGTGGGCGTGGAAATCGGGGATGTTCACAAGGATATGACGATCGCCCCGCTCCCGGTTCATCCAGCGCTGACGCTCCATCGACAGGGTGAGCTGTTCGATGCGCTGGCGCACACCGATATTGATCTGCTGGATCGTCTCAGATCCGGCAATGCCATCGGGGGTCAGGCCATGGTTTTCCTGGAATTGGCTGACGGCGGCGGCCATCGCATCATCATAACGCATCGTAGCCGAGCGATTGAGATAGCCCATCCGCATCAGGCGGTCGCGCAGGGCGACGACGCCAAAACCCTCATCGCCGGGCTCATATCGACCACCGGGCACCGCGTCGCCCCAACCGCCTTCGGCCAAAACACGCTCAAGCCGCAGTTTCTCGCGCATCAGCATCAGGTATTCCGGGTGGCGCGGCGGCAGGGCCCGGATAAAGCCGTGCGGATCGGCGCCACTGAAGGCCACCAATTGCTCATATTGATCGCGGCGCGGCACCGCCTGCACGATCCCCTCCACCACATCGTCCGGGTCGAGAAGCCCCGTCTGCACATCGCGGGCATAGGCCAGGAACATCTGGCTCGCGAGAACCTCGGCCTGACCCATCTCATAGGGGGAGTTGGCCGCCATAAATGCTGCACGCAGGGCGTCGGCCTCATAGCGCGCGACCGGAAGGCCGTGATCTCGGGCCCGCTCGAGCGCAGTCAAAAGGGCATTGCGGCGCTCAGCACTATCTTCCCCGATCCACAGAGGCGCGAAATCGCGGCTGCGGTAGAATTGCGCCAGCGCGTCGTTCTCAGCAACGCCCTCGGCAATCGCTTGGTTCATCGCCGAAAACTGCGCTTGGACAGGGGCAACCGAGCCCAGGCTTACCACCACGCCGAGGGCAAGTGCTGCCGCGCCACAGCGGCTGGCGCGCGAAAATTTAGAAACGGTCAGGGCGATCATCGCTCGTCCTCTTGTGAACAATAATTGTAAAGCAACGCTCCGGAGAAGGTTAGGAACGGTGGGGCAGCGGCGCAACGCAGCAGTCTGCGTAATGCCTGGGCAGGATTCGCAATCCCAATGCCACAAGTCTATTCACAATATCGAAAGATCGCCGGTGTAGGCCCGTTTTTGAGCGGCCTGTTTCGTGAACGACACGGTCACGGGATCCCCGCGGAAAGGTAGAACCACCTTGCCCAGATCGATAAAAGTTGGCGGATTATCGCCGATTACGCCCATTCCTACGCCCGGAGACGGCGCAAAGCTTCACAATGCCAACCACTTATGGCATCGCCATCAGGCACGTGGGGGGATGCGTGACCGCCGAAAGAGCGGCCGCATCAAGAACGGGCAGCAACGATGGGGCGTGTAAATTCATGAAAAATCAGATGGTCAGCCGTCGGACACTCCTTAGGGCTTTTGCAGCCACGAGCATTGCCGCAGCGCCTGTTTGTGCAAATGCATTCGGATTTCTGCGCGGCGCAGGCGATGTCCGCAAGCTCAAGATGCACAATGGCCGGACGGGTGAATCCATCGACATGGTCTATTGGGTGGACGGCGACTACATCCGCCCTGCCCTCGACGAGATCAGCTTTTTCATGCGCGACTGGCGCTCCAACTCTGCGCATCCGATTGACCCTCGCAACGTGGACATCATGGCCGCCGCGCACCGCCTGCTCGACACAAGCGATCCCTATATCTTGCTTTCGGGCTACCGCTCGCCGGAAACCAACGCGATGCTCCGCGCGCGGTCTTCCGGTGTCGCGCGGAACTCACTCCACATGCAAGGTCAAGCAGCTGACCTCCGCTTGGGCAGCCGCTCAGTAAGCCAGATGGCGCGCGCCGCGCAAAGTTTCCATGCCGGCGGTGTTGGGCGCTATTCCGGCTCGAACTTCGTGCATATGGATTGCGGCCCCGTTCGCGCCTGGGGTCGGTAACCGGCCTTCGTTCTCGCCTCTCAGCGGCACCAATCAAATTCATTCACCGCTTGAAAGGTGTACCCGCTACGGCATGTCTGGCGACGTGTCCCGAGATTGTCCCCATGCGTCGTTCGGACCCGCGCATCAAACCTGGAATTCAGCCCCTCGACCCACCATATCTTGCCTAACGCCGAACGGCCGCAGGAGGAGTGAGATGGCCCAATACGAAAAATCCCAATCCGTCATCGCGGGCCTGAGCCCCGAGGAATACCGCGTCACCCAGCAAAACGGCACCGAACGCCCCGGCACAGGCGCGCTTTTGGGCAACAAAGAGCCTGGGATCTATGTCGACATCGTCTCGGGGGAGCCGCTCTTTGCATCCTCGGACAAATACGAAAGCGGTTGCGGCTGGCCCAGCTTCACAAAACCCATCGAAACCGCCCATGTGACCGAGCATCGCGACACGACCTTTGGCATGGTCCGTGTCGAAGTTCGCTCAAAGCACGGCGATAGCCATCTGGGCCATGTCTTCCCCGACGGCCCGCCAGATCGCGGTGGCCTGCGCTACTGCATCAATTCCGCCTCGCTCCGCTTCGTGCATCGCAATGACATGGAGGCCGAGGGCTATGGCGCTTATCTCGATCAAGTGGAGGACGTGGCATGAGCACGGAACGCGCAGTTTTGGCAGGCGGATGTTTCTGGGGCATGCAGGATTTGATCCGCAAGCTCCCCGGCGTGACGGCGACACGCGTCGGCTATACCGGCGGCGATGTGCCCAACGCGACCTATCGCAATCACGGCACCCATGCCGAAGGGATCGAGATCCTGTTCGAGCCCGATAAGATCAGCTTTCGCCAATTGCTGGAATTTTTCTTCCAGATCCACGACCCAACGACGCTGAACCGCCAGGGCAATGATCGCGGCATGAGCTACCGCTCGGCGATCTATTATGTCGATGATGCGCAGCAGGCCGTTGCGCGCGACACGATCGCCGATGTCGACGCCTCAGGGCTTTGGCCCGGCAAAGTGGTGACCGAAGTGGAGCCTGTAGGCGCGTTTTGGGAGGCAGAGCCCGAACATCAGGATTATCTCGAGCGGATCCCGAACGGCTACACCTGCCATTTCGTGCGTCCTGGCTGGGTGCTCCCCAAGAGGACGGCCGCCGAGTAGGTCAAGAAGGCCCGTTAAAGCTTTGCAATTACTTCATAAAAGGCCTCGCAGCTTCACCGGTGCGGGGCATTTTTCGTTTTCGCGACGGCTCAAGCACTCCACCCATTGACCGCGCTGGGGCGACACTTTGTTTCGCCAGCGGCGAGCGACAAATGGGGCGGAAATGTGGTAGCACTCTGGCAGGTTAATGAGTGTTTTGTGTTTCGAGTTGGCCGTAGTGATGACAATCTTCAGGCGCCCCCGGCGCGCGCTCCTTTGTGGTTTGACCGCGCTTGCAGCGTTTAGCGTTGCATCACTGGCCCCGGTTTCCGTCGCGGCTCAATCTGCGCCGTCTGCTCCCGAGATCATCCTGGACATCTGCGCTGAGGCAGAGCCCGAAGGGCGATGGGGACGGATCGAACGCCCCATGCGGATGCAGCGTGTGCGAATGGACGGAGAGATCTGGATCCTTGCCCAGGGTGAGATCACGACCGATAGCCCACGCTTTCTGTCCGAGGCCATCGCCAAGCCAGGCGAAGCATCCCCGCGCGGTGTGATCTTGCAGTCACGCGGCGGTCGCTTGCAAGCGGGCCTGGAAATGGGCCGGATCATTCGCGCCAACGGGCTTGAAACCCGCGCTGGCGGCATCGCCTGCCCGGACAGTGCGGACGACAGCGAGCCCGGTGGCCAGCAAAGCCCGGACGGTCTTGGGCTTCCAACAGTTCCGAACATGCATGAGGATACCGGCATCTGCGCCTCAGCCTGCGCCTATGCGTTTTTGGGCGGCAGTCAGCGCCAATCCCAACCCGGCGCCCTGGGCTTCCACCGCATTTCCGCCATCGCGCCCGCTGGCATGGAGGCCGAAGAGATTGCGGCGGCAGAGACAGAAATGTTGCGCGATCTTCTGCTCTATGTGCTCGCCATGGGGGCGGAGGCCGAATTGGTCGGCCTGGCGCAAGTGACGCCCGCAGCGGCCTTGGCCCGGCCTGCAGCGGCGGATCTGTCCCGCTTGGGAATTGTGACGAACGCCACCACGGGCATATCAACGCCCGCTCGCGCGCTTCAGCTCGCCGCGCTCTAAAGCCACTGTTTCCCCAAACGAAATCCGCCATCCTCGCAAAAGGCGTCTTTTAGGGAAGTCCTGCACAGGCCCTGGCGACGGACTGCCGGTAACTGCCCCGATCAGCTCTGTTGCATTGCAAAGCAGGAGGGACAGCTATGCCATCACAACCGGGGCCACAAACTGGGTCACGGGCGGGGCCGATACCGGCTTTGACCCGCCCGAGTGCGGGATCCGCGCAGTGCCTCATGGCGTTGGCCGCGCTCATAGGTCTCGCCCATCTTTTGTTTTTCGACCATCCGGGCGGGATCGCCGTAGTGGTTTGGGCCTGGGCGATATTTGCTGCGCGGCTGTTCACCCGTCCCGGCCCCCTGCCCGATCGGCGCACGCTTGGTCAGGCCGCGGCTGTTCTGGCGCTCACCAGCCTGCCGGTCATAGAATACCACCAAGGGCTTTCGGTTTTCATCCTGTTGATCGGTCTGGCGACCGCTCTGGCCTGGCTCGACATCGAGCCGGGCGGCACCGGCGCCGGAGCGCTAACCCGCGGGGGCAAGTCCTTTGCCCGGATGCCCTGGCAAGCGCCAGCGGACGCCTTTGCCGCCGCGCGTCACGCGTTTCTGGCCGAGCGAGACGGGGGCTGGGGCGAGCGGCTCAATGCTTGGCTCTTGCCGCTCATCGGTGTGGCGTTGCTTGTGGCCCTGCTTGCCCAGGCCAATCCGATCCTCGCGCGGTGGTTTGAGGGGCTCACAGAAATCGAAATCGACCGGCATGAATGGACCTGGCGTCTGCTGTTCTGGACCGGCACGGCTTTGATGCTCTGGCCGCTTTTGAGCCCGCGCAGCCCAAGAGAGCGGCAAACGCCTTCTCGAACGGCCGAGGCGCTCGCGGCTCCGTTGGTGCCGGGCCAAAAGAGCCTGCTGCGCGCTCTGGTCCTGTTTAACGCCACTCTGGCGGTGCAATTGGGCCTCGATCTGAGCGTGCTGACCCATGGCGCGCCCGAAGGCATCGCTCTGAGCACCTATGCCCGCCAAGGCGCCTATCCGTTGTTGGTCGTCACGCTGCTGGGCGGCGGGTTCGCGATCCTGGCACAGCTCAGCCCCGCCCATCCCTGGACCCGACCGCTCTTGACCCTATGGCTGGTGCAAAACCTGGTGCTCTGCGCCGCTGCGTTTGTCCGGCTGCAGGCCTATATCGACGGTTTCGGGCTGACCTATCTGCGCATCTATGCCGGGATCTGGATGGGGCTGGTGGCGTTGGGCCTGGCGCTGACACTGTGGCAGCTTTGGCGCGGAGCGCGGCTGGGATGGCTTTTGCGGCGCTTGGTCCTGATCTGCGCCTTGACGATCTACGGCAGCGCTTTCGTCAATTTCAGCGCGGTGATCGCGGATCGGAATATGCAGACCCCGCCGGAATTTCGGGACCGTGACTACCTCCGTTATGGTTTGCCCGACACGGCCAACGCGGCGCTTCTCGCCCGTTGCGATATGATTGAGGAGTGTCGATCCATTGCCCGCTCGCAAGATAGGATTGACGATTGGCGCGACTGGGGGTTTCGTCGCTGGCGCGTCAACCGCCAGGTCTGGGCTTGGCTAATGGAGAACACGCGATGAAAAAGATCCTCGTAGTCGATGATGACCCAAGGCTGCGCGATCTGGTGCGGCTGTCGCTGGAGGGGGCTGGATTTTCGGTCATCACCGCCTCCAACGGGCGCCAGGCCGTCACCCATGTTGGGCGCGAGGCCCCGGCCCTGGTGGTCCTCGACGTAGGCCTGCCCGATGAGGACGGGTTTGCCGTGTGCCGAAGGATCCGCGAAACCTCCGATGTGCCGATCCTCTTTCTGACCGCCCATGACAGTGAGGTGGACCGGATCCTGGGCCTGGAGCTTGGCGCCGACGATTACGTCACCAAGCCCTTCAGCCCGCGCGAGGTCGTCGCGCGCATTCGGGCAATCCTGAAACGCACGGGCGGCGCGCCGGATCGCGGCGCGTTGAGCCATGGGGCCCTGGTCGTCGACAGCGCGGCCCATAGCTGCGTGGTGGCCGACACCGAGGTGAGCCTCACCGCGACCGAGTTTGGCCTCTTGAGCGTGTTGATGCGACGCCCGAGCCAAGTCTTCGGGCGCGAGCAGTTGATCGCGGAGATCTGGGGCGACGGCGCGGAAATCTCGGACCGGACCCTCGACAGCCACTTGCGCAATCTGCGCAGCAAGCTTGGTCGGGCAGGCTGTCGTGATGCGATCGAGACCTTGCACGGGGTCGGCGTGAAGATGGGCAAATGCGAGGCGGCCCATGCCTGACGCCTCCTTGGCCTTGGATCCGCCTTGGTGACGACGAGCCCATCGGAAACCCCGCCACCGCCGGGTCCGCGCCGCAAATGGCGCCCGTCCCTGGCCATGGTTTTGGGCGGCGCGCTCGCCGGCACTTTGGGCATCTCGTTCATCGGCTTGCTTATTCTCCGCGAGTTCGGCCCGGAGTTTGGCTTTTGGACGGTTGCTTTGCCCATCGGCGCGATGATCCTCCTTTTGACTGCAGCGATGGGCCTCGTGCTTGGTCGCTTGCTGCTCCGCCCGATCCGCGCGCTGGCGCGCTATGCCGGAGAGGTGCGCCAGGCGCGCGCCACCGCGACCGCGCCGCCCGAGCGCTTTGGCACTGTCGAGCTTGGTGATATGGCGGCCTCGGTGATCGAGATGGCCGAGGCGTTGCGTGCGCGGGAGGCCACGATGCGCAGCTATTCCGACCACGTGACCCATGAGCTCAAAAGCCCCGTCTCGGTCGTGGTCGCGGCATCAGAGCTTTTACAAGATCGCCCCCTAGCCGAGGCCGACCGTGCCCTGGTCGACCAGATCGCAGGCGCCGCGGCGCAGATGCACCAACAGCTCGACGCACTGCGCATGATGGCGCGGGCCCGCAGCGCGGACTATCGTGGGCGCACGACGCTTGAGGCCCTGCGCGCACCGCTGAGTGATCGCCATAACGGGCTCGATCTGCGCCTGGACGGGGTCGATGTCAGCCTGCCAATGTCGGCGCCGGGCCTCAGCCTTGTGCTCGACCATCTGCTGTTCAATGCCGCAGAACACGGCGCAGCCCAAGTACGCCTGAGCGCCGCGCCCGGCCTTCTCCGGATCGCCGATGACGGGCCTGGGATCGCACCAGGCAACCGGACGCGCGTATTCGATCCGTTCTTCACCACCAAGCGGGAGATCGGCGGGACCGGCATGGGCCTCGCCATAAGCGCCAATATCCTGGCCGCCCACGGGGCCGAGATCAGCGTCCTGGATCTCGAGATTGGCGACGGATCGAGTGCACTCTCAGGGGCAATTTTCGAGATCCGTTTCACCCCCAGGCGCCTGTGATGCCGCAAGCGCGCCAAAAGGCGGCGCAGCCCGTCTTGCACCGCCAATCCTGCCCGCGCATCCTGCCGCCATGAGCACGACCGCAAGCCCCCCAAACATCCCCCCAAACATCCCCCCCAATATCCTCGTCATCATGGTCGATCAATTGACCGGAACGCTGTTCGAGGACGGCCCGGCGGATTGGCTGCACGCGCCAAACCTGAAGAAACTGGCCCAGCGATCAATGCGGTTTTCCCGCGCCTACACCCCCTCGCCGCTATGCGGCCCGGCACGGGCAAGCTTTATGACCGGCCTCCTGCCCCGTGCGCACGGCGTCTATGACAACGCGGCTGAGCTTAGTTCCAGCCTGCCGACCTATGCCCACCATCTGCGCCGCGCGGGCTATCACACGGCACTTTCGGGCAAGATGCATTTCGTCGGCGCCGATCAGCTTCACGGCTTTGAAGAGCGGCTGACCACCGAGATTTATCCCTGCGATTTCGGCTGGACGCCCGACTACCGCAAGCCAGGGGAGCGCATCGATTGGTGGTATCATAATATGGGTTCGGTCACGGGCGCGGGCGTGGCTGAGATCACCAATCAGATGGAGTATGATGACGAGGTCGCCTTTCTGGCCGAGCAAAAGCTCTATGACCTAGCGCGCGGACATGACACGCGGCCCTGGTGCCTGACGGTCAGCTTCACCCATCCCCATGACCCTTACGTGGCGCGACGGCGGTTCTGGGACCTTTACGAGGATTGCCCGGCGCTGGAGCCTACCATCACACAGCCCGCCACCGACGCCCATTCCCAGCGCATCCTCGATGCCAATGATCGGGACAATTTCACCATTAGTGACGAAGATATCCGCCGGTCGCGAAGGGCCTATTTCGCCAATATCAGCTATCTCGACGAGAAAATCGGCGCGCTTTTGCAGATCCTGGAAGATACACGGCAGGAGGCGAGCATTGTTTTTGTCTCCGACCACGGCGACATGCTGGGTGAGCATGGGCTGTGGTTCAAAATGTCGTTCCGGGAAGGCTCGGCCCGGGTTCCGCTGATGATCGCGAGCGCGGACCTGGCGCCTGGCCGGATCGACACGCCTGTGTCCACGCTCGATATCGTGCCGACACTTGCTGGACTGGCCGGGATCGATCTGGGCCAGGTGCTACCCTATTGCGAGGGAGTTGATCTGGCGGCGGTGGCAAGCGGGACGGAGCGGGGGCCCGTGCCAATGGAATACGCGGCCGAGGCCACGATCTCGCCCCTGGTGGCCCTGGTGGAGGGAACCTGGAAATACACCAATTGCGCGCTCGACCCCGAACAGCTTTTCGATCTGGCGCAGGACCCCCATGAATTGATCGACCTGGCCGAAGACCCCGGCCATGCCGCCACGCTTGAGCATTTTCGGGTGATGGCCGCGGCGCGCTGGGATCTCGAAGCGTTTGACAGTGAGGTCAGGGCAAGCCAAGACCGCCGCTGGGTGGTGTACGACGCCCTGCGCCAGGGCCATTACACCGCCTGGGACTACGCGCCGCCGGACCGCTCAGACCGGCGCTTCATGCGCAATGACATGGACCTCAATGAGGTGGAAGAGCGTCAGCGATTTCCCAGAGGGGAATAAAGATCGCGCCGCAAGCATCGGAAAAGACAATGACAATTGATCCCCAGCCCACAGCCAGCCACTTTGTGAACGGCGCATTCCTGGAGGACACAGAAGGCGCCCCGCTCGAGGTGGTCTATCCAGCGACGGGCGCGGTGATCGCGCGGCTGCATGAAGCAACGCCGGGCGTGGTAGAGGCGGCTTTGAGCGCGGCCAAGGCGGCTCAGGCGGATTGGGCTGCCATGACGGGGACCGAACGCGGCCGCGTCCTCCTGCGCGCCGCGGATATAATGCGAGACCGCAACCGAGAGCTGTCGGTTCTCGAAACCCACGACACCGGCAAGCCTTTGAGTGAGACGCTGGTGGCCGATGCCACCTCGGCCGCCGATGCGCTGGAATATTTCGGCGGCCTCGCGGGCAGTCTGACGGGCGAGCATATCCAGCTGGGCGGCGGGGATTTCGTCTACACAAGGCGTGAGCCCCTTGGCGTCTGCGTTGGCATAGGAGCTTGGAACTACCCCACGCAGATCGCCGCCTGGAAGGCCGCGCCCGCGCTCGCTTGCGGCAACACGATGGTCTTTAAACCCTCCGAGACGACGCCGCTATCGGCCCTGCAAGTCGCCGCGATCCTGACCGAGGCGGGCGCACCGCCGGGCGTCTTTAACGTGGTCCAAGGCACCGGGCCCGTTGGCGCAGCCCTGATCCAGGACGACCGCGTGGCCAAGGTTTCGCTGACCGGCTCTGTGCCGACGGGACGGCGGGTCTATGCGATGGCGGCCGAGGGCATGAAACACGCCACGATGGAGCTTGGCGGCAAATCGCCCCTGGTAATCTTCGATGACGCGGATCTCGAGACGGCGGTGTCCTGCGCGATCCTAGGCAATTTCTACTCGACCGGTCAGGTCTGCTCGAACGGCACACGGGTGCTGGTGCAAAAGGGCATCCGCGCCGACTTTGTCGCGCGGTTGGCCGAACGCATGGGTCAGGCGGTGCTGGGCGATCCCATGGATGAGGCCACCACTATTGGACCCATGGTGTCCGAGGCGCAGCTCAAGATTGTCGAGAGCTATATCGCCAAAGGCGTCGCCGAGGGCGCGCGTCTGGTCACCGGCGGAATGCGGCCCGAGGGCCCGGGCTACTACATCACGCCCGCTTTGTTCGACGGGGTGACGGACGACATGGCCATCGCGCGCGAGGAGATCTTCGGCCCCGTCCTCAGCGTGCTGGAGTTCGAGACCGAGGCCGAGGCGCTGGCTCGTGCCAATGACACGCCCTTCGGTCTCGCCGCCGGGGTGGTCACGCGCGATCTGGCGCGCGCCCACCGCATGGTGGCGGGCTTCGAGGCAGGAACCTGCTATATCAACCGCTACAATGACGCGCCGGTCGAAGCGCCGTTCGGCGGCACGAAGCTGTCGGGTGTGGGGCGTGAAAACTCCAAGGCCGCCATCGCGCATTACAGTCAGCTCAAATCCGTCTATGTCGGGCTCGCCCCGGCAGAAGCGCCTTTCTGAGCCAGGCGATGCAGGCGGACTACATCATCGTCGGCGCCGGATCGGCGGGCTGCGCCCTGGCCTATCGCCTAAGTGAGGCGGGTGCTTCGGTGTTGGTGGTGGAATTCGGCGGCTCAGACGCGGGGCCCTTCATCCAGATGCCCGGCGCGCTCAGCTTTCCAATGAATATGAAGCGTTACGATTGGGGGTATTCCACCGAGCCCGAGCCGCATATGGGCGGGCGCCGCATGGCCGTGCCGCGCGGCAAGGTCATTGGTGGATCGAGCTCGATCAACGGGATGATCTATGTGCGCGGCCATGCCCGCGACTATGATCACTGGGCCGAAACGGGCGCCGATGGTTGGGCCTTCGCCGATGTGCTGCCCTATTTTCAGCGCCTGGAGAACTGGGACAGTGGCGGGCATGGCGGCGATCCGTCCTGGCGCGGCACGAACGGTCCGCTCCATGTGAGCCGGGGTCCGCGCGAAAACCCCCTCACCCGCGCCTTTGTCGAGGCCGGTCGGCAGGCGGGCTATCCGGTGACGGGCGACTATAACGGTCAGCAGCAGGAGGGCTTCGGCCCCTTCGACGCGACGATCCACCAAGGCGCGCGCTGGTCGGCGGCCAAGGCCTATCTGCGCCCTGCACTCAAGCGCACCAATTGCGATCTGATCCGGGCCCATGCCCGGCGCGTGGTCTTTGAAGGCCGGCGCGCAGTGGGGCTTGAGATCACCTATGAGGGACGGCGTGAGATCGCGCGCGCAAACAAAGAGGTGATCCTGGCGGCCTCGGCCATCAACTCACCCCAGCTTTTGAAACTGTCCGGGATCGGCCCCGCAGAGGAGCTCAAGGCCCATGGGATCGAGGTCGCGGCCGACCGCCCGGGCGTGGGCGAGAACCTGCAAGACCACCTAGAGCTCTACATCCAACAGGCCGCGACCCAGCCCGTCAGCCTGGCAAAATACTGGAGCCTTCTGGGCAAGGCCTATGTCGGCGCGCGCTGGCTGTTCACACGCACGGGGCCCGGCGCCTCAAACCAGTTCGAAAGCGCAGGCTTCATCCGCTCACGCGCGGGCGTGGATTACCCCGATATTCAGTTCCACTTCCTGCCGATCGCGGTGCGCTATGACGGGAAGATCGCGCCCGAGGGCCACGGCTTTCAAGCCCATGTCGGGCCGATGCGTTCGGCCTCGCGCGGCTGGGTGCGCCTGAACAGTGCCGATCCGACCGAGGCGCCGCGGATCTTCTTCAATTATATGAGCCTGGAGGAAGACTGGCGCGATTTCCGCACGGCGATCCGGCTCACGCGGGAGATTTTCGCGCAAGAGGCCTTCGCCCCCTATCGCGGCAAGGAGCTTCAGCCCGGCGAAGACGCCCAAAGCGACGCGGCGCTCGACGCGGTGATCCGCGAGCACGCTGAGAGCGCCTATCACCCCTGCGGCACCTGCCGGATGGGACGCGCGGACGATCCGATGGCCGTGGTCGATCCGGAAACTCGGGTGATCGGCGTGGATGGCCTGCGTGTCGCCGATAGCTCGATCTTTCCGCGCATCACCAACGGCAATCTCAACGCGCCGTCGATCTTGGTCGGCGAAAAGGCCTCGGATCATATCTTGGGGCGGGCGCCGCTTGCGCCCTCCAATGCGGAGCCCTGGATCCACCCCGACTGGCAAAATTCGCAGCGCTAAGGGAGTTCAGGGCCCGTCATAGCGCCAGCCCTCGTCGGGCCGCGTCGGGCCTTTATTGCGTCCGCCCTGTTCGGATTGCTCCTGGGCATGGGCCATCAGGCCGACCGAGCGCGATAGGCAAAAGAGCCCTCGGGCAAGCTGCGGCGGCGCGCCGAGCTCGGCGAAGATGACAGCCGTCGCACCGTCGATATTGAGCGGCAGCAGGCGACCCTTTTCTTTGTGCAGCCGGGCGCCAATGGCGCGGGCCTGCGCGGCGGCCCAACCGCTGACCGCCCCTGCGACGACGGCCTCATCGACCAGGCCCAGAAGCGCGGGCGCCCTGGGGTCACCGTCTTTGTGAAAACGGTGGCCAAACCCCGGTAGGTACGGCCCGTGCTGCGTCCGCCAGACTTGAAGACCGGCCTCTAAGCCATTGTTTTCGCACATCTCGAAAAGCTCCACTGCCTGCGCCCCTGCGCCGCCATGGACATCGCCCAGCATATTGAGCCCCGTCGCCATCGCGTTGTTGATCGCCACACCGCAGGTCATCGCCATGCGCGCCGCGGCAATCGACGGCGCTTGCGGGCCGTGATCGACCGCCGCGACCAAGGCGGCCTCGAGCAGGCGCAGGCGGGCGGGCTCCAGCCGTTCTCCCCGCGCGAGAAACCAGATCATCTCGGCAAAGCCCATCTGGCCGATCAGGTCCTGGATCGGCGCGCCCCTGAGCGCAATTCGCCCCGGCGCCATGTCAATGATCGCCGTGTGCCACCAAGCCTCTTCCGGCGTCTTGCCTGCCATCACACCACCCCGCTATCGCGAAGTTCGGCCCGGGCCTCTGCGTCATAGCCTAGCTCAGCCAGGATCTCATCGCTATGGGCGCCGAGTGCTGCGGGCGCACCGGGGACGCTGGGCCGCACGCCATCGAGACAAAAGCCGGTACGCACAACCTCGACGGGGCGATCCACGCCAGCCGTATCCTCATAGCGCGTGGTAAGCGCACGGGCCTGGATATGCGGATCGGCCAGGATATCGCCGACCTCGAGAACCGGGCCCGCCGGGATGCCAAGCGCATTCAGCTCCGCCACCCAGTCCTGCGCGGGCCGGGTTTTGAGCGCCTTTTCCAGACATTCGCGCAGCGCCACCCGGTGGGTTTTGCGCGTGTCGCGACTGACAAAACGCGGATCGTCCAACAGCTCAGGCAGCCCCAGGTGCATCACCAGGGCGCGCCATTGCTCATCCTTGTTGGCCGCGATGTTGAGCGCGCCATCCTGGGCCTGGAACAACCCCGAGGGCGCGGCGGCGGGATTGTCGTTGCCCATGGCCTGCGGTGTGACCCCGCTGATCAGGTAATTCGAGACGACCCAACCCAGCGTGGCCAGCGTCGCCTCAAGCATCGAGACATCGATGAAACTGCCCCGCTCGGGCGCATTCAAGGCCGCCGAAATCGCCATTGCCGCGGTCAGGCCGCCGATCGTGTCACAGACGGGATAGCCCACGCGCAGGGGCGCGCTGTCCTCGTCCCCCGTCACTGCCATGACGCCCGCCATGCCTTGGATGATCTGGTCATAGGCCGGCAAATGCGCCCAAGGCCCGGTCTGCCCAAAGCCCGAGATCGCGCAGTAGATCAAGCGAGGATTGACCTCGCGCAGAGCCGGGTAGTCGAGCCCCAGCCGCGCCATCACCCCGGGGCGAAAATTCTCAACCAAGACATCGGCGCGACGCACTAGATCGCGCAGGATCTCGGCCCCGCGCGGGTCCTTGAGGTTGAGCGTGATCGAGCGTTTGCCCGCGTTTTGCGCCAGAAAACTCACCCCCATCCCGGCCGCGTTCAGCGCGGGATCGGCGCCCAGATTGCGGGCCAGATCCCCGCGCCCGACGGTCTCGACCTTGATCACCTCAGCGCCCAGATGGCTAAGTTGATGACAGCAAAACGGCCCGGCCAGGACATTGGTCAGATCGAGGACAAGCAGGCCTTTGAGTGGCAGTGGGGCTGGTTCTTTACGTGGCTGGCTCTTCATCGCCGCCACCATGGCCGCAGCGCCAAGCGCCGCCAAGCGAAAAGCACATCGCCCGGTTGGCCCGGATTTGGATTTCGCGCGCGAATGGGATACTTTAGCGGGCATACCCGGGCTGAGCTGCCATCACGCATTCGGCGACGACCGCGATCGAGGATTTTATGGAACGGCACATGACGCAGGACGCTCCCAATGACATTGCGGAGCCGCATGATCTTTTGATCATCGGCGGGGGCATAAATGGATGCGGGATCGCGCGGGATGCGGCGGGGCGCGGTCTGAACGTGATGCTTTGCGAACAGGGCGACCTGGCCCAGGCGACCTCATCAGCCTCTACGAAGCTTTTCCACGGCGGGCTGCGTTATTTGGAATATTTCGAATTTCGTCTCGTCCGCGAAAGCCTGATCGAGCGGGAGAGGCTGCTACAAGCGATGCCGCATATCTCTTGGCCGATGCGCTTCGTGCTGCCCTACCACGCCGATATGCGCTTTGAGAGCACGACGCCCACCTCGCGGCTTTTGTCCCTGGTCATGCCCTGGATGCGCGGGCGGCGCCCGGCCTGGCTGATCCGGCTGGGGCTTTTTCTCTATGACAATCTGGGCGGGCGAAAGCTCCTGCCCGCGACCCGCACGCTTAGCCTTCAGGGCACCGCGGAAGGTGCGCCGCTTCAGGACAAATTCCTCAAGGCCTATGAGTATTCCGATTGCTGGGTCGAGGACAGCCGCCTGGTCGTCCTGAATGCCCGCGACGCCGAAGCCAGAGGTGCCACGATCGCGACGGGCACGCGCGTCATAGGTGCCGAGCAGCGCGACGGTGTTTGGCACGTGACGGTGCAGGACCGAGAAACCGGGGCGGAACGCGCGGTGATGGCGCGGATGCTGGTCAATGCCGGGGGGCCATGGGTCGAGGATATCCTGCGCGGCACACTGCGCTCGAACCGGCCCGAAGGCGTGCGGCTGGTGCGCGGCAGCCATATCGTCACGCGCAAGCTTTATGAGCACGATAAATGCTATTTCTTCCAAGGCACCGACGGGCGGATCATCTTCGCGATCCCCTATGAACGCGATTTCACCCTGATCGGCACCACCGATGCCGAACATGAAAGCGCCGATATCCCGGCCAAGATCTCGGAGGCGGAACGCGACTACCTGATCAATTTCGCCAACGGCTATTTCGCCGAGAAAATCAGCGCCGACGACATCGTTTGGACCTATTCCGGCGTCCGGCCGCTCTATGATGACGGGGCAAGCTCGGCCAGTGCGGCCACGCGGGATTATGTGCTCAAGGTCGATGAAAGCCTGGGCGCGCCGGTGCTGCATGTCTTCGGCGGCAAGATCACCACCTACCGCAAGCTGGCAGAGCATGCGCTTGAGAAAATCGTGCCATTTTTTCAGGGCGTCGATGAGGCTTGGACCGCCGGTGTCGCTCTGCCCGGCGGCGATTTCGCGGTTGACGGCGTCGAGGCCCTGATCGCGGGCCTGGTGGAAAGCTATCCGTTCCTGAGCCCCGCCTGGGCGGGACGGCTGGTGCGCGCTTATGGCACCGAGGCGGCGGATGTTCTTTCGGGAGCCGAGACGACCGAAGAGCTTGGCCGCAACTTCGGTGCAGACCTGACGGAGCGAGAGCTGCGCTGGCTGATGACGCGCGAATATGCGCGGACGGCTGAGGATGTGGTCTGGCGCCGCTCCAAACAGGGCCTGCGCCTTACGGCTGCGCAAATCGACGAGATCGACGCCTGGATGCGGGTCGAACGCCGCGCGCCGGAGGAGAAGCTGGGCGCGGCTGAATAGGCCCGCTTGATCGGCTCTGGCGTGGATCTAAGGTTGGTATTGGCGCACCCGAGAGGATTCGAACCTCTGGCCTCTGCCTTCGGAGGGCAGCGCTCTATCCAGCTGAGCTACGGGTGCCTTATGCGGGTATAGGCCGTGCCCCAAGCGGGCGCAACGGGTCGCGTCACGGCCTCACGCCAGAAGCTCATGACAAAGTTCGAGCCCCTCGACCAGGGCGTCGATCTCGGCGCGGGTGTTGTACATCCCAAAACTCGCCCGCGCTGTGGCCGAGACGCCCAGATGCTCCATCAGCGGCTGCGCGCAATGATGCCCCGCGCGCACCGCGATCCCCTTTTTGTCGAGTATGGTCGAGATGTCATGGGCATGGGCCGCGCCGTTCATCGAGAACGAAAAGGTTGCGGCTTTGTCCGGTGCCGTGCCGTGAAGCGTTAGCCAGTTCAGCCCGCTCAAGCGGTCGGCGGCATAGTCGCGCAGATCGTCTTCATGGGCCGCGACGTTCTCCATCCCCACTTCTGTCAGATAATCGAGCGCCACACCCAGGCCGATCTGCTGCACGATGCCGGGCGTGCCGGCCTCAAACTTCATCGGCGCGCTGTTATAGGTGATGGCGTCGCGGTGAACCTCGCGGATCATGTCGCCGCCCCCCATGAAGGGGCGCATCTCGGCCTGACGCTCGGCCTTGATATAGATCGCGCCCGAGCCCGACGGCCCATAGAGCTTGTGGCCCGTGACAGCATAGAAATCACAGCCGATATCCGCCACATCGACCGGCATATGCGCCGCGCCCTGACAGCCATCGACCAGCACCGCCGCGCCGCGCTCATGGGCGCCCTGCGTGATCGCTTTCACATCAACGCGGGTACCTAGGACGTTGGACAGATGCGTGATCGCCACCAGCTTGGTCCGTGGACCGATCGCGTCGAGCACGGCTTGGGGGTCGAGATTGCCCTGGGCGTCCACATCGACCCATTTCAGCACCACGCCCATCCGCTCGCGCAGAAAGTGCCAGGGCACGATATTGGCGTGATGCTCCATAATCGACAGCACGATCTCATCGCCTGCCTCGAAGCGCGGCATCGCCCAGCCATAGGCGACAAGATTGATGCCCTCGGTCGCGTTGGCGCAAAAGACGATCTCGTCTTCGGAGGCCGCGCCGAGAAAGCGCGCGACCTTGCCGCGTACGGCCTCGTATCTGTCCGTCGCCACGCCCGATAGGTAATGCAACCCGCGATGCACATTGGCGTATTCGTGGGAATAGGCATGGGCCACCGCGTCGATCACTGCCTGGGGCTTTTGGGCTGAAGCGCCGGTGTCGAGATAGACCAGAGGCTTGCCATTCACCTCGCGGGAGAGGATCGGGAAATCAGCGCGAATTTTTTCCACGTCTAAGGCCATGACGGATCTCCCCCTAGGGCGCGTGGCTCAACCGATTGGACCGGCCAGGCCGAGCGACAGGATGACTTGCAAAAGGATAAAATAGAGGATCGCGGCCGCCACGATGACGACACCAAAGACCGCCAGAAGCGAGGCGAAGCCGTGCAGCTCAGCGATGAAGTTCACGAGCATCCAGAAAAACAGACCCGTCGCCGCCAAGAGCACGATGAAGGCGAAGGGCGGAAAGACCATCGAGACCACGACCGTGACGGCCTGGACCAGGATGAAGACAAATTGGTGGAACGTCACCAGCATCAGCGCGCCGTCAAAGCCGCCATCCCCGCCGAAAAGCCGCCCGATCCGGTGCACAGCCATCGCAACGCCGCCCAAAACAAAGCCCTGGATGATGCCTTGGGATAGCGGGCTTATCATCATGGGAGGCTCAGGCGCATCGGCGCCAAGTTGCGGCACACCCGCCGCCTCGAGGAAAATTGCGTTCAGTTGCGCGAACAGCATCGCGGCGACGACCACAAGGCAGAACATCATCCACAGCGCCTCCCGCGGGAGGGGGTCGCGCAGCAGGATAGCGGCCGCTTCGCGCGGCTCGGAAATGCTCATCCGGGCCAGGCGCATCAAATCGCCCAAATCGGTAATGGCAGTCATGGGCGGCCTCGCAGGGCCGGGAACGTGCATGTCATAGTCTCACAAATGCGCCCCGAGGCGCAAAAATCCAAGTGTCGCGGGCAGATAATTGCCGAACCTCTGCATCATGGCCTGCCCCAACCCACTTCACGTAGATTGCCGCTCCAGACCCAGAGGAAGACGAGAAGCCAAACAAATCCCACCAGGGTCAGTGCCGGACCCGGGCCGATCATCCCGGCGAACAAACCGTGGGCCAGCTTCAGCGGTGTCGCCACCAGCAGCGCCCAGAAGAGTGCCATGCGCAGATCGACACCCCGGACCTGGCGTTTGAGCAGCCGGAAGACCAGCTGAGACAGACCGGCCAGCGCATAGAAAAACAACGGCAGGATGAAGAACCAGATGACGATTTCGGCCGACATGAAGGCCTCGAACTTGGCATCGACCATGTCTTGGGGCACTTCGACGGCTTCGATCTGGCGCACCTCACCGGCCTCGGCCAGGATCGCCGCCTCCATTTCGGGATTAGGCAGATTGGCGCGGCGCGAGACATAAGGCAGCTGCGACACGAAGCCGAGCAGCATCGCGGCCATCAGATACATGAAGGTCTGCGCCTCGGTCAGATTGCGCGCCAGGATACGCGAAAACACCCGGCCCGGCCTGAGGTAGGAGGCGAATATCTCAGTCGTGACGGCCACGGCTTAGCCTGAGCGCCGCCGGAGCATCCACCCCTCAAGCAGATCGATGATCACCCCGCGCAGGTCCTCATCCTCGATCTCTTCGATGGCCTCCGCCAGGAAGGCCAGCACCAAAAGATCCGTCGCCTCAGGCGTCGGCACCCCTCGGGAGCGCAGGTAGAAAAGCGCGGTCTCATCGATGGCGCCGGTGGTTGAGCCATGGCTGCAAGCCACGTCATCGGCATAGATCTCAAGCTCGGGCTTGGCCTGAAAGATGCTGTCACCGTCGAGCAAAAGCGACTGGCTCATCTGATAGCCGTCGGTCTTTTGCGCAATTTGTTTGACCAGGATCTTGCCCTGGAAGACGCCCGTCGCACCGTTGCGCAGGACCTTCTTGAAGACCTGCCGGCTTTCGCAATTGACCGCGTCATGGGTGATGAAAATCGTGTCGTCATGCAGGAAATCGCCCACGGCCCCATCGCCCATCGCCGCGCCCGCGACATGGACGACCGCATCATCCCCGGTGATTTCCACGATCTGTTCGTTGCGTGTCAGGATCCCGTTCGCCGTAAGGGTAAAGGATTTGAGCGTGCTTTCCTTGCCCAGGCGGCTGAACATATGGGTCAGCGCGCGGGGCTGCACTTCGGGCCCTTGGATGCGCACGTGGTGGAAGGCACCACCCGCCTCGATCTCGACCTCCATCGCGGTGTTGCACCGCGCTGAAACAGGGCCGTCTTCCAGCAGCGTAAGCTCCGCCTCCGGCTCGACCCAGATCAGGTGATGCAGGATCGCGTCCGAACTGGGATTGGTGTGGCGGTGGACGATATGGACCGGGCGCGCCGCCTTTGTCGTCGCGCGGATCACGACGCCGTCCGTGGCAAAGGCCGTGTTCAAGGCAGCAAGCGGTCGGGCAACCGGGTCTTGGCCGCGTGTCTCAAGCACGCCCAAAAGGTCCTTGGCCCAGTGAATGTCCTTTGCCGTCACCTCCGAGAGGCGCGCGATCTCCAGGCCCGCCATTTCGGGCGCGTCGCTCGCCTCCGCATCGAAAACACCGTCGACAAAGACCAGCCGCAGGCGGTCGATCTCGGCGAACATTTCGGGCCCTTGGTCCGCCTCCGGGCCCGTCTCGAGCGGCGTGGCGCGCGGCGCCTCGGGCAAGACAAGCTCGCGCGGATTGGTGAATTTCCAATACTCATCGCGCCAGGACGGCAGGCCCATAGCGCGTAGGCGCGCCTCGGCCCCTGCCCTCGCCTCACTGGCCCAGGCGGCTTCCCCCGTGGGACGGCTCAGGCCCTCCAGGCGAACCTCGGTCTGATCGGTACGGGATTGCGCGACAGCCATCAGGCATCCTCTCCGATGAACTCGGCATAGCCCGATTGCTCGACCTCAAGTGCCAGTTCGGGCCCGCCGGTTTTCACGATGCGGCCATCGGCCATGATATGCACGACATCGGGTTTGATATGGTCGAGCAGGCGCTGGTAATGGGTGATCACCAAAAAGCCCCGGCCTGCGTCGCGCAACGCATTCACGCCCTCAGAGACAAGCTTCATCGCATCCACGTCGAGGCCTGAATCCGTCTCATCCAGGATGCACATTTTGGGCTCAAGTACAGCCATCTGCAGGATTTCATTGCGCTTTTTCTCACCGCCGGAAAAGCCCATATTGACCGGGCGTTTGAGCATATCGGCGTCGATCTTGAGGGTTTTGGCCTTCTCGCGGATCATGGCGAGGAACTCTTTGCCGCTCAACTCGTCTTCTTCGCGGGCGCGGCGCTGTGCGTTCAGTGCTGTGCGCAAAAAGACCATGTTCGACACGCCCGGTATCTCAACGGGGTACTGAAACGCCAGAAACAGGCCCATGGCGGCACGCTCTTCGGGGTCGAGATCGAGGAGATCCTCGCCCTCGAGCGTGGCTTCACCATCCGTCACCTCATAGCCCTCACGGCCCGAGAGGACATAGCTGAGCGTAGACTTGCCCGAGCCGTTGGGGCCCATGATCGCGTGCACTTTGCCCGCCTCGACGCTTAGGTCGACGCCTTTGAGGATGGCCTTGTCTTCCTCTTCAAGTTTGACGTGCAGGTTCTTGATATTGAGCATTTTTTCCTCGTAGATATCTCACATAACCCGGGTAAACAGGTCGAAAATGCGGGTCAGCTTGGCCCGCGGAAGCTCAGTTGGCACCAGGTCGAAGCGCGCCATGCGCCCTCGTGTCTCGACCGGGCGGGCGAAGTCTTCGACACTGTGATAGCCGCCGCGCCCGACATAATCGTCAAAGAGCACCGTCACAGGCTGTTCCGTGCGCAACAGCGTGGCCAGCAGACAGGCCGCGCGGAACCGGCCGTCGATCAGGACCAGATCGGGAGGGGTGAAGTCCTCGCGGTCCCAGACCCCCAGGGGATAGCGGTGATAGTTGCGCCAGGCGCTGTCATCGACCGGGCGGCCCCATTTCTTGGTGGGCCCGATATCGCCGTGATGCAGGTGGACGGTGCCCGCAGGCGGGTTGGCGTCGAAATAGGCCTGCATCATGGCCAGCCAGCCCGCATCGCTTTCGACCGAGAACACCGTCTTGCCCGGGCGTTCGGCGGCGATCACCGTTGAGCCGCCCGAGCCGTATTCCAGGATGGTCCCCGCCTCGGCGTAAAGCGCGCGCACCCACTCCGCCTCTGCTTCAGGCAGGGTGAGTTCCGGCCGCTCAGGGGCCGTTATGATGGGCGCGTCACTCATGCCAGGCTCACCGCCGTGCCGGAGGCCGAGACCATCAGCATATTGTTGATCACTTCATAATCGAGATCGACGCCGACAACCGCATTGCCACCCATCTCACGCGCCCGGTCCTGCATTTCCTGAAGCGCGGTCTCGCGCGCGCGACCAAGCTCCTGCTCATAGGCGCCGGAGCGGCCCCCGATGATGTCTGTGATCCCGGCAAAAAGATCGCGAAAGACATTGGCGCCCAGGATGGCCTCACCCACGACGACGCCATGATAGGCCGCGATGCTTTGCCCTTCGATGGAGGGGGTGGTGGTGACGATCATGCCGCGTCTCTCTTCTCGTTCTGCGCCGCCTCACGACGCTTCGCCTTGCCGAGCACCACGCTCGCAAAAACCGAGCCGAGGAAGCCGGAGGCGAAGCTCAGCACAATCACTGAGCCGCGCTCGAGCATGTCCGTGGCCACGTCGATACCGACAGCGAAGGCGCCGCAGAAAGTGCCGGTGATGGCGGCGGGGAGGAGGATGGTGCGCAGCATGCGTTAGGGGGCCTCAAACGGGTGGTGCGTGTGCTTTGTTTGAAAAAGGACTGGGGTTGCGGAGGCCGATCATTTGCCGTCATCCCGCGCCTTCATCTCCGCGATTTGGCGCTGCGTCCCAGCTTCGCGGGCGGCCGCTGATGCACGTAACCCGTCGCCATCAGCCGCCGCGCGGCGCGCCATCGCGCGCGAGCCCCAGAGCCAAACCACGGTAATCCCGGCGGCCATGCCAAGGCTCACCGGAACCAGGCCATCATTCAGGTTGGGCGCCACAAACGACAAACCGACTACGACAGCGAGGCACGTAACCGAGCCAATCACGAGCCCAAAAATCAGGTCGCCCGAGACAGAGCCAAGCCCAACTATTGTCCCTAAGATGCTATAGTCTTGGGCACCATCTTCATTTCGCGTCAAATCGTCGACCCGTCTAGCCAACGCTCCCCTCCAGCGAAATCGCCACCAATTGCTGCGCCTCCATCGCGAACTCCATCGGCAGCGCTTGCAGCACTTCCTTGGCGAAGCCGTTCACGATCAGGGCCACGGCCTCTTCCTCGTCCATGCCGCGTTGTTGGCAATAGAACATCTGATCGTCGTCGACCTTGGAGGTCGTCGCCTCATGCTCCACCCGGCTCGTGTTGTTCTTGACCTCGATGTAGGGCACCGTATGCGCCCCGCATTGATCGCCGATCAGCAAACTGTCGCATTGGGTGTAGTTGCGACCGTTCTGGGCATTTTTGCCCATCGAGACGAGGCCGCGATAGGTGTTCTGCGCCTTACCCGCGCTGATCCCCTTCGAGACAATCCGAGACTTCGTGTTCTTGCCGATATGCACCATCTTGGTGCCGGTATCGGCCTGCTGATAATTGTTGGTGATGGCGATGGAATAGAACTCGCCCTGGCTGTCATCGCCCTTGAGGATGCAGGACGGATATTTCCACGTCACGGCGGATCCCGTCTCGACCTGGGTCCACATCACCTTGGAGCGGTCGCCCCGACAATCGGCGCGCTTGGTAACGAAGTTGTAGATCCCGCCCTTGCCGTTCTCATCGCCGGGATACCAGTTCTGCACGGTGGAATACTTGATCTCGGCATCTTCCATCGCGACCAATTCAACCACTGCGGCGTGGAGCTGATTGGTGTCGCGCATCGGCGCGGTGCAGCCTTCGAGATAGCTCACATAGGAGCCCTTGTCGGCGATGATCAGCGTGCGCTCGAACTGGCCGGTGTTTTCGGCATTGATGCGGAAATACGTGCTCAGCTCCATCGGACAGCGCACGCCCGGCGGCACATAAACGAACGAGCCGTCGGTGAAGACGGCTGAGTTGAGCCCGGCAAAAAAATTGTCGGTGATCGGCACGACCGAGCCGAGATACTTTTTGACGAGTTCGGGATGCTCCCGCACAGCCTCCGAGATCGAGCAGAAGATCACGCCCGCTTTCTTAAGCTCGGCCTGGAAGGTCGTGCCGACCGACACGCTGTCGAAAACGGCATCCACGGCGACCTTGCGGCCCTCGGCCGGGGCGCCCTCCGCGCCCTCCACACCCGCCAGCAGCATCTGCTCTTTGAGCGGGATGCCCAGCTTTTCGTAGGTCGCCAGGAGCGCCGGATCGACCTCATCGAGGCTTTTGGGCTTTTCCGTCATGCTTTTGGGTTTGGCGTAGTAATGCAGGTCCTGATAATCGACCATCGGGTAGTCGAGCATCGCCCAGTCGGGCTCCGCCATCTTTTGCCAGCGCTTGAACGCCTGCAGGCGCCATTCGGTCATCCAGCTCGGCTCATCCTGCTTTTGCGAGATCAGCCGTACGATGTCTTCGCTCAAACCCTTGGGCGCGAACTCCATCTCAATATCGGTGTCCCAGCCATGCTTGTAGGTCCCGCCCATGGCCTGGACGGTTTCGACCGTTTCGCGGTCAACGCCGTCGCGAATATCGCCGTCATATGCGTTCATGCGTCCTGGTCCTTCCTTGTTCGTCCCCTGCGCCCCGGTCGTTCACGCCGCGCGGGCTTTGTGTCGTTCGTAGGCCGCAAGCCAAGCATTGGCGAAGCGGTCGATATCGCCCCTTGTCGTCTCAGCGCCCAGCGAGACGCGGATCGCCCGCGCCGCTTGACCTTCGGTGAACCCCATCGCCATCAGCGCGGCGCTGGCTTTGACCTTGCCCGAAGAGCAGGCCGAACCGGCCGAAATGGCAAACCCGGCCAGGTCCATCTGCATCACCTGTGTCTCGCCCTTCCAGGCCGGCGCCACGATGCAAGACGTATTTGGCAGTCGCGCCGATATCTTTCCTGCAAAGATAAGCTCAGGATCGGCGTCTTCCATAGTTTTTTCTAGAATGTTTCTAAGTTTTTCCACGCGGGCCCAAGCGCCGTTTTCCACATCTTGTATGGCTGCGGTGGCGGCGGCTCCAAATCCGGCAATGCCCGCGATATTCTCGGTGCCCGACCGGCGCCCCATCTCTTGCCCACCGCCCTTCAGGATCGCAGGCAGATCTAGCCCGCGGCGCAGGATCAATGCGCCCACGCCCTTGGGCCCGCCAAATTTGTGCGCCGAAATCAGCGCCATATCGGCACCTGACCAATTGAACACCCAAGGCAGCTTGCCCGCCACCTGAACCGCATCGACCAGCAACAGCGGACGCAGCTCAGTCGCGGCGAGGCGTTCGGCGATTTTGTCCGTGCGTTGCAGAACGCCGGTTTCAGAATTGGCCGCTTGCACCGCGACCACCGCCCCGATACCAACACTGACACCAGCATCGAGGGCTGGGGCGATGTCAATCTGCGCATCTGCATCCACCGGCAGCCGCGGGCCAAGCTCGGGCAGCCAGGCGCGCACGCAATCATGCTCGATCTCGGCGGCGTGGATCTCGGACGCCCCGGCCAAGGCCAACGACGCAGCCTCGGTCGCGCCAGAGGTGAAAACGATATCCGCCCCCTCGGCGCCGAAGGCGGCCGCGATCTGTCCACGGGCCCGCTCGACCAGGGCCTTGGCCGCCCTGCCCTCGCCATGCACGCTCGACGGGTTGCCCGTAAGCTCCATCGCCTCAAGCATCGCCGCCTTCGCCTCAGGCCGCATCGGAGCGGTTGCGTTATGGTCGAGATAGACCCTCATTCTGCATCCACAATTTCGAAGAGGTTGGGCACCGCCGGACAGGGCGTGAGATCGTTGCGGACCACATCGCTGAGCCGGGTTTGGTGCAAAAAGACATAGACATGCGCCGAAAGGCTCTCCCACAGCCGGTTCGTCACGCTTTGGGCACGGCTGCCGGAGACACCGCCCGAGGCACCGGCGCCCTTGTGCATGGCGCTGACGGTTTCATCGACGGCTTCGAAGATTTCGACGACGCGGATCTCCGAGGCCGGACGTGCTAGGCGGTAGCCGCCATTGGGCCCGCGCACCGCCTCCACCAGCCCGGCGCGACGCAGGCGCACGAACAGCTGTTCGAGATATGGAAGCGAAATGTCTTGGCGCTTGGAAACCTCGCTGAGCGCGATCAGGCCGCTATTGCTCTCTCCACCGTTGGTTTTGCCCGCGTTGCCCGTGTGAAAAAGCGCGAGGTCTGCCATGGCGACCATCGCGTAGCGGCCTTTGGTGCTCAGTTTCATGGCGCCCCCCTTTTCCGGGCCAAACTTACCCCGCGCGGCTTGAAAAGCGGCGTCCTGGCTGGCCGAGCAGATTGACCTTTGTGACTGGCCGCCTTAACTGCTCGACAGCCGCAAAACAGACCCGGCGAGCCCGATCGCGCAACTTAGAATTATTCTAGATTTCTGCGCCGCCGGGGTCAAGCGTCGATGACGAAAACCGTCTCCCGGGCATAGAGCCGGAACGGTGCACGAGGAGACAGCGATGCCCGAGGTTATTTTCCCCGGACCGGAAGGCCGGCTGGAGGGCCGATATCATCCGCAAAAGGCCAAAGACGCGCCCATCGCAATCATTTTGCACCCGCATCCGCAGTTTGGCGGCACGATGAACAATCGCGTGGTCTACAACCTACACTACGCCTTCATGGATATTGGCTTCACGGTGCTGCGCTTCAATTTCCGCGGCGTGGGGCGCAGCCAGGGTGAGTATGACCAAGGGATCGGTGAGCTTTCCGATGCTGCCTCGGCCCTGGACTACCTGCAAAGCCTCAATCCGAACTCCAAGCATTGCTGGGTCGCGGGCTTTTCCTTTGGGGCTTGGATCGGGATGCAGCTTCTGATGCGGCGGCCCGAGATCACCGGGTTTATCTCTGTCTCGCCTCCGGCGAACATGTATGACTTTTCCTTCCTGGCGCCCTGCCCGTCTTCTGGCTTGATCATCAATGGCTCCGCCGACCGGGTGGCCAAGCCTCAGGATACCCGGATCCTCGTTGACAAGCTCAAGGAGCAGAAGGGCATCACCATCACCCATGAAGAGATGGAAGGCGCCGGGCATTTCTTCGAAGAACCGATGATGGATCCGATGATCGAGAGCGTTCAGAGCTATGTGAAGCGCCGGTTAACCGAGACGACGCGCTGAGATTTGACGCCGGGAGCATGGGGCCAGCCCCGCCGCCATTGTCGCTCGGACCAATGGCGCATCCAATGTCGGCCCCGCGGGAGTATTTTTGGAAAAATGAAGGGTCTGCGCGATGGGCTTTATTGAAGAGATCGCCGACAAACTGGCCAAAGACGTTATTGATGCCCAGGAGAAGCTGGGCGATGACGGTCTGGTTGAGCAAGTGGCGCAAGTGATCGGGGCCTCGTCGCCTTCGACCGAGGAAGCGTTCCGCACGGCTGCCCGGGTGCGCCTGGCCGAGAAACGCGCGCGGGTGTTTTTGGACAAGAAGCTGGCACGCGAAGAGGTCGACGTGCCGGTCGATGCCAGCCAGGACGCGCCGGGGACGAATATTGGCGGGGATCACTAAGACCGAGTGCTTGGTCGGCGACTTAGCTACCGCACTCCACAAGTGTCGTGGTGAAAATCTCTCGGAGGTGGCGCGGCAGGTCAGGCGTGTCGAAATCGAGCGCAAATATTTGTTCGCTGGCCGCGCGTTGGCCGGTACAGGCGTAAGCGTCCAAGCCCCGCCGCATAGATGCCGCCTCTAGAAGCAATGCTGTTATCGGGGCCTCGGGGCGCAGGGAACGTAGCGCCTCCACCAAAGACATCATATTGATGTCCCTTGTGTCGAGAAGGCAGTGCAAGAGCGCAGAACGCGCCTGGCCTAACTGCCATAGACCGGCCAAGTCATACTCGCTCTTGGCCGCGTGCCAGGCCTCATCCGAAGCGGAGACCGACATCCAAGACAGCAAAGCACCGACATTGGCTGCGGTCAGTTGGCTGAGGGCGTGAAAATCAGCGACGGCTTCTTCTGCCTCATACGGCAGAGCAACATGGCTGACATTCGGGTGGAAGAGCGCCATTTCGTCTGGCGCGACGGCCTCGAACCGGGACCATTCCAAGCGACAAGCAGACGCGGCCATGTTCGGAGGCCCCACGATCTGCTCAGGCGGCGTCTGCGCTTTGACAGCGCCCCCCGCAGCGTTGACGATGAACAAAGCTAGCCCCGCAACCAGCAGGTACAGGAGAGTTTTCGCTCTCGGAAATCTCATAAATTCGCCTGCCGTGATGCTTGCGGTGGTGTACGCCGCGACTTTGTCAAAACCATGAATGCTGGTCCCCGGAGCCGAAACTGCGACAACGCGGCACGGTATACGATGGTATGCGCTATTTCGGGCTGGCTCATGACCGGCTATAGCTCGCGGCATCAACGATCGGATCAAGGAATGCATCGCGATGGCCGAGAGCAGCACCCCAGACGTTATCTACACCAAAGTCGACGAAGCGCCGGAGCTGGCCAGTGCCTCGCTACTGCCGATCATTCAGCGCTTTGCCCGGGCCGCTGGGGTGCGCGTGGGTACGAAGGATATCTCTTTAGGCGGGCGCATCCTGGCGGCCTTCCCGGAAGCTCTCTCCGAGGCGCAGCGTGTGCCAGATGATCTGGCAGCACTCGGCGATCTGGTGAAAACGCCCGAGGCCAATGTGATCAAGCTGCCCAATATCTCCGCGTCCGAGCCGCAGCTTGTCGCCGCGATCACCGAGCTGCAAGCCCAAGGCTTTGCGATCCCCGACTATCCGAAAGCGGCCGACGACGATGCGGCCAAATCAATCAAGGCGCGCTATGATGCGATCAAGGGCTCGGCGGTGAACCCGGTCCTGCGCGAGGGCAATTCGGACCGCCGCGCCGCGGGCGCCGTCAAGGCCTTTGCCCAGGCCAATCCGCACCGGATGGGCGCCTGGTCGCCCGACAGCAAGACCCGCGTCGCCTCCATGACAGGCGGAGATTTCCGCTCCAACGAGGTGTCTGCGACCCTCACGGATGCTGCCACGGCCAAGATCGTACATGTCGCCGCCGATGGGCGCGAGACGGTCCTGAAGGACAAAGTGGCCTTCCCTGCAGGCACTGTCGTGGATGCAACTTTCATGTCTGCCAAGGCGCTTGACGCGTTCCTTGCCGCCGAGATCGACAAAACCAAAGCCGAGGGCGTACTGTTCTCGGTTCATCTCAAAGCCACGATGATGAAGGTCTCCGACCCAATCCTGTTCGGCTATGCCGTGCGCGCGTTCCTGGCGCCGGTGTTCGAGACGCATGGCGAAGCGATGGCCGAGCTCGGCGTGAACCCCAATTTGGGGCTCGGCGATCTGATGGAGCGGGTGAAGGGAAATTCCAAGATCGTCGCCGCGATCGAGGCCTGCATGGCCGATCGCCCGCCGATGTATATGGTCGACAGCGACCGCGGCATTACCAACCTGCACGTCTCCTCGGATGTAATCATCGACGCCTCGATGCCTGCGCTTATTCGGGCGGGTGGCAAGGGTTGGGGTCCCGATGGGGCCGAAGCGGATGCGGTCTGCGTGATCCCGGACAATTCCTATGCGCCGGTCTATGACGAAACCGTCAAGTTCTTCAAAGCCAATGGCGCGCTGAACCCGGCCACCGCCGGAACCGTGCAGAACCTCGGGCTGATGGCGCAAAAGGCCGAAGAATACGGCTCTCACCCCACAACGTTTGAGATCGCCGAGGCCGGGACGGTCAAGATGATCCTCGAAGACGGCAGCGTGCTGCATGAGCACGGCGTGGAGGCAGGCGATATCTGGCGTTCGGCCAGCGCGCGCAAGGCGCCGATTGAAGACTGGGTGCACCTGGCCATCGACCGGCAAGCAGCGACGGGGTATCGCGCGATCTTCTGGCTCGACGAGACCCGCGCCCATGACGCTGAGCTCATCGCCTATGTGAAGCAGATCCTGGCTGCGGCGGGCGTGGCCGAGAAGTTCGAGATCATGGCCCCGCGCGAGGCGACCCGGGCAAGCCTGGAGACGATCACCAAAGGCGAGAACACCATCGCGATCACCGGCAATGTGCTGCGCGATTACCTCACCGACCTGTTCCCGATCCTAGAGCTTGCGACCTCGGCCAAGATGTTGTCGATCGTCAAACTGATGCAGGGCGGCGGGCTCTTTGAGACCGGCGCAGGCGGCTCTGCGCCCAAGCATGTGCAACAGCTGCACGGCGAGAACCATTTGCGCTGGGACAGTCTGGGGGAGTTCTGCGCCCTGGCCGAGAGCTTCAAGTTCCTCGCCACCGCCAAGAACAATGCCAAGGCGCAAACCCTAGGCGAAGCGGTGGAAAGCGCCACGCAAGGCATCCTGGATGACAATCGCTCCCCGGGTCGAAAGTTGGGCCTGCCGGACAATCGCGACAGCCACTACTGGTTCGCGCGCTACTGGGCCGAGGCACTTGCCAAGGGTTCCGATAAGGAGCTTGCGGAGGAGTTTGGCCCCATTGCCAAAGCGCTCGCCGAGAACGAGGCGGCGATCATCGCCGAGCTCGATGCAGGCGCCGGGAGCGCTGCGGATACGGGCGGGTATTACCGCAACGAGCCGGGTAAGCTCGCCGCGGTGATGCGCCCGTCTAAAACGCTTAACGAGATCATCGGCTGACAGCGCGTCAGTGCCGGTGACGGGCCGACGTCGTGTCCGCACCCTCGGAACGGCGGCTTTGGTTCATCAAGGCCGCTGTCGACAGCCTTCGTGTCGCGCGAAGGCTGTCGCAAGTGTATCGCTCAGGGCGCGCGCGCCCTGAGCGATAAAAGCTCAATTGATCGTTGCGTAAACGGCATTACGCTCTTACGCTTCGCTTCTGTGAAGTGGGTAACGATGGGGAGCTTACCACGATGATTTTCTCGAAAATTGCAACTGGCGCAAAAATTGTCGCCATCGCGTCTGCCGGACTGGTCGCGTCTATGGGCGCGGCGTCCTCAGCGACGCTTCTGACAGTGGATGTCTCGGATCCGTCCGCCGTGACGTTCACGGGCACGGGGGCCGCTGCTGATGTGGCAACCAGCGTAGATGCCTTTGTCGGTATCAGTCTTTTGGACTTTTATTCCAGCGTTCCCACTGGCTTTGCGGTTGCCGGCAGCTCCACCCTTACGGCTGGGACCAATGCCGATTTGTTGGACGGGGAATTTCGGGCAGGGTCTGCCGTCAATTTTCTCGGTTCATTGGTCGTGCTGAACTTCACAACCACTGACGCGGCTTTTAGCGGAACCTTCACGGTTGATTATACGGCGAATGCGTCCTTCCTGCCGAGCGTGGGAACGACCGGATCGATTGTTACTGGAGACAATCTATTCCAGGCTTTCGGCGATCCTTTCGGCGAATGGGCCGTGATCGCGCCTGTCCCGCTTCCGGCGGGCTTTCCGCTGTTGGCCCTCGGGCTCGGAGCGCTTTACGGCCTCAAACGGCGCAGCCGCGCGGCCGCCTGATCCGCACCGTTTAGAACGACACAAATACGAACCCGGGCTTCTTGTGGCCTCGGGTTTTGTCTTGTCCAAACGCGGCGGAAGATCGGCGCGGCGATCTCGCGCAAGGCCCCATGGCCAATCGCCTTTCTAGATGGCGGCCTTTCCCGGCCCGTGGCATATGTCAGATAACGCGAGCGACGCCCTCAGGACCGGAAAATGACCAAAATCAAAGTCGAGAACCCCATCGTCGAAATGGACGGCGATGAAATGACCCGCATCATGTGGGCCTTCATCAAGGACAAGCTGATCCTGCACTATCTCGATATCGACCTGCTTTACTATGACCTGGGGATCGAGGCGCGCGACGACACGCATGACCAGATCACGATCGACGCGGCCGAAAAAACGCTTGAGGTTGGCGTGGCGGTCAAATGCGCCACGATCACGCCCGATGAGGCCCGCGTCGAGGAGTTCGGCCTCAAGGAAATGTGGAAAAGCCCCAACGGGACGATCCGCAACATCTTGGGCGGGGTGATCTTCCGTCAGCCGATTATCTGTCGCAATGTGCCCCGCTTGGTGCCCGGCTGGACGCAGCCCATCGTGGTCGGCCGGCACGCCTATGGCGATCAATACCGCGCCACCGATTTCCGCTTTCCCGGCAAAGGCAAACTGACGCTGCGCTTCGAAGGCGAAGACGGTGAGGTGATCGAGCGTGAGGTCTTCGATGCGCCCGGCGAAGGGGTGGCGCTGTCGATGTATAACCTCGACGCCTCGATATATGATTTCGCCCGCGCCAGCCTGAACTACGCGCTCAACTTGGGCTGGCCCTGCTATCTCAGCACCAAGAACACGATCCTCAAGGCCTATGACGGGCGCTTTAAGGATATCTTCCAAGAGGTCTTTGAGGCGGAGTTCAAAGAGGCTTTCGACAAGGCTGGGATCTGGTACGAGCACCGGCTGATCGACGATATGGTCGCCTCCTCGCTCAAGTGGTCGGGCGGCTATGTTTGGGCCTGCAAGAACTATGACGGCGATGTGCAATCGGACACCGTGGCCCAAGGCTTTGGCTCGCTCGGCCTGATGACGAGCCTTTTGATGACGCCCGATGGCAAAATCGTGGAATCTGAGGCCGCCCATGGCACCGTCACCCGCCACTATCGCCAGCATCAGGCCGGGGAAGCCACCTCGACCAATTCCATCGCCTCGATCTTCGCCTGGACCGGCGCGCTCAAGCATCGCGCCAAGCTCGACGACAACGCCGCGCTCACTGCCTTTGCCGAAACGCTGGAGCGGGTGATCGTGGAGACCGTCGAAGCGGGTTCCATGACCAAGGACTTGGCGCTGTTGGTGGGGCCGGATCAGGGCTGGCTCACGACGATGGGCTTTCTGGAGAAGATTGACGAGAACCTGCAAGCCGCACTTTAAGCGCGGGGGCCGCATTTTCGCCCAATGGCGCGGTTAACGACGCGGTATTACCCAAGCAAGCCGACGAGAGCCATGTCCCAAAGCCGCTCCCTTACCCTCTGGCAGTCCATGCCGCTTGAGCTGAAGTTTCGGGGCGTCGCCGCCCTTCTGTTTGCGGCAGCAGTTCTGGTCGCCACCGTCGCGGACGAGGTCAATGACACTGGTCTTTGGATCCTCCTCATCCTCGGCACCTATGTGATCGGCGGGGAGATCTTGGGCTTCGCCGCCGCCTACTTACTGAACTTTGGCCGCCTCTCGATCCTGACCTGGCTGTTCGAAGAGGGTCTGGAAAGGTCGGGCACGTTAGCGGTGATTTTTGGCGTAAACGTCGTTTTCTTTTCGTTCGGCGGGCTTAGGCTTTTCTTCGGCTGATATTTGAACCGGGTCCAACGCCGCGAAGACCTATAGCCATGAAACGGCTCTTTCGCGGTATCGGAGTGAAGGTGTTGCTGGCCCTGGGCCTCGTGCCGCTTGCACTTGTGCCCGGCGCGCTGCGCGATTGGCACCAGATGTGCCGGGGCGGACGGGACAATCCGAACTACTGCGTCAACGCTTGCGGCGATATGGAAAGCCTTATGATCGTGATGCCGATGCTGATCGCCGTGGCGTTGATCCCAGCGGCGCTTTTTGTCCTAGGCCGTGCCCTTGCAGATCATCGCAAGGCACAGCGGCCCGACGAGAGCGTGCGCCGATGAAAAAGCTCTTCCGGGGAGTCATTGCGAAACTGCTTTTGGTCGTGGCCGTCGCGCCGATTGCGCTGTTTGTCCCCTTCTGGCTCGACTGGCGGCACTTTTGCGCGGGCGGGCGACGCAACAATCCCAATTATCACGTCGCCGAATGTGTCGATCTCGAGCGGGTCTTTTTCTACCTGTTCCAGCTTTTCGGGCTCACCCTCCTGCCGCTCGCCCTGTTTCTTTTTGTGCGCCTTGTGCTCGATCGTCGGCGTGCGCGTAACGAGTGATGCCACGGTCTAACGGCGCGCTCACCGGTCTTTGAGGTGCATGTGACCCGGCCCACAGGCATGATCCCTCCAAAACCGGAGGGACCATGACCGACTTTCCCCTAACGCGCCGGCGCTTTGGCGCCCTTGCAGCAGCTGCCTCTTTCGGCCCAGCCCTCCCTGCCCTAGCGCAGGCCGAAGACCCACTTCTTCAGGCGCAGCTTTCGCTGATCTATCCCGGCAGCCGGGAAGAGTTCGACGACGCGCTCGCCTTGATCGTGGCGCGCGCTGATCGCGACATGGCCGCAGGGCTGATCCGCGCCCATCGTTTCTCCCGCGGACAGCAACACCTGATCAATGCCGCGCTGCAATCGATTACCGGAGAGACCATCGGCTCCTGGTTCGACTGGATGCTCTGGCAGGAGGCCAATCCTGAGATCACGCCGCATCCCAGCTATATCGAGTTCACCCGGCGGGTGCTTCTCGACATAGACCCGAACTGGGCGGTGTTCCTGGAGCCCGAGACGCTTTCACCGGAGGCCATGGATATCCGCCTGGAAGAAGTGACCTGGGGCGGTGTGTTCCTCGACGGGATCCCGTCGCTCGACAATCCAGAGCTGATCGGCGCCACTGAAGCCGAGTATATGCGCGGCGATGATCTGGTCTTCGGCGTGTCGATCAACGGCGATGCTCGCGCCTATCCCCTGCGCATCATGGGCTGGCACGAGATGTTCAACGATGTGATCGGCGGCGTGCCCGTGGCTTTGGCCTATTGCACGCTGTGCGGTGCCGGGATCCTCTTTGAGACCCAGCTCGAAGGGCGGGCTGAGCCGTTGATTTTTGGCTCATCGGGCTTTCTTTATCGCTCCAACAAGCTGATGTTTGACCGCGAGACGCATTCCCTTTGGAACCAGTTCACCGGCGCACCGGTCCAAGGTCCATTGCGCGGCAGCGGCGTGCAGTTGCGCGAACGCCCGATCGTGATCGACAGCTGGGCCAATTGGCGCGCGGCTGAGCCCGCCACGCGGATCCTGTCGCTCAATACGGGCCATGACCGCGATTATGGCTCAGGCGTGGTCTATCGCGATTACTTCGCCTCGCCGCGCCTGATGTTCCCGGCCCTGGCCGATGAGGGGCTGCATGCGGTCAAAGACTATGTGTTTGGCATCCGCCAATTCGGCGGCGCCAAGGCCTGGCCGCTAGACGCCTTCGCGGGCGGCGCGGTGATCAATGACGCCCTGCAAGACCGCGCCCTGGTCCTGATCGGCGATGCGGAGACTCGGACGATCCGCGCCTATGAGCGGGGCGAGGCGACATTCACCGCCGATGGCGTGGCCCTGGTCGATCAAGACGGCGCGACCTGGCAGATCGGGGCCGAGGCCCTCACCGCGCAGGATGGCGCCACCCTACCCCGCGTCGCGGGCCACATCGCCTATTGGTTCGCTTGGAACAACTATCTTGGCGCGGAGACGGAGCTGTACGCCGTCGAATGATCGGCGCCCGCTGCGCTTTCGCTCAAACCTGCGACGCGGCTGTACGAGCGATCTCGCCCAAATCGCCTCTTCCTTGGTCCGAAATGACGACAAAATTAGCCTCGTCATTGCCAAAGGTCACCATGTCGAACGCGTTGATCGTGCGGTCAGCGAAGCCGTCTTGCGGCGCCGCAGAGGCGATCTGACACAACGCGACGACCTGTCCGCCCGCATCGGTGTAGATCAGTTGCGCCACAGGGCGGCCCGCCGCCACGAGCAACCGCGCCCCTTCAAAGGACAGCCCGTGATCGCTTAGCTCTGGGACCCTTACATCCGTGCCGAGGGTCGTGCCGAGCCACGCGCTGATATGGGTGGCTTCCGAGGCAGGCACTTCCACGAGATGCCGGACCTGTGTGGCATAAACGGCGTGATAATCCGCGATATCGGCCAACCACCCACCCGCGACAGCAATCTCAGGCGCAGTTGTGCGTGCAGCAAAAAACCCGCCACCCGCACCGATCACCAAAGCGATGCTTGCGGCCATAGCGGTGAACCGGAGGCCCCCGAAGCTGGAGCCGGAGCCGGAGGCCGCTGGAGCCGCGCGTGGGCTCTCTTGCGGCGCGGACCGGATGGCGGCGGCCATGGCAAGGGGCACCGGCTCCTCGAGCATTTGGCCAAATTCCGCACGCGCCAGATCGTCCGCCGCCATCAAGCTCTCAAGCTCGGCCTGAAGAGCTGCGTCTTGCGACAAGGCCGTCTCAACCGCGTGCGTCTCCTCAGGCGATAACTCACCGTCCAAATAGGCGCTCAACTTCTGGGCGTCGAAAGTCATGGCGCGACCTCTTGTGTGGCCTCTATCTGAGCTGCAAGGGCCTTTCGGGCCCGGTGAATGCGGCTCATCACGGTCCCCACCGGAATATCAAAAAGCTCGGCTGCTTCGGCATAGCTGTAGCCTTCAACCGAGACGGTCAACAGCACCGAGGACAGCTCGGGCGGCAGCGCCGCAATGCTGCTGGCCACATCGCGCGAGGCCATCACAGCCTCTGGCGTGTCTACCGCGCGCAATTCATTGCTCTCTTCTGCGGGCACATGACCCTGACCTAGGCGAACCTCGCGCTTGCGCAACTCACTGATCCAATGGTTGCGGGTGATCCGAAACATCCAACGGTCCAGCGGTTGCGACCGGTCCCATTGATCCGCCCGGGTCAACGCCCGGATGCAGGCCTCTTGGACCAAGTCATCAGCATCCGCGACAGACCGCGTCAAAGACCGCGCAAACCGGCGCAGCCTTGGCAGTAAGGCGATCAGATCACGTCTGAGGTCCTCGGACACTGCGCCCTCATGAATTGCGCCGCTCGGGTGATGGTCTTGGCACGCGACCCCGCCCGCAAGGTTTTCTGCCCCACGCGCGGTCTTGTTGCAATGCACAAGCACGTGGGGCACGAGCGCGAGACGCGCGGGCCCGGTCGGGATCGGTTCAGCCGAAATGTGAAGCATAAAACCTCTGCAATTCTCCTGTGTCTTAAGGCTGTTACGCGTGAGCCCCGCAAAAAATTCGAAAAATTTCAAAAAAAATCGGGGGGCCGGGAATAATCCCCGGTCCTGGTGCGTAGTCCCCGGCAGAGAGGGCGCTGATCCTCCGCCACACCAAAGAACAGAAGGAAAGATATTATGCACCGCACATTGATCATCGCAGCCGCCGCAGCCGCAGCCGCTTTCGCCACCCCCGTCGCCGCCGGGCCTTTGGGCACGGTAGACACCTCGATCGGCCAGGTTCTGGCATCGGAGGCCTCGGGCATGACGCTTTACACCTTTACCCAGGACAGCCGGAACACCTCGACCTGCTATGACAGCTGTGCCGATGCCTGGCCTCCGTTCCTGGCCGCTGAAGGGGCTCAAGAGCAGGGTGGCCTCGGCATCATCGCCCGCCAAGACGGCAGCCGCCAATGGGCGCTGAACGGTCAGCCGCTGTATTTCTGGGCGGGCGATGCGGGCGTCGGCGATGTCACCGGCCACGGCGTCGGCGGCGTCTGGTTCGCAGCTCAGAACTAAGGAGGACCTCAGACATGACAAAAGCAATCATCCTGCTCGCCGGCCTTCTCGCCCTCGCCGCCTGTCAGCCCGGAGGCATCTACAGCTCTACGAGCAACCCCAGTGCCGCCAATCCCACCGCCGCGTCGTCCAGCGGCTATCAAAACAGCTACCAGGGCAGCTCGGACTACTGAGAATTCCGATTAATGAGTGCCTGAAGAGTGAGTTCCCGTGTAAGAGTACTTGAGTAAAAAGTGGAATGCGGCCGTCCCCCCAACGGCCGCATTTTTCTGTGAATTGGGCCTCGCGGCGCTCAGGAGGCCACCGCAACCGACCCAGATCAAATGCTCTCGCCCAGGCGGATCTCAAAGCCCAGATCCATGACCGTCCGGCTCGACAGATTGTCGGCCTTGGCCAGCAAAAGCTTGGCTGTCTCAACGCCCATCTGAAACCGCGGCGTCACCACACTGGCCAGGATGGTGGGCGTCGCGCAGCCAATCTCGATCCCGTTGAAGCCGATCAGACCGATCTCTTCTGGCACGCGCCGACCAGTGCGCTGCAGATGGAACAAAGCGCCGAGCGCTTGGTCGTCATTGGCAAAAAAGATCGCATCGATATCTGGCGCGCGTTGCAGCAGGCGCTCAGTCGTTTGAGCCCCTATCTCGGCGGAGGCAGGCACCAGCGCGATCTCCTTGTCGACCAGGGGGATGCCAACCTCTTGGAGCCGACGCTCAAAGGCTTCGCGCCGCACCCTGGAGCGGTCGGGGCGTTCAGACCAGGCGCCGATATAGCCCGGCCGCTTATAGCCCCGTTCAGCCAGCAGATCGGCCACAGCGATAGCGGCCTTAATGTTGGAAATCCCGACGGAAGACTGCATCGGGTCACCGTCGACATCCATAAATTCGACGACCGGGATATCGTGCTGATCGATCATGCGTCGGACCGCGGGTTCGTGGTCAGTTCCGGCCATAATCACCCCCATCGGCGACCAGGCCAGCATATCGCGCAGGACCTGCACCTCCCGGGCTTTGTCGTATTGCGTGATCCCCAAAACGGGTTGCAGCCCCGCCTCGGCCAGAACGGATTCGATGCCGTTTAGCACCTCGGGAAATACGCCATTGCCGATCGAGGGCACGATCACCGCCACGAGGTTGCTCGAGGCAGTCTTGAGCGCTCCGGCCAGGCGATTGGGCGTGTAGCCAAGCTCGTTCGCCGCCGCCAGCACTCGAGACCTCAGCCGCTCAGATACCGACGGCGCATCCCGCATAACGCGAGACACAGAAATCTCGCTCACACCAGAAAGCCGCGCCACATCGCGGAGCGTGGCCCGGCGCGGGCGGTCGATAGAGGAAAGGGAGGCGCGGTCTTTGGTCATAATATTACTCAAGGACGTTCCTGAACGAAAAAAATGAAAATGACAACGTTGACATTACTAATGACAACGCTACCAATTTGAGGCACTACAAAATGACAGGCCTCATAGGGAGGGGCCAAGGGAGGAAATATGAAGTATGTGTCCGTCTCCGTCGGGGCCATTGCGCTTGTGCTATCGGCCGGGGCTGCCGTTGCAGAATTCCCCGAACGACCCATCAATCTAATCGCGCCCTTCAATGCGGGCGGCGGCACCGATCTGTTGCTGCGCGGCTTGGCCCCGCATTTCTCGGAAGCCGTCGGCGGCGATGTCTTCGTCTCCAACATGGCCGGAGGCTCGGGTACGGTCGCGGCCTCCGCGCTGCAGGGTCAGCGCGCCGATGGCTATCAACTGGGCTATTTCTCGATCACGGTCTCGACCATCCAGCCGCAGATCCGCGATGTGCCCTACGATGTCGACAGCTGGACGCCGATCTGCTCGGTCGCGGCCTCGCCGACGCTGCTGTTCACGTCGTCCGATCAGCCTTTCATGAGCGCCGAAGATGTCGTCGCCGCGGTCCAGGCTGAGCCGGGGGCGTTGGTCTATGGCTCCTCGGGCGCGGGTGCGATGACGCATCTGACCACTGTGGCCGCCTTTGCTGGTCTCGATATCATCGACGATATGGTGCATTTGCCGTTCCAAGGATCTGGCCCCGCGGTGCAGGCTTTGACGGCGGGCACGATCCAGTTCTTCGGCGATACCGAGCTCTTGATGAACCGCGGTGATTTCCGCCCTCTGATGGTCTTCAACGATGAGCGGCTCGAGAACTACCCCGACGTCCCGACCGCAGCCGAGGCCGGGATCGAGGCACCGCTCAATGAGCTCTATCTCTGGGGCGGTCTCTTCGCACCGGCAGGGGTTGAGCCCGACGTGGTCGCCACACTCGAGGCGGCTTGCGAGACCGCTGTGATGTCGGACGGCTTTCAGGAGTTTGCAGGCAATTCCGGCACAGTCATCAATTATCGCGGTGCAGCGGAATTCGATGCCTTCTTCCGCGCGCAATATGACGCCAATTCGGTGCTGATCGACGCAGCCGGCCTCAACTGAGCTTTGCGTCCGGGCCGGCCGTTCGGGGCCGGTCCACTTCAACCGGGGCGGGTATTCCATGCAAGCGTTGCTGTCAGAACGGGTGATTGTGCTTTTGACCGTGTTGATCGCGGCGGGCGCCCTCTTTGCGACGACCCTCGGCGCGGAATACCGGCTTTTGGGGGCGGTCCAGTCGCCTGTCTTTTTCCCGCGTATCATCCTGGGCCTGATGATGGGTCTGGCGCTGATTGCGATTGCCCAAGACGTTTGGGGCGAAGCCGCCGTTGTTCCGATCGAAAAGTGGGGCGCGCTGATCCTGTTCATCTTGGCCTCAGTCCTATTCGCTAATACGATCACGCGGATGGGCTTTTTGCTGTCCGCGGTGCCGTTTTCCGCCGTGGCCCTTTGGATCTTCGGCATCCGTAACCCGATGGTCATCGTGGCCTATGCAGTGGCAGTGCCCGGCAGCATCGTGGTTCTTTTCAACCACATCTTGAAGCTGCCCTTGCCGACCTCTCCCTTCACCTATCTGTTCTGAGGTCGCGGGCGGATGATCCAATCACTGCCAGACGCGCTCGCCCTGCTCTTCACGGTTGAGGCCCTGCTGACGCTCGTCCTCGGCACAGTGTTGGGCATTGTCTTGGGCGCGATGCCCGGCATCGGTTCAACCGTGGCCGTCGCGATGGTCCTGCCCTTCACGTTGTCGATGGGGCAAGCGCCCGCGATCCTGCTCCTTCTGGCTGTCTATGCGGGCTCGGTCTATGGCGGCTCGATCTCGGCCATTTTGATCAACACGCCCGGCACCCCGCAATCGGCTGCCACGTGCTTTGACGGCTACCCGATGGCGCAAAGGGGTGAGGCCGGGCAAGCGCTTGGCTGGGCCACCGTTGCCTCGGTCATTGGCGGTCTGGTCTCCGCCGTGGTCCTGCTGCTTGCTGCGCCGCAATTGGCCGCGCTCGCGCTCAATTTCGGGCCCATCGAGACCTTTGCCCTCGTCCTGCTGGGTCTGACCTGCATCGTCTCGGTCTCCACCGGATCTCTGGTCAAAGGCCTTCTCGCGGGGCTGATCGGCATCTTTCTTGCGTCGGTCGGCGGCGATCCCGTGACCGGTCAGCCACGCTTCACCTTCGGCAATTGGCAGCTGATCTCGGGGTTCAACTTGCTGGCCGTCGTCATCGGCATCTTCGCCCTGTCCGAGGTCTTCATCCGCGCCAGCAAAAAAGCCGAAGAGGTCAGCGAATTGGCCCAGTTCCGCGGCATCGTCCTGCCGCGCTGGCGAGAATGGGCGGGGCGGAAGAGAAACCTCGTGAAATCCGTGGTGATCGGCAATGTCATCGGCGTTCTGCCCGGCACCGGCGCGGCCACGGCCGCCTTCATTTCCTATGCGGAAGGCAAACGCTCCTCGCCCAACAAGGACGGCTATGGCCGGGGTGAGCCCGACGGCATCGTCTCGTCCGAGGCCGCGAACAACGCCGTCACCGGAGGCGCCCTGGTGCCCACGATGGCGCTTGGCATTCCAGGCGACGCGATCACAGCCGTGATGCTGGCCACGCTCACGCTCCACGGGATCACGCCCGGGTTCCGGCTGATGGAGGACAACCCGACCCTGATCGCCTCGATCTTCGCGGGCTTTTTCATCATCAACCTGCTGCTCTTGCCCCTCGGGCTGGGCCTGGCCCGGGTGGCCGCGCCGATCCTGCGGATGCGGGAGGGCTTCATGATGACCGGTGTCGTCCTACTTTGCGGGGTGGGCATTTATTTCGTGCGCGGCAATCCGTTCGACCTCATGGTGATGGGATTTGCCGGGGTCCTGGGCTTTATCCTCAGGCGCCAAGGCGTTCCGATGGCGCCGCTTGTGATTGGGATGGTCCTCGGGCCGATGCTCGAGCTGACCCTGCGCCAGGGCCTGATCCTGACGCGCGGCGACATCACCGCCTTCGCCACCGATCACCCGATCGCCGGGGTTCTGTTTGTAATCACGGGCCTGGCCCTCGCCTTCCCGATCCTGCGCGCAGCCCTTGCGCGGCGTCGCGCAAACGGGCGGGCGTGAGGGCTGAGCCCAAGCTGCGCGAAGGCCCGATCGCCACGGATCGGCTGACACTCTATGCCCTGCGCTCCACGCCCAAGCGGCCGGAGGGGCGCGTTCTTCTCTTGGGCGGCTCCAATTTCGATCTGCGGCTGAAGCGGCAATTCCTCACGACCAATCTGGCCGCCCGGTTCGAGATCCTGACCTATGAGCCGCGCGGCATCGGGCGCACCGAGCAACCGGAAGGCGCCTGGGACATGGCCGATTACGCCGCCGATGCGGCAGCGCTGATGGACGCCGTCGGGTGGGACCAGGCCGACATTGTCGGCGAGAGCTTTGGCGGCATGACGGCCCTGCACCTGGGCCATCACTTTCCGGACCGCGTGGCACGAGTGGCTGTCATCTCGGCGACGGCGGGAGGGCGCGGCGGTGGCTCGGCTGAGATCGCGCATCTGCTCGACCTGCCCCGGCAGGAGGCCGCGGAAGGGGCTCTGAAGCTGCTCGATACCGAGAACATCGAACTGTCACGCGCAAATCCCAAAGCCTTTCAGGCCCGAGTGGCCGAGCGGATGGCCTTCGATGCCATGTTTGCCGAGCCTTCAATTGAAAGCGGTGGCTATTACCGCTTGCTGAACGCGCGCGCGCGCCATGACATCTGGGACGCGTTGCCCGGTATCCGCCATGAGACAGTGGTGATCACCGGCGCCCGAGACGCGCAAGCCCCGCCCGAGGCGCAGAAGGCGATGGCGCAGGCACTGCCAAATCAGCGGCAATGGGTTTATGATGCAGGCCATGGCTTGGCCTTCGCCATGCCTGAGCCGATGCGCGATCTTTGCGCGGCGTGGTCGGCGCAAGTTGAAAGGGAAGTAGGCACGTGACGGAGATATCGGCTTTGGTGATCGGGCTCGGCTCGATGGGGTTTGGCGTTGCGCAATCCTGCCTAAAGGCCGGGTTCGCGACGCGCGGATGCGATGTGAACCCAGAGACTGAGGCGCGCTTTGCCGAACTCGGCGGGCGATCCGGCGCCGATTTGTCCGAGGCGAGCACGCTCGATGCGGTCGTCGTCGTGGTCTTGAACGCGGCACAGCTTGAGACGGTTCTCTTCGGCGCAGAAGGCGTCGTGCCGCATCTGCGCGCGGGCGCCGTGGTCATCGCCTGCCCTACTGTGCCCCCCGCCGTGGCCCGCGAGATGGCCGCGCGCTGCGCGGAGCAAGGGGTGCATTACCTCGATGCGCCGATCTCCGGCGGCGCGGCCAAGGCCGCCGAGGGCGCGCTGTCCGTCATGGCCTCAGGGTCGCCCGAAGCCTTTGCTGCGGCAGGCCCAGTGCTCGAGGCGATCGCCGCGCAGGTCTTCGAACTGGGCCCTGAGGCGGGCGCGGGATCGGCGATGAAGGCCGTGAACCAGCTTCTCGCGGGCGTGCATATCGCCGCCATGGGCGAAGCGATGGCCTTTGGCCTAACGCAAGGTGTCACGCCCGAGAAATTCCTCGAGGTCATCAGCCAATGCGCCGGGTCGTCCTGGATGCTGGAGAACCGCGCGCCCCATGTGATCGAGGACGATTACACCCCGCGCAGTCAGATTAACATCTGGCCCAAAGACCTTGGGATCGTTTTGGAAATCGCCAAAGACGCTAGCTTCAGCGCGCCGATCACTGCGACCGCGTTGCAGCAATACATGGTGGCTGTCGGCATGGGGCTGGGCCGCGAAGATGACGCGGCCATCACCAAAGTCTATGCCCGCAATGCCGGGCTGAGCTTGCCCGGCACGGACGAATAGAAAGAGCGCGGCGATGCGAGTTCTGATCCTCGGCGCGAACGGCATGATCGGCGCGAAATTGGCCGCAAGCCTTGCCGCCAAAGGCAGGGTGGCAGGTCGGGCGATCACCGCCCTTAACTTGGTCGACCTCACCGCGCCGACAGCGCCAGAGGCCGGCCCGCCCAGCACCTGCCGTGCCACCGATATCACCGCAGAGGGCACAGCCGAGACCTTGATCGCAGATCGGCCGGACGTGATTTTTCACCTGGCCGCGATGGTGTCGGGCGCGGCCGAGCAAGACTTCGAGGGCGGCTACCGGGTCAATGTCGATGCCAGCCGCGCACTCTTCGAGGCGATCCGGACGGCGCATCAGGCGGATGGCTATACGCCGCGCCTCGTCTTCGCCTCCTCCCTGGCGGTATTTGGCGCCCCCCTGCCCGACCCGGTGCCCGACAGCCAGATCCGCACCCCGCAAAGCAGCTACGGCACGCAAAAAGCAATCGTGGAGCTTTTGCTCGATGACTATACAAGGCGCGGGTTTTTCGACGGGATCGGCCTGCGCCTACCGACCATCGTGATCCGGCCGGGCGCGCCGAATGCTGCCGCTTCAGGGTTCTTTTCCGGTATCCTGCGAGAGCCGCTCGCGGGCTTGCCCAGCACTCTGCCCGTCAGCCGCGATGTCAAACACTGGCTGGCCAGTCCGCGCGCGGCCGTCGGGTTTTTGATCCACGCCGCAGGGCTCGACGGGGCTGCAATAGGCGCGCACCGCACGATGACCATGCCAGGCGTGGCAACCAGTGTGGGCGGACAGATCGACGCGCTCGAGCGGGTCGCGGGCAAGGCGGCGAGCGCGCTCATCACCGAGGCGCCCGACCCGGCCATCGCCGCCATCATCAACACCTGGCCCAAGGCTTTTGATCCCGCGCGGGCCTTGGCCCTAGGGTTCACCGCCGAAACCAGTGTCGATGAGTTGATCGCCGTCTATCTCGAAGACGATGCGCCCAAGGACGCTCAATCATGGGACGCTCAATCATGACCACGCGGCTGGGCTGCATCGCGGACGATTTCACCGGCGCCACGGATCTTGCGGGGCTTTTGGCGCGCAGCGGCCATCCCGTCAGCCTCCGGATCGGCGTGCCCGAAGACCCGCCCGCCGATACCGCGCCCTTTGAGGTGATCGCGCTCAAATGCAGGACCGCACCAGTGGCGGACGCCGTGGCCGAGTGCCGGGCCGCGCTGAGATGGCTCCAGGCGGCAGGAGCTCGGCAGGCGTTTTGGAAATACTGCTCAACCTTCGATTCCACGCCCCGGGGAAATATCGGACCGGTCGCCGAGGCGCTCATGCGCGATCTCGGAACCGATCAGACGATCTATTGCCCCGCCTTCCCTGAGAACGGCCGCTCCATCTTCATGGGCAATCTGTTCGTAGGCCGTCAGCCACTGCATGAAAGCCCGATGAAGGACCATCCTCTGACACCGATGCGCGACAGCAACCTCATGCGCCTACTGGCGCCGCAAGTCACGCTCGGGGTCGGCCTGATCGACCGGCTGACCGTGGCGCGGGGAGCCGGTGCGGTGCGCGCAGCCCTGGCTGAGCTTGGCGCCGACAACCTGGCGCATATCGTGATCGATGCTGTGGCCGATGCCGATCTGCAGGTGATCGCCGAGGCCTGCCACGAGATGCCCCTTCTGACCGGTGGCAGCGCGGTGGCCATGCCCCTCCCCGGTCTTCTCATGTCTGGCGAAGGTGCTTCCCCGGCCGCGCCCGCCCCGCGCCCGGAAATCGCGCCACCGGGCATCGTCCTGTCAGGCAGTTGTTCGGCCATGACGCGCGCGCAGGTGGACGCATACAAAAACCACGCGCCACATCACCGTCTCGACCCGCTCGATCTGGCCAAGCATGGACCTGATGCCGCGCTCGAATGGTTAGCCGGACGACCCTTATCGGAAACACCCTTGATCTATGCCACCGCCGAGCCCGAGGCAGTCGCCGCCGCGCAGCATAAGCTCGGCATGGAGGCGGCGGGCCGCGTGGTAGAGGACGCCCTGGCCCAGCTTGCCATTGCAGCCCGAGACGCCGGTCGGTGCCGCTTTGTCGTCGCCGGGGGCGAAAGCTCAGGCGCCGTGGCCAAAGCGCTGGGGGTCACACGGCTCGATATCGGGGCGGAGATCGCTCCAGGCGTGCCCTGGACCTTTAGCCACGGCGCCGGGGAGCCGATTGCGCTCGCACTGAAATCCGGCAATTTTGGCGGCCCCGGCTTTTTCGCCGAGGCCCTGAAAAAACTGGAGGCGGCGTGAGCGAACAATCCCTGCGAGACCAGATCTGCCTCTTGGCCAAGTCGTTGTTCGAGCGCGGCCTCACGGGTGGCAGCACCGGCAATATCTCAGCCAGAACCGCGGATGGCGGCCTTCTGGTCAGCCCGACCGGCACCAGTTTCGGACACCTCGACCCGGCCCGGCTCAGTCGGTTCGATGCGAACGGCACCCTCATTGAAGGCGATCCACCAACCAAGGAAATGCCGCTTCACACGGCTTTTTATGACACGCGCGCGGCGGCAGGGGCGGTGGTGCATTTGCATTCGTGCTATTCGGTCGCCCTCTCGATGCTCCCGGATGTCGACGAAGACAACTTTCTGCCGCCGCTCACTCCTTACGCGATTATGAAACTTGGCAAAGTTCGCCTTCTGCCATTCTTTGCGCCCGGTGATCCGGCGATGGGCGAGGCCGTGCGCGCCTTGGGCGGCAAACGCGCGGCTGTGATGCTGGCCAACCATGGCCCGGTCGTTTCGGGCAAAGATGTCGAAGCCGCCTGCAGCGCGATTGAAGAGTTCGAAGATACTGCGCGGCTTGCTCTGCTGACCCGCGGCATGAACCCCCGCGCCCTGAGCCCGGCGCAGGTGCAAGACCTCGTAACCAGGTTCAATGTCGAGTGGGACGTGTGAAACTGTGCCAAACAGCTTTGCGCGAAACGGTGCGTTTGAGCGCGATCTGGCGCCGTGCGGGGAGCGGTTGGATCAACGTATTTAGACAAGACACGTCCACTGCCAAGTAACATCCGCGCCTTTGCCCTGGACCTCACGGTCTGACCGGCTACACCGGCATCATGGCCGAACCCCATCGCAGAGAGCTCAAACACACGGCGCTCGAGGACGCGCAGGCCTTTCTCCTGGGCACCGCGATGTGTGCTCTGGGCCTGGTGTTTCTCAAGTAAATCGGTCTGATCACCGGGCAGACCGCCGGGCTCGGTGTGCTGCTCAGCTATGTGACTGGCTGGTCGTTCGGATGGGTCTTTTTCGCCGTCAACCTGCCCTTCTATCTCCTGGCATGGTTCCGCATGGGCGCTGTTTTCACGGTCAAAACGGCCATCGCCGTGGCGCTTGTGTCGGTCCTGGCGGAGGTCTTTCCACAGCTGATGCGCTTCGAGGCGCTCGATCCGTATCTGGGCGCAGTCCTGGCCGGGGCGGCGATCGGGCTTGGGCTGATCGTGATCTTCCGGCATGGCGCGTCACTCGGCGGGATCGGCGTGTTGGGGCTTTGGATGCAGGAAAATCTCGGAATCCAAGCGGGTTGGGTGCAGTTGGGCTTTGACGTGGCGCTCTTTACGGCAGCCGCCTTTGTGCTGGATTGGCAGCTGGTGGGCCTGTCCCTAATCGGTGCTGTGGCCGTCAATCTGATCATCGCCGTCAATCACCGCCAGGATCGCTATATCGGGCGCTAGTCGGCATTCCCTTGGCCGGTACATCGCATCACGCCCAGGCATCGCCTTGATAGGTCAGCATTGCTGCTATACATCCCAACCATGCCCCAGACAATCACCTTGCCAGAGAACGCGACAACTAAGCATTCGCTGCTCGAAGATGCGCAAGGTCTCAGCATCGGCGTCTTCATCTGTAGCTTCGGGCTTTACGTTCTGACCACGGCGGGCCTCGTGACGGGCCAAATCGCGGGTCTTGCCGCGATCATCTCCTATCTCAGCGGCTGGAGCTTCGGCGCTGTGTTCTTCGTGGTGAACTTGCCTTTCTACGCCCTAGGCTATCGGCGCTTTGGCCTTTCCTTCACGCTCAAAAGCTTCGCCGCCGTCACCGCGATGTCGATCCTGACGGACCTAATCCCCCTGGGCCTCGGCATCGATCAGCTCCATCCCGGCCTGGCTGCGGTGATCTTCGGCGTCCTCGTCGGCCTAGGCGTGCTGGCCGTGTTCCGCCACGGCGCATCTCTGGGCGGTGTTGGCGTTCTCGCCTTGGTCGTCCAAGACCGTTTCGGCATCCGGGCGGGCTATGTTCAGCTTGGCTTTGACGCAGGCCTCTTTGCCCTGGCCGTCTGGCTCTTCCCGCTTTCGATCGTCGGCTGGAGCCTGCTGGGCGCAGTGATCTTGAACCTGATCATCGCCATCAATCACCGCCGCGACCGCTATATCGGCGAGACCTGAGCGCGGCTCACTCCAGCGCTTCGATCAGCACCAGATCCCGTTCCGAGGCGCCGCGCGCATGGCTCAACGCCTCCTGGTAGGTCTCGGATGCATAGCAGGCATTGGCCGCCTCGAGGCTCGGGAACTCACTGACGACATTGCGCGGATGGGCCCGGCCCTCCTTCTGAATGGCCTGGCCGCCGCGCGCCAGAAACCGCCCGCCATGGGCCTCAATGGCCTGCGTGGCGAGCGCGGCATATTTGGCATAGGCCGCCTCATCGGTGACGGTGACATGGGCCACCCAATAGGCTTTCGGCATCGATCTATCCTCCCAAAACCGCTTCTGCGGCGGCAATTGCTTCTGCTGCGCGGGAGGCGTCGGCGCCCCCGCCCTGGGCCATATCTGGCCGACCGCCGCCGCCCTTGCCGCCAAGCTCAGCCACGGCTGCACGCACGAGGTCCACAGCGCTAAGCCGGCCCGTGAGATCCTCGGTCACACCGGCCGCCACCGCCGCCTTGCCGCCCGCATCGGCGATGAGCAGCACAACGCCCGAACCCAGTCGTGCCTTATGCGCGTCGATTAGCCCAGGCAGATCCTTGCCAGTCACCCCTTCAAGGCTCTGAGCCAGGAACGGCACGCCACCCACATCCTTGGTCGAGGGCGCAGCTGACACACCGCCACCGCCCGCCATGGCAAGCTGTTGGCGCAGCTGGGCCACTTCATTGCTGAGAGCCTTGCGTTCGTCCTGCAGCGCCTTGACCCGCTCTGGGACATCAGCGCCCTGCGCCTTCAGCGCGAGCGCCGCCTCAGCCAGAAGGTGATCCTGCCCGCTGAGATAGTCGAAAGCCGCAGCCCCCGTCAGGGCCTCGATCCGACGAACCCCGGCCGAGGACGCGCTGTCGCCCAAGGTCACGAACACCCCGATATCGCCGGTGCGCGTCACATGGGTGCCCCCGCACAGCTCCAGCGAATAGGTGGCGCCGGATTGTCCCTTGCCGGAACCCGTCAGCTCGCCCATCGAGACCACGCGGACCTCATCGCCGTATTTCTCACCAAACAGCGCCTGCGCGCCCAAACCGCGCGCGTCATCAGGCGTCATGATCCGCGTTTCGACGGCGGAGTTCTGCCGGATATAGGCGTTAACCTCGGCCTCGACCGTCCCCAGCTCCTCCAGGCTCAGCCCCTTGCCGTGGCTGAAGTCAAAGCGCAGCCGGTCCGGCGCGTTGAGTGAGCCTTTTTGGGCCACGTGATCACCAAGCGCCCGGCGCAGAGCCTCATGCAGCAGATGCGTGGCCGAGTGATTGGCGCGGATCTGGGACCGCCGGTCATGATCGACGATGAGTTGCGCCGCCTGGCCGCGCGTGATCGTGCCCTCGTTCACCTCCGCGATATGCAGGTAAGCCCCGGCCACCTTCTTGGTGTCCGTGACCCGGGCCGCGCCGGTTTCGGTTTTGATCACGCCGGTATCGCCGACCTGGCCACCGGCCTCAGCATAGAACGGCGTCTGATTGACAAGGATCGTGACAGCTGCGCCGGTCTCGACGCGCTCGGCCTCCGCGCCGTCTTGAACCAGGGCCAAGACCTGACCCTCGGCAGCTTCGGTCTCATAGCCCAGAAATTCCGTGGCGCCCTGAGTGTCAGCCAGATCGAGCCAGATCTTGGCATCCGCCGTCTCTCCCGAGCCGGACCAAGCTGCCCGCGCCTTGGCCTTTTGCTCTTCCATCGCGGTCTCGAAACCTTCGACCTCAACGCCGCGCCCCTGCTCTCGCAGAGCGTCCTGCGTCAGATCGAGGGGGAAGCCGTAGGTGTCATAGAGCTTAAACGCCGTCGCGCCGGGCAGATCGGCCCCCTCGCTGAGGCCGTCCACTTCGTCGGCCAAGAGCTTGAGCCCGCGATCGAGCGTCGCGCGAAAACGGTTCTCTTCCTGCTCCAGCGTCTCGGTGATCAGCGCCTGCGCTTGGCCCAGTTCCGGATAGGCCTGGCCCATCTGGGAGACCAGCGCGGGCACTAGCCGGTACATCACCGGATCCTTTGCGCCCAACAAATGCGCGTGGCGCATGGCCCGGCGCATGATCCGACGAAGGACATAGCCCCGGCCTTCATTGGAGGGTAGCACGCCCTCGGCAATAAGAAACGAGGTCGAGCGCAGATGGTCCGCGATCACCCGGTGATGCACGTTGCCCTTGCCATAGGCCTCGGTCGAGGTGGCATGGGCCGAGGCCTCGATCAGCGCGCGCATCAGATCGGTGTCGTAATTGTCGTGGCTGCCCTGCAGTAGGGCCGCGATCCGCTCAAGCCCCATGCCGGTATCAATCGATTGCATGTCGAGCGCACGCATCGAGCCGTCCTCAAACTGCTCGTTCTGCATGAAGACGATGTTCCAAATCTCAATGAAACGGTCGCCATCCTCATCCGGGCTGCCCGGGGGGCCGCCGGGGATATGATCGCCGTGATCATAGAAGATTTCGGTGCAAGGCCCGCAGGGCCCGGTCGGCCCCATCTGCCAGAAATTATCAGACGTATCGATCCGGATGATCCGGCTTTCGGGCACGCCGACCTTTTTCCAGATCTCCAGCGCTTCGTCATCGGTGTGATAGACGGTGGTATAGAGCCTGTCCTTGGGGATGCCAAAATCCCGCGTGATCAGCTCCCAGGCAAAGGGAATGGCCTCTGACTTGAAGTAATCGCCGAAGCTGAAGTTCCCCAGCATCTCGAAAAACGTGTGGTGACGCGCAGTATAGCCGACATTATCGAGATCGTTGTGCTTACCCCCGGCCCGCACGCATTTCTGACTGCTGGTGGCGCGCACATAATCGCGCCGCTCAAGCCCGGTAAACAGGTTCTTGAACTGCACCATGCCTGAATTTGTGAACATCAGTGTTGGGTCGTTGCGCGGCACCAGGGGGGAGCTCGCCACAACCGCGTGACCTTGCCGGGCAAAATAGTCGAGGAAGGTTGAGCGGATCTCGTTGAGGCTGGTCATGGCGTGTTCCGGTTGCCGAATTGCGTGTCCTCAGGACTTAGCCAGCGCGTCCGCCTTAGTCCACAGCCACCGGTTCTATTCCTGAGCTGAGCAAAGAAAAGGGCGGCCCAACCTGGACCGCCCTCATCGATTGCCGGGCTCCGCCCGTCGCGGCCTCAAATGCGGTGCATTGGTCAGCTAAAGCTGAACCGGCCACGACCCTCAAACGCGATGCGTTTGCCAGCTCCGCTGGACCGGCTCCTGGGCTCCGCCCGTTCTCGCCTCAAACGCGATGCGTTGGCCAGCTAAAGCTGAACCGGCTCGAACTGTCTTTATCGCCAAAATATCCCGGGGTGCGCGAGGGGCTGGCCCCTCGCCCGCGCGACGTCAAAGACGGCGCAATCCCTGATGAGGGCCCCGGTGAGAGCTCACCCCTCGATCATCTCGTCATCGTCTTCCTTTGACCCCGGCGGCATGTCGAAGTCCAACCCATGCGCGGCCATGATCCTATCCTCGATTGCCAGGGCAATATCGCGGTTCTCGCGCAGGAAGGTCTTGGCGTTCTCCCGCCCCTGACCGATCCGCTCATCACCGTAGGAGAACCAGGCGCCGGATTTCTCCACCACACCGGCTTTTACGCCCAGGTCAATGAGCTCGCCCATCTTCGAGATGCCTTCGCCGTACATGATGTCGAACTCAACCTGCTTGAAGGGCGGTGCCACCTTGTTCTTGACCACTTTCACCCGGGTCTGGTTGCCCACGACTTCGTCGCGGTCTTTGATCGAACCGATGCGGCGGATATCAAGACGGACGGAGGAATAGAACTTCAGAGCGTTACCGCCGGTTGTCGTCTCCGGGCTGCCGAACATCACGCCGATCTTCATGCGGATCTGGTTGATGAAAATCACCATACAATTCGAGCGGCTGATAGAGCCGGTGAGCTTGCGCATCGCCTGGCTCATTAGGCGTGCCTGCAGGCCCGGCGCGCTGTCGCCCATATCGCCTTCGAGCTCTTTTTGCGGGGTCAGCGCGGCCACCGAGTCGACAATCACCAGATTGACCGCGCCCGAGCGGACGAGCGTGTCGGTAATCTCCAGCGCCTGCTCACCGGTATCGGGCTGCGAGATCAGCAATTCATCGAGATCGACGCCCAGCTTCTTGGCATATTGCGGATCGAGCGCATGCTCGGCATCCACAAAGGCGCAAACGCCGCCCTTCTTTTGCTCTTCAGCCACCACATGGAGCGTCAGTGTGGTCTTGCCGGAGCTTTCCGGCCCGTAAATCTCAACAACGCGGCCCTTCGGCAGACCGCCGATCCCCAGGGCGATATCGAGGCCCAGCGATCCGGTTGAGGTTGCTTCGATATCGGGCAAGGCGTTTTCGCCGCCCAATTTCATGATTGAGCCTTTGCCAAATTGGCGCTCGATCTGAGCCAGCGCGCTGTCCAGCGCCTTTTGTTTGTCCGACGCTTTGCGGTCTGTCATTTCCAGAAGGGTCCCAACTGCCATCTTCCACTCCTTATTTCATAGCGCTGGCGGGGCTACAACGTTGCGCGGCCACACTATGGGTTGCTCGATATTCTCTTTTTGTTCCCATCGGGTGATGCGCACAAAAAGCGAGCATTTCAAGTAAAATTTTGCCTATTGGGGATAGCTGTCATTTGGTTAAGCTTTGATTGACGGCGCCAAGATCGCCTGGATTTTGCCCATAATTCTCTGGGGATAAGCGGTCATGCTGCTGTTTTATAATGAAAAACTGGTGCTGTTTGCACAGCCTAAAACGGGCACGACGGCGCTTGAGCGTGCCTTGGCAGGTCGCGCCACGGCTGCGATTCTCGACCCGCCGCGTCTCAAGCACACGTCCGTGCGCCGCTACCGCCGAGAGCTCGAGGCCTGGATCACTCGGGATCGGCGTGAGCCGTTTGAGACGATGGCGCTGATCCGAGAGCCCGTTGACTGGCTCGGTTCGTGGTATCGCTATCGCCGACGGGCCCAGATCGCCGGGCAAAGCAAGTCAACCGAGGGGGTCGATTTCGACGCTTTCGTGCGCGCCTGGATGCAGGAGGAGCGGCCCGATTTCGCCCGGGTCGGCAGCCAGTCGAGGTTTGTAACTGGCGGCCGAGGTCGGCTCTTGGTGACGCATCTTTTCCGCTATGAGGCCTATGACGCGGCGCTTGCCTTTTTGGAGACGCGACTGGGCGAAAAGATCGAGACCAAACCGGTGAATGTGTCGCCAAAAATGGGCCTGGCCCTGTCTGCCGAGACCGAAGCGGCGTTGCGGGAATATGCGGCGCGCGATTTCGAATTGTGGGAAGGTGCTCGGCAAAGCTGAGGCTCGACTGCGACATGCGCGGCGCCTATCTGGTTTCCAACAAGTTCAAAACTGACCTGCCCCAACGATGGCAGCGCAAAGCGCGAAGCGGCGCGCAGCTGTTAGGGCATCTGACCGCGGACCGTCTCCGTCAGATCGGCCAGAGAGAACGGCTTGGCTAGAAAAACTGCCTTTGGGATGTCGTCGGAGAATTTGCCATAGGCGTCCTCGGCGTAGCCCGACATAAATACGACACCCACACCGGGGCGTTGGCCCAAAGCCTCGCGCACCCATTCCGGGCCGCCCTTGCCGGGCATGATCATGTCGGTGACGAAAAGGTCGATCTCGAGATCGCCGTCCTCCAGGATCTCTAGCGCCTCATCGCCATTGCCCGCCTCGAGCACGGAAAAGCCCTTGAGCTTTAGCGCGCGCGACGCGAAGGCGCGCACCGGAGCCTCATCCTCAACAAGCAGGACGACACCGGATTTATCGCCGTCCTGGGTCCGCACCGCCACCGGCGCCTCTACGGGTTTCTCGGCCTCACGCGGCCATTCATGGGCGGGGAAATAGAGAGAGAACCGCGTCCCCTCGCCCACTTGGCTGTCTGCGAAGATGTAGCCGCCCGATTGCTTGACGATGCCATAGGCCATGGATAGGCCCAGGCCGGTCCCCTCTCCCACCTTTTTCGTGGTGAAGAAGGGCTCAAAGATACGACCCAATCGATCGGGTGGGATGCCGATGCCTTCGTCGATCACGTCGATCACGACATAATCGCCCACTGGCACATCCACGCCACCGCGCCGTAACGTGGCATCGATGCGCATCATGCGGCTGATCAGGCGCACTTCGCCGCCATCTGGCATGGCGTCTCGGGCATTCACGACGAGGTTCATCAGCACCTGATCAAGCAGGCGGCGGTCGGCGCGGATCGGTTGCAAAGCCGGGTCCTGGCTCAGCTTCAGGATCACCCTTTCACCGACCAAACGATTGAGAAGATGGGTTAAATCACCCATCGTGTCTCGCAGATCAATGAGCTCCAGCTTCATCGTTTGCTTGCGCGAAAACGCCAATAACTGTCCCACAAGGGAAGCGGCGCGGTTGGCGTTTTGATGGATCTGCACCAGGTCGGCATAATCCTGATCGCCCTGGTCATGGCGCAGGAGCAGCAGGTCGCAATGCCCGGTAATCGCCGTCAGCAGGTTGTTGAAATCATGCGCCACGCCACCGGCAAGCTCACCGACCGCTTGCATCTTTTGGCTCTGCGCCACCTGTTGCTGTAGAAACTGCATGTCGGTGGCGTCTTGCAGCACCGCGAGAAAGCGCATCTCGCCTTCTTGCAGGAAATTGCCCATGGAAATCTTGACCGAACAATCATCCTCACGACGCAGCACGCGCACCACTTCGGGTCGGTTTGGCACCCGGTCTTCGGCCAGGTCCGACAGCCAGTCCCGCACAGGACGACCCGGCCCTTCGATCAAGGCACTGATCGACACCGCGCTGCCTGTTTCTCTCAGACGCAAAAGCTCCCGCGCGGCGGCGTTGCACGACAACACGTCACCATTCGCGCCGATCAGCATCGCAGCGACCGGCATCGCGTCGAGCAGGGCACCTGATTGCACCGCGGAGACCGCCGCACCGGTCATATCCTCGGCCAACAGCGCGGCCGTCTCACTCAGCAGATAAATCTCGCGCAGACCATGTTCGATATCGAGGACCACAAAACCCACTTGGCGCTTTTCGTCCTCGCGCTGCACAGTGACACGCGCGCCAGTCTCTATGGCAGCCTCTCCGAAGGCCGCTTGTAAATCGCGCGCGCGGAAGCCCAAAAACTTTCGCATCGCGTCATTCATGGACAAAATGGCGCCGCTGCGATTGGCGGTTAGCATCGGCAGGGCCAAACCCTCGCCGGTGCGCTGCGGTGCTTCTACGCGATCTTCAATCCGCCATAGTGTTCCAAATTCCATGCGATGGGCGCTCAGGCGAATATGGCCCGAACGCGTAAACAAAGTCTCTTGCACTTGGCCGTGTTCGGCCACCGCAGCTTCCATGCGAAACGCGACGTTCGATGCGTTGATGACCACACCGCTTAGCGCCTCGACGAGGCTGCGGCCCGATGCGAGATTAAGGCGCTTGTGGCCTGCCGCGTTGATCGCCAAGACCTGACCCATGGCGTCGGCCACGAACACCGGCGCGGGATCATGCGCGATCAGCGCCTCGGCCTGTTGGCTCAAGCTCTCGGCGCGCATCCGGGCGCGCGCCTCTCCTACGCCCAAAAAAACCGCGATCATGGCCAGTGCGCCGCCGCCCGCCATCAGGCTGAGCGACGCGATACCCGACCCGATGAGGGCCCCTGTCAGGATCAGTCCAAACGCCACGATTCCAAGCATCATGTTTTCGCGAAGTCCGCGCCCACGCCAGGATCGGGATCGGGCTCGGGCTCGGGCTTCGGACTTGACAGAGTTTGCCGCCAGATCGCTCAAATCGCTGCTCCTCCAGACACCGGGCCTTAAACACGGGCGTACTGTGCCAGAATATTCGTTAATCGGATGTTAACACCAGCCGCGCCGAGCACGGTAGCGGGGTCAGGAGCAAAGCGTCAATTCAAACCGAGATTTGCTCAATCGAACGGGAACGCGCGACATGTTCAACGCGCGTCTCAGGCGCACTCGCAACCGTCAAAGCTTGATTTCTGCAAGGAAAAACCCGTCGGACGCCGTTAGCGGGTTCCAGGCCTGAGACTGAACGAGGCATGCGGCTTTATGGCGGTCCAAAAAGGCCTGGATCCGGTCAAGATTTTCCTGCTGCAACAGGGAGCATGTCATGTAGATCAGACGGCCACCCTGCCCCACACGCCTGGCCGCGCTGTCGAGAATCGCGTCCTGCGCCTCGGTCAATCGTCGCAGCCGGTCCAGCGTCAGCCGCCAGCGCGCTTCGGGATCCCGGCGCCAGGTTCCCGACCCCGAACAGGGCACGTCGCACAGAACGCAATCAAACCGATCAGGCCCTGTCGCCCCGGCCCGCCACTCGACAAGCTCCGCTTTGGCCCGCGCAGCCCTGGCCGGGAGATCAGCCATCCGCCGCGGCTCGGCATCGTGGACATGGACGGCGCGCCCTGTCGCTGCAGCCACGGCAAGCGCCTTGCCGCCACCGCCCGCGCAATAGTCGAGCACCGTTTGCGCCGCGCCCCAATCCACCGCTGCACAGGCCAGTTGCACGGACAGATCTTGAGGCTCGACCATGCCTTTTAGATAGGCCGTGCACTGCGCAAGCCGCGCGCCTTGCTCGGTGATCTTGAGTGCCGTCACGGCCCCTTCGACCGGCTCTGACGCTATGCCATCGCCCGCCAGCGCCACGCGCGCCTCAGCCACTCTCTCAGCCGCTGTGGCCGCATCGCGGTTCACCCGCACATAAAGGGGCGCGCGGTGAGAAAACGCGCCGAGCAGCGGTTCGGTGTCGGCCCCGTACTCCGCGCGAAGAAGCGACAAAAGCCAGTCCGGTGTGTCCAGCGTGATCGGCGCGCTGGGACGCTCGCCCAAAAGACGGCGCTCCTCGGCATCGAGCGGCGCCGGTGCATGGCCAAGTCCCGTAAACACCGCGCCCAGATCGGAGCCGCGAAGGCGCAGCCAGCCAAAGACGAGCGCTCGGCCGCTTTCGGTCCGGACCACAGACGTTCCGAGCGCCCTCGCGCGGCCGCGATTGCGCAAGACATCAAAAACAATATCCCGCACAGCGCGCCTGTCCTTGGACCCAGCATAGCGCGCCCCACGGCTCCACCGGCTCAACGCCTGATCCAAGCTCTGCCCCTTGAGCCAAGCATCGAGCACATCTATCGCCGCTTGCTGCCGCGCCGCCGGAAGCATGGATTAAGAACGCACCATACTGCGCTTATCCCGCACGATAATTCGGCGCTTCACGGGTGATTTGAACATCGTGAACATGGCTCTCGCGGAGGCCCGCGCCGCTAATCTTGACGAACTGACAGCCGCCGCGCATCTGAGCGATCGTGGCACTGCCGGTATAGCCCATGGCGGCCCTAAGCCCACCGACAAGCTGATGGATCACCGCGCCCGCCGACCCCTTATAGGGCACCTGGCCTTCGATCCCCTCCGGCACCAGCTTGTCGCTGGCCGCATCCTTTTGGAAATAGCGATCCGCCGAGCCCCGCGCCATCGCCCCAAGGGACCCCATGCCACGATAGGATTTGAACGAGCGGCCCTGGTAGAGGATCACCTCGCCTGGGCTTTCATCGGTGCCTGCGATCATCGAGCCGACCATGGCGCAATGGGCACCAGCCGCGATCGCCTTGGCGAAGTCGCCGGAATATTTGATGCCGCCGTCGGCAACCACCGGCACGCCATGATCCGCCGCCGCGCGGGCGCAATCCATGATCGCGGTCAGCTGCGGAACTCCCACGCCCGCAACCACGCGCGTGGTGCAGATCGAACCCGGCCCGATCCCCACTTTGACCGCATCCGCGCCCGCATCGATCAAGGCCCGGGTGGCTTCACCTGTGGCCACATTTCCAGCCATCACCTGCACCTCGTTGGACAGGTTTTTGACCCGACGGACGGCCTCGGCCACACCTTCGGAATGCCCATGCGCAGTGTCGATCACGATGAGATCGCAACCCGCATCGACCAGCGCTTCAGACCGCGCAAATCCGGCATCCCCCACAGTGGTCGCCGCCGCCACGCGCAACCGGCCCAGATGGTCCTTGCAGGCGGCCGGGTTCAGCACTGCCTGCTCGATGTCCTTGATCGTCAAAAGCCCGGTCAGATGCCCCTGGGCATCGACCACAAGCAGCTTTTCGATCCGCCGCTCCTGCATCAGGGCTCGCGCCTCGCCCAGATCGGCGGGCTCGCGCAACATCGCCAAATTGTCCGACGTCATCATCTCGCGCACCGGCGTGGTATCGTCCTGCGCAAACCGCATGTCGCGGTTCGTCAGGATCCCAAGCACCCGACGCTCCTGATCGACGATCGGGAACCCGGTAAACGCGTATTTCTCGATCAAAGCCCGCGCATCGCCCAAGGTCGCGTCGGGCGACAGCGTGACGGGGCTATAGACCACCCCGCTTTCAAAGCGCTTCACACGCCGCACCTGCGCGGCCTGGGTCTCAGCATCGAGATTGCGGTGGATTACCCCCATCCCACCGGCCTGTGCCATGGCGATGGCCATGCGCGCCTCGGTTACGGTGTCCATGGCCGAGCTTAACAAAGGAATGTTAAGCGCGATCGAGGCCGTCACTTGGGTGCGTGTATCAGCCTCTGCCGGCAGCACAGCGCTGGCCCCGGGCACCAGCAAAACATCGTCAAAGGTAAGCGCGTCGCGTATCTCCATGGAGCAGCCTCGTCTGGGGAGTTTGGCGTTGCGCCATGTCTATGTCATGGGGCGGGCGAAAGGAAAAGCCCCAAACCTTGTGCGGCCGCCGCCTCGCGCGAACCAATCGGTCATTCCCCGCGCAATGCGTCTTTATCGCAAAAATATCCCCGCCGGAGGCACCGCCCGAAGGGCGTATCAAGCCTGAGCGCAGCGAAGTCGTTTAACCTGCGCCTCCATCCGCCTCGGCCGCACCGCGAAAGCCGCGCGCCACGACGAATTTCTCTGAACTGTCGGCGCGGCTGGCACCCGGTTTGACGTGGGAGACGCGCTCAAACCGCCGTTTGAGCTCAGCCAGAAGACGGCCTTCCGCCCCGCCGGCAAGCACCTTGGCCACGAAGACACCGCCGGGATCGAGAACCTCAAAAGCAAACTCCGCCGCCGCCTCGCACAAAGCCATAATGCGCAGATGGTCGGTCTGTTTATGCCCCGAGGACGCGGCGGCCATATCGCTCATTACCACATCAGCCGGTCCGCCGAGCCATGCCTTCACCTGTGCATCGGCATCCGCGTCCAGAAAGTCCAACTGATAGAGATCCGCGCCGGCAATGGGCTCGACCACTTGTAGATCGACACCGATCACTCGGCCCTGTGGACCCGGCTCAGCCCCGAGCGCATTGATCCGCGGCACCGCGACCTGGCACCAACCGCCCGGCGCACAGCCCAGATCGACCACACGCGCCCCGGGTACGAGAAAACCGAATTTATCGTCGAGCTCCATGATCTTGAAGGCCGCGCGGCCGCGAAAGCCTTCGCGTTTGGCGCGCTGCACATAGGGATCGTTGAGCTGCCGTTCGAGCCAACGCGTCGAGCTCAGCTTGCGACCCCGGGCGGTTTTGACCTTCACGCGCAACTCGCGCGCACCCCGACCGCTATCACCACGACCATTGGCACCGCGCCCACCACCTTTCGCGCCGCCCTTACCTCTGACACCCGCCATCGCTGCATCTCCTTATGCGCCCACGCGTTCAGCCTATCAGCTGAGACACGGAATACCCTGCCGCGCTTTGCGCTCTCGGGACAATTCGGTCACACGATCATTCAGGTGCAAGGCTGCCAATGATAGATCGCATTCCTCGGGGCGCGGGGAAAGCCCATGACTGTGCTTATCGCGGTGCCGCGCAAATTGGAGCGCAGCGCCCAAAACCTGCCGCTTTTACCCGGTATACCAAAGCCGCAATCAGCAAACGCAGTTCAGAGCGTTCAGGGGCCAGCCAGAGGAGCCATTTCATGACAGCCAGACGCATCTTGGCCCTGGGCATCGTATTGATCGCCGTTGCGGGCTTCGGAATGGTGGCGCAACTGACCGGATTGAATGCACCCGCAGTGCCACAGGTCGCGGGCAGCGCGATCTCGGAGGTGGACGCCGAATTGGCCTCTGAGACCAGCGCACGTTGCGCGGCAGGCGAGGCGCAGGCCTGTTCCTATATGGGCTATCTCTATGCCGAAGGGATCGGGACCGAGCGCGATGTCATCCAGGCAGCTGAGCATTACCGGCTGGGCTGTGACGGACAAGACGCGCGCGGTTGCAGCAATCTCGCCCATCTGCATTCGATCGGCCAAGGCGCGGAACTGAACCAAGCTCGCGCCACCAGCCTCTACGGTCGGGCTTGTGCCTTGCGCGACGACGAGGCCTGCGCGACCTTCGGCTTTCGCAACGAACAAGGGCGCGGCACGGTCCAGGATTACGCCGTCGCCGCCCGCGCCTATGATACAGCCTGCGACCGAGGCCATGGCCGCTCGTGCAGCAATCTAGGCTGGCTGCACCAGACCGGGCGCGGCGTGGTGCAAGACGATAGCGGCGCGGCGATCTATTACCGTCAGGCCTGCGATGCCGGGTTTGCGCGCGGCTGCACAAATCTGGGCTGGCTCATGCAGGAAGGGCGCGGGCTTTTGCAAAACGATGCCGCCGCCGCCGAGCTCTACGCGCAGGCCTGCACGGCTGAGCATGCGCGCGGTTGCAGCAATCTGGGCATGATGCACCGCGATGGGCGCGGCGTGGCGCTGTCGCTGACCCAAGCCGAAGGTTTCCTGCGCCAGGGCTGCACGCTGGGCCACGGGCGCGGCTGCAGCCATCTGGGGGATCTGCTGTTCAACGCGTCAGCCGAAGTGGGTGCGGCCGATCTTCTTGGCGCGGATCTCGAAGGCGCGGCAGAGGCCTATGACGCGGCTTGCACGGCCGGCCATGCGCGCGGCTGTTTGGCCTTGGGCGCGATGATCAAAGAGGGGCTGGGCCGTGACGAAGATCCCGCCTCTGCCGCGATGCTGGTCGCGCGCGCTTGCGATCTGGGCTCCGAGGAAGCCTGCGCGGCGGCGGGCGACGGGCGGACCAACTAAAGCGGGCCGTCCTCCAGAACGCCATCTGAGCTCATCTGCGCGAACAGCAACCCTTCGCGCAATCCCCGATCCGCGACGCTGAGGCGGTCCGTGGGCCAGGCCCTGAGAAGCGCCTGCAGGATCGCCGCACCTGACATGATAAGCGCTTGGCGGTCGCGCCCGATCCTGGGATCTTTGCGACGCCCCTCCGGACCCAAGCTCAAATACCCCGTAATCACCTCGTCGATCTGATCGGACGTCATGCGCAGCCCGTCCACCTTGTTGCGGTCATAACGGCGCAGGCCCAGATGGCTCGCCGCCACCGTTGTGACAGTGCCACTGGTGCCGATGATCTGAAAGCCGTCGCGCGTCTGATCGGCGGCGTCGTCATAGGGTGAGAATGCGCGGAGTTGTTCCTCGAAATACCAGCTCATGAGCGCGAAACGCGCGGCATCATCGTCGACATCGTCGTACATGTCTTTGAGCGTCGCCACACCCAGGGGCACCGAGATCCAATCGACCACCTTAGCGCGCGGAAACACGGTCTCACCGGCCTCAAGCCCGGGCTCAAAACCGCGATGCAGACGCATGATCGCGCGCGGACGCTCCAGCGGCGGGACGCGTTCAAGATCAATCCAGACAAGCTCGGTCGAGCCGCCGCCGATATCGATGACCAAAAGCTGCTCGGTGCGCGTCGAGACCAAGGGCGCACAGGAGACAACGGCCAATCGCGCCTCCTCTTCGGGCTCGATGATCTCAAGCTCAAGCCCCGTCTCGCGTTTGACCACAGCGATGAAATCGGCCGCGTTGCTGGCCCGCCTGCAAGCCTCGGTGGCGACGAGGCGCATGCGGCGCACCGCGTGCTGGCTCAGCTTTTTCTGACAAATCTTCAAGGCCCCCACCGCCCGCGCCATAGACGGGCGGCTAAGGCGGCCTGAGGCTTCCAGACCTTGGCCCAACTGCACCGATTTGGAGAAACTATCCACCACGTGGAGCTGCGTGCCCTTGGGCTGCGCGATGAGCATCCGGCAGGAATTGGTGCCAAGATCGAGCGCAGCGTAAAGATCGTCGGGGTCCGGCCCTGCGACCTGTGCGGCGGCTTTGCCCGCACGTTTGCCTCTGTCGCCGCGCAGGGCAGCCTCAGAGCGCGCGGGTGGCGCGACAGGCATCACGGGTCGCGGGAAGCGTCCGGCCGGGGTTTCGGGTCCATCCGTAGGTTTGCCCGACGCGCCGTCGCCGCCGGTGCTTTGGTCCTGCGTGTCTGAAGGGGTCTTGCGCGACATGGATGGCCAATCGGCTTCTGGATCCCGGGTGACCCGAGCGTAATGCGCCCGCGACCCTGGGGCAATACCGCAGGCGCCGGGCACTGGGTTTCAGATCCCGATCCCGTAGCGCTCAAATGACCGACAGCCGACATGCAGGTCGCCACCCGGCCTCAGCGTGTCGAAAATAAGCGGCGCTTAACGGGCGAAGCGGCTTAGGTTGGCGGCGAGTTAGCCCTGGGGGAGCCACAAGCCATGCCCGCCGTCACCCTTGTCTACTGGCGCGACATCCCCGCCCAAGTGATCGTTGGCAAAGGCCGGCGCGGCGCCAAACGCCCCCTGCCCGAACGCTTCGAGACGGCCATCGACCGCTGCGCGATGAAAGTTGGCGCCAAAGACGACGATGCTTACATGTCAGGCTTTCGCAAAGCGCCACCGATGGAGTTGCCGGGCGAGGCCGAAGACCTGGCGCAAGAATGGGCCGAAAAACTGGACAGCGATTACGACGCTAGGCGCTTGCAGACGCTTATCGCGGCCGATGGCTGGGACACAACGACCAACGCGGACGCCCCCTGATCGGCCCCCCGATCGGCATGCGTGGGCGGAGGATACGAAACATCAAAAGCGGAGAAGGCCCGTGTTGAAATTCATGCGCGAAAAAGACCCGGCGGGGGTAGAGACCGGTGAGGCCGCCCGCCCCGAGGTCGAGGCCTTCTTGAAGGACTATACGATTGAGGTGATGCCGCGCACGGCCGCCAAGATCGAGGATTTTCGCGCGCTCCTGCCCGAGGGCACGCTGGTCTATATCGCCCATATCGAGGGCACCCCGATCAACGAGATGGTGGACACGGCAGCGCGGCTGGCGCGCGACGGCTTCCGCGTGATGCCGCATTTTCCCGCGCGCATCATCGCCGATCAGTCCACTTTGAAGGATTGGATCGCGCGCTATCAGGGGGAGGCCGGGATCCGCGACGCCCTGCTTTTGGCGGGCGGTGTCGCAAAGCCCCATGGCGAATTCGAGTCTTCGATGCAGTTGCTGGAAACCGGCGCCTTTGACGGGTTCGAGCGGCTCCATGTGGCCGGGCACCCTGAGGGCAATCGCGATATCGACCCCGCCGGCGGTGAAGCGCAAGTCATGCAAGCCCTGCGCTGGAAGCAGGCCTTCGCCGAGCGCAGCGATGCGACCTTTGCCATCGCCACGCAGTTTGCCTTTGAGGCCGGGCCGATCATCGCCTGGGCCGACCGCTTGGCCGCCGAGGGCATTGATCTGCCGATCCACATTGGGATTGCGGGCCCCGCCAAGCTGCAAACCCTGGTTAAATTCGCCATTGCCTGCGGTGTCGGCGCCTCCCTGTCAGTGCTGCAAAAGCGCGCAAAGGACGTCACCAAGCTGCTTTTGCCGTTTGAGCCCACAAGCCTGATCGAGGAGCTTGCCGCCCACAAAGCCGCCCATCCGGGCTTTGGCATCGAGCGCGTTCATATCTTCCCGCTCGGCGGGATCAAAACCTCGGCCAATTGGGCAATGGCCCATGGCGGCCGCTCGGCTGTGCCCGCAGCGCCGGAAACCTAGGCTCAAGACGCGAGCCGCTAGGCGGCACTTTACCGACACTTCACTCTCCCGCGCTAGCCTGCGGCGCAGGAGGCCGCGCTGTGCGTTGAACAAAAACTTGGAAATACTGCGTCTTCAGGCGCAATTCATCGTGGCGTTCTCGCGCCGGGCTTGGCCCAAGCGCGTCTTGATGACGGTCCATATCTGCCTGTGCGTCGCCTGGTTCACGAGCCCTCTCGAAGGTCTCATCGCCGCGCTGATCATCCTATCCTGCGAGGCGCTCGACGGCATTGTTCGCAGGACCACGCCCGAGGATGACAAAGCGATCGGTCGTCTTCGGGTCACGGTTATCCTGGCGAATTTTTTCACGCTTACAATCGTTTACGCCGTGCCGGGTGTCTATCTAATCAGCGATCCATCAAAGACCGCGGTGATCGTCGGCATGTTTTGGGCTTCGGGTGTGGTGATCCACAACGTGGTCAACTTCGCCCATATGCACCTTCTGGTTTGGCTAACAACGCTGCCGGTGGTGATGTCGGTCGGATACGCGCTTTGGGTCATGGCGCCCGGCGATGCGCGCCCGCCCCATATACTCGACAGCGTTCTGCTCGGACTCAGTTTCCTGATGTGGACGGCCAACATCATCGAAGTGCTGCTGGGCCAACGCGCGCATCGACAAGTCATCGGCAGCGCGCGCCTCAAAACCGAGGAGCAACTCGAACATCTCGACCATCTGTCGCGTCACGATGCATTGACCGGCGCGATGAACCGGCGCGGCTTTGATGACATTCTGGCAGACGCGCTGCAAAGCTGCGGGCCAGACGCGCCGGTCAGCATCGCGCTTATTGATCTCAACGGGTTCAAGCCGATCAACGACACATTCGGCCACGCGGCCGGAGACGCTGTTTTGCTCACAGTGGCCAAACGCTTGCGGAACCGGTTGGGCCATGACCGGATTGCCCGGCTCGGCGGCGATGAGTTTGTCGTACGATTGCACAGCGAAAACGTAAACGACGCGTTGGACGAGGCCGAGACGCTGCGCGTTGGCGTCACCGAACCCGTCTCCTTCGAGGGCCATGACATCGCCTTCGGAGCCGCCGTCGGCGTTGCCACAAGCGCTGGCAAGGAAGGCGTCGAAGCGTTGATCAAACGCGCCGATGTCGCGATGTACCGCGCAAAGCAAGCAAAGCGAGACCGCGTCTTTTTCGAACCCGGGCGCAACGGCGCAGAGCGGATCCGCCAGGTCGGGTAAGCCACGTAAAAGAACGTGCGCTTCGCCGACTGATCGTATCGCTCCCAACCTTACAGAGGGGTCTTCCCGAATAATTTTCGCCCTGTTTGAACCATTCGCCGCGCCGCGCGTCTCATGGGCATGAACGCGGTCGCACAAAGCGGCCGGATAAAAAGGACAGTGACAGATGAAGATGAATTTCAAAGCAACCGGCGCAATTTTGGCGCTCGTTCTGGCCGCAGGCCAGCCCGTTCTGGCGCAAGATGGCGGCGGACGCGGCGGTGTGGATCGGGACGAAGACAGCACGGGTTTTGCCCGGCTTCAGGCCCGTGAGACCGTGCCAGCCGAGCTTGTCCGTGTGTCGCAGCAAAGCCCTGAGACAACGACAGGTCCGATCACCCATGACGAGCTCGATCTGATCTGCGGCGGCATGGAATGGCTGGAGACCTGGCTGGAGGATGCGAACGGCAATCCGATCGACGGCACCTACGAATATTACTGCGTCGAGTGAGGCGGCTTGTCTCGCCTTTGTGTTGCATCGGGCGGCGCCATCTAAACGCAAAAAGTTATTAGGGCTACAGGGCCAGAAAGCGCCAAGCCTTCAAGTCGATTATGATCAAAATTCAAACCGCCGCCGGGTATCACCGGCGGCGGCATTTTGCTTTAGGTGTCTTTGGGTTGAGCCCATCGGTCGTTTTCCGCCGTGCAGGGCCCCTCGCGCCCTGGTAGCTGCGCGATAACACGAGGATCGAAGGACCAATCCCATGGCACGCACCGTTTTGGAATCGAAGACGAAGACCGTCACGATCGGCTTTGATGAGCCCTTCTGCGTGATCGGGGAGCGGATCAACCCGACCGGTCGCAAAAAGCTGGCGGCTGAGCTTGAGGCGGGCGATTTCAGCACGGTTGAGAAAGATGCGCTCGAGCAGGTAGCCTGCGGCGCGATGGTCCTCGATGTGAATGCTGGCGTGGTCTACAACTCCAATCCCAATCCCAACGAGACCGAGCCGCCGCTCATGCGCAAGATGATCGAGCTTGTGCAGGCGCGCACCGATGTGCCGCTATGTATCGACAGCTCGGTACCCGGCGCGCTGGAGGCGGGGCTCGAGGCCGCTGAGGGCCGGCCCTTGCTCAACTCGGTGACGGGTGAGGAAGAGCGGCTGGAGCTCGTCCTGCCGCTGGTGAAGAAATACAACGTTCCCGTGGTCGCGATCTCGAACGACGACACCGGCATTTCCGAAGATCCCGAGGTGCGCTTTGCCGTGGCCAAAAAGATCGTCGAGCGCGCGTCCGATTTCGGCATCCCGGCCCATGACATCGTGGTCGATCCCCTCGTGATGCCCGTGGGCGCAATGGCCACTGCCGGTCAACAAGTCTTTGCCCTGGTGCGCAAGCTGCGCGAAGAGCTTGGCGTGAACACAACCTGTGGCGCGTCGAACATCTCCTTCGGCCTGCCCAACCGGCACGGCATAAACGCGGCCTTCCTGCCGATGGCGATTGGCGCGGGCATGACCAGCGCCATCATGAACCCGGTGCGCCCGGTGGAGATGGAAGCGGTGAACGCCGCGAATTTCCTGATGAACCACGACGCCAATGGCGGGACCTGGATCAAATTCGCCCGCGTTCTCGATGCGGTCAAAGAGGGCCAGGCTTTCGCCGAGGCGGCTCAGGCTCAATCTGCCGCTTCGGGAGGTCGTGGCGGTCGTCGGGGCGGTCGTCGCCGGGCCTCCTGAGGAGCAATTTTCAACCAGGGCGCGATTTTTTCACGTCTTGCGCACGGGCCCGAGCGGCTTCGATCTGGCGGCTTCCACACATCTATGACTTGGTAAAATCATTTATGATCTTGCATTTAGGAAAAGAACTTAAAGCGAACCAACCTCGACTTTCGACACTAGGGTCAGGAAACCCGTAAGTTGACGTAACGGCAAACTCTGCGCCACCTTCGATGTGTGAGTGCCGGGAGGGTTGCGGTGCAACGTGTTGAGGACAAGTCAGTGGCCCTGTCCATGGGCCCCAAATCGCGTCTTACGCGAGATGCATCGAGACGCCACACGGTCGAGCTCAGCCCCTGGCCCATCGCGCTTTTTCGGACACTGCTCAGGATTGCCACGATCGTTCTGATCGCACTCGGCGTGCATTTCGCGCTCGACGAGGTCATGCATCTGACCGACGCCCTGCCCGCCGCGGAGCGCGGGGCCCTGCGCGCGCTGATAATCCTGGGCATCCTCGCAATTTATGCAGCCCTGATCGCCGTGCCGTTCGTTCCAGGCATCGAGATCGGCCTGTCACTGCTCATGCTGCGCGGCCCCGAGATGGCCCCAGCGGTCTATGTGGCGACGCTCTGCGGCCTCAGCCTTGCCTATGGCATGGGGCGCCTCCTGCCGCTGACCCTGCTCCGGCAAACCTTCTCCGATCTGCATCTTCGCAGCGCCTGCCGTTTGATCGACCGGATCGCACCGCTTGGGCCTAAGGAGCGCCTTGTGGTGGTGCGTGGGGCTATGCCGCGCTGGCTTGGCGATGCGTTGGTGCGCTACCGCTATCTGAGCCTCGCCGCCCTGCTTAACGTGCCCGGCAATGCGCTGCTCGGCGGTGGCGGAGGGATCTCCCTGGTGGCCGGGGTAAGCGGCGTGTTCTCAACCTGGGCGACCTTGCTGACTCTCGCCCTGGCGGTGGCACCGGTGCCGCTTGCGGTTTGGATCTGGGATATCTCAATCCTCTAGGCCTGGCCTCTAGGCCGGGTCGAAGGCGACCAAAACGCCATACCCTGACGCGCTGCAACATCATCTTGACGCTTTTTGATCTTCCCGAGGCCCGCTTGCAGGTTACGCTCTAGCAGCAAGCTAAGACAGGCGCGCCAATGAGCAGCAAGACACCCCTGGTGATCTTCACCCCCTCCGGCAAGCGCGGGCAGTTTCCAGCCGGAACGCCCGTCCTCACTGCGGCGCGACAGCTTGGCGTGGATATCGACTCGGTCTGCGGCGGGCGTGGGATCTGCGCCAAATGCCAATGTGAGCCCGCCTATGGCGACTTTCCCAAGCACGGGGTGAGCGTCGCGTCGGACGCGCTGTCCGAAATCAACGAGGTCGAAGAGCGTGTTGCGCGGGTGAAGGGCCTCAAAGACGGCCGCCGCCTCGGCTGTCAGGCCACGATCCAGACCGATATCGTCATCGACATTCCCGCCGAGGCCCAGGTGCATCGCCAAGTCGTGCGCAAGGCCGCGAGCGACCGCCGGATCGAGATGGACCCGGCGACCCGTCTTTTGACAGTCCGCGTGGCCGAGCCCGACATGCACGTGCCCACCGGCGATTTGGAGCGTCTGGCCACGGCCTTCGAGGAGCAGCACGGCATCGCAGGCGTTTCGGCCCCCCTGACCGTCCTGCGCCGCCTTCAGCCCGCCCTGCGCAAGGGCGGCTGGCAGGTCACCTGCGCACTATATCAGCCGACGGATGGCGCGGCACCTGTGGTGCTTGATCTCTGGCCGGGCACTTGGGAGGGCGCGATCTACGGCCTCGCCATCGATCTGGGTTCCACCACGATTGCGACGCATCTCTGCGATCTCAAAGATGGCGCGGTCCTGGCGTCCTCGGGCCTGATGAACCCGCAAATCCGCTTCGGCGAGGACCTCATGAGCCGGGTCTCCTACGCGATGATGAATCCCGGCGGCGATCTGGAAATGACCCGCGCGGTGCGCGAAGCTATCGACCAACTCACGCAGGATATCGCGGCCGAGGCGGGGATCGATCCCGAGCTGATTTTCGAAAGCGTCGTGGTCTGCAATCCGGTCATGCATCACCTCTTTTTGGGCATCGACCCGGTCGAGCTGGGTCAGGCGCCGTTCGCGCTCGCGCAATCCGAGGCCCTCACCCTGCCCGCGCGCGATCTTGAGCTCACAGCCATGAACGCTCAGGCCCAGGTCTACGTCCTGCCCTGCATCGCGGGCCATGTCGGCGCTGATGCCGCAGCGGTCGCGCTGAGCGAGCGCCCTGACCTCTCTGAAGACCTGGTCTTGATCGTCGATGTCGGTACCAATGCCGAGATCTTGCTGGGCAATCGTGAGCGTGTCCTAGCCTGCTCCTCGCCAACCGGCCCAGCCTTCGAAGGCGCGCAAATCTCCAGCGGTCAGCGCGCCGCGCCCGGCGCCATCGAACGCATCGAGATCGACCCGCTGACGAAAGAGCCGCGCTTCCGCATTATCGGCTGCGATCTATGGTCCGACGACGAAGGCTTTGCCCGCGCCACACGCAAAACGGGTGTCTCCGGCATCTGCGGCTCCGGCATTATCGAAGCGGTGGCCGAGTTGCGCCTCTCCGGCCTCATGGACCCTTCCGGCCTGATCGGCTCGGCTGAGCAAACCGGCACTTGGCGTTGTCAGGCCGTGGGCCGAGTGCATGAATACTTGATCTGGGATGGCTCTGAGACCGGAGGCCCGCGCATCACCGTGACCCAAGGCGATATCCGCGCGATCCAGCTGGCCAAATCAGCGCTCTATGCCGGGGCGCGGCTGCTGATGGACCATATGGCGGTGGATCGTGTCGACCGCGTGGTGCTGGCCGGGGCCTTTGGGGCGCATATCAGCTCGAAACACGCAATGGTGCTGGGCATGATCCCGGACGCCCCGCTGGCCCAGGTTTCTAGCGCCGGGAACGCTGCAGGTCATGGCGCGCGGATCGCGCTCTGCAACCGCTCGGAACGCCGGGTGATTGAGGCCAATGTGGGCCGGATCGAGAAGATCGAAACCGCCATCGAGCCGCGCTTTCAGGAACACTTCGTCAATGCCAGCGCGGTGCCCCACGCCGTCGACCTCTTCCCGGAACTCGCAAAGATCGCGCCGCTGCCAAATGTGGCCTTTGGCGCCGCAGGCGCTGGCGATCAAGCGGAAGGTGGCCGCAGACGCCGCCGCAGACGGGGTTAACTCGGCTCCCGGGCTCCGCCCGTTCTCGCCGCGAACGCAATGCTTTTGCCAGCTTGCGCTAAAACAGCTCGCACAGTCTTTATCGTCCAAATATCCCGGGGGAGGCGAAGCCGGGGGCAGCGCCCCCAATCAATAGCATCTCTTGCGAGCTTGCTCGCGCATTTTGATCAGGGATTGGAGCGGGTGAAGGGAATCGAACCCTCGTCTTAAGCTTGGGAAGCTCCTGCTCTACCATTGAGCTACACCCGCGATCCGCGTCAGCATAGACCGCGCAGCGCGCGAAAGGTCAAGACGAGCCGGTGTTAGGCGGGCGACATGCCCCTCAGCCGCTCGGACCGGCGGCGCAAAAGCTCGACCGTTGTGAGCAGCGCGATCGACACGACCACCAGGATCGTCGCCACAGCCAGGATCGTGGGGGAGATCTGCTCTCGCAGGCCAGTGAACATCTGCCAGGGCAAGGTTTGCTGACCGGCGGACCCAACGAAGAGCACCACGACCACCTCATCAAACGAGGTGATAAAGGCGAACAATCCGCCGGAAATCACACCCGGCAGGATCAGCGGCATCTGGATCTTGAAAAACGTGCGCACCGGATCGGCGCCCAGGCTGGCCGAAGCACGGGTGAGCGAACGGTCAAAGCCTACAAGCGTCGCCGTCACCGTGATGATCACGAACGGGATGCCGAGCGCGGCATGGGCCAGGACCACGCCGAAATACGTGCCCTGAAGCCCGACGCGACTGTAGAAGAAATACATTCCCGCCGCCGAGATGATCAGCGGCACGATCATCGGCGAGATCAGGATTGCCATGATCGCGCCCTTGAAGGGCACATGGCTTTGACTGAGGCCGATCGCGGCCAGCGTGCCAAGCGAGACTGACAGGATCGTCGCGACCGGCGCGATCCGCACGGAATTCCCCAGCGCCTGCTGCCAGTCCGGATTGGTGAAGAAATCCTCGTAATGCTTGAAGCTGTAGGCCTCGGGATCGAAGCGCAGCATGCCGGGCGTGAAGGTGAAGAAATCCTCTGCGTTGAAGCTCAGCGGGATGATGATCAGGATCGGCGCGATCAGGAAAAAGAAGATCAGCCCGCACAGAACGCGGAAACCGTAGAACCAAATGCGCTCACCAGTCGTGGCATAGGGGGGAAGTTTGTGATCCATAGCCGTGCCCTACCCGAGCTTCACATTGTCGATGCCCACGATCCGGTCATAGAGCCAGTAAAGCACCAGAACGAGCGCCAGGAGGATTGAACCGAGCGCTGCCGCGAGGCCCCAATTGAGGCTCGAAGAGATGTGAAAGGCGATCCGGTTCGAGATGAATGTGCCCGTCCGCCCGCCCACCAGTTCGGGCGTGATGTAATAGCCGATAGCCAGGATAAAGACGAGGATACAGCCCGCGCCGATGCCGGGCACCGATTGCGGGAAATAGACCCGGCGGAAGGCCGTAAAGGGTGTGGCACCCAGGGACTTGGCGGCCCTGACATAGGAAGGCGGGATCGTCTTCATGACCGAGAACAGAGGCAAGATCATAAACGGCAGGAGGATATGCGTCATCGCAATGATCGTGCCGGTTTGGTTGTTGATCAACGCCAGCCTGCTGCCATCGCCGACCAGACCGATCCAAACGAGGATATCGTTGATCACCCCCTCTTGCTGCAAGAGCACCTTCCAAGCGCTCGTGCGCACCAACAGCGATGTCCAGAACGGCAGCAGCACCAGGATCAAAAGCAGGTTCGACGTGCGGACCGGCAGGTTCGACAGCAGATAGGCGATGGGATAACCAAGAAGCACACAGCTCAGCGTAATCGCGAGCGACATGAACATGGTGCGCTGGAACAGCAGGATATAGATCTGTTGCTCTTCGGGCTGAACCGAAACGCCATCGGGCGTCAGTTGCAGATCGACCGCCGCCAGGAAATACCCAGCGGTGTAGGGATCCGAGAAGGCTTGGATCGTCGCGAAAACCTCTGGGTCGCCCCAATCCTCGTCGATCTCTAGGAACGCCTCTCGCGCGCTCAGCGTCTCGAACTCAGGCAAAGCCGCAGCCGCCTGGGCCAGTTCGGGCGTGTCGGCAAAGACGCCGAGATCGCCGCCCGCCGCTGCCAGATCGGTGTAAAGCGCCTGATAGACCGTGTTCCAGGGCTCCTCCTCGTAGGGATTGTCACCATCCTCGGTCTGGATCGTGCGCGCAAAGCTCTCATAGGCATCCGCGGTCGCCGGAAACTGCGCCTCGAAGGCGGCATCGGCGATGAAAAGCGGGCCCTCGCCGGTCTCCGCGTCATAGCTCTCGGCCCAGGCGTTCTCGGCCACCAACGGCACCCAAAAGGACGGCGCCTCAAAGGCTGGGTTCAGGTCTATGAACTGATCGGCGTAGACCTCACCGATGTCGTCGACGCCGCGCCCCGTACGACGAAAGAGTGAGGACATCCCCGTGGTCTCATAATTCAGTCGCGAGCCCAGGCGCGTATGCTCGCGCCGTTCGGCGGCAGCCAGAAAATCCACCGCCAGGACGTCATAGACGGCGTCGCCAGGCGTACCCTCTGCGTCCCAATCCTCCAGCGCGATAACCGTGCGGGGCAGCGTCTCCGAGACGATTTGGTTCTCGACCGAGCGGAAAAGCATGTCGAAAATCGGCGCCACAAAGGTGATCAGAATAAACAACAACAGTGGCGCGATCAGCGCCAGGGCGCGCAGCTTTTGGCGCCGCAGCGCCCGGTTGAGCGAGGCCTTGAGCGGTCGGCCATCGGCGGCGAGCATCGGGCCAGCCGGTGCCGCCGCTGCGGGCTCAGGCGGGCTGGACGTGATCTGGCCTGCGGCGGCGTCGCTCAAAGGATCACTCCTTTAGGGAAAAAGATGACCGGGGCGCACATATGCGGCGCGCCCCGGCAGGTCTCATGGAAGAGATTTACTGCGCCAACCAGGCCTGGAAACGGGCGTCCAGGTCGTCGCGGTAATCGGCCCACCACTCATAGTTGAAGAGGAAGGTGTTCTCCGAGTTGGCCGGATCGGTCGGCATATGCGGCGCCATGTCGATGCCCAGATCGGCATGCTGACCCACCAGCGGCGCGGACGACGCACGCGCCGGGCCATAGGAGATGTAGAGTGCCTGATCAGCCAAACGCTGAGTGTCGGTCGCGAAGCGCACGAAGTCGAGCGCGCGCGCCTGACGCTCTTCCGAAAGGCCGGTCGGAATGATCCAGCCGTCCAGATCGAACATCTGCCAGTCCCAAAGCATGCTGACCGGCTGGTCCTGCTCTTCGATCAGGCTGAACAGACGGCCGTTATAGGTCGAGCCGATTGCCACTTCGCCGTCCGCCAAAAGCTGCGGCGTGTCGGCACCGGCCGACCACCAAACGGTGATGTCCTTGATCTCGTCGAGCTTGGCGAAGGCGCGGGCGATGCCCTCTTCGGTCTCAAGCACGTCATAGACGTCGGCGATGTCCACACCGTCACAGATCAGCGCCCATTCCAGGTTGGCGATCGGACGACGCTCAAGCGAGCGCTGACCCGGGAAGGTCTCGGTGTCGAAGATCGCGCAAACGCTGTCGGGCTCGGCCCCGTTCCACTCGGCGATGTCGTTGCGGAAGCCGAAGGTCGTCGAATAGACGATCTGCGGGATGAAGCAGTCCGACACGATCAGATTGCCGAAATCTTCCGTGGCCGAGGTGCCGTCGGGCGCGGGCGCTAGGATCTCGTCATGGTCGATCTCCAACGCCAGGCCTTCGTCGCACAGACGGATCGCGTCGGCGGCAACAACGTCAACGACGTCCCAGGTCACGTTGCCCGCTTCGTCCATCGCGCGCAGACGCGCCACGGCCTCGGCTGAGCTTTCGTCCCAGATCACTTCGAGGCCGTCGTTCATCTCGGCATAGGGATCGGAATAGGCGCGGGTCTGGCTCGCCTGATAGGCCCCACCCCAGGACACCAGCGTCATGGAATCCGCCAGGTGGCCATCGGCCATGGCACCCGGTGCGATCATCGCGCCAGCCGCCGTCAGCATAAGCATGCTTCTGAGTTTCATAGGTCTTCTCCTGTTGTGACATGGCTCCGGGCCACGCTTTGGTTACGCGCCGCGCTGATTTCACGCGCGGTCACGGGTCGTTATGCGTCGAGCGCGCGGCAATCCTTCGGACGCCAGCCGATCTCGATGCGCTCCCCGGGTTTCAGCCTGCGCTGATCCGGGGCATTCCGTGTCTTGATGATGAAATCCTCGCGCCCCGCCACCCTGAGGCGTGTGCGATAGATGTCGCCCATATAGATGAATTCCAACACTTCGGCCTGGATCGTATGGGCGTTCTCGGCCATCCGGTCCTTGTTGTACTCCACCCGCTCAGGCCGGATCGAGACGAGCGTCCGCGCGCCCTCGCCCGCCACATTGACCGGCACAGCGTCGATCACCTCACCACCATCGAGCGTCACTTCACAGGTCTCGCCCGTGATCTTACTCACGCGGCCATCAAGCGTGTTATTTTCACCGATGAACTGCGCGACAAAACTGTTCTGCGGCGCCTCATAGAGTGTGTCGGGCGCGTCAAGCTGCTGGATCACACCGTCATCGAAGACCGCCACCCGGTCCGACATCGTGAGCGCCTCGGTCTGATCATGCGTGACGTAAACCGTGGTGATCCCAAGATCATGGGCCAGGTTCGTGATCTCGAACTGCAATGTCTCGCGCAGTTGCTTGTCGAGCGCGCCAAGGGGCTCATCCATCAGCACCAGTTCGGGCTCGAACACCAAAGCGCGGGCCAGGGCGATGCGCTGCTGCTGACCACCCGAAAGCTGTGCAGGCCGCCGCCCGCCGAACTCTCCCATCTGAACCATGTCCAGGGCGCGGGCGATCTTGCCCTCCCGCTCGGATTTACCCATTCCGCGCACTTCCAGTGGGAAGGCCAAGTTTTCAGCAACGGTCATGTGCGGAAACAGGGCGTAATTCTGAAAGACCATGCCGATCCCACGCTTGTGCGGAGGGATGTTGTTGATCGGCCGGCCGTCGAGGGTGATCTCGCCATGGGTCGCGGTCTCGAACCCAGCCAGCATCATTAGACAGGTGGTCTTGCCGGACCCCGAGGGCCCCAGCATGGTCAGAAACTCACCCTTGCCGATGGCGAGGTTAAGGTCCTTTACGACAAGCGTTTCGCCGTCATAGCTCTTTTGAACGCGGTCAAAGGCTACGAAAGCCGTCTCTCCGGTTGTGGTCAAACGCCACCCCTCTGCGATGTCCCTTCTACACAGTCAATCAAACTCATCTCCGGGTTGCAACCAAACAAACGAAGCTCGGAAACGCCCGGCCAAGCACTGCCCGATTTCGCGCCGGTCCTGCCTTTATCTTTCTCGAAATACTCAAAGTATGAGATCAGCCCAGCAGTGCGGCATTCGATACCTTGTGGCTTCGTGGCTTTATCCGCCCTGGATCAGGCGTGCCGTGCCAATCGCGGCCTCGGTCTCAGCGCTGGCATGGATTTTGCGGCCCAAAACCCGCTCCCGGATCGCGGTCCAGGTGGCATTGGCCGCGCCGCCGCCCGCCGTGACCAGATGCTCTGGCCACCCCCCGCCCTGCCCGGCAATAGCCGCGTAGCATTGCTGCTCGATCCGGGCCATGCTCTCCAGCAGACCGTGCAGAAAGGCGGCGTCATCATCCGGACGAGGCTCCATCCGAGGGCTTAGGTCTGGGTCATTGATCGGAAAGCGCTCACCCGGCGCGGCGAGGGGATAGTAATCGAGCGGGCTTTCCACGGCTGGGTCGATCCTTGCCGAAAGCGCGGCAAGATCGGCCCCGGGCAGCACTGCCTTGAGCACGCCGCCCCCGGTATTCGAGGCGCCGCCCACCAACCAATGACCGCCCAAGCGATGGGCATAGAGGCCCATTTGCGGCACGTCGATGCGGCTCGGGCTGAGAAGCTTCACCGCCAAAGTCGTGCCGAGCGACGTCACAGCACTCCCAAGCTTTAGGGGCGCCGCTGCCAAAAACGCTGCGATGCTGTCGGTTGTCCCTGCATGAACTTGAGCTTTTGGGGACAAGCCCAGCCCTTCCGCGATGTCGGCCGAGATCGGGCCAAAGGGCGCGCCTGGCTGAAGCGGTTGGGGCAGAAGCGCAGGCGCGATCACCGCGCCGATCCAATCGGGCCAATCACCCGTCTCGGGATCGACCCCGGTTTTGAGCGCGTTGTTGACATCACTCAGGCCCCCACGCCCCATCAGGCGGGCGGCGATGAAATCGGCCTGGTGCAACAGATGCGCCGCCCGGCCTGCGCCGTCCTGAGCCACCAGTCGCATCGCCCGGGCCAACGCCGAATTGGCGCCGCGTGCGATATGAGGGTCGGGCGCGTGGCGCGATATCACCTCAGCCTCGGCGTCAAAGCCTTTGGAATTGTACATTAAAACCGGTCCAAGGGGCACCAAATCGGCATCGGTTAGAACCATCGAGCCGGAGGTGCCATCGACCCCGATCCGGTCAACCCGGGCCGCGTCTATGCCAGCCTCACGCAAGGCCGCGCCCTGAGCCTTGAGACAGGCCAGCGCACCGGACCACCACGCCTCTGCAGATGTCGGATCGCCCTCATAGATGGCCCGCGCCATCGACACGACCCTGCCGTCGGCGCCCAGAACCGCGCTGCGTAACCCGGACGTGCCAAGGTCCAGCCCGAGGGAGAGCGACCCCGCGCTCAAAACGACCTCATCGCGCGCTCATTGGCTGCGCGCCGCCAGCGCCTGACGGTATTTCTCCGCGTCCCAATCCAAAAGCTCAGCCTCGGCCTCAGCGCCGATGGCCTCGAGCGTCCAATCTTCGGGCAGCCGGAGCATCAGATCCGCCAAACAGCGCAGCATGGCGTTCTGCGAGGATGTCGCGCCGTTGCGGATGGCCGCACCCTGCCCTTCTATCAGCAGAACAGGTCGCGCCCCATCGTGGTCCGTCTGGGGCAAAGCAGGTCCGAGAAACACCACGTGGTCGGGATAATAGGAGCCGGAAATTGCCAGCTCAAAGCTCCGCGCATGGCAGGCCAAAACCCCATGCGCGCTCCAACTAAAGCCATCGGGGGCGGCTGTCGCAGGTCCCGGGTAAAAGGTCTGTCGGGCTGACATCTCCAAGCGGGTTTCGACCTCCGCCAAGATGGCGCCAGTCTCAGCAACCGAGGCGCCACAGCACAAAAGCCCATGGTTTTCCAGCAAAACAATCTGCGTCTCAGGCGTCGCCGCCGCGAGGATCTGATCGGTCAGCGGCAGACCCGGCTTGGCATAGGGCACGCGAACGAAGGGCAAACCCGCAAGCTTTTGATCCGCCAAAAGCCGGCCCTCGGGTGAGGCGACATGAACCAGCGTCGCGATCGAATGTGTATGGGCCACAACGGGCCAATCCAAGGCCGCGTGAAATGTCGTCTCGATCGAAGGCCTCAGCTTGATTTCGGGATCGAGAATTGTGGTCTTGCACGAGCCATCGCCCGCCTCGCGACGCGCCTCAGCACGCGCGGCCTCTCGGTCGACGGCCACGAAAATATCGCCTGTTTCGGCCGCCGCAAGCTCAGTGCCGGAGGCTTTGATCCACATCACCGGGCCGTCTTTGATCGACGTATTGCCGCCAGGCCCCTGCACTTGCAGCGGATCTTGACCTAATCTCGCCGAGAGCGCTTGGAAGGCCGCGAAGTCTTCGGGCTTTTCCATCATGAGGCCAGCCTAAAGGCAGTAAAGTTGGGCAAAGGCGCGGCTTCGGTCTCGGCCAGCTTGCTTAGCACGCCCGGGATGTCATCGGACGCCACGAAGTGTTTTGCATGCAACCCGGCGCGCAAAAACAGGCTCTGCCAACCAGCGGCCTGCGCCCCCGCGACGTCATGCTCCAAGCTATCACCGACCATCAAAAGAGCCTCGGACGGCAGGTCCAATGCACGCTCCATCGCCGCAAAAATCGGCACATGCGGCTTGCCGTAAAAATAAACCTCTTGGCCGGCCTCTGCCATCCGATGCGCCAGGGCCCCGCAGGACGGCACCACCCCGTGCCCACGGGGCGACGCGCGGTCGGGATTGGTGCAATAGACCGGCAGAGCGCCCTCGGCATTTCGCTGGAACACGCAATCCTCAAACCCAGAGGGCAGCGGTTCGGGATAGCCCATCACCAGCACGGCATCGGCCTGTCGAAAGCTCTCGACGATCTCAACCTCAAGCCCATCGGCCCAAGACCGCGCATCCTCAAGCTGCCTTGCCACCGGAAAGAAGCGTTTGGCCGAAACCCTCCCGGACGCAACATCTTGCCATAGAGCCTCCCCCGAGCTCATCACGATCTCGAAAAGGTCCGGATGGAACCCCATGCCAGCGATGCGTGCAACGTTCGGCGCAGCACGCTTACCGGAATTTGACAACACCGCCAGCCGTTGCCCGCGCGCCTTCATCGCCTCGAGGGTCTCAACCGCGCCGGGATAGGCCTGGGCGCCATCGTGCAGCACGCCAAATTGATCGAGCACGATCGCAGAAAAGCCCGCAGCGATCTCGGTCAAATCGGCGATTTCGCGCATCCGGAGGCTCAGCTTTCTGCCATGTCTTTGGGATCTGTCAAACCGGCGAGATAGGCTTCGACCTCTTCCAGCTTCATCGCAGGCGCGGCCTTATCTACACTGCCCGGAGGCATATCGCCGAAGTAAAACTTCATACCCGGGATGTGCTGACGGCGCTTGCGAAGCGGCATCCCCTCATAGGGAAAGACCTCAGACCGCGCATTCGCCGCGTGGTCATGGCAAGGCAGGACGTAATCGGCGCGCTTGTCGATCTCTTCGACCGACTTCCAGCCCTCATAGGAGTTCACGAAACGCGCAGGCACCCAGTAGCGCCAGCCTTCAGCTGGGTTCGGCTCCAGGTTACGTTCGCAGAAAATCGCGTCTCCGGCGACGACTATATCGCCCATGGACGTGGCGACTGTCACGCCCATATGGCCCACCGAATGCCCCGGCGTGTGGAACATCGTTATCCCCGGGAGGACCTCACATTCCTGATCGACCGCCTCAAAAACACAGCCCGTATAGGCCGGCTCAATGCCCAAATAACCACTCTCATAGGTGCGGTAATAGAGGGGCAGCGGATTGAACGCCATTTCGATCTCGGCCTTGGGCGCGATGTAGCGGGCATTCTTGAACTTGGTCATATTCTGCACGTGGTCCCAGTGCAGATGCGTAAAAACGATCGCGTCGATCTCATCGGGGTGAACACCAAGCTTTTGTTCCAGATGCTCATGGACCTGCAGACAACCGCGCTTATCGCATTTGTGATGATACTTCGTCGCCCGCTCTTCGTCACACAGACCGGTATCGATCAGGATCTTGTGGGTGCCGGTGTCGACATAGTGGCAATAGACAGGGTTCCAGTATTTCTTGCCCGCCGGACCCTTCCAGAAGATGTAAGTGCCCAAATCCGCTTCGAGCCAACCCGTGTTGATCGGGTAAATCCGAGTGTCCGCAATGCCCATGCGCTCCTCCCAGGCGAGTCAGTTTTGTATACAAAAGCGCTCAATTGCGCACGGTTGCAAGCGGTTTTCGCCCGCGATGCATCAGTTTGATCAGTTTGCCGCAAGCGTTTGGAGAAAGCTTGCGGTCATATGCGCGCGCATCCCATCGGACGCGGCGCTGGAATCTTCCGAGAAGATTCCTTCGATCAATGATGTGTGGCTTTCCGCCGAGGCGATCAGGTCTTCCTGCGCAGCAAATTTCTTGGCCCGAAACGGCCCCGTGCGGCGCCGAAAGTCCGCCGCGATCTCGGCCATGTAGGGATTGCCCGTCGCGCGATAGATGGCGGCATGAAACGCTTCATTGGCCCGCATATAGGCCTGCCGGTCGCCGGTTGCCGCCGCCGCGACACAGTCTTGCTGTGCCGCCTCAATCTCAGCACGGCTCAACAACGTAAGGCGTTGCGCGGCTACGCGCGCGCAGGCGGCCTCGATTTCATGCATAGCCTCAAAGACTTGTGCTAATTCTTCGCGCGTATATTGAGCCACCCGCACACCGCGCTTTTCGCCGGGCACCAGAATTCCTTGCCCAACCAATAGGGTCAGCGCCTCGCGCACAGGCGTGCGCGATACCCCAAAGCGCGCGCTAAGTTTGGCCTCGTCCAACCTCTCACCCGGCTGCAGGACACCCGCAGCAATGTCATCCATCAGGGTTTTTTCAATCTGCGGCACCATACCACCCCGTGGCGCAACCGTTTTGCGGTCTAAACTGGGCGGGGCGGTGAGCGGGTGCGAAACAGACATCGGAGCCTCGTTGGTTTTTTCGACGTATACGCGCCCAGGTCGAAAAAAGCAATTTTGGATATTTACTTTAGTTTTTGCATACAAGACAGTTGGGACGAAAGGGAGAGGGAATCGATGCCGGAAATCCGCCTCGACAGTTTGGTAAAGCGCTACGGCGCCGTCGAGGTGCTGCATGGTATCGATCTGGCCATGGAAGAGCACGAATTTACCGTACTTGTCGGCCCGTCTGGCTGCGGGAAGTCGACAACCTTGCGCATGCTCGCCGGACTAGAAAGCGTGTCCGCCGGTGAGATCTACATGGGCGACCGCGCCATCTCAAACCTCGACCCAAAAGACCGCGACATCGCCATGGTGTTTCAGGATTACGCGCTTTACCCGCACATGAATGTTGCGCGGAACATGTCGTTCTCCCTGCGCTTGCAGAAACGGCCTCAGGACGAGATCGACAAGAAGGTCAAGGAAGTTGCCGAGATGCTGGGCCTCGCCCCGTTTCTCGACCGCAAGCCGGGCGAGTTGTCCGGTGGTCAGCGTCAGCGCGTGGCGATGGGCCGGGCGCTTTGCCGTGACGCGGGCACGTTCCTATTCGATGAGCCACTGTCGAACCTGGACGCCAAGCTGCGCGGCCAGATGCGGGCCGAACTCGCGTTGATGCGCCAGAACGTGAAGAAAAACATGGTCTACGTGACCCATGATCAGATCGAAGCCATGACGTTGGCTGACCGGATCGTGGTGATGCATGGCGGGCATATCCAACAGCAGGGCACGCCGTCCGAGCTTTTTAAGCGGCCGATCAACAAGTTCGTGGCGGGTTTCTTGGGCGCGCCGCCGATGAATTTCCTCGATGCCGATCTTCTAGAAGAAAACGGCGAGGTTTTCGCCCAAGGCGGTGGGTTCAAGCTGCGTTTGCCGAAGGATCTAGGCCACCGCGCCAAATCTCGCGCCATCGACAAGGCTACGCTCGGCGTTCGCCCATCGGATCTGGATTTCGACGCCGACGCCACCAGCGACGCGGCGCTCGATCTGCGCGTCGTCGTGTCAGAATATGTCGGCGCTCAATCCGTGCTGATCTGCGAAACTGAGGGCACGGATCCGGCAAAGGTCACCGTTGAGATCAAGTCCGAAACACCCATTGCGTTGGGCGAAACCCTACGCTTTCGAACGCGGCCCGAGGGGCTGCATCTGTTCGACCCTACGACCGAGATGGCGCTTTAGACGCCGAGCATTCAGCAACTGGGAGGTAAAGGTATGCTGAAATTACTGCAAACGACCACGCTTGTGGCCGGGGTGGCGCTGAGCGGCGCAGCCTGGGCCGATGGGCATGCGGGCAACCCCTATGCGGAGTACGAGGGCACCACGTTGATCGTGAATTTCCCCGCCCACCCGCATTACAACGCCGTGATGGAAGTTCTGCCGGAGTTCACCGCGCAGACCGGCATCGAGGTTGAGGTGGATATGCTGCCCTATCTCGACATGCGGGAGCGTCAGACGCTTGAGCTTGCGCTCGACGAAGGCGCCTATGACATGATCGCCTATGTGGTCTTTTCCAAAGCCGATTACGTCTTTGCCGATCAGATCTTCAATCTTGCGCCGTTCTTTATGAACCCGCGCTTGGCCGATCCGAGCTATGATCCCGAAGACCTGATCGACGGCTATGTCCAAAACATCGGCGTTGCAGGCGGCGATAAGGGCTATCTGCCGGGTCCGACCGGCTCGCTTTATGGCCTGCCCTTTGGCTCGGAGACCAGCGTGCTCTACTACCGCACGGATGTGTTTGAAGAGCACGGGCTCGAAGTGCCGGAGACCTATGACGAGCTTCTGGAACTGGCCTGCCTGATCCCCGAGCTTGAGCCAGGCATGGGTGGCGTCGCCTCCCGCGCAGCATCTGGCCACCAGGCGAGCCACGCATTCTTGCTGCACTTGGCGCCGCTCGGCGGCCGTGTCTTCGACGACAATTGGGTGCCGCGCATCAACGATGAGGCCGGTGTCGCCGCAGCCGAGGCCCTGCGCCAGATCGTGGAATGCGGGCCTGAGGGCTCTTCCGCATTCGGTCCTGCGGAGGCGGCTAACGCCTTCGCGCAAGGCCAAGCAGCGATGTTCCTCGACTCGATCGCTTTCGCCCCGACCTTTGAGGATGAAAGCCGCTCGACCGTGGCTGGCAATGTCGGCTGGGCCGCCCATCCGGTGGGCGAGCGCGCGGCAAGCCAGACCGGTGGTTTCGGCCTAGCGATCCCGCGAAATGGCGCCAACCCCGAAGCAGCCTTCCTGCTTATGCAGTGGCTGACCAGCCGTGAGGGCGACCTCATGGTGGCGATGGCCGGTGGCAACCCGTCGCGCTTCTCGACCTATGAGAACGCCGAGCTCAATGAGCGCTATCCCTGGTCGGCAACCTTTGGTGAGGCCTTGGCCGATGCCGATCCCGACTGGCGTCCGATCATCCCGCCCTGGGGCCGGATCAACGCTGATATCGGTACGACCATGAGCCAGGTTCTGACCGAAGGTCTGGACGCGCAAGAGGCGCTCGACGCCATCGCCGAACGGACGCAGGCGCTGATGGAAGAGGAAGGCTACTACATCTGGCAGTAGCTCTGAATTAACACGTCGAAAACGGCCCGGGCGGAGCGTGATTTGCCCGGGCCACGCTCCACCAAACTGCCTGCGCAAGCCTGGTGGTTGCCTTTGGCGAAACCCCTTTGACGAAAGCCACGTCGCGGTCCGCCAAAGCCTTGGGTCCGAAGGCCCACAAAAAACCAACTCCGGCCTCTCTCTCGCCTGAGCAGAGGGGCACCAGACCAGGGTCCGCCCGATGAACCGGCACAGCGCCAACCGCCTCACACCCTATCTCTTCGTCGCGCCTGCGGCGTTGGTTATGATTTTGGCCCTGTTTTACCCGATCTGCTACATGGTCTGGGGCAGCTTCCGGGATTGGGACCCGAGCCAGAACATCTCCGAGACCGAGTTTGTGGGCCTGGCCAACTACGCGCGCCTGCTCGTCGATCCGGCGTTCCACGAGAGCTTTTGGGTCACGCTGGTCTTCGCCTTCACAGTGGTGACGGTGGAGATGGTCCTGGGTGTCGGCCTCGCACTGCTGCTCGACCGAAATATCCGCGGCATGTCCGTGCTGCGCACCATGTTCATCTTGCCGATGATGATCGCGCCGGTCGTGGTCGGTCTCGTCTGGCGCTACATGTTCCACCAGAGCTACGGCACGTTTAACCGCTTTTTCGAAGCCGTCGGCCTGCCCAAGGTGGACTGGTTGGGGCAAAATCCGCTTCTTTCGGTGATCATCGCCGATATCTGGCAGTGGACGCCGTTCATTTTCATCCTGTCGCTGGCCGCGCTGCAATCCCTGCCCCGCTCGGCGCTTGAGGCTGCGCGCATCGATGGCGCCACGGGTTGGCAGCAGATCATCCATATCAAGCTGCCTCTCATGGCGCCGGTCCTGATCGTTACGATGCTTCTGCGCCTGATCGATGCCTTCAAGGTTCTCGAAGTGATCCTGGTTCTGACCGGTGGCGGCCCTGGCCTTTCGACCGAAATCCTGGCCCTGCGGATCGCTCGGACCGCGCGGGAATTCCGTGAGCTGGGTGAGGCGGCGGCGATGTCGAATTACCTCCTGATGCTTCTAATGGTCCTGACCCTGGGCATGTTTGCCTTCACACGCTGGCAGGAGGCGCGATCGCGACGCCTGCGCTTTGCCGCAGAGGAGGAAGGTTGATGTCCGCAGACGCCCATGAGCGCCAGAACCCGGCCTTCTATGTCCTGATCGCGATCCTGATCTTCATGTCAGTCGGGCCGGTCGTCCTTCTGCTGGCCAATTCGCTTAAGCTCGATGTGGACATCACGTCGGGCGCGGGCGGGCTGATCTTCATGCCGACGATCCAGAACTACGAGACCGCGCTCTGCGATATCCTCTGGTACGAGCCCGAGCATCTTCGCTTTTGCCAGATCCGCTTTGGCGGGGCTTTCATCAACTCGATCATCATCGCGTTGATCTCAACCGCGCTGACGCTGATCTTCGGCTGCATGTGCGCCTATGCCCTCGTGCGCTTTAGGTTCATGGGCTCGGGCAGTCTGTCGCTCAGCACGCTCGCCGTGCGCATGGTGCCGCCCGCCGTCCTGCTGGTGCCTGTCTTCGGCCTTTGGAACAACGCGTTCTGCATCGACAACGCCACGATGGTCGGCGGCTGGATCCGGGACACTTTCGGCGGGCGCGGCGATGTCTGCCTGGCGGGCACGCATTCTGGCATCATCCTGATCTACGTGGCGATGAACCTGCCCTTCGTGGTTTGGATCCTGCAGAGCTTCATCGTGCAGGTGCCCCAATCACTTGAAGAGGCCGCGCGCGTCGATGGCGCCGGACCGTTCCAGGTGTTCTTCCTGGTGGTTCTGCCGTTGATCAAACCGGGCCTGGCGGCGGCGTCGATCTTCACCTTCCGCATCGCTTGGAACGAGTACCTGCTGGCCTCGGCCCTGGCCGACCGGGATACCATGACCGTGCCGATCCTGATCGTGAACAACGCCAATGAATTCCAGGGCTTAGGCACGATCTTCGCCACCGGAATGCTATTGGCCATCCCTCCGATCCTGTTCACGCTTTTCGCCTCGCGCCAGATCATCACCGGCATGACAGCCGGTGCGGTGAAGGGATAGGTTATGGCCCGCGCGCTCGTCATCGGCACCGTTGAGACCAAGGGCGCCGCGATCGGGGCCCTGGTTCATGCGCTGGAACTGGCGGGCCTCAGCGTCAAGGTCTTAGATATCTCGCTCAAATGCGCGGGCAACGCGCTCAGCGCCGAGGACAAGCTCGCTCGGATCGAGCAGCGCGGCGCAGCGGCGGCGACCGAGATTGCGGCGCAAATCGACGACTTCCAAATCGCCATCGGCATCGGTGGAGGCACGGGCGGAGAAATCGCCCTTGGCGCCCTCAAAGGCCTGCCCGCGAGCTACCCCAAGATGCTCATCACCACGATGGCCTTCGATCCGCGCGCAGCACTCGCCGACAGCTCGATCACTTTGGTCCCGACGCTCTGCGACATCGAGGGCATCAACGCCATGCTCGCCCAGGTCCTCGCCAATTCCGCCGCGATGGCCGCAGCTTTGGTCAAAGCGCCCAAAATCATGCCGTCGAACCGTCCCGCGATCGCGATGACGACGCTCGGCGCGACTGGCGCCGCCGGGGCACAAATCGCCGAAGCGCTCGATGCGCGCGGGTTCGAGGCGACGGTGTTTCACGCCAACGGCTTCGGGGGCGCTGCGCTGAGCCAGTTCATTCGTGAAGGCCGGGCCATTGGCCTGATTGACCTTAATGTGCATGAGCTCGGCCGGATGCGCCTCGCCGGAGCCCATGCCCCGATGCCGGGCCGCTTCACCAGTGGCGCAGATATCCCGCGCGTTGTGCTTCCGGGCGCGCTCAACTTCCTCGGGCTGGGCAGTATCGACACGATCAACCCGGCCCATTTGGCGCGCCCGCATTACCGCCATTCCGGCCATTTCACCCATGTCAAATTGACCAAATCTGAGATGGCCGAGCAATCTCTGGCCCTGGCGGCCTTTCTGAACACCTCTCGCGCGCCCTGCCGTGTTTTGATCCCGATGGGCGGCTTTTCGAACGAGGACCGCCCGGGCGGGATGATCGAGGATGAAAGCCTGCGCCAGATCGCGGCTTCGACCCTGGAAGGTGCGGCTGAGAGCTACACCGTCACCCGCCTGCCCCACCACATCAATGCGCCGGAAACCGCGCTCGCCGCTGTCGACGCGATGACTGAGACCTTAGACGCCGGAGTGCACCAAGATGCTTGATCTGACCGACCGTTTTCCCGATCTCGCCGGCAAAACCCAAGCCCTGATCGCCACCGCGCGCCGCTGTTTTGAACGCGGGCTGCAGACCAATGCGGGCGGCAACTTGTCGGTGCGGCTCGATGCGGGGGATGCCATCGTCATCAAGCCGTCGGGCATTGGCTTTGCAGAAATGACGCCGGAAAACGTGCAGGTGGTCCAGCTCAGCGGCACGATCCTGCCCTCCAAGCTGCCGCTCAAGCCCTCAAAGGATCTCGACTTTCATCTCGATCTCTACCGGATCCGTCCGGACATCAACGCCATCGTGCATTGCCATTCGCCCTGGGCGACGGGCTATGCCAGCGCGGGGATCGAGATCCCGTGCCTGACGGTGCAAACCATTGAAAAAATTGGCCGGATGCCGCTGATCCCACTATCTGCCATGGGCGGGCCGCAGACCGAGGTCGAGATCAGCCCGGTCTTTCAGGACACCAAGATCCGCGCCGCGGTGCTGGCCAACCACGGCACGATCGGTGTGGGCAAAGACCTGATGGCGGCGCAGTACCTCGCCGAGATTATCGAAGAGACGGCCCATATCGCCTATGTGCGCGACACGCTGATGGCTGCCCATGGCAAGACCGCCGCAGACCTGCCGCAATACGGCACAGCGGCCGAGGCCCGCGCGGCGGAATGAGAGTTCTTATATAAGCATTCTTATATATGAACAGCCCGGTCCAAGGCCTTCATACAGGCCTCGGCCAAGCCCTCTGACTGCGTTGGATGGGCATGGATCGTCGCCGCGACATCCTCCAGCCGCGCACCCATTTCGATCGCCAGGGCAAAGCTGGCCGAGAGCTCCGCGATGCCCGCGCCGACGCCGTGAAGGCCGAGGATCACGTGGTCGGCCTCGCGGTAGACCACCTGAATGAGACCGTCGTCCCGCTCAAGCGTCAGAGCCCGGCCATTGGCGGCAAAGGGAAACTCGGCCACCGCGCTGGCCTCGATCTCACCCGGCGCCGCACCGCAGCTCACGAGTTCGGGGTCAGTGAAACAGACCGCCGGGATGGCACACTTGTCCCAGGCTACCTTGTGGCCCGCGAGATGCTCGGCCACCATCTCGCCCTGGGCCATGGCGCGATGGGCGAGCATTGGCTCACCAGTGATATCCCCGATCGCATAAAGCCCCGGCAGGGATGTCTGGCAGATCTCATTGATCTTGAGATACGCGCCCGCCATCTCGGGCGAGAGCGCCTCAAGCCCTAGCCCCTGAAGAAGCGGACGCCGTCCGACCGTCACCAGAACCTTATCAGCCGCGATATCGCCCGCCTCGGTTTGCACTTGACCATCCGCATACCCGGTCGCCTTGGTGCTGGTCAGAAGCCCCACCCCAAGGGCTTCCAGACGCTTCAAAACCGGGCGGACCAGGCCCGCATCATATTGCGCCAAGGCACGCTCCCCCGCCTCGATCACCGTCACCTCGGAGCCGAGCTTGGCAAACGCCGTACCAAGCTCTAGGCCGATATAGCCCGCGCCGATCACGGCCAAGCGCCCCGGCACCTCGCTGAGCGCCAGGGCGCCAGTCGAAGTGAGGATATCGCCGCCAAAGGGCAAACCGGGCAGCTCGACCGGCGCCGCACCCGTGGCCAGTACGATGGCCTCGGCCCGGATCACCTGCGGCCCGGTCTGGGTCGCGACCTCCAAGCATTGGCCATCCAACAGACGCGCACGACCCCGGACAAACCGCGCCCCCGCCCGCTTGAGCAGGCCTTCAACACCGCCCGTAAGCCGAGACACGATCCCGTCTTTCCAGGCCATCGTCTTCGCCAAATCCAAGCCCGGCGCGGCCGCAGTTATGCCAAGCTGCCCCGCGCTTACATGGGCGATCTTGTGAAATTCATCGGCGGCGTGGATCAGTGCTTTAGAGGGGATGCAGCCGACATTCAGGCATGTCCCGCCCGCCGCGCCCGCATCCACCACAATCACGTCCAGGCCCAATTGCGCGGCGCGGATGGCGCAGACATAGCCCCCCGGACCCGCACCGATCACCGCGATTTTGCATTTCAGATCAGACATCTACCCCTCGACAAACAATAGGGCGGGCGTCTCGAGAAGCTCTTTGAGACGCGCCATGAACACGCCGGCATCCCAGCCGTCGATCACCCGGTGATCAAAGCTGGCGCTTAGGTTCATCATCTTGCGCGGCTGAAACGCGGTCCCGTCCCAGACCGGGCGCACCTGCATCTTGTTTACACCGATCACGGCCACTTCCGGGTGGTTGATGATCGGCGTCGAGACCAGACCGCCGAGCGCACCGAGCGAGCTGATGGTCAACGTCCCGCCGCTCAACTCCTCGCGCTTGATCGAGCCTGCCCGCGCGGCCTCGGCCAGACGCGCGATCTCGGCCGCCGCCTCCCATAGGCTCAGCGCTTCAGCATGGCGTAGAACCGGCACGGTCAGCCCCTGGGAGGTCTGCGCCGCGACACCCAGATGCAGCGCCTCGTGGCGGTGGATCACGCCCGCTTCATCGTCGTAGCGGGCATTCATCTCGGGGCTGTCGCGCAAAGCCTCGACCAACGCACGGGCCAGGAACGGCAGCAGTGTCAGCTTGGGCCGCGTGCCTGCATGGCGGGCGTTGAGCTTGCCGCGCAGATCCTCCAGCGCCTCCATATCAACCTCATCGACCAGGGTGATATGGGGAATTTGGCGCTTGGCGGTCACCATCTTCTCGGCGATCTTGCGGCGCATGCCGACCACGCGGATCTCGGTGGTGCCGGTGCGCTTGGAACGAGCTGCTTGCGGCGGATCGGTTGGCGGATTGTTGGGCAAATGACCCGATCCTTTAGCGGCCAAATGCGCGTCGAAATCCTCGTGCCGGATGCGCCCGGCCGGGCCAGTGCCCGCCACCGCACGCAGATCGACCCCCGCCGCCCGTGCCTTTGCCCGGACCGACGGCGCGGCCAGGGGCTTGGCGCCGGGGTTTAAGTTTTGCGTCCGCGCGGTCTGCGGAGCGGTTTCAGGCTCAGCGGCCTGGACCTCTTTGCTCGTGCCGCCACCCTCGGCCCCGGCCACATCGATCCGCACCAGCACCGAACCGATGGCCAGGCTCTCGCCAACCTCACAAGCCAGATCGAGCACTTTGCCCTCAACGACCGAAGGCACCTCCACCGCCGCCTTGTCGGTCATCACAGCGGCCAGGATATCATCCTCGGCGACCAGATCGCCCGGTTTGACATGCCATTCGGAAATTTCCGCCTCGGTGATGCCCTCGCCGATATCGGGAAGGCGCATTTCGTAGACGGCCATTCAGTCCTCCATGACGCGCTTGAGCGCCTCGGCCACCCGCGCGGGGCCGGGAAAATACTCCCATTCCTGGGTGTGGGGATAGGGCGTGTCCCAGCCAGTGACCCGGGCAATCGGTGCCTCCAGATGATAAAAGCACGCCTCCTGCACCTGGGACATCAACTCTCCGCCAAAGCCCGAAATGCGCGTGGCCTCATGCACGATGACACAGCGCCCGGTCTTTTTGACCGAAGCCGCGATGGTCTCAAGATCGAGCGGGACAAGCGTGCGCAAATCTATGATCTCGGCCTCGACCCCCGCCGCCTCGGCCGCCGCCTCAGCCACGTAAACCATCGTGCCATAGGCCAGGACCGTCACATCCCGCCCAGCCCGCCGAACCTCGGCCTGGCCCAGGGGGATCGTCTCGCCGCCCTCGGGCACGTCGCCGAGGGCATGGCCCTTCCACGAGGTCAGCGGCCGGTCGTGGTGGCCGTCGAAGGGACCATTGTAAAGGCGCTTGGGCTCCAGAAAGATCACCGGATCAGGGTCTTCGATCGAGGCCAGCAGCAGGCCCTTGGCGTCGCGCGGGTTCGAGGGGATCACGACCTTTAGCCCGCTGACATGGGTGAAGATCGCCTCGGGGCTTTGGCTATGGGTCTGACCGCCGAAAATGCCCCCGCCCGTGGGCATGCGGATCACCAGGGGGCAGGTGAAGTCTCCGTTGGAGCGGTATCTCAGCCGCGCCGCCTCGGACGCGATCTGATCATAGGCAGGAAGCACGTAATCGGCGAATTGGATCTCAACCACGGGCCTCAGACCATAAGCTGCCATGCCGATGGCCGCACCTACGATACCGCTTTCGTTGATCGGCGCATCGAAACAACGGGACTTACCGTATTTGGCCTGAAGCCCGGCGGTGCAGCGGAACACGCCGCCGAAAAAGCCCACATCCTCGCCAAAGACCACAACCCTGGGATCAGCTTCCATCGCTGTGTCGTGGGCGTCGCGGATCGCCTCGATCATCGTCATCTGCGCCATATCAGTACCCCGCCTCGCGGCGCTGTGCGATCAGATGTGGCGGCATTTCGGCATAGACATCCTCGAACATATCGCGCGCCGAGGGCTGCGCGCCCGAACCCATCGTGCCGATCGCCTCGGCCTCCCTCTGGGCCGCGCGCACTTCATCCTCAAGCTCGGCTTGAGCCTGGGCGTGACGTTCTTCGGACCATTCGCCGAGCGTGATCAAATGCGTCTTCAGCCGCTCAATCGGGTCGCCCAGGGGCCAAGCCGCAGCCTCATCCCCCGAGCGATAGACCGAAGGATCATCCGAGGACGAATGCGCGCCCACGCGGTAGGTCACATATTCGATCAGGGTGGGGCCATGCCCTGCCCTGGCCCGATCAGCCGCCCATTTGGCCACCGCGTGCACGGCGAGGTAATCGTTGCCGTCCACCCGGATCGACGCGATGCCAAAGCCATGGCCGCGGGCGGCAAATGTTCCCACCCCGCCCCGCGCGATGCCCTGAAAGGTCGAGATCGCCCATTGGTTGTTGACGATATTCAGGACGACCGGCGCGCTATAGGTCGAGGCAAAGACCATCGCGGCGTGAAAATCGTTCTCAGCCGTTGAGCCATCGCCGATCCAACCGGCGGCAATCTTGGTGTCGTTCGAAATCGCCGAGGCCATTGCCCATCCGACCGATTGCAAGAACTGCGTGCCCAGATTGCCCGACACCGTGAAAAAGCCATGCTCTTTCGAGCTGTAGCAGATCGGCAATTGGCGCCCCTTGAGGGGATCGGCGGCGTTGCCGTAATTCTGGTTCATCAATTCGCTCAACGGAAAGCCAGACGCGATCAGCAGGCCCGCCTGGCGGTAGGTCGGGAAATTCATGTCTCCGGGTTTGAGCGCTTGGCGAAAGGCGCAACTCACGGCCTCCTCGCCCAAATGCTGCGCGTAAAACGTCACCTTGCCTTGGCGCTGCGCGGTCAGCATCCGGGCATCGAACACGCGCAGCAGCATCATGTGCCGCAGGCCCGCGCGCAGATCGTCAGGCGTCAAGTCCCCGGCCCATTCGCCAACGGCGTGGCCCTCTTTGTTGAGCACGCGGATGATCGAGAAAGCCATATCGCGGATATCATCCGGCGCCACGTCCAATGGCGGGCGCGGCACGGCACCGGCGCGGGGGATCTCGAAATCAGAAAAATCTGGTGTATCGCCAGGCCGACAGCCCGGCTCAGGGACCTTCAGCGTCAGGGCGGGGCTACGGTCACCGTCGCTCATACCGCTAGGCTTTCTGGTCGGGGAGCACGGCTTATAGAGTCTGATCCAGGGCTTTCGCCGCACCGATATGAGCCATGCGCAACCGCGGCACCCTGTTTTGAACCCATGAAACGCCTCCCAGCTTTTGAGCAGCTTACCCCGCAGATTTGGTTGAAAAAGCTCAATCTACCCAGTATCTCGGCAAATATATGGCGAAAATCACTAATGAATTGGGTAAATTAGCGTGACAATCACTACTGACAGCATAGACCGCGCCATACTCCGCGCGATGGAGCGGGACGGAAGGATGTCGCTCGTCGAGCTGTCCGAGAGCGTCGGCCTGTCACAAACCCCTTGCAAGCGCCGCTTGAAACGTCTCGAAGAGGCCGGCCTGATCGCAGGTTACCGCGCGCGCATCGACCGCAAGGCCGCAGGGTTCGGCATCACCGCCTTCGTCTCGGTCGAGCTTGAGCGCCAGGAGGGCAAAGAGGTTGACCGCTTCGTGCGTGATGTCAGCCGGTTCGAAGAGGTCGTGACCGGCTCCCTCATGACAGGCGCGCAGGATTTTCTGCTTGAGGTGGTCGTCGCCAGCCTCGAGGAGTTTGAGAGCTTTCTGCAAACCAAGCTCCTGCGCCTCGAAGGGATCCGCGCAGTCCGTTCCCGCTTTGCGCTTAGGCGCTTTGTCGACCGGGCCCGGATCCCATGACGCTGCCCTGTCACACGCCGCTTAGTCCCGAAAAGCTACGCGCGCATGGCATCCCCGAGCCACGGAGTTATGGCCTGGCAGGCGTCTGGCTCATGCTTCAAGTGACCCATTCAACTCACCTTCGATCCACGATTTGAATGCTTCTGTCGCCGGGGTCTGGGCGTACTCGCTTGGAGAAATCAAAAAATATCCTTCCGTTAGATCGGGCTTGTGATCAAAGGGGCAGACGAGGGTGCCTTGGGCGGTCAAGTCTCGCACTAGAGTGTCGTGGGTCAGGGTCATGCCTGCACCTGCTAGGGCCGCTTGCATAGCGATCACATAGGTTGAGGTTAGGTTTACGGCGGAGCCTTGCGGTTCCTCTTGTCCTTGGGAGTCGAACCAAGTGCTCCAATTGCTTCGGATACCGGCGCAGTCGAATTTTGTCGCGGCCTCCAAATCAAATTTGCCCCCCTGGTAGTCTGGCGCGCAGACGGGGAAGTAGCCGTCGTGGGTTAGACGCTCCGCAGTTCTGGTCATTTCTTGTTCATGGCCGAACCTGATCTCGATGGCTGCATTGGCAGCGTGGCGTTCCGGGTCCCAGATGGGGGTCACGATGTTAAGAACAAGCCATGGGTTTGCAGCATAAAGCCGATGCAAGCGCGGCGCTAACCAGTAGACGGAGAAGGCCAGATTGCATTGCAGCACCATGGTGAGCCCACGGTCGAGCCCTGTGAAGGCCTGAGTGCCCCGTGAGAGCAGCTCGAACGCTTCTCGGACCACGGGCAAATAATGGCCGCCGGCCTCGGTGAGCTCCAAGGCCCTGATTTTGCGAATAAACAGATCCTTGCCGAGGAATGCTTCGAGGCTGCGGACATGTTGGCTGACGGCGGATTGGGTGAGGTCGATATCAGCGGCGGCACGGGTGAATGACAGGTGTCGTGCGGCGGCCTCAAAGGCGCGCAGCCAGGTCAGTGGCGGCAAATTTTTTTCCACGCTGTTCATGCGAGATACATCCATTAATTTGATTAATAGTATAGCGTGAATTTCTTTGTTTGTCAGGAAGCAGGCCGCAGTCCATGAGCTTATGAGCGCCCTTGGACATGGAGGTTTCTATGCTGCAACCACTTGCCTTTGCTAACCTCACCCATTGGCAGGAGCGCGTGGATATGGCGGCGGCCTTCCGCTGGACGGCCCGGCTTAATATGCATGAGGCCGTTGCAAACCACTTTTCCCTCGCCGTGAACGACCAGGGAACAGAATTTTTGATCAATCCTGCGAACGCGCATTTCAGCCGGATCAAAGCCTCTGACCTGCTGCATCTTAATGCGAACGACCCGATGGTGCTGGAGCGTCCGGACGCGCCGGACCCCACCGCTTGGGGGCTGCACGGGTCGATCCACCGGCTTTGCCTCCATGCCCGATGCGTGATGCACGTGCATTCGACCTTTGCGACAATCCTTGCTTGCCTCGCGGACAGCACCCTTCCTCCCATCGATCAAAACACCGCCACCTTCTACAATCGCTATGTCATCGACGGAGATTTCGGCGGCTTGGCCTTTGAAGACGAAGGCGCGCGTTGTGCGGCCGCTCTTCAGGATCCGAAGAAGAAAGTAATGATCATGGGCAATCACGGCGTGCTGGTGCTGGGCCAAGACGTCGCTGACGCGTTCAATCGGCTCTATTATTTCGAGCGCGCGGCCGAGACCTATATCCGCGCCCTGCAGTGCGGCGTTCCCCTGCGGGTTCTTCCCGACGAGATCGCGGAGAAAACCGCGCGAGAGCTGGAAGACCACCCCGATCAGTCGGTGCACCATTTGGCTGAGCTGAAAGCCATCCTCGACATCGAAAACTCTGATTACGCGAGCTGACCATGAGCAAATCCATCAGAACAAACGCGGCGTCCTCCGGCGTGAAGATCAACGGACGCAAGGTTAAAGAGCTGGCGACTAAGTCAGATCGCCCGGGCTTGATATACCTCGCGAAGTTGGCCGCCTTGCTCCTCGCGTCGGGCACTCTCGTCCTGATGACCGTGGGCACCTGGATGATGTGGCCTGCGATGTTCCTGCACGGGATCATTCTGTGCGTTCCAAGTTATTCGGCCAGCCATGAGACAGCCCACGGGACCGCGTTCAAGACCAAGTGGCTGAACGAGGCAGTCCTTTGGGTGACCTCGTTCGTCTACATCGAGGAGCCGCTGCACCGGCGCTACACCCATACCAATCACCATATGTTCACCTGGCACGTCGGCAAAGACAGCCAGATGCCGTTTGATACGCCCATGGGGCTGGCAGGGTGGATCCAAGAGATCACGGGCCTTGGCCTCGCACGCTTCCACACCCACGTGCTCTTCCAGCTCGCTCTTGGGCGCTACTCGGACACGATGCGCATGGCGTGCCCACAAAGCGCGTTTCCCAAGATGACGCGCAACGCACGGATCATGATCGCGCTTTACGCTCTCATCGCCCTCGCGCCGTTCTTCGGTGTTTGGTCGCCGATATGGCTATTTGTTGTGCCGCGTATCCTCGGAGCGCCGGTGATGCTGCTCTTCACGTTGATCCAGCATGTCGAGTTGCAGGAGAACTCTCCCTCGATCCTGGAAAGCACGCGCAGCTTTGCCACGGGGCCCGTGGCGCAGTTCCTCTACATGAATATGAACAACCACGTGGAGCATCACCTCTACCCGCAGGTGCCCTTCTACAACCTCAACGCTTTGGCTGAGGAAGTGAAAGATCAAGTGCCCGAGCCGGATCCCGGATTTTTTAAGACCAACATCGAGGTGCTGCGTGTCGTCACCCGCCGCTCCATGGGGCTCTCTACCAAGTCCGAAAGCATCCGCCAGGCGCCTTACATGATCAGTGAGGGCGGCGCGTATGAGAAAATCGCGCACCGCACGATGTAGGATCGGAGGACGGAAACGATGAAACTAGACATTCTTTACGGCTCAGAGTGTGGAAATGCGGAAGTGCTCGCGGAAGACTTCTTCACTGAGCTCGAAAGCGGGTTTGAATGCAGCTTGTCGAACCTAGCCGATTTGACGCCCACCGACATGACCGGAGACGGCCTCTATTTAGTTATTTGTTCAACCACCGGCAGTGGTGACGTGCCTGCCGCGGTTGAGGACTTTCTTCATGCGCGAAACACGGACAAGCCTGATCTGTCAGCAGTCACGTTCGCCATCTTTGGCCTGGGCGATCGAACCTATGCGGATACGTTCAATCAAGGCTCCGAAAAGGTAATGAACGCGTTAATCGCGTGCGGCGCTCAGATGGTCGTAGACCGAGGGTTGCACGATGCTTCTGATGCGGACCTGCCTGAGGATGTGGCCTTTCCCTGGTTCAGAGGATTGCCCATCCAAGAGCCCGCATAGAAATCACCCCGTGACCAAAAGCATCTAGGACTTCAGCCGAAACCCGGCCCTTCGCAACGACACCGTCGCAGACCTAAAGGCGCTTGAGGCCTCGGCCCACAAGCTCTCCATGTCTAACCCAGCGGATCGCGAGCGAATTCTAGCCTGCGTTGAGGCGGGTCTTGGCCTCTTCGTCGTCGGAATACATCAGCGGCTACTTTGACTATTGCCCGTGGCCCATTCTCAATACAGGACGGCCACCTGCCAAAACCCATTCATCGGCGGCTTTGAGACTAAGCCTGCGGCAGATCAGACTTCATAATCCGGTTATGTCCTTGAGCGCCGACATCACAGCCGACACTTGGGCTGCGTTGCCAGCGGCCCCATGCGGCGATGCAAACCGTCCGCTGTCATTGTCGAAATACTTGCCCGACGCGTCTGCGAAGTCCGAGCCGGTGGCCGCAGCAACCAGGATATCGGCGCCGATGTTCAGATCGTTACCCGCGACACCGAAGCCTTCCTTCACCATCTTGGAGGCCAGCAGAGAGCCCGGATTGACCGAAACGATGACGGGTCCGTCTAGGTTTTCTTTCGCCATCTCCGCGCTCCAAATGGTGATGGCCAGCTTGCTTTGCGCATAGGCCTCCATATCGCCCATCGGACGAAACGCCGTCATTGCGGTCACATCGACCGGGGCTTGCGCCGCCGAGGACAGGTTCACCACGCGGCCATCTGCCGGCATGCTCGGCAGCAGCGCCCGCGTCAGGGCATACGGGGCGATTGTGTTCACCTCAAAACGGATATCGCGGCCCGCATCTGTTTTGACCTGCGGCGATTTTAGAATTCCGGCATTGTTGATCACCACATCGAGGGTTTCGTGATCCGCTTTGACCGCCTTCGCCAAGGCCTGAACATCGTCCATTTTGGACAAATCCGCCCGATAGGTCTCGCTGGTGCCGCCAACCTTTGCGGCGGCCTTGACAAGCTTCTCTTCGCTGCGGCCATGCAAAAGCACCTTGTGCCCGGCAGAAGCGAGTTTCTCAGCCGTCAACAGGCCAATTCCATCAGTGGCGCCCGTGATCAGGATCGTCTTGGTCATCGTCTTTTCCTTTGTAAGCGGCTGCGATGTCTCGGCTTTTCTCAATACCGGATGCCAATAGCCGATGAACGTCCAGCTCTCGATACCTGGGCGTCAACATTTAGAACACCAAAGCGCGGCTTCTGCCTGAGGTAGCTCTGGGGATATGGCCCCAAGCCCTACATGAGGCCGAATTATAAATATTGAAATCAAAGGATAAACGCTGAAATTAGGAGAAGTTAATTCGGCAATCGGATATAATGGAATGAACACAGACGCCCTGCGGCTCTTCGTGCTCGCGGCTGACAAGCTCAATATCAGCGCGGCGGGCCGCGAGCTCGGACTGGCCCCCGCCGTCTCAAGCGCACGATTGGCCAAGCTTGAACAAAACGTCGGAGCGGACCTGCTCCATCGATCGACCCGCAAAGTGTCTTTGTCGCTCGAGGGGGCGGAATTCCTGCCCTTCGCGCGCGAGATCCTGGCACAAGAAGATGCTGCGCTCGCTGCGTTGGGGCGCGGGAACACACAACCCTCCGGCACTTTGCGCTTCACGGCGCCCAGCACCTTCGCTCAGCTGTATATCGCGCCGCTTCTTCCACAATTCCAAGAACAGCACCCGGAAATCACCCTCGATATCCGTCTCTCCGACGGTGAGTTCGATCTGATCGAGGGCAGCTATGACCTGGCGCTGCGCAACATGGCCCTCGAAGACACGAGCCTGAAGGGCCGCAAGCTTTCGGACGACACACGCATTCTCTGCGCCTCGCCCCAATATCTGGACACCTATGGACGGCCCGAAACGATCGAAGCCCTCACGGCGCACTGCTTGATCGGGTTCAAGGATCTCTTGCCGCGTGGCTTGATCAACCGGAATGGAGACAAGGCTGTGTTCGACCCCCGTAAGGCGAGAACACGGATCGCGATAGATGATGGAACGAGCCAGCGGATCGCCACGATCCATGGCACGGGGATTTCGATGAACTCGGTCTGGAGTGTTCAGAAGGACCTGGAGGCTGGCGCCCTGGAACGCGTTTTGCCCGACTGGAAGGCAGAGGCCGCCACTGCGCTGTGGTTGGTCTATCCCAAATCCAATGTGCTGTCGCCCAAGGTTCGGGTGTTTCTCGACTTCCTGATCGCGCATTGCAGCGCCCCCTCCTGGTCGCGGGACTAGGTCCAGAGCTGAGCGCTGAAAAAAGGTTGGGCGCGCGATCTTCCAACAACTCGAATTCTGCACCGAAAAGCGATGCACCACCGGGCTTGCCGCTTGCACAGCATGTCGAGTTTGAGCTATTCTCGACCCACGAAATATAGCGCCAAATGGCGAAGCGAGGACGCGTGAGCGACAGGCCAGATCCCCCGGATAGCGATGACGAAATGGGCGCTGAGCCGCCGCGCCATTCGGGCCCTTCGATCGACATCTCAAAAGAGATGAAAACCGCCTTCATCGACTATGCCATGTCGGTGATCGTCTCGCGCGCCATTCCCGATCTGCGCGACGGTCTCAAGCCCGTGCACCGACGCATCCTTTACGCCATGCATGAGACAGGCAACACACACGAAAAAGCCTATCGCAAATCCGCGCGACCGGTGGGTGACGTGATGGGCCAGTATCACCCCCATGGCGACAGTGCGATCTACGAGGCGCTGGTGCGGATGGCGCAGGATTTCTCGATGTCGCTGCCGCTTCTGGATGGTCAGGGCAATTTCGGCTCGATGGATGGCGATAACCCGGCCGCCATGCGCTATACCGAGGTGCGCATGGACCGCCCCGCAGCCGAGCTTCTGGCCGATATCGACAAGGACACGGTCGATTTCCAGGACAATTACGACGGCAAGCAGCAAGAGCCCACCGTCTTGCCCGCGCGCTTCCCCAACATGCTGGTCAATGGCGCGGGCGGCATCGCGGTCGGCATGGCCACCAACATCCCGCCGCACAATCTGGGCGAGGTGATCGATGCCTGCCAGGCCCTGATCGAAGACCCCGATCTCAGCTCGGAAGACCTGATCGACTATGTCCCCGGGCCCGACTTTCCCACCGGCGGCGTGATCCTGGGACGCTCTGGCGCGCGCAAGGCCTATCTGGAGGGCCGCGGCTCCGTCATCATCCGCGCCAAGACCCGCGTCGAGGAGATCCGCAAAGAGCGCTATGCCATTGTGCTCGATGAGATCCCCTACCAAGTCAACAAAGCCTCGATGATCGAGCGTATCGCCGAACTGGTGCGCGAGAAAAAGATCGACGGCATCGCCGGGGTCGCAGATGAAAGCGACCGGGTGGGCGTGCGTGTCGTCGTCGAGCTTAAGCGCGATGCCACTGCCGAGGTGGTGCTCAATCAGCTCTTCCGCTTCACGCAGATGCAGACCTCCTTCGGCTGCAACATGCTCGCGCTCAATGGCGGGCGGCCCGAACAGCTGACGCTGCGCGGCTTTCTCACCGCGTTTCTCAGCTTCCGCGAAGAGGTTGTGGCGCGGCGCACCGCGTTCGAGCTGCGCCGGGCGCGCGAACGCTCGCACGTGCTCTGCGGTCTGGCCGTGGCGGTTTCCAATGTCGATGAGATCGTCGCCACGATCCGCGCCTCCGCCGACGCCGCCGAGGCGCGCGAGGCGCTGATGACGCGCCGCTGGCCCGCCCAGGACATCGCCGATTACATCGCGCTGATCGACGACCCGACCCATAAGATCAACGAGGACGGCACCTACAATCTGAGCGAGACCCAAGCCCGCGCCATCCTGGAGCTGCGCTTGCAACGCCTGACCCAGATCGGTGTCAAAGAGGTCACGGACGAGCTCGAAGAGCTGGCCGCGAAGATCAAGGAATACCTCGAAATCCTCGCCAGTCGGGAGCGGATCCTCGCCATCATCTCGGCGGAGCTCGCCGAAGTGCGGGAGCTTTTCGCCGTGCCGCGCCGCTCGGAGATCGTCGATTGGTCCGGCGACATGGAAGACGAGGACCTGATCGAGCGCGAGGATATGGTCGTGACCGTCACGGCGGGCGGCTACATCAAACGCACCCCTTTGGCCGAATTCCGCGCGCAAAAGCGCGGCGGCAAGGGTCTGGCGGGCGGAGCATTGAAAGACGACGACGTCGTCACGTCGCTCTTTGTCGCCAACACGCACACGCCGCTTTTGTTCTTCACGACCGACGGGATGGTCTACAAGCTCAAGACCTGGCGCCTGCCCCAGGGCAGCCGCGCCAGCCGGGGCAAGGCCATCGTCAACATCCTGCCCATCCCCGCCGGGGTCTCGATCGCCGCGATCATGCCGGTGGACCGGGACGAGGCGGAGTGGGACGACCTGCAGGTGGTGTTCGCCACCGACCGCGGCACCGTGCGCCGCAACAAGCTGAGCGATTTCACGAATGTGATGCGCAACGGCAAGATCGCGATGAAGTTCGAAGGCGAAAGTGCGGACTGGTCGCTCATCAATGCCCGCATCGCCTCCAACGTCGATGATGTGATGCTGGTCACCAATGCGGGCCGTGCGATCCGCTTTCCGGCCACCGATGTGCGCGTCTTCAACTCTCGCGCCTCGACCGGGGTGCGCGGCGTGAAGCTGGGCGAGGAAGACCGCGTCGTGTCGATGGCCGTGATCCGTCATTTCTCGGCCAGTCCGGAAGACCGCGCCGCCTATCTCAAGATGCGCCGCGCGGTGGCCGGTCTAACCGATGAGGTCGAGGCCGATGAGGATGAGGAAGCCGTGGCCGACACCGCCCTGCCGCAAGAACGCTATGCCGAGATGTCTGCGGCAGAGGATCTGATCCTGACGATTACCCAGGGCGGCGCGGGCAAGCTCAGCAGCAGCCACGATTATCCCATCCGCGGACGCGGCGGCATGGGTGTGTCCGCGATGGACAAGGCGATGCGCGGCGGGCCCATCGTGGCAAGCTTCCCTGTCACGCTCGACGACCAGATCATGCTGGTGACCTCTACCGGGCAGTCGATCCGCGTTCCGGTCGATGGCATTTCCTTCCGCTCCCGCTCTGCCGGGGGGGTCCGCGTCTTCAACACCGCTGAGGGCGAAGAGGTCGTTTCGGTCGCCTGGATCGCCGATCAGGGCGATGAGGAGGATGACGCCGAGGCCGACACAGGCGGAAGCGATACCGACGGAGGCAGCGATGCTTGAGGCGATTGCGCTCAACTGGCCATTCTTTCTGCTGATCGCGATCTTCGTCGGCTTCTCGCTCTACATGGCGCGGGCCATGGGCTCGGGCAGCGGCGGGTCGAACTACATCTCCCTGATGGAGGCGCAGGTGGCGCTGCTCCAGGAACAAGTCGAGACGCAAAAGCGAATGGCCGAGGATGTGAAACGGCAAACGGACGCGCTTGAGCGTTTGGCCTCCGCATCAGAGGCCCGTAAGTCCTAGATCGCCATGCGTTTGAGCCTTGTCACCTATCTGGTGCGCGACACCGATGCCGCGATCGCTTGGTTCCAGGACGCCCTGGGCTGGATCGTCCTCGAAGACACCGATCTGGGCGAAAAGCGCTGGGTCCGTGTGGCCCCTGACGCAAAAGCCGACACCGCGCTGCTCATCGCACAAGCAAGCACGGACGCGCAGGTTTTTGCCATCGGCACCGCAAATGCCGGCCGGGTCAGCTACTTCCTTGAGGTTGAAGATTTCGATGCCGCCGCCACACATTTGAACGCACATGGCGCGCCATTCGAAGAAGAGCCTCGCCGCGAAAGCTATGGCCGCGTGGCTGTCTTCCGCGATCCCTTAGGCTATCGCTGGGACCTGATCGAACCTTCCCGGGTCTAAAGTCTCCGCATGGCACCCCGCGTTAACCACGTGTTCTGCTAAAACTTTACCTATCTTTGCAGGAATGCGAGAGGTTTCGCCCGGAGCGGCGTCAGAACGGAGCTCTCCCGCGCATGATATCCCCGGCATCTGAGCCGACCTCGCGCAAATCTCATAGTCAATTTGCATCTTATGCGCCGCAACCTGAGCTTTGCGTGTCGCGCGGTACTGCGTGCAGCGCCACACCGCGCGGCACAAGCAGATCCGGTGCGCCAACTCTCCCCGCCGGAGGGTGGTGCGCCGGAGCGGCAGGCCGGTTCTGAGCCCGGCCTGCCGCACCAAATCAACTGCCAAGCTTGCGGAGCGGTCTTAATACGTCGTCATGGCTGCACCTTACGTTACGTCACGGGGATCATTTCTGATACGGCACGCGCCCCGGCATCGCCGCAATCAACAAGGCTCTATTGTTGCTTTCGGCGAGACTATATCATTATTTTTATGAGACTTTTACGGATTCAATTCCGCATCAGGCGAAGTCGCAGAAAAGTCGTGACGCAAACAGTTTGTTTCGCTGACGATTGCGGCGCAGATACCGTGAATTCGACACAAACTTGACACAATTGATCGGCGTATTCTTGCCTATGCCCGATCTGCTGGGCACATCGCGGCCTGTTCTTGTCCGTAACTTGTGACTGTTTGCCCTCTCGCGCCGCACTGCAGAGGAGCTGCCAAAATGAAAGACACCTTGTCACAGCCGAGCGCCTTGCGCTCACACTTGCCTCAAAAAGCGGAAAGCGTCGTACGCATTTTGATTGCGTCCTACTTCTTCGCCACCGCCCTTCACCTCATCCCTGGCACCGATTTCACGGCTCTGACCGCTTTGATCCTGCCCGAGCGCTTCGCAGATCTTGCTGCCTTGGCAATCGTGGCGCCCCTGGCATATCTGGTCCTAATCGGCGTCGGCGTGACCCGCGCCGCGCTCTGCCTTGCAACGATCACGTTTTTCGCCGCCTACACCGCCTTTCTGGCGGCCGAAACATCGTCCGAGATCGCAGCCTTCTGGCGTGACCTAGCCTTGATCGGCGGTTTACTCGCGGTCTCGTCCGAAGCGCCCGCATCTGAGGCCACGACAGTCGTCAAACCGCGCCGGATCACCCGCGCACGGCCGGCCTTCTTCGCCAGCCGTCGGCGCGCGCAGCCTGCCCCCGCCATGCCGCTCCAAACCGCGATGGCCGAGCTTCCGGCGGATGCCGAGGCCGCGCGATTCCTCGCCGATATCTCCGATCTTGACGCTGCCCGCGCGCAAAAGCCCCGCTCCCCCATGCATCGCCCAACAGACCTACGCGCGCCACTCAACGCCGATGAGATCGAGACGATGTTCCGCGACGTCCGCAACATCGCCAAGGCGGTCTGATCCCGTCATACCGCCCCGTCATACCCCCCCCCGTTATACCCCCCGGTCATACCCCCACGAGCAGAGGCCAGATAGCGGGGCGCCGTGTGACCACCACGGCGCCCCGCCCCCATTTTCGTCCGGTTTATGGGGGAAAACCTGACCTTTCGCTCCCTTCACAAGCCCGGCTTCAAACGCTAGACCCCTCCCGATGAAGCGCGAGCCCATATCGATCGTCGGGGGCGGCATGGCCGGGGCGGAAGCCGCATGGCAATTGGCCCAAGCCGGTTGCCCTGTGCGCCTGCACGAGATGCGGCCCCAGACCGGCACTTTCGCCCATCGCACGGGCAATCTGGCCGAGCTTGTCTGTTCAAACTCCTTCCGTTCCGATGATCATGAACAGAACGCCGTGGGCCTTTTGCACTGGGAAATGCGCGCCGCGGGCGGTCTGATCATGACAACCGCCGACGCCCACCGCCTGCCCGCCGGTGGCGCACTCGCCGTCGATCGGGAGCCTTTTGCCAAGGCCGTCACGACCACGCTCCGGGCCCATCCGCTTATCGAAATCGTACCGGGCGAAGTGACCGCCCTGCCCGATGGCCCGGCGATCATCGCCACGGGGCCCCTCACATCTTCGGGTCTGGCAGACGCCATCGCGGCCGAAACAGGCCAAGACGCTTTGGCCTTCTTCGACGCGATCGCGCCGATCGTCTACACCGAGAGCGTCGATATGGGGATCGCCTGGGCGCAATCGCGCTATGACAAGGGTGAGACCGAGGCCGAGCGGCGCGCGTATCTGAACTGTCCGATGACCCGCGACCAATACGAGGCCTTCATCGACGCTCTGTTGGCGTCAGACGTGGCTGAGTTCCACGAGGGCGAGACGGCGGATTATTTCAACGGCTGCCTGCCCATCGAAGTGATGGCCGCGCGCGGGCGCGAGACCCTGCGCCACGGCCCGATGAAGCCGGTGGGCCTCACCAATCCGCACAATCCCGACGAGAAACCTTATGCCGTCGTGCAGCTTCGCTACGACAACAAGCTGGGCACGCTGATGAACATTGTCGGCTTTCAGACCAAGATGAAATACGGCGCTCAGGCCGATGTGTTCCGGATGATCCCTGCGCTTGAGCATGCGTCTTTCGCACGGCTCGGCGGGATCCACCGCAATACGTTCTTAAACTCGCCTAAGCTGCTCGACGATCAGATGCGGCTGCGCTCGCGGCCCAATATCCGCTTTGCCGGGCAAATCACCGGGGTTGAGGGCTATGTCGAAAGCGCCGCGATGGGCCTTTTGGCCGGGCGCTTTGCGGCCGCCGAGCTGACCGGTCGCGCCCTGCCGCCGGTGCCGGTCGATACCGCTATGGGTGCACTGCTAAGCCATATCACCGGCGGCGCCGAGGCACGCAGTTTTCAGCCAATGAATGTCAATTTCGGCCTGTTCCGCCCGCTCGACGGCGTGCGAGGAGGACGGCGCGGACGCCGCGACCGCTACCAGGCCTATACCGACCGCGCCAAGGCCGCCTGGCGTGACTGGCTCGGAGCATCGGTTCTGGACGCCGCCTGACGCCCGAGGCTATTCTGGCACATGGGCAAACCTTATTCCAAAAGCGGGGGTCTTAAGCCAGAGCTTTGGACCGAGCGCAGCGTCGATGAGACGCAGCAGATGTATGACGATTGGGCGTCGAGCTACGATGCCGACGTCGACACGCGCGGCTACCGCACACCTGGGCGCATCGCCAAAGCCCTCGCCGCCGCTCTGCCGGAGGATGAACGCCCAGTCCTCGATTATGGCTGCGGCACCGGGTTAGGCGGGGCGGCGTTGCGCGCGGCGGGGATCGACACCGTCCACGGCACAGATATCAACCAGGCCATGTTGGATGAAGCGCACCCCAAGGGCATCTACCGCAAGCTGTGGCTGGGCACGCCCGGCACACCACCCGCTCCGCCCGGCATCTACCGCGCCATCGTGGCGACTGGCGTTATCAGCTTGGGCGCCGCACCGCCCGAAGCCCTGGTGCAATTGGTCGATGCTCTGGCGGAGGGCGATCTCCTGGCGCTGTCGTTCAATGACCCAACGCTCGCCCATGGCGGCTTTGACGCGATCTTGCAGGCGGAATGCGACAGCGGCCGCCTCAGCGTCGTCTCCCGCGCCCATGGACCGCATCTCGACGATGTCGGCATGGGCTCGGATGTGATCGTCGCCCGGCGCGGGCCCGCGCCCTGACCCCGTTCTGATCTGGAAAGGTCCGCCGCGTGATCACCCGCTTCGCGCCCTCGCCCACCGGCCCGCTGCATCTGGGCCATGCGTTTTCCGCGCTCAAGGCACAGGACATGGCCGCTGAGGCTCAGGGGCAATTCTTGCTGCGCATGGACGACATCGACGCAAGCCGCGCCCGGCCCGAATGGGACGCCCAGATCCAGGACGATCTGCGCTGGCTCGGGGTGACGTGGCACGGGCGGATCTGGCGGCAATCGGCGAAACTCGCGCTCTATCAAAGCGCGCTGCACCGGCTGTCGGTGCGCGGGCTGCTTTATCCCTGTTCGTGTTCGCGCCGCGATATCGAGGCAGCCGCCAGCGCCCCGCAGGAGGGCGACGGCATCGCGGCCAAGCCGCGCTTTGGGCCCGACGGCCGGATCTATCCTGGCACCTGCCGGGGTCGCCCTATGGCCAGCCAACTCCCCGGCGACGCAATCCGTCTCGACCTATCGAAGGCGCTGCCGCCTGAGCCGCTGGCCTTTACTGAGACGGGCCCCGCCCATGCAGGGCGCCATATCGTGACGGCCAAGCATCTGCTCGAACAGATCGGTGACCCGGTCCTGGCCCGGCCGAACCTGCCCGCCTCCTACCATCTGAGTGTGGTGATCGATGACGCGACCCAGCGGGTGAGCGACGTGGTGCGCGGCGAGGATCTCTTCGAGGCGACCTTTCTACACCGCTACCTGCAATACCTGCTGAGCCTACCTACGCCGCGCTATCATCACCATCGCCTGATCCGGGACGAGGACGGCAAGCGCCTGGCCAAGCGCGACGATGCGCGCGCCATCGCAACCTACCGCGCCGACGGCGCGAGCCCGGCGGATGTGCGCGAAATGGCCGGCCTATGAATGGGTGTCGGTCTCGGGCGCCATAAGCTCGGTCTCGACACCGTCCCGCACCGCTGTGTAAAAGCATGTCCGCCGCCCGGTATGGCAGGCCGGGCCGGTCTGCTCGACCACGAGCATCAAGCAATCGCGGTCACAATCGATCCGCAATTCGACCAGACGTTGACGGTGCCCGCTGGTGGCACCCTTGACCCAAAACTCCTGGCGCGAGCGCGACCAATACGTCACGTCGCCGCTCTCAAGCGTTTGGCGAATGGAGGCGGCGTTCATCCAGGCCATCATGAGCACTTCGCCGCTGCCCTCATCCTGCGCGATCGCCGGGATCAGCCCATCGGCATTGAAGCGCAGATTTTCCGGATCGAATTGCATGACGCTCCTCTTTGCCAAATGCCGCCGCCGCCGCTAGGTTGTGGCTCAGCTACAGCGAGACGGACATGCCAAGCGACGCCGACCTGATCAAGCTCTATTCCCAACGCATCCTGGCGCTGGCCGCCGATCTGAGCTTGCGCGAGCGGCTCGATGCGCCGGAGGTGAGCGTGAAGAAACGCGCGCCACTGTGCGGATCCAGCATCACGGTCGACCTGGTGACCGAGAACGGGCGCATCACCGAATATGGTCAGGACGTGAAAGCCTGCGCTCTGGGACAGGCGGCGGCGGCGCTGGTGGCGCATCATGTGATCGGACGCGACCGCGCGGAAATTGAGGCCGCACGGGACGCGCTGCGCGATCTTCTGGCGGGGCGCGGGAACGGACCCGAAGCGCCGTTTGCCGGGTTCGAAGTGATGGAAGCGACGCGTGAATTCACCAATCGCCACGCCTCGATCATGTTGGCGCTTGATGCCACGGCCGACGCTATGGGCCAGGCCGAGGCGCGAAACTGCGCATGAATATCCCTCTGTAAACAACCGGATCTAAAATAAAAAAAACCGCCGCACTCTGGGGACAGAAGCGGCGGTAGGTGCGTGTCATAGGCACCGAACCCCGAGGCCGGCAGGCTCACCGGGCACTCTAGAACGGGACAGGTTGGCGCGGGCGGATGGGAATGCCGCGCCGGGTTCGGGCTTGGACCGCAGGCAGTGAGGCAAATGCGCGGTTGCGCTAGATCAGACCGGGAAGATGCAGAACCCCCAGGGTCATCCCGGCCAGGGCCAGCACGCCGAAAAAGTCGGACAAGAGCGTGCGGCGCTGTGTGTGTAGAACATGGGCAATGTGACGTGCCATGGCGAAACCTCAATCTCAATGATCGTCGTGGGGCGTGTTTTTTTGTTAATGTTTTGTTCTCATTTTTCGCGCCAGCACGCAAGAACTTTTTAAGAACATTCGTGAACAAAATGAGTTTTTCGGCTGAATGCGCCGCTAAGCCACTGAAATCAAACGGATCGCTTTGTCTTGCTCCAGCAGCCACAAAAGCACCCGCGCCGAATGCCCCCTGGGCCCCGAGAGATCGCTATCCCGCGCCAAGAGCGCCCGCGCGTCGCGCTGCGCGAGCGCCATCAGCGACGTCTGCCGCTCTAGGTCGGCGATGCGAAAGCGCGGCAGGCCCGATTGCGCGGTGCCGATCAGATCGCCCGCCCCGCGAAGGGCCAGGTCTTCCTCGGCGATGCGAAAGCCGTCTTCGCTTTCGCGCAGAACCTGCAGGCGTTTGGTCGCCGTCTCGCCCAAGGGAGGGCGATAGATCAACAGACAGGTCGAGCTTTGGCTGCCCCGCCCCACCCGCCCGCGCAACTGATGGAGCTGCGCGAGACCGAAATTCTCGGCCTGTTCAATGACCATGATCGTGGCATTGGGCACATCGACGCCAACCTCGATCACGGTCGTCGCCACCAGCACACGGGTGCGACCTTCGGCGAAATCGGCCATCGCGGCGGCCTTATCCGGCCCCGAAAGCTGCCCGTGGATCAGACCGACCACCCCCTCACCCAGGCGCGCGCGCAGGTCCTTGAACCGCTCTTCCGCCGCGGTCGCTTCACTCACCTCGCTCTCGCCCACCAGGGGACAGACCCAATAGGCCTGCCGCCCCTCTGCCACAGCTTGGCGCAGCCGCTCGACCACATCATCGAGCCGCGTGGCCGGGATCAGCGCAGTGGTAATGGGCTGTCGCCCCGGCGGCTTTTCATCCAGCACCGAGATATCCATATCGCCGTATTGCGCGAGGCTGAGCGTGCGCGGAATGGGTGTGGCCGTCATCACCAGGATGTCGACCGCGCGGCCCTTGGCCCCCAGTTTGACCCGCTGCGCCACGCCAAAGCGGTGCTGTTCGTCGATCACCGCGAGGCGCAGATCGCGAAATTCGACCTTGTCCTGAAAGACGGCATGGGTGCCCACCAGGATATCGATCTCACCGGATTTGAGCGCGGCCAGCTTCTCGCGGCGCTCGGCGGCCTTGTCCTGTCCGGTCAAAATCTCCAGCCGCACGCCCGCCGCCTCGGCCAGGGGCGCGAGGCCCGCGTAATGCTGACCCGCGAGGATCGTTGTCGGCGCCATCATCACGCCTTGCCCGCCTGCCTCGACGGCGATCAACAGCGCCTGCATCGCCACCAGGGTTTTGCCCGCGCCGACATCGCCCTGCAGTAGGCGGTTCATCCGCTGCGGCTGCGCCAGGTCCTCGGCGATCTCGGCGATGGCGCGGCTCTGCGCGCCCGTTGGCTCATAAGGCAGGCTCCCCAGAACGCGCGCCCTCAGCGTGCCATCGCCTTGCGTAGGCAGCCCCTTGCTTTTGCGGGTATTTTGCCGGGCGATGGCAAGGGTTAGTTGATGCGCGAACAGTTCATCATAGGCCAAACGCTGTCGGGCGGGATGCTCGGGCGAGAGATCGACCAGGCCGTCCGGATGATGCGCGGCTTCAAGCGCCAGCGACCAAGCGGGCCAGCCCTTCTCCCGCATGAGCTCGAGATCGATCCATTCGCCCAGGATCGGAACCAGCGGCAGCGCCGAGAGCATGGCCTTGCGCAAAGCCTTCTGCGTGACACCAGCCGTCAGGGGATAAACCGGCTCATAGGGCGGGATCGACGCGGCCTCCTCGGGCGGCACGATATGATCGGGATGGGCGATTTGGGCAACGCCGTCGAAATATTCCAGCTTGCCCGAGATCACCCGACGCGCGCCGATTGGCAAAATCCGCTCCAAGTAGTCGCCACGCGCGTGGAAAAAGACCAGGACTAAGCGCGTCGTCCCATCCTCGACCTCAACACGCGACGGCGCGCGCCCAGTACCCTTGCGATGGGCCGCCACCGTGACCTCAAGCGTGACGACGTCACCCGGTGCTACGCCTTGGATCGTCTCGCGCCGGGCCCGGTCGATGCCCTGAATGGGCAATGTCAGCAGCAAGTCTTTCGGCGTCTCGACCCCCATCGCGCCATAGTGTTTGGCGGTTTTGGGCCCGATCCCGTCGAGCCCGTCGAGCGCGCTGAACAGCGGAAAGAGAAGTTCAGGCCGGCCCCGCGGCTCTGGCCGCCTGCGCCCGTCCTCGGCGTCCTCAGACATCGCCGATCAGGTCCAGCCAGCCCTGCTCATCGAGGGTTTCGATGCCCAGTTCGGCCGCCTTTTTGGCTTTGGAACCCGCGCCCGGCCCCGCCACAAGCAAGTCAGTCTTGGCAGAAACCGAACCCGAAACCTTGGCCCCCAGCGCCTCGGCCCGGGCCTTGGCTTCAGCACGCGTCATTCGCTCTAACGTGCCGGTGAAAACCACCGTCTTGCCCGCCACAACGCTGCCGGTATCGACCTGTTCGGGGGGCTCGATCTCCAAAAGCTCGGTCAAACGGTCGATGCTCGCCCGCTCCGCCTCATTGGCGAAGGCCCGCACGAGAGAGAGCGCCATCACCGCGCCAACGCCGTCAATCCCGGTCAGATCTTCCCAGGCCGCGCCCGCTTCATCGTTGGCCGCGTCAAGCGCCTCGGTCAGCGCGGGCCAACCGGCGTAATGGCGCGCCAGCAAGGCGGCCGCGCTCTCGCCGACATGGCGGATGCCGAGACCAAAGAGCAGCCGGGCCATCGGGATGCGACGCTTATCCTCGATCGCTTGGAACAGATTGTCCGCGCTCTTGGCGCCCCAACCCTCGCGGTTCTTCAGCTGCGTTAACTGGCCAGTGCCGTAACGGTCCTTAAGGGTGAAAATGTCTGCGGGCTCGGCGATCCAGCCATCGGCGTGGAACTGCTCCACCTGTTTGGAGCCCAGCCCCTCGATGTCGAAGGCCGCGCGAGAGACGAAATGCTTGAGCTTTTCAACCGCTTGCGCAGGGCAAATCAGCCCGCCGGTGCAGCGGCGGACGGCGTCGCCAGGCTCTCGCACGGCAGGAGAGCCGCAGACCGGGCAACGGGTCGGGAACTCGAAAGGCACCGCCCATTTGGGCCGCTTGCTCAGGTCGACATCCGCCACTTTCGGGATCACATCGCCCGCGCGGAAGATCTGGACGTGATCGCCCACACGGATGTCCTTGCCGCCGCGGATCTCGCCGCCCTTCGCGTCGCGCCCAGCGATATAGTCTTCGTTGTGCAACGTGGCATTTGACACCACGACGCCGCCGACGGTCACAGGTTTAAGGCGCGCCACCGGGCTGAGTGCGCCCGTGCGGCCCACCTGGATGTCGATCCCCTCAAGCTCGGTCCAGGCAAGCTCCGCTGGGAACTTATGCGCAATGGCCCAGCGCGGCGTGGTCGAGCGCAGACCCAGCCGCCGTTGCAGGCCCAGATCGTCGAGCTTGTAGACCACCCCGTCGATGTCATAGCCGAGCCCGGCCCGGTCTCTCTCAATCTCGGCGTAATGCGTCATTAACTCATCAACGCTGCGGCATAGCTTTGTCAGTGGATTGGTCTGAAAGCCAAGCGTCGCGAGCCGCTCAAGCGCGCCCATCTGCGTCTCGGCCAAGGGCTGCGAGAGCTCCCCCCAGGCATAGGCGAAAAAGCGCAGCGGGCGGGCGCGGGTGATCTGCGCATCGAGCTGACGCAAGGATCCGGCGGCCGCGTTGCGGGGATTGGCGAAGGTCTTGCCGCCGGTCTCGGCCTGGCGGGCATTGAGCGCCTCGAAATCGGCGTGGCTCATATAGACCTCGCCACGCACTTCTAGGATGTCAGGGGCTCCGTCCAAGCGACGGGGAATATCGTCGAGCGTCAGGGCGTTTTGCGTGACGTTCTCACCCACGGCGCCGTCGCCGCGGGTGGCCGCCGACACCAACAATCCGGCCTCATAGCGCAAACTGAGTGACAACCCGTCGATCTTGGGCTCCGCAGTGAAGGCAAGCGCGTTGCCCTCGCCCTGGCCCAGATAGCGGCGGATGAAGCTGACAAATTCGTCGAGATCTTCGCGGTCGAAGGCATTTCCGAGCGACAGCATCGGCTGGGCGTGGCGGACCTTGGCAAAGCCCTCAGCGGGCGCGGCACCGACCTGACCCGAGGGCGAGTCGGCGCGTTTGAGATGCGGAAATTCTGCCTCCAGCCCTTCGTTTTCGCGCTTGAGCGCGTCATATTCGGCATCGCTGAGCTCAGGGGCGTCGTTTTGGTAATAAGCGGCATTAGCCTGGCCCAGTAGGTCAGCAAGCTCCGCCAAGCGCGCCCGGGCCAAGGCGTCGTCCAGCTTTGCGTCTTTGGTGGGGTGTTTTTCAGCCAAGCGCCTCTCCCGTCAGCTCCGGTTTTGCCGCGCGTCAATCTCCGATGCAAGACTGGCCCCGATGCAAGACTGGCCACAACGCAAGACTGGCCACTGTGAAAGAGCACGGCGCAAGACCGGGTGAAATGGCTGACCGGCTGTCCAATCCTTTTACATTTCCGCTGCGCTCAAAGGGCCCGAACCTTCGCGAGTTTCGTGCAAATAGCGATATCCGATGCAAAATTCTTTGCTGCATGCGGGTGTTGCTGGGTCCACCTCGATTGAGCCCGAAGCCGTATCGGCGAGGCGGTCCACGCTCTTGGGCTGTATCAGACGACGCATCGTCAGCATTTGGCTTAACGTCGAGATCGCAGATCAAGGACCGTTTGCGCAAGTGTGCAAACCGGACTGCTCACCCCGCGTCTCGCCAGACCTATTTGCCAAAGAAAACGCGGGCTCTAAGGCCCGCGCTGTTCAACCGGAGATGCACCGTGGACGTATCGGCGCCCTCGATGGAGAGGACACCTTTCGCTAGGCCGACACTGCAGCGGCTTCGCGGGCCTCAGCAGCCACGGGCTGCGGATCACGCAGAACATAGCCGCGGCCCCAAACCGTCTCGATATGGTTGTCGCCCTCATTGGCCTCAGAGAGCTTCTTGCGCAGCTTGCAGATGAAGACGTCAATGATCTTCAATTCAGGCTCATCCATCCCTCCATAAAGGTGGTTGAGGAACATCTCTTTGGTGAGCGTCGTGCCTTTGCGCAGGCTCAGAAGCTCGAGCATTTGGTATTCCTTACCGGTCAGATGCACCGGCGCGCCGTCGATATCGACCGTTTTGGCGTCAAGGTTCACCGCAATATTGCCCGTTCGGATCACAGATTGCGCATGGCCTTTGGAGCGACGGATGATCGCGTGGATCCGTGCGACAAGCTCTTCGCGGTGGAACGGCTTGGTTAGGTAATCATCGGCACCGAAGCCAAAGCCCTTGAGCTTATTTTCGGTATCGTCCGCGCCTGTCAAAATGAGGATCGGTGTATCGACGCGCGCCATGCGCAATTGCCGCAACACCTCGTGGCCGGTCATATCCGGCAGGTTCAGATCGAGCAGGATGAGGTCATAGTCATATAGCTTTGCAAGATCGATGCCCTCCTCCCCCAGATCCGTGGAATAGACATTCAAGTTTGCGTGGCCCAGCATCATCTGGATGCTTTTCGATGTCGTCGGATCGTCTTCCACGAGCAGTATGCGCATTGGCCTTCTCCGATTCGTTCCCGTCCTGTTCTTGAGATTGAGCCGTATTGGTTAATTTTATCCTACTAAATCCCAAGGTCACGAAGAATCGTGAAAAATTAGTCAGGCTTTTGGATCGCGATACCGCTGCACAGCCGTCGCTTTGAGCGCGGCAACGCCATGGCGAGAGATCGCGTCGGTCCAGGCCGTAAGCTCCTCTTCCGACAGGCCCCAGATCTCCAGCGCCTCTTCTCGGGCAATCAAACCGCTTTCGACCGCCATGACGACCTTGGCCTTACGGCTAGCCACCCAGCGCCGCGTCTTAGGGCTTGGCAAGTCCGACCGGGTCAAAGACGAGCCATCTGGCAGCGTCACCGATTGCGGACCTTTCATACGACGAATATACATCGCGACTTTCCTGACACTCTTTTTCTCGCCCGTGTCATGGCGCAAGAGAGTTTAAGGCTGGCTAACGGGCGGCCTTGAGGATATGTCGCATTTTCTTCGTATTTTATGGCGCTTGCCCAAACCCATCGCCCGCCCCATCTACGGACCACTATGGCTCTTGATCACGATAAAGCTCCGCACAACTCCCTGGGCTTCGCCAAAGAGCCCGCGGCGACGCGCGTCGTCGTGGCGATGTCGGGCGGTGTGGACAGCTCTGCCGTGGCCGCGCATCTGGCGCGCCAGGGCTATGATGTGGTGGGCGTGACGCTCCAGCTTTATGACCACGGCGCGGCACTTGCCAAAAAGGGCGCTTGCTGTGCGGGTCGCGACATCCACGATGCTCGCCGCGTGGCCGAAGAGATCGGCTTTCCGCATTATGTGCTCGATTATGAGAACACCTTCCAAGAGGCGGTGATCGACGAGTTCGCCGAGAGCTATCTGGCCGGGGCCACGCCGGTGCCGTGCATCCGCTGCAATGAGCGGGTGAAGTTCAAGGACCTGCTCGAGACAGCCAAGGACCTGGACGCCGATTGCATGGCGACGGGGCATTACATTCAGCGCAAGATGGGTGCGGCCAAGGCTGAATTGCACCAGGCCGCCGATCCGGTGCGCGATCAGTCCTATTTCCTGTTCTCCACCACTCAAGAACAGCTCGATTTCCTGCGCTTCCCCCTCGGCCATCTGGCCTCTAAGGCCGAGACAAGGGCTTTGGCGGAGCGCTATGGCCTGGCCGTGGCCGATAAGCCCGACAGCCAGGACATTTGCTTTGTGCCCAACGGTGATTACGCCGCCGTTATCGAAAAGCTGCGCCCGGGCGCGGCGGATCCGGGCGATATCGTCGATATGCAAGGCCGGGTTCTGGGGCAGCATCAGGGCGTGATCCATTACACGATCGGGCAACGCCGCGGCCTGGGGATCGGGGGGTTGAGCACCCCGCTTTATGTAGTGCGTCTTGATCCCGAAGCGCGCCAAGTGGTGGTTGGCCCGAAAGAGGCATTGTCGACGCGGGTGGTGCCCCTGCGTGAGATCAACTGGCTGGGCGATGCGCCTTTCGAGAGCCGCGCTGAGTGGCATCTCCAAGTCAAGATCCGCTCAACCCGGCCGCCGCGCGACGCGGTCGTCCGGCCGCTTTCGGCAACTGAGGCTGAGGTCGAGCTGATCGCCGCCGAAGACGGGGTAAGCCCCGGGCAGGCCTGCGTGTTCTACGATACTGAAGGCACGCGGATCTTTGGCGGCGGCTGGATTTGGCGCGGCTGAACCTTGCGCTTTGCAAGGCGGCGGGCGTTGCGGTGAGTATTTTTGGAAAAGTGAAGGCAGAGCGCGCGTTTGGACCTATTTGACGGCAGCGGACGCGGCGCGCGGTCTACATGCCGCCGTTCAGAAGGAAGGCGCGGAACGAGAGCAATTGATAGCTCGGCGTAAGGACGATCTCAGCGCTTTCGACCAGCATCGACGTGTCCTCGCGCCCGCCATGCCCCACCAGATGGTAGGTCTGTGCCGTCTCATTACTCAGATCGCTGAGCCGCTCAAACGCCGTGCGCAGGCTGACCTCGGCGGGTCCTCGGGCGATGATCTCTACCGAGCGGCTGTCATCCCAGACGAAACTGCAAGCCAGCCGCGCGATGGCCGTTTCGGGCCAGACATCGGCATCATCAGGGGCGGGGCGCGCCTCCTGATAGAGCGCGAAGGCCGAAGGTGAGGTGAAGCCCTCGCTGACGAAGAGATCGCGGGTCTCGAGGCCGTAGCGCGTGCAGCTCAGGACGCCGCCGGGCAGGTGCGGCGTGGGCGGCTGCGCGAAATGGCCGGAGATATTGTAGAGAAACGGGTCGTTATGGGGCACTGTCAGACGTGAGCCACCTCGCCGTTCGGCAAAGTTCGGCACCGTTTCGTGCAGCACATCGAGAAAGCTGTCTTCGGATCGCCAGGGGCTTTCGGCCAGAGCGAGCAGTGCGGCAAGATCGAGCGCGATGGGTGCCTGGCCTTCCGCCGCCAGGGGGCCAGGACACAAAGCGACAATGCAGAGCGGTAAGATCATGACAGAAGGATAGCTCCGATTTCCCGCCCGCCCATCACGATGGACGGGAATAGCGCGAAAGTGAGCCGAAAGCTGCTCCGCAACACAGGCGGAACAAATACCGTCAGATCTAAGGGATTAAGACGTGGCGCGGTTGACGGGGCTCGAACCCGCGACCCCCGGCGTGACAGGCCGGTACTCTAACCAACTGAGCTACAACCGCCCACGTATGACGCCTTGCGAAGCCGCTTAGCGTGCGGTGTTCCTAGGGGGAGTGCCCGGCGGCGTCAAGCGGCGATCGTTCCGCTTCGCTGGGTTCTTCGGCGGTGTTTGTCCAGGGACTTCACCCCCGCCGCGGGACAGGCTTTGTGCGCCCGTCTTCACGCCGAAAGACATAAAGCCCGGCCGCCACAATGAGCGC